>CALUMQ010000001.1 GCA_944321765.1 uncultured Alistipes sp.
TTATATCGCACCGCTACAACCGCATACCCTTGCTCGATTCCTCGCCTGGGGGATTCTGCAGGAGCTGGTCGTATAAGACTCACCCGGGTGCAAAAGTAGGAATTTTTTGTATCTTTGCAAAAAAAAACGCCGAATGCGTAAAAAATCGTTGCTCTACATCGCTCTGGCGGTGGTTGTGCTGGGTGTTGCCGCAGCTGTTGCGCTCTTCGTGCAGTTCAAGGGCTCGGCCGTGGCTGCGGAGTCGGATCTCTATGTGAGTTCGCGGGCTTCCTATGCGGCGCTGACCGACTCGCTGATGCCGCGCATCCGCCACCATGCGGCCTTCCGGACCTATGCCCGACGCCTCGACCTCGCGGATACCTTCAAGCCGGGACATTATGTACTCAAGCCGGGAATGAGCGTCATCGAGGTGGTGCGGATGCTCAAGCTCGGGATGCAAACGCCCGTGCGCGTGACGATCAACAACGTGCGCATCCCGGCGCAGCTGGCGCAGAAGCTCTCCCGACAGCTCGATGCCGACTCCACGGCCTTCATGCAGGCCTTCACGTCGAAGGATCTGGCCCGTGAAGTGGGCTTCGACAGCGTGACGCTCTTCTCGATGTTCATTCCCGATACCTACGAATTCTATTGGACCGTGACGCCCGAGGAGTTTGTCCGGCGCATGAAGCGGGAGTATGACCGCTTCTGGGACGGTACGCGCGACGACAAACGCCGGCGCAGCGGACTGAGCCGCCTCGAGGTGATGACCCTCGCCTCGATTGTCTATGAGGAGACGCGCCAGAGCGACGAGATGCCGCGCATTGCGGGGGTCTATGTCAACCGCCTGCGCCGGGGTATTCCGCTGCAGGCCGATCCGACGGTCAAGTACGCCATGCAGGATTTCGGCCTGCGTCGCATCCTCTACCGGCACCTGAAGTACCCGTCGCCCTACAATACGTATGTCAACAAGGGGCTTCCGCCGTCACCGATCTGCATGCCGGGGAAGAATGCCATCGATGCCGTGCTGAATTTCGAGGAGCACGACTACCTCTTCTTCTGCGCACGTCCTACGTTCGACGGCTACCATAACTTTGCCCGCACGCTGCGCGAGCACAATGTCAATGCCCGGGCCTACAGTGCCGAACTGAACCGGCGCAAGATCAAGTGAAATGCCAAACGACGAAGATCCATGCTGACAAAGATCTATGCTCAAAATCCTTCGGAGAAGGAGTTGTCGAAGGTTGTGGCCATCCTCGAGCGGGATGGTGTGGTGATCTATCCCACCGACAGTGTCTATGCCTTCGGCTGTTCGCTGCATGCCCCGCGGGCTATCGAGCGGCTGCTCCGGCTGCGGGGCAAGTCGGCCGGCGATGTCACGCTGGTCTTCTCCAGCATCTCCCAGATCGCCGAGTATTGCCGGGTTGACAATGCCGCCTTCCGGATTCTGAAGCGCAACCTTCCGGGCCCCTTTACCTTTGTGCTGCCCGCGTCGTCGCGCGTTCCCGAGAAGACTCTTGCGCGACGTCGGACGATCGGCGTGCGCATTCCGTCGAACGGTGTGGCGCGGGCCGTTGTCGAGGCGCTGGGGTGCCCGATGGTCACGGCCTCGGTCAAGGACGACGACGAGGTGATCGAATACACGACGGATCCCGAACTGATCGACGAACGCTACGGCCGCGAGGTGGAGCTGGTGATCGACGGGGGTATCGGGGACAACGTACCGACGACGGTCGTTGACCTGACGGACGGCGAACCGGAGATACTGCGCGAGGGCAAAGGGGAGCTGTTGTAATACGGGGATCTCTTTTCGGACGAAAAACAAACATCAACGAAATACAATGAACAAATCGAACTTCTGGAATGATGCCGCCTCGTGCGGTGTGTACATGGCATTGCTGGCCATTGTTTTCGACATCGTCGGATTTTATACGCAGCACGCTCTGCTGTCGTTGCTGTCGCTGATTCTCTTCGTGTTGCTGCTGACGTGGTGCATGAAGCGTCGGGTTGCCGCGTATGCCACCGACCGCGAGGGGTACGGATACGGCCGTTGCCTGGGATTCATGGTTGCCGTGATGCTCTGCGCGGGATTCCTTGAGGGGGCCTTCATGAGCGTTGCGGCCAACTGGCTCTTTGCCGCGAAGTACGATGCAATGATGAATTCCTCGATCTCGATGCTCGAAAGCACGGGATTCTATACTTCGGACCAGCTGGATCTGATCCTGCACTGGCTCCACTCTCCGCTGTGGCTGATTCTCGGATCGATGATCGGTGCTGCGTTCAAGGGAGCCTTTTTCGGCCTGTTTATTGCGGCCTTCACGCGTCGGGAGCCGAATCTGTTCATGACCGACAACCGCGAATGACGATGGAACGTCCGCAACTTGACATATCGGTCGTCGTACCGCTTTACAACGAGGCGGAGTCGCTGCCCGAGCTGGTGGCGTGGATCGACCGTGTGGCCCGCACCGAGGGGCTGAGCTATGAAATCATCCTGGTCGACGACGGGTCTTCGGACGACTCGTGGGCGACCATCGAGCGACTGAAGCCGCAGTATCCGGCGATCCGGGCCATCGGATTCACGTGCAACTACGGCAAGTCGGCGGCTCTCTACTGCGGTTTTGCCGCTGCCGAGGGCGAAGTTGTCTTCACGATGGACGCCGATCTGCAGGACTCTCCTGACGAGATTCCGGCCATGCGGCGTATGGTGCTCGACGAGGGCTATGACCTGGTCTCGGGGTGGAAAAAGAAACGCCACGATCCGATCGGCAAACGGTGGCCGAGCAAATTCTTCAACTGGACGGCGCGGTGCGTGTCGGGGATCAGGCTCCACGACTTCAACTGCGGGCTGAAGGCCTATCGGCGCAAGGTTGTGAAGTCGATCGAGGTCTACGGAGAGATGCACCGGTTCATTCCGATCCTTGCCAAGAAGGCCGGGTTCGGCCGTATTGGGGAGAAGATCGTGGATCATCATGCGCGCAAGTACGGGCATTCGAAATTCGGACTCGAACGCACGGTCAAGGGGTACCTCGATCTGATCACGGTGCTCTTCATGACGCATTTCGGACGCTCTCCGATGTACTTCTTCGGGGGACTGGGCACGGTGATGTTCCTTCTGGGCGGAGGCACGACCGTATGGGTCATTGCCGGGAAGCTCTGGAAGCAGGCCCACGGACTTCCGCTGCGGGCCGTTACGGACCAGCCGCTTTTCTATCTGGCTATCCTTGCCGTGATCCTCGGCGTGCAGCTCTTCCTGGCGGGATTCCTGGGCGAACTCATCAACCGCGGTTCGTCGGACCGCAACAAATACCTGATCGACAAAACGCTCTGAAATTATGATACAACGCATTCAAACTCTTTATCTGCTGGTGGTCACGATATTTGTGGGCGTGACCCTTTTTGCGCCGCTGGCGTGGTTTTTCGCCGATTCGGTCGACTACAGACTCTGCGCCTTCTCGCTGCAGACGCTCGACGGTACGGCGGTCCAGCCGACCGTCTACATGGGACTGCTGCTCGTGGCATCGTGCCTGCTTCCGCTGGTGACGATCTTCCTCTATCGCCGCCGTATGCTGCAGATCCGCCTGTGTGTGGTGGAGATGGTGCTGCTGTTGGGCTCCGTGATTATGGAGGGAATCTACTATTACCTCTGTTCGCGGGCTTTCGCCGACGTGGAGTGCCTCAAGGGACTCAAGCCAGCCATTGCCCTGCCGCTTGTCAGCCTGTTTTTCATGTACCTGGCTGTCCGTGCGATCTTCCGCGATGAACTGATGGTGCGTGCCGCTGACCGAATTCGCTGATTCATAGTGAATTGATGCGATTGCCGAGCGGATTGTGATTTCCTGCGGCATTTTAGAACACAAATGGACTGATCGGCGTGAGGATCCCGAGATATGAAAATCTGGTTACAAAAGTGTAAAGATTTATGCAAAACCCTTTGCTAATCTCAAAAATAACCATATATTTGTAACCCATTTGCCTCGTAAGCGAAATAATTTATATATTTGACGGGGATTGCGGATAAATTGTTTGATTATCAAACACATTTAATAAATTTATTAATTAATTACGTATGAAAGCCGTGAATTTTTGGAAAACGTTACTTTTCTCGGTAATGGCACTCGGGGCCTTTACGGGATGTAACAACGATGATGATCCGAATGAGGGGGGGGGGAATTCCTTCCATCACTGTTAACGGTGAAAAATCGACTTCGGTTGCTCTTGATTATGAAGGTGGTACAACCAGTGAGATCGAAGTCGTTTCGACGGGATCGTGGACGCTGACGTTCAGCGATGCTTCGGCCACGTGGTGTACGCCGAGCGTTGTTTCGGGCAACAAGGGGACCACGAAGCTGACCTTCTCGGCCGAAGCCACGACGGTAGACCGTGAAATCACGGCGACGCTGGCCACTTCGGGATCGATCGAAGGCATTCCGATGGAGGCGAAGGCTACGATCGTTATCAAGCAGAATGCCGGAGGCATTGCCCCCTCGGACGCACTCTATATCGAGAACTGCGGCGAGGATGTCGATAAAAATGGTAACTATTGGCCCTACACGGACCAGTTTACGGGCTGGTCGCGCAAGGGCTCGCTTGACCAGTCGGACGTAACTTACAGCGGTTCGGGAACTACCGTAAGCAACAGCGGTAAGAACTATGCTCCTGCCGACGACGAGCGCGGTGTGGTTTCGGATGCTCCGTACACCTATATGGGTAAGGCATCCAATGTTCTGAATATTGAAAACGTCAACATCGGTTCGAACACCTCCTTCACCTTTACCTTTACGGCACAGGTGCAGGCATCCTATGGCAGCGGTCCGACGTTCACCGCCATGACACCCTCGATGGTGAAACTCGCCGTCGCTGCTGGTGAACTTGATTATGCTCCGGTAGAGTATACGGTAAAGCAGGTTGCTACGGGTTCGTGGTACCTCTGCACCGCCGAGTTCAAGCTTCCCGCCACGGTTACGACCGACAAGATTTCGATCCGTTTCGACTCCTTCGCTTTTGAGGATGCGAAGGCTGAGCAGCTGCGTATGGATGACTTTACGCTCTATGCTGGCGGAAACGGAGCCGAGTTGCAGCCCGAGACAGCCAAGGTGGTTACGATCGATCAGATCACCGATACGAGTCTTTATGAGGTGCAGGGTGCCACGGTTGTTGCAACCTACCAAAGAGGTTTTGTAATTCAGGATGCAACGGGTGCGATACTTGTCTACAAATCGGAGGATGTTGCCGTTGGCGATGTAGTTACGGTATCGGGTAAAGTCTCGGAATTCGGCGGAGCGCTTCAGTTCTCCAACGCTACGGTGACGAAGACCGGTTCGACGACCTATACGCCCGGAACTCCTGAGGCCGTGACATCCGAGAATATCGAGAGCATGATGACCTCTCCGAAGGTTCAGTATGTGAAAATGACGGGAAAGCTTGTTGTTGACGGTTCGTACAATAATGTTATTTTCGATTTCCACGATACCTACCAGGGATCGATCTCCTATCCCAATGAAGATCTCAACGTCTCCTCGTTCAACGGCAAGACGGTAGAGGTGCTGGGTTGGTTCGTCAATGTCTCCAGCAACAAGTACCTCACGATTGTAGCGACTGCTATTTCCGAGGTTGCCGGTTCTGTCAGCGGTTCGTTCACAGATAGCCCGAAGACCTTCGCTGCCACGTCTCCCGAGGCACAGACGCTTGCCTTTACGGCCAGCGAGGCCGCCGGAGCGGTATCGTTCGCCATCACGGGCGAGAATGCCGACATGTTCTCCTACGACTACACGGCCGGAGAGACGAAGGTGACGGTATCGGCCAAGGGTGACAACACCTCGGAAGCTGCTTACAAGGCTACGCTTCAGCTGAAGGCTGCCGATGACACCGTGCTTGACGAGGTTTCTCTGACGCAGGCTGCTCCCGCCTCGGGTGCTGGTTATACGATGATCGACAAAGTTGCTGATCTCGTTGCTGGTACCTATTACATGTCGGGATTCTCGGAGAAATACTCCGATACGACGTTTGCTCCCTATTCTTATCATGTATGGACCGGTGCGGTTTCGGGTTCCTCACCCGAAAAGAGCAATTCGGATCTTATCACGGTGGGCTATGAGTATGCTTCCTCGCAGTTAACGGCAGATCCGTCAGCCACCAATCAGGCTGCCATGATTACTTTGGAGGCTGTTGCGGGTGCTGAGAATACGTATTATATCAAGTCTGGCGATAAGTACCTCAAGGTGTTTGCCGATGCCAATCGTCGCATGGGCCTTGCCGATACCTCTGAGGGTGCTGAATGGACATTCTCCGATCATGAAAAAGGAGGCATTCAGATCAGCAATCCGAATGGAAGCAATGTATACATTCTCGGAACTGCAGGAGCTCAGTCGAATATGCTTCGTTCCTACAAGAGTCCTGCTACGTCGCTTGTATATGGAGTCTGCTTCTTCAAGGCGAACTAATTGACAGTCGAGGAAACCGACTTATAAACCAACCACTCTTGACGGGGTTTTTGTGACCCTGTCAAGAGTTTGGTTTCTAAAAAGCACGGTAGATTCAATTTTTATCTTCTTTTTACGGATGGTGTTTGTACCCGTCAGACCAAGGACCCTGCTGCGGATGTTGATGCTTTTCGCAACCCTTTTTATAGCTGCGTGCAGCGAGACGACCGAGGATGTACGTTCCTCGGCGACGCTCGAATCCGCGATTGTAGCAGGGACCGCCACAACGACCCGCGTTCTTACCCAGGGCATTCCTGGCCAAAGTTTTACGGCCCGGCTGGTCTCTGACCCCGAGACGACAGCCTGGTGCTCGTTCGACGCGACGCAGCCCGTCACGTCGACCTCCGGAAAGGTCGGGACGCCGCTGACCCTTCATGTGGAGGCCAATACCACGGATACGTACCGTGTCGCGGAGCTTGCGGTGACGTTCTCCGGAGGTTCTGCCACGACGCTGCGCCTCACGCAGATGCCCGCAACCACTCATGCCGAATACGACAGGGCATGGGGGGAGCTGCCGGCTTACCGCACGGGCGATGATTTTATCTATAAGACCTACCATACGACGCTCGTTGGCAACCGCTATTTCATCGGAGGCGAGGTTCGCAACTATACGGTTTGTTACGATACGCAGACGCGCGTATCGCAATGGGTCGCCTACCCGGTGTTCTATGCGTTGTACGAATATCCGAAACTGGATCGGGTGAATGCCTTCGGGTACGATCCCAACGATCAGGAGCCTGAGATTCCCACCTCCTGGCAGCAGAACATCTCGCGGGGCTACAATGCCGGGAGTTACGACCGCGGCCACATGCTGCCGCAGGCCACACGCTACAACAATTACGACACCAACCGCATGACCTACTATGCCACGAACATGATGCCGCAGTACAGCCGCCTGAACCAGGGAGTCTGGGCGACGCTCGAGGGCAAGGTGCGCGGTTGGGGTCCGCTGCCCAGCGGCACGCGTTACGATACGCTCTACGTCGTGACGGGCGCCTGCTTCCAGGATCCCGATGCGACGATCGCCAATGCGAACGGTCCGATTACGGTCCCAACGCACTGTTGGAAGGTGTTGCTCAAGCAGACGGGCAACCTCAACAAGCAGCTTTGGGAGCTTTCGGCCGACGAGGTCAAGGCCATCGGCTTTGTCTTTACGAACGATGCCCAGGGGGCCGGGACGACGATTCTCGAGGCCGCCTGCTCGGTTCGGGAGGTCGAGGAGCTGACGGGCTTCACGTTTTTCCAGGCTTTGTCTCCGGCAGTATCGTCCGAGGTCAAGAATCGGTTCGATACGACCCAGTGGAGCGGCATATACTGAAACACCATGCATAAGATGAATCTAAACATCAGAACGTTATGAAGAGACTCATTTTGACCACGTTGTTCGCCTCGTTGATAGCGGTGTTCTGTTTTGCGCAGAAGCCCTACAAGGTGGTGTTCTACAACTTCGAGAACCTGTTCGACACGATCAACGATCCGGGCGTTCTCGACGATGAATTCACGCCCGACGCTCCGAAGCGTTGGAATACGGCGAAGTACACGCGCAAGTTGTCGAATCTCGAGCGTGTGCTGTTCGACATTGCCGCTACGGATCAGAACTTTCCCGTGGTGATCGGCGTTTCGGAGGTTGAGAACCGCTCGGTGATGGAGGATGTGATCGCGCAGCCGAAGCTTGCCGCCGGCAACTACCGGATTGTCCACTACGATTCGCCCGACGCACGCGGTATCGACGTGGGCTTTTATTACCGTCCTGACGTGCTGAAGCTGGAGGGCAGCGCTGCCATTCCGTTCGTCATGCCGGGGATGCCCGACTTCAAGACGCGCGATTTCGTGACGATGTGGGGTACGATTGACGGGGAGCCGTTCTTCTTCCTGGTGAGCCACTGGCCGTCGCGTCTGGGCGGGAAGTCCGCCTCGGAGGCGAAGCGGCTGGCTGCCGCCGAGCAGGTGCGCCATATCATCGACTCGGTGCAGACGGCCAATCCCGCGACGAAGGTTGTGGTGATGGGCGACCTGAACGACGATGCCACGGACAAGAGCGTCATCAAGGGATTGCGTGCACGGGGCCGCCTCGAGGAGGTCGGCAAGGGCGACATGTTCAATCCCTTTATCGGTGTTTTCAAGGCCGGTTACGGCACGTTGGCCTATCGTGACGAGTGGAATCTGTTCGACAACATCATCGTGTCGGAGAATCTGGCAACGGGTTCCACGGGAGCCCTGCGGCTCCAGCCCGTTGGCGACACGAAATTCTACGGCGGGATTTTCCGACGTCCGTACATGATCCAGAAGGAGGGGCAGTACAAGGGTTATCCGTTGCGTGCGTTCGTGGGGAATGACTTCCAGGGAGGCTTCAGCGACCACCTGCCCGTATACATTTACATTGCAAAATAACCCATAACCAGACGAGTGCTATGAGACTCAAAATTCTACTTTTTCTGATGCTTGTCGGCGGGACCTTCGCGGCCTATGCGCAGGACGGAGGGGTCCGGGGCAAGGTGGTGTCGCGCCTTGGGCGAGAGGCTCTGAACGATGTGCAGGTGGAGGTTGCGCCGTTGAATCTGATGATCCGCACCGACGCAGACGGGCAGTTTGAGGTTGAGAATCTTCCCGCCGGACGCTACACGCTTCGTTTCACGACGCCCGATTACGAGCCGCTCGAACTGGTCGTTCGCGTGGGCGGTGAATACATCCACGATATGCGTTCGGTGGTTCTCGTACCGTCGAACAGCCGCGAGATCGACGAGACGGTCTTCATGGAGTACGACATGGACTCTCCGGTGTCGGACATGCAGGCTCTGCCTTCATCACTTTCGGCTTCCGACGACCTGTTCAACGAGGTTGCATCGTACCGTTTCAGCGAGATGCGTTTCAATGTCCGCGGCTACGATTCGCAGTATTCGGACATCTATCTCAACGGCATTCGCTTCAACGATGCCATGACCGGTTACGGACCCTGGTCGCTGTGGAGCGGTCTGAACGATGCCACGCGCAACCAGGAGGGTGTTGCGGGCCTGGAGTCGCTCGACTACGGTATCGGCGGCATCGGCGGCATGACGAACGTCAATGCCCGAGCCTCGCAGATGCGCAAGGGCTTCCGCGTAAGCGTGTCGAACGGTACCCAGCTCTATCGCTTCCGTGCGATGGTCTCCTACGGTTCGGGACAGCTCGACAACGGCTGGTCGTATGCCTTCTCGGCCGGTACGCGTCAGGGCGGCAACGGCTACGTCGACGGTGTCTACTACAACTCCTACTCCTACTTTGCCTCCGTGGAGAAGCTTTTCCGCGGCAACCACCGTCTGGGCTTCACGCTGCTGGCATCGCCTTCGGAGCGCGGAGCACAGCAGGCGTCGACCGATGAGGCCTACCGGCTCTTCGGCAACAACTACTACAATCCCAACGTCGGTTACCAGGCCGGGAAGCTGCGCAACTCGCGTGTGCGTGACATGCACGAACCGATTGCCATGCTGACCTATACGTGGGACATGTCGGAGAACACGCGCCTGAATGCCGCCACGTCGCTGCGCTTCGGACGCAACGGCTACTCGGCGCTGACGTGGAGCGGCGGACCCGATCCGCGCGGCGACTATTACCGCTACCTTCCCTCGTCGGATGCCACGCAGGTTGTGCCGGGCATCACGACCGACCGTACGGTCTACTTCTATGCGCTGGATGCCATCCAGGCGGGCAAGGTGTGGGACGGCATGCTCGACTTCGACGGATTCTACCACATGAACGACTATATCGATACGGAGCTCACGGATATTGTAGGCGATCTTCACCGTTCGAACTACATGCTTGAGGAGCGCCATACCGACCAGCTGGACTACAACTTTGCCGCCAGCGTGCAGCACAACATGCGCCACAACATGCGCATCATCGGCGGGGTGAACGTGCGCGTCAACCGTACGAACTACTTCTCGGAGGTAAAGGATCTGCTGGGCGGAGACTACTGGTACGACATCGACAAGTTTGCCGAGCGCGACATGGCCAATGTCGAGGCGGCCCAGAACGATCTGGATTACTACTGGGCGACGGGCCACGCGCGCATAGCCAAGGAGGGTGACAAGTACAGCTACTACTACCGAGCCCACATCTTCGAGTCGAACGCCTGGACGACCTATTCGTGGGCTCGCGGAGGCTTCTCGCTGGGTGTTTCGGGCGAGATCGGCTATTCGCAGATGTACCGCGAGGGTATGTGGCGCAAGGGACTGTTCCCCAATAACTCGAAGGGCGATTCGAAAAAACTCGATTACCTGACCTACGAGGGCAAGCTTGCTCTGGGCTACAAGTTCTCGCGGGCACACTCGCTTGAGGCCAATGTCGCCTATATCCAGCAGGCTCCGAAATTTGCTACGGCTTTCGTGTCACCGCGTACGCGCAATACCGTGACTCCGGGGCTGAAGGCCGAGAAGATTTTCGGTGTTGACCTTACGTACAACCTCACGCTGCCGTTCCTCAAGGCGCGCCTGGCCGGTTACTACACGACCTTTACCGACCAGTCGAAGGTGATTTCGTTCTACGACGATACGCGCAGTTCGTTTACGAACTTTGCCATGAGCGGTATCGACAAGGAGCACTATGGCCTTGAGCTGGGCTTCTCGGTTCCGGTCTGGAACGGTATTTCGGTGGTCGGAGCCGTCAGCTGGGGCGAGTACACCTATACGTCGAATCCCTACTTCGTGCAGACGGTGGACAACATGGACAAGATCGTGCTTCGCGACCGTGTGAACTGGAAGGGCTACCACGTGGAGAGTTCGCCGCAGACGGCCATAAATATCGGTCTTGATTTCAGCGGTGTGCGCAACTGGTTTGCAGGCATCAACCTGAACTACTATGACAACCTCTACCTCTCTATGAACCCGATGTACCGGACCAACAGCGCTTCGCGCTACTATACCGACCTGATCGCTGCGGAGAGTGCGAAGAGCAATCCCGATGGTGCTGTGATTCTCGGGGCGGTGCAGGCGATCAAGAAGCTGCGTGCGCAGGAGAAGTTCGGGAACTACTTCACGTTGAGCGCCAACGTGGGCAAGAACTGGTACATCGGCGACTACATGCTGGGCATGAGCCTTGAGGTGAAGAACATTCTCAACGACCAGAAGATCCGTACGGGCGGTTATGAGCAGATGCGTATGAGCAAGGTTCGCGGCGAGAGCGGCGACTACATGTACAGCCGCTTCCCCTCGAAATACTTCTACCTGTTCGGCACGACCTACTTCCTGAACGTCTATATTCGTTTCTAATCGAGAAGAAGAGCAACAACCATGAAAAGATTGAAATTCAAGATAGTATTGGCAGTGCTGGCCGGACTTGTGGTCACGGGCTGCTACAACGATTTCGACACTCCGGCGCCCGAAAAGCTCTATACCGACGAGGACATGACGACGCTCGGTCTTACGCAGATCTCCATTGCGGATGTCAAGGCGCAGTTCAGCGAGGTCTTCGGCTCGGTATCGGATACGGGAACCAACAACAACGGCTGGGGAAAGACCAAGACGCTGAAGTTCGGCGACCTGACACCCGAGGAGTCTGAGTTCGAGAGTCTCGAGGGGTGGCCCGCCGCGGCGAATTACTACATCAAGGGCAAGGTGATCAGCAGCGACCGCCAGGGCAACATCTACAAGTCGCTCTATATCTACGACGGCACGGCCGCCATCGAGCTGAAGCTCTATACGGGTCTCTACCTCGACTACTACCTCAACCTCGACACGATGGAGAGTCAGTGGGTCTACGTACGTCTCAACGGACTCTATCTGGGTAACTACCGCATGATGCTGTCGATCGGCGGGTCTCCGTCGGATGCCATCAACACGGCGGGAACGCACAAGTACTACGCCAATTCGAACCTTGACAATCCGAAGATTGCCAAACTGAATGTCTTCCCGGGCGAGGCGACGAAACTCGAGGCCTCGGACATCCTCGAGGTGGATGCCTCGAACTACGACCAGTTGGGCGAGAAGGATCTGGCGCGTCTGGTTCGCTTCAAGAACGTGAAGGTCCGCTATGCGGGCATTCCCAACCAGGATGGGGTGACCAATCCTCCGATGCTGAACGGCTCCTATGAGAATCTCTATCCGACGTGGATCGTCACCGATTGGGGCACGCCGCGCTATGGGGCGTGGTATCGTTGGGCCTACAACGTCGAGAACGTGCGTCTTTACGGATCTGTGCTGATCTGCTACAACGACACGGAGACCAATACGGCCAATCCGGGTGTCTATTCGGTGCGTACGAGCGGTTATTCGCAGTTTGCCATGAAACCCATCCCGCGCGACGGATCCGTCGGTACTGTGCTCGGCATCTATGGGGTCTACGGTCAGCAGTGGGATCAGGCGCAGTTCCAGATCTCGGTAAGCCGTCTTGAGGACCTGGACTTCCCGGCCGAGTCGCTGCTCACCGAAGAGGAGATCGAGCGCATGACTCCTGCCGAGTCGTACGATCCTCCCGTGAAGAATAACAGCGGCGATTACGAAAGCGACGAATAGCCGATCCGTAATTTCCCTACAAACCGAAGAGCCGCACGTCCATCGGAACGTGCGGCTCTTTTCATCTCTGTCGGTTCCCGTATCTTTTGACAACGCGCTGTGCTTCCGGAAGCGGGCCCGCCGGAGCAGAAATCCGGGCCCTGCCGGCCCCAAAACGACGCACCTTCCGGTACGCTGTGCCGGAGATGAAAAAAGCCTGCCGCACAATCATGCGGCAGGCTTTCTGCGTATTTTCGGAAGCCTCTTCGGCCCTACTTATTTCTTGATGTTGGGCAGTTCGAGCCCGTATCCCTTCTTGCGGTCCTCGATCTTGAGGTAGAAGCTGAAGATGAAGGCCAGCACACCGAAGGTCGAGAAGATGATCATCGGCACGGTGTAGCCGCCCGTAGCGTCAAGTACCAACCCGATGAGCAGGGGAACGAGGCAGAGTCCGACGTTCTGAATCCAGAAGATCAGACAGTAGGCCGAACCGAGGATCTTCGAGTCGATGATCTTCGGCACCGAAGGCCACAGGGCGGCCGGCACGAGCGAGAACGATACGCCGAGCGTCACGACGAGCAGCAGGGCGAGTCCTTTCGACGGGAAAGCGGGCAGCAGGAAGGCGAAACTCAGGTGGCAGGCGATCATGATGATCGAACCGATCATGAGCATCGTGGCGCCCTTGCCGCGGAAGTCGAGCAGCGCACCGAGGAAGGGGGTGAGGAGCATGGCCAGAATGGGGAAGCAGCTGAAGAGGCGTGCGGCGGCTTCGGCGTCGATTCCGAGCGTCACCTCCAGGAAGTTGGGGGCGTAGCGCTGGAAGGGGAAGATGGCCGAGTAGTAGAGCACGCAGAGCAGCGCCACGAGCCAGAACATCTTGCTGCGGAAGATGAGTCCGAGGTCACGGACATGGAACTCCTCGTCGGATGATTTCTGCTCCTTGAGCTCTCCGGTGGCGATAAGCTGCTTGTCGAGCTTGCGGTCCATGAGCACGAAGACGCTGTAGCACAGCAACCCGATGACGAGCAGGGCGGTGCAGAAGGCTACGGGGGCGACCACCGACTTGTCGAACTGGTTCGAGATCATCGGGGCGAGCCACATGACGGCGAATACGCCCAACCGGGCGATGGCCATCTCAAGTCCCATTGCCAGCGCCATCTCCTTTCCGTCGAACCACTTGGCGATGGCTTTCGAAACGGTTGTTCCGGCCATCTCGCATCCGCATCCGAAGATCATGAAACCCAGCGAGGCCATTTTGGCGCTGCCGGGGAAGGAGGTCCACCAGCTGTTGAGCCAGGCACAGAGTTCGGTGGTCTGGAACCAGTCGGATATTCCGACGAGCTTGATCGAGGCTCCGATGACCATGAGCGAAGCCGAGAGCAGGCCGGTGAAACGTATGCCCATCTTGTCGAGGATGATGCCGGCAAAGATGAGGAAGAATACGAAGACGTTGAGGAAGTACTCCGAGGAGGCGTACGTTCCGAAGGTTCCGCTGTCCCATCCGCGGGCGGATTCGATGAGCGACTTGAGCGGGGACATCACGTCGACGAACATGTATCCGAAGAACATCATCAGGGCGATGAGCACCAGAGCTGTCCACCGGGCTGCAGGCGAGTCGTTGAGTTTGCGTTGGATCGTTGCTGTCATGATATTTTATGTGTTGGGTTTACGGTGTTGTGTTACTCTTCGATGGAGGCGTATCGTTTCAGTATCTCATAGGCGTCGAGGATTCCGAGTTCTCCGGCCTTCGAGAGGTCGAGACAGCCCTTGCGGGTATCCTTCATGAAGATCTGTATCATGCCGCGGTTGTAGTATGCTTCGGCGAACTGCGGGTTCAGCTCGATGGCCTTCGAGTAGTCTTCGAAGGCTTCGGGCAGACGTCCCGAGAGGGCCTGGAGGTTTCCGCGGTTGTAGTATGCGTAGGCGAAGTCGGGGAATAGCTTGATCGCCTTGTTGAGATCGGCCACGGCCTCGTCGTAGTTGTACGTGCGTTTCGAATTGTTGTTCAGCCGGTTGGCGGGATCCGAGTCGATGGTGATCCGCTGATAGGAGTTGTCTATCGACGAGATGAAGTCGATCATCTCGGCGCGGGTTGTCGAACGGTTCAGATAGAGGAACGGGTTCGAGGGGTTCTGCTCGATGGCCGAGGTGTAGGTGCTTACCGAACTGGTGTACTGCTTGATGAGCAACTGTGTGACCCCGCGTTCGAAGAGCAGCGTCCAGGAGTTGTCACCCGAGGCGATCCGGTTGGCGTATTGCCTGTCGTAGATCACGAGCGAATCGGCCGGGATATTGCTCTCGCGGCACGTGAGGGTGAGGTATTTGTTGTCGAGTCGCTTGAGGAAGTCCTCGACCCGCTGGAGCCGGTAGGGATTCGGTGCCGGCACCGAATCCGGACGCATGAGCGTGAATTTGAACAGCGGCAGCAGACGCATCTCTTCACGTCCGCCATTGTGCCCCGTGATTCGTTCGAAGCTGCCTCCCGCGAGGTTGCTGTCGAATGACAGCAGCCGGTCGAAGTGCTGCGTCGTGTCGGCGAAGATCGAATAGGTACTGTCGCTCAGCCGCGAGCGATACTCGGCGATTTTTTTCTGCGCTGTTTCGCGATCCTGCCGGGCTCCTTTGGGATCCCGGAGCAGTTCGCGGAGCTGCCCGCGGTAGATGTAGGCGTTGGCAAAGTCGGGGTAGAGCTTGATGGCTTCGGTGTAGTCGTCGACGGCCTTTTCTATTTCTCCGAGCTGGGCATGCACGCCTGCGCGGTTGTAGTATACCAGCACGTTGTTGGGCGAATAGAGCGCCACACGGTCGTAATCCTCCAGCGCGCGGTTGTAGTCGCCGATCTGCGTGCGCAGCATGGCGCGGTTGAAGTACGTCAGCGAACTGGTCGAATCGAGCTGTATCACCTTGTCGAAATCGGCCAGCGCCAGCATCGGGCGATTCGTGGCGTTGTAGACCAGCGCCCGGTTGAAGTAGGAGAGCAGATAGGTCGAGTCACACTCGATGGCCTTGTTGAAGTCGGCTTCGGCCTCCTTGTAGCGATGCTGGTCGAGATAGAGACTTCCGCGGCGGTTGTATCCGTTCGGATATTCGCGGTTGGTGCGTATGGCGGTGTTGAAGTTTTCGTAGGCCTTGAGCGTATCCTTGAGGTGGAGATAGCTCAACCCGCGGCAGATGAAGGCGTCGGCGACCTTGTTCTCCTGACGTATGAACTTGTCGAAATCCTCGATGGCCTCCTCGAACTGCTGGTTCAGCAGGCGGGTGACGCCGCGGCTGTAGTAGGGTCCCGGGAGGTCGGGACGCAGCTCGATGGCTTCGCGGAAATCCTGCAGGGCGTCGTCGTAGTTGCCCAGACGCGAACGGGTGATGGCCCGATAGGTATAGGCTTGCGTGTAGACGGGATTCAGCCGTATGGCCGTCGAGAAATCCTCCTCGGCACCGAGCAGGTCGTCGAGGTTGTATTTGGCGATTCCGCGCAGGAAGTAGCCCTCGTAAGCCTCGTTGTCGAAGCGCAGCAGGGTATTGAGCGTGCGTATGGCGGCCTGGTAGTCGTTATTCATCATGCACGAGCGTCCCATCCAGAAAAAGTATTCCCGGTTGTATTGCGTGTGCGAGGGGATTGCCCAGAAGATGGCGATTCCCGCGATGATTCCGATGATGAACTTCCGCATTGTCGAGGTTTCTTTCAGCAAACGCTTTTCAGCGTGATTTATTATTCGGGGTCGTATCCGAATTGTTTGAGTTGTCGTTCGTTGTTGCGCCAGTCGTCACTCACCTTGACGAAGAGCTGCAGGAATACCTTCTTGCCGAGGAACTGTTCGAGATCCTCGCGGGCCGTCTGGCCGACTTTTTTGAGCTTTTCGCCCTTGTGCCCGATGAGTATGCCCTTCTGCGAGTCGCGGGCCACGAAGATCGTGGCGGAGATACGGTCGATTGTCGGCTCCTCCTTGTAGGCGTCGATAACGATTTCGCAGCAGTAGGGGATCTCCTTGTCGTAGAAGCGCAGGATCTTCTCGCGGATGATTTCCGAGGCGAAGAACCGGAGGTTCTTGTCCGTAAGTGTGTCCTTGGGGTAGAAGGCCGGGCCTTCGGGCAGCAGTTCGAGAATGGTCTTGAAGAGCCCCTCGATGTTGAACTGTTCGCGGGCCGATACGGGGACGATCCGTGCATCGGGAAGCGTTGTGTGCCACTTCTCGACCAGGGCGTCGAGCGCCGCGGGGTTCGAGAGGTCGATCTTGTTGATGACGACAATCGTCGGGATGTTGCTTTTCCGGATGTTTTCGAGGACTCCGGCCGAACGGTCACTCTGTTCGACGGTATCGGTGACGTAGAGAATGATGTCGGCATCGGTGAGAGCCCCGTTGACGAATTTCATCATCGACTCCTGCAACTTGTAGGCAGGTTTCAGAATGCCCGGGGTGTCGGAGTATACGATCTGGAAATCCTCTCCGGAGACGATACCCATGATTCGGTGACGGGTCGTCTGCGCCTTGGCGTTGATGATCGAGAGTCGTTCTCCGACCAGGGCATTCATGAGCGTGGATTTTCCGACGTTGGGGTTGCCGATGATGTTGACGAAACCGGATTTGTGCATGCTTTCCTGAGAATTGGCGATATCTTCGCAAAGATAGGGATAAATAGTGCCTTGTGCAACCCCTCCGCCGATAATTTGTCGGCTAAAATGTGCCGTTGAGGCGGAATCTCCCGGATGCACCCTTATCCGGAAATGAAACCCCCGGGGATGTGTGGCACTCCCGGGGTTGATTCATCGTATTTTTATGCAGCCTGCCGAAGTCTATCGCCGGCGCATCATGCCGGGTATCTTGGGCATCTTCATGCCGCCGCCCGCCACGGCCTTCATCATCTTGCGCGTGTCGTCGAACTGCTTCATCAGCCGGTTTACCTCCGCCACGGTCGTTCCCGAGCCCTTGGCGATGCGTTCGCGCCGCTTGGCGTTGATGAT
Organism: uncultured Alistipes sp.; assembly: GCA_944321765.1. Taxonomy (GTDB): domain Bacteria; phylum Bacteroidota; class Bacteroidia; order Bacteroidales; family Rikenellaceae; genus Alistipes. The sequence goes on from CALUMQ010000001.1 coordinate 17,880, forward strand.
TTCGGGGTGTTCGCGCTCCGCGGGGGTCATCGACGAGATGATCGCCTCGGTCTGCTTGAACACATCGTCCGGGATGTCGACGTTTTTCAACATCTTGCCCATGCCGGGCAGCATCGAGGCCAGATCCTTGAGGTTGCCCATCTTCTTGATCTGCTGGATCTGTGCGATGAAGTCGTTGAAGTTGAACTGATCCTTGACGAGTTTCTTCTTGAGTTTGCGTGCCTCCTCCTCATCGAACTGCTCCTGGGCGCGCTCGACGAGCGACACGACGTCACCCATGCCCAGAATACGGTCGGCCATACGTTCTGGATGGAATACCTGCAGGGCATCCATCTTCTCGCCGCTGGAGATGAACTTCAGCGGTTTGTTGACCACCGAGCGGATCGAGATGGCGGCACCGCCGCGGGTCTCGCCGTCGAGTTTCGTGAGCACCACGCCGTCGAAGTCGAGCCTGTCGTTGAACTCCTTGGCCGTGTTGACGGCATCCTGACCCGTCATGGCATCGACGACGAAGAGCGTCTCCGAAGGTTTCACGGCCGCCTTGATGGCCGTAATCTCCTGCATCATCGCCTCGTCGACGGCCAGACGTCCGGCCGTATCGACAATCACCGTGTTGAATCCCTTCTGCCGGGCGTAGCGGATGGCGTTTTCGGCAATCTCGACGGGATTGCGGTTCCCCTCCTCGGTGTATACCTCCACGCCGACCTGTCCTCCGAGGACCTTCAGCTGGTCGATGGCTGCCGGGCGGTATACGTCTCCGGCCACGAGAAGCACCTGCCGACCCTTTTTGCTCTTGAGCATCAGGGCGAGCTTTCCGGAGAAGGTTGTTTTACCGGAACCCTGCAGACCGGCGATGAGGATCACGGCGGGATTTCCTTCCAGCCGGATGTCGGAGGCCGTTCCACCCATGAGCTGCGCCAGTTCGTCGCGCACGATCTTGGTCATCATCTGCCCGGGCTTGACGGCCTTGAGCACGTTCTGTCCCAGCGCCTTCTGCTTCACCTCGTCGGTGAAGGATTTGGCGACCTTGTAATTGACGTCGGCGTCGATCAGCGCCCGGCGGATCTCCTTGAGCGTTTCGGCGACATTGATTTCGGTGATGCGGCCTTCGCCCTTGAGGATTTTGAACGACCGTTCGAGTTTGTCGGTCAGGTTTTCAAACATATCTGTCTAAGAATTCGTGCGGTTGATATTTCGCGCAAAGGTACGAAATTATTCACAAAGCGCAAATCCGCCGGGCGTGAATTCTCCGATAAGCGAAGCGGGAGGCTGCAATCCATGTTGCAGCCTCCCGCTCCGGGATTGTTCCGCCTTTCGGGACTCCTCTCCCCATGGGTTCGGATCCCGTTGCGGCATCAAAGCAAATGCTACTTGTCCTCCTTTTCGGCGTCGATTTCGTCCTTGTAGAGATCGAGGATCTCCTGCGGGATTCCGTCGCAGCGTCCGTATACCGAGACGTTTTCGGCATTGTCGGTTGCCGTCCACGTCATGCGGTCGGAGAAGAGGTCGCTGATGATGTAGCGGCTTGTCCAGTCGCCGTTTTCGTAGTCGTACATGCCGCGGATCACCGTTCCGAGAGCGTCGTCGGTGTAGAGGGCATAGTCGCCGGTGATGCGACGCGGGCCGAAGCTGTCGAGGTTTTGGTAGATTGTGAACCGATACCCGTCGCGATACTCCAGTTCGAGGTATACGTAGCTTCCTTCGGCCAGCGATGCGCCGTTGTTCCAGGAATCGAGTTTCCAGGTTCCCGAGATGTTGTAGGGCGTGACCTCGAGTCCGGGATCTTGGTAGCTGTTGTCCTTCTCGCAGCTTGCGAAGCTTACGGCAAACATCAGCAGAAGCGTGAATTTCAGTAAATGTTTCATATCGTTGATCAATTGTTATTCGCGTTGTTTCGTTTCGTCGCTCTCCGGGGCGATGCGGATCGTGATGCTGCTTTCGCCGGGCGAAACCCCGAGCCCCTTCAGAAAGAGCGGGATGCGTTGTGCGGGTTTGCCTGCGGCGGGGTCGAAGCGCACGATGAGTTCACCCAGGCCTCCGGGCGCGAGTTTCTCGGGCGAGAACACCGCCTTGATGCAGGGGGGCAGCATACGGGTATCGACTGCGACGCGCAGCGTGTCGTCCCCGGCGTTGAGACACTCGATGCTTTCGGTGCTGAGCGTCGAAGGGTCGAACCGCAACTCCTGCCGTTTGAGCAGCAGTTTTCCTTTTGCGTAGGGATATGCGTAGGTCGGACGCGTCGAGGGCACCACCTGCCCGGTGAGTTGGAGTATTGCCGAGGGAAGGCTTGCCGAGAGCTGCGTAAAGATAAAGATCTTCCGCTGAATGCGTCCCGGGTGCCCTTTGGGGTGATAGGTCACTGTCATCTCGCTGGTTTGTCCGGGCATGACCGGTTGCCGGTCGTACGAAGGAACCGTGCATCCGCACGTGGTGTTCACCCTCGTAATGACCAGCGGGATCTTTCCGACGTTTTTCCAACGGTAGGTAACGCTCTTCGCCCCGTCATCCTCCCCGATATCACCGGTGCTGATGACCAGTTGTTCGAACTGCATCGCTTCGGAGCCGTTTGCCCTGGAGGGATTTGCCAGACTGTCGAGCCGTTCGCGCGGGATGACACGTATCTGGCCCTGCACCGGGGCGGCGGCCAGAAGGGCCGTCGCCGCCCCGAGCGGGAGCAGAAGGTATCGTATGACGTTGTCGAACCGCATGACTGTCGTTGTCCGTTAGAGCCAGCCGCTGCCGTTTGCCGACTTGCGTACGGTGATGTTGAACGTGTGCGTTTCGTTGTTGCTGGCCGTGATCGTCGCGGAGGTAGCACCCTCTTTCAGTCCGGTGAATACGACCTTTCCGTCCTTGATCTCGCCGGTGGCAATCGACGTGTCGTTGATCTTCAGAACGTAGGTCAGGGATTCGCCTCCGACGAAGTAGCGGGCGGGCGTCTCCGTGACGGCGTTCTCCTCGCCGATGCCGAGATAGATGTTCGGGAAGGTCATCTTGCTTCCGCTGTTGTCGTCGGCTATGGCCTTGAGGAGCAGTTCGGCGTTGACCAGACCTCCGTTCTTGCCGACATACTGCGACAGGGGGGTCTCCTTGAGATAGGTCGTTCCCAGATCGGTCACGTAGTGGTAGTAGAACTTCGATCCCACCTGATACTCGTCGATGGGCGTAACGCTCTCGACGAGGAGTTTGCGGAACTCTGCGGCCGTGAAGTGCTTGCGGAGCTGTGCGGCATACGAGAGACCGAGCGCTGCGACACCCGATACGTGGGGGCAGGCCATCGAGGTGCCCTCCATGTAGCCGTATCCCGTCTCGCCGCTTACCTGCGGAGGCATGGTCGAGAGTACGCATCCGACGGATCCGATCTGGTGGTCGTCGTCATAGAATTCGTAGTAGTAGTCCTGGTCTCCTCCGGGCGCGGAGATGTTGGATCCCGTTCCGTAGTTCGAGAAGGTGGAGATGGTGTAGTCCGGGGCGATGGCGTTCACCGAGACACAGTAGTCTGCAGCACCGGGGAATCCGGCCGACGGAGCATACTCGTTGCCCGACGCGAAGACCGGAATACCGCCTTCGATGGGGCCGTTGGGCGAGCCGGCGTTGTGGACGAAGTAGTCGAGCGCGGCTTTCTCCAGCGGACAGGTGGCTTCCCACTCCTCCTGGGTGGCGAATCCCGGGGAATTTTCGTATCCGTTGGCCGTTCCGGAGGTGTAACCCCAGCTGCACTGCAGGATGACGGCGCCGTTGTCGGCCGCATACTTGATGGCCCGCACCAGACTGATGGTGTTGCTCGAGGAGTTTCCGGAGAAGATCTGGCATGACATGACCTTTACACCGGGCTTCTCCTTCGTACCACCGGCGATGGAGACCATGCTGAAGGAGTCGTCGCCGGCATTCTCGTCGTTGTTGTTGCGAGCGGCGATGACGCCCGCAACGTGCGTTCCGTGGCCGGTGTCGGCCGTCGCGTCGCACGAGATGACCCCGGTGTTGTTGATGAAGTCGTATCCGTAGTGGTCTCCGGCATATCCGTTGTTGTCACGGTCCTCGTGGGAGACGTTCTGTCCGGCCTCGTCGCTGTAGTAGGGCTCGTCCTCGTTCTCCCACATGTTGTTGATCAGATCGGGGTGGCGCCAGTAGATACCCTCATCAAGAACGGCGACCACGATCGAGGGGTCACCCGTGGAGAGTTCCCAGGCCTTTTCGCAGTTGATGTCTGCGCCGGCGCGGAATTTCGCCTTGGCCTTTTCGATCTCCTCGCTTTCGAGCGTGCTGTTTGCCTCATCGCCCTCGATGACGAATACGTCCTGGTATCCGCGGTTGATGATGTTCCACTGATAGGGGAGGAGGTTGTCGTTGTAGATGTATCCGTTGGCGCCTTCCGCGCGGGTTCTGGCGCGCTTGACCATCTCCTTGGTCAGCGGAATGGGCTTGCGGTCGGTGCGGTATGCGCGCTTGATGGTGCGGTTGGGCGTTGCGACCTGAACCTCTCCGAGCTGCGAGAAGCGGGCGATGACATCCTCTACGGAATTTTTATCGCTGAAGCGTACGACATACCACAGATGCAGTCCGGCTTCGCGGGTACGGGTTTCGTTGCGTTTGTCGATCGGGAAGATACGCTCCAATTCGCAGTCACCGAGCAGGTCGAGGACCTCGTCGACGGAGAGGATTCCCGAACGGGTGGCAGCTGCACCGCTGCGGGTTTTGGCGACACCCAGTTCGTCGAGCATGTCGCTGACGTAGGGTGCGAACTTTACGATGATCTCCCCCGACATCTGGGTCGGTTCGGTCTCGGTACCGGGGGTTCCGGGCGCGGGCTCTACAGGCTCCTCGGTGGAGCAGGCGCTGAAGAGGATCAGCGACAGGGCGCTGAGTGCGGAAACAAGATATTTGTTCATTTTCATAGTGTCAAATCGTTATCGGCTCGAAGCGTCCGCATTTTCGGAGTCGTCGGAGGTATTTGCAAGCTTTTTCTTGACATACTCCTTGTAATATTCGTTCAGGTTCGAGGGGGTGTTGGAGAAGCCGGTGAGGTTGCCGAGTTCATCCTTGCCCTCCTGGGAGAAGAGCAGCGTGTAGGGGTCCCACCAGTCGAGCGACGGATGCCAGAGGATCCAGTCGGGGAGTTGGCCGGTCAGACGGTTGAGGTTCAGGGCCAGCATCTTCAGCTGGGGCATGACGCGCTTGACGGTAAGCAGTTTCCGGGGCAGTGTGTCGGCGCTGTTGGCGATATCGGCCTCGGTGTAATATCCGACGTTCGGGTCATCCTCGAACGAGGGGATCTCGCCCTGGAGGTAGTTCACCGAGAGGATCAGCGTATCGAGACCCTTTACGGATTCGTTTTTCGAGTTGGTGCCGGGCTCCCAGCGAAGCAGCCACTCGGGGAAGGGCCCGAACTGTTTGGTGGTGGAGTTGTAGGCCGTCTCCTGGTAGAGACCTCCGAAATTCGTAGCCACGTTGTTGCTCAGGTCGTAGATCAGCTTCCGCTGGTTGTTGGCCATCTTCAGCACATGGAGATTCGGGAAGTTCTCGGGGGTGAGCATGTCGGGAACCGCTTCGAAGTTGTTGCTTCCCAGATCGAGGTACTCGAGTTCACGGAGGTTTTTGAAATCCTCGTGCAGCGAGGTCAGACCGTAGGCGCCGATGGTGAGGCGTTTGAGGTGCTCGAGCTTGCAGATGTACTCGCCGGTGTCAAGATTGAGCTGGAAGGTGTTGACGTTGCTGTAGAACTGCAGTTCCTGGGCGCCGGTCAGATACTGCACCTCGAAGGGCAGTCCCTCCTTTGTCGAGAACATGAAGAACCGGGCATATTTCACACGGCCCTCCAGTGAATCGACGTATCCGTCCATACCCTTTTCCCAGAGTATCACGCCGTCCCAGTTGTCCATTTTCTCTCCCGAGGTTTCCCAGTCGGAAGCCCATACTTCGAGAGAGCGGGCGATGCTGAGCAGCGCTACGGAGTCACCCTCACGGGTTCCGCGCTTGATCTCCTCGGCGGCGCCCTGTTTGATGGTGAGTTTGTCGTTGCGGGCGAGCATCTCTTCCGAGACCTTGCTCTCCTCGGAGGGGACGAAGGAGATCTCGGCGATTCGTTCCGCAGGACGGGAGTTGATGCCCCATGTAAAGTGTACGGTCACTTCGCGGGGACGCAGTCCGCGGTCGAGATCGACGTCGAAGCGGTCGGTCTTTACCCAGCTGGTCACATCGTCGGGGACCTTCACCTCGAAGTCCACGTTGGTCTTTACCCGGACGTCGAACTTCCGGTCGTCGAGCGCCGCATAGTTGGCGATCGATACTTCGGGCTCCTCGAGCGTGATGGCATAGTCGAATCCCTTCTGCTCGATTCGCACCTCCTGATAATCGGCGCTGTTTTCGGTCTTGGTGATGCGCACGACACCCGTACGGACCTGGTTCGTCAGCGCAGAGTCGATGATCAGGCTGCACTCCTTGCTGCCCTTTCCGTTGGCCGGGGATACCGTGATCCAGGGCACCGAGGAGGCTGCCACCCAGTTTTCGCCGGCGGAGATGTTGATGCGTTTGGTGCCGCCTACGGCCTCGACGGTGAACGAATCGGTGTCGATGCCGAACGGGATGTTCTCGTCATTGGTACAAGCGCCCAGGGCGGATGCTGCGAGAATCGATAATGCGATATAATAGCGTACTTTCATAGTTCCGAGATCTGTTATTCGAGCATGTCCGCGCAGTTGGTGATGTTCTGCGTTTTGTCGTAGATGAGGTTGAAGGCTCCGGCCTGCCAGTAGTAGCAGATATCCGAGGCGTCGAACGTAATATTGGGGTTGTCGCTGATATCGAGGTTGTAGATCAGGTAGGAGATCGTGTCGTCGATTTTGCGCAGGTCGTTCGACCCGAGGAACAAACCGCGGAGACCTGTATGCTTGTAGATACCCAGGGGCCACTCTTTCAGACAGCGGGCACCGTTGTCGTCACGCTGTCCGCGCACGGCGAGAACCGTAAGGCTCATGGCATCGGTCGGGTTCCACGGGAACGCGTCGAATGCGTTGTAGGAGAGGTCCACACCGTAGAGATACGGCAGGTTTCCTGCGTGGAACTCGTCGGGAAGTTTCTTTATTCTGTTGTATGTGAGGTCGATCGAGATGAGATTTGCCATCGTCTCGGGCTTGGGACTGGTGAAGCAGCCTTCCTCGAAGGACTCCAGACCGTTTCCTGCAAGAATGATGTAACTGATCTGCGAGTTACTTTTGGCCATGCAGGCAGGATACTCCTTGATCTGGTTTCCGGAGAGGGTGAACGTCGTGACGTTGATACCTTGATAGGTGCCGTTGTCGGCATTCTGGAAACGGGTGATCTTGTTATATGCGAAGAGTGCGCTCGAGAGGTAATAGGGCGTATCGCTGGTAAAGATATCGGGCACCTCCGTGAGCTGATTGTACGAAGCCGAGAAGGTTTCCAGGTTGTCGGTGTTGCAGAAGATGCGACGACCTCCGGCGATCTCTACCGTCTTGAATTCCGTGATTTGGTTGTTGTCGAAATAGAGCTCTGTAGGCATGAAGTCATTGCCGAAGGCTTCGAGCGGTCCGGAGATCTTGTTGTTGGCCAGGTCGAGGAGCCCGAGGTATTCCATGGCGGCAATCTCCTTGGTCGGGATGGACTCCAGGTTGTTGTCGCGGGCGTAGAGCATCTGGATCGTGTTCTTCGAGGCGCCGGTTGCCAGATTGATGATGGCGGTGCGCAGCTCCTCGTCGGTCCAGCCGGGGATGGTCTTGGTTCCCGAGTTGCAGGAGATGTTCACCTGTACGAGAGCCGGCATCTCCTTCACCGTCTGGGGCAGGCCGTGCATGTTGGGGCAGTTGTAGATTTCGAGCAGCGTGCACGACTTGAGGTGGCAGATCGAATCGGGCAGCATCTCGATGGGGCTGTTGCCGATGTAGAGGTATTCGAGCTTCGAGAGCCGTCCGATATCGTTGGGCAGGCTGAGGAGGTTGTTGCAGAAGCGTCCTGCGATGACATCCTTGGGCTGAATCTCACGCTGCTTGCCGGTCTTCTTGTCGAAGATCTGCTCTTCGGTGTACCCCTGCTCGTAGAGGGCCATGGCCGGGCTCGAGAGGTTGTGCTCCTTGAGCGCCAGGGCGCAGGGGTATGACATCTGCGGCTGGATGTGCGTGGCTGCAAGATACTGCTTGTTGTACTCCAGCCGATTGCGGTTGCGGTCCTCGAGCGACTTCGAAGGATCGAGCATCGGATCGTAGGTTCCGGTATTCGTATCGTTGTGGGTTCCGAGGTAGAGCTCGACCAGCTCGGTAAGCTGTCCGATGGCGGCGGGCATGTGACCGCTGATGCCGAACTCGCTCAGCACGATTTTCGCCACACGGCCGTTGGAGTGAACCTCGACGCCGGGCTGTGCGCTCCACAGGTCGGGTGACTTGTTGAAATCCCAGTTGCAACCCTTGTTGTAGTCCTGTCCGCCGTAGTACCAGTTGGGGCCGTCGAGCGCCTCCCAGATGGCCTTCAGGGCGTAGTTGTCCTTCATGTATTCGTCGGCCTGATAGAGCTGGATGGGCACATCGGCCTCGGTGGTCTGGTTGTCCGCGACGGTGAATTCGCTGCCGGCGAGCGTGTCGTGGCACTCCTCGAGAAGAACCTTGTTGGAGTCATAGGTGGCGTACCCGACGATTTCGTAGGTTCCGGCCGGGAGCGAGAGCAGCGAGTCGCAGGTGATCGACGAGGTCTGGTAGCCGAAGTCCTCGCTGGGAATATTTTCGATGCCGTCTTCTCCGAAGTGTACGGAGAATTCCGCCTGGAGGTAGGAGAAGGTGATGTTGTCCTTGTCGGTACCTACCTCATGCACGGTCACGTCGAAATACCCGATTTCGTCGAACGTATATTCGCGCTGGCGGTCAGCGGCACGCGTGGGTGCGGGATCATAGTCGAGCGAGCCGTCGAAATTCTTCATATCCTTCAGCAGGTTGAACTGCACCTTTCCGCGGGGTGTCACCTTGGCGGTGAGGTCGTGCACGGTCAGGCCGCCCGCAACCACGGAGAATTTGTTGTTCTGCGTGGTTCCGATGTAAAGCTGGTTGTCCAGAACGTCGTACAGCGTGTAGGAGACGATCTGATACTCTCCGGTGAGCAGCTGGAGCTTGTCGCTGCGCAGGCCGAATTCGGCGCTCTCCTTGTCGGCATAATTGAGCGTCAGGGTCTGCGTGATGGTCACGTTTCCACCGGCCAGCATCTGTATTTCGATCTTGCGGGCATCGGAGAGGAATTCGAGTTCGTCCACGATGGTGGATCCGTCGGCGCGTGTTTGGAGTTCGGCGCTCGGTGTTTCGGGCACGAGCCCCTCCTTGTAGAGCTTGAACTGTACGTACCCGTAGTCGAGCTCGCGGTTGTCGATACCGTCGTCGTCGGAGCAAGCCGCGGCGAAGAGCGACGCGAAGCAGGCGACGAAGGCGAATATAGCGATGTTTTTGAAAAGTTTCATAAAAAACCTTGTCTTGTAAACTCTTTAATTATAGTTTTAAGAAAACCGGGGCCCCGCCCCATTCAACGGGGCCCGGGTTTTCGGTCGATGGGATGCCTCAGATCAGTAGTTGCGGATGCAGATGATGCGGGCAGCGATGTTTCCGTCGGAACCATAGAAGACGATGGAACCCTTGTCTCCGGTCGCACCCTGAGCCCAGTCCTCTCCGGACATGCCGATGACACACTTTCCGTCATCGACCATTCCCGATGTGACATCGTAGAATACGAGCCAGTTGTTGCCGTAGGGCATGGTCATGACCATGGAGTATTCTCCAGCGATATCCAGCTGCAGGGATCCTTCGCTCATGGAGGAGTTGTTGTAGGTCAGCCGATAGAGCTTTGCGCCCATTTCGATCTCCCCGGCATTGGCGGCCACATCCTCGTCGGTGTTGGGATCCACGTTGGTCAGGTCCTCGAACTTGAAGTAGTTCAGCATCTCGTACATGTTGTTGCCCGATCCCGAGGAGATCGAGAAACCGCTGTCGCCACCCGACTCGCCGCCGGCCTGCTCGATCGTTGCAAGGATGTAGGGCTTGTACTCCTCCTTGAAATCTTTGCCGGTGTTGTCGAAGAGATCGGTGTCGGGATTCGAGATCTGGTCAGCCATGCTCTTGGGCAGGACGAGCAGCGTCGCCGTGCGGGGCGTGGCATTGGGGGTTACCTGAATGGTGTAGGTGTGCGTCTGGAATACGCCGCCATTCTCATCCCAGGAGTCGGTTACGGTCACCCAGCCGGTCATCTCGGGCGAAGCGTAGTAGTACGTGCCGTCGGATACGGCGACATAGAACTTGACGCCGGCGGTGCTGGAGATCTCACCCGTGCAGTCGTAATCCTCGATCACTGTACCGTTCATGTCGACATAGTTTCCATCGGCGTTGAACGAATAGGTGGTTCCGAAGTCGTTCGAGCGGATGATGTCGCGGAAGGCGGGCATCGTGACGCAGTACTTGTTGTGCGCGTTGTTGCCCGGATCCTGGGTCTTGTCGTCGAGGCTGGCATCATAGAAGTCGATCACGCCGACGGCTCCGTCGATGTTCTCTTCGGTGAACTCGCCGTTGACGGTGATCTGGTAGGCGCCGTCCTCACCCTCGACGGGCGTCGAGGTGACAGAGAGCCATTCGGGGGTGGAGGCGAGCCAGTTGAAATTGCTCGTGCTCTTGAAGACATACATGAATCCACCGACACGCACGGGCCATTTCAGCTCGACGGCTCCTTCCGGAGCATCCTCGAGCGCCAGTGAGGTCTCCGAGCCGGTATATTTGGCCAGTGCGGAGCCGCTATAGGTGTAGGGGATGATGAAGTCATCGTCCGAGGCGCTGTAGTCCGAAGCGAAGAGGTCGAATTCGCGGGCGGTCGTCAGACGGGTAATCTTGGCGATGACCCTGGTTTCGCCGCCCATGGTGAGCGACACTTCGCAGACGGGTGCGAGGTCGAACGAGGTCTGATCCGAGGTCTCGACGGTGATGGTCACCGGCGAGGTGCTGGCTTTTCCTGAGATGGAGGTGGTTGTAATTTCTCCGTCGCGGAGTTTGAACCAGCGGGCCGTTTCGGCATCGGTAGGTATGCTGACCGTCCAGTCGAGGTTGGGGGTGAAGGATACCTCACACGTGGTCTCGCCGGCCGGGATGTTTAAGGTAGCGGCTTCCGGGAAGACGGGAGTGGGTTGGGGCTCATTCTCGTCCGTCGAGCATGAGGTCGACAACGCCACTACGCCTGCCAACAGAACCGAAGTCCAGTGTTGAATCATTCTTTTCATAAGGCATTGCTTTTGGTTGTAACTATAATTAAAGAGAATGGGGATTATCATCTCGCAATACAGGCTATTCCGGACGTTGCGGGATTCTCGGTCCCGACATATTCTCTTCCTCCTTGAGGCGAATGGCCTCTTCCAGCGACACCCATTCCAGAATGTTATAGTAGTCACCAACGGTCCCGACCATCGTCCCCATATTCTTGAGGTATACGTAGAGCCACAGGGTTACGTAACGCTGGCAGGTGTTGTAATAGGAATTGTTGTAGGGGCTGACGGTTCCGAGGATCTTGTCATCGGCGTTGATCTGCCCGAAGACGGTCTGTTCGTCGCTCAGCATCTGGTCCTCGTCCATCTCGATGAGAGGTTCGGCGGGGTCGTCGGTGTTGAATCGCATGGTCACGTCGTATCCGTCGTAAAGGAAATCATGCAGGATGATGGTGTTGGGCTCCGTGGGGTGCTTTTCGGTGAGGATCAAGCGCTGGTAGCTGGTATCCAGGGCGCTGGGGTAGTCGTAAAGCAGCAGGGAGGTGACCACGCACCATCCGGTGAATGTTTCGGGATCGAACGGACAACCCTTGTAGAGTACGACCTTCGTCTGGTCGAAGTCGGCGTAGATGTTGTTCCACTTGAGCTGTTCGGGCATCACCAGCTTGAGGATGAATCCCAGGGAGTCGGTATCCTGGATGTGGTCGTAGTTTCCGGCCACCTCGACATTGGCGGTACGTTCTCCGGCCTTGATGGTGATGGTGTTCGAGCGCAGCCGATAGTGATACCCTTCGATGGCGGTGCTGCCCTGGTCAATCACCTCGACGCCGATCGTGCGATCGTAGTCGCAGGCCGTGGTCGAAGTGATGGGGACGGTGAAATATTCTTCATCCTGGAAGACCAGATTTGTCGACAGCGTATCGGCGAACATGATGTATTCGGCGTCGGAGTAGGTTTTGCCCTCCGAGTTACAACCTGTCGCAAGGATTCCGGCGGCGCCGGCTGCGAGCAGAAATGCAGTAATTCGTCTCATGGTTCGTATCTGTTTGTCTGAAAATCGTTAGTTGTTGCTTTCGTTGGGCTTGATCTGCGAACCGGGAGCCTCGAGTTCGTGGCGCGGGATGGGCCAAACGAAGCGCGGGTCGTCGGCCTCGATCTTGAGCGAGCTGCCCTCGGGGAGCGAGCACGACTGAGGCTTGCGTTCGAATCCCATGTGCCAGCGCTTGAGGTCGTTGAGGCGGAAGCCCTCCATGTAGAGTTCGCGCACGCGCTCTTCGGAGATGGTCTGGAGCCAGTTGCCGGCGCTGACGGTGATGGTTCCGGCGCCTCCCGAGAAGCGTTTTGCGCGCAGTGTGGAGAGATCCTTGCCGGCCGCCGTGTAGTTGGGCGTGGGAAGGTTGCAGTAAGCCTCGGCACGGATCAGATACTGCTCGGCCAGGCGGAAGAGTTTGGGCATCGACACCATGAAGATGTTTGCCGAGGAGACGAAGGTCCTGTTTCCGAAGTATTTGATCAGCAGGGGCCACGTCAGTCCGTTGGCATATCCCGTCGTATACTGGTAGAAGTAGGCGTCGTAGCGCAGGTCGTTGTCCGTGTAGGCATCGAGCACCCACTGCGCGGGGACATAGTCGGGATAGGTGTACGTGTAGTCACGGTTCACGTTGAGGAATACCTGCCCGAGAGCACCGCCGTAGGAGGTTGTGGTGAACCCGATCTTCCAGATGATCTCGAAGCTCGAGTCGTAGTTCCACATGTAGGTGAGGTAGGTATCCGTCGAGGAGTAGTTGACCGTTCCGTCGGCGAGCTGGAAGACATCGTTGTCGATGACCTTCGAGGCGTAGTCGATGGCGGTCTGCCAGTCCTGCATGTAGAGCGCCACGCGGGCGTGCAGAGCCTGTGCTGCGGCAGCCGTAGCGTAGATCGTGTTGTACTGGTCGTCGTCGTTGTCGAGCAACTCCTCGGCCTTTTTCAGATCGTCGAGGACGAACTGGTAGGAGTCCTTGAGCGATGCGCGGACCATGGGCTCGGGTTCGGAGTATTTCGAGCGCAGCACGACGCCGAGTTCATTTTCGGCCGTTGCGGGGTCGTAGGCCTTGCAGAAGCACTCGATGAGTTTCGAGTAGCAGAGTGCACGGATCGTGTAGACCTCTCCGGAGTAGGAGTCGAGGTAGTTGACATTGTCGGCGTTGGTCTCCTGGGCTTTCACCGCGTCGACGCGCTCGAGGAAGAAGTTGCACCGGCTGATGATGGTGTAGAGTCCGGCGTATACGGATTCCACATCGCTGTCGGTGGAGAGGATGTTCCACTGCCAGATGCTTCCATAGACATTCGAGAAGTTCTCGACGGCATATGCCAGGTCGGCCTGGAGATCAGGCATGACGGTCAGGGAACCGCTGAAGAGCGAGCTGCTCATCAGACCGGCGTAGATACCCGTTACGACCTGTTCGGCGTCGTTGAAGGTCTGCATGGCCTCGTTCTCGGGGATGGACGATCCGGGGATCTTGTCGAGGCACGAGGAGGTTCCCGACATCAGCAGCAGGGCTGCGAGATAGAGTTTGATATTTCGTAACATATTCATGGGCTACTGTTAGAACATAAGGTCGAGACCGAACGTAAATTGCCGCGACATGGGGTACTGTGCCTGGTACATGTTGCCGACGCCTTCGGGATCGAGGCCCGAGAATTTGGTAAATGTCAGCAGGTTCTGTGCCTGGGCGTAAATCTTGAGGCCGCCGATGAACCGGGTTTTCCTGAGCAGTTCCTCGGGGAATGTATAGCTTAACATGACGTTTTTGAGTCGCAGGAACGAGGCATCCTCGAGCAGCCGGTCGTCGAATTCGGTGTAGACGCCGTGACGGGGGATGTCGGTGATGTCACCGGGCTTTTTCCAGCGGTTGAGCAGTTTGCGCGACTGGTTGTAGGTGCTGTATCGGCCGTTGGACTCGTCGAAGTACCGGTCGTTGTTGATCATCCACCGGTCGGCAACCCAGGAGAACTGAGCCGAGAGGGCGATGCCCTTCCAGGAGAGGTTGGTTCCGAAACCGCCGATCCAGGGGGCGTTCATGCTCTTTCCGACGAGGACCTTGTCTTCGTCGCGCATTTCGTTGGTGAGCTCGCCGTTCTTGGTGTACCACAGGGCGTCGCCGTTGGCGGGGTTGACACCTGCGAAGCGGTTGATGTAGAACTCGCCCGAGTCGTGTCCGACGACGAGTTTCATCGAGGTCTGCGACATCTCGTACTCCTGAACGCCGTTGTAGAGCTCAACGATCTTGTTCTTGTTGTAGGAGACGTTGGCATTGAGCGACCACATGAAGTTTTTGGTGGCGATGACGGTTCCCGAGAGGTTGATCTCGGCACCCCGGTTGACCATGACGCCGATGTTGTCCCAGCAGGCGCCGTATCCCTTGTTCGCGTAGGACTCGGGCACGAGCATGAGCATGTCCGACGTACGCTTGTTGTAGAACTCGAGGTCTACGTTCAGACGGTTCCAGAACCCGAGGTGGAAGGCGAGGTTCGAAGTCCAGAGCTTCTCCCATCCGAGGTCGTCGCTTCCGGGCTGGCTGGGAGCGATACCGGCGTCGCCATAGTAGTTGAGTCCTCCGCTTATCAGTGCGAGGTGCTCGTAGTTGGGAATCGAGGAGTTACCCGAGGTTCCGGAGCTTACGGCGATCTGGGCATTCGTCAGCCAGCGGCGGGCGCCCTCCATGAAACGCTCGTCGCGGAGGTTCCACATGAAGCTCAGGGACCAGAATCCGGCCCAGCGGCGGTTGGCACCGAAGCGCGACGAGGCGTCGGCGCGCAGCGAGAAGTCGGCGTAATAGCGGTTGTCGTAGTTGTACTCTCCGCGGCCGAAGAACGAGAGATAGGCGTAATCGTCATCGGTTGTGTCGCTCCACGACGAAACGCGCGTACCGTTGGAGATGGTGACGAGTTTGTCATTGTTCTGGCCCTCGGCGAGCAACGAGAATCCTTCGTAGTGGTAGTCGACGCCCTCCTGACCTACCAGGAAGTTGAACGAGTGCTTGCCGTTGACGCGGAACTGATAGTTTGCCGTGTTGGTCACCGAGAGGGTCAGACCGTCGGTGGACATGCGCTGCGCGCTACCTTCACCGAGGTTGGGGGTGTAGCTCGGCGTGGAGCTTCCGAACCCGGTCATGTGCGAATAGTCGACGTTGAACTGCGATTTGATCGTGAGCCCCTCGACGGGAGCGGCCTCAGCGAAGATGCTCGAGACGATCTTGTATTTCTTGTATTCACGGCGGTTGTTGGCGAGCCACTCAAGAGGGTTCTGCCCGTCGCCCTTCCACGAACCGTCGTTGATCGAAGCGAGCGAACCGTCGGGTTTGTAGGGATTCCAGTAGGGGAGCATGAAGCGAGCGGCCGAGATCGGGGTTACGAGGGTGTACTCGCCCTCGTCGGCCTGCTCGATGCCCTGATAGTTGAGCATGGTGTTGGTACCGAGCTTGAGCCACTTGGCGGCGCGCTGTTCGATGTTCGCACGGATGGAGTAGCGGTCGAAGTTCGAGCCTACGGCAATACCTTCCTGGCTGTAGTATCCGCCCGACACGTAATAATTGGTCTTCTCGGTAGCTCCCGATACGGAGATTTCGTAATTCTGGAGCATGGCGGCGTTGTTGTAGACCTCGTCGAGCCAGCAGATATCGGTTTTGCTCAGCAGGTTGTAATCCTTGCCGGTGGTGAGTCCGATCTCCTTTTCATACTGGATGCGCTCGGCGGTGTTCATCAGGTCCCAGTTGCCCTTTGCCAGCTGGGAGAATCCGAGCTGCATGCGATAGGTGATGTTGGGTTTGGAGTCCAGCTGTCCGCGCTTGGTGGTGATGACCACGACGCCGTTGGCAGCCCGGGCGCCGTAGATCGAGGTCGACGACGCATCCTTGAGCACCGAGATGGACTCGATGTCGGCGGGATTGATGGCGTTGAAGTCGGCGCTGGAGATGGGGATACCGTCGAGAATGAAGAGGGGCGAGGTTCCGGAGTTGATGGAGTTCGTACCGCGGATGCTGAGCGTTGCGGCAACGCTCGGTTCACCCGAACTGGAGAGCACGGTCAAACCGGGGACCTGACCCTGGAGGGCCTGGTCGAATGCAGCCGTAGGGGTGCTTTCGATCTTTTCGGCCTTGACGGTCGAGACGGATCCGGCGATGGTACCCTTCTTGCGCACACCGTATGCGATGACCACCACGTCGTCGAGCGCCTGAGCTTCGGTCTGAAGTTCGACGTTGTGTGTTACGCTTTTGGCGCCTTCGGGCACGGTGAACTCAGCGACCTGATACCCGATGTAGTGGTAGGATAAGACGGTTCCGGGAGCGACGGATATCGAGTATGATCCGTCGGCGAGCGAGCTGACGCCGCTTGTAGAGCCGGAAATAACATGGACACCAATGAGAGGTTGTTTATCCTCTGCAGAGGTGACGATTCCGCTGACCGTAACGGTTCCCCCCCCCTGAGCGAGGGCGGGTAATGAACCCAGAAGGAAAGCGAATTTCAAGAGTAGAAATTTGGTTTTTTGCATGGTGAAATTACTTTCTGACGCTGCAAAAAAAGGTAATATATGTGATTTAAACAAATGCGTAACCCGAACGAAATGTAAGCCTAAAGAAGTAAGAAAAGGCTGGAGTTGCGTTTTTTAAATTATTTAATATTGTGTTTTACAGTTGTTTGTATTAAAATTACGGATTGTAATCATGAGACGTAAAAAAAAGTAAAAAAAGTTTTTTCAAGTGGTCTGTTTTGGATATGATTTGTTTTTAAATCTTTCTTGTTCCATCCCTTCGGCGCTTTCGGAAATGGAGAGCAAAAGTACCCGAAAAAAAGAAAAAAAATATGATGAAATTTCTGAAAAAAGGTGTTATATGCCTCTTAAAGAGCTATTTTTACTTTCAACGTCATATGTTCGAGAGGTCCCGAAGAGTTCTGTTTTCGGACTCTCGCGAAACCTCTCGGTGAGGTAAATATCGATTAGATATATTCGGGGTTTCGAAAGTTACGGATTGTAATCATTTCGCCTCCCTGGAGTGTCAATATGAAAAAATCCAATATAATCTTGTAAGAAGCGGGATTCAGAACATCCTCCGGACCGGTCCGACATCCCCGACCGTTTCACTCTGTTTCTACCTGAGAAGCCCCGCTTCGTAGTAGACCACGATCTGTTCGATGATCCGGTCTTCGCCCATCCTGTCGTACTCCGCCTTGAGGTCCTGACCGAAGATTTTCGACACTCCCTGCCAGAATCCGGCGATGAATCCTCCGCGGAACTCCCGGAGCACTTCGTAGGCCGTATATTGGGTTTCGCGGTCGATAAGTTTGAGCAGCACCTTTCCCTGTGTTCGGGTCATACGCTTCAACACGGGAGTGTATTCGGCCTTTATTTCGTCGTATACCTTCCGGATATACTCCTTTTGGGCCTTTTTATCGGGTATCGAGGCGAGATCCGCCTCCATCGTGCGCAGTTTGTCGCGGGCGATCCGGGCAATGGGGTAGACCTTGATGACGGCGTCGACCAGTCGGCGGTAGCGGCGCAGGTCAACGGGGCGGCTGAATACGTAGACCGGGAGGATGTGCACGAGCGGTATGGAGTCTCCCTTATCGACAGTCCACTCCTGCAACATGAACCCACGGCCTCCCTGGGCTCTGGCTTCGGATGCCGGGGCAAGACACGCCGCTGCGAGCAGCAGCAGGGGGATCAATCGCAGCAATCGCATGTGCAAATGTACGTTTTCTTGACGAGAGGGGGTCAATTTCGCAGCGTTTTTTTACGGGATGCAGACCTCTTTCGTGAAAAAGCGTATCTTTGCACTCCGACGAGGAGCTTTCACTCAGCGAAGCTTCGCCGGTATGTGGACAATAATCTAAAGGAGAAAAAGAATGCTTGAAAAAGGACTTTCGGCCCGAAGCGACACAACGGTTTCGGAGCAGAATACGGCCGCCACGATGGGATCGGGCGATTTGCCGGTGTTTGCCACCCCGGCCATGGTGGCGCTGATGGAGCATGCCGCCATGACGGCCGTGGCGGCCCATCTTCCCGAGGGCTCGACGACGGTCGGTGCCGAGATGAACGTTACCCATATCAAACCATCGGCGCTTGGTGCGGCGATCTCCGCTACTGCGGTGCTAACTGCCGTCGAGGGTCGCAAACTGACCTTCAACGTCGGCGCGCGGGATGCCGAGGGGGTGATTGGCGAGGGCGTGCACATCCGCTATGTTGTCGACCGGGAACGATTCATGGCCAAACTCCGTTAGGAAACGCCTCCCGACAACAGGAAGGGATGCAATAAGAGGGGCGGTGCAAAAGTCTTGCGCCGCCCCTCTTATCGTGAGTCGGGAATTTGCGCTTTAAAGCAGCGGGGTAATCAGGTTCTCGATGTAGATGACGACGATTCCTGCCAGGTATCCGATCAGTGCGAGGAGCGAGATGTGCTTGAGATACCAGCCGAAGTTGATCTTTTCGAGACCCATGGCCACAACGCCGGCAGCCGAACCGATGATGAGAAGGCTTCCGCCGACTCCCGCACAGTAGGTGAGCAGGTGCCAGAAGAGTCCGTCCTGTACGAATGCCTGGGTGAAAGCGGGGTCGACACTAGCGGCAACGGCTGCGGAGTCGACAACCGGATACATGCCCATGCTGGCGGCGACGAGCGGAACGTTATCGATGACCGAGGAGAGGATACCGATGGATCCGGCGATGGTGAACGGTTCGTGAATGTTCTTGTCGAGCCAGTCGGCCATGTCGGTGAGCACGCCGCCGGTCTGGAGTGCACCGACGGCCATCAGGATTCCGAGGAAGAAGAGGATCGTCGGCATGTCGATGTGCTTGAGGACCTTGGCCACACGGGGCTGAATGGACTCCTCGAGGTTGCGTATGCTGCGTTTGCGGTAGTATATCAGTTCGGAGAGGATCCACATGACACCGAGTGAGATCATCATGCCCATGTAGGGGGGCAGTCCGGTGATGCTTTTGAATACGGGGACGAAGAGCAGGCTCAGGATTCCGACGACGAGCATGAATTTCCGCAACCGGGGACCGATACCGGGAGGGCATCCCGTTGCGAGGTTGTCGGCGGAAACGGGTTCCGCATTGGTATTGTGTACGTATCGGCAGGCAATGGCCGTGGGAATGACCACCGAGACCAGGCAGGGGAGGAAGAGGCTTGCGACGAGGTTGGCCGCCGTGACGTTTCCGCGCATCCAGAGCATGATGGTCGTGACGTCGCCGATGGGGGACCATGCGCCGCCGCAGTTAGCCGCGATGACGATGACGCCTGCGAAGATCCAGCGGTCGTGTTTGTCGGCGATCAGGCGACGCAGGAGCATGACCATGATGATGGTGGTGGTCATGTTGTCGAGAGCTGCCGACATGAAGAAGGTGATGATCGAGAGCAGCCAGAGGAGTTTGTGTTTGTTGCGGGTAGTGATCTGGTCGGTGATGATACCGAATCCTCCGTAACTGTCTATGAGGTCGACGATGGTCATGGCGCCGATCAGGAAGACGAGAATTTCGCAGGTATCGCCGAGCTGGTCGATCAGGTCGTGTTCGATCTGGGGATCGTTTCCGAGCAGACTGAAGATCGTCCAGATGGCTCCGGCCATCAGCAGGGCGATAGGTGTCTTGTCGATTTTTGTTTTGTGCTCCAGGGCTATGAAGGCGTAGCCCACGACGAAGAGCAGAATCATGGATGTAATCATAAATCTAGTCTCTTTAGGATTTTGCGGCAAAGATACGAAAATAGGGCCGAAAAAGGTAGAAACATCCACGGTCTTTTATATTTTCGGGGCATGGGTTGAAAATTGTGAATTTTTGTGTATCTTTGCCCACGCTTTCGAGCGTACTGTTTGAGCTGTGGTGTAATGGTAACACAGCAGATTTTGGTTCTGTCGTTCTGGGTTCGAATCCCGGCAGCTCAACACGACGAGGGTGATCCGATTCAAAATCGGATCACCCTCGTTCGTTTGTATGACGGACTGCGATGTTGACGTCCGGATAATACAATAACCCGCAAGCCGCCTTTCGGCAGAATCTTCCGGGAGTGCTATTTTGACTTTCGGATCTTTTCGCGAACCTTATCGGCGGCGACCTCCACCTGCTGTTCGACGACATCGGTGGCGTGGAGGATCTTTTCCTTCATGCGGTTTTCCACCTGGACGTGTTTTTCTCGGGCGCAGCGCGACGCGGCGTCAATGCGGTCGGCGATCAGATCGATGGTCTCCTTGGCGGAATCCGCGGCGCGGTCGATTCCGTCATTGATGCTTTTGTGATCCATGAGAGTAGGCCTTCAGCGGGTTTTGCGGTGAGAGACGAGTGCGGCGATCCACAACAGAAGGATCGATCCGATAATGGCCGTCACGAGGCTTCCGAGGGTCCCGACGGCAACGAATCCGAGCAGCGAGAGCACCCAGCCTCCGAGCAATCCTCCGATGAGGCCGACGATCAGGTTGATGAGGAGTCCGGCGCTTCCGCCCTTGACGATCAGATTGGCGAGCCATCCGGCGGCCAGTCCGATGAGGAGATACCAAACGATGTACATACTCTTAGCGTTTATGTTTGACGCGGGAGCAAGAACAAAATCCGTTCCGAAACGAAGTCCCACGTTCAAACTTCGGGAGCTCTCATCCCACTCGGCGTCGATTCTACCGCCTCCGCGCGGACCGCTATCGGACGGTTTTGAGCGCCCGTGCGAGCTGATCGGGGCACGACGTACCTTTCCCGTGGCAGTCTATGCCGTCGAGGCGGGCGATGGCCTCTTCGACGCGCATGCCGCGTACGAGGGCGGCGATGCCCTGGGTGTTTCCGTGACAGCCTCCGGTGAAGGCGACGCGGAGAATGGTCCCCTCTTCGATATCGATATCGATCTGCCGCGAGCAGGTGCCCTGGCAGGTATGGGTGATGTGACGTATCATGATGGATGAGTTTTTTCGGGCGCAAAGCTACGAAACACCGGGACAAAAAGCAAAAAAACGGGAACCGCTTCTCGACGGTTCCCGTTCGGGACAGCCTTCTCCTGCCGGATTGCAGGAGCGACTTGCTTATTGACGCTGGAGCTCCGAGTTGTCGGCAACGACCATGTTCTTGTCGATGCGCAGCGTGACGTTGCTGTCGACCTCGATGAGCAGCGAGTTGTCCTTGACCTCTTTGACGGTGCCGTAGATACCGCCTGCGGTGATGATTTTGTCACCCTTTTTCAGACCTTCGCGGAACGCCTGCATCTGCTTACGGCGCTTGGCCTCGGGGCGCCACATGAAGAGCCACAGGACGAGGACCATGAGGGCGATCGTGATGATGAATCCGTACTGCTGCATGAAGGTCGGATTCTGCGTGGGATCCACGGGCGGAGTTTGAAGGAAGTTGATCATAATGGTTTATCGTTTTTGTGTTTGTTGGCGTGTTTTTTACTAAACGTCGCAAATATACGAATTATTGTCGAATCTGCAAGGGTTTTATTCGACCTCCGCCTCGACGAAGAGCCGAAGTGGACGGGATGCTTCCGCGAGTGTGATGTCGAGGATTTTGAGCTGCCAGCCGTGCTGGCCGCGGGAGTCGAATGTCAATGCGACGCGTTGTGCCTGTCCGCTGCGAATGGGCTGGGCGTCAAACTCCAGGCTTGTGCATCCGCAGTCGGTGTCATACGAGACGACGGCCGTCGGACGGGCTGCCCGGTTCTCGATCCACAGCTGTTTCACGGCAATCTCTCCGGAGTGCAGGCGCCCGAAACGCACGGTATCCGAGCCTCCGGCCGAGAGGATCGAGTCCGTCAGAGCGATGATCGAGCCTTTGTGTTCGGTGAGCGGAGCCGTGCGGTTTCCGCACGCCGTGAATCCGCCGATAAGGGCGGCGGCAATCCCCGCAAGGCCGAGATTTCGAGTCCAGCGCATTCCGGAGGGGGTCAGATCAGCCCGCGGCCGCTCTTCTTGATGCGTCCCTCTTCGGTGAGCGAAGCGACGATCTTGTCCAGCACGCCGTTGATGAAGGTGCTGCTGCCGGGGGTGGAGTAGTATTTCGAGATTTCGATCCACTCGTCGAGGGTCACCTTGACGGGAATCGAGGGGAACGACACGAGTTCGGTCATGGCCGTACCCAGAATGAGGTTGTCCATGAAGACAATTCGCTCCAGATCCCAGTTCGCGGTGAACTTCTCGATATAGTCCTGGTTGGCGTTGTAGTTGATCAGAGACTTTTCGAACAGGGTCTTGACGAATTGCGGATCCTCCTCGCTCTTGAACTCCGCGGGGACCTTCAGTTCGGTGTGCGAGGGTCGCAGTCCGGAGAGCGATCGGAGTATCATGATGACGATGTAGGGGAGGTCGTCGCTCCAGAGCATCGAGATCTCCTCCAGCACGTCGTCCAGGGCGTCGCACTCCTGCAGTCCGTTGAAGAATGTTTCGAGCAGCCGTTTGTCGTCGTCGAACGAACGCTCCTCACGCTGCATGTACTCCTTGTAGTAGTCGCTTTCGGTGAGTTGCGTGTAGAGCGTGCGGATCAGTTCGGGATATTGTTTCCATCCGAGGCGGCGTGCGGCGATACGGTCGTTCACGGCGTCGCTGTTTGCGATCGTGCGGATGACGACGTTGTCGATGAATTTCGTATTCGGGTTGAGATCCTCGTATGTGGGCAGTTTTTTCTGTCGGGCAATCTCCAGGCGTTGCGAGGCGTACTCGGCGATCTCCACGGGGAGGGTCAGAATCTGGAAGTAGAGGTCGTAAGCCTTGTCCACGGAGGCCATCAGCGTTTTTTCCGAGGCCATCATGTTGTCGGCTCCCGACTTGATGTGTGCAAACAGGGCCTTGATGACCTTGATACGGAGTAATCTTCTGCTCAACATATCTTTTAGAACGAGTTTAACGGCCGCAAAAATACAATTAATAATTAAGAATTAAAAATTAAGCCGGGAGAATTCTTTCTCCGGGCAGTTTCCGCGCGGCCGTCGCGGCGGATTCCGCCGTATCCGAAAAAACGGGAGGCGCGATGGCCTCCCGATGCTGCAACTACTTTTCCTGGATCGACTTTCTTTTGCCTACATGACTTTGATAGACACAATAAACGATTCCGGCCACGAGCAGGACAAGGATGCAATAGCCGGTGCTTCGGGCACTGGCTGTGAGCATGCTTTCGAGAGACATTTCCGGATAGAGAAGTGCGAAGACACAAAGGAAATAGATGAAGCAGGCGCCCATGTTTCGCAAAGTGAGGAACCGGGAAATTCTCAAATCGTCGTCTTTTGTCTCTTTTGCATCGGGAACCGGACACGTATCGGGACATTTATCCGGACCCTTTCTGATTCGGTTCCAAAAATAGACGGTCGAAAAGATCACGATGCTTACGATTGTATAAATGATGATGCACCGCACGAGGCGTCCCGGAGAGTAATCTCTTCCGGGTGTGGGCAGAAACGCTATAATCATCAGAATGACGTAGAAATTAGCCAATCCTTTGAGAAACACTTTCAGCTCGGTTTTGTTCATGGCAGATTCATTTTAATTAAATTTCCTCTCCGGCCTCTTCCCTCATGGCCATGATTACGATCAAGTAAAAGTAATAACGTTTCATGGCAAAATAGTTTTAAGGGTTAATGTGTGACCAATATAATATTTTTTTTGTGGAATAATAATAATTTTTTCGAAAAAAATAGAGTAATGGTGATTTTTTTGATAGAAAATCAAGCTGTCAGATGTGATTTTTAATAATACCTCTTGGATGATCGCGTTCAAATTCTTCTTATCTTTGCACCCGTATGGAATCCATGGAGAAACAACCGATCACCGAGAAAGAGCCGTTCGACGTGATTGTCGTCGGCGCGGGCGCCGCGGGCCTGATGGCCGCGGGTACGGCGGCCAATGCCGGGAAGCGTGTGCTGCTGCTCGAGAAGATGGAAAAATCGGGCCGCAAGGTCCGCATTTCGGGCAAGGGGCGCTGCAACGTCACCAATGCGCGTCCGGCCGAAGAGTTTGCCTCGCAGGTGCGCACGAATGCCGATTTTTTCGCCCCGGCCTTTGCGGGGTTCGACAACCGGGCGACGATGCGTTTTTTCGAACGGCGGGGCGTGAAGCTCGACGTCGAGCGCGGCGATCGGGTCTTTCCGCACAGCGGCAAGGCGTGGGATATCGCCAATGCCCTTCTGGACTTCTGCGTCGAGAACGGCGTGAAGATTCTCTACGATACGCGCGTCACGGAGATCCTGACCCTCGGGGGGCATGTTTTCGGCGTGAAATATATCAACAAGCGGGGCTTCGAACGCAAGGAGGAGTGCCCGCGGGTGATCCTCGCCACGGGAGGCGTGTCCTACCCGGCTACCGGATCGACGGGTGACGGATACACCTTTGCTGCCGATCTGGGCCATACGATCGAACCGTTGCGGCCGTCGCTCACGCCGCTGGTCACGACCCACCCGCAAATTCGCCATCTGCACAAGCTGCTGCTGCGCAACGTCCGCGCGACGCTCTATGTCGACAATACACCGGTTCGCGAGGAGTTCGGCGAGGTGGGATTCTCGGAGCGCGGCATCGAAGGAGCCGTGGCCCTGCGCATGAGCCGCGATGCGGTCGACGCCCTGATTGACGGACGCCGTGTGAAGATGGTTCTGGACCTCAAGCCGGCGCTGACGGAGGAGGTGCTCCGCGAGCGCATCGCCCGCGAGCGGGCCGAACTCGCCCCGACGGAGTTTTTCGGCGAACTGCTGCGCAAACTTGTGCCGCAGCCGCTGGTCATGCCGCTCTGCTACGAGATTGACATCCACTCGAAGACCTACCTTTCGAAGATCACCGACGAGCAGGTGACACGCCTGATCCGCACGCTCAAGGGGCTGACCTTCCCTATCTCCGACTATGCCCCCTTCCAGTATGCCGTCACGACGGCGGGCGGGGTTCGCTGCGACGAGGTGAATCCCCGCACGATGGAGTCATTGAAGGTTCCCGGACTCTATTTCGCCGGCGAGGTGCTCGATCTCGACGCCAATACGGGCGGTTATAACCTTCAGATCGCCTTTTCGACGGGACGTTTGGCCGGATTGCTTAAAAAGTGACGGACGTGCGATTCGGACGCCATACCTTTTCGTTACACCTGCCGGGCCGAGTGGCCAACCTCGGCAACCGGCTTGCACGGGCCCGTTATTTCCGGGGCCATGGAGTCCATTCGCCGTACGTCTATGCCATCGTCCGCGAGGTCTTCATGCGCCACACGCTGCTGGAGGGCGACCGCTCGCTCTACGAGACGTTGAGCCGTGCGGGCGTTCCGCATCGTCGTGCCGTGCAGTTGCAGAACCTCGCCATCCATTGCCACTGTGCCACCTGGTCGCTGAACCGTGCCGATGCCGACCTGTGCGTGGCGCTGCGCGATCTTCCGCGACAGGAGACGCTGGCACTGGTACGTGCGGCTGCCGCCGCACGTCATACGGTCGTCGTCATGTCTCCTTACGAGGGACGCGAACGCCAGGCGCTGTGCGCGCAGATCGTTGCCGAACACCGCTCGACGACGGTCGACAATCGGGGCTACCTGATCGTATTCAACAACCACCTTCCGAAACAACATTTCCGGATATGAAAATCTATACCAAAACGGGAGACCGCGGTATGACGTCGCTCATAGGCGGCGAGCGGGTCTTCAAGAGTGACGAACGTGTCGAGGCCTACGGCACGGTGGACGAACTGACGGCATTTACGGCGTTGCTTGCCGACGAGCTGCGAGCCGATGCCACGGCTGCGGCGTATGTCGATGATCTGAATCGCATTCTGTCACGCCTGATGAGTGTCGAGGCGATGCTGGCCACGGGAACGTCGGGCAGCGACAAGGTGGCACCTCTGCCTGCGGAGGCCGTATCCTGGCTTGAGGAGCGGATCGACGCCATGCAGAGCACCTTGACGCCGATCGACAAGTTCACCCTTCCGGGCGGACACCGGAGCGTTTCGCTGAGCCACGTCTGCCGGACGGTGTGCCGCCGGGCCGAACGGGCGGCGCTGCGGGCCGATGCCCGCTACGGGGTTGATCCAACGGCCCTGATGTGGCTGAACCGCCTTTCGGATTACTTCTATACGCTCGGACGTGCGCTCACGGCCCATTACGGGGTCGAGGAGACGCTGTGGATTCCCTGATTGTCTGATATTCAGTATATAGGAATCAGTAGCGCTATATTTTTCTTTTTTTTCTTTGAACTTCTTGTTTTTTTTATACTTTTGCAGATCAGTCATGACGGTGTGCAAACCTTTCGGAGGTTTTATTCCGTTGATATTTTGGAACTTAAAACTTTTCTACTATGTATTGGACGCTTGAACTGGCATCGAAACTCGAAGATGCTCCGTGGCCTGCGACGAAAGAGGAATTGATTGACTATGCAGTACGATCGGGCGCACCCCTTGAAGTTCTGGAGAATCTGCAGGAGATCGAGGATGAAGGAGATATTTACGAATCCATCGAAGATATCTGGCCCGACTATCCGTCGAAAGATGACTTCTTCTTCAACGAGGAAGAGTATTGACGCTCATCGATTCGAATAGTTCGAATATTAGGCCATCAAATATCAGCGCGACAAACAATGAGAATTTGTTTGCCGCGCTGGTGTTTTATGGCCTCAATGTTTGGCCATAAATAATAATAATATCGTAGAAAAGTTGAAGAAAAACACTATTTTTATAAATTTAAATTACAATCACATAGTAAAATATCAGCCCTCATCATGATTAGAATTTCTTTTTTTGAAAAATATGAAAAAGACCTTCGATTAAAGTTTCAACGTTTTATTAATGAAGCCAAGCATAATGCACTGGAAGTTTCAGACTTTTTAGTTTGCCAACAAGGAGGATTTTATAATTGGGAAGGATACCCTTGTATTGGTTTAGGAGAAGTTGGATTAAATAATCTACAAAAAGCACATATCATTGATAATTTAGGTCCAGCTATATGCACTTCTAATGATAATTATTATAAAGAAAACGGTAACAGATTCTTTAATGGAACAACTGATTTTGAGAGTTGCATAATGAAAGTCTGCAATATGTATCTCGATATTTGGGAAAATGAGTGGTTTCTTAGAATTTTTAAAGAACTTGTTCTGATAGCCAATGGAAAGCATTATGATTGGGATCTAGATTTAAGTAAACTTAAGGATACCGGGAAAGGTAATTTTATTAGAAATGAGATAATCGGAGGCCTTGATACGTACCCATATTTACAAGAAGTAGTAAAAGTTGGATATAATAGCGATCTTCGTAATGCTGTAGGCCATTCTCAATATCATATCGTACCAGGAGGTATATGGTTTGATAATTTTGGAAGAAATAAATATTCAACATCAAGAGGCCTTTCTTTTGAAGAATGGGAAAAAATAATTATTTACGCTTGGCTTATTTTTAGACTCGTATTCAGCATATTGTATCAGTTGGCAACCACTACATTCTTTACAATAGCCCAAAAAACCATATCAGGAGGTGTACCAATTATGGTACCAGACAAAAACGGAACATGGCGTTATCAATATATTTATCCAGATTCTACCGGTCATGTTTGGAGATTTACAAAACAATGAACAAAATTAAAGAATTGTGTGAATCAAGGATATTTCCCCGTCCACACTTATTCCTTCCATCGCCTCAGAGCGTCTCAGACGGTACGGTTAGTTTGCGCAAATTTCATTGATTATTGCATAATGTATTGATAATCAATGTAGATAAATTTCTTCAACGAGGAAGAGTATTAAGCCTGTTTCGGAGGCAAAAACCTCAAAATACGCCTTTTAAAAACTTTCTAATGCGACCTTCGGGTCGCATTTTTTATGATGAAAAGTGCTTGGAGAGGAGGCATTTTGCGCACAACTGTGTAAATTTGCAGTACGTGCGGATTTCGATCTGTATGTGTTGATGATCCCGAACCCTTTTATTCAAATCTTATATTCATGAATACCGCAAATACCCCCAACCTCTCATGTCGTGTGGCGCGTATGCTGTCCGTGTCTCTGCTGATGGCCGGAACCGCGCTTCTTACGGGCTGTAAAACTTCGTCCGGGACGAGTGATGGCCCGGTGATCATTGCTGCCAGAATGCACGTAAAAAGCGAATGCGTCGGGGCTTTCAAGCAGCTTGCCGCTCCGTTGATCGAGACGACGCGCCAGGAGCCCGGATGTCTTCAGTATGATTTTTACCAGGAGGCCCAGGATTCTACCGTGTTTTTCTTTTACGAGGTATATGCTGACCGGGCTGCACAGGAGTTGCACTCCGGGAGTGATTACCTTGCGCGTTTTGTGCAGGCGCGTGCTCCCATGCTTTGCAGCCCTTCGGAGGCTACCATCTACGATGGGGCCCGGAAACGTTAAATGAACAGGGTGGGATTCAGCCGGGAGAAGGTACTCTCTTGGTTGAATCCCGCTGTTGCCTGTTCTCCGGATAATTTTCCCGAAAAGAACTGCCGTCGGACTTCGGGATCGACAGCTTTGTCAAACTGTCTCAGATGTTGTTTCTCGCATCCCGAGCCGGAAGATTCCGTGTCCACCCACCGCCCCGGCCGGATAAAACGAAAGAAGCGATGACCGTTTCGATCATCGCTTCTTTTCTGGTACCCCCCCAGGGGCTCGAACCCTGGACCCCAACATTAAGAGTGTCGTGCTCTACCAACTGAGCTAGAGAGGCATCAATCATTATCTGATTGCGAGTGCAAAGGTAGCTACAATTTTTGATATTCCAAATAAATCGGCAATTTTTTTTAATTTTTTTGCGATTTTTTCGTTACCCCTTCTGTTTTTGCCCGTCCTGATTCTGTTGTCGACGGTTACTCCAGCTGCAACGGATCGTTGTTCCATTCGCCGCCGCCATCGGGGTAGATCAACGGGCGGGAATCCTCGAACCGTTTCAGATTCAGATAACTTTCGTAGAGATTGATGCCGTTGGACGACTGCCGGGCGAGCGAAAAGGCGATGACCGACGGGTGCCGCTTGGTCGTATGGTAGCTGTTTGCCGTGCGTTCGATGTATGCCGACTCCCATTGCGGGTCGTTGGACGGATTGCCGCCGATGCGTCGCGAGTCTCCGCTGCGCCGGGTGTCGATGGGCGCCTGGGCGATGACGAAGAGCCCCCAACGGTCGCAGGAGTCGAGCAGCGGCTCGGAAACGGGTCCGGGCAGCAGTTTGAAGGTGTTGTATCCTTCGGCATGCATAGCCTTGATTTCTGCGGGCGAACTGTTTGCGGGCACTTCGCGAACGCGCAGTGTCCGGGGCTCGCCGTTGATCGACAGTTGCTGCTTCTCGACCGTAGCGGTGCGGAATCCCAGCGGCATCTGCATATACTCTTCGAAACGACCTTCGTACTGCGTCTTCAGCTTGAGGGTGTAGAGCGTGGGGCTCTCCGGAGCCCAGAGCGAGTCCTTGGGAATACGGGCAACGAAGCGCACGGTGTCCTCACGGCGCATGTCGAGCGTAATCTCCTTGTATCCCGTGGCGGCATTCAGTCCCGTGGGGGAGAACAGATCATAGCAGATGCGCGAAGTCCGGGGATTTAGCGCGTCGCTTTTCACGACGATAGCCACCTCGGTGGTTGCATCGCCATCTTCCGAGAGACGCGTACGGACTGCCACGTCGCGGATGTGCATCGTGGGCTGACTCATCACGCAGGCACGGCCGATGGCGGGTGCCGGATTCTCCTTCCAGCTTTCGAGCGGTGCCGTGGGCGAGGGCTGTGCGAGGATCACCTCGATCCGGTTTCGGCCTTCCTCCACCAATTTGGTGATGTTGATCGATGCCGGGGCGTTCGCATCGGCGTTGTATGCCGCCGTACGGCCGTTGATCCGCACTTCATAATCTCCCGAAGCCTGATCCAGACAGAAGAATACCTGCCGGTTGATCCACGCGAAGGGTACGGTGAACTCCGTGGCGAATTCTCCGCCGTTCTGCTCCCAGTTGTTCAGACGGGTCATGTAACGATTGTCGGCTTCGGCCGCCGTCTCCGCCGAAGTTTCGGTGGGG
The DNA here is from genome assembly GCA_944321765.1 of uncultured Alistipes sp. Classification (GTDB taxonomy): domain Bacteria; phylum Bacteroidota; class Bacteroidia; order Bacteroidales; family Rikenellaceae; genus Alistipes. The sequence continues at coordinate 48,060 of CALUMQ010000001.1, forward strand.
TGTACGGTCAGGGCGCCGCGGGGCGCTTCGAGCCCCTGGGAGGGGGTGTATTCCTGGGCCTGTATTCCGCAGAGGGAAAAAATTGTCAGTATCGAAAGGATCGTGCGCATTCGTTTCGTATATTTGTCCTGCGTAAAGGTACGTATTTTTTTCGATACTGCGATGTCGGAGCTTCCGAAACTCAATTTTCCCGCCATACGCCTGCGGGCGCGCCGCCGCGAGGGGGTGGTTGAGGTATGGGATGCCCTGCGGGGCAGCTACCTGGTGCTGACTCCCGAGGAGTGGGTTCGCCAGCACCTGATCGCCTACCTTACGACGCATTGCGGCGTGCAGCCCACGCGTATTGTCGAGGAGTACGCCGTACCGTTGAACGGGCAGCCGCAGCGGGCCGACGTGGTGGTTGTGGACGATCATGCCGCTCCGCTGCTGCTTGTTGAGTGCAAGGCGCCGGGCATTCCCGTCGGACGCCATACGCTGGAGCAGGCCGTTCGCTACAATTCGGTGCTTCACGCGCGCTACATAGTGCTGACCAACGGCCTGAAGCACTACTGCTGCGAACAGCGAGACGGGGTCTATGTGCCGCTCGACGGGTTTCCCGTCCTTTCCTGATTCCGCGGCCCCGCCGTTTCCCGAAAGAAAAAAGGTTCAGAGCGTCTGGAAATTCCGCTCAATATACTCCTGAAAGGCCTCCTTGTAATTCTCCCCGATGGGTATATACTCCTCGTCGTTGAGGTATACGCGTCCCTTTACGAAGCTGCGTATCATCTTCAGATTGACAATGTAGGAGCGATGCACGCGCATGAAGAGCTCCGAGGGGAGTGCGGCTTCCATGTTTTTGAGCCGGAAGAGGGTGGTGATGGTCGAGCCGTCGGCCAGGTGCATGCGGACATATTCCCCCTCGCTTTCGAGATAGACAATGTCGGCGATTCGTACGAGCGACACCTTGTAGTCGGCCTTCACCGAGATGTACTCCTTGTCTTTGGGGAGAGCTTCGGAGGGGGTCTCCTGTGCGGCCCGGCGGCCGTTGCGCAATTCGTAGAGCGATTGCGCCTTTGCTGCCGAGCGGCTGAACTCCGCGAAGCTGAAGGGCTTGAGCAGATAGTCCACGGCGTCGAGCTTGAACCCCTCGATGGCATATTCCGAATAGGCGGTGGTGAAGATCACCATCGGACGGTCGGAGAGTGAACGAACGAAGTCCACGCCGTTGAGATCGGGCATGTTTATGTCGACGAAGATCAGATCGACCTTCAGCCGGATAAGTTGCTGCTGGGCTTCAAGGGCGTTGTTGCATGTTGCGACGAGTTCCAGATAGGGGATCTTCGCAATGTAGCCTGTCAGCTGGCGCAGGGCCAGCGGTTCGTCGTCTATGGCGATACATTTAAGCATGCAGGGTCGGAATTACGAGTTTTACGGTGTAGGTATTTTGGTTTTCGGAGATCTGGAGTGAATAGTTCTCCTCTCCGTAGATGAGAGCGAGCCGTTTGCGGACGTTTTCAAGCCCAATTCCGGTGTCGTGGCGCGGGGATGTCGTCGGGTGCTTGCTGTTTTCGATGACGCTGCAGACGGTGTTGTCGGCGTATTCGATGTGGAGTTGTATGAACGAGGGGCTGTTGTAGCTCACGCCGTGCTTGAAGGCGTTTTCAACGAAAACGATCAACAGCAGCGGGGGAATGGAGACCGATTCCGGAAGGTTGTGCGGATACTCCACGCGGATGTCCACGGCGTCGGTATAACGTATGCGCATCAGTTCGATGTAGTTCTTCAGGAATTGAATGTCCCGATTCAGGGAGATTCGTTCGTATCCAGAGTCGTAGAGCACGTAGCGCATCATTTTCGAGAGCTCAATCACGGCGTTTTTGGCCGATTCGGTGTCGATGTCGATCAGCGCATGGATGTTGTTGAGCGTGTTCATGAAGAAATGGGGGTTGATCTGATACTTCAGATAGTCCATTTCGGCCTGGAGGTTCTGGCGTTTGAGCACCTCCATTTTCTGTTCGTCGCGCATCGACTGATAGATGAGCTTGATACCCGTGTTGGCTCCGGTCATGAAGAATCCCAGCACGACGTTCCAGTATATTTCGAGGTTCGAGAAGGACGCCTTTCGGTAGGCGTCGAGTTGTTCGGGATCGGCCTGGTTTTTCATGAGCAGACTGCCGGTGATATGCTCTTCGTAGATCTGCACGATCCAGAACACGACGATAATCAGCGAGATATTGCACAGGAGGTATTTCACGTATTTCCTGCGGAGCATGTATCGCGGAGCGATGAAATAGTTGTGTATGAGGAAGATGATCAGATATGGTGCGATCTGTCTCCAGGCGATGAGGACATTCTCGAGATTGATGTGCATTTCGGACATCATCTGCGAGTTGAGCACCGGCACGAGGATGATGGCCGACCATACCATGAGGTATAGGAGGTTTTCTCCGATGGCTTGTTTTCCCTGGATCTTCATGGCCCAAAGATACGAAAAAAAGTGATGGCGCCATACGGTTGTCCCGGGCCGCCAGAAGAAAGGGGCACCATGGACCCCCCCCCTGTACGGCCCCGGCTATTTGTTGAGCAGGGAGGGCTCGTAGAGGTATCGCTTGATGCTGCGTTTGGGCGTCTTCTCGAACTCCGTGGGGTAAATCGTAATGCCCGAGACCTGTTCGTAGGCCGCCAGCTGCGCATTCAGCTCCTTGAGGTTGTTCTCCATGATCTGCGGAAGCTCCGACTTGTCGACCCCTTCGGCATCTGCCTGCTCGTAGTCGGGGACGACGAGAGCCTTCAGCCGGCCGTTTCCGGCGTCGAGCACCAGCGATTCAAGCACCAGATACATGTTGTTGAGCTTGTCCTCGATCTCCTCGGGATAGATGTTCTGACCATTTCCCGAGAGAATCATGGTCTTCGAGCGTCCGCGGATGTAGAGCGTTCCGTCGGGGTCCATCGTGGCCATGTCGCCCGTGTGGAGCCACCCTTCGTCGTCAAGTACCTTGCGGGTGTCCTTTTCGTTTTTGTAATACCCCTTCATCACGTGCTCGCCGCGCACGAGGATCTCTCCGGCGACATGCTCCGGGTCGGGGGAGTCGATTTTCACTTCGAGCAGATCGTGCAGGTAGCGGCCGCACGATCCGGCCTTGAATTCGTTGTCGGGGGTGAAACTGATGAGCGGGGCGCACTCGGTCATTCCGTAACCGATGGTGATCGGGAAGTGGATCTTCATGAGGAACGATTCGGTCTCCTGATTCATGGGAGCGCCGCCGACGATAAAGATCGAGACGTTGTTTCCGAAAGCCTCAAGGAGCTTCTTGCGGATGACGGAGTAGATGGCCGAGTTCACGAGGGGAATCTTCATGGCGATGGACATGGGCCCCTTCTCAAGCATCGGGAGCACCTGCTTGCGATAGACCTTTTCGAGGACCATCGGTACGCAGCAGATGATCGTGGGTTTCACGAAGGCCATGGCTTCGAGGAGAATCTTCGGCGCCGGGATCTTTCCGAGCAGGGTGACGTGCCCGCCGACGGCCATCGGGGCCAGGAAGTCGAAGGCGCATCCGTATGCATGGGCCAGGGGAAGGAACGAGAGCGTGCGTCCTCCGCGCTGGAAATAAAGTTGTCCGGTCTGGGTGTTGAGGGCCGAAATGGCGAACAAGACGTTTCCGGTGAGGTTGTTCACCGTGAGCATGACACCCTTCGAGTAGCCGGTCGTTCCGGAGGTATAGTTCAGGAGAATGACTTCGTCGTTGGGGATGTCGGGATATTTGATGTCGTTGACGCTGAAGCCCCGGGGGTATTTGGCGCGATAATTCTTGATGATGTCGCGCTGGAATTTGGTGATGGCCTTTCCGCCGCGTTCGTAGATGACGTGAAAGTCCGTAAGCGAGAAGACGGCGTCGATCTGACGGATCTGATCCTCCTCGATGAGGTCCCAGAAGTTGTCGCTCAGAAAGAGCAGCCGGCTCTCCGAGTGGTTGATGATGTGGATGATATCGGGGGCGGTGAAGTCCTGAAGGATGGGGACGATGACGGCTCCGTAGGTGATCGTAGCCAGATAGGTGATGCACCACCTGGGGTTGTTCCGGCCGATGAGAGCGATTTTGTCACCGCGTTTGATGCCGGCCTTCTTGTAGACGAGGTGGAGCTTGGCAATCTCCTTGGCCATTTCGTAATACGAGAAGGTCTCGTTCTTGAAGTAGTCGGTCAGGGCCGACATTTCGCGGTTTTCCCGAAAGCTTGTTTCGTATATTTTTATAAGGTTCTCCTTTAGCATGGTAGAAATTTACGCGTGTTGGATTAGTTGCAAAGATAAGGCGAAAAAGGGAGAATCCCAGCCCGGAGGTTCTGGAAAATGTCGGAAGATCTTATTTTTAGGTCGGAATTACCTGTCGGTATCCGGCGATGGATTTTCCGGATCGCTTTTTTCGGACGGGGATTGCTGATTTCCGTCGGGGTTGATCTTCACCTTGTGGGGCTTCCAGATGTATATTTTCGATTCGGTGCCGGCCTTGAGTCGTTCGATGTTCTTGCGATGGGTGTATATGAGGAGTATGGCGATGACGAACGAGAAGACGACAAAGGGGATCGAACCGTTGACCTTCGGGGAGATGAGGGTGAAAACGGGGAAGCAGCATCCTGCGACCATCGAGGCGAGGGATACGTAGTGGAAGATCATGAGTATGACGAACCACACGCCGAAACATAGCAGGGCGACGGGGGGATAGATACCCGTAACGGCCCCGACGAGCGTAGCGACGCCCTTTCCGCCGCGGAACCCTGCGAAAATGGGGAATATGTGTCCGAGCACGGCGGCGAAAACGGCTCCGATCTTGAGGTTTATGAGGTCGTTGGCCCCGATGAGGTCGTCATACTGCATGAGTTCGATGATGGTCACGGCGACAAAACCCTTCAGGAAGTCGAGGGCGAATACGGGGAGAGCGGCCCTGCGGCCGAGGACCCTGAGCATGTTTGTTGTTCCGGCGTTTTTGGAGCCGTATTCGCGGATGTCTATACCGTAGTATTTTTTGCCGATCCACACGGCGCTCGGTATCGAGCCCAGCAGATAGGCGAGGATGATCATGGTGGTGGCTGTATAGATTGTCAGAATCATGTTTGGGATGTTTGAGATGTTTTTTAAGGTTAATGATCCGAATACAAATATACAACAAATATACGAAAAAAACCAAGAAGCGCCGCAGCCCGGAAAAAACGTAATACGAATGGGGGTATTTGCTGAGAAATTCGTATCTTTGCGTCCGGAGTGGATTTCCGGCATCCGGGAGGGGTGGCGGGAGACGCTTCGAAGCCTCTTTTCGACCATAAGGTCGACACGGATCACATAAACTGTCAGTATGAATACCAAGGCATTGCTCGAACCGATGGGCTCCTGGGCGTGGTGGCGCTCGTGGTTTCTGATCTTTTTCGGATGTTCGGTCATGGGCACGGGCTTCGTGCTTTTCATCAACCCCTATAATTTTGTTCCGGGGGGTGTGTACGGCATGGGCATCGTGTTGCACAACCTTTTTCCGTCGATCCAGGTGGGAACGTTCGGTTACATGTTCGACATTCCGTTGATGATCACGGCAATGCTGATCTTCGGCAGCCAGTTCGGGACGCGTACGGTGCTTGCGGCGCTCTATACGCCGGGCTACATGAACATTCTCACGCGCCTGGTCTATCCGACTCCCGAGGCCGTGGAGTCACTCGATCCGTCGCTGCTGCTGGGCGGACGGCTCGATCTGTCGAACGATCTGCTGCTGGCGTGCATCATCGGTGCGGTTCTCATTGGCGTGGGTCTGGGTATCGTCGTGCGGCAGCAGGCCACGACGGGCGGTACGGACATCGTGGGCATGCTCCTGCAGAAGTTTGCCGGGATCAAGTTCTCGACGGGCATTCTGCTGGCCGACGGATTCGTGGTGCTGTCGGGACTGGTGGTGATCGGTTTCGGCGTGGGCACCGACGAGCCGTCGTCGAGCGGATGGATGCTGACGCTCTATTCGCTGATTACGATCTACACCTCGTCGCGTGTGGTTGCCTACCTGCTCGACGGCGCTTCGTACGACAAGCTGCTCTTCATCATCAGCGACCACCAGGAAGAGCTTCGTAAATTCATTCTCGACGATATCGAGCGCAGCGCAACCTATCTGAAGGGCCGGGGCATGTTCACGAACCAGGATCGGGATGTCATCTTTCTGGTGGTGAGCCGCAAGGAGGTGCACCTTGTGCAGAACAAGATCCGGGAGATCGACCCGAAGGCGTTCGTCGTGGTGACCGACGCCTACGAGACGTTCGGCGAGGGCTTCAAGCAGTTCCCGGACAAGAACGAGATTCAGGCACAATAGCAATTAGTAAGGCATGTCTTTTTCCGTGAATGCAAATAACGTGAATACGCTGCGTCCGCTCGAAGGAGCCGGACGCAAACTCTTTGTCGAGACCTACGGCTGCCAGATGAACGTCGGCGATACGGAGATCGTCGTGTCGCTCATGCAGCGCGAGGGCTATGTCTATACGGACCGTATCGAGGAGGCGGATGTCGTGCTGATCAACACCTGTTCGATCCGCGACAATGCCGAGCAACGCATCTGGGGCCGTTTGGCGGAGATGAAACGGCTGCGACGTACGCATCCGGGCCTTGTGGTGGGCATCCTCGGCTGCATGGCCGAGCGCCTGCGGGAGCGGCTGCTCGACGGCTCCACGGGGGTGGATGTCGTGGCGGGTCCCGATGCATACCGCGATCTGCCGCGCCTTGTCCGCGAGGCCGAGGCGGGCCACAAGGGGGTGAACGTACTGCTGTCCACCGAGGAGACCTATGCCGAGATTGCTCCGGTGCGTCTGGACCGCAACGGTGTGAGCGCCTTTGTGGCGATCATGCGGGGGTGCAACAACTTCTGCTCCTATTGCGTGGTTCCCTACACGCGGGGTCGGGAGCGGAGCCGCGATGCCGCGACGATCGTCGCCGAGGCGCGGAGCCTCTTCGAGAACGGCTACCGCGAGGTGACGCTGCTGGGTCAGAACGTGAACTCCTACCGTACGGGCGATGTCGATTTCCCGGAGCTGCTGCGGCGTGTTGCGGAGATCTCGCCGCTGCTGCGCGTGCGCTTTGCCACGTCGCATCCCAAGGACATGAGCGACCGCCTGCTCGAAACCATGGCCTCGATGCCGAACATCTGCCGGTCGATCCACCTTCCGGCACAATCGGGCGCCACGACGATGCTCGAACGCATGAACCGCAAATATACGCGTGAGTGGTACCTCGACCGCATTGCGGCCATCCGCCGGCTGCTGCCCGACTGCTCGATCACCACGGACCTCATCGCCGGATTTTCGGGTGAGACGGAGGAGGAGCACCAGCAGACGCTGTCTCTCATGCGCGAAGTGGGCTACGACTTTGCCTACATGTTCAAGTACTCGGAGCGTCCGGGCACCTTTGCCCAACGGCACCTTCCGGACGACGTTCCCGACGAGGTGAAGTCGCGGCGCCTGCAGGAGATCATCGCCCTGCAGAACGAGCTGGGACTGGCGAGCTACCGGCGCGACGTGGGCCGGGAGTTCGAGGTGCTGGTCGAGGGCGCCTCGAAACGGGACGAAAACCAGCTTTCGGGACGTACGTCGCAGAACAAGGTGGTGGTTTTCGACCGCGGGGAGCATCGCGTGGGCGAGTACGTTCGGGTGCGCATCACGGGCTGTACGGCGGCGACGCTCTTCGGCGAGGCAACAGACAATTGATGAGATGAGAGAAGCATTGTAAGAGTAAAAATCAGAATCTATCCATGCGATTTGACGAACTGGACCTGGAGGATGAGATCCTCGACGGTCTCGAAGATATGAATTTTCATGAGATGACGCCCGTTCAGGAGCAGACCATTCCGGTGATACTTTCGGGACGCGACATCATCGGATGTGCCCAGACGGGTACGGGCAAGACGGCGGCCTATACGCTTCCGTTGCTGAACAAACTGCTGCTCGAAGGAAACCCCGACAATGTGGTCAAGTCGCTGATCATCGTGCCGACGCGCGAACTGGCGCAGCAGATCGACCAGCAGTTCCAGGGTTTTTCGTACTACCTTCCTGTTTCGACGACGGTTGTTTACGGCGGCGGCGACGGCAAGGGGTGGGACCTTCAGAAACGGGGCATGCTGAACGGTTCGGATGTGGTGATTGCCACCCCGGGGCGCATGATCGCCCACCTTCAGAACAGCGGCGTGGACCTTTCGCATGTCGAGTACCTGATTCTCGACGAGGCGGACCGGATGCTGGATATGGGTTTCAGCGACGACATCATGAAGATCATCTCCTACATGCCGCACGAACGGCAGACGATCATGTTTTCGGCGACGCTCCCACCGAAGATCCGCGAACTGGCGAAGACGATTCTTCGCAATCCCGTCGAGGTAAGCATTGCCGTCTCGAAGCCCAACGAGGCGATCGACCAGTCGGCCTATATTTGTTATGAAAGCCAGAAGCTTGGAATCATCCGCGAGCTGTTTGCCGAGCCCACGGAGTCGAAGACGATCATCTTCTCCTCGTCGAAGCTGAAGGTCAAGGAGCTGGCGCATACGCTCAAACGCATGAAACTGGATGTTGCGGCGATGCACTCCGACCTGGAGCAGGCGCAGCGCGAGGAGGTGATGTTGAATTTCAAGAACAACAAGGTGAAGATCCTGGTGGCGACGGATATCGTGGCGCGCGGCATCGACATCGAGGATATCGGCCTGGTGATCAACTACGACGTTCCGCATGACCCCGAGGATTATATCCACCGCATCGGCCGTACGGCGCGGGCCGCCGCAACGGGCAGCGCCATAACGTTTGTCAATGAGGAGGAGCAGGGCAAATTCCACCAGATCGAGAAGTTCATCGACCGCGATATCCGCAAGGCCGATCTTCCGGCGAGCGTGGGTGAGGGGCCGAAATATGCTCCCGAGGAGAGCCGCGGCCGGGGCGGACGCGGAGGCCGGAGCCGCAGCAAGGGAGGCGACGGTCGTGGCCATGGTCGCGGACGCCGTGACCGGCTGCGTGACAAACCGAGGGGAATAGCCGCACAGCGCAACGGACAGACTGCGGAACCGGTATCGACCGCGACGCCTGCGTCGACCTCCAATCCCTCCGCCACCCCCTCATCGGGTGCAGGCGTTGCACCTGCAGCGGGCGGCGAGGGCAGCGCGAAACGGCGTCGGCGCCATCGCGGAGGCCGTAACCGCCGCCGTGGCGGTACGCCGCAGGAGGGGTCGAACGGCCCGGCGCCGCAGACGGAATGACGGGAGGCGGCGTTCTTGATCGTTGAGTCACGTCTTTTGCAGGACTCTTCCGATCAGTCTGACCAGTCTTGATTCCGATCCGAGATTCGGGGCCTCCGGATTTCATGGCTTCAGGATGCGCAGACTCCCAGCCGGTATTGCATCGCTGGCTTATTTATTCTTGTCATCTGCCGTATTCGGATTTTCCGGACGCATGTCGTGTTAACGACATGCGTCCGTTTTTTTGCCAAGACCATTATTCATATTTTGTCTTTCAGACTTTGTTCTCGTCGGTTTGTCCTCTCCGCGTCTTTGCCATTATTACCCATGTCGCCACTTTTACGCCAGATACGACAGGTGTTGCCACGGAAATTCTCAGACAGATCTGTTTGATAGGTTCAACATATTGTTTTAAAAGGGTTCGATGAGACATTTAGGATAATTGGTTGCTGAAAAAGATAACTGCCGGATCCTTGTGAACCGCTATTTTTGTGACATGGAACAAAGGGTTTTTCGAATCTGCAGCATGTGAATGGCTGTATTTGCGGCATGTTGCGGTTCCTCCGGAAAGCTCCACTCCCGGCTACCGGATTAATTCCGTCGAGAGCCGCCCCGGGGTTTCATATGCCGTCCGTTTTCCGGGATTCGCCCGACTGCGGAAAGTCTCCGGGACCCGACGTCATGATTTCTCAAAGAGACGAACATGAAACGATACGCGATAGCAGATGTGGCAGCAATAATACTGATGACATTGACGTCCTGTCAGGTTGACTACCATCCCTATGATACCCGGATTCAGGGAGAATGCGGGATCAATGCGAAGAATATCTCCCGTATCGAGGCCTCTACTTTCGGGAAGACGACCATTCGTTTTGCCGTAATTTCCGACACGCAGCGCTGGTATGACGAGACCCGGGAGGCAGTCGATGCACTCAATGCCCGTACGGATATCGATTTTGTACTCCATGCCGGGGACATGGCCGATTTCGGGATGAAAGCGGAGTTCGAGCGTCAACGCGACATTCTGAATCGGCTTCGGGTCCCGTATGTTGTTCTGCTGGGCAATCATGACTGTCTGGCCACGGGAGAGGAGATTTTCCGTTCGATATTCGGAGCTTTCAATTTTGCATTTACAGCGGGAAACGTCCGGGTTCTGGGATTGAATACCAATGCTCTGGAGTTTGATCTACGGGAGTCCGTTCCGAATTTCGAGTTTCTCGAGACGGAACTGGCGAATTATCCATCGGCAGCTACAAAGACTGTCGTTGCGATGCATGCAAAGCCTTACACGGAGCAGTTCGGAGATAATGTTGCCAAGGGTTTTCAATATGTCATAACACGTTTCCCGGGTTTGCAGTGCTGTATCAACGGACACGGGCACAATTTCAAGATCGTGGATATTTTTGACGATGGGGTTCTGTATTACGAATGCGACAACATTGCCAAAAGGACCTATTTGCTGGTTACCGTAAACGAGGATGGTTATGTTTGTGAGCGGATCAAGTTTTAAACGGCTACTGCTGGTAGTGGCAGGCGTTCTGACAGTATCATACGCAGCGGCCGGATCCCGTTCGTTTGGGGACTCCGTGGATTCCCGGCCACTCGACGATCGGAAACATTTCGGATACGACTCGTGGAAGAGGCTGCTCCCTACGCATGTCAAGGTTCAATATGCCGGAGGTATGGGGGTTGTGTCCGTGGGTTATGGATGGGATTACGGACGGAAATGCCGCTGGGAGACCGATCTGCTGACCGGGGTGTTGCCCCGCGCCTATTCGGAGCGTACGCACATGACTTTTACTCTCAAACAGAATTACATTCCGTGGAGTGTTCGATGCGGTGGTTGTTTTGCCATCGAGCCTTTTTCGTGCGGTATTTACATGAATTTCATATCGGGCGAGAATTACTGGATTCGTGAACCGGACCGATATCCCGGAGACCAATATTATAATTTCACTTCGCGGCTGCGGTTTCATCTCTACGTAGGGCAACGAGTAACCTTCTATCTGAGAAGCGATACGTCGCTGCGGAACATAACTCTTTATTATGAGTTGACGGCCAATGATCTGGATATAGTGGCCAAATGCGGGAACCGGACACTCGGACTGGACGATATTGTCTATTTTTCTGCCGGTCTGAAGTTACAGATCTTCGGGACAGATCGATGATGTTGTCCGACGGAGATTCGTTTTCCCCGGAGTCTGGGTGCATGGAGCGATTTATTATTATTAACGGGATGATATGAAAATACTGGTAACGGGTGCCGCCGGATTTATCGGCTATCATTTGAGTCGGCGTCTGCTGAACGACGGACATGAGGTTGTGGGAATCGATTCGCTCAATGACTATTACGATGTGCGGCTTAAGCGTGCGCGGCTTGCGGATCTTGGACTTCCGACAACCGACTTCACCTACGGAGAGACGTATGGCAGGCAGCAGGTGCCAAGTTTTCGCTTTCTGAGACTTCAGCTTGAAGATCGGGGGGCTTTGGAACGGCTTTTTTCGATGGAACATTTCGATTATGTTGTCAATCTTGCTGCACAGGCCGGGGTTCGCTATTCGCTTGAAAATCCGTATGCATATGTTGACAGCAATGTTCTGGGATTTGTCGATCTGCTCGAATGTTGCCGGCGGCATTCCGTGAAACACGTGCTCTACGCGTCGTCGAGTTCGGTTTACGGCGGCAATACGAAGGTGCCTTTTTCAGAGGATGATGTAGCCGATACCCCCGTGTCGCTCTATGCTGCGACCAAACGCAGTGACGAGTTGATCGCACAGGTATATGCTCGGCTTTACGGTATACCGCTTACCGGATTGCGTTTTTTTACCGTTTACGGACCCTGGGGGCGTCCCGACATGGCTCCGATGCTTTTTTCGAAGGCGATTCTTGCCGGGGAGCCCATCCGCCTTTTCAACGGCGGGGATATGCAGCGGGACTTCACCTATGTGGATGATATCGTGGAAGGCATCGTCCGTCTGCTGGATCACGCTCCTGGAGGATGCATTCCGATCGAGATTTACAATATCGGCTGCGGACATCCGATGTCCCTGATGACATTTGTCCGGGAACTGGAGGCAGCTCTGGGTCGTTCTGCGCACTACGATCTTCGCCCCATGCAGCCAGGCGATGTTCCGCAGACATGGGCGGATACTACGAAGCTGCAGCGAAAGATTCGCTTCCGTCCCCGGGTCACGCTGAAAGAGGGAGTCCGGCATTTCGTGGCATGGTATCTTTCCGATCGCAATCCATTGTTGAACCAAGAGTAAATCCGTATAAACGCTTTTCCCCATGAATCACACTTCAGAATACGATTTTACGATCATCTGTCCCATTTACAACGAACGGGATAACATTCCCCGGTTAGAAGAGTCATTTCGCCGCTATCTTCCGGCGGCGAGTCGTCGCGCGTGTGTACTTTTCGTTGACGACGGTTCGACGGACGGGAGTCTGGACCTGCTGAAGCTCGTCTGTGGCCGCAATCGCGGATTTTACTACCTCTCCTTTGTCCGGAACGCGGGATTGAGCGCAGCGATCAAGGCCGGAATTGATCATATTGCGTCTCCGCTCGTGGGTTATATCGATGCCGATTTGCAGACCCGGCCTGAGGACTTCGAGCTTCTTCTGCCGTTAATTTCTGATCATCAGCTTGTCACGGGCGTCCGCACCGGAAGGAAGGATACGTTTTTCAAGCGTTTTCAATCGAAGTTTGCCAATGCGTTCCGACGAATGATGACTCACGACGGGGCTGCCGACACGGGATGTCCCCTCAAGGTGTTGCAGCTTGAAACGGCCCGGCGCCTTCCTCTTTTCAAAGGTATGCATCGGTTTCTTCCGGCCCTTGTTTTGCTGCAGGAGGAGGCCACGTATGCGGAGGTACCGGTGCCGCATTATCCACGGACGGCCGGGCAATCGAAGTTTCATTTGTGGAACCGTCTTGTATCGCCGCTGGTGGATTGCTTTGCCTATCGTTGGATGCGGAAGCGAGCGATCAATTACCGAATCGGACAAAGCGATTTGTAACCCATGGGTTGGATCTATGCTGTCGGATTTCTGGCGCAGCTCTTTTTTTCGGCGCGGATATTGATCCAGTGGATACTTTCCGAGCGGGCCCATCGTATCGTATCGCCTTCGGCCTACTGGATCTGCTCGTTGGCCGGATCGTGGCTGTTGTTTCTCTACGGGTGGCTGCGCGATGATTTTGCGATAATTCTCGGTCAATTGTTGTCCTATTACATATACCTATGGAATCTGAATCTCAAGGGATTGTATCGACGGATTCCGAGGTTGGTGCGGATCGTTCTGCTTGCGACTCCCGTAGCGGTGGTGATGGCCATTGCGGGGCATGCGGAGCAGTTTGTGACGAATTTTCTGCAGAATGACGATGTTCCTTTCCGGTTGCTTCTGTTCGGCACGCTCGGACAGGCCGTCTTCTCCCTGCGTTTTGTCTATCAATGGATCTACTCCTTCCGGCACGGGGAGTCGAGTCTTCCGACGGGCTTTTGGGTGATGAGTCTCGTCGGCTCGGGGATGATTATCTGCTACGGATTGCTCCGGCTCGATCCCGTGTTGATTTTGGGACAATCTGTCGGTTTCGGAGCCTATGCCCGTAACCTTTTCATCGGATACACAAGCAGTCATGACAAAAAATAGAGACATCATTCTGTTGTTCGCCTTCATCGTGGCATTGCTGCCGGTGATGCTTCTGCGTGATTTCACACCCTCGAATGAGCTTCGCTACCTGAGCATTGCCGACGAAGCGCTTCGGGAGGGACACTTTTTCGCCTTCACCAACCATGGAGAGGCCTATGCGGACAAGCCTCCTCTGTATCTGTGGCTTGTCATGTTCGGCAAGCAGCTTTTCGGTCGGCACATCATGCTCTTTTTATCGATGTTCTCACTGATCCCGGCCTTGGTCATTCTGAGGACGATGGATCGATGGACGAGGGAGTATCTCGGCGAACGGGATCGTATGACCGCCATGCTGCTGCTGATGACATCGGGACTGTTTCTCGGTCTGGCGGTGTTCGTGCGAATGGACATGCTGATGTGTATGTTCATCACGCTGGCACTCCGCTCCTTTTGGCGCATGTATACCGGGACGGGCCAAGGGACGCGGGACAGGATTCTTTTCCCGCTTTACACCTGGCTTGCTCTTTTTACCAAGGGGCCGGTTGGGCTGCTTGTCCCAATTCTTTCGGTTGTGGTATTTCTGATTATCCGGCGGGAATCCGGGGCGATCGGGCATTACTGCGGGTGGCGGACGTGGGGTATTCTTGCGGCCGGGTGTGCGGTTTGGTTCACGCTGGTGTGGTTCGAGGGCGGTCCGGCGTATCTGAACAATCTGCTGTTCCATCAGACGTTCGATCGAGCCGTGGATGCCTTTCATCACAAGGAGCCTTTCTGGTACTATCTTGTATCGGTGTGGTATTCGCTGGCTCCATGGTCGCTGCTTGTGCTCGGAGTTATCGTGGCGGCTCTGGTCCGGCGGGACCGGTTTAGCTCCCTGGAACTGTTTTTTCTGACCGTCATTGGTACTACCTTATGCATGCTGTCGGCATTCAGTTCCAAACTTGCCGTTTATCTGGCTCCGACGTTTCCGTTTATCGTCTATCTTGCTGCGTTGCTCATGCATCGGCGGCCCGTTTCCTGCTGGATGAGACTTTCGGTGGTGATTCCGGCTGTGGTATGGATAGGAGCTGCGCCGATCCTGTTTCTTTTCCGGCATTATCCGGATCTTGCGATGGTGAATAGTGGCTGGTGTATGGCTGCTGCAGGAATTCTTTCCGTGACGGGAATAGTAGCTGTGGTGTCAATGCGAAGATCCCGGGATATTCGTCGTTCTGTCGGGACGATGGCAGCGGGCACGCTCATCGCCGTTTTTGTCGGAGGCATGGCGCTTCCGGAGCTGAATGTCCGATTGGGTTACGGCGTGTTATGCCGGGAAGCGGCCCAACTGGTTCATTCGAAAGGCCTGTCGACGTGTTATGTTTGGGAAATGCGCCGAGCGGAGTCGATGGATGTTTATCTGGGTCAGCCGGTTGTGGAGGTGAGTGCCGAAGAGCTGTGTTCCGGGATGTGTCGGAATGGAATCGTGATGCTTCCCGAGCGAAAATTGCAGGACAATGACAGAATGCAGCGATTCCTTGCCGACAAATGTTGCTATTCTGTCGGCGAATATCTGATTGTAGAACTTCCGGATCAGAATCCGCAACGGCGGCATGATCGACCGAGCCCGTACGTATAAGACGGGGTTTCATCCGGCATCGGGAGAAACCAGTAGATCCGCCTTTGCAGGTGCCTGTCCGAGAGTCGAGTTGTGAATTGCGCAAAAGCCGGACGACCCGTGAAGGTTGTCCGGCTTTGTTTGTATGATCGGCTCCGACCGACGGTTCTATTTCGTTGCCACGCAGAAGAGATCGAAACTCTGCTCGCTGACGGGCCCGATGGTATAATCCTCCATGCGGATCGAGGAGGTGAGCGAGGTGTTTTCGCGGAGCAGCCGACGGCGATTCATCCGGTTGAGCAGGTCGTAGGGGAGGCGAAGCATCCATGCCGGAAGCCGGTGTTGCAGATCGAGGGGGTCGAACCGCGTGATGCGCTCCACACCGCGACGATTCTTCTCGTAATACTCCATCACGCGGTCATTTCCCGCAACGCCGAGCACCACAACATCGCGGAATTGCTCCATGAGCAGTCGTTTCAATGCTTCGGGCGTGTATTCGCGTACGTGCCAGGGGTTTCGCGTGAGTGACATCGGGGCATTGGGGGTGGTGAGAATCAACTTTCCGCCGGGACGCAGCACGCGGTGTATCTCCCGGACAAACTCGTCGTCGCGGCGGATGTGCTCGATGACCTGGAACGTAATCACGCAGTCGAACTGCTCGGCCCCGAAGGGGAGGGGCGGCACCGTACACTGCCTGAATTCGACGTTCGGCAGACGGATGAGCTCCTCGGCCGGGGCGTGCTTGTCGACGGTAACGAACTGCCTGGCGTGGGGGGCAACGATCTCGATGCCGTATCCCGATCCGGTTCCGATCTCGAGCACGCGCCCCGAGATACGCTCCGCCGCGGCGTAGTAGGCCAGCCGCGAGCGCTGGAAGACGAAGTTGTCGGAGAGCTCCGCGGAGACCCGTTCGGCGGTGTTAATCGTTGCCATGGCCGATGCGTTTTATGCCGTTGTTTTCGAAGCAAACGTCGCCGCGCTTGAGCAGCATGCCCAGCGACCTTTTGAAACTCTTCTTGCTCATCTGCGTCAGCCGCGCCACCTCTTCGGGCGACGAGTCGTCGTTCAGGGGGAGGAATCCGCCGTTTTCGCGCAGCCGGTTGAGGAGCGTCTCGGCCGAGTCCTTCACCTGAGCGAATCCGGCCTGCTGCAGTGAGATGTCGATGCGGTTGTCCTCGGTGATCCGCTGTACGTAACCCTTCATCCGGTCGCCGACGGCCACCTGTCGGAAGATCTGGTTGCGGTAGATCATTCCCCAATGGCGGTTGTTTACGATCACGCGGAATCCGATCGGACTCTCCGAGGCGACGAGCAGGTCGACCTCCTCGCGAGGACGTACGCTGACGAGTTCGTTGTTGATGAAACCCTTGAGCTTCATGGTGGCCACGCACCGTCCCGTCACGGAGTCCTCGTAGAGGTAGACGATGTAGCGGTGCCCGACCAGGACGCCCCCCTGCTGGTTCCGGTTCGGCAGGAAGAGATCCTTCCCGTGGAGGCCCCATCCGAGAAACGCACCGTGCGGAGTTTTGTCCACCACCTGAAGATACCCGGCCTCTCCGGCGCGCAGCAGCGGGGTTTCGGTCGTTGCCACGAGGCGGTTTTCGGAGTCGTGGTAGATGAACACCTCCTTCGTGTCGCCCACCTTGTCGGCGAGTGACGTGTAACGGTTCGGGAGGAGCACTTCGTTCTGCTCCTCGTCAACGAGGTAGAGTCCGTACTCCGAGATACGGTTCACGGTGAGTTTCCGGGTATGTCCTGCTTTGAGCATGATATAGCAATTGATCTGCTGCAAAAGTACACTTAATTTCGTGTGAATCCAAACCCCCGGCCTGCGTTCGGACGACGAAATCGATGCACAGCTTTGTCTTTCGGACGAAAAACAGTATCTTTACAGAACGCATTTTGATTTTATAACCTTTTTGCACATCATTCTCTCGATTATGCGTCGATATCTTCTTCTGCTGTGGAGCCTTTTGCTGACCGCTGTGGCAGCGGCCCAACCCGTCAGCGATCTCTATTTCAAGACGGAGCACGACATCCCGATGCGCGACGGCGTGCGCCTGCATACGACGGTCTACCGCCCGAAGGCCCGCGGCAAGGCTCCGATCCTCATTTTCCGCACACCCTACGGTACGGGACCCTACGGAGCCGACGCCTTTCCGGGATCGTTTACGAAGGGCTACCTCCGGAACTATATCGACCGGGGTTACATCATCGTGCAGCAGGATGTCCGGGGCCGCTACATGAGCGAAGGGGAGTTTATGCATATCCGGCCGGCCGGGGAGGGCTCTACCGACGAACTGACCGACAGCTACGATACGGTGGAGTGGCTCGTCGAAAACGTTCCGGGGAACAACGGCCGGGTCGGATTTGCCGGGAGTTCCTATCCGGGCTTCTACGCACTGATGGGCGGACTGTGCGGCCATCCGGCAGTGAAGGCCATCTCGCCCCAGGCGCCCGTCACCGACTGGTACATGGGCGACGACGTGCACCACAACGGCGTGCTGATGCTCACCGATGCCGTGCGGTTCCTCAACTCGATGAATACGCCTGCGGGACACACGCCGTGCGAACGGATGCCCAAACGTTCGCTGTCAATGAAGCCCGACGAATACACCTTCTTCCGCGAACACGCAACGTTGTCCGAACTGACGGCGCTGCTGGCGCCCAACGCCTTCTGGGAGGAACTTGCGTCGCATCCCGACTACGATACGTGGTGGCAGCAGCGCGATACGCGCCGCCTGTGCCACGATGTTGCCCCGGCGGTGCTGGTCGTTGGCGGGACGTTCGATGCTGAGGATTGCTACGGCGCCTGGAATCTCTACCGGGCCATTGCCTCGCAAAGCCCCGCAACGACGCTTCACCTGGTCGTCGGACCGTGGGCCCACGGTGCCTGGTTGGGCGACGGCCGTCGGCTGGGCGATTACGACTTCGGCGAGGAGGCTTCGGGAGACCGTTACGTGGAGCGTTTCGAACTTCCGTTCTTCGAATACTACCTTCGTGACCGTGGGGATGCCGATCCGCTGCCTGCCGTGTCGGTCTTCTCTTCGGGCGACAACCGCTGGCATACGTTCGGGGAGTGGACCCCTACGCAGAGCGAGCCGCTGACCCTCTACCTGTGCGCCGACGGACGCTTGAGCCCGGAGCGCCCCGCGGACCATAAGGCGTCGACGAGCTACCTGTCGGATCCGTCCGATCCGGTGCCGTACCTCGAAAGCTTCACCACATACCGCCCCAAGGAGTACATGGTCGCCGACCAGCGCTTTCTGGCTGGCCGTGACGATGTCGTGACCTTCGTTTCGGAACCGCTCTCCGAAGCGCTGACATTGGTCGGGCCTGTCGACGTCGACCTGCGGGTGTCGCTGTCGACCACCGACGCCGACTTCGTTGTGAAACTTGTCGACCTCTTCCCCGAGGACGGGAGCGAGACCTCGGGCCGTCAGATGCTGATCCGCGGCGAGGTGATGCGCGGCCGCTACCGCAACGGCTTCTCGACGCCCGAGGCATTCACGCCCGGACGCCCCGAGTCCGTGCGCTTCCATACCACCGATATTGCCCATACGTTCCTTCCCGGACACCGCCTGATGATTCAGGTGCAGAGTTCGTGGTTTCCGCTCATGGAGCGCCATCCGCAGCAGTTCATCGATCTGTGGCATTGCTCGGAGGAGGATTTCGTGCCGTGCCGCGTAACGCTTCACCACGACCGCAGAAACCCCTCCTCCGTCACCGTGCATAAACTTTGAATCTCATGTGCCGCATAGCCCTTCTTCAGACCGATGTCGCCTGGTGCCGCCCGGAACAGAACCTCGCGCACCTCGAACCGCAGATTGCCGCCGTCGATGCCGACCTCGTCGTACTTCCCGAGATGTTCGCCACGGGCTTCGCGACCGATTCTGCCGCCGCGGCCGAGCCGACCGACGGACTCGTCTCCACGACTTTGCGCCGTTGGGCCGGACGTTACGGCAAGGCCGTGGCAGGAAGCGTTGCCGTACGCGAGGACGACCGCTGCCGCAACCGCATGTATTTCGCCACGCCCGACGGCGATTGCACGTGGTACGACAAACACCACCTCTTCACTCCGGGCGGGGAGGCCGACGGCTACCACCCGGGCCGGGAACGCTGCGTGGTGACCTTCTGCGGCATGCGCTTCCTGCTGCTGGTTTGTTACGACCTTCGCTTCCCGGTCTGGATCCGCAACCGGGGCGATTACGATGCCATCCTCTGCTGCGCCTCATGGCCGGCTTCGCGGCGCGACGTGTGGCGCACGCTGCTGCGGGCGCGCGCCATCGAAAACCAGTGCTACGTGGCGGGCGTCAACCGCGTGGGGCACGACCCTGCGGCCCACTACGCCGGCGACTCCGTGCTGATTGACTTCCGGGGCCGGACGCTCTCGGAGGCCGGTGACGGGGAGCAGACGCTGACGGCCGCTTTCGACCTTGAGGCCCTGGCGACATTCCGTGCGAAATTCCCCGTGTGGCGCGATGCCGATGAATTTCATCTTCTGAAGTAGGGATATTTGCTTTTCCGTGGTTAAAATCGTAACTTTACGCGCTTTTTCGGGCGCGTAGCCTGCCTGCATTTCCGATCCGCAGGAAAAGGCCTGCCGACGGCTCCACCGCAGGGGACCGTTGCGCGCCCGTCGAATACGCGACTATGGAAGATTCGATCAAGATATTCGGCGCCCGGGTCCACAACCTCAAGAATGTGGACCTTGAGATTCCGCGCCGCAAACTGGTGGTCATCACCGGCCTGTCGGGGTCGGGGAAGTCGTCGCTGGCTTTCGACACGATTTACGCCGAGGGACAGCGCCGCTACATGGAGACACTGTCGACCTACGCCCGGCAGTTCATCGGGACAATGGAGCGTCCCGATGTCGACAAGATCTCGGGACTGAGCCCCGTGGTGGCCATCGAGCAGAAGACCACGAACAAGAATCCCCGCTCGACGGTGGGTACCGTGACGGAGATCAACGACTTCCTGCGTCTGCTCTACGCGCGTGCGTCGCGGGCCTATTCGCCCGTGACGGGCGAGGAGATGGTGCACTACACCGATGACCGCATCGTGGAGCTGATTCTCGAAGGTTTCGCCGGGCGGCGCATTGCGCTCATGGCGCCGATCGTCAAGGGGCGCAAGGGCCACTACCGGGAGCTTTTCGAGACGCTGGCCCGCAAGGGCTACATTTACGCCCGCATCGACGGGGAGATCCGCGAGATCTCGGCCGGCATGCGCCTCGACCGCTACAAGATCCATACGATTGACCTGGTGGTCGACCGCCTGGTGGCGGGAGAGGAGTCGCGCGACCGCCTCATGACCTCGCTCAAGGAGGCGATGCGCCAGGGCAAGGGAACGATGGCAGTCTACGATTACGGCACCGAGCAGCAACGCTTCTATTCGCGCCATCTGATGTGCCCCTCGACGGGTATCGCCTTCGAGGACCCCGCGCCGCACACCTTTTCGTTCAACTCTCCGAAGGGTGCCTGCCCGCACTGCAACGGACTGGGCGAGGAGGCGGTCTTCGACCTTGCGAAGATCATTCCCGATATGAAACTGTCGTTGCGCGAGGGGGCTGTCGAGCCGCTGGGCAAATACCGCAACAACATGCTCTTCGCCATTCTCGAGATGCTGGGACGGCGCTACGACTTCACGCTCGACGACCCGATCGAGAGCTTTTCCGAAGAGGCGCTCAACGCCGTGCTCTATGGCGATTCCGAACCGCTGACGGTTGACCTACAGGAGTTCAGCTCCTCGGGCGGACGGCAGTTCCTGCAGTGGGAGGGCGTTGCGGAGTATATCGGACGCACGGAGGATGAGGAGTCGAAGCGCGGCCAGAAGTGGCGCGACCAGTTCCTTGTCTACCGGAAGTGCTCGGTCTGTGGCGGCACGCGCCTGAAGAAGGAGGCGCTGCAGTTCCGCGTGGCAGGCAAGAACATCGCCGAGGTTTCGGCCATGTCGATCTCGGAGTTCTCGGAGTGGATTGCCGGCGTGCAGTCCCAGATGACCGACAAGGAGTGGAAGATCGCCCAGGAGATCGTCAAGGAGATCCGCGAGCGGCTGCGCTTCCTGATGGACGTGGGCCTCGGCTACCTGTCGCTGGCACGTTCGTCACGTTCGCTCTCGGGCGGCGAAAGCCAGCGCATCCGCCTGGCCACGCAGATCGGCTCGAAACTGGTCAACGTCCTCTACATCCTCGACGAACCCTCGATCGGGCTTCACCAGCGCGATAACCAGCGGCTGATCCGCAGCCTGAAGGAGCTTCGCGACGCCGGCAACTCGGTGATCGTCGTCGAGCACGACGAGGACATGATGCGAGCTGCCGACTGGATCGTCGACGTGGGCCCGAAGGCTGGGCGGCGGGGCGGTCACATCGTCGCCTCGGGGACGTTCGACGATATTCTGCACTCGAACTCCATCACGGCCGACTACCTCACGGGACGCCGGCGTATCGAGATTCCCGCCACGCTGCGCGCGGGCTCCGGGGAGCGGATTACGCTGCGCGGAGCGCGGGGCAACAACCTCAAGAACGTCACCGTGGAGTTTCCCCTGGGCAAACTGATCTGCGTAACGGGCGTGAGCGGTTCGGGCAAGTCGACGCTTATCAACGAGACGCTTCGCCCGATTCTTTCGAAGGAGTTGTATCGCTCCTATGACCAGCCGCTGGAGTACGATTCGATCGAGGGACTCGAACACATCGACAAACTGGTGGTTGTCGACCAGTCGCCTATCGGGCGCACGCCGCGCTCGAATCCCGCGACCTATTCGAACGTCTTTTCGGACATCCGCAAACTCTTCGAGATGACGCCCGATGCGCAGATCCGCGGCTTCAAGGCCGGACGCTTCTCGTTCAACGTCAAGGGCGGCCGGTGCGAGGAGTGTCGCGGGGCTGGGGTCCAGACCATCGAGATGAACTTCCTGCCGGATGTCTATGTGCGCTGCCGGGCGTGCGGCGGACACCGCTACAACCGCGAGACGCTCGAGGTGCGCTACAAGGGGAAGAACATCGACGACGTCCTGAACATGACGGTCAACATGGCCGTGGAGTTTTTCGAGAATATTCCGTCCATCTACCAGAAACTAAAGGCGATCCAGGATGTCGGCCTGGGCTACCTCACGCTCGGACAACCCTGCACGACGCTTTCGGGCGGCGAGAGCCAGCGCATCAAGCTCTCGGCCGAGCTGTCGAAGCGCGACACGGGCCGCACGCTCTACATTCTCGACGAGCCGACGACGGGCCTTCATTTCGAGGATATCCGGCTGCTGCTCGACGTGCTCAACAAACTGGTCGACCGCGGCAATACGGTGATCGTCATCGAGCACAACCTCGACGTAGTGAAGGTTGCCGACCATGTGATTGACCTGGGTCCCGAGGGGGGAGCCGCCGGCGGGGAGATCCTCGTTACGGGGACTCCGCACGAGGTGGCCCAGTGTACAAGGAGCTATACGGGGCAATTTCTGAAGAAAATGGGCCTTTGAGCCGCGCTCTGCGGACCGGGAGGTCCGAAGATCTGTCATCCGTCCGCCCTCGAACACCCATTCGCCACAGCCGGACTCCGACCGACACGAAAACCCGCAGCCCGTTCACCATACCGCCAGAGCCGGTTTGCGGACCCATGTCGTACTCTTTCGCCGTTACTCCTCAGCGGTTCTTTTCCACGCAGCCTCCCGATTGCGAGGCTGTTGCCTCGCGGCATTGATTTTGCGCACATGGCCGATACAAACCTTATCGTGCTATGAAAAGAACAGCCATTTTTGTTGCGGGCCTGCTGCTGTGCGTGGCGGCCGTCACCGTGATCGGACAGAAGAAGGTCCTGTCGCCCAAGGAGGAACGCCGCGAGGTACGCGAGAAACGCCGTGCGGAACGTATCGCCAACTACGAAAAGACGATGGACTCGACCATCCTTTCGCGGAATTTCCAGTTCAACCCGACGACCATGCAGCGCCAGCCTGCGGGACCGATGCGCCAGATTGTGAACCCGTCCTTTAATGTGGGCATCTGGGACGGGACGGTGGACATCTGCCTTCCCTACATCAAGGGGTACGTGCCTCCCTATTATGTGACGGTGCTCAACTATACGGTTCCGAAGGTGGACGGCTATACGACCGAACAGACGAACGAGGGGTGGATGGTAACCTTCTCCACGTCGTTGTTCTCGTCATCGACCTACACCTTCACGTTCGAGATCTTCTCGAAGACCGGCGGAGCGAACCTGACGATCACCAATCCGTGGTACAGTCCCGTACAGTATTCGGGAACGATCTCTCAGCTCTACTGATTTCCCGCCGCATCCCGGCCTGCCGCCGGACGAGACGGGAAGAGGGCCCGGGCCGCAGCCATTGCGGAACCGGGCCCTTGTCGTTTTCAGTGGCCGTATGTGGAGCTACGGTTTGAATATCAGTGCCACGGCCGAGACCGAAATCCCCTCTTCGCGGCCTTCGAATCCGAGCCGTTCGGTAGTTGTGGCCTTGACCGATACGCGCTCCACGTCGATGCCCATCGCCGCGGCCAGGGCTTCGCGCATGCGATCGATGTGGGGTCTTAACTTGGGACGCTGCATGCGTATCGTGCAGTCGACATTTCCGATCTCATAGCCCTCCCGGCGCACGAGGGCCGCCGTGCGCTGCAGAAGGATGCGCGAGTCGATGCCCTTGAAGTCGTCCGACGTGTCGGGAAAGTGCAACCCGATGTCTCCCAGGGCTGCGGCCCCCAGCAGGGCATCGCACAGGGCGTGGATTGCCACGTCACCGTCCGAATGGGCCACGCACCCTTTTTCATGCTCGATTTCGATCCCGCCCAGCACCAGCCGCAGTCCCGAAGCCAGGGCGTGGACATCATATCCGTGTCCGATTCTGAAGTCCGTCATATAACGTATGGTTTTTTATGTTGCCAAAGTACGGAAAAAAGCGTAACTTTGCAAAAATACATGAAGCCTATGTCATCAATCTCTACGTTGGAACCGCACCTTGTGTGGGAGCAGTTCGAAGCCATTACGCGGGTTCCGCGCCCCTCGAAGAAGGAGGGCAAGATCATCGATTATCTGATCTCGTTTGCGCGGGAGCACCATATCGAGTACAAGAAAGACGCCATCGGCAACGTTGTGATGCGCAAACCCGCCACGCCGGGCTACGAGGATCATCCGGCGGTGATTCTGCAGTCGCACATGGACATGGTCTGCGAGAAGAATTCCGACGTGGAGTTCGATTTCGAGCACGACGCCATCCGACCCTATATCGACGGGGAGTGGGTGCGTGCCGAGGGCACGACGCTCGGCGCCGACTGCGGCATCGGCATGGCCGCGGCGCTGGCCGTTCTGCTCGACGAGACGGTGCAGCACGGACCCATCGAGGCGCTGTTCACGGTCGACGAGGAGACGGGCCTTACGGGGGCCTTCGAGCTCGGCGAGGGGATGCTTTCGGGCAAATACCTCATCAACCTCGATTCGGAGGACGAGGGCGAACTGTTCATCGGCTGTGCGGGCGGTATCGACACCATCGCCACGTTCCACTACACGATGGAGGAGGCTCCGAAGAACTACTCCTTCTTCCGGGTCGATGTTTCGGACCTGCAGGGCGGACACTCGGGCGACGATATCAACAAGGGCCGCGTCAACTCGAACAAGACGGTGGCGCGCCTGATGTGGGACGGCATGCAGTCGTTCGAACTGCGCCTGAGCTATTTCAGCGGCGGCAACCTGCGCAACGCCATTCCGCGCGAGGCCTATGCCATCTTCGGCGTTCCGACGAAGTTCAAGAACGAGTTCGAGAAGCGCTTCCGCCTCTTCGCGGCCGACATGGAGAACGAATTCCGCTTCCCGGAGCCGAATTTCAAGATCACGCTCAACGAGATGCCGCAGGTTGAGGAGGTGCTCGACGCCCATACGCAGTTCGGACTGATCTATTCGCTGGTTGGTGTGCCCAACGGTGTGATTGCCATGTCGTTTGCCGTTCCGGGGCTTGTCGAGACCTCGACGAATCTAGCCTCCGTGAAGTTTGAGAGCGGCAACCGGATCGTTGTCACCTCGTCACAGCGCTCCTCGGTCGAGAGCGCCAAGACCTACGTGATGCAGATGGTCGAATCGGTCTTCACGCTGGCCGGTGCCGATGTTGCCCACTCGGACGGCTATCCGGGCTGGGCCCCGAATCCCGAATCGCACCTGCTGGAGACGACGGCCGAGGCCTACCGGCGACTCTTCGGCACGGAGCCCAAGGTACGTGCCATCCACGCCGGACTGGAGTGCGGACTCTTCCTGGAGAAATACCCCGATCTGGACATGGTTTCGTTCGGACCGACGCTCCGCGGCGTGCATTCGCCCGACGAGCGGATCGAAATTGCCACGGTTCCGAAGTTCTGGAAACTGCTCTGCGAAACACTCCGTACGCTCTGAGACGCGCGAGTTTGAAAAAGCCAGCTTCCTATCCGGGAAGCTGGCTTTTTTTATGCGGTAGGGATCGGATGCCGACGACTATTTCCCGTCATCCTCGCCTTTTGTCAGCCACTCGAAGGGGATGCGCGAGAACCATATCTCGTACCCTTCGTCGCCGCCGTTGTAAACCTCGCTCAGCAGCCCGATCGCACCGTCGGAGAGCTTCGTAAGCGACGAATAGGCCGAAGCCTGCCTCCAGATGCTCCGACGCACGGGCCATGTCTTTCCCTCGTCATAACTCAGCGCCACGGAGACGTTGCGCCGGGCGGCGGTGTCGGCCGGAATCGAATGCAGCAGCCGGTCGTGCCGGGCCCCTTCGCTGCGGAGCGAATAACGCATGATATCGCCGTCACAGGCCGGATCGGGCAGATCCTGCCATTCGGCGGGCTTGCTCCATGTCGCGCCGCGGTCGTGCGAAACGGAGTAGAGTCTGTATCCCTGCCGGGGATTGCGGATGCTCATGAGCCAGCTTCCGTCGGCCAACTCCTCCATCTTCGATTCGTCGCCATAGGCTCCGGGTGTTCCGGGGAGCAGCCGCCAGCTCTCCCCGCCATCTTCCGAGATACATACATAGTTATAGAGCGGCGGCCACTTCTCCCCCGTGTGGTGCGCTGCCACAACGAAAGCCAGCGTTCCGTCGCGCAGTTGCAGGGCGCGCCCCGAAGCGGCAAAGAGACCCGAAATGGGCCTCGACGCGGGATTGTCACATCCGGGGCCGTAGATCTGCGGGGTGATGTAGCGCACCTTGCTCCATGTGAGTCCGTTGTCCGCGCTGCGGGAGATGCAGACGTCGATGGGCTGCTCGGCCGTTGATTTCCATAGTCCGCATCCCGAGGCGAAGATGCAGAGCAGATCGCCCGTACGACGGTCGACAACCACGGCCGCATCGCCGAATCCGCGATTGGGAGTGTGCTGTGCGATGACGATCTGATCGCTCCACGTGCGCCCGTTGTCGGTGCTGCGGCGGAGCACGATGTCGATCAGATTGGGCAGATCGCTGGAAGAGTCGTTTCTCCGGTCGGCGACGGCGATGATCGATCCGTCGGCAGCCGTTGTCAGTGCGGGGATCCGGTAGAATTTCGATCCGTGATCTCCCGAACGGAAGAGCAGGGTGTGCTGCGGTTCGGGAATTTGCATGGCGGGCTCTTCCGCCGTTGCGAGAAGCGGGGCTGACAGCATTGCAATCAGCGGGACGCAGAGTCGGATGTTCATCATAATATAAGGTAAAGTTTTAAGGCCCGTTTTTCAAGACAAAGATACGAGAAATCGGGCACTTTAAATAATAAATAAAATGAATAAGTTAGACAAATATTTATATAATATATGTTTGGACATATATTTGAAACTGTGAATAAATTGGGATAAAAAATAATAATGTTTAACTAAAATATACAATTTAAGTTAAAAACTTTTGCGTAGTCGAAAATAATCCATATATTTACCCCCGGAACCGAAATTGCCAACTCAACAACCTTAAAGCCACATGTTGCAGACTTTATCAGCTGGAAGAATTCCCCCCCCCATAAACAGGGAGGAGAAGTGTTGTGAGTATACGTGCGGTTGTTACAGCTATAATCTGAACAATAATTTTCTCTGTACTGCCATGTTTGTTCGTTTTCGCGAGCAGGGCAGTGTATTAGTGCGTCCGCACTATCCTCCGTGTAAAGAGTGATCTGCGGTTGATCTATTCTTGATTAGAATACTGTTTGATGGCCTTTTACAGCCCGTAGAAGGTTTGGTCGGACATTACGATAAATGCCTGATAAGGCACTTCATATCCCAATCTTCAACTATTTTGTTTTACCTTAAAATCTGAGGCATGGAAAAATCTTTTCTAAAATGCCGGCATATCATCGGATATGCCCTGTTATTCCTCCTCCTGATTCCGAGCGGATTTGCGCGGGCACAGGACGGGACGACCGTGACGGGAGTCGTTGTCGATGAGAACAATCTTCCGGTAGTCGGAGCGAGCGTTCTGGTCAAGAATACCGTAAATGGCGTTTCGACCGGTATCGACGGATCCTACTCGATCACGCTTGACGAGGTTGGAAGTGTGCTGGTATTCTCGTTTCTGGGTTATACTCCACAGGAGGTTGTCGTAGGCAACCGTACGCAGATCAACATTCAGCTTGTTCCGGACTCTCAGGAGGTGGAAGAGGTTGTTGTCGTTGGTTACGGCGTTCAGAAGAAGGAGTCGGTCGTGGGAGCCATCTCGACGGTCGACGTCGGCAACCTGAAGGTCTCCAACGCCCAGCTGTCCACCAACCTTGCGGGACAGTTGGCCGGTATCGTTTCGATGTCGCGATCGGGCGAGCCCGGAAAGAACAGCGCTGCGGATTTCTACATCCGCGGAGTCTCGTCATTCCAGGGATCGTCGACGCCGCTGGTTCTTGTCGACGGTGTTGAGCGTGATCTCGACCTGGTCGACACGGACGATATTGCGTCGTTCTCGATCCTCAAGGACGCTTCGGCCTCGGCCGTGTACGGTGTGCGTGGTGCCAACGGTGTGATTCTGATCACGACGAAGAAGGGTTCCATCGGACGTCCGGAGGTGAAGGTACGCGCCGAAGCGGGTGTGACGATGCCCACGAAGATGCCGGAGTTTGTGAATTCCGAGCAGTGGGCGCGTATGTACAACGAGGCGAGCGGCACGAACCGTTATACGGCCGACGACCTTGCGATGTACCGCAACGGCACGGATCCGGACCTTTATCCGAATGTGAACTGGATTGACGAGCTGTACCGCAACGTGGCCTACAATCAGCGTGTGAACGCCTCGATCACGGGCGGAGGCGAGGTTGCCCGCTATTACATTTCGGGCAGTTTCTACAACGAGTCGTCGATTTTCCGCAATGCCGGGAATCTGTACGACTACGATTCGTCGATCAACTACAACAAGTTCAATTTCCGCGCCAACATCGACCTGAACCTCACGAAGACGACGGTCGTGAATCTGAACCTTGCGAACATCTACGAGAAGAGCTTCTCGCCGGGCGCCGCTACGGGCGATATCTGGAGCTATACGTTCGCGACCTCTCCGAACGCCTTTCCGAAGCAGTATTCCGACGGCACGATTTCGGCGCCTTCGGCTCCGACGGGCTATAACCCGTGGAACCTGCTGGTACACTCGGGATATCGCGAGCAGTTCTGGAACTCGGCCCAGTCGCTGGTTGGCATCACGCAGGATCTGAGCATGGTTACCGAGGGCCTGACGGCCAACGTGAAGTTTTCGTGGGACGCCTGGAACTCTCAGATCCAGCGCCGTTACAAGGAGCCGCAGCAGTTCCACGCCACGGGACGTGACGAGAACGGCAATCTGATCTACGGATCGGCGATCTACCAGGGCAGCGAGTCGCTGGCCTATTCGCACGGATCCGCCAGCACGGTAACGACCTACCTCGAGGGCTCGCTCAACTACAACCACGTATTTGCCGACAGTCACCGCGTGGGTGCGATGTTCCTCTATAACCACAAGATCCACCGCCGCACGTTCGGATCTTCGGACCTCAATCCGGGAGACGCCGTGAACGCCACGACATCGCTTCCCTACAAGAACCAGGGTATTGCCGCGCGTGTGACCTATGCTTACCGCGACAAGTACATGCTGGAGTTCAACATGGGTTACAACGGATCGGAGAACTTTGCCAGCGGACACCGCTTCGGATTCTTCCCGGCCGTATCGGCGGGATGGATGCTCTCCGAGGAGGAGTTCTGGAGCCCGTTGAAGAATGCGATCAACACCTTCAAGATCCGCGGATCGTACGGTAAGGTGGGTAACGACCAGCTGGGTAACAACGACCGCTGGCTCTACCAGGCCACGATCATCACGGGCAACAGCTTCACGATGGGCGAGAGCGGCAACACGGGCGGCGCCGGTATAGCCATGGGACGTCCCGAGAACCTCGACTTCTCGTGGGAGGAGGAGACCAAACTCGACCTCGGAGTCGAATTGATGCTCTTCAACCAGCTGCGTATCCAGGCCGACTACTTCTACACGCACCGTACGGGTATTCTGATGGTACGTGCGGGACTTCCGGGCATTGCCGGACTTCAGAACACGTCGAAACTTCCGTACGTGAACATTGGAGAGACGGAGAACCGCGGAGTTGACCTGTCGCTGGAGTGGAACAAGCAGTTCGGGGAGTGGTACCTGACGGCCCGCGGTAACTTCACCTTCAACCGCAACAAGCTGCTCAATAACGACGAGCCGGACTGGAAATACAAGTACCAGAACCGCATTGGCAAGCCTTACGGAGTCGGCGCATCGCAGCCGTGGGGACTTCTTGCCGTGGGTCTCTTCGAGAGTGAGGAGGAGATCGCCAACAGTCCGCAGCAGACATTCGGCGAGTACCGTGTCGGTGACATCAAGTACCAGGACATCAACGGCGACGGACGCATCGACTCGAACGACCAGATCTACCTGGGCTACACGACGCTTCCGGAGATCACCTACGGATTCGGTGCCACGGCCCAGTGGAAGGGTATCGACCTGAATATCTTCTTCCAGGGCATTGCCCATGTGAATTTCTTCCTGGGCGGAGCATCGATCACCACGCCGTTCTCGGCGAACAACCTGGAGCGTTCGGCCATCCAGCGCGACGTATGGGATCGCGGATGGCGCAGTGACCTGACCGATGCCCAGAAGGCTGCGGCGATCTATCCGCGCATGACGGTCGGCACGGGTACGGGTTACAGCAACAACTCCCAGACCTCGTCGTGGTGGCAGCGCAACGGTTCGTTCCTGCGTATCAAGAATGTCGAGATCGGTTACACGCTTCCGAAGAAGTGGATGGCGCGTTCGGGCTTCATCAAGTCGATGCGCTTCTACGTAGCGGCGAACAACCTCTGCACGTTCAGCGAGTTCAAGCTCTGGGATCCGGAGATGGGAGGCGGCGAAGGTGCTTCGTATCCGCCCAACCGAATCATCTCCCTGGGACTGAATGCAAACTTCTAAAATTACGGACATGAAACATACGATCAAAAAAATATTTGCCATAGCCCTTCTGCTGAGCCTCGGAGCGACGTCGTGCGACAGTTTTCTGGATCGCCAGGAGGACGAAACGATGACTTTCGAGAAGATCTGGCAGCAGCGCAATACGACGCGTCAGTATTTTCTGAACGTCATGGGGTACATGCCCAACGATGCGCAGATCTTCTACTACCGTCATGAGTGCGGAGCTGCGGACGAGGGCACCTGTACGTGGGCCTGGAGCAACTACCAGCTCATCAACTTCGGTTCGTGGAACGCCTCGAACCTTCCGCACGACAACTTCAACAAGTATTACCAGGCGATCCGCGACTGCAACATCTTCCTTCAGAACGTCATGTCGTGCAGCGACCCGGTCGTTACGCAGGAGGAGCTGACGCTGTGGTACAACTGCGCACGGTGGGCCCGGGCCTACTACTACTTCCAGCTGATGCGTGATTTCGGTCCGGTGTTCCTCGTCGGCGACGAGCTGATGGACTTCTCGGCGACGGCAGCCGAACTGGCCCGTCCGCGCAACACGTGGGAAGAGTGCGTGAATTACGTGGTCAGCGAGATGGAGTGGTGCGCCTCGCGTCTTCCCGACACGTACAACTCTTCGGAGATGGGACTTCCGACGCGCGGCGCGGCCCTTGCCGTCATTTCGCGCCTGAAGCTCTACTCGGCACGTCCGCTCTTCAACGGCAATACGCTCTACCGCCAGGTGGTGAATCCCGACGGAACGCAGCTGTTCCCGCAGGAGTTCAGCGCCCAGAAGTGGGTCGAGGCTGCACAGGCCGCCAAAGCCGTTGTGGATCTGGGTCTGTACGAGCTCTACCGCACGTCTGACAACAATCCCTACATGAACTACTATGGCATCATGCAGGAGACGTGGAACAAGGAGAGCATCTTCTGCGCCGGCGGATACCAGTCGCGATACATTCTGGGCGTGCATACGGCACCGACGCTGGGTGTCGGCGGAACGGCCTATGGAGGCTGGGGTCCGACGCAGCAGCAGGTTGACGCCTATGCCATGTCGAACGGTCGCTATCCGATTTCGGGCTATGAGTCCGACGGAACGCCGATCATCAACGATGATTCGGGTTATCCGAGCAACGAGTTTGCCAAGGAGACCTTCAACAACCCGTTCATGACGGCCATGGGAGCGCCCGTAGCCAGCAGCCAGGGTTCATGGCCGGTGATGTACAAGGACCGTGAGCCGCGCTTCTACGTGAGCGTATTCTGGGGCGACAGCCAGTGGAAATACGGCAACAACTACAAACTGTGCTCGTTCTGCCAGGGAGCCAACGGACATGTTGCACACGACTATCCGAAATCGGGCTATATTGTCAACCGCTATTATGACCATACGCTCGACAGCTATACCCAGGGACAGTGGGGCAACGTGACCTTCCCGACGTTCCGTCTGGGCGAGATCTACCTCAATTACATCGAGGCGGCTCTGGAGTGCGAGCGCAACGGTGTCACGGGCGAGGGGATCAGCCGCGAGCAGGCGATGACCTACTGGGACGATCTTCGCGACCGTGTAGGACTGGATCCCATCACGGAGGTGTATCCCAATGCGTCGGTTACTGATCTGATCGAACTGGTTCGCAAGGAGCGTCGTGTGGAGCTTGCCTTCGAGGGGCTTCGCTACTACGACACGCGTACGTGGATGATCGCTACGGAGACCGACGGAGGGCCGATGTACGGCATGAACACGTCGGCCGTTTCGAGCGGTACGGTTACGACAGACGAATTCTGGAAGCGTACGGCTTTCGAGAACCGGGTATTCAGAAACAACCATTATCTTTTCCCGTTCCCGCAGCGTGAGCTGGACCGCAACAAGCAGCTTACGCAGAACTACGGTTGGTAAAAGGAGAAACATAAAGAAGACAAACGTATGAAAATGACAACATGG
Source organism: uncultured Alistipes sp. (assembly GCA_944321765.1). Lineage (GTDB taxonomy): Bacteria > Bacteroidota > Bacteroidia > Bacteroidales > Rikenellaceae > Alistipes. Next base: position 80,801 of record CALUMQ010000001.1, read on the forward strand.
AAAACCATATTGTTCTGCGGAATGCTGCTCGCGGGAGCGACGAGTTGTGAAGATTCCCGGGACGCATATCTGGAGGACTACCAGACGCTGGTCTATTTCCGCAACAGCGGGGAGCAGGTTGTATCGCTCTATCTGACGGGCGAGAACACGACCTACGACATTCCGATCTGCAAGAGCGGGCGCGATCTCACGGCGACGGCCGATGCACGGATCGAGGTGATGGACCAGGCGCAGCTGGATATCTACAATCTTTCCAACGGGACGCGCTATGCACAATTGCCCGCCGAGTGTTACAAGTTTCTGACCGAGACGACGTTCACCTTCTCGAGCAAGGATGCCTACAAGGTCGCGCGCGTGGAGCTTGAGACGGGAGCCGTCCAGGCCCTTCAGGCGCAGCACCCCGAGTTGGATTACGTGCTGGCGCTGCAGGTCTACTCTTCGAAAAAGATCAGCGAGTCGGTCAATCTGCTGCTGCTGAGCATGGAGATCGGCATTCCCCAGCTGTCGTTTGGCACGTCGGGTCTCGTGCAGTCGTTCTACACGACCAGCAGCCCCGTCGTCAACACGTATGAGAACGAAGTAACGCTGAACATCGACAACCACTGGGACTTCACCTGTGATCTGGAGGTTCTCGGCCAGGAGTGGCTCGAAACCTATAACGCGGAGCAGGGGACCTCGTACGCACTTCTTCCCGCGGGGTCTTATACGGTTCCCGAGCAGGTGTCGTTTACGACGGGCTCGAATTCCGTATCGATGGAGATCTCCGTGGATCGTTCGAACCTGACGCTGCTGCAGGAGTATCTGCTTCCGGTGCGTTTGACGAACAGTTCGAAGACAGAGTTCTCGACCGAAGGCGAATCGGGTCTGTACCTGCTCAACGTTCGTATGGATCCTGACAAGGTAGCCCTGACGGCCGACATGGCCTCGTCGCCCTATACGAATGCCGGCGATGGACAGGGCACTGCGGCGCTGTTTGACGGAGATGTCTCGGCCGCATCGTGGTGGCACTCCTATTATGGAGGAGGACCTGTCGGTGATCCCGAATGGGGTTACTACATCGACATTACGCTCAACGAGCCGCTGTCGGCCATCGTTCTCCGCTACGCTACGCGTTCGAATCCGAACGCCGTACCTGCCGACGTCCGCATCGGAGTAAGCAACGACGGTACGTCTTGGCGTGAGATCGGACGGGTCAATTCGGGACTTCCGACCGGAGCCCTTGAATGGGCGACGCTTCCGGCGATGTCATCCGAGGAGTCCTTCACACACATTCGTTTCGGAGTCGTGACGAGTGCCGGAGGTGCCGGCGGCGATCTGACCGTCGAGACCTACTCGTGCGTATCTCTGTCCGAGATGGAGCTCTACGGAGCGGATCTGACGAAGTAGTTCATCCGGCCGAATGCTCCGGCGGGGTACGGATGACCCCGCCGGAGCGGCAGGCCAGAAAACCGAAAAAACATGAAAATGCAACAATTTCTGAAAAACATAATGTGGTTCGCCGCAGGAGTCGTGATGCTGGGCTCCGGGTGTTCGAAAGACGATACGGATGCGATAGGTCCCGGGACTTTCGAGATAGCAGACGCGAATCTGACCTACAACTTCACGCAACAGCAGGAGATCGTCTTCATTCCCGTGCGGACGAACATTCCGGTCAGTGCATGGAAACTCACCTCGTCGGACAACACGTGGTGCAAGGTTTCGACGAGTTACAGCAACGAAACGGGCCTGATGCTTGCGGTTCTTGCGAGCGAGGAGCCCGATGTCCGTAAGGCGAAGATCACCGTCTCGGCCGAGGGACACGAATATACGATCCAGGTGCAGCAGCTGGGCTACGGACCTGCGATTCTTGTGTCGAACCAGACGATCCCGGCTGCGGGAGGCGCCGTTACGATGACCGTCACGTCGAACATCGAATATACGGTGGGCGATCCGCAGTACGATGCACAGGACACTCCGGGCTGGTTGTCTCGGACCACGGCCGAGGATGGGACGCGCGCCTTTGCCGATCAGAGCTATTCGTTCACTGCCGAGGCGAACATGCTTCCCTACAAGCGGGTTGCAACCATCGCCCTGACGCCCGTCGATCCCCAATACGCGAGCAGCGCGGTGTCGTGCCAGCTGACGCAGGAGACGCAGAGCGTGGCTCCGGATTCGAACCTCGAGGATGAACAGCTCAAGGCGCTGTCGGTTACGGCCAACCAGATGCATGCCGGCAATGGTCCGGAGCTGACGATCGACGGGAATCTGACGACCAACTACCACTCTCCGTGGCAGCTTCCGTACGACGATCCCACGACGACCTTCCCCGTGGAATTCGAATATACGTTCGACGGCACGAAGTCGATGGACTACATTGTTCTTCACTCGGGAACAGGCAACGGACGTCCGGGCAACGTGGTGATCAGCTACAAGACGAAGGGTGCGACGGAGTATACGTCGGTCTTCGACAGCACGTCGCCGTACAATCTGCAGCAGAAGGGCGGGGTCCAGACGATCCACTTCCCGACGCGTCTGGCGGATGTCGAGACGCTGAAACTGAGCTTCCTCGACGGAGCCGGTGACAACGGCGCCGGCGGCGGATTCATCTCGCTCTACGAGGTGGAGTTTTTCCTGACGAAGAAGGATCAGATCAACGAGGCCATCCTGAAGGTCTTCACCGATCTTTCGTGCATGGAGCTGCGCGAAGGGGTGACGCGTACGGAGATCACGTCGCTCTACGCCCTGGCCCCCTACCTGGCGCAGGAGGTAGCCGTGCCTCTGCTGGAGGGGACTTACAATGCGAACGAGTACGAATTCCGCGCCCAGAGCTATGCTCCGTACAGCAACAACGAGATCAACCTTCAGCTGTTGACCAAGATGTACTCGCGCATGGACAATCCGACGGGTATCGAGGTGAAGGCCGGTGAGAAGATTCTCGTGTGTGTCGACAAGGTTCCTGCCGGCCAGAGCCTGAGTCTTGCCGTGTACGGCGAGGCCTCCGACGGCTACGGACCCAACTACGGCGGCATGTCGCAGGGTAATGCCTACGATACCGTTGACCAGGAGGTGTCGCTGACCGCCGGTCTGAATACGATCGAGATCACGGCCCCGGGCATGTGCTACGTGATGAATACCGCGGCGACGCTTTCGTCGGCTTCGGAGCCTGTCAAGGTACACATTCTGCGCGGCTGCGGTACGGTTCAGGGCTACTTTGACCTGGCGCGCCACCAGACCGACGAGAAGTACCAGGAGCTGCTTTCGAAGTGCACCTACAAGTATTTCGTGATCAAGGGCCGCAAGATGATCTTCAACTTCCACACTTCGCAGCTGCGTGCCGATGCTCCGTCGTCGATCGTTTCGGGCATCCAGGCGTGGGACGATATCCTGACCTGGCAGCAGGAGCTGATGGGTCTCGAGGACAGCGAGTACTTCAACAACCACATCATGGCCGTATCGAGCACCAATCCGTCGGCCTACATGGATGCTTCGAACCGTCGTGTGAACTTCTCGGCGTCGACGGCTCTCTACAAGATCATCACGCGCGAGCAACTGCTTGCCGAGGAGGACAATGCCTGGGGACCTGCCCATGAGGTCGGCCATATCAACCAGGGGGCGATCAACTGGAAGAGTGCCAGCGAGTCGTCGAACAACCTCTTCTCGAACTACGTGATCTACAAGATGGGCAAGTACGGGTCTCGCGGCGACATGCTGAGCGAACTTGCGCTGAGCTGGGTCGAGAAGGAGACGTGGGCGCTGCTGGGCGATGCCACGCACCAGGGCGAGGATACCGAGCTTCACATGCGCATGAACTGGCAGCTGTGGATCTACTACCACCTGTGCGGTTTCGACACGGAGTTCTGGCCGAAACTTTTCCAGCTGCTGCGCGATGATCCACTGCCGAGCGAGTTCTCGTCGAAGGACGATCCTGGCGCCAGCCAGCTGAAGTTTGCGGTGAAGGCGTGCGAGGCTGCCGGACAGGACCTCACGGAGTTCTTCGAGGCCTGGGGCTTCTTCCGTCCGCTGGATATCAACTATTCGCAGTACGGCGATGCCCGTTACCTCGTTACCGAGAAGATGATTGCCGATACGAAGGCTTTGATTGCATCGAAGAATTATCCGAAGGCAGCGCCGATCCAGTACATCGAGGATCGCCAGGTGAAGGATGGTACGCTCTATTGCGACATGGGCTACTATACGACGTTCAAGGATAAGAAGACGATTACGAAGACGCCGACATGCACGGTTTCGGGCCGCACCTATACGGTTTCGAACTGTGAGGAGGCCGTGGCCGTAGAGCTTCGCAAGACGGTCGGCGACCAGATGGGCGATCTGATCTACTTCTCGAACGTTTCAAACTTCACGGTTCCCGAGGGGGCCGATCTGAGCAATACGAAGCCCTATGCGGTTCAGGCCGACGGCAAACGCATTCTTATCAATATGTAAACAACCCCAATACTCATAAAAAAACCGTTCATGAAAAAGACCTTTTATGGAATTTTGACGCTGGCGGCAGCCCTCCTTCTGGGAGGCTGCTGCAGCCAGCCTGCATCGCTGACGCTTCGTACCGACGTTCCCGAACGTCCTGCGGGACAGGAGGACATGGTAGCCTATGCCGCTCCGAAGCTTGACACCGTTCGGGTGGGCTTTATCGGCCTGGGCATGCGAGGTCCGGGCGCCGTGGAGCGCTTCACGCACATCCCGGGCACGAAGATCGTGGCCTTGTGCGATCTTCGTCCCGAGTGCGTTGCCGGAGCACAGCAGATCCTGAGCCGTGCGGGACTTCCCGCGGCTGCCGAGTACAGTGGCACGGAAGATGCGTGGAAAGCGCTCTGCGAACGTGACGATATCGACCTGGTGTACATCGCCACCGACTGGAAGCATCATGCCGAGATGGGCGTCTACGCCATGGAGCACGGCAAGCATGCGGCCATCGAGGTTCCCGCGGCAATGACGCTCGACGAGATCTGGACACTGATCAATACCTCGGAGCGTACGCGCAAGCACTGCATGCAGCTGGAGAACTGCGTATACGACTTCTTCGAGATGAACACGCTGAACATGGCTCAGCACGGGCTTTTCGGCGAGGTGCTCCACGCCGAGGGAAGCTACATCCACAACCTGAAGGAGTTTTGGCCCTACTATTGGAACAACTGGCGTCTGGACTATAACCGCGAGCACCGCGGCGACGTCTATGCGACGCATGGCATGGGTCCTGCCTGCCAGCTGCTCGACATTCACCGCGGCGACCGCATGACGACGCTTGTGTCGATGGATACGAAAGCCGTGAACGGTCCTGCCTATATCGAGGAGACGACGGGCAAGGCTCCGGAGAGTTTTGCGAATGGCGACCATACGATGACGATGATCCGCACGCAGAACGGCAAGACGATCCATATCCAGCACGACGTGCTGACGCCTCGTCCCTATTCGCGCATGTACCAGCTTACGGGAACGAAGGGCTTTGCCAACAAGTATCCCTTCGAGGGTTACGCTCTGGAGCCGGAGCAGGTAGCATCGGACGAGATGCCGGATCATGAGAATCTCTCGGCCCACGGCTTCCTGACCCCCGAGCAGCATGCGGCGCTTGTCGAGAAGTACATGCACCCGATCATCCGCGAAGTGGGAGACCTGGCCCGTACGGTGGGAGGTCACGGAGGCATGGATTTCATCATGGACTACCGCCTGGTCTACTGTCTGCGCAACGGGCTTCCGCTCGACATGGATGTTTACGACCTTGCCGAGTGGTGCTGCCTGGCTCCGCTCTCGGCGCTTTCGATCGAGAACGGTTCGGCACCTGTTGAGGTTCCCGACTTCACGCGCGGAGCATGGAACAAGGTCAAGGGCTTCCGCCACGCCTACGTCAAGTAGTCGTCTCATGCGTCCGACCCGCTCCGAAGCTGTTCGCCGGAGTAGGGTATAAGGCCTCTTTTAAGAATTCAGGACCGATATACGGTCCTGAATTCTTGCTTTATACGGCTATTTTTCGTATGTTTGTAAAATGCGTGGCGTGCCTGAAGCTCGCCATGGCCGACAGAATACCTGCTTTCCCGACCTGATCTGCGTATGCCTATGAACCTCCCGACGACAGCCTTTCTGGGAACGATGCTTGTTCCCGCACTCTCTGCTGCGGCCTCGGAGCCCGGCTCCTCCGCGACACAAACTCCGCGACACCCCAACATCATCGTCATTCTTGCCGACGATCTGGGCTACGGTGACGTGAGCGCCTATGGTTCCACGACGATCTCCACGCCCAACATCGACCGCCTGGCCCTCGGGGGCATCCGCTTTACCAACGGATATGCCACCTCTGCGACATCTACTCCGAGCCGCTATGCGTTGATGACGGGCCTCTACCCGTGGCGGAACCGGGATGCACAGATTCTTCCGGGCGATGCTCCGCTGATTGTTCCGACCGAGGGTTTCACCCTTCCGCGCATGATGCAGGAGAACGGCTATGTGACGGGCGCCATCGGCAAGTGGCACCTGGGCATGGGGCGGGGAGCCATCGACTGGAATACGACGATCCGCCCGGGGGCCCGGGAGATCGGGTTTGACTATTCGTGTATCATTGCGGCGACAAACGACCGGGTTCCGACGGTCTACGTCGAGAACGGCAATGTGGTGGGCCTCGACCCCGAGGATCCGATCGAGGTGAGCTACCGCCATAATTTCGAGGGAGAACCCACGGCCCTGACGCATCCCGAACTTCTGAAGATGCAGTGGTCGCACGGGCATAACAACTCGATCGTCAACGGTATTCCGCGCATCGGCTTCATGCGGGGCGGTACCCGGGCGCGATGGGTTGACGAAGAGATGGCCGACTATTTCGTCGAGCGAGTCGAGACGTTCATCGCGGCACATAGCGACGAACCCTTCTTTCTCTACTACGGATTGCATGAACCCCATGTGCCGCGGGCTCCGCACAGCCGGTTTGTCGGCACGACGGGCATGGGACCGCGCGGAGATGCCATTGCCGAGGCCGACTGGTGCGTCGGGGAGTTGCTTCGCTGCCTTGAGGAGCACGACCTGCTCGAGAATACGCTGATCGTCTTTTCGTCGGACAATGGCCCGGTGCTAGACGACGGTTACAGGGACGGCGCCGCGGAACTTGTCGGATCGCACTCGCCGACGGGCGGTCTGCGAGGTGGAAAGTACAGCCTTTTCGATGCCGGGACGCACGTTCCGCTGTTCGTCTATTGGAAGGGGACGGTGCACCCCGCCACCTCCGATGCTCTTGTGAGCCTGCTCGATCTGCCTGCCTCACTGGGGGCTTTGATCGGCGCGGCGCTTCCCGAGGGGCTGGACAGCCGCGACCTTTTGGCAACGCTGCTCGGACGCAGCGATCGGGGACGCGACGAGCTGGTGCTTGAGGCGAGTCAGCGCTTGGCAATCCGCCGCGGCGACTGGGTGCTGATTCCTCCATATCGCGGTGCGGCGCGCAATATCACGGGCAACGAACTGGGCAACCTCCCCACCTACGGACTTTTCAACCTGAAGGAGGATCCTCGGCAGCTCGAAAACCGTGCATCGGAGGATCCGGACCGTGTTGCCGAACTGGAGCGAGCCCTTCGCCTCACGGCGGGCGACTTCTATCATCCGGCCCTGCCGCAGTAAGCCGACGACCGCTTCGACGCGGCATCCATACTATTTGACCATTTTAACTAAATCCCGACAGTTCACGAACCAACCTCGGACAACCATGAAAACCGACCGATTTCTTCTGATGGGCGGCTGTGTTGCAGCCACGGCAACGCTCGCGGGGTGCAGCCAGACCCGACCCGCGCAGCCCCGCCCGATGAACATTCTCTACATCATGACCGACGATCATACGTCGCAGATGATGAGCTGCTACGATCGACGCTATGCGTCGACTCCGAATCTCGACCGTATAGCGGCCGAGGGCGTTCGTTTCACGAACAGCTACGTGGCCAATTCGCTCAGCGGTCCGAGCCGGGCGTGCATGCTCACGGGCAAACACTCCCACAAGAACGGTTTCTACGACAATACGACGTGTGTGTTCGATGCCTCGCAGCAGACCTTTCCGAAGCTGCTGCAGGGCGCCGGTTATGAGACGGCCGTTGTAGGCAAATGGCATCTTGAGAGCCTTCCGACAGGTTTCGATCATTGGGAGATTGTCCCGGGCCAGGGTGACTACTATAACCCGATGTTCATCACGCAGGCGGGCGATACGATTCGCAACGAGGGCTATATCACCAACCTGATCACCGACAAGAGCCTTCACTGGCTGCAGGAGGAGCGTGATCCCTCGAAGCCCTTCTGCCTGCTTGTACACCACAAGGCGCAGCACCGCAACTGGATGGCCGACACGTGCAACCTGGCCCTGTACGAGGATCGGACGTTCGAACTTCCCGAGACCTTCTTCGACGACTATGCGGGACGTCCGGCTGCCGCGGCGCAGGAGATGTCCATCGCCTCGGACCACGATATGGATCCCGTCTACGATCTGAAGATGCTCCGCGAAGGGAAACCAGGCCGGCTGAAGGGCACCTATGAATATATGCTGAGCCGCATGACTCCGGAGCAGCGGGCCGCCTGGGACCGCTTCTACGAGCCGATCATCGATGAGTTCTACCGCACGAATCCGCAGGGCCGGGCGCGAGCCGAGTGGAAATTCAACCGCTACATGCGCGACTACCTCAAGACGCTGAAGTCGCTCGACGACAACGTGGGTCGGCTGCTCGACTACCTCGAAGAGTCGGGGCTTGCCGAGAACACGCTGGTGGTCTATACCTCGGACCAGGGCTTCTATATGGGTGAACACGGCTGGTTCGACAAACGCTTCATGTACGAGGAGTCGTACCGCACGCCGCTGGTCATGCGGCTTCCGGGAGGCGCCCGCGGCGATATCGACCAGATGGTGCAGAACATCGACTATGCTCCGACGTTCCTTGAACTGGCGGGTGTCGAGATTCCCGAGGATATCCAGGGGGTCTCGCTGCTTCCGCTGCTGCGGGGCGAGAAACCCTCGGACTGGCGCCGGTCGCTCTACTACCATTTCTACGAATACCCGGCCGAGCATATGGTCAAACGCCACTACGGCGTGAGCACCGACCGCTGGAAGCTGATCCACTTCTATAATGACATTGACCATTGGGAACTTTACGACCTGCAGTCCGATCCGCACGAACTTCACAATCTCTACGGTGATCCGGTCTACGCCACCCCGCAGCGTGAGATGCTCGAGGAGCTGGTTAGGCTGCAGAAACAGTATGACGACACACTGGCTCTCCATCGCAACGGAGCGGTCGTTGCCGTGAAGGAGTGATGCACGGTTGACGCGCAGCTGACATACGTCCGGAGCTGTTCTTCTCCGGGTTCGGGACCCCCGACAAAGGTATTCCCGGACCCGGATTCTTCATGTTGGCGACACGTTCCGGCACGGTACGTGCCGGAATGCCGCACTTTCCGATCAACCAATCCGAATTCTTTGTATTTTTGCATTCGAATCACCCCATCCTTTCCCATCGATGATCAAACGCCTCGGATTCCTGCTGCCGCTCCTGCTGCTCAGCCTGCGGGCCGCCGCACAGTTCTCCGATGACGAGTATTACCCTTATGCGGAGCCCGAGGAGCCGCGCCGGATGCTGACTACCGACTCGATGCTCTTCTACCGGGCCGTCCAGTCTACGCAGGATCTCTACGGCGACTATGCGGACTTCACGCTTCCACAGGTCTCGACGCTCCGCCGGGGCTTCGACTATGGGGCCGAACAACGGCGGTATGCCGGCTTCGACCTCTCGTACCGCAGCTTCTCGGCCTTGCGCCTGCTCGGAGCCGAAGAGATTGTCCATGCGGGACTCGCCCCGGTTTCCGGCACGGCGGGCGGTGTGAACGGAACCCGTATGTTCCTCTTCAGCGACGACGAACCCCTGCAACCCTATTACGCCTCGGTGCGCTTTACCGACCGTAACTATCGCTTTGTCGCCCGTTTTTCGGCCCGGGGCAGCTTCGGACGCGGCTGGAGCTACGCTTCGGCACTTGATGCGCGCACCGGTTCCGACATGCACGTCAAGGGACTCTTCACGAATGCCGTCACTCCGGCTTTCCGCCTCTCCCGCCGCTTCTCCGACGGACACCGCCTCTCATTGACATTTATTCTGCCGCTGTCGATCCGCGGTACGCGACTGTCGACCTCCGAGGAGGCCTTCACCCTCACCGGCGACCGACTCTACAATCCGGCTTGGGGGTACCAGGAGGGGCGCGTGCGCAACTCCCGGGTACGCCGCGAGATGGTGCCGCTGGGAGTTGCGGTGTGGGAGGTGCCGTTGAGTGCAGCCACCGCGCTGCGCGCTACGGCGGGCCTCGAGACCGGCCTGACGAAGTACAGCATGCTCGACTGGTACGATGCCCGTACGCCGATGCCCGACAACTACCGCTACCTCCCGAGCTACACCGACGACCGCGAAACCCTGCAGGCGTGGCAGACGCGCGATCCGCGCTATACGCAGATCGACTGGGACGAACTGATCCGCCAGAACCGGATGGCCGGCGGTGAGGCGGTCTATGCCCTGACGGACCGCGTGACGCGTCTCGGCCGATTCGACGGAGAACTGCTCTTCTCCACGCGGCTCGATCCGCGCCTCACGCTGCGCTACGGTGCGACGTATACCCTCAACCGCGAACGCTTCTATAAACAGATGCGCGATCTGCTGGGTGCCGACTACGTCACCGATATCGATCTGTACCTTGTCGACGACGACACCTACGGCACGCTGTTTCAGAACGACCTGCGCCATCCCGACCGACGGATCTCGACGGGCGACCGCTTCGGCTACGACTACCGGCTCACGCACCGCCGCCTCTCGCTGCTGCTCCAGGCCGAGTATCGCTCGGACCGCCTGCGGGCGGATGTTTCGGTCGAGGTGGGTGACGATGCCGTCGTGCGCCGCGGCCTTTACGAGAAGGAGCTCTTCCCGGGACCGCAATCCTATGGACCATCGCGCACGCTGCGCTTCTCGCCCTACACGCTGAAGGCCTCCGTGGGGTGGGCTTTCACCACGTGGCGTTACCTGGAGGTCACGGTGCTGGCCGCGGCGCGTACGCCCGAATCCTCCCAACTCTTCTACCAGCCGCTCTACAACAACCGCACGGTCGACAACCCGCGCTGCGAACGGATCTATGCCGCCGAGATGGGCTACCGACATACGGGCGAAGTGTTCAACTGGCAGGCGACGCTTTTCGCTTCGATGACGCTCGACGGAGTGGAGACCCGCCGATATTACGACGACATGGCCTCGGTCTATTGCGACATGGCCGTGTCGGGCCTCGGAGTGTTCCGCGGCGGCGTGGAGTTCGGTGCCGATCTCCGGTTGTCATACCGCTGGCGCCTGTCGCTGGCGGCCTCGGCCGACCGCTATCGCTACATCCGCGATCCGCAGGTCACGGTGCTTTCGGATGTCGACAATGCGGAGGTCGATGTCGGTGCGACGAGCCACATGGGCGGTTGTACGATTGGCGGGGCCCCGCAGCTGACGGCAGCCATCGAGGCCTCGTGGTTCGGGCCGAAAGGGTGGGGCGCCAGCGCCTCGGCAGGGTATGCCGGCTCGCGGTATGTCGAGCCCATGCCGCTGCGCCGCACCGACCGCATTGCCTCGCAGGCGGGCATCACTCCCGAGGCATTCGAAACATTCACACGCCAGGAACGCCTCGACGATGCCGTGACGGTCGATGCGTCGCTTTTCAAGACCTTTTATTTCGATCGCTCGCGCCTCACCGCGGCGCTGATGCTTCACAACCTGCTGGGTACACCCGACATGGTCTATAACGGATACGAGTCGCTGCGTGTGCGACGCCTCACGGCAGGAGACGCGACCTTCTATACGCCGCATGCCACCCGCTATACCTATGCCTGGCCGCGGTCGTTCTACTTCACGCTCTCGTACCGGTTCTGAATGCCGGATGGTAAAAAAATTGGGGCATTTTTGCACAAACGGCGATAAAATTCGTATTTTCGTAAGGAAAACGGAACCTTTAAAAACTTCAGAAAGATGATTGTCGGTATTCCCAAAGAGATCAAGAACAATGAGAACCGCGTATCGCTCACTCCGGCAGGAGCTCAGGAGTTGACCAAACGTGGACACAAGGTTTATGTGCAGGCATCGGCCGGTGAGAGCAGCGGATTTCCCGATGATGCGTACCAGGCAGTTGGAGCGGAGATTCTTCCCACGATCGAAGAGGTCTACGCCACGGCGGAGATGATCATGAAGGTCAAGGAGCCGATAGCACCCGAATACGGACTGATCCGTGCCGGGCAGCTTGTTTTCACCTATTTTCATTTTGCCAGCAGCGAGGCGCTGACGCATGCGATGATCGCCAGCGGAGCCATCTGCTGCGCCTACGAGACCGTGGAGCGGAGCGACGGATCGCTGCCGCTGCTGATTCCGATGTCGGAGGTTGCCGGACGCATGGCGACGCAGGAGGGACTCTATTTTCTGGAGAAACCCCGCGGGGGCAAAGGCGTCCTGCTGGGCGGCGTTCCGGGTGTAAAGCCTGCCCGGGTCTTTATCATCGGAGCGGGAGTCGTGGGCACGGCAGCCGCGCGTACGGCAGCCGGCACGGGTGCCGACGTAACGATCTGCGATATTTCGCTGCCGCGCCTTACCTACCTTGCCGATGTGATGCCGAGCAACGTCAAGACGCTGATGTCCTCGGAGTACAATATCCGTGAGGAGTTGAAACACGCCGATCTGGTGATCGGTTCGGTGCTGATTCCCGGGGCGAAGGCTCCGAAACTGGTTACGCGCGACATGTTGCAGGATATGGAACCCGGCACGGTGATGGTCGACGTTGCCATCGACCAGGGCGGCTGCTTCGAGACGTCGCACCCCACGACACACGAGGATCCCGTCTATTATGTAGATGGCATGCTGCACTACTGCGTGGCCAACATTCCGGGAGCCGTGCCGCGCACGTCGACCCTTGCGCTGACGAACGCCACGCTGCCCTATGCGCTGCAACTGGCCGACAAGGGGTGGCGGCGAGCCGCGCAGGAGAATCCCGAACTGCGCCTGGGCCTGAACGTTGTCGAGGGAAAGGTAACCTTCCGTCCGGTTGCCGAGGCGTGGGGCCTTTCCTATGAGCCGCTGACGCTCTGAGAATATGTCCGACTGCTTTCTGCGAGGGGTGTGAGGCCCTTGCGCAAATATCATTTCGCCACCTCCGGGACGTCGCGACGTCCCGGAGGTGTTCTTTGTCTGCGGAGCGATATTTTGGGCGAAAAGTTTTTGAAATTATTGAATAATTCTTATATTTGCAAGAGAACAAGGTAGTTACGTGCTCTGTTCCGGTTTCATTTCGACTGAAAATCCTGAGAAAAGGTTGCCGGATTGGCAACGTGTCGTGCGGTTTGTATTACAAACCGTAAGCAAAAAGGTCCGAAACGTGATTTTGCTACGTATTCTCCGGCATGCTGGATGCAACAACAGACCCGGCTGCAATGCCGTCGGGCGGCCTCCTGAGGATTCCGAGAGACGGGCGAACGGGCCGGCGGGGAGTGTCGGCCGGACAAAGAGAGCTGGAACGATAATTTGAATAGGGGTGGCGTTTGCCGTACGGAAGCGTGGGGCGGCGTCACTAAAGTTTTACCCGCAATATAAAGAAGGTAGTATGAGTGATAGATTGTACATTTTCGACACAACGCTGCGAGACGGCGAGCAGGTGCCCGGCTGTCAGTTGAACACCACCGAGAAGATCGAGGTCGCCAAGTTGCTCGAAAGTCTCGGTGTGGATGTTATCGAGGCGGGCTTTCCGATTTCGAGTCCCGGGGATTTCAACTCTGTTCTGGAGATCTCGAAGGCCGTTTCCGAACCGACGATCTGCGCCCTGACGCGCGCTGTTGAGAAGGATATCGACGTAGCGGCCGATGCCCTGCGCCTTGCCAAGCACAAGCGTATCCATACGGGAATCGGAGTATCCCCGCAGCACATCTACGACAAGCTGCGCTCGAATCCCGAGCAGATTCTCGAACGCGCGATTGCCGCGGTGAAGTATGCCAAGCGATATGTCGAGGATGTGGAGTTCTATGCCGAGGATGCCGGGCGGGCCGATGTGGAGTACCTTGCCCGCGTCATCGAGGCGGTCATTGCGGCGGGCGCCACGGTGGTCAACATTCCCGACACGACGGGCTACTGCCTTCCGAACGAATACGGGGCGAAGATCAAGTACTTGGTCGACCATGTTGCGAACATCGACCGTGCGATCATCTCGACGCACTGCCACAACGACCTGGGCATGGCGACGGCCAATACGCTGAGCGGCATTCTCAACGGCGCGCGGCAAGCCGAGGTGACGATCAACGGCATCGGCGAGCGTGCGGGCAACACCTCGCTGGAGGAGGTTGTCATGACGCTTCGCTGCCATAAGGACGTCGCCATCGACACGGGCATCCGTTCGCAGTTGATTACCAAGGCCTCGCACCTTGTTTCGAGTCTGATGAACATGCCTGTGCAGCCGAACAAGGCAATCGTCGGGCGCAACGCCTTCGCACACTCGTCGGGCATCCACCAGGATGGTGTGCTGAAGGATCGCCAGACCTATGAGATCATCGACCCGCACGATATCGGGCTCAACGAATCGGTCATTGCCCTGACGGCTCGCAGCGGCCGGGCTGCGCTGGTTCACCGCCTCGAGCTGCTGGGCTACGACCTCACGCCGCAGGAGCTTGACGCCACGTACGAGAAGTTCCTGGCTCTTGCCGACAAGAAGAAGGAGATCCACGACTACGATCTGTTGTACCTGGTTGGTGACATCGACCGTATGAAGCAGCAGTCCATTGCGCTGAAGTTCCTTCAGGTGACGACCGGGACGCTGGTTCCGACGGCGACGGTGGTGCTGAAGTTCGGCGACCACGAGCGCATGGCGCTTGCCACGGGCAACGGACCCGTCGATGCGGCCGTTTCGGCCATCAAGAAGCTCATCAACGAGAAGGTGGTGCTGACGGAGTTTCTGATGCAGGCCATCACGCGGGGCTCGAACGACGTGGGCCGCGTCCATGTCCAGGTGCAGTGCGGTTCGCGCACGGTCCACGGATTCGCAGCCCATACCGACACGACGCGCGCGTCGGTCGAGGCATTCCTCGACGCACTGCGCGCCCTCAACGTAACCGAACGAAAAGAAGAGGAGGCATAAACCTATGGGAAAGACGCTTTTGGACAAGATCTGGGACGCGCATACGGTGCGTGTCGAGGAGGGTGGTCGGTGTGTGCTCTACATCGACCGGCAATACATCCACGAGGTGACGTCGCCCGTGGCCTTTGCGGGGCTCGAACGCCGGGGGATCGGCGTGGCGCGTCCGTCGCAGATCACGGCTACGGCCGATCATAATATTCCTACCGAGAACCAGCACCTTCCGATCGAGGAGCCGCAGTCGCGGCATCAGGTCGAGGCGCTGGCCGCCAACTGTGCGAAATACGGCATCGAGCACTTCGGCGTGGGCAACCCGCGCCAGGGCATCGTGCACATCATCGGTCCGGAGCTGGGTTTCACGCAGCCGGGAATGACGATCGTCTGCGGCGACAGCCACACTTCGACCCACGGAGCCTTGGGTGCCGTGGCCTTCGGCGTAGGCACCTCGGAGGTCGAGATGGTCTTTGCGAGCCAGTGTATTCTCCAGACCAAGCCGCGCACGATGCGCATCACGGTCGACGGAGAGTTGCGCCCGGGTGTCGAGGCGAAGGATGTCATACTGTATATCATTTCGCAGATCACCGCTTCGGGCGGCACGGGCTACTTCATCGAATTTGCCGGGAGCACGATCCGCTCGCTCTCGATGGAGGGCCGCATGACGGTCTGCAACATGAGTATCGAGTGCGGGGCGCGGGGCGGCATGATCGCCCCCGACGAGAAGACCTTCGCATATCTTCGCGGCCGGGAACGAGCCTCGCAGGGCGAAGCTTTTGACGCTGCCGTAGCGCGTTGGCGCGAGCTCTACAGCGATCCGGACGCCCATTTCGACAAGGAGTACCATTTCGATGCGGCGGACATCGCGCCGATGATCACCTACGGTACGAATCCCGGCATGGGAATGCCGATCGACGGGACGATTCCCGCCACTGCCGATGCCAAAGCCCTCGAATACATGGGCTTCAAGGCCGGGGAGCGACTGCTGGGCAAACCGATCGACTACGTCTTTGTGGGCAGTTGCACGAATGGCCGTATCGAGGACCTGCGACGCTTTGCACATCTGGTCAAGGGGCGCCGCAAGGCTGATGGCGTGACGGCCTGGATCGTTCCGGGCTCAAAGGGTGTCGAGGCGCAGGCCCGCGCCGAGGGCCTTGACCGGATCCTTGCCGACGCTGGTTTCGCACTGCGACAACCGGGCTGCTCGGCGTGCCTGGCGATGAATGCCGACAAGATTCCCGCGGGGAAATACAGCGTTTCGACCTCGAACCGCAATTTCGAGGGGCGTCAGGGTCCCGGAGCGCGCACGATGCTTGCGGGCATAGCCGTGGCTGCGGCAGCTGCGGTGACGGGCCGCATCACGGATCCGCGCGAACTCTTCGAATTCTAAAACAACGTAACCATGGCAATACCCAAATTTGAAACGTTCACCTCGGGGGCGGTGCCCGTCGAGGTGGAGAATATAGATACCGACCAGATCATTCCGGCTCGTTTTCTGAAGGCTACCGAGCGCAAGGGCTTCGGCGACAATTTGTTTCGCGACTGGCGTTACGATGCATCGGGCCAGGTTGTTGCGACGTTTCCGCTGAATGATCCGCGTTACGACGGGCAGATTCTCGTGGCGGGGCGCAACTTCGGCTGCGGCAGTTCGCGCGAGCACGCCGCCTGGGCCATCGCCGACTACGGCTTCCGTGTCGTGGTGTCGAGTTTCTTTGCCGACATTTTCCGCAACAACGCCCTCAACAACGGCCTGCTTCCGGTGTGCGTCGAGGAGTCGTTCCTTCGGGAGATCTTTGACGAGATCCGCCGTGATCCGCATGCACAGTTCACCGTCGATCTGGATAACCAGCGCTTCACGATCGTTTCGAGCGGCCACAGTGTGCCGTTCGAGATCGACGCCTACAAGAAACGCTGCCTGCAGAACGGCTACGACGATGTCGATTACCTGGTAAGTATCTCCGATCAGATCCGGGCCTACGAGGCATCCCGCCGATGAGTGCACCAAACGATACACAGCCGCGCCGCAGGGTGGAGATCCTCGATACGACGCTGCGCGACGGGGAGCAGACCTCGGGCGTGTCATTCAACGCCCGGGAAAAGCTCTCGATCGCCCGCCTGTTGCTGGATGAACTGCACGTGTCGCGCATTGAGATCGCTTCGGCCCGCGTTTCGCGGGGCGAACAGCAGGCGATCCGCCGCGTTTCGGAATGGGCGGCTTCGCGCGGCTATACGGATCGTGTCGAGGCTCTGGGCTTTATCGACGGAGGCGTGTCGCTCGACTGGCTGGGAGAGGCGGGCTGCCGGGTGGTGAATCTGCTGGCCAAGGGCTCACGGAAGCATTGCGAAGGACAGTTACGCCGCACGCCCGAGCAACATATCGCCGACGTGCGGGCCACGATCGACATGGCTGTCGAGCGGGGTATGAAGGTGAATCTCTACCTCGAGGACTGGTCCAACGGCATACGCCACTCCCCGGACTACGTCTATGCGATGCTCGATGCGCTGTCCGATACGCCGGTCATGCATTTCATGTGCCCCGACACGCTGGGGATCCTCGATCCCTACGATACGGAGCGGTTCTGCCGCGACATGGTCACGCGCTATCCGACGCTGCGTTTCGACTTCCATGCCCACAACGACTACGATCTTGCCGTGGCGAATACCGCTGCGGCGGTTCGGGCGGGTTTTCATGGCGTGCACGTCACGGTCAACGGACTGGGCGAGCGGGCCGGGAACGCGCCGCTGTCGAGCACGGTGGCGGTGCTCCACGACCAGTTGCACTGCGACACGGGCATCGACGAGACGAAGATCTACCTGGTGAGCCGCACGGTCGAGACCCATACGGGCGTCCGCATTCCGTCAAACCGTCCGATCGTGGGGGAGAACGTCTTCACGCAGTGTGCGGGGATCCACGCCGACGGGGACAACAAGAACCATCTCTACTACAACGAGCTGCTTCCGGAACGCTTCGGCCGGGTGCGCGAATATGCGTTGGGCAAGACCTCCGGACGGGCGAACATACTGAAGAATCTCCAGCAGTTGGGCATCGAGCTCGACGAGGCATCGATGAGCAAGGTGACCGAGCGGGTCGTCGAGTTGAGCGACAAGAAGGAGCAGGTGACGGCCGAGGATCTTCCCTACATCATTGCCGACGTGTTGCGCTACGACCAGGCGGAGACTCCCGTGCGCATTCTCAACTACAGTCTCTCGCTGGCTCAGGGACTGCGCCCGGTTGCGACGCTGAAGATCGAGATCCACGGCCGGGAGTACGAGCAGACGTCGGTGGGTGACGGACAGTACGATGCCTTTGTACGGGCGCTGCGCCAGATCTACAAACACCAGCTGTCGAGCAAGTTTCCGATGCTTCGCGACTATACGGTGTCGATACCTCCCGGAGGACGTACCGATGCCATCGTGCAGACGATCATCACCTGGGAGCTTGACGGCCGGGAGTTCAAGACGCGGGGTCTTGACGCCGACCAGACGGAGGCGGCGATCAAGGCGACGATCAAAATGTTGAATATACTCGAAACCAATCACAAAGACCATGGAATTTAAGATAGCACTCCTTCCGGGAGACGGGATCGGCCCCGAGATCATCGCCGAAGCCACGAAGTCGCTGGACCGCGTGGCGGCCAAATACGGCCATCATATCGAATACCGCCGGGCGCTGGTGGGTGCCGCGGCAATCGACGCCACGGGCGATCCCTATCCCGACGAGACGCATCGCGTGTGCTGCGAATCGGATGCGGTTCTGTTCGGAGCGATCGGCGACCCGAAATACGACAACGATCCCACGGCAAAGGTACGTCCCGAACAGGGCCTGCTGCGTATGCGCAAGTCGCTGGGACTTTTTGCCAACCTGCGTCCCGTTAAGCTGTTCGACGCCCTGGCCGACCGCTCGCCTCTGAAGGCCGAGGTGGTGCGGGGTACGGACTTCATCTGCGTGCGCGAACTCACCGGCGGCCTCTATTTCGGACGTCCGCAGGGGCGCGACGAGAACGGTACGCACGCCTTCGACACCTGCTCCTATACGACGCAGGAGATCGAGCGGGTTCTGCATGTGGCTTTCCGCCTGGCGATGACGCGTCGTCGTAAGCTGACGGTTGTCGACAAGGCCAACGTGCTCGAAACCTCGCGCCTGTGGCGCGAAACGGCCCAGCGTGTTGCCGTGGAGTATCCCGACGTTGCGGTGGACTACATGTTCGTCGACAACGCCGCAATGCAGATCATCCGTCAGCCGAGCCATTTTGACGTCATCGTCACCGAGAACATGTTCGGCGACATCCTCACCGACGAGGCGAGTGTCATCAGCGGTTCGCTGGGGATGCTTTCTTCGGCAAGCGTCGGCGCCGAGGTGGCCCTCTTCGAGCCGATCCATGGCTCGTACCCGCAGGCTGCGGGCAAGAACATCGCCAATCCCATGGCTACGATTCTCTCGGCGGCCATGCTGCTCGAACACCTGGGCCTTGAAGCCGAAGGGGGAGCCATCCGCAAGGCGGTCGATGCGGCGCTCGGGGCAGGCGTTGTCACCGAGGATCTTGCAGCTCCCGAGGCACCGCGTTACTCGACCTCGGAGGTCGGCGACTACGTGGCGGCGCATATCTGACCTGACGCGTCTCCGACGCCCCGGTGCGACTTTGCCGCAACCGCTGCGCTCCGGCGCATCTTCCCCGGTATCCTATGCAGACCGTTTTCGCGGTCTGCATTTTTTGTACTATCTTTGCAGGGAAATTGCTACCGAAGGTCTCCGACGTTCGGAGACCGGGAGAATGCAAGGAAAAGTATGGCAGGATCGAATTTTGTGGATTACGTCAAGATCTTCGCCCGCTCGGGACACGGCGGTGCGGGGTCGGCCCATTTTCGTCGCGAGAAGTTTGTGGCCTTCGGCGGCCCCGACGGCGGTGACGGCGGCAAGGGCGGCAGCATCATCTTGCAGGGCGACCGACAGTACTGGACGCTCATCCACCTCAAATACCAGCGCCACCAGTTTGCCGAGGATGGTGAGAACGGCTCGGGAGCCCGCTCTTCGGGCAAGGATGCCCGGGATATCGTGATTCCCGTCCCGCTGGGCACGGTAGCACGCCGCGTCGTGGAGCTTGAGGATGGTACGACGACCACCGAGATGGTGGGGGAGGTGACTGCCGACGGAGAACGACTCGTGCTGCTGAAGGGCGGCCGGGGCGGCTTGGGCAACTGGCACTTCAAGAGTGCCACGAACCAGACACCGCGCTACGCACAGCCAGGCGAGGAGGGCGACGAGGGGGCCTTCATCCTCGAACTGAAGGTCCTGGCCGATGTCGGACTGGTGGGCTTCCCCAACGCCGGGAAATCGACACTGCTGTCGGTAGTTTCGGCCGCGAAACCCAAGATTGCGAATTACGCCTTCACGACGCTCGAACCGAACTTGGGCATTGTCGAGGTGCGCGACCACAAGTCGTTCGTCATGGCCGACATTCCGGGCATTATCGAAGGCGCACACGAGGGCCGTGGCCTGGGTACGCGCTTCCTGCGCCATATCGAACGCAACTCGGTGCTGCTGTTCATGGTCCCGGCCGACAGTGACGATATCTGCCGCGATTACGAGGTGCTGCTGGGCGAACTGACGCAGTACAACCCCGAACTGCTTGACAAACAGCGCCTGCTGGCCATCACGAAATGCGACATGCTTGATGAGGAACTCATCGAAGAGATGCGCGCGCACCTTCCCGAGGGAATTCCGTCGGTTTTCATCTCCTCGATCACGGGTCTGAACATCCAGCGCCTCAAGGATATGCTGTGGGAGGCGCTGCAGCGGTAACGTATACGGCTTCGCGATTGGTGACACGCAGGGAGTATGTCCCTGCAAAGTAGTCGATCACCCCATACAGGGAGCCCGTCCCGGAAGGGACGGGCTCCCTGGCATATGCGCAGGTTCCGGCGGTGCGCACCGTGAAACGGTTCCCCGCGGCGTCGACGATCGTCCGCTCGGTGGCGATGGAGCGTCCGGTCTGCGGATCGACGTCGCACCATGCGATGCCGGGCTCCTCGAACCTCACGCCGTCGAACCTTACCCGCGTGTCGACATGACGATCATCTACCTGGTCAAACGCAAGCGGGGTAGTGGGCGGCTCTTCCCCTTCGCCGGGCATCGAGCAGGTGAGGTAGCGCGGCAACTCTTCGCGCGGGATTCTTCCGACACCATATTCGCCGGGCTCCGTGCCCAACATGATTTTCCCGCCGTAGTCATAGAGTACCAAACCGTTGCATCGCACCGTCAGTACAGCACCCCAGGGATATTCGTCAGCCAGCGACGGATGTTCCGCGGCGATCGAGATACCGCCGGTCGCATCCTCTACGACAATCGTTTTGTAAAACTCTCCGTATAGATCGTTTGCGACGATGAACCCGCGTATCACGACATCCTGCGTCACCCGGACGCTCTCCTCTCCGCTGCAGAGCGTCTTGAGGTAGGCGATCGAGTGTTGTGTCTCCTGCGCGGGATCATCGGGCGGCAGTGGCTCCGTTGCCCGGTTGCAGGCTCCTGCCATCAACAGCAGCACACCCAGTGCCAGCCGGCTAATGCAGACAATCGTTCTCATCCCGCAGCTTGATCAGAAAACGCCCCTCTCCGGAGTCGTCGTACTGGAGGATTCCCGCCAGAGACACCCACCCGACGGGAACCTCCTCATCTGCAAAGTCGGCATAGGTGCGTACATAGGTATGGATTTCGTTACCCTCCTCGTCCGTGAAGCGTTTGTATCCGGCCCAGGTAACTGCCGAGAGGTCTTCGGGCGTGTAGCGTACCCGGTCGATGCGCACCAGCGTTCCGGCACGCCCGGGCGTCAACTCCCCGATGGAGAGCCGTTCGGGAACGATCGGCTCCAGCGCCTCGCCGCATCGCGATACATGCCTGTCGAGTGCGGCGCGTGAGCCGAGGTAGTCTACCTCGTATCCGCTTTCGGCCTGCGGAGCGCGTCCGACCTGCAGCACGCCGCGGCTTTCGCCTACGGTCAGTCCTTCGAGCCGCAGCACGACGCGACATCCTTCGGGAAAATCGTTGTGCAGCTGATCGATTCCCGCCATGATCTCCAGAGCAGCGCCTTTCTCCTCGATGCAGAACGAGCGGTAGAAGTTTCCTTCGCGGTCGCTGCTCGTAACGGTTCCTGCGACGACGACGGGCGACGTTACCGTGAACGCACTTCCCGCATAACGTTCGCGCAGCGTTGCAATGGTTTCGGTCACGGCTTCACACGGCGACCCGGCCGCGGGGGCGTCGAACCGGGAGTCGTAACACCCCGCGGCGCCCCACAACATTGCGAAGCAGCCTGCCACGAACCCAATCGCCTTGCGGAACATTTTCCCGAACTTTACTCCTCGATGCGTGAATCCTTCAGTCCGAGGAAGTAGAGGATTCCGTCCAGCCCGATGGTCGAGATCGACTGCCGGGCTGTTGCCTTGACCTTGGGTTTGGCGTGGAAGGCGATACCCAGACCTGCGAGGTTGAGCATCGGAAGGTCGTTTGCCCCGTCTCCCACGGCGACCGACTGCGCGATGTTGATCGACTCGAACTGACACAGCAGACGCAGCAGCTCGGCCTTGCGGCGGCCGTCGACGATCTCGCCGACGTAACGTCCCGTGAGCTTACCGTCCTCGATCTCCAGTTCGTTGGCGTAGACGTAGTCGAATCCGTACTTCTGCCGCAGGTAGTTCCCGAAATAGGTGAAACCACCCGAGAGAATGGCTGTTTTGTATCCCACGCGTTTGAGTACGGTCATCATGCGTTCGAGCCCTTCGGTGATGGGCAGGTTGTGGGCGATCTCCTCCATGACCGATACGTCGAGACCCTTGAGCAGCGCGACGCGACGCGTGAAGCTTTCGCGGAAGTCGATCTCTCCGCGCATGGCGCTTGCCGTGATTTCGCGCACCTGATTCCCCACGCCGGCACGCTCGGCCAGTTCGTCGATGACTTCGGTCTCGATGAGCGTGGAGTCCATGTCGAAGCATATCAGCCGGCGGCTGCGGCGGTATATGTCATCCTTCTGGAAGGATACGTCGAGCCCGATCTCGGAGAGATTCATGAATCGCTCCTGCATGGTGCTGCGTTCCTGGTCGGTGAGCGATCCGCGCACGGAAAGTTCGATGCAGGACTTTGCCACGCGGTCATCCTCGCGCAGGGGCATGCGTCCTGTGAGACGTTTGATGGCGTCGATGTTTAGTCCGTGCTCCGCCACGACCTTCGTCACTTCGGCGATGTGCCGAGCCGTCACGATCCTGCCGAGCAGAGTGATGATGTATCTGTTTTTGCCCTGGAGCCCTACCCAGGCGTTGTAACGCTCCTCGGAGATGGGGGCGAAACGGATCATCACGCCGAGTTCGGAGGCCTTGAAGAGGAGCTCCTTCATGATGTTGCCCGAGCGATCGGGGGTGGTGAGGATCAGAATTCCGAGCGTTAGCGACTGATGGATGTTGGCCTGTCCGATGTCGAGGATGAACGCGTCGTAACGGGCGAGGATCTCGGTCAGCGAGGAGGTCATTCCGGGCTTGTCCTCTCCGGATATGTTGATCTGGATGATTTCGAAGGGTTTTTCCATGATAAGGGTTAAAATCTGTAGGTGCACGACAAAAAGCCGATACAAAGTTAATAAAGTTCTCTTTTTTTTGCCTACTTTTGTGGTCAAAACTTGGATACGTATGCTGTGGACACTCCTGACGACTGAAACTCCGGCGCCCCTGATTGTACCGGACAGCATCCAGAAGGCAAATTTTGCCCAAGCCATACAGAAACTGACACACCTGGACCTGGGAGAAATAGCCCAGGATCTTTTGCGTCAGTCGCTGTGGATTGTCATCAAGTTGCTGATAGCCCTTATCGTCTATTATATCGGTCGGTGGGTACTTCACCGTCTTGTGCGGCTGGTATCCCGGATCATGGAGCGCCGGCAGGTCGACGTGTCGCTGCGGGCGTTCACCGTCAACACGATCCGGGTCGTGTTTCTGCTGCTGCTGATTCTGATCGTGGTTTCGACGCTGGGAGTGAATGTCACCTCTCTGATCGCCGTGGCATCTGCCGCGACGCTGGCCATCGGTATGGCGTTGAGCGGCACGGCTCAGAACTTTGCCGGCGGAGTGATGATTCTGGTGATGAAGCCCTACCGTGTGGGGGACTACATCTCGGCGCAGGGACAGTCGGGCACGGTGCGGGAGATCAAGCTTTTCTCGACGGTCATCACGACGAACGACAATCAGACGATCTACATTCCCAACAACTCGATCGCTACGGCGATCATCGATAACTATACGACGGCCGAGCAACGACGTGTGGATTGGACGGTCGGCATCTCCTACGGGGACGATGTCGACGTGGCGCGCCGAGCCATTCTGGCGATGTTCGAGGGTGATGCACGCATACTTCCCGATCCTGCTCCGGTGGTGTGGGTTGCGGCGCTTGCCGACAGCTCGGTGAATCTCAGCATCCGGGCGTGGACGAACAATCCGGACTACTGGACCGTCTTCTTCGAATATAACGAACGCTTCTACAAGGAGTTGCCGTTGCACGGGCTCAACTTCCCCTTCCCGCAGATGGATGTCCATCTCAAACAGGAGAATTGACCGTTGCCTGACGCGCGGCGCCGAATAAATGAATAAAAAACAGAGAAAAACATGGAACTGAAAGAGATTTTGGCCATCACGGGACAGCCGGGCCTTTACAAATATGTGGCGCAGTCTACACGTGGAGTGATTGTCGAGTCGCTGCTCGACGGACACCGCATGAATGCCTCGGCCCAGTCGCGCGTGAGCGCCCTGTCGGATATTTCGATGTTCACCGAAGGGGATGACATTCCTCTGGCGGATGTCTTCACCCGCATTTACGAGCACACGGGCGGCCAGGAGGCGATCAATCCGAAGTCGAGTCCCGAGGCGTTGAAGGCCGCCTTTGCCGAGGTGCTTCCTGAGTACGACCGCGACCGGGTTCACGTCTCCGACATCAAGAAGTGCTTCTCGTGGTACAACACGCTGCTGAAGGCGGGCTTTACGGAGTTCAAGACCACCTCGACGGAGGAGTCCGCAGCACCTGCCGCCGAGGAGTAGCCGGTTGCCGGGAAACGGTCCTTATGCCGGACGTTCCCGCTGACTGCATTGTGGTGTCGCGGGGGCCGGGATGATGGGGCGATGGGGCGATGGGGACGAAACACAACCAAAAACCATAAAGAACGACATGGAGACGAAGATGAAGACGCTGGCGCTCGTTGCACACGACAACATGAAGCGCGATTTGGCGGAGTGGGTCGGATGGAACAGCCGTAATTTGAGCCGTCACCACCTGGTATGTACGGGAACGACGGGCAAGATGGTCGAGAAGACGCTCCGCGAACATGAAGAGGAGTTCGGCGAAGAGGGGGTTCCCCTTTCGGATCTGCACATCACGCTGCTCAAGTCGGGTCCGCTGGGCGGAGACCAGCAGCTGGGGTCGATGATTGCCGACGGACGGATCGACGCGCTGATCTTCTTCTGGGATCCGATGTCGGCCCAGCCTCACGACGTCGATGTCAAGGCGCTGCTGCGCATTGCGACGCTCTATAATGTTCCGACGGCCATCAACCGTTCGACGGCGGATTTCATGATCTCCTCGCCGTTGTTCGACGACGAGAGCTACAAACCCGTCGTGAAGGATTACAAGGCCTATATCGAGCGGGTGCTGCAGTAGGGTAGCGCGCTGCGACGGGATTGCCCGTTTCTGTTAAAAAACAGCCGGTTCTCCGTTGCAGGGAACCGGCTTCTTTTTGGGAAACGCCGCTGACGGACGGGGCGCGTATCAGATGTCGTGCGAGAGGGGAGCGGGCACACTCTTCGAAAGATCGTATGCCCCCCAGTGCTCGGCCACGTAATCGAGCGTATCGAACAACTCGTCGATGTCGAGCGAGGTGACGAGCTTCAGACGCGTGGCCTTGAAGTCGGGCAGCCCCTTGAAATAGTTTGTCAGATGCCGGCGCATTTCGAGAATTCCCACATACTCACCCTTTATTTCGAGTGATTTGCGCAGATGCTCCTTGGCAATGGCCACACGCTCGACTACCGACGGCTGGGGCAACACCTCTCCCGTTGCGAGGAAGTGCTTTATTTCGCGGAAGATCCACGGACGCCCGTAGGTGGCACGGCCGATCATCACGCCGTCAACGCCGTATTTGTCAAACATTTCGCGGGCCTTGGGTCCGGAATCGACATCTCCGTTCCCGATGATCGGGATCCGTATCCGGGGATTGCTCTTCACTCGGCCGATGAGCGTCCAGTCGGCCTCTCCGCGATACATCTGCGCGCGCGTACGTCCGTGAATGGTGAGCGCAGCAATGCCGACATCCTGAAGGCGGAGTGCTATCTCCTCGATGTTTTTCGACGTCTCGTCCCACCCGAGACGCGTCTTCACCGTGACGGGCTTCTTCACCGCCTGCACGATCTGCCGGGTCATTTCGACCATCAGATCGGGGTTGCGCATCATGCCCGATCCGGCGCCGCGTCCTGCGATCTTCTTCACCGGACATCCGAAGTTGATATCGATCAGATCGGGCCCTGCGGCTTCGGCCATGCGTGCCGCCTCGACCATCGGCTCTATCAGATGGCCGTAGATCTGAATGCCCACGGGACGTTCGGCGTCGTCTATTTCAAGTTTCTTGAGTGATTTGGCGGCGTCGCGGATGAGGCCGTCCGAGGAGATGAACTCGGTGTAAACGACATCGGCGCCGAATTTCTTGCACATGTATCGGAACGAGGGGTCCGTGACGTCCTCCATGGGCGCCAGCAGCAGGGGACGTTCTCCGAGATCTATATCGGCAATCTTCATGCTTCTTCTTCGCTCTGAGGTTTGTGGTAAATGACGAGGATCTTGTCGATGCGTGCGCCGTCCATGTCGACGATTTCGAACGTGAATCCTCGCCATTCGATCTTTTCGCCCGTTGTGGGAATGTGTCCCAGCAGATCGAGGATCAGGCCGCTGAGCGTGTTGTAAGCGTTCGACGGGATGTCGTCCTCGATGCCGTATGCCGCGAGGAAGTCGTAGAAGGGGCACTGCCCGTCGACGAGCGAACTGCCGTCGTCGCGGCGGACGATGTCGGGCTCCTCGCGCGGATCGGGCAGTTCGCCGACCAGTGCTTCGAAAATATCCTTCAGGGTGATGATTCCGCGCGTCACGCCGAATTCATCGCAGATGATGCCGTATCCCAGCTGTTCGGAGCGGAGCTGTTCGAGGGCGTTGTAGACCTCGAACTCTTCGTGGAAGAACTTTCCGGGGGTAAGGATCCGGCGGATGTCGAATCCGGGCTCGTTAAGGTGCAGGAAGAGGTCCTTTAGATAGACCACCCCGAGCAGTTTGTCGAGACTTCCCTCGCCGACGGGATAACGGTTGTGCGGGGCCTGAGCGACGATCTGATTGATCTGCTCGACGGACATCGCCACGTCGATCCATGCTATTTCGCTGCGATGGGTCATGATCGACTCGACGGTACGGTCTCCGAGCGAGAAGACGCGCCCGACGATCTGCTGTTCGACCTCCTGGACCTCGCCGTCCTCGGCGCCCTCCTGAATGATCGACCGGATTTCGGCCTCCGTAACCTTGCTTTCCGTCTTCTGGATGCCGAGCAGGCGGGTGATCCCGGCGGTGCTTTTAGCCAGCAGCCATACGAATGGCGAGGCGATGAGCGAGAGGAGCCCCATGGGACGGGCGACCGTTCTGGCGACTCTTTCGGCGGCATTCATGCCGATGCGTTTGGGGACGAGCTCCCCGAAGATGATCGTCAGGTAGGTGACCGCGATGACGATGACCACCTGCGCGATGGCCGTTGCGGTGCGCAGGGGGATCCCCATCCGGGCGAGTTTCTCGCCGAAGTCTGCGGCGAGAGTGTCTCCGGAGTAGATACCCGTGAGGATTCCGATCAGGGTGATTCCGATCTGCACGGTCGAGAGGAATCGGTCGGGGTCTTTGGCCAGGCGCAGGGCTCTGCGGGCGCCGCTGCTGCCTTGCCGGGCCTGCATTTCGAGGCTCGATTTGCGGGCGGAGACGAGCGCCATTTCAGACATGGCGAAGACTCCGTTGAGAAGGATCAGCAGGACGATGATAAGAATTTCCATGTTCGGACAGGGGTGTTGCGATGTGCAAAGATAGTGCAAGTCGGTCGAAAAGCAAAAAGAAAGGTGCCGAAGGGATTGGTTATTCGCCGAAAAGCGTTAAATTTGCGGTCAAAATCGAACTGGAAATATGAATATCGAGACCTTTCTTACGGAGGCTGTCCGCCAGGCGGTGGAGGCTCTCTACGGGCCGCTGGGCGACGAGCAGCTTCAGATCCAGAAAACGCGCAAGGAGTTCGAGGGCGACTATACGCTCGTGACGTTTCCGCTGCTTCGGCGGAGCCGGAAATCTCCGGAGGCCACGGCGCGGGAGCTTGGCGACTACCTGGCGGAGCACGTTGCGGAGATCCGCTCCTATAACGTGATCAAGGGCTTTCTGAACCTGGTGCTGGACGCATCGTTCTGGACGGGCCGCTTCACGGAGCTAGCCGCCGACGAGCACTACGGCGAGGCTCCTGCGACGGGCCGGACGATCATGATCGAATATTCGTCTCCGAACACGAACAAGCCGCTCCACCTGGGGCATATCCGCAACAACCTGCTGGGCTACTCGGTAGCTCAGATCCTCAAGGCCAACGGCCATACGGTGATCAAGGCGAACCTTGTCAACGACCGCGGTATCCACATCTGCAAGTCGATGCTGGCGTGGAAGCTCTACGGCAACGGCGAGACTCCGGAGTCGACGGGCATGAAGGGCGACCACCTGGTTGGCAAATACTACGTGGAGTTCGACAAGCACTACAAGGCTCAGATCAAGGAGCTGATGGCAGCAGGCCAGAGCGAGGAGGATGCCAAGAAGAATGCGCCGATCATGCTCGAGGCGCAGGAGATGCTGCGCAAGTGGGAGGCGAAGGATCCCGAGGTGTACTCGTTGTGGGAGAAGATGAACAGCTGGGTCTATGCTGGCTTCGACGTGACGTACAAGGCCCTGGGTGTCGATTTCGACAAGGTCTACTATGAGTCTCAGACCTACCTTCTGGGCAAATCGCTTGTCGAGGAGGGTCTGAAGAAGGGCGTCTTCTACCGCCGTCCGGACCATTCGGTGTGGATCGACCTGCGTAACGACGGACTGGATGAGAAACTGCTGCTGCGCGGCGACGGCACGTCGGTCTACATGACGCAGGATCTCGGTACGGCTTACCGCCGCTTCGAGGACAACAAGCTCGACGACATGATCTACGTCGTAGGCAACGAGCAGAACTACCATTTCCAGGTGCTGAAGCTCGTGTTGAAGAAGCTGGGCTATGCCGAGTGGAGTGACCACATCACGCACCTTTCGTATGGTATGGTGGAGCTTCCCGAGGGGAAGATGAAGTCGCGCGAGGGCACGGTAGTCGATGCCGACGACCTGATCGAGGCCATGGTACAGACGGCCCGGGAGATGTCCGCCGAATTGGGCAAGCTGGATGGTTGCACGAAGGAGGAGGCTGACGCCGTGTCGACGATGGTGGGCCTCGGCGCTCTGAAATACTTCATTCTCAAGGTCGACCCCAAGAAGACGATGTTGTTCGATCCGCGCGAGTCGATCGACTTCAACGGCAATACGGGCCCTTTCATCCAATACACCCACGCACGCATTTGCTCGGTGCTCCGCAAGGCGGCCGAGAGTGGGGTAGCGTCCGCTGCCGAGGTCGGGAGCGACGTTCCATTGCTTGCCGAAGAGATCGACCTGATCAAGATGCTGACGGAGTACCCGGCCCTGGTGAAATCCGCCGGCGACAACTTTGCGCCGTCGATTCTTGCGGCCTATGTCTATGACCTTGCCAAGCAGTTCAACGGCTACTACCACGACCATTCGATCCTGCGGGAGGAGAATGCTGCCGTCCGTTCGATGCGCCTGGCCCTTGCACAGCAGGTTGCACGTGTCATCCGCCGTGGCATGGCGCTGCTGGGCATCGACGTTCCGGAGCGCATGTAGCCTGCCGGACAAGGAAAGAGTTTGATAATCCGAAAGGATTTTCTATATTTGTCGAAGCAAAATTTTAAACACGATACCGATATGGCAAATTTACGAACCCTGAAGAAGGAGATCGACTACCGCCTCGAGGAGGTGCTGTTCGATTGCGATATGGCGATGTGCTTCCAGCCGTCTAAGGAGCAGGAAGTCTTCGCCGTGATGCAGGATGCCGTTGCACTTCGCAACGATCTGTTCGTCAAGGTGATGAATCCTGCCGAGCCGCACAATCCGTCGTTGGTGCGCAAGCACTACGCCGCGCTGCGTGCCGAGATGGAGGATTCGTTCGACAAACTTTTCGAGCGCCTGAGCGCCATCAACGAGAAGAAATAGCGCACAGCCGTTTTTCATGCATGAAGCGGTGCGGATCCTCTGAAGGATCTGCACCGCTTCGTTTTCTTGGCTGGTATGCGTTCAGTCCATCTATCTATTCGTGATCGCGGCAGCAGTCTCCCGGATGATGCTCCAGTACGGTGTGGGGAACCATGCCGTGAGAGACGATCTGAATCGGGCAGTCGTAATTCCGCAACTGTTCCTCGGTGAGGATGTTCGAGTGGTGGCGGTGAACGTGGCGATTCACGCACACGATCTCCTTTACCACGCTGGTGATGGTTCCGATGTCGTGCGACACCATGACGATGGCCATGCGTTTGTTCAACTCGCGTAGAGAGTCGTAGAGGGCCTTTTCGAACTTGTTGTCCACGAAGTTCGTCGGTTCGTCGAGGATCAGCAGCCGGGGCTCGGCGATGATGGCGCGGCACAGCAGGGCCCGCTGAAGCTGCCCTCCGGAGACCTCACCCACGGGATGCCGTGCCGCTTCGGCGATTCCGGCCTCTTCGAGCAGTTGCAGGGCCTTCGAACGATCCGCCTTCGTGTAGCGCGAGCGAAATCCGCGCCGTCCCTGCAGCCCCGACATCACAACCTCAAGGATCGAGATGGGGAATGCCCGGTCGAAGTTCGAGATCTGTGGCATGTATCCGATCAGCCGCTCGCTTCCGCGAAACAGCTCGGGTGCAAGCTTCACTTCACCCGTGTGGGGTACGGTTCCGAGAATGGCCTTTACCAGGGTTGTTTTCCCGCCGCCATTTGGCCCTATGACTCCGAGAAAGTCCTTTTCTCCAATCTCGAGATTGACGTGTTCCAGCGCCTCGACGCCATCGTATGTAACGCCGACATCGCGCAGTGTCACCAGATTCATTGTCGGGAGGTTATTAGATCGGTTATGACGTCGATATTGGCAACGACGTCCTCACTCAGAGGGTCTATTTCGACAGTCTCAGCCCCCATGTCGCGAGCCACGGCCTCGACGACAGATGCCGGGAACTGACTCTGATAGAATACCTTGCGTATTGTATCCTCACGACCTTTTCGGATGATCTCGGCCAGACGGCGTGCCGAGGGTTCCTTCCCGTCCTCCTCGATGGCCACCTGTTCAATGCCGTAATCCCGGGCGTAGTAGGTGAGGGCAGGGTGGTAGATGATGAAATAGCGCATTCCGCTTCCGGCAATCTTTGCGGCCGTGCGAGCATCGAGTGCTTCCAGCTCCTCGCAGATTTTCTTGTAGTTAGACTCGTACTTCAGGGAGTCGGGATAGCGCTGATGAATGGCTTCAAAGGCATTTCCCGCCATTTGGATCAGCGCTTTGGGTGCCGTCCACACATGAGGATCCACACCATGCGTATGCTTCTTTCCGTCGTGTGCATCCCCGTGGGCGCAACTGCCTTCAAGCAGCTCGATCCCGCGACTCAGATCGACAACCTTCTCCGGATCTGCGACCTTTGCGAGGAGTGTTTTCTCGAAGTCAATCAACCCGACATTGAAAACAAGTTGTGCGCGATTCAGCGCCGTGAACTGCCTGGGAGTCGGTTCAAAGGTTTCGGGACTGGCTCCGGCCGGCACGAGCACCTCTACGGGAAAGTCGTTGCCGACAATTCCCTGCACGATGCTGCGCAGGGGCAGGATCGAGACGTACATGGTATTATCGTCTGCCGCCGGATTTGTGGTGCAAGCTGTGCAAATGGCGGCAGCGATTAACAGGGATACTATTTGCTTCATGG
Source organism: uncultured Alistipes sp. (assembly GCA_944321765.1). Classification (GTDB taxonomy): domain Bacteria; phylum Bacteroidota; class Bacteroidia; order Bacteroidales; family Rikenellaceae; genus Alistipes. The sequence goes on from CALUMQ010000001.1 coordinate 113,027, forward strand.
TTGTTGTTCCAGCGTGCGTTGGGCCCAATGGGTCGCAAATGCTTTGCAAAGGTAATAAATAATGCCGTGATTTACTTTTTCTGACCGCTCGATCCCGTAAAAACGTCGAAATTTTGCATTGTTAAATGTATCAGCGTCGTTTTCTCACTCGGATCTTCGAATCATGCACCAGATATCCCGTTTTCTTTCCTCTGTGTTGCTTAGAGTCATGAGCAAGTAGGAGACGTTTCATTTTTACATCTCTTTACCCCACCTTTTACCCTGCCTTAATTTAACATAATGTAAATATTATTCCATTTTCTGATTGCAAATTTTCATTTTCAAGCCTCAACCTCGCCTGTTTGATATAACATAATGTATTCTTCGGGAGTTTCACGGACGACAGCGAATCCCGATTTATCATATAAATGGAACGCAAAGTTTTCTTTCTGAACAGCCAGTGATACGCCACGGCAACCTGAGGTCTTTACGGCATTGACCAAAGCCGTGAGCAGCCGCGTTCCGATTCCACGCATTCTGTGCTCCTTTCTGACAGCCATGGCCAGTTCGGGAATTCCATCTCCAACATACCCGAATCCGGAGATTGCGCGGCACCATGCAATCCCGATGATCTGTTCTGAACCCAATTCTACGGCGCATCGAGCCATGTCGTATGACGATTTTCCGAACCTACGCCAGTAGCAGCCCAATGCCGGCTCCTCGACGATCGCACGCGGCGGCGCGGGAACGCCCTCCGGCAAAAAGATCGCCTCGTAGAGGAACTCCCTGAGTAATCCGTATTCTTCGGCTTGTAATTTTCTGAAGATGTATACAGCCATAATTCGTTATTGAGCAATCTCTCCGGACTCCATGTTCCGGAGATAGGATTTTCCGGATGGTTGGATCGTACACGTTCCCGTTTCCGATTAGGGCGAAAATAACTGTCGCGTGGAACTTCTGGAGAATGCGATATTCCGTGCGGAGATACGTGAAAATTATTTTATCGCAATGTCGGACGGTAATCCTCGAATGTTCCGTCGGCATAGCAGATGACTACTCTGAGAATCGGAGTTGAGTTTGTCCCGTGGCCGGAGCCTGCAGCCGGTCGTCCATCTGCGGTTGCTGCCGCTCCGGGAAGCCGACCCTGACTTCCGAATGTTCCAGCAGCAGCTGTTGCTTCCGGAGATCTTTCTCCTTGTGATGCGGAGACAGCTCCCGTGATATCAAACAGCCCTCCCTGAAATCCGTTGCCGCGGCTCCTGGGGTCCGAAGCCTCTTTGCCAGGAGCGATGTCTCCCGATGCTGCACCTGCGGATCCGGCTGTTGCGACAGCATTCATTCCACCTTCAGACCATCCTGCCACTTCTGTACTCGGATGCCTCCCCGGAACTTCGCTGCCTGCGCCCGTCGAACGGCGATACATGTTTGGATCGTCGAGCAACAGCCAGTCGGGATTGATCTGGGGAAACCGTCTGAGAATTTTACACAGCAGGTCGAGACTGGGCTTGTTTCTCTCGGAGAGGACGTGGGAGATGATAGCCGGACTGATGTCAAGGAGATCGGCGAGTTGTCCGGGCTTCAACCCTTCGCGCTGCATCAATTCGAGGATTTTGGCTTTCATGGGGCAATTTTTTACAAATATAAACACTTTTCTTTTGTAAAGCAAGAAAAATGCACATTTGTAAAATGTTAATAAGTGTGGATAAAGTTTACAATTGTCAACAACATAATATCGTTAAAACTTTGTAAATCCCTTTTATCTACTATTGCTTTATGTTGAATGATATAAAAAACTGATTATAAATATATTTATCTGAAAAATAATACGTTTGCAGGCCCACCTTCCCCATAACACGCCTTTCATAGGTATATATATGAATTTACACTTTAATTTAATCATATAAATGTCTGGTTATATGCGCATTTATATATAAAGTTTAGTGATTTGATTCTATAAAATGCGGCTTAGAATCGGTGTTTACTACCCCACTCAATATATTTTCCAATTCTATATATTAACAGCGGTTAAACAGTTGTGAGATTTACATTAGTATACAATTATATCTTTCCCACAATATCCTTGTATTAACAAATGTAAATTACACTACCCTATTCTGTAAAAATTAATACTTTTTGCTGTTTTTCGGATTCCTGTTAAGGTTCTTATCTCATTTGGTATTCTTTGACGCTACATTATGTTAAATAAAACAAAAAAGGTAGAGGTATTTTCACCTCTACCTTTTTGATTCTATGTGTTTTAAATATTTGTTAACAGCCTGTTTGTTTCGATAACTTATCGGCTATTTCCTGGAACTCTTCAGGCGTCAAATGGAGCTTTTCGCGGTGAAAATCCACGTCACTTTCGTTCTGAATCGGGATCAAATGGATGTGCGCATGCGGAACTTCGAGGCCCAAAACCACTACAGCGACCTTTTTACACGGTATTTCGCGGCGGATTTTTGCCGCAACCTTTTTTGCGAATATCATCATTCCGGCCAGCGTCTCGTTGTCGAGATCAAACAGGTAGTCCACCTCCTGTTTCGGGACGACAAGCGTATGTCCCTTGACCAGCGGATTGATATCCAGAAATGCATAGTAGCGGTCGTCCTCGGCGACCTTGTACGAGGGGATCTCCCCTGCGATAATGCGAGAAAAAATCGTTGCCATATTTGTTCGTTTTATGAGATGTCGGATTTATGAAATGTTCGAACCTCTTGCGACCATGCCCCGTGACGTTTTTTGGCGATTCTCGTCCCCTTTTCCAGTGCTTCGAGGCGTGGGATTGGCGCCGTTCTAGATGGGCTTTTTTCCGGCCAATATGCGTCTGTTGTTGACGATTCCGATCCCGATATTCAGGAATCCGGTAGACAGGATGATGATATTTGCCCACCCGATCGAAAATACGCCGCAAAGAGCTGCTGTACACCATCCTATGGTCAGCATGCACCACGTTCCGAGGAGGATGTATAGCACCCTCAAATGACGTTTTATGCGGGCTGGATCCTCTGCGGCTGCACGCCAGCGCCGCTCTTCAGCCGTCGGCTCCTTGGGGGACATCGGTTTCATGGTTGTCTGGTAATGCTCGTGTTCCACTGGCAGGTTTCACCTCCTGCCGAAAGGTCACTCATCGAATTTGGGCTTCAGAATCTCCGAATAGATGACAGCCCGCCGCAGATCAAACTCCTCGCCGAGGATTGCCTCGATCCCCCGGTTTCTTTCCTGCCGGTTGCATCCGTTTGTCTTTGCATCCGGTTCCGGACTGACTGAAGCCATTGCGCCGTGTTGAGCTGTCGTCGGGGCAATTCGTCGTGCATCGGTCTCAAAGGCTCTGTGCTGGACCAATGAGGGCTTTCCATGCTGCTCGATGGATGGATTCAACTTCGACAGGGTTTTCTGCTCTTTGTCGGAATGACATGCCGGGGATCCTTCTGTCGATTGCTGCGGGGTAACTTTGGGCGTCGCACGACGCGGCATACCGAGGATCTCCGGCATGCGCGGAATCTCCGGTCGAGCCGGAGCCTCCGGGTGCTCCTCCGACGCGGGCCAAGCTTCGTCGTGCGGTTGAGCACTCCCCTTTCCACGGGCCTTCCGGGCCTTCGAGCCGAGGTTTGATAACGCTATTCCGGCGATTACCAACACCCAGATGATCGTTCCGATATCTTCCATGCCGGTATCAGTTTATCATACGTTTGACGCTTTCAATGCCTTTTATCTGCCGCAGCTTGTCCATCAGGGCGTTGAGGCTTTCTGCATCCTTCACATAGAGGCTGACGCTGCCTTCGAACACTCCGTCGTGGCTGTGAATGTTCACTTCGCGGATGTTGATGTTGAAGTCGGCGCTCACGGTTTTGGCCAGGTCAAGGAGCAATCCCTGACGGTCGATACCTCGCAACTCGGTGGTAACCAGGTATGACATGGCCTTGTGCTGCGACCATTTGATCTCCTCCTTGACGATGTTCTTGCCGTATTGTGCGGCCAGCCGGTTCAGTTCGTCGCACGTGGCCTTATGGACGATGATGTTTCCGGTGGCGGGTACGCGATACCCGATCACCTTGTCGCCGGGGATGGGTTTGCAACACTCGGCGATGATGAACTGCGGTTCCGTCGCGGGGGCATCGGCCGCCGGAGTGATGTCGCCTGCGGCGATGTCGTCGTTCTCGTCCTCCTCCTTCTTGGGTATGAAGAGGGTCCAGAACTTGAGAATCTTGCTTTTGGCGTTGACTTTTAGCGCCTTGTCCAGATCGTCGAGCGAGATGATGCCGGCCCCGATCTTGCTGTACAGCTCCTCCTTGTTGCTGCTGTCGTAGATGGGGATGATCTTGCGCAGCACTCTACCGCTGAGCTTGACGTTGAGAGACTTCATCTTTTCGTCGAGCATCTGCATGCCGCGTTCGATGTTGTTCTGACGTTCGCGTTTGAGGAAGCTTTTGATCGCTTGCTTGGCCTTGGCCGTGGTGACTACGTCGAGCCACTCGGGCTTCGGACGCGCATTGTCGGCCGTGATGATCTCGATCTGGTCACCGCTGTTGATCTGCGTGGTGATGGGTTCGAGCTTGTGGTTGATCTTGGCGCTGATGGCGCTGTTCCCGATCTTCGAGTGGATGTCGTATGCAAAGTCGAGAGCTGTGGCCCCGTAGGGCATTTTGCGGGCTTCTCCTTTGGGTGTAAATACAACTATTTCAGATGTGTATAGCGATAACTTGAAGTTATCCAGGAAGTCTACGGCGCTCTCCGTCGGACTGTTCAGCGCAGCGCGGATCTGCTTCAGCCACTTGTCGAATTCGTCCTCGTCCTGCGAGATGGTGGCATGCTTGTATTTCCAGTGGGCCGCAAATCCCCGTTCGGCAATATCCTCCATGCGCTGCGTGCGGATCTGCACCTCGACCCATACGCCGTCGGGTCCCATGACTGTCGAGTGGAGTGCTTCGTATCCGTTGGCCTTGGGCATCGATATCCAATCCCTCAGGCGGTCCGGCTTGGGGGTGTAGATGTCGGTGATTGTCGAATAGATCTGCCAGCACTGGGTCTTTTCCGAGGGAAACGGCAGGGGTTTGAAGACGATGCGTATGGCGAATAGGTCGTAAATCTCCTCAAAGGAGATCTGCTTGCGCTGCATCTTGCTCCAGATCGAGTAGACGCTCTTCACGCGTCCCGAGATCTCGTAGTTGATGTTGTCGCGGTTCAGAGCCGCGATGATCGGAGCATTGAACTTGTCGATAAATTCCCTGCGCGAGGCTTCGCTCTCCTGGAGTTTGCGGGTGATCTCGGCATACTGCTGCGGGAAGCGGTACTTCATGCAGAGGTCCTCCAGTTCGCTCTTGATCGAATAGAGCCCCAACCTGTAGGCCAGCGGCGCGAAGAGATAAATGGTCTCTCCGGTGATCTTGATCTGCTTGTTGAGGGGCATGGCGCCGAGCGTGCGCATGTTGTGCAGGCGGTCTGCGATCTTGATGAGGATCACGCGCACATCGTCGGAGAGCGTGAGCAGCACCTTGCGGAAGTACTCCGCCTGTTCGGAGGTGTCGGCGTTGAAGACTCCGGACATTTTCGTGAGACCGTCGACCATCGAGGCGATCTTGGGGCCGAAGATTCGCTCCATGTCCTCGACGGTGTATTCGGTATCTTCGACGACGTCGTGCAACAGCGAGGCGACAACCGACTTGACGCCGAGCCCGATCTCCTCGATGACGATTTTGGCAACTGCAATAGGATGCAGGAGGTAAGGTTCGCCTGAACGGCGCCTTACCCCCTCGTGGGCCTCTTTGGCCAGGAAAAATGCCCGTTTGATCAGATTCCAGTCCTGGTCGTTCTTGCAGATCTTGGTGCACGAAAGCAGGAGGTCATCCCATTTTTCCTTGATCAACGCTTCATCCTCGGCAGTATATCCCATGGGCTACTCCTTTTTCGGGGTTTTCATTGCCTCGCGGACCTTTGCTTCGATTTCGTCGGCGAGTTCCTTGTCGTTCTTGAGCAGCTCCTTGACGGCATCGCGCCCCTGCCCGATCTTGCGGTCTCCGTAGGAGAACCACGATCCGGCCTTCTTGATGATGCCGTAGTCCACGCCCAGGTCAATGATTTCGCCGATTTTGGAGATTCCCTCCCCGAACATGATGTCGAATTCGGCGCGTTTGAACGGAGGAGCTACCTTGTTCTTCACGACCTTGACTCTGGTGCGGGTTCCGAGCTGCTCCTCCCCGTCCTTGATGACCGAGACGCGCCGAATGTCGATGCGCACCGAGGCGTAGAACTTCAAGGCGTTACCGCCGGTTGTTGTCTCGGGGTTTCCGTAGACGATACCGATCTTGTCGCGCAGCTGGTTGATGAAGATGCAGACGGTTTTTGTCTTCGAGATGCTCGATGTCAGCTTGCGCAGTGCCTGCGACATGAGCCGGGCCTGAAGGCCCATCTTCGAATCGCCCATCTCGCCTTCGATTTCGGCCTTGGGCGTAAGAGCCGCCACCGAGTCGATGACGATGATGTCGATGGCGCTCGAACGGATCAGCGAATCGGCGATCTCGAGGGCCTGCTCGCCGTTGTCGGGCTGCGAGATCAGCAGGTTGTCGACGTCTACGCCGAGCTTCTGTGCATAGAAGCTGTCGAAGGCGTGCTCGGCGTCGATGAAGGCGGCGATACCTCCGGCCTTCTGGGCCTCGGCGATGGCGTGGATGGCCAGGGTGGTCTTACCCGACGATTCGGGGCCGAAGATCTCGATGACACGACCTTTGGGATAACCGCCGACGCCGAGCGCCATGTCGAGGGTGATCGATCCGGTAGGAATCACCGGGATATCGTTCACCTCGGAGCTGTTCATCCGCATGATCGATCCTTTGCCGAAATCCTTCTCTATCTTTTGCATGACGGCGTCCAAGACTTTGAGCTTGTCCGCGTTAACAGGTACTTTTTCTGCCATTGTGTTATTTGTTCGCTATGTCCCGGGATCTCCCGGAGTTGTTTTTATGGTCTTTTACTTGTTTCGTATTCATCCGAATGGGCCTCTTCCCTTCTGTTTCGGGCTCCGATACCCTATCGGTTCTGTCGCCTTAACTGATCGAGCGCCCGCTGCTGATCGGTGCGTTTGTCGGCCCGGGAGTCCTTGCGCATCGGGAACGAGAGGTTGCGGGCATCCAACTCCCGGTCAAGATAGGGGCTCCAGTTGCCGTTGTTGCCGATGCTGAAGCGCCAGTCGCCGACTACGGTCGACGGGTCCTGCGGTTTCGTGCTCCGGGGAGTCCTGGCTGCGGCGTCGAGCGCTTGCCGGATGGCGAGTTCACGCCGGGCTTCGCGGATGCGCATGCGGGCCCGCAGAATCGGGTCACTCTGCTCGCGCAAGAGGGGCAGGTCGTTCTCCACGGGCAGCAGCCGAATCTCCATCTCCCCCATGGCCTCATGCGCCATTTCGCTTAATGTTGCGGAATTTGCCGCACTGGCCGCTAGCTCGGGCTGTTGCCCCCGGGCCTCCGTTATGATGCCTGCCAATCCGAACAGCATTCCGACCGCGATGACTCCTCGGAATTTCCGAAACTCCGATTTTGCATTCTGATGGTGTTGTCTGCGGTCCGATGGCATAACGATGTATGTTTACTCCTGCTTGTAGGCCTCCACGATCTGCTGATAGTGGTTTTTGGTGTCCACCTTGCGGAAGATCTTCTCGATCCGCCCCTGGGCATCAATGACGAAGGTCGTTCGCACGACGCCCATGTACTTGCGGCCGTACATCGACTTCTCTGCCCACACGCCGAAGGCTTCGCATACCGAATGGTCGGTGTCGGCCAGCAGCGTGAAGTTCAGTTCGTGCTTTGCGCAGAAGTTGCGGTGCGAGCGTTCGCTGTCGGGGCTTACGCCCACGATGCGGAATCCCATGCGGGCGAGTTCCTCCTTTCCGTCGCGCAGGCTCTTGGCTTCGAGCGTGCACCCCGAGGTGTTGTCCTTGGGATAGAAGTAGAGAATCGTGCGCTGCCCGCGGAGATCGGCCGACGAAAAGGGTTCGCCGTCCTGTGTCGTTGATTGAAATTCGGGAGCCATCTCCCCTTCCTGCAACTGTGCCATAGAGTTTCGATAAGTCGATAATACTTTTCAAAGATAGTAAAAATCCCGATATCTCTACCTTTTCCGGCGGACTTTTTTGTCGCCTAATCCCATTGGTATGTCACCTCGATCTGCTCGTTGAACTCCTCCTGTGTGGTATTGAGGCGTTGGTGGCAGGCCGGACACCGTATTGCCGTCTGTGTTTCGACATATTCGCCGCATCCCACGCACATCGGCAGGATGCCGTATCCGGGTTGCATGTAGTGGTCGAACTGAGCACCGCAGTGCTTGCATCTGATTTTGTAGGCTGTTCCCATAGTTGTTGTGTTTTATCGGTTCACACTGCAAAGGAACGGCTTCGTTGTGACAGGTTGTGACACACATTCGGAAATAATCACGAAGATAAAAAATATCCTACTCTCCGTATTCGGACCTTCATGCGACAAACGTCTTTTTTTTCTTTGGCACCATGCCGGAGACATCGGGGGTTATTTCCCGAGGGGATGCAGCTCGCCGGTCGTGGAGTCCATGATGTACCCTTTCACGACGATGTCGTCCGGTACAAGCGGATGGTTGCGCACCAGATCGACCGTTTCGAGTACGGCGGCTTCGGTGTCGTCGAATCCGTGGAGCCATTGGTCGAGGTCTATTCCGCAGTGCTTCATCAGCGAGATGTGCTGCTCGGGAATCCCCCGCTGTTTCATCAGTTGCTGCATTTCGGCACTGTCCATCCCCTGCACGCCGCAATGGGTGTGACCGATGATCATCACCTCGACGACACCCAGTTCGTAGATGGCTACCAGCAGACTGCGCACCGTGCTGTCGAACGGATTGGTAATCGTACCTCCGGCATTCTTGATGATCTTCACGTCGCCGTTTTTGAATCCGAGGGCCGCCGGGAGCAGCTCGACGAGACGCGTGTCCATGCAGGTGACGATAGCGATTCGCTTGTTGGGGTATTTGTCCGTGATAAAGCGTTCGTAGCCCTTCTCGGCCACGAATTTCCGGTTGTAGGCAAGAATTTCGTCGATCATGTTTGTGATATTCTATGATATTCTATTTCAGTGATTTTATTTCAGATTCTCGGCAATGTATCGCTTGATGTAGGCCGTGAGCTCGGGGCTCTCGACGATTCGAATGTCGTCCAGCAGCCCCACGACGAACCGACCCACGCCGGCCATCGAAGCCACCTCGGTGTCAAGCATCCAGCGCCCGCGTCCCAGCGGCTTCACGTCGCGCTCGGCGAGCGGATACTCCTCGCAGAGGAGGTTGTAGGCCAGCATTCCCAGCTCCAGCCTCACGCGGTGCCGCCGCTCTCCGTGGATGCGGAAGGCGTCGATGAACCCTTCACGGTGTTCGGAGGCGTATTCCCACGACAAGTCTGTCAACTCGACCTCCCCGATGCGGGCGGTCTTGAAGAGTTTGTTCTTGCCGTCCTCCGTGTCGAAACACCACACCTGCACATAGTTGGTCGTGAAGGCGAAGGGCTCGACCCGTCGGTCCCGCACCTCTCCGCCATGGGCCGACTGGTATCCGTGCAGCACGACCTGTCGCTGCTCCTCGATGGCCTCGATCAGCCGATGGATGTTCGGGGCGTTCTTCCCGCGCACGACCGTGTCGGCCAGCGTGCGGTTGTCGTAAACCGAGTAGAGTTTTCGCTTGAGGTTCTGTTTCAGCAGGTTCGTATCGTCGATGTTCTCGATGGCCCGCTTCAGGATGACGGCCTCCTCCTCCGTGAAGTGGACCAGCTGGGAGATGTCGCGGAAATGTGGCGACTCCTTGTCGAGGCGGATGCAGTCTCCCGACTTCTTGATGACGAATCCCGCCTCGCGGAAGGTGTCGATGTAGCGGTAGACGGTGCGTCGTGACATGTCGAGCCGTTCGGCCAGCTGATCGACATTGTAGGTGGTGTTTGCCGTGAGCAGCTTCATGAGCCGCAGCAGGCGTTCAAGCTTCGGTTGATCCATGGGCTGCGGGGATTATTCCATGAGTTGTGCGACCTTTTCGGCAAGGACTTCGCCGCGGAGATTCTTGGCGATGATCCGCCCGTCGGAGCAGTCTATCAGGAAGCAGGCCGGGATTCCGTCGAGCGCATAGTCGTTCCATGCTTCGGTCTCGCGCGGCGCGCGGCCGAATCCCTGGTGCACCTGGGGCCACCCCATCTTGAAGGTTTCGATGCACTCGCGCCACCGTTTGGGCGAGCTGTCGAACGAAACGCCGAAGATTTCAAATCCCCGCGATCCGTATTTTTCACGAAGCGCCGCGAGATTCGGAAACTCCGCCCGGCAGGGGCCGCACCACAGGGCCCCGAAGTCCAACAGTACGTATCGGCATTCCGGGCGGCGGATCACCTCGCCGAGCGCGAGCGTGTCGCCCTCGGGCGTCAGCCCCGTGATGTCGACATAGGGCTTGCCGACGTCGGTGCACATGCGATCGATACGCGTACGCAGGTCATGCATGGCAGGATGGTGCTGCATGGCCTCGGGGAACGAGTCCAGCAGAGCCGAGACCTCCTCTCCCGATTTCTCCTGAAGTTCCACGTCGAGCAGCGTCAAGGCCAGGGCGTTGCGGTTTCCGAGCACGATGGCGTGCAGCAGACTGTCGCGGGTCTCGGCGCGGCGGAGTGCCGGGCGGCCGCTGGCCTCGATCTCGGCTATCCGGCGCGGCAGGTCGTTGTAAAGGTCGTTTTGAGGTGTTCCGGCCAGCAGAAAGATTCCTTCTGCCGGCTTTTCGACCACCAGGTCGCCGGTTTCGAGAATGAAGTCCGAGGCGCTGATCTGCATGCCGTCGGCACCGCGTCCCATATAAAGGAAGGCGCTGACCGGATAGGAATAACGGCCCTGCATTGTGAAGGCGTGGTTTTCGATCCGGGCTGAGTCGATGACCGTTTCGTGGCCTCCGGCATAGGTGAGAACATACATCCACCGCCCGTCGACGAACGAAGGATCCTCTCCTTGAATGGTATAGGAGATCGGTGTATCAGAGGAGCATCCGGTCATCAATGCGGCGGATGCCAATATGGCGAGCGCAATTATCTTCAATGTTGCGATGGGTTTTAGGGTTCTGAGGAGGCAAAGATACGAAAAAAGCCGTGACAAAAGATGTCACGGCTTTTGTTTCCACGGCGGACGCGCCGACGGTCATTGTGCGAGGACCTTCTTCTCGATCTCCTCGACCTGGCGGCGGAAGGCCTTGTCGGTCTCCATGAGGTTCGAGACAGCCTTGCACGAGTGGAGCACGGTGGCGTGGTTGCGGCCTCCGATGGCCGAACCGATAGCCGTCAGCGGTGCCTTGGTGTGCTGTTTGGCCAGATACATGGCGATCTGCCGGGCCTGGGCGATTTCGCGCGTGCGCTCCGAGGAGTTGAAGCGCGCGAAGTCAAGGTTCAGGTATTCGCACACCACCTGGATGATGTGGTCGATGGTGATCTCCTTCTGGTAGAGCTTCACGTAGACCTTCAGAATCTCCCGGGCGAGCGACGTGGTGATCTTGCGCCCGAGGAACGAGGCGTTGGCCACCAGCGACGAGAGGGCGCCTTCAATCTCACGCACGTTGGCCGAGATGTTGTCGGCCAGATAGATGACCACTTCGTCGGAGATCTCGGCGCCGAGCTTCTGCGCTTTGGCGCGGATGATCTTGATCTTCGTGTCGTAGTCCGGGGTATCGAGACGCGCCGAGAGTCCCCACTTGAAGCGGGTGAGCAGTCGCTGCTCGATATCCTTCAGTTCCACGGGGGGCTTGTCGGAGGTGAGCACGAGCTGTTTTCCGGCCAGCTGCAGGTGGTTGAAGATGTTGAAGAAGGCGTTCTGCGTTCCGGGCTTTCCGGTGAGCTCCTGGATATCGTCGATGATCAGCACGTCGATCATCTGGTAGAAGTGGATGAAGTCGGGGATCTCGCCATTCTTGTATGCGGTCTGGAACTGCGCCTGGAACTTGTTCATCGAGACGTAGAGGACCTGCAGTTCGGGATGGCGGGCCTGGACCTCATGACCGATCGACTGCACGATGTGTGTCTTTCCCAACCCCGAGTCTCCATATATATATAAGGGGTTGAAGGGTGTGTTTCCGGGGTCGACGGCCACGGACATGCCTGCCGAGCGGGCCAGACGGTTGCACTCTCCCTCGATGAACGTCGCGAAGGTCAGGTTGGGATTCAGCTGTGCATCGATAATGATCTTCTTCAGACCGGGAATGACAAAAGGATTTTTTATATTTGCCGTGTTGGTCTGGGTGCTGAATCGCGAGATGGCCGTCGTATCGGCATCCGAGGCTACGGGCACGGGCTGCGCCGTCGTGCGAGGCACGGCGTAGTGGAGGCGCGTCTGCTGTCCGTAGAGCTGCGAGATGATGGGCTTGAGGAACGGAATATAGTTCTTCTCGATCTGGCGGACGTAACTTTCGTTGGGGACCTTCAACCGCAGGGTTGTCCCGTCGAATTCGAGCGGAACGATGGGCTGGAACCACTTGCGGAACTCCTCTTCGGAGGTCTGGGCCTTGATTCGGTCCAGACAGTTCTGCCACATGTCGCCATATGCCTGCGTGTTGTTGATCATGTCGAAGGATTGCGATTTTTGATGACACAAAGTTGTGAATAAATTTGCGAAAAGATTTCCAAAAAACGGTTGCAAATCTCTTTTTTTTATATATAGAAAAACAACGGTTTTCGGGGCTTTGATTTTAACTTGCTGATAGTGAATATTCGAATTTTATTTGTTATATTTGCATATAAATATTTTGGGTTGTACCCCGAACAAATTATAAATAAAACCGATATCTTATGGCCAATGAATTGGAACAGCAGGTACTGAAAAAAGCGCAGTCCTGGCTGGAAGGGAACTACGACGAAGCGACGAAGAAGCAGGTCAAGTATCTGATTGATAATGATATGAAGGAGCTTGTCGAGAGCTTCTACAAGGACCTGGAGTTCGGCACGGGCGGTCTGCGCGGCATCATGGGCGTGGGCACGAACCGCATGAACATCTATACGGTGGGTAGCGCCACACAGGGCCTTGCGAACTACCTGAAGAAGAACTTCGCCGGGGAGCAGGTGCGTGTTGCCGTGGCGCACGACAGCCGCAATAATTCACGGATGTTCGCCGAGCGTGTTGCCGATATCTTCGCGTCGAACGGCTTCGAGGTGTACCTCTTCGACGCGCTGCGTCCGACCCCCGAACTGAGCTTTGCGATCCGTGAGCTGAAGTGCCACTCGGGCGTGGTCATCACGGCCTCGCACAACCCCAAGGAGTATAACGGCTACAAGGCCTACTGGACCGATGGCGCGCAGGTGACCCCACCTCACGACAAGAACATCATCGACGAGGTGGAGAAGATCACCGACGTCAACATGGTGCTCACGGGTCAGCATTCCGAGAACATCCATACGCTGGATGAGAAGTTCGACGAGATCTACCTCAATCGGATCCACGAGCTGTCGCTCTCGCCGGAGAGCATTGCCAAGTACCACGACATGAAGATCGTCTACTCGCCGATGCATGGAGCCGGCGTACGGCTCGTTCCGGCGTCGCTGCGGAAGTTCGGTTTCACGAATGTCATCATGGTCAAGGAGCAGGCGGTCATCGACGGCAACTTCCCGACCGTGGAGTCCCCGAATCCCGAGGAGCGCAAGACGATGTCGATGGCCATTGACCTGGCGGCCCGGGAGGGCGCCGATCTGGTACTGGCTACGGACCCCGACTCGGACCGTATCGGCGTGGCGTTGCGCAACAAGCAGGGCGAATACGTGCTGCTGAACGGCAACCAGACGCTGGTGCTGCTGATGAGCTACCAGCTTACGCGCTGGGCCGAGCGTGGCGAACTGGACGGCAACCAGTATGTCGTGAAGACGATCGTGACGTCGCAGATGGCCAACGCCGTGGCCGAACACTTCGGCGTGAAGTGCTACGACTGCCTTACGGGCTTCAAGTACATCGCCAAGATCATCCGCGAGAACGAGGGCAAGGCGAAATACATCGGCGGCGGTGAGGAGTCGTTTGGCTACCTGGCCGGTGACTACGTGCGGGACAAGGATGCCGTTTCGGCCTGCTCGCTGGCTGCTGAGGCTGCGGCGTGGGCGCGCGATACGATGGGGCTGACGCTCTACGAGTGGCTGCAGGAGCTCTATGTGAAGTATGGCTTCTACCGCGAGGGCCTCGTCTCGGTGGTCCGCAAGGGCAAGGAGGGCGCTGAGCAGATCCAGCAGATGATGGTCGACTTCCGTGCCAATCCCCCGAAGATGATCCTGGGTTCCCCTATCGTGAAGATCAACGACTTCCAGACACTGGAAGCGACCGATGTGAAGACGGGCGCAAAGACCCCGATCGAACAGGACCGCAGCAACGTGCTGCAGTGGTTCACGGAGGACGGCACGAAGGTTTCGGTGCGTCCTTCGGGTACGGAGCCGAAGATCAAGTTCTATTTTGGCGTGAAGGCTCCGCTGGCTTCGGTCGAGGAGTTCGATGTGACGCTTGCTGCACTCGACGCCAAGATCGAGAAGATCAAGGAGGAGTTGAAGCTCGTGTAGCGACTACCCTGCCGAAGACTGTAAGCCGGAATCCGATTCGTCGGGTCCCGGCTTTTTTGGATGTCGAATCCTGTCCCGGCAGTCTTCTCTGTCTGCCGGATGATCTCGTCCGGTGTCGGTTTTTGATCAGCAGGATCATGTATTCCTCCTCCCTTCATCCGACATATACTCTTGTTTCCGGGTGATCTTTGTTCAATACAGTCCCCGGCCGCGTCGCCGTTTCCGCTTCTACTCTTTTTATTTCTATCGCCTTTATCCCTCCTTGCAAATCCTACTATACACGGGTTTCTGGGGTTGTCCTGTAAATAAAATTAATTTTTTAGTTGTATAACTAAGATTTTAGTTTTATCTTTGTATCGGATCAACTAAGATTTTCGTTATGGTAGAAATCGTAAAAAACCGCCCCCAGGAGCTGACCCGCGCCGAATTGGAGATCATGCAGGTGCTCTGGGCCAAAGGCGCGACGGTGGTCCACGGGATTCTCGACGAGATGCCCGAACCCCGCCCCGCCTACAACACCGTCTCGACGATCGTGCGCATTCTTGAGAAGAAGGGCTTCGTGGGCCATAAGGCCTATGGCAAGACCTACGAGTATTACCCGCTTGTTTCGAAGGATGCCTATGCGCGCCGCTACATGGATACGGTGCTCGACAACTTTTTCGACGGCTCGGTGAGCCGCCTGGTGTCGTTCTTCTCCGAAAACCGATCGCTTTCGGCCCAGGAGACCGATGAAATCCTCACCATGCTGCGCAACAGACAGTAGAAACCGCATTTGCACCCCGCTAAACCTGCGACGCCATGAAATCACCCTTGCTATACCTCCTCGAAGTACTCTTTTGCAGCGGTGCCCTGCTGGTATTCTATCGCTTGCTGCTGGTACGCAGGGTCTCTTTCTGCGCCTGTCGCCGCTACCTGCTGGCAGCCCTGGCTCTTTCGGTCGTCATTCCGGCCCTTGATATCCCGCTCTACCCCGCTCCGGATCCGATTCCGATGCTACCCCTGTTGGTTGACTCCCCCGCCCCGGAGCCTGTTGCGACGGCCGTTGCTGCCCGAGAGGTTCTGCCCGAGCCTTTCGACTGGCGCCGGTTGTTCTACGGAGGGTTCGCCGCCATCTATGCTGCGGTTGTCGCCGTGTCGCTGGGATTGCTGACCGTACGCCTTGCCCGCCTGCGGCGTCTGCGCCGGGGGGCGCGCCTGACGCCCTGCAAGGGCTACACGCTGGCCGAGAGCCCGCACGTGGCAACCCCCTTCTCGTTCCTGCGCACGGTTTACCTGGGCCAGGGCTACGAGGGCGAACGACGCGAGATGGTGCTTTGTCACGAGGCGAGCCACATCCGCCACCGCCATTCGGTCGAGAACCTTTTTGCCGAAACGGTGCGGTGCCTGCTGTGGATCAATCCCTTCGTGTGGATTGCCCAGCGGTGGCTGCGCGAGGTGCACGAGTGGGAGGCCGACCGCGATGTTCTTGACGCGGGTTATGACCTTACGCGTTATCGAATCGTCCTGTTCCATCAACTCTTCGGTTATAATCCGGATATAGCCTGCGGGTTGAATCATTCACTCACCAAAAACCGATTTGCCATGATGACACGATTCAGAAAACGGCGCCATGCCGCCCTGCGGTTCGGCGCAGCCATCCCCGTGGTGGCCGGAATGATGATGCTATGCAGCTTTACCACGCGAGACACCGAGCCTCCCGCCGACACAATCCGTCCTGCGGCCGACATTTCTCCCATGATCGAGGTGCGATTGTGCCGTGACTCGATGTGGATTGACGGTACGCCCGGCTCGGGCGACGACCTTCTGAGACGCATTTCCGAAAAGCGCGACAGCCTCTCCGAGGAGGAGCGTCCGCAGATGACGGTTACGATCCGTGTCGCCGGCAAGGTGCAGATGGGCGCCGTGACCGATGTCAAGGAGTTGTTGCGTGAATCCTGTGCGCTGCGCGTGCAGTACAAGACGGTTGACGGAGAGGCTGAGATCGACCGGGTTCTTCCACCCCGAATCGAGACGTTGCCCGACGCCCCGAACGCTAGGGTCGAGGTTCTGGAGCTTTCGGATGTCGTTCCGGTCGATTCGAAATACCCCGACTCGTACCATTTGACGATGGCGGAGCGCAACTGTTTCATGGTGCTGATCAATGCCAGGGGAGAGATTCTTGCGGGAACATGGGGTCATCTGAAGGCGTGCGGCGTGGAGGAGCTGAAGGCTCGTGCCCGTGAGTTCGTGCTCAACTCCTCGGACGACCGGACGCTCTCCGAGAGCCGTCCGCAGGAGATCCTCCTGCCTGACGGCCGTACGGAGCAGTATGAGGTCAGCCGGGGTATTTTCGGCATTCAGGTGACCCGCGAGACGCCTTATGCCGTCTATACCGACGTGCAGCAGGCGTTGTCGGAGGTCTACGCCGGACTTCGCAGCGACCTCTCCCGCCAGTGGTTCGGCCAGCCGTTCGACGCACTGGATGAGGCTCGGCGTCGGTCGGTGCAGCAGGCCGTGCCAATCCGGATCTCGGAGGTCAGCAGGAACTTCACGGCAAAATGATGATGCACCCATGTGCAGTCCGCAGCGTTCCGATGAACCCGGAGCCGGCCGCGTGCATCTGCCCGTTCAATGCTGGATGAACATTCGCAGCTTTTCGTATTCCATAAACCGCTTTCTACCATAAGCGAACCCCGTGTCGGGAGCGCCAGCAGGCTCCGGCACGGGGCAATTTGTTGCAGAGGTAATTTTTATCTCACCCCCTCATCAACCCTTCAGCTTCTCGTTGTGGAGGTGACGCTCCTTGTCTCGGGAGGTCTTCTTGGCGAAGTTCGCCTCGACGGCGGCCGTGAGATCCACGCCTGTCTGGTTGGCCAGACAGACCAGCACCCACAACACATCGGCCATCTCATCGGCCAGATTAGCCTTTTCACCCTCCTTGAACGATTGGTCTCCGTAGGTGCGGGCCATGACACGGGCCAACTCCCCCACCTCCTCCGTCAGACAGGCCATGTTGGTCAGTTCCGAGAAGTAACGCACACCGTACTGCTTGATCCAGGCGTCGACCTTTTCCTGTAATTCCTTGATTTCCATTTTTCTGACACTATTTTATCCTTATCAGATTCAGTCCGTCGCGCAGCGGGACGATGACATTCTCCACGCGCGGATCCTCTACAACCATGCGGTTGAATTCCAGCAACGCCTGCGTGTGACGGTCGCCGTGGGCTACGGGTTCCACGACCTTTCCCGACCAGAGGATGTTGTCGGCAATCAATACCGAACCGCCGTGTACCAGCGCTTGCGAACCGTTGTCTCCCATCAGCATGCGGTAGTAGTCGGGATATTCACGTTTGTCGCCGTCGATGAAGACCAGATCGTATACCTCGCCGAGCTGAGGGGCGATCTCCAGGGCCGAACCGATGTGGAGGCGGATCTTCGCGCCGTGCGGCGAACGGTCGAACCATGACTGCGTGAACTCTTCCAGTTCGTCATCCACCTCGATGGTGTCCAACCGGGCCCCGTCTTCGAGTCCCGCGGCCATCGAGAGGGCCGAATATCCCGTGAAGGTTCCGATCTCCAATACCCTCCGGGGCCGGACCATCCTGACGATCATCTCGAGCAGTTTGCCCTGAATGTGGCCCGAGAGCATACGCGGAGCCACGGCCCGCAGGTTCGTCTCGCGGTCCAATTCATGCAACAACTCCTCCTCGGGAGCCGAATGCTCATGTACGTATCGTTCGAGTGCGTCCATGGTCTCAATGATATACGAGCCGCGACATTCCCGAGAAGACCTCTTCGGCCACCTCGGTCAACTGTACGGCAGTCAGTTCGCGAATTTTGGCGTAGACCTGCTCCATGGTATCCACTTCGTCGTGCGTGAGCAGGCTTTTTCCGGCGCTCAGCATGTAGCTTTCGTTGCTTTCGCTCGAGATGGCCAGCTGGGCGATGAACTGCTTCTTGGCCATCGAGAGCCTGCGGGTCGAGAGCGGCTCGGTGCGGAGTTTCCGCAGCTCCCCTTCGATCAATTCGATGCACTGCCCGGCATTGCCGTGGTCCGAACTGAAGTAGATGGCCAGAATGCCCGTGTCGCCATACGGGGTGTACGACGACTCGATGTTGTACGACAACCCGTGGCGTTCGCGCACGACAACGTTGAGCAGCGAGTTGGCACACGGTCCTCCGAGGATGTTGCTCAGCAGGGCCAGAGGCAGACGCCTGTCGTCTCCGATACCGTATGCACGGTTTCCGATCAGACAATGGGTCTGATGGGTATGCTTCGCCACGCTCTTCTCAAAGGCACGGTACGGTGCGGGAGCCACCCGCTCGAACCGGTGAACGGAGGCCTCCTGCTCGCCGAAATACCGCTTGGCGACGGCTTCGGCCACCCGGGGTGAGAAGTTTCCGATCGACGAGAAGACCATTCGGTCGGTCGTGTGCGTACGTGCGAGGAACCGACGGATCGCATCGCCGTCGTAGCGGGCCAGCGCCGCTTTGCGCCCGAGGATGTTGTGCCCCAGCTCCGACCCCTCGAAGAGCATGTCCTCGAACGTGTCGTAGATCAGGTCGGCCGGAGAGTCCTTGTAGGTATTGATCTCGTCGACGATCACCTCCTTTTCGCGCTCCAGCTCCCGCTCGGGGAATGTCGAACGGAAGGCGATGTCGGCGATCAGTTCGGCGGCCTTTGCGAAGTCGCCGCGCAGCGTCGTGGCATGAATCGTCGTATCCTCCTTCGTGGTGAATGCGTTGAGCTCTCCGCCGAGGTTTTCAAGGCGGCAGTTGACCTGCCACGCCTTGCGACGCTCGGTCCCCTTGAAGAACGCATGCTCGGTGAAGTGTGCCAGACCGAACTCCGAGGGGAGTTCGTCGCGGCTTCCGGCACCGATGACCAGCGCGCAGTGGGCCACCGAGCCGCGTACCTGCCGGTGAATGCCGCGGATGCCGTTGGGCAGCGTATAGGTATAGAATTCCTCCATGTAGTGTTTTTCGTGTTTCGTGCGGATTTTCCGCGATGTTCTGCAGCGTCTCTTCGCTGTACGGACTAATGCTGCCGGGCGGTGTGCTGTTTGAGAAAGACTCCGGTGTGACTTGCCGGACACTGCTCCAGTTCGCGGGGTGTTCCCTCGAAGACGATGCGTCCTCCCTCCGTTCCGGCTTCGGGCCCGAGGTCGACGACCCAGTCCGCGCACTTGATGATGTCCATGTTGTGCTCCACCACGACGATCGTATGCCCCTTTTCGATCAGGGCGTTGAACGCTGCCAGCAGCTTCGAGATGTCGTGAAAGTGCAACCCCGTCGTGGGCTCGTCGAAGATGAACATCACCTGCCCGCCGATGCTCTCCTTCGTGAGGAACGATGCGAGCTTGATGCGCTGACTTTCGCCGCCCGAGAGGGTCGACGACGACTGCCCGAGCTTGACATACCCGAGCCCCACATCCTGCAGGGGCTTGAGCCGGTCGACGATGCGGCGGCAGGTAGCATTCGCCGTATCGTCACCGAAGAAGGCTATGGCGTCGTCGACGGTCATCTCCAGCACGTCGTAAATTGACTTCCCGCGGTACTTCACCTCCAGCACCTCGTCACGGAACCGCTTTCCGCCGCAGGCTTCGCAGACCAGTTCGACGTCGGCCATGAACTGCATCGAGACCTTGATGACGCCTTCGCCCTGACACTCCTCGCAGCGGCCTCCGGCGACGTTGAACGAGAAGGCCGCTGCGCTCAGGCCGTTGTGCTGTGCGTAGGGCTGGTCGGCGAAGAGTTTGCGGATCTCGTCATAGGCCTTGATGTAGGTCACGGGGTTCGAGCGCGACGACTTGCCGATGGGGTTCTGGTCGACCATCTCGACCGATTTGAGCAGACGCACGTCACCCGTTATGCCGTCGAAGTCACCCGGTTTGATTCCCGTGTCGTAAAGCATGCGGCGCAGGGCCGGATAGAGAATTCCCTTGGTGAGGGATGATTTTCCCGAACCGCTCACACCCGTTATGCAGGTCATTACGCCGAGCGGGATCCTCACGTCGATGTTGCGCAGGTTGTTTTCCCGTGCGCCCTTTATGACGATCGAGTTGCTCCACGCGCGGGGCGACAGCGGCACGGGAATTTCGCGCCGTCCGGCGAGGTAGTCTGCCGTGAGACTCCGCGGACATGCGAACAGCTCCTTGAGCGGGCCGCTGAAGACTACCTCTCCGCCGTTGTATCCCGCTCCGGGCCCGATGTCCACGATCCAGTCCGCGGCGCGAATGACCTCTTCCTCGTGCTCGACGACGATCACCGTGTTTCCCAGATCTCTCAACTGCTTGAGGACCTTGATCAACCGATGCGTGTCGCGGGGATGCAGCCCGATCGAGGGTTCGTCGAGGATATACAGCGATCCGGTGAGGTTGCTTCCGAGCGACGTGGAGAGGTTGATGCGCTGACTCTCGCCGCCCGAGAGGGTCGACGAGAGCCGGTCGAGTGTCAGATATCCGAGACCCACGTCGGCAAGGTACTGCAGCCGGTTGCGGAGCTCCACGAGGATGCGTGCGGCTGTTTTTTCGTCGTGTTCGTCGAGTTTCAGCGCGCCGAAGAATGCGATGAGCTCATCGACGGGCATGCGCACCAGATCGGCGATCGTCCGCCCTCCGACGCGTACGTAGAGGGCCTCCTTTCGCAGGCGCGAACCGCCGCATTCGGGACATACGGTCTTTCCCGTGTAGCGAGCCTTCATTACGCGGAACTGAATCTTCCGCCGTTCGGAGTCTATGTATTCGAAGAATTCGTCGAGTCCGTGGAAATATTCATTTCCGCGCCACAGCAGGCGTTTCTGCTCGGGGGTAAGTTCGTAAAAGGGGGTGTGGATCGGGAATCCGAACTTGCTGGCGTTGGCCACCAACGCATCCTTCCATCGCCGCATCGTTTCGCCGCGCCAGCACGCCACGGCATCGTCGTATATCGAGCGGCTCTTGTCTGGAATCACGAGGTCTTCGTCGATTCCGATGACCTTTCCGTATCCTTCACAACGGGGACACGCCCCCAGCGGATTGTTGAAGCTGAACAGATGCTCAGTCGGGGGTTCGAACTCGATGCCGTCGGCCTCGAAACGCGACGAAAACTCCTGCACCTCCTCGTCGGTCGTGACCACGCAAACGCCCGCTCCGTAGGAGAATGCCCTGTCCACCGAGTCGCGGATGCGCGTCTGCGTGTCGTCGTCGGTCGCGACGCGCAGCCGGTCGATCACCACGCGGAACTCTCCGGCTCGCGTTCCGGGTCCAATCGACGGCAGCACCTCCTCGATCAGACGGGTTTCGCCGCCGACCTGCACGCGCATCAGACCGTCCGAGAGCAGCAGCGTCATCTTTTCGATAAGTCCCTGCCCGGACCCGAGCACCAGCGGTGCGGCGATCACCGCACGCTGTCCTTCGTGACGGAGGATCCACGCCGCCACGTCGTCGACGCTGTAACAGCGCACCTCACGGCCCGAGACGGGCGAAAAGGTGTGCCCGATGCGTGCGAACAGCAGCTTCAGATAGTCGTAGATCTCGGTGGTTGTCCCGACTGTCGAGCGGGGATTGCGCGTATTGACCTTCTGCTCGATGGCGATGGCCGGTGCGATTCCCGAGATGATGTCGACATCGGGTTTGTTTATTTTTCCCAGGAACTGCCGGGCATAGGCCGAGAGACTCTCGACGTAGCGGCGCTGGCCTTCGGCGAAGATCGTGTCGAACGCCAGTGTCGACTTTCCCGAACCCGAGAGGCCCGTGATGACGACCAGCTTTTCGTGAGGAATCTCGACCTCGATGTTGCGCAGGTTGTGGACGCGGGCGCCCTTTATGTAGATGCAGTTTTCGTGTTCCATCGTACTGTTTTGGCCGGGGTCGCATCCCCGGCATTTCGTTGTCGTTTCGTGTTGTGGATTTCAGACCTCCCCGGCGATAGACCCTCCGGCTTTCCGGAGCTTTTCGACGAGACTCCCGGCGCGGCTCTCGCGGATCGAGAGACACAGCGTGCAGAGGTTGTCGAACTGCTGGCTGACGATGCGCGGCTGCTCCTCCTTGACCACGCGCATGATGTCGTTCATCGCCACATAGGGGAAGTCTACTGTCACCGTTCTGTCCACCGTCCGTTCTATGATCCGTGCCGCAGCGATGGCCTCGGCGGCCGACTCCTTGTAGGCGGCAATCAGCCCCGGGACGCCGAGCTTCGTCCCTCCGAAGTAGCGCACCACCACCACCAGCGAGTCGGTGATGTCGTTCGAGAGCATCTGCCCGAGAATCGGTTTTCCGGCCGTTCCCGAGGGCTCTCCGTCGTCATTGGCGCGGAACCGTTCGCCGCGGGGCCCTAACCGCCAGGCGTAACAGTGATGCGTGGCGTCGTAGTATCGCTTGTGCAGCTCGTCGATCCGCGCATGAATCTCCTCCTCCGAACTCACCGGATAGATGAATGCGAGGAATTTGCTGCTGCGCTCGCGCAGAGCTGCCTCGGCCGGGGCCTCGATGGTGCGGTAACGGTCGTCACCGGACATCTCAACGCACCTTTTTGAACATCCGCTCCCAGCGGATGTTTGCCGGGAAACTCTTCTTGGCGTCGAGTGACAGCCATACGAACGAGGCCTTTCCGACGATATGGTCCTCGGGCACGAATCCCCAGAATCGGGAGTCTGCCGAATTGTGGCGGTTGTCGCCCATCATCCAGAAGTAGTCCATGGCGAAGGTGTAGCTTGTGGCGGGTGCACCGTCGATGAGGATCACGCCATCACGCACGTCGAGCGTATGCCCCTCATAGGCCTCGATGATCCGACGGTAAAGGGGCAGGTTTTCGAGCGTGAGCTCCACCGTAGCGCCCTTTTTGGGAATCCAGATCGGACCGTAGTTATCCTGGCTCCAGCGGGCGTCGTCCCATTGGGGGAATACGTCGGTGTTGGGCGAGAAGATGTAACGGCGTATGGAGATCACGTTGTCGAGCGCCTCGACCTTTTTGGCCGTTTCTTCGGTCAGCGCCATGTAGTATGCCGCACCGTTGCCGCTGTACTCCCTGATTCCGAGGTTGTCGATGGCATACTGCGTCAGGGGCGACGAGGTTTGGACGATGTATTGGAACTGTATGCCCGGTATGGCCTCCTGCGGGGATCCGTTGACATACACCTGGCCGTCGCGGATCTGGAGCGAGTCGCCGGGGAGCGCCACACACCGTTTGATGTAGTTTTCGCGCTTGTCGACCGGACGGCTGATGACCGTGTACTTTTCGTTGAGACGCTTGCGTCCCTCCTCCTTGCCGAAGGTCTGCTCGAACTCGCGCAGCACGTCGTAGTAGGTGACGTTCTGATTCTCGAGCAGTACGGTGTCACCGGCCGGGAAGTTGAATACCACCACGTCGTTGCGGCGGATGGGCTTGAGCCCCTTGAGCCGGTGATAGGGCCATTTTATCGCTTCGGAGTATGATTTCTTCGTTTTCGAGAAGATCATCGTGTGATGCATGAAGGGCATGGCGAGCGGCGTATTGGGCATCTGCGGTCCGTAGGAGACCTTGCTCACATAGAGATAGTCGCCCACCAGGAGGGTTTTTTCCATCGACGAGGTGGGGATCACATACATCTGGAAGATGAAGATGTGCACGAGCGAGGCGACCACCGTGGCGAAGATGATGGCGTTGACCCACTCATAAACGGTCTTGTAGGTTTTGCTCTTTTGACACAGCTCGGCATTGTGACGCCAGACGTAGCGGTAGAAGAGCTTCGAGATGTAGAGGTCGTAGATGATGGGCAGACCGATCAGCATCCAGAGGTTTCCGGTCCATACGACGAACCAAAGGGTGTACAATACGGCCGCAGCGGAGAATCCGAACCACTTGTTTCGCAGTATCTCTTTGATCTTGATCATTTTGCGAATGTTATTTCTACTATTTCAACAGGTCTTCCATTCCGTAAACGCCCTGCTTTCCGCAGAGGAATTCGGCGGCAACGACGGCCCCGAGGGCCAACGTTCGGCGATTCTTGATCGTATGGCGCAATTCGAGAATGTCGTCCTCCGACTCGTAAGTCACGGTGTGAATGCCCGGAATTGCCCCCTCGCGCACCGAACGGATCTCGATGCTGTCGGCCGGGGTCTCCTCGCTGCGCTCCACGCGGTTTGCGGCGTGTTCGATGCCGGGGGCATAGTTGACCCACCCCTTCTTCGACGAGAGGTTCTCGATGATTCCTTCGGCCAGCGTGATGGCCGTGCCGCTCGGGGCATCCTTCTTCTGCGTGTGATGCACCTCTTCGATGCGTACGTTGTAGCCGCCCACGCGGTTGATCATGGCGGCCAGCTGGCGGTTGAGACGGAACATGAGGTTGACGCCCAGACAGTAGTTCGAGGCGTAGAACATCGCGCCGCCCCGCTCGCGGCAGAGCTCCTGCAACTCGGGAAGCCGCTCGGTCCACCCCGTCGTGCCGCTCACCACGGCCACGCCGCACTCGAGACACGTGCGAATGTTCCGGTAAGCCGTTGCGGGGGTGGTAAACTCGATGGCCACGTCGATTCCCGCCAGATGGGCGGCGTCAAGTTGCGCGGCGTTGTCCAGATCGATGATCAGACACACTTCGTGTCCCCGTTCCTTGAGGATCCGCTCAATTTCGCGGCCCATTTTTCCATAACCTATGATAGCTGCTTTCATGCTTTCAGCGTATTTTCCCGCACCGGGCCCGAGGTTTATCCAAGTGCCGTTTCCGCGTTTGGAACCCTCCCCGGGCGGTCGGAGGTTTTCGTGCAAAGATACGAATTTATTTCGAAATCAAACGTCTCCCGCGGGCATTATCGTATTCCGCAGGGCCGGGAAATATGCGGAGCGGAAAAAATACGTATCTTTGACCCCAAAGAAGCAATCGATGCGTTATTTTCTCGAACTTCGTTATAACGGGGCCGCCTATTGCGGATGGCAGCGGCAGCCCGATCAACCCACCGTGCAGCAAACCCTCGAACGGGGGCTCACTACGTTGTTGCGCACGCCGATCGAGGTGACCGGGGCGGGCCGTACCGACACGGGGGTCCATGCGTCATACTACGTGGCGCACTTCGATATTGAGACACCGATCGCCGATCCTGGGCAGCTGGTCTACAAGCTGAACTTCCTGCTTCCGGGCGACATCTCCGTGGAGAGCCTGACGCCGGTGGCGGACGATCTCCACGCACGTTTCAGCGCCTGCGAACGCGAATACCGCTACTACATCGAGCCGCACAAGAATCCCTTCACGCGCCATACCACATGGCAATACTACGTGCCGCTGGACGTTGAGCGCATGAACCGGGCCGCGGCGATGTTGCTGGAGTACGAGGACTTCACGTCGTTTGCCAAACTCAACTCCAACAACCACACCAACATCTGTCATATCCGTCACGCCGCATGGACGGTCGATGACCGGGGGGTGCTGTGCTTCACGATCCGTGCGGACCGTTTCCTGCGCAACATGGTACGGTCAATCGTGGGGACGCTGGTCGACGTGGGGCGTGGCCGCTACACGCCCGAGGATTTCCGGACGATTATCGAAAGCCGTGACTTGTCGCGATCGAGTGCCGGGGCTCCGGCACAGGGGCTCTTCCTGAGCGACGTCCGCTACCCCGCCCGCCTAAGAGGCGGGTTTTAGGAGGGCAAAGGAAAGCTTGAAGGGTTTCCAAACCTATCAACGCCTTCGACTGTTATATTTGGGGGCGCGGACGCGGATCTGTTCCATTCAAAGCCGCCTGTGCCCTTGGTCCCGGCTTTTAGCCGGGCTGCTATCGCCTGTAATTCCCGCTTCTTAAACGGGTAATAAGAAAGCCTCCCGCATCCAGGAGGCTTTCTTTATCTGTACCGGCAAATGCTGCCGGAACAATCGACTACAGATGGATCGCAGCACCCATGGCTGCCTCGGCGGCCTCCATCACCCCTTCGTTCATTGTCGGATGAGCGTGAATCGTGCGGGCGATCTGATGAGCCGTGGCACCCAGCCTGCGCGCCAGCGTCGGCTCCGCGAGCATCTCCGTCACCGATGCCCCCACCATGTGGGCACCCAGCAGGCGGTCCTCCTCGTCGAAGATCAGTTTCACGAATCCGTTGCGGTCGCCAGCCGCTGTGGCCTTGCCCGATGCCGTGAAGGGGAATCGTCCGATCTTCACGGCAATCCCGCGCTCGGCGGCCTGCTGCTCGGTCATGCCGACCGATGCCACTTCGGGCTGCGTGAAGACGCACGACGGAATGGTCGAATAATCTACCGGTGCGGGATTCAACCCGCAGATAGCCTCCACGCAGCAGATACCCTCGGCCGAGGCCACATGAGCCAGCGCCGGTCCCGGCACGATGTCGCCGATGGCGTAGATGCCCTCGACATTGGTGCGGTAGTATTCGTCGACCTTGACCTTGCCGCGCTCTACCTCTACGCCCAACTCTTCGAGACCGATTCCCTCGATGTTGGCCTGAATGCCCACGGCCGACAGAACGACCTCCGCCGAGAGGATCTCGACACCCTTCTTGCCCTCGATCTCCACTTCGCAACGCCCTTCGTCCGAGACGCGCACCTGCTTGACGGTCGTGCCGACGAGCACCGTGGCGCGCATCTTGCGGAAGGCGCGCTCCATGGCCTTCGAAACCTCCTCATCCTCGAGGGGCATCATCCGCGGAAGGTACTCGATGACGGTGACCTTGACACCCAGCGCAGCATAGAACCACGCCAGCTCGCTGCCGATGGCACCCGATCCGACGACGATCATCGTCTCGGGCAGACGGGTCATGGCCAGGGCCTGCCTCGAGGTGATCACATGCTCGCCGTCAACGGGAATGAAGGGCATTTCGCGCGGACGGGCACCGGTAGCCAGAATGATGTGGTCGGCCTCGTACTCCGTGCCGTCGACGTCGACGCGCCCCGGGGCGACGAGACGCCCGGTTCCGGCAATCAGGTCGATGTTGTTCTTCTTGAGCAGGAACTGTACGCCGCGCGACATGGTTTCGGCCACGGCGCGCGAACGAGCGACGATCTTTTCGAGATTCGGACGCACCGCGCCGTCGAGTTCGAGTCCGTATTGTTCGGCATGACAGCAGTATCCGTAGACCTGGGCGCTTTTCAGCAGCGCCTTGGTGGGGATGCATCCCCAGTTGAGACATACGCCGCCCGCCTCGGCGCGTTCGACGAGCGCTACGCGGCGGCCCAGTTGTGCGGCACGGATTGCGGCCACATATCCGCCGGGGCCGCTGCCGATGATCAGGATGTCGTATTTCATCTTCCTACAGGTTTGGTTGAGGTCTGTCGAAACCGTTTATTTGGATTTGCGCACGCGCAGCACCTCGCCGTTGTCGGCGGCCACGGCGCGCTTCCACTTTTCGTTGTAACCCGGGAACTGGATCTTGCCGGGGATCTGCTTGCCGTTGCCGTTGTCGACGAAGTGTGCCGCCGAGCCGTCTCCGTCGAGGAACGACAACACGTCGGCGTGCTCGCTCTTGACGTTTCCGTCAACATACTTGACAAGCAGGTATCCGTTGAGCCGCTGCCAGCGGTCGAAGAGCTCCTGAGCCGTCGAGACGCTCAGCTCCGTGAGGTAGTTGCGGCGTGCGGCATCCGACATGCGTCCCGTACGGGCCGGAAGGGTCTCCATCAACGCCAGGTGGTCGTTTTCCCACTTGTCGGTCACCTTGCGGATGTCGGCCGAGATCATGTCGTAGCGCATGTATGCGAAGTTCGTCGTGCGGTTGAAGAGCCAGAATGCCGACGTGGGCGAATACTCGAGCATCGAGCCGTTCTCCTCGCTCAGACATTCGGGAACCTCCTGCGCGGAGCAGAAGATCGGCGTGAGGCACGACGTGGCGGCGTCGTCGACGCCGAACCAGAGGATTCCCATGTCGGCCGGGCGGTCGGCGCGTGCCTGCCCCACGAACCAGAATCCGGTCTGCTGCGTGGCCGTGGCGCGTTCGTTGAGGTACTCTACGCCGTCCACCTCGTACGACATCGGGCGCCAGCGATAGGGGCAGTTGTGGCCTCCGGCGCCGAGGTCCTTGGTCATGTCCATCGGCGTACCTTCGTAATGGTCGCGCATGCAGTCGAAGACGGTCTTGGGCGACACCTTCGTGCGGGGTTTCACCCACAGCGGCATGCGGTTTTCGAGGTTGTATCCCATGGCGTAGTCCTCATAGGCGTCCATTCCGTCGGCTACGGTGCGGAAGAAGGCCCACACGCGGGCGTCGCAGCTGCGCACGGTGCTGAAGTCGGCCGGGCAGTATGCGTCGGCGAAGCTGAAGTCGGCATCCTCGCCGTCGAAGTATCCCATTTCGCGGGCGAACTCCACCACGTCGGGGGCATAGAGGCAATTCTCGGGATCATCCATCGGGAAGGTTGTGATGCGGGCCTGGTTGGCGTGTGCGCAGACGTAACCGTCGGGGATGCGGCGGGCCACCCAGACGATTCCCTTGTGGGCGTTTCCGCCCTTTCCGTCATCCTTGTAGCCCTTGCCGATAAGCTCCATGATCCACGCCTCGTTCGGATCGGCGATCGAGAACGACTCGCCGCTCGAGGCGTATCCGTGGGCATTAGCCAGTTCGACGATCGTGCGGATGGCCTCACGGGCGGTCTTGGCGCGCTGCAGGGTGATGTAGATCAGCGATCCGTAGTCGATGCGCCCCGTGGTGTCGACGAGCTCTTCGCGACCTCCGTAGGTCGTTTCGCCGATGATGAGCGAATGCTCGTTCATGTTGCCGATCGTGGAGAAGGTCTGGCGGATCTGGGGAATCTCACCCAGATAGCGGCCCGTATCCCACTCCGTGACGGGGAGCATGGCTCCGGCCTTGAAGCGTCCGGCGGGGGTGTGATAGAGGGCTCCGTAGAGCGAATGGGAGTCGGCGGCGTAGCTGACCATCACCGAGCCGTCGGTCGAGGCACCTTTGGTAATGATGAAGTTGGTGCAGGCCGACACCGAACCGTATGCGGCGAGAGCTGTCGCCGCGAGGATCAATCGGATATTCTTCATACGAGGGATTGGATTATTTGATGTTTCGACATAAATGCAGAAGACAAAGATAGAAAACTATTCGGAAATGGCAAAAAATTCCTATCTTTGTGGATGGAACTCCCGAATGCGGAGCACGCCGCGCTGCTTTCGCCGGGATCCACTCATCAAAACAGACCAAAGCATGAAACACCTATTTCATATTCATACCTTTCAGATGCCGCGCATCCTGCTTCTGCTGTTTGTCGGCCTGCTTGCCGGAGCGTGTTCGAAGAGCGACTCCTCCGGTGAATCGGAACTGGTCCGACAGGTGGTCATGCCCTCCGAAAGCCAAGAGTTCATGGCCGGCGACGAGGTTACGGTTTCGGCCGAAGGATTTGCCGAAGGGGATCAGATCATGTTCGAAATCCGCTGGACGGAGGGCTCCGGGGAGTTTGCTCCCGAGGGATATGCCAAAGGCGTCCGGGGTATCGTGACCTCCTGCACGTCCACGGAATTGACCTTCCTCGCTCCGGGTCACTACCCCGCCTCGACGGTCAGCGTGATCCTGTTCCGCGGAGGACTCATCCAGACACTGGGGCAGATCCGCGTGGCCGAGGGGCTTCCCGAAAAGGGCCTTTACGGGCTGATTCCTACCGTGGCGGGTACGACCGCCGTGGAACGGATCGACGTCACTACGGGGGAAGCGGTTCCTTGTCATACGTTGCAGGAGACCGAGTCGCTGCATTCGGTTGTGAGTGCTTCAGGATCGGGGACCCTTTCGGGCCTGACCGATGCCCGTCGCGGAGCGGCGTTCGATCTGACGATGCACCATTATCGGGATCTCGAAGGAATGGATCTGTTGGCCCTCTGTGCCCCCCGAGGTAGCGATGTGATGGGCTTTGCCTACTCCGAGAAGTACGACGTGCTTTACGTTGTCGGCCAAGGCAGCTACACGTGGCAGCTGCCCGAGGAGGTGACGCCCGCGATGATCGAGGATTGCCCGGTGGCGACTACGTCCGATCTGCTGCTGATGAGCCTCCGCCTGACGGATGGACGCCGGGCGCCGCTGGCGCTGACGATACACGGAGGATCCCAGACGGGCCCTGCATTGACGGCCGATGCCCTGCTTCCCTTCTGGTGTGTCGCTTCCGCGTCTGAGGCGTCGGAGAGCTATCAACTGACCGGAGGATATGCCGTTTCGGTCGGTGGCCGAACCCGCCTGCAACTCTACGATGCCGCCGCGAACGATTTTTCCGAGACGCTGGCCGAGGTTCCGGGCACGGTGCTGTCGATTGCGATGCTGACCGATGCTTCTGCATCGCAAGCTCCGGAGCTCTACCTGCTGTGTGAGAGCGAGGGCGTGCGGATGATCCATGTCTACAACGCTCTTACGGGTGCGGTGCGGACGCTTCCCATGGCGGTCAACTGCCGGGAGATCGTCGGGGTGCAGTAATCCTTCGGACGACGAAATACACGTTCGGGCCCGGGAAAATCTCCCGGGCCCGAACGTTTTTGCGCGAAAATCCGTATTTTTACCGGGAAAAAGCAAAACATCGACCCTTCCATATGTCAGAAGTAGCATCCCAATTGGCTCTTGTGCGACAGTCGTTGCCCGCAGGCGTGACGCTGGTCGCCGTGTCGAAAACCCACCCTGCGGAGCTGATCCGCGAAGCCTACGACGCCGGACAGCGGATCTTCGGCGAGAGCCGTCCGCAGGAGCTGCGCGAGAAGTACGAAGCGCTGCCGCGCGATATCGAGTGGCACATGATCGGCCACCTGCAGACCAACAAGGTGAAATATATCGCGCCGTTCGTGTCGCTGATCCATTCGGTCGACAGTGCCCACCTGGCCGAGGCAATCCAGAAGGAGGCCGCGAAGTGCGGTCGTGTGATCGACATCCTCTTCGAGATCCACGTGGCCGCCGAAGAGACCAAGTCGGGCTGGGATCCCGACGAATTGCGGACTTACCTTGCCGCGGATCCCATGGCGGCGCTGCCCAACCTCCGCGTGCGCGGCGTGATGGGCATCGCCACCAATACCGACGACGAGACGGTCGTCCGTCACGATTTCGAGACGCTGAAGCAGTACTTCGAGGAGTTCCGTTCCCGTTTCGGTGAGACATTCGACACCCTTTCGATGGGCATGTCGCACGACTATCGGCTGGCTGTGGCGTGCGGAGCGACGATGGTGCGCGTCGGTTCGCTGATCTTCGGCGAACGCGACTACTCGAAATAACGGCATGAATAACCGCTGCGACCCTCTCTGCAGATGGTGTCGCGGCCGCAAAACGATCTCTATAATGAATATCGGATTTATCGGATTCGGCAATATGGGCCAGGGCCTGGCCCGAGGACTGCTTCGCACGGGGGCTGTCTCCGCCACACAGATCGGAGCCTCGGCGCGTGACCGGGCCAAGCTGCAGCGCAATACGGAGCCATACGGATTTCGGGCCTTCGATTCGTCGGCCGACACGGTGCGATTTGCCGACGTGGTGATCGTCGCCGTCAAACCCTACCAGGTCGAAGCGGTCGTTGCACCGCTCCGTGAACTGCTTGCGTCGAAGATCGTCGTTTCGGTGGCTGCGGGCGTGACGTTCGACGACTACGAACGGATGCTTGCCCCCGGTACGGCACACCTCTCGACGGTCCCCAATACGCCGGTAGCCGTCGGCGAGGGAATCATCGCCTGCGAACGCCGCCATTCGCTCTCTGCAACGCAATGGCAGGCCTTCGAAGAGTTGTTTTCACACGTCGGGCTGGTGCTTCCGGTCGATACCCCGCTGCTGGGACTTGCCGGGACGATCTGCGGCTGCGGTCCGGCATTCGTGGCGATGTTCATCGAGGCGTTGGCCGATGCCGGCGTGAAGCACGGCCTCGCACGCGCCGATGCCTACCGCATGGTGAGCCAGATGATCGTCGGCACGGGGCGTCTGCAGCTCGAAACGGGGGAACATCCCGGGGTGATGAAGGATGCGGTCTGCTCGCCGGGCGGCACGACGATCGTCGGCGTTGCGGAGCTCGAACGCAAGGGTTTCCGCGGGGCTGTGATCGACGCCATTGACGCCATTCAACGAAAGAAGTAGCCATCCGCCGTTGCGGATACACGTGCGGGCCGGACATTCTCGAAGATGTCCGGCCCGCGTCCGTTTAGAGATACCTGTATGCAGTGCGACGCGGATCGGAGTCCGCTCTCGTGTCGCGATGAGGCATCCGAAAAACCACTCCCCCGCTATCGGACGCGCAGCGTGCGGCCGATGCGCAGAATGGTGGTCGATTTGATGCCGTTGAGCCGGCAGATGGCCGATACGGTCGTTCCGTACTTGATGGCCAGTGCACCGAGCGTATCGCCCGAACGGATCTTGTGATAACGCATGGCAGCCTTTTCGGCGGCCTCCTTCTTGTCCTGCTCCTCGTTGGCCACCTCGTCGTCGAAGTCCTGCCCGGCGTTGGAGTAGATGCTGAAGAACGACTTCTTCAGCAGGAAGGTCTCGCGGCACAGCATGCCGTTCTTGAAGTCGATCAGCCGCTCGGGGTCGAACGCCTGCCCGTAGTAGCGGGTCTCGAAGTGCAGGTGCGGACCTGTCGAACGTCCCGTCGAACCTCCGCGTCCGATGACCTGCCCGGCCTCGACCCACTGGTTCGGCTCCACGAGACGCTCCGAGAGGTGTCCGTAATAGGTTTCCAGCCCGTTGTCATGTCGTATGACGATGAGGTTTCCGTACCCGCTGACATATTTCGAAAGACGTACGCGGCCGCAGAAGGTGGCGTAGATCGTGTCTCCGGTCTTGAGCGGCAGATCGACCCCCTGATGCCGGCGTCCGCGGCGCGGTCCGTACTTTCCGCGGGGGTTCACGGCCCCCTTGTAGGGATAGTGGTAACTCTTCGTCGAGTCGATCAGATCGATGACCACCGACTGAGGCATCGACGACATGTCGACCTTCTGATACGGGAAGAGCGAGTTCGTGTCCCAATACTTCTCGAAGATCGTGCTGTCGCGGGCTACGGCACGGTTGCGGACATACTTCCAGGTGTTGTTTCCGAAGAGAATGACATGCAGGGCGTCGTTGCCCGAGTTGAGGGTGTCGATGACCGTCAGCCCGTTCGTGTCGAACGTCGATTCGATCTGTTTGCGCTGCAGCCGCAGCTGCAGGGTGGCGATGGAGTCTGCGGCGGCCTGCTCGGGATCGACGGGTGTCGATACCTCCGTGTTGGCAATATCGCGGGCCGACATCCGGGCCTCCGCACGGTCGAGGAGACTTTGCAGCGAGTCGATGGCGGAGCCTTGCAGATCGGTGAGACGGCGCAGCGAATCGGCCTCGGCCATTGCTTCGATGACCTGCTCCTGCAGTTCGGCCCGTGAGGGACGCGGAGTGCGGGCGCTGGCCGTTGAGGCCGCGGTCAGGATCAGAAGTATCAGGGGGTATTTTCTCATGGTACGGATTTTCATAAAGGTTTTTCGAATACACCGGATGGTTTCCGGTTTGCATCTATTGCTGTTTTATCAACTCCTCGGCGGCCTCCAGCGCCTGGTAGAACGCTTCGCCGAAGCGTCGGATGATCGGTTCGCGCAGGGCCTTGTAGACCGGGATGCCCAACTTTGCGCCGCACTTCCGGGCCGGGGCGCACACCGACCAGCGGTGGTAGTTCAGCCCGATGGTGCCGTTCGAGAAGCGCATCAGCCGGATCGGATAGAGGTGGCACGAGATTGGTTTGCGGAACGGCGTTTTGCCCTCCTGCCATGCCTTCTCGATGGCGCAGAGCGTGACGCCGTTTTCCACGTACGTGTAGGCACACTGGGCACCGTTGACGAGCGGCGTGGTCAGATCGCCCTCTTCGTCCAGTACCATGAATCCCTGCCGCTCGACGGCTTCGACACCCTCCCCGCTCATGTAGGGGCGGTAGTTCGGGTATTCGCGGCGGAGGATCTCCACTTCGTCGGCCTCCAGCGGAGCTCCGGCGTTTCCCTCGACGCAGCAG
This sequence comes from uncultured Alistipes sp., assembly GCA_944321765.1. Taxonomy (GTDB): domain Bacteria; phylum Bacteroidota; class Bacteroidia; order Bacteroidales; family Rikenellaceae; genus Alistipes. The sequence goes on from CALUMQ010000001.1 coordinate 147,406, forward strand.
ATACCCTTGCATTGGGCCAGATCGCAGGCGAAACATTCGCGCAGCAGATCGGCGCTCACGATTTTGTCATCGATCTCGATCATTTGCGACAGGTATCGGCGATGATCAGGTCGTAGAGATCTCCGAGTGACAAGCCCATTTCGCGGGCCTGCTTCGGCACGATGCTTCCGGCGCTCATGCCCGGGATGGAGTTGAGCTCGATGAAATAGGGTTTTCCCTCGGGGGTCACGATGAAGTCGACCCTCACGACTCCCGAGCAGCGGCACGTGAGATATGCCTCACGTGTCATCCGGTTCAACTCGGCGCGCACCTCGTCCGGGATCTGCGCCGGGGTGATCTCTTCGGAGCGTCCGGCGGTGTACTTGGCCTCGTAGTCGAAGAAGTCTTTCTTCGGGACGATCTCCGTAATGGGGAATATATACTCCTTTTCGCGGGTGATGAGGATTCCGCAACCCATCTCGCGCCCCGGGATGCACTCCTCGATGAGGATCTCGTCGCCCTGGGCGAACGCGACGTCGATGGCTGCCGGGAGCTCCTCGGCCGTGTGGACCTTCGTCACGCCGAACGACGAGCCGTTGGCATTAGGCTTCACGAAGAGCGGCAGTCCCAGCTCCCCGACGATCTGCGTCGTGTCATAGGTCTCACCGCGGCGCAGGAACCGCTCGCGGGCGAGGTTTACCCGCCCGGCCAGCGTGCGCTTGGTGGTGATCTTGTCGAAGGTTACGACCGACGAGACCATCGAGCACGACGAGTAGGGAATGCCCATCATGTCGAGATATCCCTGCATGCGGCCGTCCTCGCCGGGCGTGCCGTGGATGAGGATCAACGCATAGTCGAATATCTTGTGCTCTCCGTCGATCGTGATCGAGAAGTCGTTCTTGTCTACCTCCCAGCGGCGTCCGTCGGGGGTCGTGCAGTGCCAGTCGCGGTGATGGATATCGACGACCGTGATGTCGTATTTCGTGTGATCGAGCGCCGCTTCGATCTGTGCGGCGCTCTGGAGGGCGATTTCCCGTTCGGGGGAGTCCCCGCCCGCCAGAAGGGCTATTTTCAGTCTTGCCATTTCAGGGATTGTATATGTCTTTGTATCGGAATTCGAGAATCTCCTGCACCATGCGTGCATACTGCCCCGCCTCGACGTGTCCGGCATCGAGACGCAGCACGGCGTTGAAGTCGTTCAGGGCCGGGCCCCACGCTCCCATGCGGTAGTGGAGCTTTCCGCGCTCGACGAGCAGCTCCACGTTCCGCGGTTCGGCGGTGATCCGCTCCGAGAGAGCTTCGATGCGCCGGGCGGGACTCCATAACCCCTTTTTGCGGATGTAGTCGATCACTCCCCCGGGGAGCATCTCCCCCACGTCCTCGCCGCGGGAAAGCCGCTCGCGGATCTCCGTTGCCGCGAAATCCTGCAGCGGAGCGTCGTCGAGACGCGTCACGCGCTTTCCGCACTCCGCCGTAGCCACTCCGCGCCGCGGATAGACATAGATCGGATATTCGAGGATGCGTTCGTACTCCTTCCATCCGTCGAGGCGTGCGAGCTGATCTTCGCCCATGAGGATCGAGAATCGCATCTGTCCGCCGGCCACCTCTTCGAGATAGCGCAGCGTGTCAATCGTGTAGGAGGGTCTTGGCAGCAGGAACTCCACGGCCGAGGGCTTGATCCGTTCCGGATAGCGCGAGGCGGCGCAGGCGATCTCGGCCATCTCGAAGCGGTCGAGCTCCGGAGCCAGCTCCTCCTGCTGCTTGTAGGGGCTTTGCGGCGAGACGATGAGCACGACCTCGTCGCACAGCTTCCGTTCGATGACGAACTCCGCCAGGGCGATGTGTCCTTTGTGAATCGGGTTGAACGACCCGAAATAGAGCATGACGTTTTTTTTCATCTTGGATATCCCGGAATTTATCGGGCCATGAACGCGTCGAGAATTGCACGAGTTTCGGCCACGGCCTCTTCGAGGCGGTCGTTGACCACCACGTGGTCGAACTCCGGGGCCTTGGTCAGTTCGAACGACGCCTTGGCCACGCGGCGTTCGATCACCTCCGGGGCGTCGGTTCCGCGCGTGACGAGCCGCCGGCGGAGCTCCTCGATCGAGGGGGGCATGATGAATACCGAGCAGGCGTCGTTGCCGAAGATTCGCTTGAGGTTGATGCCGCCCATGACGTCGACGTCGAAGACGATCACGTGTTTTTTTGCCCAGATGCGCTCCACCTCACTGCGCAGCGTTCCGTAGCAGGTTCCGGCGTAGACCTCCTCCCACTCGACGAAGCGACCTTCGGCCACGGCCTGACGGAAAGCCTCCTGCGAGAGGAAATAGTAGTCTACCCCATCCTGTTCCTGCCCGCGGGGAGCGCGGCTGGTAGCCGATATCGAGAACTCCAGCTGCGGATAGATCTCCAGCAGACGATGTACGATGGTTGTCTTGCCCGATCCGCTCGGGGCGGAGAATATGAGGACCTTTCCCATGATGATTCTCTTGATTTTCAGAGCAGGTTGAGGACCTGTTCCTTGATTTTTTCCAGCTCGTCCTTCATCTTCACGACGAGGATCTGCATGTTCGATTCGTTGGATTTCGAGCCAAGGGTGTTGATCTCTCGGCCCATCTCCTGGGCAATGAATCCCAGCTTGCGTCCGGGAGCCTCCTCCGAGGCTGCCACCTCGCGGAAGTAGCGGCAGTGGTTCGTCAGGCGCACCTTCTCCTCGGTGATGTCGAGTTTTTCGAGGTAGAAGATCATCTCCTGCTCCAGCCGGTTGCGGTCGACGTCCACGGGAAGTTTTGCAAGGTTGTCGAGGATCCGCGCGCGGATGTTCTCCGTGCGTGCCTTCTCAAAGGGCTCGACCTGGTTCTTGTACTCCTCGATCAGGTCGACGCGGCGCAGCAGGTCGGCGATCAGCGTGGCACCCTCCTGCTCGCGGAAAGCGTCGAGGTGTGCGGCGGCCGACTCCACGGCGGCCAACAGCGCCTCGTGCTCCTCGTCGGAGATGACTTCGGTTTCGGTGGCCACCACGTCCGGCAGACGCATGAGGACTTGGGTGGCTACGGCATCCCATTCCGGAGTGTCGGTCGTCAGCCCGGCGGCCCGGGCCGTTTCGCGCAACTGCTGTGCGTAGGCTGCGAAGACTTCGCGATTGATGTGTGCCGAGGTCTCGGCCGCCTGGGCCTCCACCGAGACGAAGAGGTCTACTTTTCCACGCTGGAGCGCCTTGGCCACGAGCGTGCGGATTTCGTATTCTGCCTGCCGGTAGATGGAGGGCAGACGCAGGGCGAGATCCAACTGTTTGGAGTTCAGCGAGCGGATCTCAACGGATATTTTCTTGTTTTGGAAAGCGGCCTCGCCTTTTCCGAAGCCGGTCATGGATTTTACCATAGGAAAGGGATTTATTTGCCGACAAAAATAATAAAAACTCTTCAAAAAGCGTCGGCACGGAGAGGGGTAATGAAAATTATTGGACTACATTTGGAAATCTGGAAAAAAATTCCTTCATTTGTGTTAGCTAACTAACAATAGCGTCTCAGAGATCTTTCAAATCCAAGAATTATGAAAAAGCACAATTTCAATGCGGGACCTTCCATTCTGGCGGACGAGGTCATCGAAAAGGCGGCACAGGCGGTTCTGGACTTCAACGGTTCGGGTCTGTCGATACTTTCGATCTCCCACCGGACGAAGGATTTCGACAACGTGATGGCCGATGCCGATGCCCTGTTCCGGGAGCTGCTTCACATTCCCGACAACTACAAAATCATCTACCTGGGCGGCGGCGCCAGTACCTATTTTTATCAGATTCCCGCCAACTTTCTGGGCAAGAAGGCCGGTTATGTGAACACGGGCGTCTGGTCGAAGAAGGCCATCAAGGAGGCGAAGCGTTACGGCGAGGTGGAGGTGCTTGCTACGTCCGAGGACCGCAACTTCACCTATATTCCGAAGGGCTTTGCCATTCCCGCCGATCTGGATTATGTGCATATCACCTCGAACAATACGATCTATGGTACGGAGTATCACGAAGATCTCGACTCTCCCGTTCCGCTGATCGCCGACATGTCGTCGGACATTCTTTCGCGCCCGGTCGACGTGACGAAGTACGCCATGATCTATGGCGGAGCGCAGAAGAACCTCGCTCCGGCGGGTGTGGCCTTCGGCATCATCCGCGAGGACATGCTCGACCGCATCGTGCGCGACCTTCCGACGATGATGTCCTACCGCACGCACGTCGAGAACAACTCGATGTTCAACACCCCTCCCGTATTCCCGATCTATGTGCTCATGGAGACGCTGCGCTGGCTGAAGTCGATCGGCGGAGTTCCCGAAATCTACCGCCGCAATCAGGAGAAGGCCGCGCTGCTGTACGACGAGATCGACCGCAACCCGTTGTTCCGCGGCACGGTGGAGAAGGAGGACCGCTCGCTGATGAACATCTGCTTCGTCATGCAGGAGGGCTATGAGGATCTTGCTCCGGAGTTCCTGGAGTTCACCAAGAGCCGCGATATCGTGGGCATCAAGGGCCATCGTCTGGTGGGCGGATTCCGCGCCTCGTGCTACAACGCCCTGCCGATCGAGAGTGTCCGCGTATTGGTGGAGTGCATGCAGGAGTTTGCGGCCAAGCACGCCAAATAACGGATTCTCATGCCATTTGTGACGTGTGTTCCGGCTGGCTATGACACCCTCACGGGCGAAGTGAAGGCCTGGGACTATACCGAAGTGTTGAATGTTGAAATCTTGAAAGCTATGAAAATATTGGTTGCAACCGAGAAGCCCTTTGCGAAGAAGGCCGTCGACGGCATCCGTGAGATCGTCGAAGGGGCCGGCTACGAACTGGCGCTGCTCGAGAAATATACCGACAAGGGACAGCTGCTCGAGGCTGTTGCCGATGCCGACGCGCTGATCATCCGCAGCGACAAGGTAACTGCCGAGGTGATTGCCGCCGCGAAGAACCTGCGTATTGTCGTGCGCGCCGGAGCGGGCTATGACAACGTCGATCTGGCCGCCGCCACCGAGCGCGGCATCGTGGTGATGAATACCCCGGGCCAGAACTCCAATGCCGTGGCGGAATTGGCCATTGCGATGATGATCTACATGTCGCGCAACCGCTTTACGCCGGGTACGGGAACGGAGATTCAGGGCAAGACGCTGGGCATCCACGCCTACGGACATGTCGGCCGGCTGGTTGGCTGCAAGGGCAAGGCGCTGGGCATGCATGTCATCGCCTATGATCCGTTCATTGCCGACGAGGCGGTCTTTACGGCCGACGGCGTTGAAAAGGTCTCCTCGGTCGAGGAGCTTTACAAACGCTCCGACTTTCTTTCGCTGCATATCCCTGCCACGAACGAAACCAAAGGCTCGATCGGCTATAAACTGCTGATGTCGATGCCCAAGGGGGCTACGTTGGTGAACACCGCCCGCAAGGAGGTGATCGACGAGGCCGGATTGATGCAGGCCCTCACGGAGCGCGAGGATCTGAAGTACATCACCGACATTGCTGCGGGGAACCAGGCCGAACTGGACGAGAAGTTCGGCAAGCGGGTCTTCGCCACGCCGAAGAAGATGGGCGCCGAGACTGCCGAAGCCAACATCAATGCAGGCTTGGCCGCCGCGCGTCAGATTGTCGACTTCCTGAAGACCGGGAACCGGAAATTCCAGGTCAACAAGTAACAGCCAAAACCGAAAGACGAGAGAGGCGGGGGCAAGGAGTCGTGCCCGCCTCTCTTTTTCGAAAGAACCTGAACTGCAACTTTAGAACAAGAGAGAACTTATGGTAAGAATCAAACCTTTCCGCGCAATTCGTCCGCCGAAGGAGTATGCCTCCGAGGTGGCATCGCGTCCGTACGACGTGCTGAACTCCACGGAGGCGAAGGCCGAGGCGACGGAGCGCTCCCTGCTGCACATCATCAAACCCGAGATTGACTTCGAGCCCATTGCCGACGAACATTCGCAGCCGGTCTACGACAAGGCTGTCGAGAACTTCCGGGCATGGCAGAAGAAGGGGTGGCTGCAGCAGGATCCCGAGGAGTACTACTACATCTATGCCCAGACGATGGAGGGCCGCACGCAGTACGGACTTGCCATGTGCTGCCACTTCGAGGATTACCTCTCGGGGGCTATCAAGAAGCATGAGCTTACGCGTCCCGACAAGGAGGAGGACCGCATGATCCACGTTCGCAACCAGCAGGCCAATATCGAGCCGGTCTTCTTCGCCTACCCGGACAATGCCGAGATCGACGCCATCGTCGCCGACGTGGTGAAGAACAACGCTCCGGAGTATGACTTCACGGCGCCCGACGGCTTCGGCCACAAGCTGTGGGTCATCCGCGATCGGAAGACCAACGACCGCATTACGGAGCTTTTTGCCGATATTCCGGCTCTCTATGTAGCCGACGGACACCATCGCACGGCCGCTGCCGCGCGTGTTGGGGCCGAATGCCGCGACAAGAATCCGAACCATACCGGAGAAGAGGAGTATTGCTATTTCCTTGCCGTAACCTTCCCGGCCAACCAGTTGCGGATCATCGACTACAACCGTGTGGTGAAGGATCTGAACGGTCTGACGCCTGCGGAGCTGATCGGGAAACTGCGGGAGTCGTTCGACGTGGAGGACAAGGGTACGGAGGAGTACCGTCCGACGCGGCTGCACAACTTTTCGATGTACCTCGAAGGTCATTGGTACAGCCTTACGGCCAAACCCGGAACGTACGATGACCACGATCCGATCGGGGTGCTGGACGTGACGGTGCTGTCGAACCTTGTGCTGGACAAGATTCTCGGCATCAAGGATCTGCGCACCTCAAAACGAATCGACTTCGTGGGCGGTATCCGGGGTCTTGGCGAACTGAAGCAGCGTGTTGACAGCGGAGAGATGAAGGTGGCCTTTGCGCTCTACCCCGTCTCGATGCAGCAGCTGATCGACATCGCCGACACGGGCAACATCATGCCTCCGAAGACGACGTGGTTCGAGCCTAAACTGCGCTCGGGTGTGGTGATCCACTCCTTCGAGGAGGGGAAGTAGCCCGGACTCAGCCATCCGTCGACAGCTCCGTCTGATTCGCGCTGTTTCGTTTTGCCTTTGGCTCTGCCCGGCCATACCTCGCCCGTAGAGAGTCGCGATAAATGGACAGCCCTTCCATGATCCGACAGACGCTCTCGAAGGGTCCCGGAGAATCGACGAATCGACGAATGACGGCGAAAAATCGGAAAGAATTTTTTTCTTTCCGATTTTTTTGTCTTTGAACCGCTTTCGGATTCTGAGGATGGCAGATTCCGCCTCCAGAGGATGAATTTTCTTACGAAAATAAATTCGGACCCGGAAAAATTCGTATATTTGTAAGAACTTTACAGGAAAAGTTATGGCAAAAATCAAAGGAACGATCGTTGTCGACAAGGAGCGCTGCAAAGGTTGCGGAGTTTGTGTGGCTTCGTGTCCGTGCGATGTGCTCGCACTGTCGGTCGAGGTGAACAGCAAGGGGTACCCTACCACACGGATGGCCAACCCCGATGCTTGTACGGGATGTGCTTCGTGTGCAGTCATCTGCCCCGACAGCTGCATCACGGTTTATCGTCAAAAATTCGAATAGATTATGGCGGAAAAGGAAGTCAAACTGATGAAAGGCAACGAAGTGATCGCATATGCTGCGATTCGCTACGGTTGCGACGGATATTTCGGGTACCCGATTACCCCGCAGTCGGAGGTGATGGAGACCCTCATGGAGTTGAAACCCTGGGAGACTACCGGCATGGTGGTGTTGCAGGCCGAGTCGGAGATCTCGTCGATCAACATGGTCTACGGAGGCGCCTCGACGGGCAAGCGCGTCATGACCTCGTCGTCGAGTCCCGGCATCAGCCTCATGGCCGAGGGTCTGAGCTACCTGGCCGGGGCCGAGCTCCCCTGTCTGATTATCAACTGTCAGCGCGGCGGTCCGGGTCTTGGCACGATTCAGCCCTCGCAGGGAGACTATTTCCAGGCGGTGAAGGGCGGCGGACACGGCGACTATCACCTGATCGTCTTCGCTCCGAACTCCGTACAGGAGATGCACGACCATGTGGCCGAGGCTTTTGACCTGGCCTTCAAGTATCGCAATCCTGCGATGATCCTCGCCGACGGCGCCATTGGCCAGATGATGGAGAAGGTGGTGCTTGCTCCGCAGCGTCCGCGTCGCACCGATGCGGAGATCGCCGCGGAGTGCGGTTCGTGGGCGGCTCTGGGCAAACCGGCCGACCGCAAGCGGAACATCGTCACCTCGCTCGAACTGCAGTCCGAGAAGATGGAGGTCATCAACAAGCGCCTGCAGGACAAGTACAAGACTTTGGAGGAGAACGAAGTGCGTTACGAGGCTCTCGAGTGCGACGATGCCGAATATGTCATCGTGGCCTTCGGCTCGTCGGCGCGCATCTGCTCGGCAACGGTCGAGATGGCCCGTGCCGAGGGTTTGAAGGTCGGCCTGCTGCGTCCCATCACGCTCTACCCGTTCCCGACGCGTCAGATCGCCGACCTTGCGGCCCGCGGGGTGAAGGGCTTCCTTTCCGCGGAGTTGAACGCCGGGCAGATGGTCGAGGATGTCCGCCTGGCCGTCAACGGACTGGCTCCCGTCGAACACTACGGACGTCAGGGCGGCATGCTGTTCACACCCGACGAGGTGCTCACGGCCCTGAAGGAAAAACTGATTAAAAAGTAATGACGATGGCAGAGGTTGAAATCAAACAGGAGAATCTGGTTTACGCCAAACCGAAACTCATCACCGATAATGTCATGCACTACTGCCCGGGCTGCAGCCACGGCACGGTGCACAAGCTCCTCGCCGAAGTGATCGAGGAGATGGGCCTCGAAGATCGCACGGTGGGTATTTCGCCCGTCGGATGTGCGGTTTTCGCCTACAACTATATCGATATCGACTGGATTGAGGCGGCTCACGGCCGTGCTCTGGCCGTTGCGACGGCTGTCAAACGGCTCCATCCGCAGAACATGGTCTTTACCTACCAGGGCGACGGAGACCTGTCGGCTATTGGTACGGCGGAGTCGATCCATGCGGCGGCCCGAGGCGAGAATGTCGTGGCGATCTACATCAACAATGCGATCTACGGCATGACGGGCGGACAGATGGCCCCCACGACGCTTGTAGGCATGAAGACTTCGACGACTCCCTATGGACGCGATCCGCGGCTGAACGGCTATCCCTACAAGATTGCCGAGATGATGGCACACCTCGAGGGTGCGACCTACATCACACGCCAGAGCGTGCATACGCCGGCCAACGTTCGCAAATGCAAGCGGGCGATCCGCAAGGCGTTTGAGAATGCAATGGCCGGGAACGGATTTTCGCTGGTGGAGGTCGTTTCGACGTGCAACAGCGGCTGGAAGCTTTCGCCTGTTGAGGCGAACCGCTGGCTGGAGGAGCACATGCTTCCGTTCTATCCGCTGGGCGATATCAAGGACGTAAAAAAGGAGTAAAGCGATGAAAGAGACATTGATCATAGCAGGCTTCGGAGGACAGGGCGTCCTCTCGATGGGCAAAATCCTCGCCTACTCGGGCGTGATGCAGGATTACGAAGTGACGTGGATGCCCTCCTACGGTCCCGAGATGCGCGGCGGTACGGCCAACGTAACGGTGATCCTCTCGGACCAGAAGATCTCGTCGCCCATAGCGCATGAGTTCGACACGGCGATCATCCTCAATCAGCAGTCGATGGAGAAGTTCGAGCCTCTGGTCAAGCCGGGAGGCGTATTGATCTACGACACGAACGGCATTACGCGCCATCCGGTTCGCACGGACATATCGGTATATGCGATCGACGCCACGGCGGAGTGTGCGCGGATGGGTCAGGCGCGACTGTTCAACACGATGATTCTGGGCGGTTACCTGAAGGTCTGTCCGGTTGTTGCGATGGAGAACGTGATGGTAGGTCTGAAGAAGTCGCTTCCTGAGCGGGCGTGGAAGTCGCTTCCGCAAAACGAGGAGGCGATCCGCCATGGCGGGGAGATTATCCGCAAGATCCGCTGACGAAGCTCCCGGGATCCAGGATCCCATCCGAAGTCATTATTTATCGACGGACGATACGAAAGAGGACTTTCCCACAAAAGGAAAGTCCTCTTTTTGGTTGCAAGGATTGTGCGGTGCCCTATTGCTGAAACCGGTATTGCTGCACATCACGCCATCCGAGGAGCAGCTCGCGCACCGCGAGCCGTTTCTTTCCGGCGATCTGCAGCTCTTCGAGACGCACCCATCCGTCGGCGCACGCCACACGGATATAAGTCCGTCCGTCGCTCTCGACCGTTCCGCAGGCCACTCCTTCGTGGCCGGCTGCCTCGAACCGGGCTTTGAAAATCTTGGCCGTCAGCGCTTCATCATCCGAACCGTCGCGGTACATCGACGTCCATGCAGCCGGATAGGGCGACAGCCCGCGGACGAAGTCGACAATCCGCTTCCCGGGCAGCGACCAGTCGATGCGGCAATCCTCCTTGAAGATCTTCGGTGCCGGATGCAGCGTAGCTTCGTCGATTCCCTGCTGCTCGATTGGGTGAATATCTCCGGCAGCGATGCGCTCGACGGTCTCCAGTACCAACCCGGTCCCCACAGACATCAACTTTTCGTACATCGTGCCGATGGAGTCCTCTTCGCCGATCGGCACGCGGATCTGGCCGATGATAGCCCCTTTGTCGATCTCGTGGTTCAGCAGAAAGGTCGTAACGCCCGTTTCGGTCTCACCGTTGATGATGGCCCAGTTGATCGGAGCTGCGCCGCGGTACTGCGGCAGCAGCGAGGCGTGGAGGTTGAAGGTTCCCAGACGCGGCATGGCCCAAACGATCTCGGGCAGCATGCGGAAGGCGATGACGATTCCCAGATCGGGCTGCCAGGCCCGCAGCGCCTCGACAAACTCGGGGTCACGCAACTTGACGGGCTGCAGTACGGGCAACCCCAGCTCCCGGGCGGCGATCTTCACGTCGCTTTCGTGAATCTTTTGCCCGCGTCCGGCGGGTTTGTCGGGTGTCGTGACGACTCCCACGACGTTGTAACCTTCAGTGACCAACGCCCGCAGCGACGGCACGGCGAACTCGGGCGTGCCCATGAATACGATGCGCAACTCCTTGGCGTTCATATCCCCTACTCTTTTTTCAGACCCAACGTGTGATGCATGCGCTCCTGCTTGGTTTCGAGATAGTGCTCGTTGTAGGGATTCGGAGCGATGACGATCGGCACGATCTCGTCGATGCAGAGTCCGTATCCCTCCAGTCCGGCGCGTTTGAGCGGGTTGTTGGTCATCAGCCGCATGTGACGGATGCCCAACTCGCGGATGATGCTGGCGCCGACGCCGTAGTCGCGTTCGTCGGCCTTGAATCCCAGCTTGAGGTTGGCGTCGACCGTATCGAATCCTTCGTCCTGAAGTTTGTAGGCGTGGATCTTGTTGCAGAGTCCGATGCCGCGCCCCTCCTGGTTGAGATAGACGATGGCGCCCTTCCCCTCCTTCTCGATCATCTGCATGGCGCGGTGCAGCTGCTCGCCGCAGTCGCAGCGGTAGGATCCGAAGATGTCGCCCGTGGCGCACGACGAATGCACGCGCACCAGCACCGGCTCATCCTCCTTCCATTCGCCCTTCGTGAGCGCGACATGCTCCACACCGTTTGATTTCTGACGGAAGGGCGTGATCTTGAAATCGCCCCATTCGGTCGGCAGAGGCACCGTGACACCCCGTTCGATGATCGACTCCTCCTTCAGACGATAGGCAATCAGCGAGGCGATCGAGATGATCTTGAGTCCGAACTTCTTGGCCTTTTCGAGCAGTTGCGGCAGACGGGCCATCGTACCGTCCTCGTTCATGATCTCGATGAGTGCTCCGGCGGGCTGGAGCCCGGCCAGACGCGCCAGGTCGATGGTCGCCTCGGTATGTCCCGGACGACGCAGCACGCCCTTTTCACGGGCCCGCAGCGGATTGATGTGCCCGGGACGTCCCAGGTCGGTGGGACGGGTCGCCGGATCGGCCAGCGCGCGAATGGTTGCCGCACGGTCGTGGATCGAGACACCGGTGGTGCAGTCGTGTCCCAACAGGTCGACCGTCACCGTAAAGGGGGTTCCGAGCAGCGAGGTGTTGTTCTCTTCCATCATGTTGAGGCCCAGCTCGGCGCAACGTTTCTCCGAGAGCGGAGCGCACAATACGCCGCGACCCTCCTTGAGCATGAAGTTCACGATCTCGGGAGTGATTTTCTCCGCTGCGACGATGAAGTCGCCTTCGTTCTCGCGGTCCTCATCGTCGACGACGATCACGATTTTGCCGTTGCGGAAGTCTTCGATGACCTCCTCCACGCTGTTGAGTAACGATTCCTTTGCCATGGTAATTCTATTTTTTCGCTTTTTTCGTTTTCGATTCCAGTTTTTGCTTCACCTTTTTGGTGACTTTCCATTTTTCGAGCAGGGTTCCGAACTTTTCGCGCAGGAGCTTGAACTTGCCGGCATACCAGTCCGTGTCGAGCAGCGCGGAGTCGTTTGTCGCCTTGTAGGTGAGATAAACGGCTATGGGTGCGAGGATAAAGGTCGAGAGCCACATGCCGTAGACGGCGGCCCAGGTACCCTCCTTGGCCATCTTCTCTCCCGAGAGGCTGATGATGTAGTAGATGACGAAGAAGATGACCGACACGACGACCGGCAGTCCGAGACCTCCGCGGCGGATGATCGCTCCGAGGGGGGCGCCGATCAGGAAGAAGATGATGATCGACACGGGGAGCGATAACTTCTTGTGCCACTCGACCTGCGAACGATAGAGCTGATTGAGGGCCTCTTTGGCCGTTGATTCATCGAATGCCGAGAAGAGGTTGCGGGAGTTTTTGGCCATGTTCCGGGCCTGATCCCACACGCGTTCCTTCTCGCGGACAGTCAGCCGGGCGATCGAGTCCTGCAGGTTCAGATCGCGGAAGCGGCTCTTGTCGATGCGCAGACTGTCGGGCTGCGGCAACACGCTGTTGTCGCGAGCGAAGATCTGCTCCTTGAGCAGCGGTTCGTAGGAGGTTGTCGTGGCGGTATTCACCTTCACCTCCAGGGAGTCGATGTCGTGCTGGAGCTGATTGATGTTCTTGGTCTGGCTGTTCGAGAAGAGATCGGCATCGGAGCGACCCATGGCGAATCCGTCCATGGGGATGATCTGCTTCTGCAGGTCGAACGTATGGTGGCGCAGGGCGCTTTTGTTGTACCAGTTGCTGTTTCGCGTCTGCTCATAGGTTTCGCCGTGGTAGAGCGTCACGAGCAGATACTTCTTGTCGTCCGAGAGGCGGATGTATCCCGAGTCGCCGACGATGGTGTTCATGTTTCCGGTCGTCGAGCGGTTGTCGTAGATCAATACGTCGTGCAGCAGATGTGTTTCGGGCTCCTGATGCCCGACGCGTATCGACATGTTGTCGATTCCGTTGAAGAAGAGTCCGTCCTGAAACTCCAGGGCCTGTTTCTGCTGGCGGATGTCGTAGAGCGTGCTGTATAGCTTTTTATTGGCGGCCGGCACGAGGTTGTTGCCGATGAAGAAGCTGCCCACGGCCACGAAACTCACCAGGATGATGAGCGGCTTGGTGATCTGCACGAGCGACATGCCGGCCGACTTCATGGCCAGGAGCTCGTAGTTCTCGCCGAGGTTTCCCATGGTCATGATTGCCGCCAGGAGCATCGAGAGCGGCAGACCCATGGGGATCATGTTGGCCATGAAGTAGGTCATCAGCTCGATGATGATTCCGGCGCTGAGGCCTTTTCCAACCAGTTCGTCGATGTATCGCCACACGACGTTCATCATCAGCACGAACATGACGATGAAGAACGTGAGGACCATCGGGCCCAGGTAGGACTTCAGCACGAGTCTGTGGATGGTTTTCATGCGGCGGGTCGCGGTTTACGGTTACGCAAAGATACGAGTTTTACGATAATAAGCGTAAGAGTGAGCACAAATATTATGACGGCGCCGGGCGGAACTTCGAGATGATAGCTGGCGACGAGTCCCGCGACGTTTGCGACGGCGGCCACGACGGGTGCTGCGGCGGTGATCGTCCGGTAGGATCTCGAGAGGGCGTTGACGATCACCACGGGGATGGTGACCAGGGAGATGAGCAGGACGATGCCCATGATGCGGATCGAAAGGACGATGGTCACGGCGACCAGCGCTGCCATCATGTAGGAGATAAGCCGCGTGGGGATGCCGCGGCTGCGGGCGAAGTCGCGGTCGAAGGCGACGTACATGACGGGTCTCAGCCAGAGGATGGTCCCGACAAGGATCAGCAGGGTCAGCACGGCGAGAGCCGTTACGTCGCCGCGGGTGACGGTGACGATGCTTCCGAAGAGATACGCCGAGAGGTCTCCGGAGGTGTATCCGGGTCGCAGGCTCATGAAGAGTGCACCGACAGCCATGCCCACGGACCAGATGATGCCGATGGCCGAGTCTTCGCGGATATGTCCGCGGCTTCCGGCCCATTCGATGCCCAACGCCGAGAGTACGGCGAAGAGCATGGCCCCGGCAATGGGGTTTGCGCCGAGGTAGAAGGCGATTCCGAGGCCGCCGAACGAGGCATGGGTGATGCCTCCGGCGAGGAACACCATGCGGCGGCAAACGACATAGGTGCCGATAATGCCGCACGTGATGCCCGAGAGCAGGCAGGCCGCCAGCGCATTCGACAGATAGCCGTATTGGAGCAGATCGGAGAAGAATCCCATACCTCAGGTTTGATAATAGCGCGCAAATTTACGTTTTTTATCGGAAAAGCCGCCCATATTCGTACAGATTTCGTAATTTCGCACGGTAAAAACGGGAATTCATGCAACCACGCAGAGTCAATTTTCATACCTTGGGCTGCAAGCTCAATTTTTCGGAGACCTCGACCCTTGCCCGGGAGTTCGAGCGGGGCGGTTTCGTGCGCGTAGCGCCGACGGCCGAGGCCGATATCTGTGTCATCAACAGTTGCTCGGTGACGGAACATGCCGACAAGAAGTGCCGCAATCTGATCCGCCGGCTGCACCGCCGCAACCCGCAGGCGATCATCGCCGTGACGGGTTGCTACGCGCAGTTGAAACCGCAGGAAATTGCCGCTATAGACGGTGTTGATATCGTTTTGAGCAACAATGATAAGGGGGATTTATATAAACGCGTGGTTGAACTCTCCGGCAAGGGTCATGCACAGGTTTACAGTTGCGATACCGATTCGCTGACTTCGTTCTTCGCGGCCTTTTCGAGCGGCGACCGCACGCGGGCCTTCCTCAAGGTGCAGGACGGCTGCGACTACTGCTGCTCCTACTGCACGATCCACTATGCCCGCGGGTCGAGCCGCAACATGCCCATTGCCGATCTGGTGGCCGAGGCGCGTCAGATTGCCGCCGGGGGCCAGAAGGAGATCGTGCTCACGGGCGTCAATACGGGCGATTTCGGCCGTACGACGGGCGAACGCTTCATCGACCTGCTGCGGGCGCTCGACACCGTCGACGGAATTGAGCGTTACCGCATCTCGTCGATCGAGCCCAACCTGCTCACCGACGAGATCCTCGCCTTCTGTGCCGCGTCGCGGAAGTTCCAGCATCACTTCCACATTCCGCTGCAGAGCGGCTCGGACCGCATTCTGGGGCTGATGCGCCGCCGCTACACCTCGGCGCGCTTCGCAGACCGCATTGCCGCCGTGCGGCGGCTGATGCCCGACGCCTTCATCGGCATCGACGTCATCGTGGGCTTTCCGGGGGAGACGGAGGCCGATTTCCGCACGACCTACGATTTTCTGGCCGGGCTCGAACCCGCGTTTTTGCACATCTTCCCCTTCTCGGAGCGTCCCGGAACGCCGGCTGTCGATCTTCCCGACAAGGTTCAGCCTTCGGTGGCCACACACCGCGTGGAGGAGCTGGAGGCGCTGTGCGACCGCCTGCACGGAGCGTTCTGCGCCCGGGCCGTCGGCACGGAGGATGAGGTTCTCTTCGAAAGCACGCGCCGCGGCGGAATGATGTTCGGATTTACGGGCAACTATCGCCGCGTCAAGGCCCCCTACGACGCCTCCCGCGTCAATACCATCTGCCGGGTGCGGCTCCTCGAAATGGATGAATCTCACGACCTGATGGGGGAAATTCTGGATTAATTTCCTATATTTGCAGAAACGTTCCCGTCAAGACTGCAGTTCCGCGAGACCGACCGCCGTGAAAGATCCCGTTGTGGGGCGGAATGAGCCGTTGTCCAGGGGAATTGCATAAGGGATTTGTGAAGCGTAAATTTTTTTGACGATATGACAGGTATGCGCAAACGGGTGACGGTGGGCTTTCTGAGCATCGTCTGCCTGCTGTTCTTCTCGGGCATGGTGTCGTTTCTCGAACTGAGCCACCTGAGCCGCGACACGGGTGAGATCCTCAAGGCCAACCGGCGCAACATCGAGCTGGCCAAGGAGATGCTCGATGCGGCCCACGAACAGAATATCGCCCTGATTCACCGTTCGGTCTTCGGCGACCGGAGCTATGACAGCGTGTGCCGCGCCTGCATGGAGCGGCTCGAAAACACGTTGCTCGTGGCGCAGAACGAGGCTGTCGAGAAGTCGTTCCTCGATTCGCTGGCCTTCGCCACGACCGAACTGCGCCTGCTGACGGACAACTACCTGGCCTTCGGCACTCCGACGAATGTCTCCGCGCCGACGAATGCCGCATCGTCGGCCAACGCCGCCCAACCGCTCGATTCGCTCGGACGGGAGTGGTACGACGGCCAGTACGAAGCGCTCTATTCGCGGCTGACGTCGGCCATCAAGAGCTACATGACCTCCACGCAGAGTTCGCTGGCGCCGCGCGCCGAACAGATGAAGAAAAACGCCTACCGGGCGGTGACGCCGGTGCTGATCTCGCTGGCGGTGATGATTGCCATCGTACTGATGCTCTTCTACTTCATGACGATCTACTGCGTGTCGCCCATCGAACGCATGAACAAGGCGCTGGGTAACTACCTCACCTACCACATGCCCTTTACGGTGAAGGGAGATCTGAAGGACGAGGTCCTTGCACTCAAGGAGAAGATCGACCTGCTGATCAAACAGCTCAAGCAGGCGAAGTCCTGATGATCGGCAAAATGATCGGCGAAAACGAACGATTGAGAGATTCCATTAAAAAGATTCAGTTGCAGCAATGCGTGTAGACGTAGTTTTACGATATGTCGGAGTCGTGATGCTTTTCTTTGCATTCTTCATGCTCCTCTCGGCGGGAATTTCCTACGTGAGCGGCATGGATTCGGCATTCTATCCCCTGCTGCTTTCGGCACTGCTCACGGCGCTGCTGGGCGCCTTTCCGCTGATCTTTGTCGGGAAGTGCGACCAGATCACCAACAAGGAGGGTTTCTGCATCGTCGTGGGGGCGTGGCTCGTGGCCTGCGTCGTGTCGATGTTCCCCTACCTGATCTGGGGCGGGGAGTTCAGCCTGGTAAATGCCTGGTTCGAGAGCGTCTCGGGCCTTACGACAACCGGGGCGACGATTCTCAACGACGTTGAGGCGCTGCCGCGGGGGCTGCTCTTCTGGCGTATGGCATCAACGTGGATCGGCGGTATGGGTGTGGTGATGTTTGCGCTGGTGGTTCTTCCGTCGATCGGCCGCAGCAAGATGATGCTCTCCAACGTGGAGCTCTCGACCATGGCCAAGGACAACTACCGCTACCATTCGCAGTTTGTCGTGCAGATTCTGCTTGTGGTGTATGTCGGTCTTACGGTGCTGTCGACGCTGTTGCTCAAGTTGGCCGGGATGAACTGGTTCGATGCCTTGTGCCATGCGATGTCGGCCTGCGCGACGAGCGGTTTCTCGACCAAGAACGCCAGCATCGCCTACTTCAACAGCCCGGCCATCGACACGATCCTGATCTTCACGATGATCATTGCCGGTATCCATTTCGGACTGATCTACGCTACCGTGACGGGCAAGCGCAATAATATTTTCCGCTCGGAGGTGACGCGCTGGTACCTGGGCATGCTCCTTGCGGGCGGAGTGCTGATTGCCATCAGCCTCTATGCCGCGGACATCTACCCCACCTTTTCCGCGTCGTTCCGCCATGCGATGTTCCAGTTTGCTTCGCTGGTCTCGACGACGGGCTTCGCCACGGCCGATTCGAATACCTGGACACCGTTTGCCATCATTCTGCTGATCTTCGGATCATTGGTATGCGCCTGTGCAGGCTCCACGGCCGGAGGTATCAAGGTTAACCGTCTGGTCCTTTCGGGCAAGATGCTGCGGGCGCGTCTGCAGCAGCAGCAGCATCCCAATGCGGTGATCCGCATTCGTCTGGACGGAGCCATTCAGGAGAGCGAGATGCTCTACTCGGTAATGGTCTTTATCGTCACGTATCTGATGCTGGTGCTTGCGGGAACGATCTTCGGCACGATGCTCGGCGTGGATCTGACGACAAGTTTTACGGGCAGCGTGGCCTCGATAGGCAATGTGGGACCGGGATTCGGCGAGGTGGGTTCCATGGACAACTTCTCGGCCATGCCTGCGGGCTTCAAGATCTCCAATACGCTGCTGATGCTTCTGGGACGTCTGGAGATCTTCGGACTCATACAGATCTTTTTCATTAAATGGTGGAAATAACTACGGCTATGTATCGCAATATCATCATTCGCATCCTTTTGGGAGCCTTGCTGCTGGCTGCCGGCGTGGCACATGCACAACAGCCGCGCGTCGAGCCGCGTATTGCAGGGCTGGAGGGTAACGAGGAGTATATGTCGTTGTTGCGTGAGGACGCGACGCTCCAGGCCCGCGGGGACTCGCTCATGCTGGTGGTGGAGCGCCTGCGGCAGCAGTTGCGCGAGGAGCCCGAGCAGCGTCAGACCTATTCGCAGGAAATTCTCCGGCTCGAAGGGCAGCTCTTCGATCTGCGCAATGCCAAGGGACGTCTGATCGACCGCATCAATACCATCGAGCAGGCGTGGGTGCTGGCCAATCTGGATAACGAAACTTCCGCCCGGGGTCAGTCGGCAACGGCTCCGGGTGTTGCGATCCCCGACTCGCTGAAGGTTCGCAATCTGGTTGACAACCGCTACTTCCGGGAGCATCTTCCCGAGAGCGACTATGCTGCCCTGCAACAGTCGCAGCACCTGGAATCCCGGGCAATGTCGTATGTGGACCGGATCCGTTCCAACCATGCGACGATCTCGGCCCTTGCCGAAACCTACGCCACGGTGGAGACCGAGCCCGAAGCGCTGGAGATCTATGCGCGTTACGATTCGCTGCAACGTGTCAACGGCGTGCTGTCGGATTCGCTCGCCGCAGACTGGACCTACATTTTCGACAACAAGAACTACGCCTACGGCTACGTGCTTGACGGACTGGGAGCCGAGGAGCTGCTCACCCGTGAGGAGGAGGCTTTGTCGAAAACCGTGCGGCAGGTTGCTGCGCTGCGGGGTCAGACGGCCTCCGATGCCTTGACGGACTACTATCTGCGCAAGAAGATGCTGGTGGATTACGAGATTTCGGTGGCCGATCTGCTGACGCTGGATGCGGCGCGGGATTCGTTGCGCGGGGTGGCCTCCGTGCTGGCACAGACCGATCTGCAACTGCCGCGCATCGACCTGCAGGAGCGCTATTTCATCGACTACGACAGCGTGGCGTTCTCCTCGACGCCCAAATATACCACGCAGAATCCCATCCCGGAGTGCCGGGTCTATGCCAACGGCACGATCTATCGCATCCTGCTGGGGACGTTCAATACCAAACGGGCCGTGTCGACCTTCCGCGGCGCCTATCCGCTCTTCTACCTGATCAACGACGACAAGAAGTGGTGCTACTATGCGGGAGGCTTTGCGACGCTGGCCGAGGCAGAGGAGGCGCAGGCCCGTCTGAAGAAGCACGGCTTCCTGCGGCCCGAGATCGTCGTGTGGACCGATGGTGTGGCGCGGAACCTTTCGCGTGATCCCGAGGCCGGTGCCATGGCCTTCCGGGTGGAGATTACCGGTGCCGAGGCGTTGTCGGACGCCGTCAAGCAGGCGATCGAGACGACAGCCGAGGGGAGCGAACTCTCGCGGGTGGGACAGCTGTTCATCGTCGGGACGTTCAACGACCGGGCCATTGCCGACCGCCTGGCCGAGGCAATCCGTGAGGCGGACCCTTCGCTGCAGACGGAGGTGACGACGGTCGGTCAGTAGCCGTCGGAATAAAAAACTTGTCGGAATCGGGCGTTTTCGTTGCGAAGATGTCCCGATTCCGGCTTTTTTTGTTATCTTTATCCCGTCTGACGACCAAAACCTGACGGAACAATTATGTTTTACATCGCTTTGTTGATTCTCTTCGGACTGCTGTTTCTGCTGGCCGAGCTGGTTCTTCTGCCCGGAGTCTCGATCGGTGCCATCCTGTCGCTGCTGTGTTACGGCAGCTCGATCTATCTGGCCTTTGCCGGTCATGGCGCGGTGGCCGGAACGGTGACCATCGCCATCATTCTGGTGCTTTCGCTGCTGGTGATTGTCGTTGCGCTGCGGGCCAAGACGTGGCAGCGCTTTTCGCTGCGACAGGAGATTCGCTCGTCAAGCATGCCTGTCACTCCAGCCGAGGTGCTGAAGGTCGGCGAGCGCGGCACGACCGTTTCGCGCCTCTCGCCGATGGGCAAGGTCGAGATCGATGGCCATACCTATGAAGCCAAGTCGCAGGGTCCGTATATCGACCCGAAACGAGCGGTCGAGGTCGTGGGTTTCGAGAATTTCAGTGTCGTGGTGCGGCCCGTAGCGGAGCGATCCAACTGATCGGGAACAAAGACCGATGCGGATTTCGTGGCAAATTATTGAAATCAAATACATTTAGGAGTTATGGAAATCGGATTGTACGTGCTGATCGGCTTTGTGGTGCTGGTCGCCATCTGGCTCATCTTTTATTTCATTCCCGTGGGGCTGTGGTTCTCGGCACTGGTGTCGGGAGTTCGTATCAGCCTGCTGCAGCTGGTGCTGATGCGATGGCGCAAGGTGCCGCCCTCGACGATCGTCTCGTCGATGATCGAGAGCACGAAGGCCGGCCTGGAGCTTAATCCCAATGAACTGGAGGCCCACTACCTGGCCGGCGGCAACGTGACAAATGTCGTGCATGCGCTTGTCTCGGCGCAGAAGGCCAATATCGTGCTGGACTTCAAGATGGCAACGGCCATCGACCTGGCGGGGCGCGACGTCTTCGAAGCCGTGCAGATGTCGGTCAACCCCAAGGTGATCAACACTCCGCCCGTAGCGGCTGTTGCCAAGGACGGCATCCAGCTGATCGCCAAGGCCCGGGTGACGGTGCGGGCGAACATCAAGCAGCTGGTCGGCGGAGCCGGTGAGGAGACCGTTCTGGCGCGTGTGGGTGAAGGTATCGTTTCGTCGATCGGTTCGGCCGAGTCGCACAAGATCGTGCTTGAGAATCCCGATTCCATTTCGCGCGTGGTGCTCGATAAGGGTCTCGATGCCGGCACGGCCTACGAGATCCTCTCGATCGACATTGCCGACATCGACGTGGGCAAGAATATCGGCGCCCAGTTGCAGATGGACCAGGCGCAGGCTGACAAGAACATTGCCCAGGCTAAGGCCGAGGAGCGGCGAGCGATGGCCGTGGCTCTGGAACAGGAGAACAAGGCCAAGGCGCAGGAGGCGCGTGCCAAGGTGATTCTAGCCGAGGCGGAGGTGCCGCTGGCCATGGCCGAAGCGTTCCGCAACGGCAACCTCGGCATCATGGACTACTACAAGATGAAGAATATCATGGCCGATACGACGATGCGTGAGTCGATCGCCAAACCCGAAAAGAAGGAGTAATTTTCCATCGGAGGGCGGGGTGCCGGGAGCACCCCGCCTTTTCGATGCAGGTCTCGACGACATAAAACAGATTGCGACGAAATAAACCAAATGTCAGGAAAATGAAGAAATCCCTTTTGTTGTTGATCTTCGCGTGCTTCGGCCTGTTTGCGCAGGCTGCGCATATCGATACCGTAGCTGTCCACAGCGCCTGCATGCAGCGCGATATTCCGGCCCTGGTTGTAGTGCCCGATGCGGCTGCCGGGAGTCGTCTTCCGGTGCTCTATCTTCTTCACGGGCACGGGGGTACGTACACCTCGTGGCAGGAGATTACCGATTTGCGGCCACTCGCCGAGCGCTATGCGATGATCATCGTATGTCCCAACGGCGAAAACAGCTGGTACTGGGACAGCCCGGTGAATCCCGCGATGCGTTTCGAGACATTCGTTGCGGAGGAGCTTCCCGCGTGGGTCGATGCCCGCTACCCCACGCTTGCCGACCGCAATGCCCGGGCCGTTGCCGGCCTGAGCATGGGAGGACACGGGGCCCTGTGGCTGGCTATCCGCCATCGCGGCATGTTCGGCGCTGCCGGGTCGATGTCGGGAGGCGTCGACATCCGGCCTTTTCCCGACAGCTGGAATATGAAGATGTGGCTCGGAGAACGGGACGCACATCCCGAGGTTTGGGATGCCCATACGGTGATCAATCAGGTGGATTCGCTTCACGACGGAGATCTGGCTCTGATTTTCGACTGTGGATACGATGATTTCTTTTTCGAAGTGAATACGGCCTTGCACGAGAAGCTGCGTACGCTGGGCATCGGGCACGACTTCACGGTTCGTCCCGGAGCGCACAATGCCGCCTATTGGTCCAATTCACTCCCCTACCAGATGCTGTTTTTCGAACGCTTCTTTCAGCGGCACGGTGCGAAGTGACCGTTGAACGCTCCGGCTCGGCATCGTCGCTGCACCGTTCGGAATCTTTCTCTGCGTCGGTCCCGTCATTGCGGCGGGTCCGACGCTTTTTTCTTGCCCCCGACATACTATCCAAGGGGCCGCAACCGTTGAAATGTAGAGCGGTACGAACGCTCCGGAATACAAAATATGGAGGACGTCTGTAGGAATTGTCCCTCTTTTTGGTATCTTTGCAACGGTTTTGATAACGAAAATTCAGAAAATAGGCGTGATATGAAAAGATTCGCAGGGATGGCCGTGCTCGTTACGGCCGTCACGCTCCTCTTCGGCTCGTGCAAAAAGGACGAAACGGGCTCATTCTCACTCGACAAGCAGGCAATCTACCTTCCTCAGGGCGAGACCGTGGCGGTGACCTTCACCGCCTCCAACATCGGCGTATATGGAGTGACCTCCACCCCCGAAGGCTGGGATGAACCGCTGATCGACGCTTCGACGCACACCATCATGGTAACGGCTCCCTCGACAATTGAGGACGATACGGAGACGATCGGTACGATCACTTTCTCGGCGAAGGTCAACGGCGGATCGAACATCACGGCGTCTCTGTTCGTGGGAATCGTCGATACGGAGGATCTGAGCGGCTCGCCGGCCAACAGCTACCTGATCAACAAGAAGCAGACGCACTACCTGATCGACGGAAAGTCCAAAGGTGACGGCTCGTCGGTACCCACGGCCTCGGTCGATGTTATCTGGCAGAGTCAGTCGGGGCTGATCCAGTATCTCGATTTCGAGGATGGCAAGGTGTCGTTTTATGTCGGAGCCGACGATACGACGACGGATATCAAGGAGGGCAATGCGCTGATCGGAGCCTACGATGCCAATGGACTGTTGGTCTGGAGCTGGCACCTCTGGGTGACGGACTACGATCCCGCGGCCGAGTCGGGAACGGTCACCTTCAACGGTTATACGATGATGACGCGCAACCTCGGGGCTCTGGCGCAGAGTAACGAGACTACCGACGACATTCTCTCCTCGTTCGGACTCTTTTACCAGTGGGGCCGCAAGGATCCGTTTATCGGGCCGAGCACGTATCAGGCCAGCAGCGGATCGTCGGCTGCGATGTACAACGGTTCGGGCAGTCGAGTCTATCTGACGACAGAGGCATCGAGTGCCGAGACCGGTACGGTGGATTATGCCGTACAGCATCCGTTGACCTATATTACCGGTGTTTCGGGTTCCGAGAACGACTGGTTGTGGGGAACGCGGTCGAACGGCCTCTGGTCGGCGACGGCAAAGACGGTCAACGATCCCTGCCCTGCCGGATGGACGGTGGCTCCTGCCGCAGCCTTTGAAGGCCTGGCTATCCAGGGTACGCCAGCGGCGGGTGACTCCGAGAAATATGCCTGGACGCTTGGTAAGGAGGGTTCCGAGTCCCTCTTCTTCGGGGCCGGACGCCGTCGTTACGACAACTCCATGATTCAGAATCTTTATATTCCGTTGACGGATCTCGAACTGGCCCTGCGACAGACCCGGGCCGACGAGGCTCAGCCGTGGGAGGGCCTCTATTGGACGACGGAGACGCAGAATGCCGATGCTGCAGCATTCCATTTCTGGTTCGAGAAAAAGACTTCGACCGGAGGCATTCAGTTCGCGGAACCCTATGCACGGGCCAACGGCATGTCGGTTCGTTGCGTCCGGGAGCGTCAGTAGGTCCCGGCCAGTTCCGGCGATTGATCTCAGAGATTGAGGGGGCGGTGAATGCCGCTCCCTTTTTTTGTGCGTATTAGGACCGTGAAGAGCGCTTTCCGGAGAGAATCTTCTGCAGGGACCGATGAACGGAGAATTGAGGGAGGATAATGCCTTAAATAGCACAAAAAGACTTATATTTGCCGTCTGAAGTTTAAATCTCCATTCAGATATGAATTATTTCACCTCTCTCTTCGTATCGTTATGCACGATACTTCTTGTTTCGGGATGCTCCGATCGGAATGCAACGGATGATTCCGTGAGGACGATTCGTATTGTGCCCTCGATTCAGACCCGCGTTTCGGGACTCTATTTCGAGCCGAACGACTGTATCGGTCTGACCATCGTTCAGAGTTCGGGCCATTATGTCGACAACTCCAGGATGATCTATGACGGTTCGACCTTTGTGGGAGAGAATCTGGTGTGGTACGATGCCTCGGAGGGTCCTGCAACGTTTATGGCCTGCTATCCCTATTCGTCGGAGGGGCTTGTCGAAAGTTTCTCGGTGGCCGAGGATCAGCGATCGGGTTGTGAGACGTCCGACCTTCTGGGAGCCGTAAAGAAGGACGTTGAGCCGACATCGATGGTCAACATGGTGTTTTATCATCTGATGACGCAACTGGATATCGTCGTGAACAACAACACGTCGGCAACGGTGACGGAGGTTGTCGTCTCGGGTTTTGTCCCTGCGGCGACGGTGGATCTTTCGGTTCCGACGGCAACGGCCGTACCGGATGGCGTGCCGGCCGATATCATGGCTTACGAAGTGACGCCCGGAGAGGCCTATCGGGTCATTCTCGTTCCGCAGCAGGCCGCCATGACCGTTACGGTCCGGACCGACGACGGAGAGGTGCGAACGAAAAGCATCTCTTCGGAGCAGCTCGAAGGCGGACGGCGCTACAATCTTTCGGTGGTCCTGGACAAGCAGCGCGTGGATCTGGCCTTGAGCGGCGAGATCAGCGACTGGATCGACGGAGGGTCTCTGGACGAGAATCCCGGAGGATCCACTCCCGATCCCGACATTCCGGATGCCGACGGCCCGACACTGGAGTATGCGGGCGAGCGTTACGCCACGACTGTTATTGACGGAGTGACGTGGATGTCAGAAAACCTTCGCTACCTGCCCGAAGGCGCCATTCTTGGCGAAGACGTCTGGACTCCCGGAAACGGGACGGACCAATCCGGCGATCTGGGACTGCTCTACAGCTATGCCATGGCAATGAACGGGGCGACGTCGACGTCCGGAGATCGTGTGCAGGGCATTTGTCCCTCGGGCTGGCACATCCCTTCCCGCGCCGAACTGGAGACGTTGATCTCCTCCGTGTCGTTGGATTTTATTTCCGATGCAGGCTATCGCGGTGAAGGCGGATCCTGGGTTTACTCGACCTCCACGCTGATGAGTTGCGACCTGGACACGAGCAGCTCCGATATGTGCTTTGTTCTGAGAAAGAAGAATGGGGAGTTATCCATCCGTTCGATGGAGGTCGGATGGGGATTCTCTTTGCGATGCGTGAAGGATTGACCGGAGGTCGTCATCGGTGCGACCGCCGGCCGGGATTAAACGAAGCCCCTGCCACTCATGTGGCAGGGGCTTCGTTTTTGCGTTGCCGCACATCGGGAATCAGTCGCGATTGAGGAAGAAGATCGGAATGTTGGCCAGGAAGACATCCTTACCGGAGAGCTGCTGCCGTTTGTCCAGGAGCTCCGAGAGCAGGATGTCGCCGATCACATAGTTGCTCTCCTCGCTGGTGTACTGTTCGTGGATCTTCGAGAAGTTGAGGATTCCGTGAATGTCCGTCTCCTTGTAGCGGGCATAGATCTTCAGCGTGATGTCGGTCGTGTAGTCGGGCTTTTCGATGTAGTTCTGCTTCTTGTACTCGTAACGGTAGTTGTGCAGACGCGCCATGATGTCGCTGAGGATCGACGACGCCGTGGGAAGGCTTCCGGCTCCCTTGCCGAACATGAACTGCCGGTCGTAGCATTCGCCGCGGATCACCACGCCGTTGTACTCGTCGTCAACGCTGTAGATGTACTTCGAGGGGGTGACGAACTCCGGCATGACGAACATCGTGAAGTGCTCGTCGCTGACCTTGACGACCTGAGCCACGAGTTTGATCTTGACGTTCTTTTCGCGGGCGTACTGGATGTCCGCGTCGTGGATGGTCGAGATTCCGTAGGTGAAGATCCGCTCCGGGGCGACGTAGGTGCCCAGGGCGTGCACGGTGATAATGACCAGCTTGAAGAGCGAGTCGTACCCCTCGATGTCGAACGACGGGTCGCTCTCGGCAAATCCCAGGGCCTGCGCCTGCGCCAGGGCATTGGCGTAGGAGTCCTTGTGGTCGAAGACCCGCGAAAGAATGTAGTTCGACGAGCCGTTGAGGATGCCCTTCACTTCGAGCAGCAGGTCGTTGTCGTAATACTCTTCGAGGTTGCGGATGACGGGAATCGACCCGCACGACGAAGCGTCGTAGAGCAGTGCGACGTTGCGGGTTTTCTGGATGTCGATCAGCTCCGGGAGGTGGTGGGCCAGCATGGTCTTGTTTCCCGAGACGACGGGGATGCCGCGCAGCAGGGCGCTCCTGACGATGCGGTAGGCCGCCTGTGCGTCGTTGATGACCTCGACGATCAGATTGATGTTCGGATCTTCGAGAATCTCCTCCGTCGAGGTGGTGAACAGCGCGGGGTCGACCTCGACCTTGCGGGGCTTGCGGGGATCGCGCACGCAGATCTTCAGAATCTCGGCATTGGCGTTCTTCGACTTGCGCACCACTTCGTAGATGCCCTGTCCGACGACGCCGAATCCGAACAGTCCGATTTTGATTTTGCTCATAGAGGGTTTCGTGTTTAGTTGTTCATGAATGGGAGCAGGATGTCGTTCAGTTGTTCGTGTTCGACGAGGAATCCGTCGTGGCCGAACGGTGAGTCTATTTCGTAATAGCTGCTGTGGGGAATGCGGGCCTGCAGGCGTCGCATCTCGGCCGGCGTAAAGATGATGTCGGTCGTGATTCCGACAACTACCGTGCGGGCCGTGATACGGGCTAAGGCCGCCTCCTCGCCTCCCCTTCCGCGTCCGACGTCATGGGTGTCGAAAGCGTTGAGAATCGCATAGTACGAATAGGCGTTGTAACGACGGCAGAGCTTTTCGCCCTGATACTGCTGATAGGTGCAGGCGCGGTGCAGTGCCGGGGGCTCCTCGTGATCCTGCTGCGTGAGATTGTACCCTTCGGGGCCGCGGTAGCTCAACAGCCCGATGGCGCGCGCGGCGGCGAGCCCCTTCATGCCGGCGTCGTCACGCGGCTCCCCGAAGGTCGTGTCGGCCTCGATGGCCATGCGCTGCGTCTCGTCGATGGCTATGGCCCATGGTGAGGCTTTGGCCGCCGTGGCGATCAGCACAAGCCGCTCGAACCGCTCGGGCTCTTCGACGGCCCATTCCACGGCCTGAAATCCTCCGACCGAACTGCCGACGAGCGTCGCGATGCGTCCGATGCCCAGGGCGTCGGCCAGCAACCGGTGCGCCCGTACCAGATCGCGTATGGTGAAGGGCGGGAAATCGCCGTACCAGGGTCTTCCGGTAGCGGGATTCACATGCAGCGGCCCCGTGGTTCCGTAGTGCGATCCGATGATGTTGGCGCAGACGACGTAGTGACGCGCGGGATCGAGAAACCGCCCCTGCTCAACGGTGTGGGGCCACCAGTCGGCGACGTCCGAGTTGGCCGTCAGCGCGTGGCAGACCCATACGACATTGTCGCGTGCGGCGTTGAACCGTCCGTAAGTGTGGTAGGCGATCCGCAGCTCGGGAAGCGTATGCCCGGTTTCGAGTTCGAAGGCCCCGGGGGCTATGTATAACTGAGCATCCATCGTCCTGTCCCGGCTATTCGACGTGTGCGAAGGCCTGTTCGAAATCCTCGATCAGATCCTCGACGTTTTCCAGCCCGAGCGAGATGCGCAGCAGCGTCGGGGTGACGCCCGCCGCCGCGAGATCGGCCTCGCTGAGCTGTTTGTGGGTCGTCGAGGCGGGATGCGTGATGACGGTGATCGAATCGCCGATCATGGTCATGTTGGCCGCCAGACGGAGCGATTCCACAAAGCGCACGGTGCTCTCCAGCGTCCCCTTGAGTTCGATCGTAAAGACGGCCGACGATCCGAAGCGGTAGTATTTGTGGGCATTGGCGTAGCTCGGGTGCGATTCGAATCCCACGTAGCTGACGCTCTTCACCTTCGGGTGGTTGCGGCAGTATTCGGCCAGACGGCGTGTCGACTCCACCTCGTGCTTCACGCGCAGCGAGAGGGTTTCCAGTCCGATAAGCATCAGGTAGGCGTCGAACGGCGAGGGGCAGCAGCCCATGTCGCGCAACCCGTCGACGCGGCACTTGACGATGAAGGCCGCGTTGCCGAACGTCTTATAGAGGTTCAGCCCGTGATACCCCTCCGAAGGGCCGTCAATCTGCGGGAACTTGCCGTTTGCCCAGTTGTAGTTGCCTCCGTCGACGATCACGCCGCCCATGGCCGTTCCGTGGCCGTTGATCCACTTCGTGGCGGAGTCCACGACGATGTTGGCACCCCAATCGAAGGGATTGCAAAGATACCCTGCGGCGCCGAACGTATTGTCAACGACGAAAGGCACGTCGCGGCGGCGGGCCAGTTCACCCAGCGCCTGCAGATCGGGCACCGCGCAGGTCGGATTTCCCATGCTCTCGACATAGATGGCCTTCGTGCGCTCGTCGATCAGGGCGTCAAACGCTTCGGGATCCTCGCTGGGGGCGATGCGGCAGTCGATGCCCAGCTTGCGCAGCGTGATGCGGAACTGGTTGTAGGTGCCGCCGTAGAGGAAGGGCGAGGTGACGATGTTGTCGCCCTCGGCAGCCAGCGAGAGCACGGTGACCAGAATGGCCGACATGCCCGACGATACGGCCAGGGCTCCGACGGCGCCGTAGAGTGCGGCGATACGCTGTTCGTAGCTCGAAGTGGTGGGATTCTGCAGCCGGGTATAGATGTTTCCGGCCTCGCTGAGCTCGAAGAGACGTGCGGCGTGGTCGCAGCTGCGAAATCGGTATGCGGCCGTGGGATAGATGGCCAGGCCCCGGGATCCGGTCGGCTCCTCGGGATTCAGTCCTGCGTGGATCTGCAGGGTTTCGAAACGGTATTTTTTCGGGTCCATATAAATATAAATGTAAGATCATAAAAAAATCCGACCTCAGGGAAGCCGGATTGAATCTGTCGGAACACGATGAATCTACACCCGGCGGAAGCGGTTGCACATGCACATGACCATCATCATCACCTGATGCATGGGGCAGGAAGCCGGGTATGTGCGAGCGGTGTTCATCGTGATTGTCCGATCTACGGATGCAAATATAGGAAAATTTTTCGGACGGGAATACTAATCGGGGGAAATTTTGCGTTTTTCGAAGCGAAGGAGTTTTCTATTTTCTTTTGTTGCGGAACTCCGTGGGCGATTCACCCGCGTGTTTCTTGAAAAAACGGCCCAGATACGACTGATCGGGGAATTTCAACCTGTATGCGATCTCCTGCACCGAGAGATCGGTGGACTGGAGCATCATCTTGATTTCGAGCAGCACGGAGCGGTCGATGAATTTCTTGGCCGAGGTGCAGACGATGTTCTGCACGATGGTCGAGAGATAGCGGGTGGATATGCAGAGTTTGTCGGCATAGAATGCCACTTCGCGTTCCTGGGCGCAATGTTCGTGGACGAGGGATACGAATCTGTGAAAGAGTTCCGTTTGTCGGGTTGTGGGATCGACCGTATCCTGGTCGGGAAGTGCAAAGCGCTGCATTTTGTCGTAGATCTCCAGCAGGAGGTTTTGCAGGCGGTTTTTGATGATCGTGTTGCGGAAGACGTTCTCATGGTCGTGATAGGTGTATAAGGCCATTTTGAACCAGATGGAGGCACCTTCGACGATCTGTTGCGAGGGTTTGGCGATGGGATGCTCGCGGAGCGTGTGAAAGAATGTAGGATCGAGGCGGAAGGCCGCTTCGGCGAAGAGGTCGTGGGAGAAGATGCAGAAGGACACCTTGAAATCCTCCGACCGGTTGGCCAGGAGCAGGAGGGTTCCGGGGAGCAGCAGCACGAGCGTATTGCGTTTGAGCCGCCCCTGAACCTGGCCGATGATGATGTCGGCACTACCGTCACGGCAGAAGAGTATGGCACAGCCGTCGATTCGTCCGGCGTAGTTGTTGAAAAACGCCAGATCGGATTCCCCGCAGACGAATTTTTCGTGTTCGGGGACAGAGAGCGGGTTTGCAGGCAGCATTGAATTCATTTTTGAACAAAAATAGGCATTTTTAGTGAAAAAAAAGCACCTTTGTTCCGAAAAGTGTCATCAATGTTCGCAATATAGTGTCATGAGGCGACTAAATTTAGAATACTTTTGCACCGTAAAAAGTTTTTTGGTCCGAATATAAACTTCAGTACAGTAAAATAAATGGAAATTATGAGACAGAGATTTGTGAAGGCTGCCATGATCGCTTGCAGCGTGGCGGCTGTCGGATGCAAACAGGCTCCGATGATGACGGGTCCGGGCGAATATGCCGTGATGACCGTTACGACCTCCGACCGAGAGATCCCGACGCACTATTCGGCGCGGATCAGCGGACGTCAGGACATCGACATCTATCCCCAGGTGTCGGGAACCATCTGGCAGCTGTGCGTGAACGAGGGTCAGCGGGTGTCGAAGGGACAGACCCTGTTCATCATCGACCAGGTGCCCTATAAGGCGGCCCTTCAGACCGCCGAGGCCAACGTTGCCGCTGCTGAGGCGGGCGTTGCCACGGCCCAGCTTACCTATGACAGCAAGAAGGAACTTTTCGCACGCAACGTTGTCTCGCAGTACGACCTGTCGACGGCCGAGAACAGCCTGCTGACGGCCAAGGCCCAGCTTGCCCAGGCCGAGGCACAGCGTGTCAATGCCGCGAACAATCTCTCCTATACGGTTGTCAAGGCTCCGTCGGACGGTGTTGTCGGAACACTCCCTTACCGTGTCGGCGCCCTGGTCAGCGCCTCGATGCCTCAGCCGCTGACCACCGTTTCGGACAACTCGACGATGTACGTCTATTTCTCGCTCAGCGAGAAGCAGCTGCTTGAGCTGACGCGCCGCTACGGTTCGATCGACGCGACGCTGAAGAACATGCCCGACGTGCAGCTTCTGCTCAACGACGGTTCGTTGTACGACCAGAAGGGCCGCGTAGAGTCGATCAGCGGTGTGATCGAAACGGGCGTTGTCAGCCTGCGTGCGGCGTTCCCCAATACGAACGGACTGCTTCACAGCGGTGGCGCCGGCGATGTGGTGATGCCCGTTATCCACAAGGACTGCATCGCTATTCCGCAGTCGGCGACCTTCGAGCTTCAGGACAAGGTCTTCGTCTACAAACTGGTCGACGGCAAGGCCTCATCGGCAGCCATCCAGGTGGAGAAGATCTCCGACGGTCGGGAGTATATCGTAACGTCGGGACTTACGCCGGGCGATGTGATTGTGACCGAGGGAGTCGCCATGCTGCGTGAAGGTACGCCCATTGTTCCTAAAGGTCAGGCTGCGGCCGCAGCAACCGCCCAGAGCGAGCCGGCCGTAGAAGAGGCAGGAGCCGCTGTCGGCGAGACGTCCGATGCTGCCGCAGCTGCAGAAACCCAAAACGAGAAGGAGGAATAACCCATGACACTCAGACATTTCATTGAACGACCCGTCCTGGCGTCGGTGATCTCCATCGTCATTGTGATTGCGGGTCTGATCGGTCTGGCAACGCTGCCTGTCGAGCAATATCCCGATATTGCGCCTCCGACGGTCATGGTGCGTGCGTCGTATCCGGGCGCCAGTGCCGAGACCATCCAGAATGCCGTGGTCGTACCTTTGGAGGAGGCCATCAACGGCGTTGAGAACATGACCTACATGACTTCCAGCGCAGCCGCCGGAAGTGCATCCATCTCCATCTATTTCCGTCAGGGCACGGATCCTGACATGGCGGCCGTGAACGTTCAGAACAAGGTATCGACCGCCACCGGACAGCTGCCCTCGGAGGTTACGCAGATCGGTGTGACGACCATGAAGCGTCAGACCTCGATGGTGAAGATCTTCTCGCTCTACAGCCCGGATGACAGTTACGACGAGACATTCCTGGCGAACTACCTGAAGATCAATATCGAACCTCGGATTCTGCGTATTCCGGGCGTTGGTGAGGCCTTTACGCTGGGAGCCGACTACTCGATGCGCGTATGGCTGAAGCCCGACATCATGGCACAGTACAGCCTCATTCCTTCGGACGTGACGGCGGCGATGGCCGAGCAGAACATCGAGGCGGCGACGGGTACGCTGGGTGAAAACTCGGACAACACGTTCCAGTATACGATGAAATACCGCGGACGTATGCAGACACCCGAAGAGTTCGGTCAGATCGTGATCCGTTCGAATGATGACGGAACGGTTCTGCGGCTCAAGGATATTGCCGATATCGAGCTGGGCCGGGAGTCCTATGCCTTCAAGGGTTATACGAACGGACACCCGGGTGTGAGTGCCATGGTGTTCCAGACGGCGGGCACGAACGCCACGCAGGTGGTCAACGAGGTCAACGCCCTGCTTGACGAGATTGAGCAGGAGCTCCCGAAAGGAGTTGCCATTGCCCACCTTCAGAGTGTGAACGACTTCCTGTACGCTTCGATGAAGGAGGTGGTCAAGACCCTCCTGGAAGCAATTCTGCTTGTGGTGCTCGTGGTGTATGTCTTCCTGCAGGATATCCGCTCGACGCTCGTGCCTACGGTGTCGATCATCGTGGCGCTTGTCGGAACGTTCGCCTTCCTTTCGGTAGCTGGCTTCTCGATCAACCTGCTGACGCTCTTCGCCCTGGTGCTTGCGATCGGTACGGTGGTCGACGATGCGATCATCGTCGTCGAGGCGGTGCAGGCGCGCTTCGACGCCGGATACAAATCCTCCTACATGGCTACGATC
The DNA here is from genome assembly GCA_944321765.1 of uncultured Alistipes sp. Classification (GTDB taxonomy): domain Bacteria; phylum Bacteroidota; class Bacteroidia; order Bacteroidales; family Rikenellaceae; genus Alistipes. Next base: position 180,699 of record CALUMQ010000001.1, read on the forward strand.
GATGCCATGTCGGGTATTACGTCGGCTATCGTTACCTCCACGCTGGTCTTCATGGCGGTGTTCATCCCCGTGGCGATGATGGGCGGAACGTCGGGAATCTTCTATACGCAGTTCGGTATCACGATGGCCGTGGCCGTAGGACTTTCGGCCGTGAACGCCCTGACGCTCTCCCCGGCGCTGTGCGCCATTCTGCTGAAGCCCTATCTTGATGAGAACGGAGAGATGCGCGACAACTTTGCGGCCCGCTTCCGCAAGGCCTTCAATGCAGGCTTCGGCGCTATGGTCAACAAGTACAAGCATGGCGTGATGCTGTTCATCAAACACAAATGGCTGATGTGGTCGACGCTTGTACTGGCCCTTGCCGCACTGGTCGTGCTGATGAATACCACGAAGACGGGTCTGGTTCCCGACGAGGACCAGGGAACGATCATGGTCAATGTCACCGCAGCCCCGGGTTCGTCGCTTTCGGAGACGCACAAGGTCATGGAGCAGATCTCGGAGCGCATTCAGGGCATTCCCCAGATTCACGACTTCATGCAGACGGCCGGCTACGGCATGATCGCCGGTCAGGGATCGTCGTACGGTATGTGTATCATCAAACTGAAGAATTGGGACGAGCGTCCGGACAAGGAGGATGCCGTTAATGCAGTCATCAACCAGATCTACGCACGTACGGCGGACATCAAGGATGCCCAGATCTTTGCCGTGGCGCCTCCTATGATTTCGGGCTACGGAACCTCGACCGGTTTCTCGATGAACCTTCAGGACAAGACGGGCGGCGATCTGACCGACTTCTATAATGTCTATCTGAAGTTCATTGCGGCGCTGAACCAGCGTCCGGAGATCGAGCGTGCCTACTCGACCTTCAACATCAACTTCCCGCAGTACATGGTCGATATCGACGCTGCGAAGGCCAAACGAGAGGGAGTCTCCCCGACGTCCATTCTTTCGACGCTTTCGGGATACTACGGAGGTCAGTACGTGTCGAACATCAACCGTTTCTCGAAGATGTACTACGTGACGATCCAGGCGGATCCGAAGTATCGTCTCGATACGGAGTCGCTGAACAACGTATTCGTGCGTACGGACAGCGGCAAGATGGTTCCCCTGGGTCAGTTCGTGAAGTTGACGCGTGTCTACGGATCGGAGGTGCTCAACCGCTTCAACATGTACAACTCGATTGCCGTGAACGGTACGGCCGCCAGCGGCTATTCGTCGGGTGACGCGATCAAGGCGATCCAGGAGGTTGCCGCCGAGGTGCTTCCGCGCGGATACGGCTACGAATTCGACGGTATCACCCGTGAGGAGGCACAGACGGGCAGCAACACGATCATCATCTTCGGTATCTGCATCCTGCTGATCTACCTCATTCTGAGCGCCCTTTACGAGAGCTTCCTGCTGCCGTTCGCCGTGATTCTCGCCGTGCCCTGCGGACTGATGGGTTCGTTCCTGCTGGCCAAGATCATGGGCCTGGAGAACAACATCTACCTCCAGACGGGTATCATCATGTTGATCGGACTGTTGTCGAAGACGGCGATCCTGATCACGGAGTACGCTTCCGACCGACGCCGTGCGGGCATGAGCCTCACGCAGGCCGCCGTATCGGCCGCCAAGGCCCGTCTGCGTCCTATTCTGATGACGGTGCTGACCTGCGTCTTCGGTATGATCCCGCTGGTGCTGTCGCACGGTGTGGGTGCCAACGGTAACTCGACGCTGGGTTCGGGCGTTGTCGGCGGTATGATTGTCGGAACGCTGGCGCTGCTGTTCCTCGTACCGACGCTGTTCATCGTCTTCGAGACGCTGCAGGAGAAGGTCAAGCCGCTGGAGCTGGATCCGGATCCTCAGTGGGCCGTACGCGCCGAGGTCGAAGAGGTAAAAAACGAGAAAGAGGAGGAGTAAATCATGAGAAAAGCCATCATAATACTTGCGGCAGCCGCCATGACGGGCTGCGGCATCTATAAGCCCTACACGCGTCCGGAGGTGATGACCGACGGACTGTACGGCACGGCCGAGACGGCCGACTCGACCACGCTGGGCGATATTCGCTGGCAGGAGATGTTCACCGATCCGGCGCTTCAGACGCTGATAGCACGGGCTCTGGAGAACAACACCGACCTGCAGTCGGCCAACTGGCGGGTGAAGGAGGCTGAGGCGACGCTCAAATCGGCGCGCCTGGCATATCTTCCGTCGTTCAACTTCGCCCCGCAGGGGTCGATGAGCAGCTTCGACGGCGCGACGCCGACGAAGACCTACTCGATTCCCGTTCAGGCAAGCTGGCAGATCGACATCTTCAACGGCGTGACGAACGCCAAGCGCAAGGCCAAGGCACTGTATCTCCAGAGCCAAGAGTACGAGCAGGCGGTCAAGACGCAGCTCATCGCCAGCGTTGCGAATCTCTACTATACGCTGCTGATGCTCGACAGCCAGTACACGGTGACCGAAGAGACGGCTGCCAGCTGGCGGAGCAGCGTCGAGACCATGCGTTACATGAAGGAGGCGGGTATGGCCAATGAAGCGGCTCTCGCACAGTACGAGGCCACGATGCTTTCGGTCGAGGCGTCGCTTCACGACCTGAACTACCAGCGCATTCAGACCGAGAACAGCCTTTGCTCGCTGCTGGGCGAGGCTCCGCATCCGATCGAGCGGGGGTCGCTCGAGGCGCAGACGCTGCCCGATGATCTGATGGTCGGCGTTCCGGTTCAGATGCTTTCGAACCGTCCCGACATTCGTCAGGCCGAGTATTCGCTCATGCAGTATTACTACGCTACGGCCAGTGCCCGTTCGGCGCTTTATCCGTCGATCACGCTGAGCGGAACGCTCGGATGGACGAACAACAGCGGAGCCGGAATCGTTGATCCTGGCAAAATGCTCTGGAACGCTGCCGCATCGCTTCTGCAGCCGATCTTCAATGCCAACGCCAACCGTGCGCAGGTGAAGATTGCCAAGGCCCAGCAGGAGGAGTCGCGTCTGGCCTTCCAGCAGGCATTGCTCAATGCCGGGGCCGAGGTCAACAACGCCCTTGTTCAGTGCCAGTCGGCCCGCGCGAAGGTGGAGCTTCGGGCCGGACAGGTCGAGGCGCTGCAGCGAGCCGTCACGAGTACCGAGGATCTGATGCAGTTCGGATCGACGACCTATCTGGATGTCCTGACTGCCAAACAGTCGCTGCTTTCCGCGCAGTTGTCACAGATTTCGGATCGTTTCGACGAGATCCAGGGCGTGGTTAATCTCTACCAGGCTTTGGGCGGAGGACGAGACATCACGCAGGAGGAGGCCAAATAGATGAAACGCGGGGCTACCAGAGAGGAGATCATCCGCACGACGCAGGAGCTCATCTCCCGGAACGGCATACGTGCCGTCCGGGTGGATGAGATCGCGCAGACGCTGGGAATCTCGAAACGTACTCTGTACGAGCTTTTCGCCGACAAGAACGATCTGGTGATGACGTGCCTCGATGCCATGAGCCATCAGCAGCAGGAGCGTATCGTCGCGTGTCGCAGACGTCGCAGCGCTAATCCGTTGCGGAGTGTCTTTCGTCTGACGAACGAGTATATCGACAATCTGTATCTTGTAGACCATTGTTTCCTGTCGGATATTCGGCGGAAGGTGGTTTTTTCAGGACACTTCGATGAACATCGGGAGTTTTGGCGCAAGGAACTTTCCGCGAGTCTCGAGACTTGCCGGGAGCAGCAGTATCTGCTTTCGGATATCGATTCCCGAAATTTTTCGGACCGGTTGATGAATACGTTGCTTGAGTTGCGGCTGAACGGCACGGAGCGAGAGGAGTTGTACTTCTTTTGCCGGACAATTCTGCGGGGTGCGGCCACACAGAAAGGCATCGACCTGATCGACCATAAGGCGTGATTTTGCGCCGGAGGGGTAAATGAATCTCCGCAGGCAAATTGCCTGCGGAGATTTTTTTGCTTCTGCGGACCTGTTTTTTTGTCCGAACAAAGCAAAAATTTCGTATTTTTGTCTCATTCGGGAGGCGAAGATTCCGGAAGCGCCGGATCATGCTGTGACAAAGTCCCGAACTACCCCATCGTTTTACCTCGAACGAAAGCAAATGTTACGTAAAATCCGCATTGTTGTTGCCGCCATCTTCTTCGTGTGCATCACGCTGCTGTTCCTCGATTTCACGGGAACGCTTCATGCATGGTTGGGCTGGATGGCGAAAATCCAGTTCCTGCCGGCGCTGCTGGCGCTTCATGTCGGCATTGTCGTCGGACTGGTTCTGCTGACGCTGCTTTTCGGCAGGGTCTACTGTTCGGTCATCTGTCCGCTGGGAGTCATGCAGGACGTCGTGTCGTGGATCTCCGGGCGGCGGCGCAAGCATCGCAACCGTTTCCGTTATTCCCGGGCCCTGACGTGGCTGCGCTACACGATGCTCGTAGTGTTCGTGGCTCTGATGTTCGCGGGCTTCGGCACCCTGTTGGCACCCTACAGCGCCTACGGACGCATTGTTTCGAGTTTGCTGGCTCCCGTCTGGCAGGGTGTGAACAACCTGCTGGCAGCCGTGGCCGAGCGCCTCGACAGCTATGCCTTCTATACGGTCGATGTCTGGGTGAAGAGTCTCTCCACGCTGATTGTCGCCGTCGTGACGTTTGTCGTGATCGCCTTCCTCGCATGGCGCCACGGTCGCACGTGGTGCAATACGGTGTGTCCTGTCGGTACGGTCCTGGGCTTCCTGTCGCGTTATTCGCTTTTCCGTCCGGTGATCGATGCCACGAAGTGCGTCGATTGCAAGCGTTGCGCTCATAACTGCAAGGCTTCGTGTATCGACATTGCAAACCATCGTATCGATTACAGTCGCTGCGTGGCCTGCATGGACTGCCTGGAGATGTGCCACAAGGATGCCATCCATTATACGCGGCGGCGTGCGGCAACTCCAGCGCCCTCTGCCGCGAAGAGGGCTCCCGTTGCGAATTCTTCGCGACGCAAGTTCCTGGGAGTGGCGGGACTTCTGGCCTGGTCGGGACTGCACGCCCAGGAGAAGAAGGTCGACGGCGGTCTGGCCGTGATCGTCGACAAGAAGATTCCCCAGCGCGCCACGCCCCTCGTGCCACCGGGAGCCGGGAGCCTGCGCCATTTTCTGGCACACTGCACGGCATGCCAGCTTTGTGTCTCGGTGTGCCCCAATGAGGTGCTGCGGCCTTCGGGCAATCTGGAACGGCTGATGAAGCCCGAGATGTCGTACGAACGTGGCTATTGCCGTCCGGAGTGCACGAAGTGCTCGGAGGTCTGCCCCACCGGAGCCATTCGTCTGACGGATCTCACGGAGAAGGCCTCGACGCAGATCGGCCATGCCGTGTGGACGCGTGAAAATTGCGTGGTAGTGCGCGACGGCGTGCAGTGCAGCAACTGCAAACGGCACTGCCCCACCGGCGCGATCATGATGGTGCCGCTGGATCCCGGGAAGGCCGATTCGCTGCGCATTCCGACCGTCAACGAGGAGCTCTGCATCGGTTGCGGGGCGTGTGAGAATCTTTGCCCGGCGCGGCCCTTCAGCGCTCTTCATGTCGAGGGACACGAGCGGCACCGCCTGATTTGACAACGAGAAAGTTTCGAAAACCATGGATACGAAAGATAAAACCACGAAGGATCCCATCTCGCGGCGCGATTTCCTGAAGATTGTGGGAATCAGTGCCGCCACGACGACGGCGACGCTTGCCGCCGGCTGCAGCGGAGGCTCCGCCACGCGCGGATCGTCGGCGCAGGGAGAGGTACCCACCGATGCGATGACCTACCGGGTGAATCCGAAAAGCGGCGAACGGGTGTCGCTGCTGGGCTACGGATGCATGCGCTGGCCGACGCTTCCGGCACCGGGCGGTGACGGCAACGTGATCGATCAGGATGCCGTGAATTCGCTGATCGACTACGCCCTGGCTCACGGGGTGAACTATTTCGATACGTCGCCGGTCTACGTGCAGGGATGGTCCGAGAAATCGACGGGTATGGCCCTGAAACGCCATCCTCGCGATAAGTACCTGATCGCCACCAAACTGTCGAACTTCTCGAATTTCACGCGCGAGAATTCGATCGCCATGTACCGGCAGTCGTTCAAGGATCTTCAGGTCGACTATATCGACTACTACCTGCTCCACTCGATCGGTAACGGAGGCATCAAGACCTTCCGGGCGCGCTACATCGACAACGGCATGATCGACTATCTGCTTGAGGAGCGTGCGGCGGGACGCATCCGCAACCTGGGCTTCTCGTTCCACGGCACGCAGGCCGTTTTTGACGAAGTGCTGGCCATGCACGAGAAGGTTCATTGGGACTTCGTGCAGATTCAGCTCAACTACCTTGACTGGCGCCATGCCTCGGGCAACAACGTCCCGGCCGAATACCTTTACGGAGAGCTGGAAAAGCGCGACATTCCGGCGATCATCATGGAGCCGCTGCTCGGCGGACGCCTCTCGAAGGTCCCCGACCATGTTGCCGCACGTCTCAAGGAGCGGAGTCCGGAGTCGAGTGTAGCTTCGTGGGCGTTCCGTTTCGCCGGATCGCCCGAAAAGGTGCTTACGGTGCTGAGCGGCATGACCTACATGGAGCATCTGCAGGACAACCTGCGGACCTACTCGCCGCTGGTGCCGCTGAGCGATGACGAACGGCAGTTTCTTTTCGATACGGCGGATCTGATGATGCAGTATCCGACCATTCCGTGCAACGACTGCAAATACTGCATGCCCTGCCCCTACGGAATCGACATTCCGGCCATCCTGCTCCATTATAACAAGTGTGTCAACGAAGGCAACGTGCCGCGCGACGGCGAGGATCCCGCCTATCGGAAGGCGCGACGGGCATTCCTCGTCGGCTACGACCGCTCGGTGCCGCGGCTTCGCCAGGCGAGCCATTGCATCGGTTGCGAACAGTGCAACCCGCACTGTCCTCAGTCGATCGACATCCCGAAACAACTCCACCGGATCGACGCGTTCGTCGAGAAACTCAAGCAGGAGACGCTCTGAACGGTGTGCAAGAGATGAAAAACGCCCGGAACCTCACTAGAGGTTCCGGGCGTTTCGTGTGTCGGGGCCGCAGACTCCGGCGTGTCATAATTCCGGCTTGACGGCCGGCGCAAGGATCGTGACAAAGGGCGTGCCGTTGTCGTCACACGTCGAGACGAGCCGCACGGCCTTCACCGGACGCTCGGGATGCAGCACGATCGAGCCCATCTCCAGCTCTCCGGCCCGCTCGAACGAGGTCCCGTCGTAGGAGACCTCGGCATAACCCGTCGTAATGATCGTTTTGGGCAGTTGCGGATAACCGGTCTGGAGTTTCATCTCGCGGCACCGTACCGGCTCGTCGAACGTATAGAGAATCCAGTCCTGCTGACGGCAGGCGCGGCGGGTTCGCGTCATGCCCTTGTAGCTGGCGGCGTTCGCGTAGGGGAACTGCCGGCTCTGGCCCATCGAGGAGGAGATCACGAGCGGCGGCTGAATCGTCCGCCAGTACGAGGCGTCGGCCACATAGGGGCTGCGGGCCGTTTTGTAGCGCGTGAAGAAGCGGTAGAGATGAGGCTGCGACGTGGCGATCGGCCGCGTGTAGAGATGCTCCTCGTCGGAGCCGTCCACCAGGTAACGGATCTCGCTGCCGTCGTCGGTCGTGACGGTGAACACTCCGTCGCGATAGACTACCTGCGGCGGGAAGAGTCGGAAGCGGATCTGCATGGCCGCCATGCGGTCGTAATGCTTCGAGCGAAGTTCGTCGTAATAACGTTCCCACCCTTCGTCGTTGCCGCTCCAGGCGATGCGGCTCAGGGCGCAGACCCTCGGAAAGAGCATGTAGTCGAGATAGTCGGGCTTCTCGGGCTCGTGAGAGACGTAGATCTCGCTCCAGAAAGCACCTTCCATGCCGACAACGCGATGTTTCTGCTCGTCGGAGAATCCCGCCTTGTCGAGGTCGAATCCGAAAGTCTTGCGGGCGTCGAAGATCGCGGCCCAGCTGTGTCCGTCCTCATGCTCCGACTGACGCATGTCGAAATAGAAGTACTCGCTCGGCATGACAACGGTACAGTATCCCTTTGCCGTGGCGTCGAGGCATGCTTTGGTGTTCTTCCATCCGTAGACGAGGCTCTTGCGGGAGATCTTCCCCGTGCGTATCGCCTCGTTCCATACGCCGGGATATTTGCCGTGTGCGGCGAGGATTGCGGCCACGCGTTCCATGAAGAGATCCTCCAGCTGATGGGGATCGGTCATTCCGCGCTGACGCATCAGCGCCTGACAGTCGGGACAGCGGGACCATTGGGTCATGTCGACCTCGTCGCCGCCGACGTGGATGCACTTCGAGGGGAACAGTTCGCAGAGCTCTCCGAGAATATCATCCAGCAGGGCGTAGTTCTCCTCGCGGGCCACGCACCAGGCCGAGCGATAGTCGTAACCGTTGGTCGAGACCGTGTCGGGCGGATAGTTGCAGCGGATTTCGGGCCATACGGAGGCGATGTTGCGGCTGTGGCCCGGGAGATCGATCTCGGGGATGATCTCGATGTTGCGCAGTGCGGCGTAACGGATCAGTTCGCGCATCTCGTCCTGGGTGTAATATCCACCGTATTTCTCGTCCCATTTGCCGTAGACGGGACGCACGGGTGAATCTCCTCCGCGGAATCCTCCGATCTCGGTCAACTCGGGGTGCGAACGGATCTCGATGCGCCACCCCTCGTCGTCGGTGAGGTGAATGTGGAGCTTGTTGATGTTGTGGAAGGCAAGCAGATCGATGTAGCGCTTCATGTGCGGAGCGTCGATCCACGTGCGGGCTACGTCGATCATCACGCCGCGGTAGGCGAAACGCGGGGCATCCTCGATCGTGCAGCAAGCGACCTGTGTGCCGACCTGTACGCCGTCACGGGCATAGATGTCGGTGGGCAGGAGCCGGAAAAGCTGCTGCAGGCCGTTGAATACGCCGCCGTAGGTCGGGGCGTCGATGCGTATGTGGTCCGGAGCAATGTCGAGCGTGTACCCTTCGGCGTCGGGACTTTGAGGGTCAAGATCCGACGGCGAGAGTGTCAATACGATGGCGCCGTCGGCCGTGGCTTCGCTGCAGACGGGTACTCCAAGGTATTCGGCGGCATATTGCGCCAGCGGACGCAGCGAGTCGTCGGCGGCGAGAGCCGATTCTTCGAGGAATACGAACGTCCCCGCATGCGGGGTCATGCGGCCGGGCGCCGGTTGCGCCACAACACCGGAGAGAGCTCCCTGACAGAGGATGAGGAGCGCGAAAAGTCGGAGTTTCATCGGGAAATGGATAAAATAGTTTCTTACAAAGGTACGATTTTTTACACCGAATTGCTACCTTTGCCGTACGGGATTTGCTTTCCCGACCAAATTATCAACTATGGAAGACAAACGTTTGCAAGCCACGGCCCGGCTGCTGGAGGTGATGAACACGCTCCGCCGCGAATGCCCCTGGGACCGCGAGCAGACCTTCGAGTCGTTGCGCAGCAATACGATCGAGGAGACCTACGAACTGGCCGATGCCATCACAGACCACAATCTCGAGGGTATCAAGGAGGAGCTGGGAGACCTGTTGCTGCATGTGGTGTTCTACTCGAAACTGGGTGAGGAAGAGGGCGCGTTTGATTTTGGAGACGTAGCCAATGCACTGTGTGACAAGCTTATCTACCGTCATCCGCATGTCTATGGCGACATTCATGCCAATACGCCGGCCGAGGTGATGGCCAACTGGGAGGCGCTCAAGCTGCGCAAGAAACACCGCAAGAGCGGCACGCTGGGCGGGGTTCCGCGGTCGCTTCCGGCGCTGGTCAAGGCCTACCGCATGGGCGAGAAGGCTGCCGGCGCGGGATTCGACTGGCAGCACAAGGAGGATGTCTGGGACAAGGTGCGCGAGGAGATTTCGGAGGTTGAGGCCGAGATGAAGTCGGGCCGCAAGAACGATCTCGAGGCTGAGTTCGGCGATCTGTTTTTTGCACTGGTCAATGCGGCACGGCTCTATGGCGTGGATCCCGAATCGGCTCTGGCGCGCACGAACAACAAGTTCATGCGTCGCTTCAACTACATGGAGGAACATGCTGCCGCCAAGGGACATACGCTCCACGAATTGACACTCGACGAGATGGAGGCCCTGTGGCAGGAGGCCAAAAAGGAGGAATAGACAACAATATCATTATATCAGAGATACCGGGTCGTATTCCGGAAATCGCGAAAAAACTATGGCACTGATCAAAAAAGTTCGCGGGCATGAGCCCGTTGTTGGAGAAAATACCTTTTTGGCCGAAACCGCCGTACTGCTGGGCGACGTGACGATCGGCCGGGACTGCTCGATCTGGTACAACGCCGTACTGCGCGGCGACGTGAACCGTATCGTTATCGGCGACCGAACGAATATCCAGGACGGCGCCGTGCTGCATACCATCTACGACCAGGCGAAGCATCCTTCGCAGACGATTATCGGCAACGACGTCTCGGTGGGCCACAACGCCACGGTCCATGGAGCCGTCATCGAGGACAACTGCCTGATCGGTATGGGCGCCACGATTCTCGACAATGCCCATGTTCCGTCGGGCTGTATCATTGCGGCCGGAGCACTGGTGCTCTCCAATGCCCAACTTGAGCCCAATTCGGTCTATGCCGGTGTCCCGGCACGCAAGGTCAAGGAGGTTACTCCGGAGCAGCGTGACGAGATCATACGCCGCACGGCCCACGACTACATGCTCTACGCCTCCTGGTATACATCGGAGGAGGAGTAACAGCAAAACCTGAACCCATCCAACGAATCGAGCCGTGAAACTGCAACCGAAATATGCCGAGGTCGTGCCGAACCTGATGGTCGCTGTGGTGATCAGCCTGGTCGTCAACTTCTCATACGTGTTGTTGATGCTCGTCGACATGAACAGCGAGAGCCAGCCGCGCCCCGCCTCCCAGAAGGTCATCGAACGGCGTGACGAGGGGGTTCTTTCGGTGCACCCCGACGGCTATGGATATCTTGTCTACCCGACCGGCGACAGCGTCTATGTGCCGACACAGCGCATGCGGTGGCTGGGGCTTTCGGACGGGGACCGGGTGGTGGCCGATCTGGTTCCTCCGCGTCACAGGAAGGGCCATCCGGTTCTGGGAGAGATGCGGTGGCACAATGGCAAGGAGTTCGATTACGGCCACCTCTATACGGGCCCGTCGCGGGGTACCGAGTTGATGTTGCAACTCATCTATTATCTGGTTGTCTCGTTCGTCATCCTGTCGATCGTCACCTCCTCGCGCCACAACTATTCGGTGGGGCGTTTCATCCGCCGGTGCCTGTGGTGCTGCGTTGCGGCCGTCGTGCTGTATTGCCTGGCACCCGTCACGCAGTGGCACTCGGGGCGTATCACGCTCAACTTTATGAGCGGACGCATGTTCGACTACCTGTTGCTGCTCAAATGTTCGTTTGCCGTGGTCGCTTCGGTGCTCTACGGACGCATCTACGTGCTGATCTCGCAGCGTCAGGCCGTCGTTGTCGAGAACGAGCGCCTCAAGAACGAGAACCTCACCACGCGCTACAACATGCTCGTGGGGCAGATCAACCCGCACTTCTTCTTCAATTCGCTCAATTCGCTGGCAATGCTCGTGCGCGAGAAGCACGACGAAAAGGCCCTGACCTACATCGACCAACTCTCCTATACGTTCCGCTACATCATCCAGAACGGCCAGTCGACGCTGATGACCCTCGACGAAGAGTTGAAATTTGCCGAGGCCTACAGCTACCTCTTCAAGATCCGTTACGCCGACAAGCTCTTTTTCGACGTCGAGGTCGATCCTCGCTACCTGAAGTGGCAGCTGCCGGCGCTCTCCCTGCAGCCGCTGATCGGAAATGCCGTGAAACACAACACGATCACACGGTCTAAGCCGTTCCACGTTTCGATCCGTACCGAGGACGAGTGGCTTGTGGTGTCTAATCCCAAAATTCCGAAACTCGAAGCCGAACCGTCGACAGGCATCGGTCTGGAGAACCTCCGCAACCGCTGGATGCTGATTACGGGCCGGACGATCGAGATTCTCGACGACGGCGTGACGTTCACCGTGCGCATGCCGCTGCTGAAACCCTCCGAACACCGATGAAAGCACTGATTATCGAAGACGAGACCGCTGCGGCGCTTAACCTGGCGGCGATTCTCAAACAGACGGCTCCCGATCTGGAGATCGTTGCGACGCTGGAGAGTGTCGAGGAGAGCGTCGAATGGCTGCGGACGAATCCGCAGCCCGACCTGCTGTTCATGGACATCCACCTGGCCGACGGCAACTCGCTGCGGATTTTCGACTTTGTGGAGATCACCGCCCCGGTCATCTTCACGACGGCCTACGATCAGTATGCATTGGAGGCCTTCAAGGTCAACAGCATTGACTACCTGCTCAAACCGATCAAGACCGCCGACGTTGAGCGTGCGCTGACCAAGCTGCGGCGGCTGACGTCGGTCGAACGCAGCGATTACGGCCGACGTGTTCAAACGATGGCGGCTGCGGAGCACGGCGGGCATAACGGAAACGAATCGGTCTTTCTGGTGCACGTGCGCGACCGGATCATTCCGCTGCACCGTGAGCAGATTGCCTTCTGTTATACGGCCAACGAACGCGTCACGGCCTACGACTATGACGGAACGCAATATCCGCTCAACCGGACGCTTGAGATGCTGCAGACTCAACTTCCCGAGGCGGATTTCTTTCGGGCCAACCGGCAGTTCATCATTGCACGCCGCGCGGTAAAGGAGATCGTCGTGTGGTTCGGCAGCCGGCTGTCGCTGTCGCTGACGGTCGCAACCCCCGAGCGGATCATCATCTCCAAGGCCCGGGTTCCGGAATTCAAGGCCTGGCTGCGGTCGGTTCACCCGGCCGAATAGGTGCTTGACCCTGCGGAATCGTCGTTTGACCCGAAACGCGGCTCACAATACTCTGCGTGGCGTTATTTTTGTACCACGAACGGTGCCTTCCGCTTACCGGATCGCTGGATCGGAATAACGAAACCTTTTTAATTTATAAGAGTATGAAAAAGCGAATTATTGTTGTTGCGGCAACCTTGAGTCTGATTTGTGTAACGGGCGTTCTCGCTCAGGAACCCGCTAAGCCGGCTACGCCTCCCACACCTCCCACCCCGGAACAGATGGCTCAGAAGAAGACCGAGCGTCTGACCGAACAACTGAACCTCACCGACGACCAGGCCAGCAAGGTATATGACGCATGCCTGAAGCAGTCGAAGGAGCAGCAGGAGCTGTTCAAGAAGATGGTTGCGCTTCGCCGCGAGCAGGCCGAGAAGATGAAGTCGATTCTGACCACCGAGCAGTTCATGCAGTGGTCGCAGATGCAGCGTGCGGGCTGGAAGGCGGGAGCGCACGAACGTCGTCACGATCCCCGGATGATGCCGAAAGGCGACGACAAGAAAGGTGCCGGGACGTCGGGCAAACATCCCCGCAGGGAGCGTGCAGCACAGGAATAGCAAATTGCACGGAGGCTCACAGCAGCCGGGTGCCGGTCCGGTCGACTGGCACCCTTTTTTTGTCGTTTCACCCCGAGCGGGCATCGATCTTTGTATAAAAAGAGTTATTTTTGTGGGAATCAAACCCAAACGGAATCAGAAGAAAAACCATTGAGATGAAACAAATCCTTTTGACAATCATGTCGACATTGCTTGCCGTGGGGGCCTACGCGCAGAGCGGAAGTGTGAAAGCCACGGTCGTGAATGCCGACACCGGAGAGGAGGTCGTCGGAGCGGTGCTGATCGTTTCACCGGTGAGCGATCCGGACAATCCGTCCAAACAGCATGGAGTCACCTCGGGATACAAGGGCTCGGTGTCGATACCCTCGCTGGCCTATGGTGAATACAAACTGGCGGTATCGTTCATCGGCTACCAGAATTACGATACCACCTTCAAGGTCGGGGCGCCGCAGGTCGACCTGGGCACGGTGAAGCTCAAGCCGGGTGTGCAGATCGAGACGGTCGTCAAGGAGGTAAAGGCGCTGCGCACGTCGCAGAAGGGCGATACGGTGAGCTACAATGCCGGAGCCTTCAAAGTGACCAACGACGCCGATGTGGAGGGACTTCTCCAGAAGATGCCGGGCATTACGATTACCGACGGCGCGGTCGAGGCCCAGGGCGAGGAGGTCAAGAAGGTCTTTGTCGACGGCAAGGAGTTCTTCGGCGAGGACGTTACTACGGCCATCAAGTCGCTGCCGGCCGAGGCGGTCGATCGCATCGAGGTGTACAACAAACTCTCCGATGCGGCCGAATTCTCGGGAATGGACGACGGCGAAGGCTACAAGGCCATCAATATCGTGACACGCCCGGGCATGCGCCAGGGACAGTTCGGAAGGTTCTATGCCGGAGGCGGTTATGATGCCGATACCGAGACGGAGGACCGGTTCAAGTACCTGGCCGGCGGAAATCTCAACATCTTCAACAAAGACAGCCGTGTGTCGGTGATCGGACTGTTCAACAACGTCAATCAGCAGAATTTCGCGTTCGAGGATATTTTGGGCGTTTCGGGCAGCACGGGCGGCGGACGCCGCGGCGGCGTGGGCCAGTATATGGTGCGTCCGCAGTCGGGCGTGGCCACGGTCAATGCCGTGGGCGTCAACTACACCGACACGTGGGGCAAACGGGACCAGGTGTCGTTCCAGGGAAGCTATTTCTTCAACAACACGAATACCACGAACCGCTCGACGGTAGACAAGTGGTACGAGGCACCGATGATGCTCGACACGTTGATGACACGCGGCTATTCCGATACGAAGGGCTTCAATCACCGTTTCAATGCCCGCCTGGAGTGGAAGATTTCGGAGAATCAGAATCTGATGATACGTCCGAACTTCAGCTATCAGACCAATGATCCGTGGAGTACGACGACCGGATGGCAGTTCGGCGCTCCCGAGATGGGCGGCAGCGGATACAGCTATACGGACAACTTCAACGACGGAACGAACTACGGCTATCGTGTCGGAACGAATGCCGTCTATCGGGCAAAACTCGGAAAGGATGGCCGTACGCTGACCCTCGACGGAGGTTTCAACTATTCGAACAACAAGAACAACTCGACTTCGTGGTCCAATGAGCAGGCGATCTCTCCCGACCGTCCGGGACCCGGTAGCGACCCGTTCGTGTGGGATCCTGCCGACTACATGACGTTACGCTACCTGCGGAGCAAGGCCCCGTCGTCGTCATACACCCTGCGCGGCAATGTCACCTATACCGAACCTGTAGCCAAGTATGCGCAGGTAAGTTTCCAGTACCGCATGTCGTACAACTCGCAGGAGCGCGACAAGAGTTCCTACGTTACGGGCGATGACTTCTCGATTGCCGGACTTACTCCCGATCCGCTGCTGTCGAACTCCTATGAGAGCAGCTATCTGACGCAGAGCGTCGGCCCGGGCTTCCGCTATTCGAAAGAACGCAATACGTTCATTGCCAATGTCTACTATCAGCGCTCGGCCCTCGACGGACAGATCGTCCAGGAGAACTCCGAGAAGATCAAGCATGCGTACAACAACGTGACCTACTTCATGATGGGTCAGTTGAACGTCAACCGCGAGAATACGTTGCGTCTGTTTGTCTCCTCCTTTACTGACAGTCCGTCGATTACGGCGTTGCAGAGCGTTTATGACGTCTCGAATGCCCAGAGCATCTCGCGCGGTAACCCGGATCTGAATCCCAACTATTCGCACCGTGTTACTTTCCACTACACGAACTCCAGTGTCGAGAAGGGCCGCACGTTCATGTGGATGTTCTCGATGAATGCGACGCAGGACTACGTGGCTACGCATCTGGTTCAGAATCCCGGGACGATGATCATCGGCGGAGAGACCTATACGCCGAACTACTACTCCACGCAGGTCAATCTTGACGGATACTGGCAGTTGAGGACTCAGATGAACTATGGATTTCCGATCGGATTCCTGAAGTCGAACTTCAATGTTTCGGCAGGAGTGACCTACTCCAAGACGCCGAGCATGCTGGGCGGTACGGTTGAGAACGGTTTCATCATCGGCGGCGACCGCAACGACACGAAGAATATGGGTTATGACTTCGGGGCGGTGCTGGGCAGCAACATTTCGGAAAATGTCGACTTTACGTTCAAGTGGAACGGAACCTACAATGAGGCGACCAACTCTTTGAATGCCTCGAATTCGAAGAACCGTTATTTCAGCCATACGGCACAGGGAAATATGAAGTTCATCTTCCCGCTGGGCTTTACGTTGACGGCCAGTGCCGCCTATACGCAGTACGTCGGATATACGAACGATTATGAAGAGGATTATCTGCTCTGCAACGTCTGGTTGGGCAAGAAGGTTTTCCGCAACCAGCGCGGCGAGATCCTGATCGGCGTGAATGACCTGTTCAATCAGAACACGGCTTTCTCCCGTTCGACGGGTTCGGGCTGGACGCAGAACGCGACCAACAGCGTTATCGGCCGTTACTATATGGTGCAGTTCACCTTCAACCTGCGGCATTTCGGCAAGAAGGGATCGCAGAACATCAATGATTATGAAGGCATGGGCGGAGCTCCGCGCCGTATGGGGCCCGGCGGGCCCGGCGGACCTCCTCCGGGAATGGGCCCGCATTAATCGATGCGGACCATTGGCCGGATGGCATTCGGCATGAAAAAACACCCCTGTCGCGTCAAGCGACAGGGGTGTTTTTTCATCAACCGGCTTCTTCGGGGCTGTTTACTGGCTGTCGGACCCGTTTTCGTGCTGCTCGCGACCGATCAACTGGTGAATGCCGATGCAGGCCAGTCCTCCGTATACGACCGTGAGAATGACGAGCCACTTGATTTCGGCAAATACCTCCTGAAGCGAAGCTCCCATGGTCTGCATCCGGATGAATCCGTTGACGCCGTGGCTGCTGGGGAATATCTTCCCGAAGTCATAGAGCCACTCGGGGATTCCTTCGCGGGGGTACGAAACACCGCTGAGCATCAATACGGGAATCGACGTCCAGAGCAGCAGCAGGAGTGAGTTTTCGCGATATCGGAACAGGGTTGAAACGGCAATACCCATGGCGATGCACGCCACGACATAGATGGATATGAAGAGGAATACCGACCACGGGGCACCGTTCATCGGGAAGTGGAAGATCCGGTAGTGGAGTCCGAAGATATAGGTGCAGGTCACGGCATAAATGGCTGCATAGACCAGTCCGCGTCCCAGAACGATGGGCAGGGTCGACATCTGCCGGCGTCCCGGAGGACAGAGTTTGCGGTAGAGTCCGAATTCACGCCACGTGCCGCCGACCATGCCGATGCCGATGAGCAGTGTCTGCTGGATGATAACGATGATGATGGCCGGCATGACGAAGGTTCCATACCCCAGATAGGGGTTGAAGAGGTTGTGCGACTCGTAGATCACGGGTTGTACCGTAGCCTGGGCCTGCGGAAGGTTGGCGCCTTTGGCGATGAGCCGCTGGAATTCGACCATTGCGCCGGTTTTTCCGATGGCCGTGACCAGCTCCTGAAACACCTGGCGGTACATCAGGAAGTAGCTTGCGTCGCAGTAGATCGCAACATCGGCCTGCTCTCCGCCATAGAGGTTGCGGTCATAATTTGACGGAATATAGACGATGCCGTATATTTTCCGGTTGT
Source organism: uncultured Alistipes sp. (assembly GCA_944321765.1). GTDB lineage: Bacteria > Bacteroidota > Bacteroidia > Bacteroidales > Rikenellaceae > Alistipes. The sequence continues at coordinate 198,250 of CALUMQ010000001.1, forward strand.
AGAAGAGTTCCCGGGCCTCCTCCATCGAGGTGGGTTCGTAGGCGACGTAGCTGTTCGGGCCGCTGTTGAAGGTCTCGATCAGACTGCGGCTCGTCGGGGTGCGGCACTCGTCGACCACTCCGATGGGAACGTTGCGCAGCACCTCCGATCCATATGCCAGCGAGTAGACCGTGGCGTAGATCAGCAGGGCGAAGATCAGCACCAGCATGACGCCGCCGTCGGTGAAGATCGTCCGGAATTCGTTGCGGATGACCGTCCCGGCCTGAAGCCAGTAGGAGGACAATTGTTTCTTGAATCGGTTCATATCTGTGTCAGAGTCTTCCCCAGAATTTTTGCTCCGTGCAGACTTTTCTGAGCCGCGGCAGGCAGAGCATCGGCAGGAGGATGAACAACGTCAGGCAGAGCAGGTCCGGGATGGAGTAGATCCACGGGGTGCCGCGCAGCATCTGGTCGACGAAGATGTCGGTGTAGAAGGTAAACGGAAAGAGCCTGCTCACCCACTGCATGGGCTCCCACATGGCCATGATCGGGAACGTAAGCCCCGAGAAGGTGAAGGCCAGCACCGAATAGCCACCGCCGATCGAGAGCGAGAGGCGCAGGTTGGCCAGCAGCGCGACGATCAGCACGGAGATTGCCTGGTAGCTGAGGATGAAGAGCAGTGTGCCGAGGAGGATTACTGCAAGACTTCCGTTGAGAGGCGTTCCGACGATGCGGAAGTTGATCAGGAGCATGACCAGCGAGACCAGAAACATGACGGCCGTGATGGGCAGGAGTTTGCCGGCCAGCGCGGCGATGATCGAGTCGTTTCCCCTGCGGAGCCACTCGCGGGCGGTGGAGCGTTTGAGCTCCGTGCCGATGGCAAAGACTGTCACCATGACGGTGAAGATCATCAGCATCATGGGCATGAAGCTCGGCGCGAGGTAGTAACCGTAGTTGATCAGCGGGTTGAACAGCACGTGACGGTCGAAACGTATGGGCATGAGCTGTGCCATGGCCTGATGCTCGGTGAGCCCCTGTTTCATGAGCAACTGCAGCTGGATGCCGGCCGAGAAGGTCGTTGCGGCGGTCTGAATATCCTTCGACAGCAGTCCGTTGACGGAGATGTTGGCTCCCGAGACGTAGTTTTCGAGATGAGTCTGGCTGTTGCTCAGAATCGACTTCTCGAAGAAGGCGGGGATCTGGACGATGGCCAGGATCTTGCCTTCGCGCATCAGCCGTTCGCCTTCGATCATGTCCTGGATGTCGTATGCCGTCAATGCCGTCGGAGTCTCGTCGATCATTTGGGCCAGCTTGCGCGAGAGCGTCGTGTTGTCCTGGTCGAGGATGGCAATCGGGATGTCGCGGATGGCTCCGCGGTTGAAGAGCAGGGCGAAAAAGGCAAACGAGAGGACGGGCAGAAAGACCGTCAGCACGAAATACATCGGCTGATGGGTCAGTCTCCCCCACTCGCGCTCCAGGACGGCGCAGACGTTGTGCACGAATCCCGGCATGATCAGCGTGCGATTTTATCCCACTCCACGAGAACGCTCATTCCGGGCCGGAGTCCCTCCCCGTTCTTGACGGGTTTGGCCTTGATGGCGAAGGTGCGGATGTCGAAACCTCCCTGCGTGCGCGTTGCGGCCCATGTCGCGAAGTCGGCCTGCGGAGCGATGTAGCTTACCGTGAACTCCATGTTGCGGTCCAGCGCGGGAACGTATCCGTTCAGACGAGTTCCGGGGGCGATTCCGGGCATCAGGGTCTCCTTGATGTTGAACGTTACCCAGATGTCGCTCATGTCGAGAATGGCCACTACGGGGTATCCGCTTCCGACGAGTTCACCCTCTTCGGCAATGATCGTCGATACTTCGCCCGTCACCGGGGAGTATACCATGGCGTCGTTGATGTAGGATTCCACTTCGCTGACGGCACCCTGAGCCTGGCGCACGCGGGCTGCTGCGGCCTCCTTGTCCTCCTTGCGGGCGCCGTCCGAGGCCATGTCATACTGAGCCTTTGCCGCCAGAGCCGTAGCCTCCATGGCCTTGAAGTTGGCCTGGGCCTCATCGAGCTTCTGGGCGGGCACCACCCCGCTGTCGTAGAGGTTCTTGACGCGTTCGTAGGTCTTGCGGGCCAGCTCCAGTCCGGCCTGCGCCTTCTCCCACATGTTCAGCGCAGCCTCGATCTGCTGGGCGCGGGCTCCGGCAATGGCCGCAGCGTCGAGTGCCGAGGCGGCGCTCTTCACGGCCTGAGCCTGTTCGAGCTTGGCGTTCAGTTCGGGCGTCGAGAGCGTGTAGAGCAGTTCGCCCTTCGATACCTGCTGTCCCTCCTCGACCTTCATGGCGTCGATGCGCCCGGGCACCTTCGAGGAGGCCTTGTAGGTCGTGCACTCGACGGTTCCCTGAATCAGTGTCGGGGTGCGTTTGTTCAGATAGAGGCTGATGAGTACCACCGCGAGGATGATGACCGCACCGGCCGCCAGGATTCCGATAACGTTGCTTCGTTTCATATTGTGAGATGTTTATTTTTTGTCGAAATGAATGGGGTGCGCGTCGTTGCGGCGGGCGTATGCTGGGAATTCGTCGCTGATGCCCGAGGCTTCGAGCAGCCGGGCCAGCAGCAGATCATAGTTGTAGGCCGCCTGGAGCCGCTCGGTGCGTACGGCCGCGAGGTTCAGCTCGGCATCGATCAAATCGGTCGATGAACTCATCCCCTCCTTGAATGCCGACTGTTTCATGCGCAGATACTCTTCGGCGAAAGCCAGCGAAGCGTCGATCGAGGTCATCTGATTGCGGTAGTTCATCATCTGGTTGTAGAGCTTCTCGACCAGCACGGCGACATCCTGTCCGGCCTTGTTCTGCAACTCTCCCACACGCCGTGCGGTCTGCTTGGCCGCCGAATACTTGAATTCGCGGTTCAGACCGTCGAAGAGTTTGATGTTCACGCCCACGCCCACGGCCCAGCGGGGCAGAATTCCCGTGACCTGATAGTTGTAGAACGAGGCGCCTCCCATGGCGGCGACCTGCGGCAGGAATTCGGCACGCTGGGCGCGTACGCCCTCCTCGGCCAGCTGACGCTTGAGCGACACCTGATTGAGCAGCGGGTTGCGGGCCTGTGCCAGATCCTGATAGTAGGCCAGCTCCTCGACCTGCCCGAGGATGAACATCGCCGTCACGGGCTGCCAGTCGTTTTCGCGCCCGAGGGTGTTTGACAGCGCGCTGGCGATGGTCTCCACCTGCAGTTTGGCATTGGCCAGCTCGCGCTCGGCCTCGGCCATCTTGAACTCCACGTAGAGACGCTCGCTCTGGGCGATCATTCCGTTCCTTTCGAGGGCTTCGGCATCCTCCAGATGGCGGCGCATGCCGTCTACGACCTGCTGACGCACGGCCACGACCTGCGTGGCGAGCGAAAGTCCGAAGTAGCGTTCCACCAACTCGGATATCAGCGCGTTGCGGGTCTGGTTGCCCTGCTCGACGGCTGTTTTTTCATTGATGCGTGCGGCACGGTTGGCGGCGTTGATCTTGCCGCCCATCCAGATCGGAAGCGTCACCTCCCCGCCCACGAAACCCAGACTGCGGTCCTGCACCTTGAGGAACCAGTCGGCTTCGAGCATCGGGGTCAGCAGTCCCTGAATGCCCTGCAGAATGGCGGGATCGGTGATCAGCCCGCTGCCGAGGATCTTTCCGGCAAAGTCCTGCGTCGGACCCTTGAGGTTGTTGAGGTCCACGCCGATATCTTTTCCCAGATAGGCATACGCTCCGGTGACGTTGATTTGCGGCATGCGCAGTCCGATGGCCGCGCGGCGTTCCTGCTGTGCGGCGCGCTCCTCATATGCGGAGGCCTTCAGGGCGGGATTCTCCGTCAGCGTGACGGCAATCGCCTCTTCGAGCGAAAGCATCTGTTTGTCGGTCTGCGCGAATCCGAGCGCCGGGAGCGCCGAGGTCATCGCGATGGCGATCTTGAAGAGTGTTTTCATACCGATGTGTGATATGTTTTGGGGCAAATATAGCCGAACTTTCGACAGGTAGGAGTCATGAGTAGGCTTTTAGAACATTATTGCGCCTTAAAGGACACAAATAACGCCTTTTTATTTCCACACGTGGGCGTTTGTCCGTCGCACCTCGTCGGCCAACGAAGGATATACCCGCACCTCGACACCCGCTTCGCGCAACATCCGGGCACCCTGGCAGCAGACGAAATGCAACGGCTCGTAAGCGGCGAAAACCACGCGCGAGAATCCGTGGCGCAGGATGAGCTGCGTACAGCTTTCCGGTTCGCTCTTGCGTTCGGAGCAGGGCTCCATCGAGGAGTAGATCGTCGCTCCATGCAGGTCGGCTCCGGCATCGAGCGCCTTGCGGATAGCCTCCTGCTCGGCATGATGCGTGGGTAACGTTTCGTGGGTATGGCCGGTGAAGGTCCTGCCGTCGGGCAGCACGATGACGGCCCCTACGCAGTAGGAGGTGGCGCACGGCGTGCAGCGGCGTCCCTGGTCGATGGCCTCCGAGAGGTAGCGAAGATCGATATCGCTCATGTCGGGATGCAGCGTGTACCATGCAACCTCCATGCCTCCGAGCACTTCGTGACGGCACTCCGTGTCCGCTGCCGGGCGGAATTCGAAGCGGGCTCCGCCCTGCTCTGCACCGAGCGTCAGCTGCGGATTGACCGCCCAACGCACCGTGTCGGCCAATCCCTCGTCGAGAAACATCCGCAACACCTGCGCCCCACCCTCGACCAGCAGCCGCTCCACTCCGCGCCTTTCGAGTTCGGTGACGATGCATGCCGCCTTGATCGGTTCGTCGCAGACGATGACCGTGGCGGCGGCCTCCAGTGCGGGCAGCGGCCGGGGTGCAAAGACGTACCGCTCGGCATCGCCTTCGGTGAAGAAGCGCGCCTGGGGTGAGAGCTGCCCCGAGCGTGTTACGACGACCTTTGTCAGGTCGGGTTTCAACCCGGCGGCCCGGCGCCGTTCGCGAAGTTCCTCGGAGCGCAGCAGCAACGCCGGATTGTCGCGGCGCAGCGTCTCGGCACCGATGAGAATGGCATCGTACTCGGCCCGCAGACGGAGTACGTCCTCCCAGTCCTCGGGCGTGGAGATCATCAGCCGCTGCGACGAACGGTCGTCGAGGTAGTGGTCGGCTGTCGTGGCAAAAGAGAGGGTTATGCGCATCGTTTCAAGGTGATGAGGGTGATTTCGGGCCAGGCCCCCAGCCGCATGGGATAGGCAACGTAGCCGATTCCGTCGTTGATGTAGAGCGTGTGCCGCCCTTCGTCGTAGCGGCCGCTCCAGCGGGTGTAGAGCCACGATGCCGGGGACCATCCGCGGCCCCACGGCCGCAGCTTCATCTGCATCGAGTGGACGTGTCCCGAGAGGGTCATATCGCCATGTCCCGTGGCGATGATCTGCTCCCAGAGCTGTGGAATGTGTACAAGGACGATACTGTAGAGCGATGCGGGCACCCCCTCAAAGACCTCCGCCAGATTCGGGGCAGGCAGATGCCGGTCGTGCCGTTGTTTGCGTAGAGCGGGGTCGAAACCGAGGCCCGTCAGCGCAATGCTGTCGGTGCCGCGGTGCAGGTAGACGGTCGTATCCTGCAGAACCGTCCAACCCATGGCCTGCTGACGTGCAATGACCTCGCGGAGATTCTCCTCCATCGGATGATGGAGCGAATCCTTGATATAGGAGCCCAGGTCGTGGTTGCCGATCACCGACCATACGGGGCCGTTGATGCGTTGCAGCCGCTGCATCATCCGTGCGTCGAGCTCCGAGGCGCGGATGTTCACCAGATCGCCGGTGAAGAAGACCGCATCGGGATGCAGGGCGTTGATGCTGTCGGCCAGGCGCTGCAACTCCCGGTCGGGATTTACCAGCGTGCCGACGTGCAGGTCGGAGATCTGGACGATGCGGAATCCGTCGAACGCTTCGGGAATACGATCCGAGATGACCTCCACACGCGAGACGTGCAGCCGGGTGCGACCCCGCGTAGCTCCCCAGAGGAAGAGCAGCGTCAGCAGTCCGGCCGCGACATATCCCGTGCGCCGCAGCCCCACGACGCGGAACAGATAACACGCCATGCGGGGTGCGACGGTTGCGATCCACGCCCAGAGGAGCCACATGCCCACGGCCATCTGACGGGTTCCGTTGTCACGACTCAGCAGCGAGATGGCCATGATGACGACCGGCAGCAGGTCGGTGGCCATCATCCAGCCCATGCGCCACCGCCCGATCGGACGTTGGCGGCGCTTGTGACGTCGTATGTGAATCCAGTCGGCAGCGACGCCTGCCAGAAAGAGAATCAAAGCCAGAGAGAACAACATCGATACCTTGTTTGATTGACATCCACCGCCGCGAGCGGCGGCTTCCGGACAAAGATACAAAAATTTGCCCATCCCGGCCCGGATTTCTTTTTTTCATTATATTTGTACATCGAACCGCGGCGCGAGGCACGTGAAAGAGCCCGGGCACGCGGACGAACGAAACGGAACGATGGACCTCTTGGCACAATACAATCTTACGGGCATCGTGATCGGGGTGGCCACATTCCTGATCATCGGGCTGTTTCATCCGCTGGTCATCAAGGGCGAATATTACTTCGGGGTGAAGATCTGGTGGGTGTTCCTTCTCATGGGGCTCGCCGCCATTGCGGGGTCGATCGTCGTACGGCATCTGCTGTGGTCGACGCTGCTGGCCGTCTGGGGCGCTTCGTCGCTCTGGAGCATCGGCGAACTCTTCGAACAGCGCAAGCGCGTTGCCCGGGGCTGGTTCCCGCGCAATCCCCGACGTAAATCCTGACTCAAACCCTGCCGCCATGATTGTGCGCCCCTTTTACGGATTCCTTTTCTTTGCAGTGCTCTCCCTCCTCCTTTCAGGATGCGGCTCCGGGGGTCATACACCTCATATGCATGCAGACCGGGGCGATGGATGGTCGGGTCCCGGACCGGTCCTTCCTCCGCAGCGCGTGCGGATGTGGTTTGGCGGAGACGTGATGCAGCACCTTCCGCAGGTCGAGGCGGCACGCCGCGGCGACGGTTTCGACTACACGGAGGTCTTCGCGGCTCTGCAGCCTCGCATGAAGGCTGCTGATCTTGCCGTCGTGAACCTCGAAACCACGCTGACACGCCGCGGCCGTTACTCGGGCTATCCGATGTTCCGCTCGCCGACGGCTCTGGCCGACGCCCTGCGCCGGGCGGGAGTCGACGTGGCGCTGCTGGCCAACAACCATTGCTGCGACGGCGGAGCCGACGGTATCCGCACGAGCATCGAGGAACTGGACCGCTGCGGTATTCGGCACACGGGGGTTTTTGCCGACAGCGCCGACTTCCGCCGCAACCATCCGCTCTACCTTACATGCCATGGCGTGCGCCTGGCCCTGATCAACTATACCTACGGCACCAACGGAGTGCCCGTTCCGCAGGGAATGATCGTCAACCGCATCGACACCGTGCAAATGGCCCGCGATGCGGCGGCGGCGCACGACGCCGGGGTCGACTTCATCGTTGCCTGCCTGCATTGGGGAACGGAGTATGAACGACACGAGAATGTCGAACAGCGGCGTCTGGCGAGTTTTTTGCAGCGCCATGGGGTCGATGTCATCGTTGGCAGTCATCCGCATGTGGTGCAGCCGTGGAGCGGCGATTCGACACATGTGGTGCTCTATTCGCTGGGCAATCTGGTCTCGAACCAGCGCCGCCGGTATACCGATGGAGGTCTGACGGCCGCGATCGAGGCCGTGCGGCATCCCGGAGGGCGCATGAGCTACCGGCTGGAGACCACTCCGGTGTGGGTTTCGCTGCCCCGCTACCGGATCCTGCCGCCCGAGGTGGCCGATACGCTGCTGCTGCCCCCGGCCTACGAACGTTTCCGCGCCGATATCGAGGCGCTCGCCGGCATGCATGCCGCATATAAGCGAAGCAAATAGCGGCATAAAAACTACCGATCGGAAATATTTGGAGAGAGCCTTGAGAAATCCCTATCTTTGCCCCAGAAACAAATTCATACACCTTAAAACATTACAGACTATGGAAAAGAGCATCAAAGGAACCCGTACCGAACAGAATCTGTTGAAGGCCTTTGCGGGCGAGAGCCAGGCCCGGAGCCGTTATGTATTCTTCTCGAGCAAGGCCAAGAAGGAGGGATACGAGCAGATAGCCGGCGTATTTGCAGAGACTGCCGAGCAGGAGAAGGAGCATGCCGAGCGCTTCTTCAAGTTCCTCGAAGGCGGTGAAGTGGAGATTACGGCGAGCTACCCCACGGGTCCCATCGGCACGACGGCCGAGAACCTGCTGGCTGCCGCCAAGGGTGAAAACGAGGAGTGGGATGTGCTCTACCGGGAGTTTGCAAAGGTTGCCGATGAGGAGGGCTTTGCCGAGATCGCCGCGGCATTCCGCATGATTTCGATCGTTGAGGCCGAGCACGAGCGTCGTTACCTGAAGCTGCTGAGCCGCCTGACGGACGGCAACTTCTTCAAGCGCGACGGCAAGATCTGGTGGCAGTGCCGCAACTGCGGATTCGTCATCGAGGCCGAAGAGGCTCCGAAGCTGTGCCCGGCGTGCAAGCATCCGCAGGCCTATTTCGAGCCCAAGAAGGAGAACTATTGATTGGGGTCCGCACCCCGTTGAGGCAAGCTCCGCTTCCGAAAGGAGGCGGGGCTTTTGTCTTCGCGGAGCGGTGCCGAGTGCAAATATTCACCCCACGGGGGCGGGAAAATCCGGAATTTCTCCGTATCTTTGACGGAAAATCGCAAAATTACCATTATTCATATGGCAGACGAAAAAATCATCTTCTCGATGGTCGGCGTAAGCAAGACCTTCACCAACCAGAAACGGGTGTTGAACAACATCTACCTGTCGTTTTTCTACGGGGCGAAGATCGGCATCATCGGTCTGAACGGCGCGGGAAAATCCACGCTGATGAAGATCATCGCCGGTATCGACAAGAACTATGAGGGCGAGGTCGTCTTTTCGCCCGGATACACGGTGGGCTACCTGGAGCAGGAGCCCAAACTCGACGACTCGAAGACCGTGAAGGAGGTTGTCGAGGAGGGATGCGCTGCGACGGTGGCCCTCCTGAAGGAGTACGAGGAGATCAACATGAAGCTCTGCGAGCCGATGGACGACGATACGATGGCCAAACTCATCGAGCGTCAGGGCGAACTGTACGAACAGATCGACCATGTCAACGGCTGGGAGCTGGACAGCGTGCTGGAGCGTGCGATGGACGCCCTGCGGTGTCCCGACCCCGACCAGTCGGTGAAGGTGCTCTCGGGCGGTGAGCGGCGCCGCGTGGCCTTGTGCCGCCTGTTGCTGCAGCAGCCCGACGTGCTGCTTTTGGATGAGCCTACGAACCACCTCGATGCCGAGTCGATCGACTGGCTCGAACAGCACCTTCAGCAGTACAAGGGTACGGTGATCGCCGTGACGCACGACCGCTATTTCCTGGACAATGTCGCCGGCTGGATCCTCGAACTCGACCGCGGCGAGGGTATTCCCTGGAAGGGAAACTACTCGGGATGGCTCGAACAGAAGACCAAGCGCATGGCCATGGAGGAGAAGCAGGAGTCGAAACGCCGCAAGACCCTCGAACGCGAGCTGGAATGGGTGCGCATGTCTCCGTCGGGACGTCACGCCAAGTCGAAGGCGCGTCTGTCGGCCTATGACAAACTGATGAACGAGGATACGAAGCAGAAGGAGGAGAAGCTGGAGATCTTTATCCCGAACGGACCGCGTCTGGGCGACGTGGTGATCGAGGCACACGATGTCTCGAAGGCCTATGGCGACCGTGTGCTCTACGAGCATCTGAATTTCTCGCTGCCGCCGGCCGGCATCGTGGGCGTCATCGGCCCCAACGGTACGGGCAAGACGACGCTCTTCCGCATGATCATGGGGCTCGAACAGCCTACGAGCGGCTCGTTCCGCGTGGGCCCGACGGTGAAACTGGCCTATGTCGACCAGCAGCACAAGTCGATCGACCCCGAGAAGACGGTCTTCGAGGTGATCTCCGGAGGTGCCGATCTCATCACGTTGGGCAACCGGCAGGTCAATGCCCGGGCCTACGTCGCGCGGTTCAACTTCTCGGGAGCCGATCAGGAGAAGAAGTGCGGCATGCTGTCGGGCGGCGAGCGCAACCGTCTGCACCTGGCCCTGGCTTTGAAGGAGGAGGGCAACGTCCTGCTGCTGGACGAGCCGACGAACGACATCGACGTCAACACGCTGCGGGCGCTCGAAGAGGGTCTTGAGAACTTTGCCGGATGCGCCGTGGTGATCTCGCACGACCGCTGGTTCCTTGACCGCATCGCCACCCACATCCTCTCCTTCGAGGGCGACTCGAAGGTGGTCTTCTACGAGGGCTCCTATTCGGAGTACGAGGCGTGGAAGAAGGCCCAGGGCGGCGACACGCAGCCGCACCGCGTGAAGTACAAGAAACTCATGGAGTAAACAAATCACACGACAGAATATGGCACAGAAACCATCCATTCCAAAAGGAACGCGCGACTTCTCCCCTGCGGAGATGATGCGCCGGCAGTATATCTTCGATACGGTGAAGCGGGTCTTCCGCGCCTACGGCTTTGCTCCGCTGGAGACTCCGGCCATGGAGAATCTCTCGACGCTGCTGGGCAAATACGGCGATGAGGGGGACAAGCTGCTCTTCAAGATTCTCAATTCGGGCGATTACGCCGCGGGGCTCTCGGACGACGAGCTGCGCCAGGCATCGAAGATTTGTGAAAAGGGGCTGCGCTACGACCTGACGGTTCCGTTTGCACGCTACGTCGTGCAGCACCAGAGTGAGCTGACCTTCCCGTTCAAACGCTACCAGATTCAGCCCGTATGGCGCGCCGACCGGCCGCAGAAGGGGCGTTACCGCGAATTCTACCAGTGTGATGTCGACGTGATCGGCACGCGTTCGCTGCTGTGCGAGGTCGAGCTGGTGGAGATTGTCGAACGGGTCTTCAAGGCGCTGGGGATCCGCGTGGCGCTGAAGATGAACAACCGCAAGATTCTCTTCGGCATTGCCGAGGCGATCGGCCACGCCGACAAGATGATGGACATCACGGTGGCGATCGACAAACTGGAGAAGATCGGCCTGGACAACGTGAAGGCCGAGCTGCTCGAGCGCGGGTTGTCGCAAGAGGCTGTCGACCGATTGCAGCCGATTCTTGAGCTCAGTGGCGACAACCATCAGAAACTGAATCAGCTGCGCGAGGTGCTGGCCTCTTCGGAAACCGGCCTCAAGGGCATCGACGAGATGGAGACCGTCTTCGGTTATGTCGAGCGGCTGGGGATCGACCTTCAGGTGGAGCTCGATCTCTCGCTGGCCCGTGGCCTGAACTACTACACCGGCGCGATCTTCGAGGTCAAGGCGCTGGATTTCGCCATCGGCTCGATCTGCGGCGGCGGTCGTTACGATGACCTCACGGGCATCTTCGGCATGCCCAACATGTCGGGTGTCGGCATCTCGTTCGGCGCCGACCGTATCTACGACGTGATGACGGGCCTCGGGCTCTTTCCCGAGGAGGTCAACTGCACGACGCGCGTGCTGTTCACGAATCTCGGTGCCGCGGAGGAGTCCGCCGTATTGCCGCTGCTGCGCCGTGTGCGTGGTGAGGGCATTGCCGCGGAGATCTATCCCGAAGCCGGGAAGATGAAGAAGCAGATGGAATATGCCAACCGTCGCGGCATCCCCTATGTGGTGATCGTCGGATCGCAGGAGCTGGAGTCCGGGGCCGCCACGGTCAAGGACATGCGCAGCGGCGAGCAGCGACAGGTGGCTTTTGATGCTGTCGTTGAGGTTGTCCGGGGATAATCCGGCAGTCGGTTTATTGATAATTTATCGCCCCGGTTCCGTAAAACAGCGAATCGGGGCTTTTTGAAAAATCCATTCGTAGTGAGCTTGTTTGTTATGCGCAGATTGTTTTTATCTTTGGCCGTCCTCGTCGCGCTGCCCGTTGCGGCGCAGACCACGGACGGAGTACGTCAGTTTCAGAAGCTGGTGCAGGTGTACCGCTCGCTTTCCGGGTTGTATGTCGACGAGGTCGATATGAAACCCGTGATCGAGGGCGCGATTGTGGGAATGCTCGGGGAGCTGGATCCCCATTCGGCCTATATCAGTGCCGAGGAGATGCAGGGCGTGCAGGAGAGTTTCGATGGGGAGTTCAGCGGAATCGGCGTGGAGTTCAATATTCTGCGCGATTCGATCATCGTGGTGAACACCGTTCCGGGCGGTCCGGCCGAGCGGGTTGGCGTGCGTGCCAACGACCGGATCGTGCGTATCGACACGCTTGACGCCGTGGGTATCGGACGTGCCGATGTTCCGAAATACCTCCGCGGAAAGACCGGTACGAAGGTCGCGATCGACGTCGTGCGCCACGGAACCCCGGAACGGCTGCATTTCGAGATCATCCGCGACAAGATTCCCCTCAATACGGTCGACGCCGCATACATGGCCTCCGACGGAATCGGCTATATCAAGGTCAACCGCTTCGGACGTACGACGATGGAGGAGTTCACCGCGGCCTACCGCGGCCTGGGAAGTCCGCAGAAGTTGATCCTCGATTTGCGGGGTAACGGCGGCGGACTGCTGGATCAGGCCGTCGGAATGGCTGGATTCTTCCTTCCGCGCGGGGCGCGGATCGTCTCGACGGAGGGACGGGCCGTTCCCCCGACGACGTTCGAGGCCCAGAGCGACGGCGAGGATCTTGAGGGACGTCTCGTGGTACTGATCGACGAGTCTTCGGCTTCGGCCTCGGAGATCGTCTCCGGAGCTATCCAGGATTGGGATCGGGGCATCATAGTCGGCCGTCCGAGCTTCGGGAAGGGGCTCGTGCAGCGGCAGATCGAGCTGGTCGACGGCTCGGCCGTGCGTCTTACCGTCGCCCGCTATCATACGCCTTCGGGACGCGTGATCCAGCGCCCCTACGAGCGAGGCAACAGCCGGGAGTATTACCTCGATCATCTGCGCAGGTACGACGATGCCGTGCGCGACTCGCTTGATGCCGGTACACCGGTCTATACGACTCTGCGCAGCGGCCGCACGGTGCATGGCGGCGGAGGTATTCGTCCCGATGTGATCATTGCTCCCGATACAATGGGATATTCGGAGTATTATGCCGAGATGGTTCGCCGGGGCATCGTCCAGGAGTTCATGAACGAGTGGCTTGACCGTTCCCGCGACTCCCTTGCCGCAGCCTATCCTACTTACGAGTCGTTTGAGAAGGGATTCACGCCCACGGATGCGATGTTGCGGCAGCTGACGGCCTTTGCCGAGCGGCGATCGCTCCCCTTCAAGGCCAAGGAATTTGCTGCCTCCAGGGAGTTGATGTCTGTCCAACTCAAGGCTTTGGCCGCGCAGCGGCTCTTCGGCCTCGGAGCATACTACCGGACCTACAATACAAGCCGCAGTGAGGCGTATGCCCGGGCCGTGGAACTTCTCAAAGCGTGGGATGAAAAGGGCAAACCGCTGCTGGCGGCCCCTGGAGAGGGCTCTTCTGCTGGTTTGTAAAAAGATCGAATGAAGTTTTTGGTTATATTGTTTTTTTTTATTAAATTCGTTATATGGAAAGCGGGATGTACCGCTTGACGATTAACACCAAAAACTAGCACCATGTCATCTTATTCTCAGCCTCGTAAAGAGAACGAGGAGTACGGAGATCAGATTCTTTCGAAAGCCGTGAAGGCCGGACGTCGGACCTATTTTTTCGATGTGAGGGCGACACGTGCCGACGACTATTTTCTGACGATTACCGAAAGCCGCAAGATGACGGCTTCCGATGGAACGGTTTCATACGACCGGCACAAGATCTTTCTGTATAAGGAGGATTTTACGAAGTTTACCGATGGACTGAAAGAGGTCATAGATTTTATACGCCGCACCAAGGGCCTGGACCTCGGACAGGAGGAATCGGTTCTTCAGGAGAGCGAAGCGTGAGACACCCTTCTCATGCAGGGTGTCCCGGGACGACCCTTGTGGGCCGGGATTGAAAAGAAGGTGCGCACGAAGTGTGCATCGAGGAGCGAAGAGGGCGCGGATGAACGTGTCTGACAAAACTTGCCGCGGTGTGATGAGAGGTGAGGTGAGATGAAGGTGTGCGATGAACGGTTGGGTGCGAAGGCTGAAGAGTGAATGAGCGAGGAGACTGGTGACGGGTGTGGAGACGGAAGGGGGCGGAGAATCGAGTCAGAACATGCAGGGCGTGCTTCGGAGACGATTCTTGTGCAAAGCGACGGTCGTAAAACGATCCTTCTCCCGTTGTGTTTTATCCGATGATTGCAAAATCATCGGATTTTTTTGTGTCGTGACCGCTGCTTCCGGAATTTTCGTATCTTTGCGAAAACTTACGACAAAACAACTCCCCACTATGAATTTTTCACGCTATGTCGTTCTGGCCCTCAAAGGATGCGCCATGGGTATGGCCGATGTCGTCCCGGGTGTTTCGGGCGGAACGATCGCCTTTATTTCGGGTATCTACGAGGAGCTTCTCGACTCGATCCGCCGCTTCAATACTACGGCGCTCAAACTGCTCGTGCGGCTGCGTTTTGCCGAGTTGTGGAACCACATCAACGGGCGCTTCCTCGCTCCGGTCCTGCTCGGCATTGCCGTAGCCATCTTCTCGCTGGCCCGGCTGATGACCTACCTGCTCGAACATCACCCCATTGCCATCTGGTCGTTTTTCTTTGGACTGATCATCGCTTCGGCGCTTCTTGTTGCGCGTCAGGTGGGACGCTGGAATTGGACGACGCTCCTCTCCTTTGCCGTGGGAACGGCTGCCGCGTGGTGGATCACCGTCGCCACACCCTCCGAGACACCCGATACCTGGTGGTTTATCCTGCTTTCGGGGGCCATTGCCATCTGTGCCATGATCCTTCCCGGCATCTCGGGAGCCTTCATCCTGCTGTTGCTGGGCAAGTATCAGTTCATCATGCAGGCGGTCGGTGATCTGAATATCCCCGTTATAGCGATCTTTGTCGTCGGTGCCGCAGCGGGTATCATCTCCTTCTCGCACCTGTTGTCATGGCTGCTCAAGCGGTGGCACGACCTGACCATCGCCGCACTGATGGGCTTTATGGTCGGATCGCTCAACAAGGTGTGGCCGTGGAAGGACGATCCCAAGGGACTCATTCAGCATAATGTCACGCCCGGGGAGTTTGAAACGCTCCACAACGGCGAACCTTCGCTGCTTCTGGAGGCCATCCTGCTCTGCGTGGTCGGCTTTCTGACGATCTACGGCATTGAGCGGCTGGCTCTGTATGTGCAACATCGACGCAAGGCATGATTATGCGACGGTTCGGACTCATTGGCCGGCCGCTCGTGCACTCGGCATCGGCGGCCTACTTCGCGCGGAAGTTCTCCGGAGAAGGGATCTCCGACAGCGTGTATGAACTCTATGAGCTTCCCTCGATCGAGGCGTTTCCCGCGCTGTTGGCCGGGCATCCCGACCTGCGCGGACTCAACGTCACGATTCCCTACAAACGCGACGTGATCACCTACCTCGACAGCGTATCACCCGAGGCCCGGGCGATCGGTGCCGTGAACTGCATCCGCCGCACATCGGAGGGGCTTCTTGAAGGTTACAATACCGATATTGTCGGACTTCGCGAGTCGCTGAGCGAGTTGCTGGGGCTCGACGAACCGGAGCAGGCGCTGGTCCTGGGAACCGGCGGGGCGTCGCAGGCCGTGCAGTACGCTCTTGCCGAACGGGGTATCCCCTACTTCCTCGTTTCGCGCGATGCGGCGAAGGGCAACTATACGTACGACAACCTTCCCGTCGAGGTGGTCGAGCAGAGCCGGCTGATCATCAACGCTTCGCCCGTCGGCACCTACCCTGCTGTCGACCAGGCGCCGCGTATTCCCTATGCATACATTACACCGCGGCACTACCTGTTCGACCTGGTCTACAATCCGCCTCAGACGCGTTTCCTCGATTTCGGACAGCAGCGCGGGGCGCACATCCTGAATGGACACACGATGTTCGTTGCGCAGGCCGAGGCGTCGTGGCAGATCTGGAACGGAACTTTCAAAGAGTAAAAAATACTGAAAATATGGTAACGAAACCGATGCTCTTTCTGCGGACGATGCTGTTCGCCGGAGTGCTCCTTGTCGGAAGCGCGGCGCACGCTCAGGTCGAAATTGAGGTGACGCCTCCCCGATTCAACGGAGCCGATGTGGATTATTTCATGGGACGCCTCGTCGGGGAGTTCCAGAAAGTGGCAGCCGAGCGCGGGATCCCGGCTGCCGAGCTGTCGCCGAGCGTCTGCGTGGCCTTTAAGGTGGACACGACGGGTGCCACGAGCGAATGGCGGCTGTGCGACAGCACCTCCGTCGGACGGGACAGGTGTCTGCTTGCTCCGGCGACCGCTGCCACGCGTACCGCCCTTGAGGAGGCCTTCTTGCGGCTTGACGGATGGATGCCGGCAGTCGATGCCCTCGGCCGCAAGACGGATTATACGCTGCGGCTGACCCTGCGCCTTCCGATTGAGAAGCTGGCCCGAAGCCAGGAGACCGATCCCCTGCTTTTTCTGGGCGAGAATCCGGAAAAGAGCTTCCGGAAGTGGATGCACACGAAGGTGCGCTATGACGAGCGGTTTGCCAATACGGGCGGAGTGGTTCGCGTGAAGTTCTACATCGAGCCCGACGGTCGGATTACGGGCGAGGAGGTGCTCGAATCTCCCGACAAGCGCCTTTCGTGGCAGGTAATCAAGGCGGTCCGTGCGAGCCGCGGCAAATGGACGCCGCGTAAGGTGCGGGGTGTTCCGCAACGCACGGCCTGGGAGTTCAGCTGCAATTACATTAACGAAGGTTATTGATCCCGGCGGGCTGCGGCCGGGGCCTGAAAACGAGGAGAGCGTCACCCCTTGGGAGGGATGGCGCTCTCTTCGGCGTTTTATCTGGGGGCGCGGCGGGATGGCCGTTTGCATGCGGAGACATGCAAAGACGGGCGCAGATCTCGCCGGGATCGGGATCTACCTGTGCTGCAGCAGGTTCTGCGCCTTCTCGTAGTCCTCTTTCTTGACGACTACCTGCGCGGGCATGGTCCCGATCGGATAGATGGCCGACATGTATTCGTTGCGGATTGTCGACCAGATTCCTGCGCTGTCGAGCATCGATTTTGCGATCTCGGCCTCTGTTACGGTGTTGTACTCCGCCAATACAATCATGCTGTCGTCTTGCATAGATTCATCGGTTTTTGTTCGGTATTATAAAGTTAAGCATTTTGTTGATAAAATGCAAGAGCCGGGCCATAAAAATATCGACAAGAATGGTTATCTTTGTTGAGTTCAAAATTCAGGGAACATGTCGCAATTCGTCCATCTTCACGTACATACGCAATATTCGATTCTCGACGGCCAGGCGAGCATTTCGCGACTGGTCGACAAGGCCATGGAGGACGGACAGCCGGGTATCGCCGTGACGGATCACGGCAACATGTTCGGCATCAAGGAGTTCTACAATTACGTCAAGAAGGCGAAGGGCAAACTCAAGGATAAGGTTGCGGCATGCGAAGCCCGCATTGCGGCTCTGCGTGACGGTACGGAGGCGTGCGAGGCTCCCGAGGCGGAGATCGCCAAGTGTGAGCGACAGCTCGAAGAGCTGCGGCGCAAACTGGCCTTCAAGCCGATTATCGGTTGTGAGGTCTATGTGGCCCGGCGGCGCCTGCAGGACAAGGAGGGGAAACCCGACCAGAGCGGTTACCACCTGATCCTGCTGGCCAAGAATCTCAAGGGGTACCACAACCTGATCAAAATCGTCTCGAAGGCGTGGACCGAGGGCTTCTACATGCGTCCGCGTACGGACCGTGCGGAGCTGGAGAAGTACCACGAAGGATTGATCTGCTGCTCGGCCTGCCTGGCCGGCGAGGTGCCCCGGGCGATTACGGCCGACGATCTGGCGAAGGCCGAAGAGTCGGTGCTGTGGCACAAGAATCTTTTCGGCGACGACTATTACCTCGAGCTGCAGCTGCACAAGGCTACGGTCGAACGTGCCAACCACGAGGCCTACCCCATGCAGCTGAAGGTCAACAAACACCTGCGCGAACTGGCGGCCAAGCACCACGTGCGCATGGTCTGCACGAACGACGTGCACTTTGTCGACGAGGACAATGCCGAGGCGCATGACCGTCTGATCTGCCTCTCGACGGGCAAGGATCTCGACGATCCGAAGCGCATGCTCTACTCGAAGCAGGAGTGGCTGAAGACGACGGCCGAGATGGCGTCGATCTTCGGGGAGACGGATCCCGAGGCAATGGCCACGACGGTGGATATCTGCAACCAGGTCGAAGAGTACTCGATCGACCATGCGCCGATCATGCCGAACTTCCAGATTCCCGAGGAGTTCGGCACCGAGGCCGGCTATCGCGAACGCTTTACGGAGCAGGATCTCTTTGACGAATTTACGCGTGATGAGAACGGACAGGTGGTGATGACGGAGGAGGAGGGCCGCAAGAAGATCGCCAAACTCGGCGGCTACGACAAGCTTTACCGCATCAAGCTGGAGGCCGACTACCTGGCCAAGCTCACCATGGAGGGCGCGCACAAGCGCTATGGTGAGCACCTGACCGAGGAGCAGGAGGAGCGCCTGCGCTTCGAGCTGCACGTGATGAAGACGATGGGTTTCCCGGGTTACTTCCTCATCGTGCAGGACTTTATCCGTGCGGCGCGCGAGGAGCTGGATGTCTCGGTGGGCCCGGGACGAGGTTCCGCTGCGGGATCGGCCGTTGCCTACTGCCTGGGCATTACGCAGATCGACCCCATTGCCTACGACCTGCTGTTCGAGCGTTTCCTGAATCCCGACCGTATTTCGCTTCCCGATATCGACGTGGACTTCGACGATGACGGCCGCGGCCGCGTGCTGAACTGGGTGACGCAGAAGTACGGCAAGGAGAAGGTGGCGCACATCATCACCTACGGTACGATGGCCACGAAGCTGGCCATCAAGGATGTCGCGCGTGTCGAGAAACTGTTGCTCGCCGAATCGGACCGGCTGTGCAAACTGGTTCCGGACAAGACACCCGAGGGCAAGGCGGTCAAAAGTCTTGCTCAGGCTATCGACCTGGTTCCCGAACTGAAGGCTGCCGAGGAGTCGGACAACCCGATCCTTCACGATACGATTCTTTATGCCAAGATGCTGGAGGGCAACGTCCGCAATACGGGCGTGCATGCCTGCGGCACGATCATCTGCCGCGACGACATTACCGACTGGGTGCCGGTGTCGACGGCCGACGACAAGGTGACGGGCGAGAAGATGCTCGTCACGCAATACGAAGGTTCGGTGATCGAGGAGACGGGCCTCATCAAGATGGACTTCCTCGGGCTGAAGACCCTCTCGATCATCAAGGATGCCGTCGAGAATATCTTCCAGACCAAGGGTGAGAAGATCGATATCGACGACTTTTCGATCATCAACGATCAGCCTACCTACAAGCTCTACTGCGAAGGCCGTACCGTCGGGACGTTCCAGTTCGAGTCGGCGGGCATGCAGAAATACCTGCGCGAGCTGCAGCCATCGACCTTCGAGGACCTGATTGCCATGAATGCCCTCTACCGTCCGGGCCCGATGGACTACATCCCCGACTTCATCGCGCGCAAACACGGGCGGAGTCCGATCGTGTACGACATTCCGATCATGGAGAAGTACCTCAAGGACACCTACGGCATCACGGTTTATCAGGAGCAGGTCATGCTGCTGTCGCGCCTCCTGGCGAATTTCACGCGCGGCGAGTCCGATACGCTGCGCAAGGCGATGGGAAAGAAGCTCAAGGACAAGCTGGATCATCTGAAGCCGAAGTTCATTGCCGGAGGCAAGGCCAACGGCCACGACGAGAAGGTGCTGGAGAAGATCTGGGCCGACTGGGAGAAGTTTGCTTCGTATGCGTTCAACAAGTCGCACGCGACGTGCTACTCTTGGGTGGCCTTCCAGACGGCCTACCTCAAGGCAAACTATCCGTCGGAATACATGGCGGCGGTGCTGAGCCGAAACCTGACGAACATCGAGCAGCTGACGCTCTACATGAACGAGTGCAAGCGTATGGGAATCAGTGTGCTGGGTCCGGACGTCAACGAGTCAATGCGGACCTTCTCGGCCAACCGTTCGGGAGATATCCGCTTCGGCATGGCGGCCGTGAAGGGCGTGGGTGCCGCGGCTGTCGAGAGCATCATCGAGGAGCGCAAGGCCCGCGGGCCGTTCAAGGATATCTATGATTTCGTCGAACGGGTGAACTATTCGCTGGTCAACCGCAAATGCATCGAGAACCTCGCCTATGCCGGGGCCTTCGATTCGATCTCGGATTTTGCGCGCTGCAAGTTCTTCGGCGTAGACCTGCGCGATGCGAACGGGCAACCTTTCGTCGAGCAGCTGATGCGTTACGGGCAGCGTTTTCAGGCCGAGCAGAACAATGCCCAGCAGAGTCTTTTCGGAGGCGGCGAACATGTGGATATCCAGCGACCGGTAATCCCGGCCTGTGCCGACTGGAGCCAGCTGGAGAAGCTGACCAAGGAGCGCGAGATGGTGGGACTCTACCTCTCGGCCCATCCGCTGGACGACTACAAGATCATCATCGAACACATGTGCAAGACGCGTCTTCCCGAGCTGGAGGATCTGGAGTCGCTGCGCGGACAGGAGATCGCCGTGGCAGGCATGGTGGTGAGTGTCCAGAATCTGATGACCAAGACGGGCAAGCCGTGGGGCAAGTTCAAGTTGGAGGATTACAACGGTTCGCACGAGTTCGCGCTTTTTGGCAAGGATTATGAGAACTTCCGCAAATTCCTCTTCGCGGACTACTTCCTGCTTGTGCGGGGGAAGGTGCAGCCCCGGCCCTATAATGACAAGGAGCTGGAGTTCAAGATTCTGTCGATGACCCAGCTGCAGGAGGTCCGCGACACGATGATCAAGGAGATGTACGTGCAGTTGCCCGTCGACGAGATCACCGAGCGGCTGATTCACGACCTGACCGAGCGGGTCCGGGCGTCGAGGGGCAAGACCATCCTGCGCTTCACGCTCTACGACAAGGAGTCTCACGTGTCGTTGAACCTCTTCTCGAAGAGTTACAAGGTGAGCCTCACGCAATCGCTGGTCGACTACCTGGATGACAATCAGATCCGGTATTCAATCGCATGATGGAGAGTGACAATATTTGAAAATATTCAACGTTATATTTAATCTAATTTTTACAAGTCATGGCTTTAGCAATCAACAAGGAGAATTTTGATGCACTTGTGGCGGGCTCGCAGCCTGTCGTAATCGATTTTTGGGCCGAGTGGTGCGGTCCGTGCCGCATGATGTCGCCCATTGTCGACGAACTGGCCGGCGAATACGAAGGCAAGGTTGTCATCGGCAAGTGCGATGTCGAGGAGAACGACGATATCACGATGAAATACGGTGTGCGCAACATCCCGACGATTATCTTCCTCAAGGGCGGGGAGCTGGTCGACAAACAGGTCGGCGCCTGCTCGAAGGATGCCCTGAAGGCGAAGATCGAAAAACTGCTCTGATCGCGGAACGACAACGAACCCCTCGGTAACGCCGAGGGGTTTCTCTTGTATCCGGTATATCATACGTACGTCTTATGGATATCGAACAACTGAAGGGCCACGGGGCCATGCTCGGGGCCAATGCCATGTGGGGACTGATGTCTCCGTTGGCCAAACTAGTGATGCTCGGAGGCATTATCACCCCGCTTGTCATGACCGACCTGCGGGTTTTCGGAGCAATGGTTCTTTTCTGGATCGTCTCCTTCTTCGGCAAACGGGAGCACGTGTCGCCGGGGGATCTGGTGAAGCTTTTCGGCGCCTCGCTGCTGGCCATTGTCTTCAACCAGGGGTGTTTTATCTTCGGCGTGGGGCTCACCTCGCCGGTGGATGCCTCGATCATCACGACGAGCATGCCTCTGGTGGCGATGATTCTTGCGGCGTTCATCCTCAAGGAACCTGTTACCGGAAAGAAGATCCTCGGGATCGTTGCCGGCGCCTCCGGAGCGCTGCTGCTGATTCTCGGGAGCAACAACGGCGCGGGAGCCGTTCGCACGGCCGGCGAGTATTATATCTGGGGAGATCTGCTCGTCCTGCTGGCACAGTGCAGCTATGCCCTCTACATCGTCCTCTTCAAGGAGTTTGTCGGACGTTATTCGCCCGTTACAATCATGAAGTGGATGTTCACCTATTCGTTCCTGTGCCTGCTCCCCTTCTCCTACGACGATCTGATTGCCACCGACTGGAGTACACTTGACTGGCATGCCTCGCTGTCGCTGGTCTACATCGTCGCCGGCAGTACCTTTTTGAGCTACATCCTGGTTATCGTGGGCCAGAAACGGCTGCGTCCGACCGTTGCGGGCATGTACAACTACGTGCAGCCTTTGGTGGCGAGCATCGTGGCGGTCTGCTGGGGCATGGATTCGTTCAATCTGACGAAGATCCTCTCCGTGATTCTGATCTTCGGAGGCGTCTACCTCGTCACGGCCAGCCGCAGCCGTGCCGACATGGAGCGGGATGCTGCGGCCCGGGCCTCTGGAGGACCGGAGTCGTGATGCCGTGAGTGCGGTATGATGCAATCGCCCCGGACTGTCAAGACGGTCCGGGGCGATTGCCGTTTCAGTGTCGGACGCGATGCCGTCAGCGCTCTTCGCCGTATGTTTCGAAGAACACCGTCTCCGTGAGAGGTTTGCGCAGGGTGTCGTGCCGTTCGGGCGAGGCGGGTTCGCCGTCGCCATAGCCGATGATGAGAATGTTGACCGGCTCGACGTGCTCCGGCAGACCGAACTCCTCTCGCACGGCCTCGGGCTTGAACATGCAGACCCACAGCGTGTCGAGTCCGAGCGAGGCGGCGCAGAGCATCATGTGGTCCGTGACGATCGATGCGTCGATGTCCCCAATCATCTTGTTGTCGTATTTGCGGGTCCAGGCCTCCGAGGTGTCGGCGCATACGATGATGGCCAGCGGAGCCCCGAAATCGCGCGTACAACGTGCCAGTCGCTCCATCCCTTCCTTCGAGCGGATGACGATCAGCCGTTGCGGCTGTCGGTAGGCGCCCGTCGGTGCCACGCGTCCGGCTTCGAGAATCGTTTTGAGTTTCACCTCCTCGACTTTCCGGTCGAGGTATTTGCGGCAGGCATACCGCTTCTTTGCCAAAGCGAGAAAATCCATGTCCGAAAGTTTTTATCAGTCATGCGAAGATACGCAAATTTCTCGGGGAATCCAACATCAAGACCTCTGTGGACTGACAGCGCGACTGACATTCTGTCAGAACGTGCGCACTGGCACACGGTTTGATAGCTACCGGATAGAAAAAAATGTAAATACAAAATAACGCCAGTAACTATGAAAAACGGAAAAATTGGAGTTACGACGGAGAACATCTTCCCCGTCATCAAGAAATTCCTCTATTCGGATCATGAAATATTCCTCCGCGAGTTGATTTCCAACGCCGTGGATGCCACGCAGAAGTTGAAGACCCTCTCGTCGATCGGCGAGGTGAAGGGTGAGTTGGGCGATCTGACGATTCACGTCGCTGTGGATCCCAAGGCTCATACGCTGACGGTCACCGACCGCGGTGTGGGCATGACGGCCGAGGAGGTGGAGCGCTACATCAACCAGATAGCCTTCTCCGGCGCCGAGGAGTTCATGGAGAAGTACAAGAACCAGGCGATTATCGGTCACTTCGGACTGGGATTCTACTCAGCTTTCATGGTATCGGACAAGGTTGAGATCTTCACCCGTTCCTATAAGGAGGGTGCTCAGACCGTGCATTGGAGTTGTACGGGCAGTCCCGAGTTCGAGATGGAGGAGACCGATGAAGCCCGCGACCGCGGCACGACGATTGTCCTGCACCTCTCGGAGGATGCCTACGAGTATGCCGAAGAGTCGAAGGTCTCGGAGCTGCTCAAGAAGTACTGCCGCTTCCTGCCCATTCCCATTGCCTTCGGCAAGGTCAAGGAGTGGAAGGACGGCAAGTATGTCGACACCGACAAGGACAACATCATCAACGATGTCGATCCGCTGTGGACGCGCAAGCCTTCGGAGATCACCGAGGAGCAGTACAAGGAGTTTTACCGTGAACTCTACCCGATGAGCGAGGATCCGCTGTTCTATATCCATCTGAACATCGACTACCCGTTCCATCTGACCGGCATCCTCTACTTCCCGAAGATCCGCAACAACTTCGAGATCCAGAAGAACAAGATCCAGCTCTACTGCAACCAGGTCTACGTCACGGATCAGGTCGAGGGCATCGTCCCGGAGTACCTGACGCTGCTGCACGGCGTGATCGACTCTCCGGACATTCCGCTGAACGTTTCGCGTAGCTACCTGCAGAGCGACTCGAACGTGAAGAAGATTTCGAGCTACATCACGCGGAAGGTTGCCGACCGGCTGCAGGAACTCTTTAATACGATGCGTCCGGACTACGAATCGAAGTGGGACGATCTGAAGATCTTCATCCAGTACGGTATCCTCACCGACGAGAAGTTTGCCGAGAAGGCCACGGACTTCATGCTCTGGAAGAGTGTCGAGAGCAAGTACTACACGCCGAAGGAGTATACCGAGAAGGTCAGGGAGGCGCAGACGGACAAGAACAAGAACATCGTCTTCCTCTATGTGGACGATCCCGAGGAGAAGCATACGTTCCTTGAGGCGGCCCAGGGCAAGGGTTACGATGTGCTGTGGATGGACGGACCGCTGGACAACCACTACATCAACTGGTACGAATCGAAGAACAAGGAGGTGCGCTTCGTGCGTGTCGACAGCGACGTGATCGACAAGTTGATCCAGAAGGAGGATAATCTGAAGATGTCGCTGACGGAAGCCCAGCAGGAGTTGCTGACGCCGGTCTTCGAGAGCCAGATGCCCAAGGACGAGAAGATCCACTACTCGATCTCCTTCGAGGCGATGTCGCCCGACGAGGCGCCGGTGGTCATCACGCAGAACGAATTCATGCGACGCATGAAGGAGATGGCGCAGGTCAGCGGCGGCAGCATGAGTCAGTTCTACGGACAGATGCCCGACCAGTTTACGATTGCCGTCAACGGCAACCACCCCATCGTAATCGACATTCTCGCCGATGTGGAGAAGGCTTACGGTGACAAGCTGAAGACGATCACGAAGAAGATCGATGCGGCGGTAGCCGAGGAGAAGCGCTTCGACGAGGTGACGAAGGGCAAGAAGGAGGAGGAGCTTACGGCCGAGGAGAAATCGACGCGCGAGGAGCTGTCGAAGAAGATCGTCACGCTGCGTGACGAGCGCAACGAACGGCTGCGTACGATCGGCAGTGAGAACAAGCTGGTTAAGCAGATCATCGATCTGGCCCTGCTGACGAACGGCATGCTGAAGGGTAAGAATCTTACGGATTTCATCCAGCGGTCGATCTCGCTGATCGAGAAGTAGCCGCCGGAAATGCTTCCGAAGCCGGAACCCATTCTTCCGACATGTGAATGTTCGGCACCTGCACGGTGAGTGCGGGTGCCGAATTTTTTTGCCCGTTGTGCAACCTTTTGCGGAACGCGGCGTCAAACGTATAACCGTTGAAAATCCGGTTACTTGTTGTTAATGAGACAAAATAGTATTACCTTCGGACGACGGAAAAATCAACAAACCCTACTCGGACAACAACCAAACTTCCAACCAACAGCCATGAAACGATTTTTACTCGTGCTGCCTGTGGCAGCTTTCGGCCTGCTCCTTGCGTCGTGCGGGCCGCGTGAACGGATCGTCGAAGACCCTTTGATCGAGGTCTCGAACACCACGACACTCGACATCGTGAAGGTCGCACTCTGCGACACGGCTACCCTCCTCGACATCGAGGCGCGGTATATACCCAACTACTGGATTCGCATCGTGCACGATGCCTACCTGCAGTCCGGAGATCGGAAATACGCACTGACGGGCGCCGAGGGCATCACCCCCGATTCGCTCTTCTGGATGCCCGAGTCGGGGCGTGCGTCATTCCGCCTCATCTTCGAGCCGTTGCCCGTGCGTGCGCAGTCGTTTGACTTCATCGAATCGGACTGCGACGACTGCTTCAAACTCTACGGCATCGACCTCACCGGAAAAACCTCCTACGAGACGCCGCGCGACCTTCCGTCGGAGGTGCTGGTGGAGCCTGCCGACAATGCCTTCTGCGAGCCGGTCTTTGAGGTTGGTGAGACGACCGTGCGCATGCACCTCATCGGTTATCGCGAGGGGCTTGGCAAGCGGGTCGAACTCTATGTCAACACGATGTTCGGAACGCAGAAAACCTATACGTCCGAGGTGGATCCGGCTACCGCCATTGCCACCTTCCGCTTTGATCAGTATGGTACGGCCTATGCCTTCGGCGGACTGGGCACGTCTATCTCCGCCTCCTTCTGGACGGCTCCCGGCGAAACGATAGATGTCTATACCGATTTGCGGAGCAGCGGTGTGCGACTGGTATCGCGACGTCGGAATGCGGATATTGCGTTGAGAACCTGCTATACGAACGGCACTTACGCCGAACTCAACGCCATCATCAATGCCAGTCCCGCGTATGGAGGTTTCGTGTCGATGGATTTGTGGACGGGAGAGTTTGCCGACTACCGGATGACGGCCGACGAATATGTGACGATGGTTTGCGACAAATACCGCACGCTTGCCGACAGCATCGCGCAAAGCGGCGCCCCCAGGGCCGTACAACGGCTGCAGCTGAACGACTTGCGACAGGAGACATTCGCAGCTTTTGCCGAGGCTACCCTGCTGCTGGAGCATAACTACCGTCATGTCCATAACCTGTGGGACTACCGCCGCCCGATTGACTACCGCTTTGCGCCCTTCGAGCCGCGCCATTATGCCGAGGTCTGCAAGCTCTTCGACATCAACGATCCGACGCTGCTTGTCGGCAGCAACACGGGGGATTATGTCGGGGCGGTCTGCTCCCCGACAGTCGACTGGCCTGCGATCGCCGGCCTGACGGAGGGTATCATCCCCGACCTGCGAACCGTATCGGGCATGCTTGAAAAGGTCGACAACAATGCGCTGACCGACGAGGATTTCGCCACGCTCCGTGCGATGAAGAATCCCTTCTACGCCGAGGCGTTCGAGACGATGCAGGCGCGTGTGCGCGAGGCGTTGGCCGAGGCCGAGAGCAAGGCCGTGATCGAACCGACGCCCGATGTGCCGCTTGCGGATCTCTTCGATGCCATCATCGCCCCCTACCGGGGAAAGGTCATCCTGGTGGACTTCTGGAATACCTGGTGCGGGCCCTGCCGGATGGCACTCAGGGCGATCGAGCCGGCAAAGAGCGGCGAGCTGAATTCCGACGATCTGGTGTGGCTTTACATTGCCAACGAGTCCTCGCCGATCGTAACCTACAAGACGATGATCCCCGAGATCCGGGGCAAGCACTTTCGGCTCAATTCGGAGCAGTGGAGCTATCTCTGCGAGAAGTTCAAGATCGACGGCATCCCGTCGTACGTCGTGGTCGACCGTGATGGTTCGTACCGCCTGCGCAACGACCTGCGCGACCACTCGGCCATGATCTCCACGCTACGCTCGATGCTCGAATAGCACCTTGGAGGGTGAATCCCTCCTTTCCCCTTTATTTGATCTGAAAACGCGCCCCGGAAACTCTTGTACAAGTTTTCGGGGCGTTTTATCTTGCGGAACTAAATCTGTCTGTTCCTGTTTGTTTCTGTCCGTTGTCGGCTTGTTGCTTGTCCGTTCCTGTCCGTTATCTGTCAACCGGGTCGTTGTCGGACCTGCCTCAAGACCTCTCTCTTTTTACTCCTTCTTACTCCTTCTTACTCCTTCTTACTCCTTCGGCGCCTCTTCCTCGACCCAGTGGCTGCGGATCAGGTCGAGGAACCACTCCGGGCAGCGGCACGGACGCCGTGTGTCGCTGTGGATGAATCCCAGCTGCGTGCGGCCCGTGTTGATGAGCTCGCCCTTCTCGTTGTAGATCTCGTAGAAGAAGTTGATCCGTGCGGCGGGTATCTCGTGCAGGATGATCCGCACGGTCAGCAGCTCGTCGAAGTAGGCCGGCTTGCGGTACTTCGACTCCACCTCGAGGATCGGCATCATGATTCCGCGGCGTTCGACCTCGGCAAACGAC
Organism: uncultured Alistipes sp.; assembly: GCA_944321765.1. Classification (GTDB taxonomy): domain Bacteria; phylum Bacteroidota; class Bacteroidia; order Bacteroidales; family Rikenellaceae; genus Alistipes. Next base: position 226,259 of record CALUMQ010000001.1, read on the forward strand.
ATGCCCAGCGCGCGCAGCAGCGAACTGCGGGCAGCCTCATAGTAACAGATATAGTTCGAGTGGTGGCAGATGGCCATCTGGTCGGTATGCTTGTACCAGACCCTGATTTTACAGTCGTGGCTAACCATTTTCGTCTATTTTTTATCGGTTGTATCGATTTCTGAGACGTTCAGCAGATGCCCGGCCAACCGTTCGGCGGCCGGAAGGTCCCCCTTTTCGAGCAGCTGCCGAATGGCTGTCGAGCTCACGCGTATGCCATCAACCATACACGGTCCCACCTTCACGATATGCAGCAGTCCGGAGATCCGGGCATCGTCACACGCCAGACGGTCGTGGCCGAATCGGTGGTTGAACCCCGCAACAAGCACCTCGGCACCCAGCCGTCCGACGAGATACTTCTCGACGAACTCTTGCCCTGCGAGGGCGCTGAACGACCGGTCGAAGGGAATGACGATCAGATTGTCGACGCCGGCTGCTTCGAGCAGGGCGCATTTTTCGTCAAGGGTCGTTATGAGCCGTAAACCTTCGGCGCGTCCGAGTGTGACGCGCGGATGCGGTTCGAAAGTCAGCACGATGCTTTCGCCTCCGATACGGGCCGCCTCTTCCCGGAGCCGGTCAATGAGTACGCGATGGCCGCGGTGCACGCCGTCGAACGATCCGACCGTCACGGCCGGATGAACGAACGCCGGCAAGGCGTCAAAACCATGAAAAATCCGCATCTTGAAAAACTTCTCTGGTGTTTGCGGTCAGGTGTTGCTGTTCTCCTCGTTCTCCTTGACGAAGTAGGCTACCTTTTCGAGCAGCGTGGTGATGTCGTAGTTCTCGACGATGATTCCCTGCGGGAAATTCAGCGGTGTGGAGGTAAAGTTCAGCACGCCCTTGATTCCGGCATTGATGATCGGCAGGACGAGCGTCGGGGCGACCTTCGTGGGCGACGAGACGATGACGATCGAGATCTCCCGATCCTCGACGACCTCCTCGAAATCGTCCATGTGGTAACACGGAATCCCGTCGATCTTTTTGCCGACCTTCTCGGGATCGACGTCGAAAGCTGCGGTGATCTTGAGCTTCAGCCCCTTTCCGTTGAAGTACTTGGTGATGGCCTGCCCCAGATGCCCCATGCCGATTACGGCGATGTTCATCGACGTGGGGCTGTCGAGAATGCGGCTGATGTACTCGATAAGCACCTGGACGTCGTATCCCTTCTTGGTATCGCTCGAAAATCCGATCAGCATCAGGTCGCGGCGCACCTGCACGGCTGTGATGCCGTGTATGCCTGCCAGAACGTGGGAGAAGATGTGTGTGATACCCTGCTTGTGGCTGGCCAGCAGCGTCCGGCGGTATTCGCTCAGCCGTTCGATGGTCTTCTCGGGGATCGAATTGGGCAATGTTGCCATGGCGTTCCTATTCGATGGTTATCGTAAAGTCGTTCTGATAGTTCACGCGCATCCAGTTGCGGTTGACGTGATTTCCCAGAGCATTCCGCTCGAAACGATAGGTGGTCTGCAGCGGCGTGTAGAGCTTCTGCTCGAGGTCGTACTCGATGTCTCCGAACATGGCCGGAGCAAAGATCATCGCCGTATCGTACCCGCGGTAGGAGTAGAGGGTCGGAAGGGTTCCGAATGCCCTGATATAGGCGCTGTCAAAGGTCTTGATGATCTCGGCATCGCGTTTGGCATGATAGGTCGAGATGAATGTCACCCGATCCTTGAAGAACAACTCGCGGTCGAGGTTGTAGCGATTCCACCGGGCATTGCCCAGGACACGGAACCGCGGGGCCGTACGTCCGCGGCTGGTGATGCCGTTGTCGGCCGAGGCGAGGGCTGCCAGCACCCGGTCGAGCTCCACCTCGTCATCCGAAAGGACGATGAAGAGGTTGTCGTCCTCGTTTTCGAGCAGCGGCGTAAGGTCGCTGCTGCTGTTTTGGGACGAACTGGAGGGGTGTACATACTTGTAGTTGAACTTCCGGTAGGGCGTGTCGCCGAGCAGCGCGAGAATCTCCTGCTCGAACTCCTTGTCCGTCGATGCGGTGTATATCAGCGTGATGCGTTTGTTTCCGGCGATCAGCTCCTTGACCTTGTCATACTTGCAGGACGGGTCTGGAGCCAGCTGGAACAGGGCGTCGCTGTTCATCCGTTCGATGTTGGCCAACGGCGAGACCACGGGAATTTCCTTCTGTTCGGCGAATACCAGCACGGGATAGAGACCCTCTTCGTAGACCGGTCCGACGATCAGATCGGCATTCCGGAACGCCTCGTCACGGATGATCTCGTGAATCCGAGACGTGTCGCGTGCCGTGTTGAACAGATCGACCTGCACCGAATACCCGAGACGGGTCTTCACACTGTCGAGCCCCATCAGAAATCCCTGGTAAAACTCCACGAAGTTGCTGCCTGGTTCGTTGTCGACCGACAACGGCAGCAACAGGGCGACACGAAGCGTCTCGCTGCTGCGCAGAGCCTTGAATGCGAGTGGATGTATTTGGGCTGGTTGCGGTCCGACTTGAGGTTGCTGCAGCGAGTCGCTTTGTGCCATGACCGGGGAATCGTCGCCTTCCCGGGGCACCTTGATCATGGCTCCGGCCTTCAGATCGGCGGCCCGCAGTCCGTTGTTCATTACGCTGAGCTCCTCTTCGGATACTCCGAAGCGCCGCGACAGCGAATAGAACGTTTCGCCGGCATGCACGATATGATACGCCGTTCCCTTTTCGGCGACGCTGTTCAGCGACTGTCGGTACTGTTCCCACTGCTCGTTCGATCCCTTTTCGTCCTCCGAACCGATCTGCTGGCGCCGGATGAGGATCCGCTGTCCGAGGCGCATGTGCAACGGATCGAGATCGGGGTTGTCCTCCATGAGCGTATTGACGGGAATCTCGTACTGCCGCGAAATGGCGTAGAGCGTTTCACCCTTCGACACGTAATGGAAATCGTAGGTTTTCCGCAACCTCTTTTCCCGTTCGGGTTTGATCTCCGTGGCCTCCGCAACGTAGGGGATCTTGATGTTCTGATCCTTTTTCAATCCGGCAGCGAGCTGCGGGTTGCTTTGCAGCAGCACCTTTTCATCCACGCCGTAGATCTTCGACAGCCCGTAGAGCGTCTCACCGGCCTGCACCGTGTGGATGTAGTATTTCGCACCGTCGATGTAAACGATCGTCCGGGACTTTTCGCCGTCGGCCAGGGCCTGGAGTCCCCAGAGGAGCAGCAGAACGGTGACACAGAGTCGTTTCATGGTCGTCATTTCTGAAGTTTGTCGCGCATCCGGATCTCCGTGATGACCTTTTTCGTGTAGAGCGGGAAGTCACCGTTCATCATCCAGGCATAGTAGCTGGGTTCGGTGCGGAATATTTCGGCGACCGAGCGGCCCTTGTATTTTCCGAATCCGAAGACCTCTTCGCCCTTGTCGTTGTAGAGGATGCGTCCGGCATAGTCGGCCGCTTCGCCGCGCGAGGAGAATTCGGCCAGTTTGTCCACGTCGTTCTCCAGGTCGGGATAACGGTCCAGCTGTGCCTTGAGCACCTCGTAGGTGGCCATCGTGTCGGCCTGCGCCGAGTGGGCATCGGTAAGGTCACGGTCGCAGTAGAACTTGTAGGCTGCGACAAGCGTTCGCTGTTCCTTTTTATGGAAGATGTTCTGCACGTCGATGAACTTGCGGCGTTTGAAATCCACGTCGATCCCGGCGCGAAGGAACTCCTCGACCAGTACCGGGAGGTCGAAACGGTTGGAGTTGAATCCCCCGAAGTCGCATCCGCGGATAAACTGTTCGAGCGAACGGGCGATCTGTGCGAAGGTCGGACACTCCCGAACATCCTCGTCCGTAATTCCGTGCACGGCCGTAGCCTCTTCGGGGATGTGCATCCCGGGATTTATGCGCCGGGTTTTGACGATCTCCTCGCCGTCGGGCATGACCTTGACCATCGAGATCTCGACGATGCGGTCATGGGCGGTGTCCACACCGGTGGTTTCGAGGTCGAAGAAGATGATCGGGCGTTTGAGGTTGAGCTTCATTCCCGGGGGCCGTTATGCGTTGATCATCATCGGCATCAGAAGCATGAGCGTCGCGCTGGTCTGCTTGTCGTCGTAGACGGGTTTGAAGACGCCGGCACGCGTCGAGTCGGCGAGCTCCACCACTACGGTCGGGGTTTCGATGTTCGAAAGGATCTCCACCAGGAACGTCGACTTGAATCCGATCGAGATGGACTGGCCGTCGTAACTGCACGAGATGGTCTCGTTGGCCGATACCGAGAAGTCGATGTCCTGGGCCGTGAGGTTGATCTTGTTGTCGGCGATGTCCATGCGGATGAGGTTCGTCGTGGGGTTCGAGCAGACGGCCACACGCTTGATGCCGTTGACCAGTTCGATACGGTCGACGAGCACCTTGTTGGGGTTGTTCGACGGGATCACGGCGTTGTAGTTCGGATAGCTGCCCTCGATGAGCCGGCATACGAGCGTATGGCTCTTGAGCTGGAAGAGGGCGTTCTTCGAATCGAAGGCTACCTGGATGGCGTCATCCTCCTTCAGGAGCACCGACTTGAGGAGGTTGGCGGGCTTTTTGGGCAGGATGAACGATGCCGAGACATCGTTCTCGGCCTCCGTTTCATACTTCACGAGCTTGTGGGCATCGGTTCCCACGAAGGTCAGCGTTCCGGGGGCGAGGTTGATGTAAATACCGTTCATCACAGGACGCAGTTCGTCGTCGGCCGTAGCGAAGATCGTCTTGTTGATGCCGTTTACGAGTTTGTCGACGTCGAGCTGCAGCTCCTTCTTTTCGGCGCTGAGCTGCGGCACGACCGGATAGCTCACGGCGCTGGCTCCGGGGATCGAGAGCGATCCGCTCTTCCAGTTGATCGTGATCTCCCAGTTCTTGTCGTTGACGCTGATCGTCAGCGGCAGCTCCGGGAACTCCTTGAGCGAGTCGAGCATCAGTTTGGCGGGAGCCGCGATCGTCCCTTCGTTCTCGACGCTGTCGACCTCGATCTGTCCGATGAGCGTGGTTTCGAGATCCGAGGTGGTGACCTTCAGGGTGTTTCCGCTGAGCTCCATGAGGAAGTAATCCAGAATGGGAAGCGTATTTTTGTTGCTGATGACCTTGCCTGTCGTTGCCAGCAGCGAGAGCAGGGCCGAACTTGAGACGGAAAATTTCATGGTATTGATTCGATTTTGTATGGATTCTGTTTTGTGTTATTCCTTGAGTTGTGGCAGAGGAATGAATGCCGGTCAGTCGAGGGCGGCCAGTTTGTCGAGCGCCGTCTCGATCATCTTGCGCACGAAGGGTTTGTAGTCCGTGCAGGCGTCGAGGGCGATGCGCTGGGCGATGATCGTGCAGATCGTGGCGGCGCGGTGTCCCATCAGTGCGGCGAGTCCGGCCAGGGCCGAACCCTCCATTTCGAAGTTGGTGATGCGGCGGCCTTCGTAGTCGAAGGATTCGATCTTTGCATTCAGCTGCGTGTCGTGTGGCTCGAGCCGTACCCAGCGTCCCTGAGGGGCATAGAATCCGGGTGCGGCGATGGTGATACCCTCGCGCGTCACGTCGCGGAAATGTTCGAAGAGCCGCTTGTCGGCATTGACAAAGTACGGACGGGGCATCTTTTCGTACCATCCGGTGTGCTTGACGAACGCCTCTTCGAGCGCGAGGTCGCAGACAGCATCTCGTCCCTTGTAGAAGCTCAGCAGGCCGTCGAATCCGCACGAGGTGCGCGAGAAGACAAACTCGCCCACGCGGATGTCGGGCTGAATGGCTCCGGAGGTTCCCAGACGCAGGAGGGTGAGCTGCCGCTTCTGCTCCTTGACCTGCCGGGTCGAGAAATCGACGTTGGCCAGGGCGTCGAGCTCCGTGACGCAGATATCGATGTTGCCGATTCCGATACCGGTCGAGAGGACGGTGATCCGTTTTCCCTTGTAGGAGCCGGTGACGGTGCGGAATTCGCGGTTGGAGACTTCGCACTCCTTCGAGTCGAAGAATTCCGAGACGAGTGCCACACGTCCGGGGTCTCCGACCAGAATAACGGTGTCGGCAAGCTGTTCGGGACGCAGGTGAAGGTGGAATACCGAGCCGTCGTCGTTGATAATCAATTCGGAAGCGGGAATAATTCTCATTTTTACCTTATTTAAATTTCCAGAATTGGCATAAAAGTAATATATTTACCTCGAATATCAAAACTTTGTAGCGAAATTTGTTTTATATAAGTATCGCTCGCCAAACCAGTAAAACTACTTGTAATATGACACTCATCAAGTCCATTTCCGGCATCCGTGGAACGATCGGAGGCCCCTGCGGAGAGAATCTTACACCCCCTGACGTTGTGAAGTTTACAACGGCCTATGTACGTCTGATTGCCGAACGAAATCCGGGGAAGAAACTCTCCATCGTCATAGGACGCGACGCCCGCATATCGGGCCCCATGGTTGCCGATCTTGTCGAAGGTACGCTGCTTGCCTGCGGGGCGGATGTAATCAACGTGGGGCTCTGCACAACGCCCGGCACCGAGATGGCCGTCATCACGAAGAAGGCCGACGGCGGCATCATCATCACGGCCTCGCATAATCCCCGGCAGTGGAATGCTCTGAAGCTGCTCAATGCCGACGGAGAGTTTCTTTCCGACGCCGAGGGCAAGCGGGTGCTGGCCATGGCCGAGGACGAATCGTACAACTACCCGCCGATCGAGGCCATCGGTCACGTTCTTTCGCGCGAGGATTTCAACGACGAACATATCCGCCGGGTGCTTGCCCTGCCGCTGGTCGATGTCGAGGCGGTGCGCCGGCGCCATTTCAAGGTGGTCATCGATGCGGTGAACTCCGTGGGCGGCATCGTCATGCCGAAACTGCTGCGTGAACTGGGCTGCGAGGTCGTGGAGCTGAACTGCGAGCCGACGGGTGACTTTGCCCACAATCCCGAACCGCTGCCGCAGAATCTCACGGAGATCTCCAAGGTGATCGTGCGCGAGAAGGCCGATCTGGGCGTTGTGGTCGATCCCGATGTCGATCGGCTGGCCTTCGTTTCGGAGGATGGCTCGATGTTCGTCGAGGAGTACACGCTGGTGGCCGTTGCCGACTACGTTCTTTCGCAGACGCCGGGTGATACGGTATCGAACCTCTCCTCGTCGCGGGCACTGCGCGATGTGACGGAGCGTCACGGAGGCCACTATGCAGCTTCGGCCGTCGGTGAGGTGAACGTTGTGGCGAAGATGAAGGAGACTGGGGCGGTGATCGGCGGTGAAGGCAACGGCGGGGTGATTTACCCCGAACTGCACTACGGACGCGATGCCCTGGTGGGTACGGCGCTCTTCCTGACGTGGCTCGCCAAGAAGGGAATGACCATGACGCAACTGCGTGCAACCTATCCGTCGTACTACGCCTCGAAGAACAAGATCGAGTTGACGCCGGCCATCGACGTGGATAAAGTGCTGCGTGAGGTAAAGGCTCGCTATGCCGGTGAGAAAGTGAATGATATCGATGGCGTGAAGATCGACTTCCCGGAGAACTGGGTACACCTTCGCAAGTCGAATACCGAACCGATCATCCGCGTCTATACCGAAGCCAAGTCGATGGAGGAGGCCGATGCCCTTGCCCAGCGCTTCATTGCCGAGGTAAAGGAGATCTGCGGTATCTGATCCGGACTGAAAAACGGATTTATAATATTTGGGTACGTCCATATTGCTACGGAGATGAAAAGAGTATTAATTATGGCCGCTGCTGCCCTGATATTGGTCTCGTGCGGAGGAAACGCGCAGCGGAAAACGGCCCAGACACCTCCGCAGGAGCCCGCGGTCTGCGGTGTATCGTGTGACGCCGCACTTCCCGATTATGAGGGAACCTACCGGGGTACGCTGCCCGCAGCCGACTGCCCGGGCATCGAGACGACGCTCTCGTTGAAGGCCGATGGCAGCTATACGCTGCATCTGGTCTACCTCGAACGGGATGCTGCATTTGACGAGACGGGAACCTACACGGTTGAGGATGATCTGCTGACGCTGCAGCCCGCCGACGGAGAGCTGCCCGGTTATTACCGTGTGGAAGAGCGGCGTTTGCGCCATCTTGATGCCGATCGGCAACCGATTACGGGTGAATTGGCGGACCATTATCTTTTGGAGAAAAAATCATGACGAATATGGATAAAGTAAAAGTATATATAGAAGAGAACAAAGAACGTTTTATCAACGAGTTGTTTGATCTTCTGCGTATCCCTTCGATCAGTGCGCAGTCGGAGCATAAGCCCGACATGCAGCGCTGTGCCGAGTTCCTTGCCGCAGCGTTGGTCAAGGCCGGGGCCGATCGAGCCGAGGTGATGCCCACGGCGGGAAATCCGGTGGTCTATGCCGAGAAGACGGTCAATCCGAAGGCTCCTACCGTCCTGGTCTACGGGCACTACGATGTCATGCCGGTCGATCCGCGCAACGAATGGCATACGGAACCCTTCGAACCGGTTATCCGCGACGGCCGCATCTGGGGTCGCGGGGCCGATGACGACAAGGGGCAGTTGTGGATGCATGCCAAGGCATTCGAGGCGATGTGTGCCACGGATTCGCTGCCCTGCAACGTGAAATTCATGCTCGAAGGCGAGGAGGAGATCGGCTCGGCGAGTCTTTACGACTTCTGCCGTGCCAACAAAAAGTTGCTCAAGGCCGACATCATTCTGGTATCGGACACCTCGATGCTCTCGATGCAGACACCGTCGATCACCTGCGGATTGCGTGGCCTGGCCTACATGGAGGTTGAGGTGACGGGTCCCAACAAGGACCTTCATTCGGGACTCTTCGGCGGTGCGGTGGCCAACCCCGCCAACGTGTTGACGCGGCTGGTGGCAAGCCTGATCGATGCCGAGGGACGGGTGACGATCCCGGGCTTCTACGACGACGTGCGGGAGTTGACGCCCGCGGAGCGCAAGGCCTTCAACCGTGCGCCGTTCAACCTCTCGGCCTACAAGAGGTCGCTGGAAATCGGCGATGTTGAGGGTGAGGCGGGCTATACGACGCTTGAACGGACGGGCGTGCGTCCGTCGCTCGATGTCAACGGCATCTGGGGCGGCTATACGGGCGAGGGCACCAAGACGGTGATTCCGTCGAAGGCTTCGGCCAAGATCTCGATGCGCCTGGTCCCGAACCAGGACTACCGGAAGATCTCGAAACTCTTCGAACGGCATTTCCGCAAGATCGCCCCCAAGAGCGTGAAGGTCACCGTGAAGTCGCTGCACGGCGGCATGCCCTACGTGGCGCCGACCGACATGCCGGCGTACAAGGCCGCCGAAAAGGCCGTCACGGAGGTCTTCGGCCGCAAACCCCTGCCCTTCTACTCGGGCGGATCGATTCCGATCATCAGCGGTTTCGAGTCGATTCTGGGCATCAAGTCCCTGTTGATCGGTTTCGGCCTGGCCGAGGATGCCATCCACTCGCCCAACGAGAGCTACGGCTTGGAGCAGTTCGAACGCGGACTGGCAACCATTCCGTTGTTCTACAAGTATTTCGCCGAGAGTCGTTGAAGCCGCGTCTGCCATGGAGTGTCCGCATGACTTCGAATCGTTCCGCGACTTTGCCGTACAGCTGGCCAAGGAGGCCGGAGCGATTCATCTGACCTACTTCCGCGGCAGCGATCTGTCGCTGCGCACGAAGTCCAACCTGTACGACGTTGTGACGCGCGCCGATCGTGAAAGCGAGGAGTACATCGCCCGGAGGATAGCCGAGTGCTACCCTGCGCATGCCCTGCTGGGCGAGGAGAGCGGCGAACGGGGTACTGTCGGGAGTGATTACCGCTGGGTGGTTGATCCGCTCGACGGAACGACGAACTACAGCCAGGGCCTGCCCGTCTTTACCGTCTCGATCGCGCTGCAGTATGGCGGCGAAACGGTCGTCGGCGTGGTTTATGCCCCCTATCTCGGTGAGCTGTTTACGGCCGTGCGCGGCGGCGGGGCCTTCCTGACGCTCCACGACGGAGAGCCGCAGCGGCTGCACGTGAGTGCCAAGACGATGCTTGCCGAGTCGGTCCTTGCCACGGGATTCCCCTACGACAAGGATATCGATCCGGACAACAACTGCGACAACGTGGCCCGGATCGTGCCTCACGTGCGGGATCTGCGCCGGTACGGTTCAGCGGCCTATGACCTGGCATGCGTGGCATCGGGATGGTTGGACGGATTCTGGGAACTGGCCCTGCACGAATGGGACGTTTGTGCCGGAATACTGCTCGTCGAGGAGTCCGGAGGCCGTGTCGAACGGTTGCGGCCCGACCGGGGTTGGTCCATTGTCGCAGGAAATACGACCTTGATTGCCGCCATGCGGGAGAAAGTCCGGTAGTGCGATAATATTTTGTCTGACAATCCGTTTGTGGAACGTGTACGAGGGGCGGGAGGAATTTCCGCCCCTCGACGCGTTGTGTTTTTAAAAAATTTTCTTATCTTCGACGGCAAAATCTTGAAGATATGTGCGGAATTGTCGGTTATGTGGGGCGGCGCGAGGCCTGCCCGATTTTGCTCAAGGGCCTGCATCGTCTCGAATATCGCGGTTACGACAGTGCGGGCGTCGCGCTGGTCAACGACCGGGGAGCTCTCAATGTCTATAAATGCAAGGGAAAGGTCTCGGATCTGGAGCATTTCCTCGAAGGAAAGGATCTTTCGGGAACCATTGGAATCGCTCATACGCGCTGGGCGACGCACGGGGAGCCGAACGACGCCAATGCCCACCCGCATTACTCCGAGTCGGAGAATCTGGCGCTGATCCACAACGGAATCATCGAAAACTATCGCGTGCTCAAGGAGGCGCTCATCGAGAATGGATATACGTTCCGCAGCAGTACCGATTCGGAGGTGCTGGTGAATTTGATCGAATACATCCGTACGACGAACGGCTGTACGCTGCTCGAAGCCGTGCGCCAGGCGCTTCGGCAGGTCGTAGGGGCCTACGCCATTGCCGTGATCGAGAAGGGAAACACGGACGAAATCATTGCGGCGCGTCAGAGCAGCCCGATGGTTGTGGGAATCGGCGACGGGGAGTACTTCCTGTCGTCGGACGCCGCGTCGATCGTCGAATATACGCAGGATTTTGTCTACATCAACGACGGGGAGATCGCCGTCATACATCGCGACGCTCCGCTGAAGGTCCTCACGCTCGACAACCACGATGCGAAGATCGATATCCGGAAACTGACGCTGTCGATCGCCCAGCTCGAAAAGGGCGGCTATCCCCACTTCATGCTCAAGGAGATCTACGAGCAGCCCCGGACGCTGATCGACTGCATCCGCGGAAGGATCAACCCCGAGACGTGCGAGGTGAAGCTCTCCGGAGTAATCGACCACCGCGATCGTTTTGTCAATGCCCGGAGGATTATTTTCGTAGCATGCGGGACGTCGTGGCACGCTTCGCTCATCGGCGAGCATCTGATCGAATCGATCTGCCGTATCCCCGTCGAGGTGGAGTATGCCTCGGAATTCCGTTACCGCAACCCGATCATCCGTGAGGATGACATCGTCATTGCCGTGTCGCAGTCGGGTGAAACGGCCGACACGCTGGCGGCCGTGGAGCTGGCGCGCCGCAGCGGAGCCTTCGTCTTCGGCATCTGCAACGTCGTGGGGTCGTCGATCGCCCGGGCAACCGACTCCGGAGCCTATATTCATGTGGGTCCCGAGATCGGTGTCGCCTCGACGAAGGCCTTCACCGGGCAGGTCACCGTCATGGCCATGCTGGCCCTGGCCATCGGACGCGAGAAGGGAAGCGTCTCGGAGGCTTACTACCACGAGGTGGCCTCGGCGCTGCTCCATCTTCCCGAGACGCTCGAAGAGGTGCTGAAGGTTGCGCCTCAGATCGCCGATCTCTCGAAGATCTTCACCTATGCCCACAACTTCATCTACCTCGGCCGCGGTTACAACTACCCCACGGCTCTCGAGGGAGCGTTGAAACTCAAGGAGATCTCCTATATCCATGCCGAGGGCTACCCTGCTGCCGAGATGAAGCACGGCCCCATTGCGCTGATCGATGCCGAGATGCCCACTGTGGCTATCGCCACCCCCGACCACACCTATGAGAAGACCGCCTCGAACATCGAGGAGATCAAGGCGCGTGGCGGCAAGATCATCGCCGTATGCGCCCGAGACGATCGGCAGGTGCGTCGCACGGCCGACTATGTGATCGAGGTGCCGGTCATCACGGAGTGCCTGATGCCGATCGTCGTGTCGGTACCTTTGCAGTTGCTGGCCTATTACATTGCCGTCTACAAGGGCCGCAACGTCGACCAGCCGCGAAATCTTGCCAAATCCGTGACCGTGGAGTAACCGACGCTCGGACCGGACCATAAGATAGAAGTCCCCGGATGACCATTCCGCGTCATCCGGGGACTTCTATAATTGCGAATTGGCGAGGGATGGCTCCGCACGCCCTTCGCTTGTGTCGCCGTTACTTCAACGGATCACGACGCACGCCCTTGAAGGTCATCTTCACGGGCAGGATCTCGCCGTTTTCATCGAACTCCAGACGGTCGATGCAGGTTACGCGGTCGTTTCCGTCGGTCGAACCCAGCGGGTGACGGTGGTAGACGATGTAGTAGTTGCCGCTGCGGGCATTGTGCAGCACCGAGTGGTGACCGGCTCCCGTGGCGACATGTTCGTCCGTGCGCAGAATCACCCCTTTGCGCACGAAGGGTCCCAGCGGGTTGTCCGCAATGGCGTAGGCCACGCGGTAGTCGGGACCGGTCCATCCGCCTTCGGACCACATGAAGTAGTACTTGCCGTCACGAATGAACATGAACGGCCCCTCGACATAACCTTCGGGTGTCACCTCCTTGAATACCTCACCGTCGTCGAACGGCACGAATCCGCGCAGGTCATCGCGCAGTTTCACGACGTTGCAGTGCTGCCAGCCTCCGTAATACATATAGAGCGTACCGTCCTTGTCCTTGAAGACGAACTGGTCGATGGGCTGTGCGCCGTTGATGATCTCGCCGATGAGCGGTTTGCCCAGGTAATCCTCGAACGGTCCGGCGGGGTTGTCGGCCACGGCTACGCCGATACCGCCGATCTCCCCTTCGTGCACGTCGTTGGCGCCGAAGAAGAGGTAGTATTTGCCGTCCTTCTCGATGGCGGCCGGAGCCCACAGCGCGCGGCGCAGCCACTTGATGCGCGACGAGTCGATGATGCGCTTGTGCTTGGTCCACTTTACGAGATCCTTCGACGAGAAGGCATCGAAGAAGAGCTGGTCGTCATACGGCGCCGAATAGGTCGGATAGATCCAGTATGTGTCGCCGAAGACAACCCCTTCGGGGTCGGCATAGCGTCCTTCGAAAACGGGATTGCCACTGTTTTTCTGCCCGTAGGCCGTCATCGTCCCGGTCGCGGCGGCAGCCAGGAGAAGTATTTTCAGAAATCGATTCATGGTTTTGTTTATTCGGGTATGGTTTTATTTGTATTGTCTTACCTGCCATACGATTCGGCCGGAGGCGTTCTCGGGAACGGATCCGGCCGGAATCATGTGGGCTGTTGTCTTATCTCATCTCTTCGTAGGCGTACTCGATGGCCCGGTTGATCTGTGTGATGAAGGGCTTCGTGAGCCGGAACTCCTCGACCAGCCGGTCGACCAGACCGTCGGCGAGCACATACTCCTCGGAGACGGTTTTCATCAGGCAGAAATCCTTCTGCTTGAGCAGTTCGACATATTCGCTCTCGGCGGGGAATCCTGTCGGGACGCGTTTCAGCCGGTTCGAGGTGTCGAGTCGGAATCCCCGTGCTGCGGCGATTGCCCGGGTCAACTCCTCACCGTGGTCGAGCACCTCTTCGCGAATCGAGCGCAGCACCGGGGGCTCGATGCAGACGGCTCCCGAGGCCAGCATGTAATTCCCGAGCAGTCCGTCGCCCACGGGTTCGATGTGGAAGTAATAGCCTGCGAATCCCGACTGTTTGCCGCGCGGGGCAACGAATGCGCCGATCCAGCTCTTGTAGGGGCGTTTGTCGGGCGAAAAGCGTGTGTCGCGGGCGATGCGGTAGGTGCAGTCTTGCGGCCGCAGTCCGCGCACCGTGGGGTCGAACGAGGCGATGCCGTCGATCAGCTCCGCGGTGAAGGTCGCAAAGCGGGCCTTCACACGGAGCCATTCCGCACGGTGTTCATCAAACCACTCGCGGTCGTTGTTGTCGTGCAGACGACGGATGAAGTCGATTACCTCCTTCATGGCGCGTCGGCTACCAGGCGAAGAGCGGATAGTTGGCCATCAGGGCGTTCACGTCCTTGCGCACGGCAGCGATGTTGGCCTCGTTCTCCGGATCCTGCAGCACACGGTCGATCAGTTCGACGATGTAGTCCATCTGCTCCTCCTTCAGCCCGCGGGTCGTGATGGCCGGGGTCCCGAAGCGCAGACCTGAAGTCTGGAACGGCGTACGGCTGTCGAACGGCACCATGTTCTTGTTGGTGGTGATGTCGGCGGCCACGAGGCACTTCTCGGCCAGTTTTCCCGTCAGTTCGGGGAACTTCGTGCGCAGGTCGACGAGCATCAGGTGGTTGTCCGTACCTCCCGAGACAATCTTGTATCCGCGTTTCATGAAGGCCTCGGCCATGGCCTTGGCGTTCTTCTGCACCTGGGTCTGGTACTCCTTGTATTCGGGCTGCAGGGCCTCGCCGAAAGCCACGGCCTTGGCGGCGATTACATGCTCGAGCGGACCTCCCTGGATGCCGGGGAAGACGGCCGAGTTGAGGATCTGCGACATCTTCTTCACGACACCCTTCGGCGTGGTGAGTCCCCAGGGGTTGTCGAAGTCCTTGCCCATGAGAATGATGCCGCCGCGCGGGCCGCGCAGGGTCTTGTGGGTCGTCGAGGTGACGATGTGGGCGTATTTCACGGGATTGTCCAGCAGTCCTGCAGCAATGAGTCCTGCCGTGTGGGCCATGTCGACCATCAGCAGCGCACCCACCTTGTCGGCAATCTCGCGCATGCGCTTGTAGTCCCACTCGCGCGAATAGGCCGAGGCGCCGCCGACGATCAGTTTCGGGCGGCACTCCAGCGCCTTGCGCTCCATGGCGTCATAGTCGATCGTGCCGGTGGCTTCGTTCAACTGGTAGCCTACGGCCTTGAAATATTTGCCCGACATGTTGACCGGCGAACCGTGCGAGAGGTGCCCTCCGTGGGCGAGATCCAGTCCCATGAAGGTGTCGCCGGGCTGCAGGCATGCGAAAAACACGGCCATGTTTGCCTGGGCGCCCGAGTGCGGCTGCACGTTGGCGTATTCGGCGCCGTAGAGGCGGCATACGCGTTCGATGGCCAGCGATTCGACCTTGTCGACGACCTCGCATCCGCCGTAGTAGCGGGCTGCGGGATATCCTTCAGCATATTTGTTGGTGAGGACCGAGCCCATGGCCTCCATGACCTGGTCGCTGACGAAGTTTTCCGAAGCGATCAGTTCGATGCCGCGCATCTGACGGCTGCGCTCGGCGCCTATCAGATCGAAAATCTGCGAATCTCTTTTCATATTCTGCTTGTTGGAGTTTGTGATATGCTTTTCCGGAGGGTAAAGATACGTAAAAATGCCGAAATTCGCTCACGTGACTCACTTTAAAATATTTTTCGTATCTTTGGACGGCAAAATTGGCGTATATTACCATTAAAATCATAACAGTATGAAATTACTCGAAGGAAAGGTCGCCGTAGTGACGGGTGCTGCCCGCGGTATCGGCAAGGCCATTGCACTGAAATTCGCTTCGGAGGGCGCCGATGTGGCCTTCACGGATCTGGTCATCGACGAGAACGGCAAGGCTACCGAGGCCGAGATCGCCGCACTGGGCGTCAAGGCCAAGGGATATGCCTCGAATGCAGCGAATTTCGAAGAGACCCATCAGGTTATCGACCAGATCATGAAAGATTTCGGACACATCGACATCCTGGTGAACAACGCAGGTATCACGAAAGACGGTCTGATGATGCGCATGACGGAGGCCCAGTGGGATGCCGTGCTGACGGTGAATCTCAAGTCGGCCTTCAACTTCATCCACGCCGTAACGCCCATCATGGCGCGTCAGAAGGGCGGATCGATCATCAACATGTCGTCGGTCGTAGGCGTGAGCGGCAATGCCGGACAGTGCAACTACTCGGCTTCGAAAGCCGGTATGATCGGTCTGGCAAAGTCGATTGCCAAGGAGATGGGTTCGCGCGGCATCCGGGCCAACTGCATCGCCCCGGGCTTCATCATGACCGACATGACCGACAAACTTCCCGATTCGGTCAAGGAGGAGTGGTACAAGCAGATTCCGCTGCGGCGCGGCGGTACGCCCGAGGAGGTTGCCAAGGTCGCCCTGTTCCTCGCCTCGGATCTCTCGTCGTATGTCAGCGGACAGGTGATCCACTGCTGCGGTGCCATGAACTGCTAAATTACCCCTATTTATTAAGGTCTTTCGAAAAGACGTCTCGGAGCGTTGGTCCCTATAGGGGGATGGACGCTCCGAGTTCGTTTCCAGGTCCGACATGCCCCTGCATGTATGCCTGAAACGATGGTTTCGACGGGCGGCATGTCGGGAGTTGGATTTTTTTGTTATATTTGTCCCGTATGAAAAGAATCGTGACTTTGCTGGCTGCAATGCTTGTCGTTCATTGCGCCCAGGCTCAGGAGGCTCTCCTTCCGAATCCCGATGCCAAAGCCCTCGGTATGGGCGGCGTGATGATGACCACCGTCTCGGGGTCGCATGCCATCTATGGAAACTCGGCGCTGGCGGCCTTCTCGCTTGCACCGGCCCAGATCGCTTCGTCGTATTACGGTCAGAATTCCTACGACTATTATGCCGTGACAGGCTTCTGCCGCTTCGACAACTTCAACCTCCTGCAGGCCGGCTGGCGGCAGTTCCTGCGCGAGCGGGGCAACAACGACATGGCTGTCGATGTGGGATACTCACGCCGCATCGGCGACAATTGGTCGGTCGGTGTCGTGGGACGCTACCAGCATCTGAAACGACCGTCGGGATCGGCCGATGCTCTGGCCGCGGATGTAAGTGTCGCCTATCAGCAGCCGCTGGAGAATGTCGGGAGCTTTGCCATCCTGCGTGCCGGAGCCAAGGTGGGAAATCTGGGCGGATACCTCGACGGTGCGGATTATTCGCTGCCGACGGATGCCACGGTGGGCGTGGCGCTCGACACCTATTTCTCGGATGCCCATGAACTCACCGTAGGAACCGATCTGGGCTACTGCTTCACGCCGAGTGCGGTACGTGGTTTTCAGATGTCACTGGGTGCCGAATACAACCTCATGCAGCTCTTCCAGTTCCGGGCCGGATACCATTATGGAGAGCATCGTTACTACAATCCGAGTTACTGGTCAGCCGGATGTGGTGTGCGGTTTCTGCACCTGCGGCTGGATTTCGCCTACCTCTTTGCCCGCAAGCATACACTGCTGCACAATACCTGCGCGGTCAGTTTCGGGTTTGACTTTTGATGATCTCCGGCACACCTGACGCGAAGTTGTAAAGCAACCGAAACAACGCCGCCTCCGCAACCGTTCGTGAGTTGCAGAGGCGGCGTCTTCGTTTTCGGAGCCCGAAAATCGAAGCTCAGAGTACGGGCCCCGGCGGTGTGCTCCTTATGTGCGGTTACTCCTCCGTCGTCAGCCTTTCAAGAATTCCCCGACACCCGTCCTCGAGCATGTCGAGCACCAGCTCGAATCCTTCGTGTCCCTCGTAATAGGGATCGGGAACGTAGGTGCGGTCGGGAAAACGGCTGCAGAACTCCACCATGCGGCAGATCTTCCCGGCAGCCTCGCGCGAGGGAGCCAGCCGGTGGAGCGTTTCGTAATTCATGTCGTCCATTGCCACGATGAGGTCGAAGTGGTCGAAGTCCTCCTCCGAGACCTGTCGTGCGTGATGCGTAAGGGCGTATCCGCGTCGTGCCGCCGCACTGCGCATGCGAGGGTCGGGCAGTTGGCCGCGGTGTCCGCCGTAGGTCCCGGCGGAGTCAATCTCGAAGCGCTCCTGCACCCCTTCGTTCTCCACCATGCTGCGCAGGATGCCTTCGGCCGCCGGAGAGCGGCAGATGTTGCCCAGGCAGACAAACAGTATGCGTTTTTTCATTTCCATGCCGCAAAGATAGCACAACGGACCGGAGCCGTCAACCCCCTCGGCCGAAAAACCTGCCGCTCTTCGACCGAAAATCCGCCGTCCGAAGAGGATTTTGTCATTCATTTTTAGAGAAGTCCCCGTCTCTGAAACGGCCTCCGGTACGGCTTTTGTGATATGAATTTGTTCCAATTGAACAATAATAAACTGGCAGAGGCTCTTCCCGAAAGAAAAAAAAGTATAACTTTGCACCGATTTGCATTTGAAAATTAAACAGAAAATG
Source organism: uncultured Alistipes sp. (assembly GCA_944321765.1). GTDB lineage: Bacteria > Bacteroidota > Bacteroidia > Bacteroidales > Rikenellaceae > Alistipes. The sequence goes on from CALUMQ010000001.1 coordinate 244,537, forward strand.
AAGATGAAAACGATCCTGTTCCTGTCGGCGCTGCTGTTTGGCATCTCGACAGCTTCTGCACAGAATCTTCCCCGCAAAGTCGAAAATGTTAAAATTCTGGACCTCGAAGGTAAAGCAGCCAGCCTGCCCTTCTTCGGCGAGAAAAATCTCATGATATTCTATGTGGATCCCGATCGGCACAAGCAGAACGAGGATTTTACCATTGAACTTGAGGAGAACCATCGCGCCCAGGGCGACAACCTCTACGGATTCGGAGTGATGAACCTCAAGGATGCTCCGATGATTCCCAACGGCATGGCCCGGAGCATGGCCAAGAAACGCACGGCCAAGAACGGTGCGACGGTGCTGGCCGATCAGGACCGTATTCTGAGCACGGCCTGGGGCCTGGGCGATTGCAACAATCAGTTTGTGCTGATGATCGTCTCGAAAGAGGGCGAACTGGTCTTCCTGCGCAAGGGTGAACTTTCCGAAAAGGACAAGGCAGAGTTCTACCGGGTGGTCGAGAAGTATAAGTAAATTTCTCGCCTGATGACCGGAATGTCGTTTAGAACCGTCGTTTTCGGCCTTCTGCTGTCCGCACTCACCGTCACGGCACTGCCGGCCCGTGAGTGTACTCCTCTCCTGCAAGGCTCGTCCGTGGAGTCTCCCGATTCCCTCGCCGCCTCCCCGCGTATCCTCACTGCGGAAGATGTTCAGAACTCCGCAGCCGTTGCACTGCGCGACACCCTCTCCGCAGACGCCGCACAGCCTGCCGCGTCTGCCTCATCCTCCGTCCCGGGCCGGAAGCGCTCGGTGTTTCGTCGCATCATCGACTATTTCGGTGAATCGACGCAGGACCGCACTTTCGAGAAGAAGATCGACTTTACTTTTGCCGGAGGTCCGAGCTATTCGAAAAACACAAGTCTCGGTATCGGACTGCTGGCCGCAGGTCTTTACCGCCTCGACCGTACCGATTCGATCACCGTGCCGTCGGATGTTTCGCTTTTTGCCAACATCTCGATCTCGGGATTCTTCGCCGTGGGCATCTCGGGCAACACGATCTTCTCGGGCAACAAGCAGCGGATCGACTACACGCTGATGTTCTCCTCGGCGCCGAGCTATACGTGGGGCATCGGCTACGACGACGTGCAGCGCGATACCAAACGCGAATATACCGAGCAGAACTACCAGATTCAGGCGCGGTACCTGCGCCAGATCTTTCCCCACACCTACCTCGGGGGATTGTTGAGTTTCGATTACGCGAAGGCTTCGCGTTACGATGCCTCTACCCCGCTCTTCGAGGGTCAGAAGTCCTCCTATCTGAGTACGGGTATCGGTCTGACGCTCGAATACGACACGCGGGATTTCATCCCCAATCCGTTCCAGGGTGTCTACGTGAGCTTCCAGAACATCTTTTATCCCAAAGCATTGGGCTCCGTGGAGAAGACCCTGCACCGCATCACCTTTACGGCGGACTACTATCAACGCTTGTGGAAAGACTGTGTCCTGGCACTGGACTTGTACGGAGAGTTCAATTCCCAGGGAACTCCGTGGCCGATGTTGGCCCGCCTGGGCGGGAACCAGCGCATGCGCGGCTACTACAAGGGTCAATATACGGACAACGATATGGTGACTCTGCAGATGGAGTTGCGTCAGCGCGTGTGGCGCCGTATCGGATGTGTCGTGTGGGGCGGCGCCGGTAATGTCTTTCCCTCGCCCGGGCGGTTCGACTGGTCGAAGACGCTGCCCAACTACGGCCTCGGGTTGCGCTGGGAGTTGAAGAAACGCGTCAATGTCCGTGTCGATTACGGATTCGGAAAGAAAACCAGCGGTTTCCTGTTGAGTGTGAACGAAGCTTTTTAAACATTGGCTATGAAGGAAAACAATCCTGAAACGATAAGGCATGGCTCTCGTGTGCTCAAGACCCGCAGCCGGTTCACCACCCTGCTGACGGTCTACTTCTTCCTGGCTCTGATTATTCCCAACTGTGTGCTGGCCAACACGGAGTCCTATTCGATCTGGTCGGACGAGGCGCTGATACTTCTTCCGCTGGGATTCTACATGATGTGGAGTGTGGCGTTACGCCGTTCGGGAGTGATGATCTGGCTGGCTTTCCCGTTCATCTTCTTCTGCGCCTTCCAGATCGTGCTGCTCTATCTGTTCGGCAACTCGATCATCGCCACGGACATGTTCACCAATGTCCTGACGACCAACCCCGGAGAGGCGGGCGAACTGTTGGGGAACATCTACCCCTCGGTGATTCTGGTATGCGTACTCTACCTGCCGTTGCTGTGGCTGGCAGCCCGGGAGATTGTCCGCAAGCGCTACATCTCCCATACCACGCGGATGACCGTCGGGTTGACGGGGGCCGTACTCTTCTCGCTGGGCCTGCTGGCACTGCTGCCAGCCTATCGGGTGAGTGAAGAGAAGCACGTGCTGCGTGACGAGATCTTCCCGTTGAACGTGCTTTACAACCTCGGACTCAGCGGCTCGGAGTTCCGCAAGTCGTACAACTACCCCGAGACCTCGGCGGATTTCACATACGAAGCGCACCGCACGGCAGAACTTCCCGAGCGGGAGATCTACGTATACATCATCGGCGAGGCGGCCCGTGCGATGAACTGGCAGCTTTACGGATATGACCGGGAGACCAATCCCCGGCTGTCGCAGACCGACGGGGTGGTGGTATTCCGCGACATGCTCACACAGAGTAATACCACCCACAAGAGTGTTCCGATGATTCTTTCGTCGGTGGCGCCCGACGAGCACGAGGAGCTCTTCCGCCGCAAGGGCCTTCCGGCGCTGTTCAACGAGGCGGGATTCGACACGTGGTTCATCTCGAACCAGTCGCGTCAGGGGGCGATGATCGACCATCTTGCCCAGGATGCCCGCCATCTGATCTACATCCGCTCGCCGCGCCAAGACACACAGCTGCTCGACGAGATGCGTCGGGCGGTGGAGAACAGTTCTTCGCGGAAGATGCTCTTCATCCTGCATTGTTACGGGTCGCACTTCAGCTACCATCAGCGTTATCCGCGGGAGTTTGCCCGCTTCCGGCCCGACAACGACGTGGCTATTGCCCGGCAGCATCGCGAGATGCTCGTCAACGCCTACGACAACTCGATCCTCTATACGGATTACGTGCTTTCGGAGATTATAGGGTACCTCTCCTCGCTCGAGAATACCTCCTCGGCGATGCTCTATTGCGCCGATCATGGCGAGGATCTGATCGACGACGACCGCGAGCGGTTCTTGCACGCTTCGCCCACGACGACGGCCTATCAGCTTTATGTGGCCTCGCTGGCGTGGTTCTCCGAGGATTATCGGGAGCATTTCCCGGCCAAGGTTGCCGCTGCCGAGGCCAATGCAACGGCTCCGGCGACGACCCACGCCCTGTTCCATACGATGGCGGACATGGCCTCGATCGAGGGGCGGTGCCTGAAGACGAATGTTTCGCTTGTCAGCGCGGATTACGATCGGACGGCGCCGCGGCGCTACCTGAACGACCACAACGAGGCGGTGCCGTTCCGCAAGACGGGGTTGAAGGCACAGGACATGGAGGTGTTCCGCCGCTATGGAATCGAAGTCGAGTGATGTGCGGCGTCTTCCCGGGTGACGGTTTCGGAGCCGGATGCCGCGAGCCGTGAAAAAAGAACGAGGGCTGTCTTGCTACAAGACAGCCCTCGTCATGAAAATCTGACTGGGAGATTATTTCGCTGCTTCTACCGAAACCTTGCGGAACTCTTTCATCAGTTTCGAGAGCTCGAGCGCCGATTTGCGTGCGCGGGTGCCGGCGGCCTTGTTGCCTTTTTCCACCTGAGCGGCTGCATTGGCTGCAAATACCTCGAACTCGGCATTGATTTTTTCAACTAATTCTTTCATGACGTTGTTAATTTATATTGGGTTGTTAAGTGTTGTTACCAGCGCAAAGATAGAAAATTATCACTACAAAATTGCTTGACACTGAAAAAAATCGAGTTTTTTTCACAAAAATCCCCGTATAAAAGGTGTTATTGTAATTTTTTCATGGTTTTTTCTTCCCGATGGGCCGAAAAACAGCTCTTCGTCGATCGGCAGGGTGAGTTTCGGGGACTCGGCGTCCGCAGAGCATTGTTGTGTGTCGGCATGCGGTTGCGGCGTGTACCTATGATTGGGGATTGCGCATTTCATAAGAATATCGTATTTTTGTGCCATATTTTTCCGATTCTGAACCTCGACCCCGACGGCTTGCGGAAAACCAATGTCATATCGGGACTCTTCCGGTCACGGGATCGGACCCAAACAGACACGATAACATGCGCTTATCCGAATTGAAAACCGGGGATGCGGCGACCATCGTCAAGGTGATGGGCCACGGCGGATTCCGCCGTCGCATCATGGAGATGGGGTTTGTCCGCGGGCAGCGGGTCGAAGTCATCCTGAACGCCCCGCTGAAGGATCCCATCGAATACCGGATCATGGGTTACGACATCTCGTTGCGCCGCAGCGAGGCCGACATGATCGAGGTGCTTACCGATGTGGAGGCTCACGAGATCCTTGCCCACCATAAGCACCATCACCACCATCTGTCGAAACACGGTGCGGCGGCCGATTCCGGTGCGGCCGCGGAGGCGGTTCTTCATTCCGAGATCCCGGCTGCCACCGAAGCGACTGCCGAGGACGATGCGGCAGCCTATACGAGTATTGCCGACGTTGTCAAGCACCGCAGCCATACGATCACCGTGGCGCTGGTGGGCAATCCCAACAGTGGCAAGACGTCGTTGTTCAATGCTATCTCGGGCGGTCATGAACACGTGGGCAACTACAGCGGCGTGACCGTCGGGGCGAAACTCGGAACGCGCCTCTATCGTGGTTACCGGTTCGAAATAACGGACCTCCCGGGCACCTATGCCCTCTCGGCCTATACGCCCGAGGAGCGCTTCGTACGCGAGCACCTCGCGACGAAGATGCCCGACGTGGTCATCAATTCGGTCGTGGCGTCGAATCTCGAGCGCAACCTCTATCTGACGACCGAGCTGATCGATATCAATCCGCGGATCGTCGTGGCGCTGAACATGTACGACGAACTGCAGGCCAGCGGTGCGAGCCTCGATTACGACAGCCTGGGCCGCATGCTGGGAGTTCCGATGGTCCCCGTCGAGGCGCGCAACCACCGCGGTATCGAGACGTTGTTGGACACGGTGATCGACGTCTACGAGAACCGCGACGAACGCGTGCGCCACATCCATATCAATATGGGTTCGGTGATCGAGGAGAGCCTGCGGCGACTCAACGGCGACATGAGTGACCACCGGGACGAACTTCCCAAGGCCTTCCCGCCGCGCTACTTTGCCCTGAAGATGCTCGAACGCGACGCCCAGATCGAGGAGCATCTGCGCGGGTGTGAGCGTTATCCGGTGTGGGCGGAGATCCGGGACCGCGAGGCGAAACGCATTACGGAGGCACTGGGCGAGGATGCCGAGACGGCCTTTGCCCACCAGAAATACGGCTTTATCCAGGGTGCGTTGAAGGAGACCTTCACTCCCGGACATCAGGCCGAGGTGACGGCCACGAGCATCATCGACACCTTCGTGACGCACAAGTTGTGGGGCTTCCCGATCTTTTTCATCCTCATGGGGGTGATGTTCTGGTGCACGTTCAGCCTCGGAGCCTATCCTCAAGGGTGGATCGAGGCATTGGTGGCGTGGATCGGCTCGGCGGCCGATGCGCTGCTGCCTTCGGGGTCGGTCCGCGACCTGCTGGTTGACGGTGTGATCGGCGGCGTGGGCTCGGTGATCGTCTTCCTGCCGAACATCATGATTCTCTATCTGTTCATCTCGTTCATGGAGGATTCGGGATACCTTGCGCGGGCGGCCTTCATCATGGACCGTGTGATGCACCGCGTCGGGCTGCACGGAAAGTCGTTCATTCCGCTCATCATGGGCTTCGGCTGCAACGTCCCGGCCATCATGGCCAGCCGCACGATCGAGAGCCGCAGCAGCCGGCTGATCACCATCTTCATCACGCCCTTCATGTCGTGCAGCGCGCGCATCCCGATCTACCTGCTCATCACCGGAACCTTCTTCCCGACGCATGCCGGATGGGTGATGACGGGACTCTACGTGCTGGGCATCGTGTTGGCCGTGGTGACGGCACGGCTGCTGCGGAAGTTCAAGTTCCCGGTCGACGAGACACCCTTCGTCATGGAGCTCCCGCCCTACCGCCTGCCGACGTGGAAAACGACCCTCATGCACATGTGGGACAAGTGTGCGCAGTATTTAAAGAAGATGGGCGGCATGATTCTCGTGGCGTCGATCATCGTGTGGTTCCTGAGCTACTACCCCCGCACGGAGCAGCCTGCGGCCGCCGAGACCCATTACGAAAACTCCTACCTCGGACGTCTGGGCAAGGGGTGCGAACCCGTCTTCCGTCCCCTGGGATTTGACTGGAAGGCCAGCGTCGCCCTGCTGTCGGGACTTCCGGCCAAGGAGATCATCGTCAGCACGCTGGGTGTACTCTATTCCGAGGCTCCGCAGTCGGATGACGCCGCAGCCGACGGTGCGGTGCCGGAGGCGTCGACGCAGCTGCCTCCCGAGACCATCGGTATCATCGGCGGTGCGGACGGTGCAACATCGATCGCCGTTACAGACGGAACAAAGGACTCCGGGGCGGCTCCGGCCACAGCATCTGTCTCGTCCGCTTCGCCGGCACCGTCCGCTGCAACCGGCGAAGAGGCGCAGCTGGACTCGCTCTCGGCGCGACTGCTCCAGAGCGGCGACTTCTCCACGGCTTCGGCCTTTGCCTTCCTGGTTTTCATCCTGCTCTACGTGCCGTGCATCGCTACGGTGGCAGCCATCAGCTCGGAGGCCGGGTGGCGATGGGCGGCGGTTTCGGTCGTCTACAACACGGCGGTAGCATGGCTCGTGGCCTGGATCGTCTATCACGTGGTCATGCTCTTCTGACCGATGACCTGGCAGGATTATATCGTGTGGGGCATCGTGGCGGTGGCCGTGTGCATCGCCGCCGTGTGGCTGTGGCGGCAGGTGTGCGGACGCCGGCGCGGCGGCTGTGCCTCGTGCTGTGCGACGCAATGTCCGATGAAAAAAATCGTCGAAAAGCATTAGAATACGATTTATGCGTTATCTTTGCCGCCTGAAAATTGGCGGCTGTTGACGAAGCCGGCCCCGCGAAGCCGGCTTCGCGCATAACGGGGAACGTTCCGAATGCCTGCCGTCCACAATCGAAACCTCTCGTATGACCGGACTTTTCTACATTCTCTTCTTCTGGCTGGTGGGCAATGGTCTGAGCCTTTTGACCGGAGGGTATGTCTCGGGCAACATCATCGGCATGATCCTCTTTTTCGCCTCGCTGTGTCTGCATTGGGTGCCCGCCGAGCGGGTGCGCCCCGCCGCACGTTTTCTGCTCGGAGCCATGGCGCTCTTCTTCGTGCCTTACGGCGTGGGGCTGATGGACTCCTATCGGGTGATCCTCGAGAATCTCTGGGCCATTCTCGTCTCGGGCATCGTCTCGACCATCCTCGTATTGTTCGTTACGGGCAAAACCTTCCAAAGTCTCAACCGCCGCGCCCGGCTGCGGCATATCAAACAAATGCGCCACGATGCTTGACCATACGTTCTTTTCGTCGGACCTTTTTCTGCTGACGCTCACCGTCGGCCTCTATTGTGTGGGTGGTGCGATCTACCGCCGCTTCCGCATGCCGCTGCTGCACCCCGTGCTGTTGACCTTCGTCGCCGTGATTGTCTTCCTGCGCTGCGCCAACATAGACTACGAACGTTACCGTGAGGCCACGGGCATCCTCAATTTTGCCCTCGGCATGTCGGTCGTGGCCCTTGGCTACCTGCTTTACGAACAGCTGGAACGGCTGCGCGGAAGTCTGTTCCCGGTCGGTGTGGCTACGCTTGTCGGATGCGTCGTCGGGGTGTTGAGCGTGGTCTATATCGCCAAGGCCTTCGGTGTCGAACGGACGATTCTCAACTCCCTGGCTCCGAAGTCGGTGACCGTGCCGATTGCCGTCTCGGTCGCCGGACCGCTGGGCGGCAACGTCTCGATCACCTCGGTGGTGGTCTTCTGTGTGGGAATCTTCGGCAGTATCTTCGGAGAATGGATCCTGCGCCACTGCGGAGTTCGCGATCCCGAGGCACGGGGGTTTGCTCTCGGCGCGGCAGCCCACGGCATCGGAACCGCCCGGGCCATCGAGATCGGGGCGGTCGAAGGGGCGTTGAGCGGTCTGGCCATGGCCCTGATGGGTTTGGCTACGGCTTTGCTGATGCCCTTCATGGAACACTACCTGTACTGATCGGCGGAGTCCTGCGGTGGCGGATGAAAGAACTGCTTCTGCATTCCGCTGCCTGCATAAAGGGCGTTGCATCCGGATTTTTCAGTATTACGGAACCTCTGCCGCACGGCAGAGGTTTTTCATTCCCCGGATTGCAACCCGACGTGGCCCATGCCGCGGGAACGAAATTTGTTCCCGGATTTCTTTAATTTTTTCCATTATTTCCCTATCTTTGTCCGGAAGCAAATTTCCCAAAAACTCACACATATTATGGCAAAAGCAGTTCAAATCGCCCGTTCACATCGCATGGACGGCATTGGAGAGTACTATTTTTCGCGCCGCCTGCGCGAGATCGGCGAGATGGAGGCAGCTACGGGCCGTCAGATCGTCAAACTGGCCATGGGCAGTCCCGACCTTCCGCCCCATCCCTCCGTTATCGAGTGTCTGGCAAAGGAGGCACGGCGTCCCGACGTGCACAAATACATGTCCTATCAGGGTGAGCCCATCCTGCGCAAGGCTTTTGCCGATTGGTATAAGAAATGGTATCATGTGGATCTGGATTTCAAGACGGAGATCTATCCGCTGATCGGTTCGAAGGAGGGTATCATGCACATCTGCATGACGTTCCTCAATCCGGGCGACAAGGTCCTCGTTCCGAATCCCGGCTACCCGACCTATTCGGCCGGCGTGAAGCTGGCGGGCGGTGTCATGGTGCCCTATTCGCTCAACAAGGCGACGAACTTCTACCCCGATTTCGAGGCAATCGAGAAGGCCGGACTCGACGGCGTAAAGATGATGCTCGTGAACTACCCCAACATGCCGACCGGACAGGTGGGGTCGATGGAGCTGTTCGAGAAGCTCGTCGATTTCGGTGCCAAGCACAACATCCTGATCGTGCATGACAATCCCTACAGTTTCATCCGCAACTCGGCCGGTCCGCTGTCGATCATGGCTGTCGAGGGAGCCAAGGATGTCGCTCTGGAGCTGAACTCGCTCTCCAAGGGACACTCGATGGCCGGCTGGCGCGTCGGCGTGCTCGTCGGCAAGGCCGAGTGGATCAAGGACGTGATGACCTTCCGCAGCAACATGGACTCGGGTATGTTCTACCCCATTCAGGCTGCTGCCGCTACGGCGCTGGCTCTCGGCGAGGATTGGTACAAGGAGCTCAATGCCATCTATTACGGCCGTGAGCGTCAGGCTTACGAACTTCTCAAGGCCCTCGGCTGCACCTATCGTGAGCATCAGGCCGGTCTGTTCGTATGGGCCGAGCTCCCGGAGGATTACAAGGGGGACAGCTTCTCGTTCTCGGACGAGGTGCTGGAGAAGACCGATGTCTTCCTGACCCCGGGCGGCATCTTCGGTTCGGAGGGGCTGCGCTACATCCGCATTACGCTCTGCTGCCCCGAGGAGCTGCTCAAGAAGGCAACGGACAAGATCAAGGCTGCCTTCGGCAAGTAATATTCCCGACGACACGATATGCAAACAGCCGCCTCTTGGCAGAGAGACGGCTGTTTTTTTGTTGCTGGTTGCCGGAGGCTTTACTCCTCGACGATTCGGATCGAGAGAATCCGGTCGCCGCGGCGGATGTCGTCAATGACATCCAGCCCCTCGACGATCTGCCCGAAGCAGGTGTGCACGCCGTCGAGATGCTTCGTGTTTTCACGATTCATGCAGATGAAGAACTGCGAACCTCCCGTATCCTTCCCGGCGTGGGCCATCGAGAGCACGCCGCGGTCGTGACGCTGCCGCGGGGCCGAGGTCTCGCACTTGATCGTGTAGCCCGGGCCTCCGGTGCCGTCGCCGCGCGGACACCCACTCTGAATCACAAAGTCGGGAATCACGCGGTGGAACGTCAGCCCGTCGTAGAAGCCGTGCTCGGCCAGATCGATAAAGTTGGCAACGGTGCCCGGCGTCTCGTCGGCATAGAGCTCGGCCTTCATCACGCCTTTTTCGGTCGATATGATTGCGTACTTTTTCATGATTCGGAGTGAATTTATTCGGTGACCTTGACTTTGGCGGCGGCGGCCTTCACGCGTGTGCGCAACGCTTCGAGGCTGCTGCCCAGCGGTTCATACCCCACGACGACCCCCATGCGGCGGTTTACACGTGCCGAGGGTTTCCCGAAGAGGCGGATATCCGTGCGCGGATTGTCGGCCAACGCCTCGGCGACCCCCTCGAAATGCGGCGTGGCGGTGGCGATCTCGGAGAGAATCACCGCACTGGCCCCCATGCGCTCGAACGTGACGGCCGGAACCGGAAGTCCCAGCACGGCCCGCAGGTGTAGTTCGAATTCGTTGAGATTCTGCGTCCCGGCCAGCGTCACCATGCCCGTGTCGTGCGGCCGCGGTGAGAGTTCCGAGAAGTAGACACCCTGTTCGTGGCTCAGGAAGAACTCCACGCCCCACAGTCCGGCGCCCGTAAGGGCTTCGGTGACGGCGGCGGCCATGCGCTGCGCCTCGGCCAGATGCTCCGGAGCGATTGCGGGCGACTGGAAACTTTCGCGGTAGTCGCCGCTCTTCTGTACGTGCCCGATCGGCGGACAGAAGAGCGTCGGGCCGTTCTTTTGTGTGACGGTGAGCAGCGTGATTTCGCTGTCGAAGCGGATGAACTCCTCGACGATCAGTTCGCGGATGTCGCCGCGCGAACCCTCGCAGCCGTATTGCCAGGCATGCTCGATCTCTTCAGGGCCGCGGACGACGGACTGCCCCTTTCCCGAAGAGGACATCAGCGGCTTGACGACGCACGGGTAGCCGATCTTCGCGGCGGCCTCGCGCAGTTCGTCGAGCGATGTGGCGTAGAAGTAGCGCGCGGTCTTGAGTCCGAGCTCCCGGGCCGCGAGGTCGCGGATCGCCTTGCGGTTCATCGTGAAGTTCACGGCGCGGGCGCTCGGCACGACCTGAATGCCCTCACGCTCGAAATCGTAGAGCCGCTCGGTGCGGATAGCCTCGATTTCGGGGACGATGATGTCGGGACGATGCTTTGCAACGGCGGCGGCCAGCGCCTCGCCGTCCAGCATGTCGAAAACCTCCGCGGCGTCGGCTACCTGCATGGCTGGAGCTCCGGCGTATTTGTCGCAGGCTATGACGGTCTGTCCGAGCCGCTGTGCGGCAATGGTAAACTCCTTGCCCAGCTCTCCGGAGCCGAGGAGCAGAATCTTTTTCATGGTATCGTGTGTTTGGTGTTTTTTGAATCGCTAGCACAAAGATACGCTTTTCCGGTGGAAAACCGCAGTCGGCGGCGACAAAAAAGCCTACGGCAGTCGTGGGTATGCCGGGAACCTCTCCGGGGAAGCGGCGTCCGGAAAAGGACCGGGATAAAAAAATCCCCCGGCCCGAGGCAGGGGGATTCTTCATGCGGCCGTTTCCGGCCTCGAGTCGTGGAGGTGGAGGGAGTCGAACCCTCGTCCAAACAGGGAACCCGAAAGCTTTCTACACGCTTATCCGTCGATTGATCCTTCTCCCCGCGCCTGGCCGACGGCGGCCGAACGCAGGGCCCAGTCCCTTGAATTTCGCACGCGACACGGGACCTGCCGCGCACTATCTCCCAATGAATGATACCCCGTATGGAGAGCCGTTAAGGAGCGGAACCGCCCTCCGGGATACTCGTCGCCAAAGCTCCTTGGCTCCGGCGATTAAGCCAATTTTCCTTGAAAATTAGGCAGCGAGTGCAAGGCTGTTGTTGCCATTTGTAGTTTGAGCATCGGGATTAACGAGCCGCCGCACAGCGCTCGACGTGCTTACAATCAAACTCTGCCTGCTGTCAAAACCGGGCACCCCCGTGTCTTTCGGCGCAAAGCCTGTCGAAACTCTTGTGCAAAGATAGTGCTTTTTCCCCGAAATCCGATAATTTTGCGTATCTTTGTTCGCAAAGAGAGAAGACGCATGATGAACAGTCAATATGTCGTGGAGCTTCGCGACGCGGCCATCTACCATTCCGACGATCCGTTCGGAAGCTGCTCGGAGAAGGAGTTGCTCCGGCGGGGCGAGATGATCCTTTCGGAGGTGAACCTGGCGGTTGCTCCAGGTGAGTTCGTTTACCTGCTGGGGCGTGTCGGCAGCGGAAAGAGTACCTTGCTCAAGACTTTATATGCCGACGTGCAACTTGTTTCAGGACAAGGGTATATCGCAGGATTCGATCTCCGAAAGCTGCGCCGCCGTGATATTCCCTACCTGCGCCGTCGGATCGGCATCGTCTTCCAGGACTACCAGCTGCTCACCGACCGCAACGCCTTCATGAATCTCCACTACGTGCTGAAGGCCACGGGCTGGAAGAACGAGTCGGAGATCCGCGAACGGATCGACCGGGTGTTGAGTCTTGTGGAGCTGGGCTCGAAATGCTACAAGATGCCTTTCGAACTTTCCGGAGGCGAGCAGCAGCGACTCGTTATCGCCCGGGCGCTGCTGAACGATCCCGCCGTGCTGCTGGCCGACGAACCGACGGGCAACCTCGATCCGGTGACGGCCGACGGCATCATGCAGCTCTTCCATACGATTGCCGAACGCGGTTGTGCCGTGGTGATGTCGACGCACAACACGGCGCTGATCGAGAACTACCCTGCCCGCGCCATTCTCTTCTCGCAGGGCAAGATCCGCGAGGTCGATCTCAAAACCCAACTGGCCTAATATCCTGTATGGGCAGTGCACGTTCACTTGCCGCGTAGATAGCCTTTCCCGCAGTACGCAGCTCGGTGCGCAGGTTGAAAAAACGCCGCCCGGGGGCTTCGGATGCTTGTTTTATCCGGAAAAAAGCCCTATATTTGTATGATATTTCAAGACTACGATGAGTACCGAACAAGAAAACGTTAAGAAACAGGCGGAAGAGTATTCCGCCTCGAATATTCAGGTCCTCGAAGGCCTCGAGGCTGTGCGTAAACGTCCGGCCATGTACATCGGCGACATCGGCGAGAAGGGCCTTCACCACTTGGTCTACGAGGTGGTCGACAACTCGATCGACGAGGCTCTGGCAGGCTTCTGCTCCGATATCGACGTCACGATCAATGAGGATAACTCGATCACTGTCAAGGATAACGGTCGCGGTATCCCGACCGATTTCCACGAAAAGGAGGGAAAATCGGCCCTGGAGGTCGTACTGACCGTGCTGCATGCCGGTGGCAAGTTCGACAAGGGCAGCTACAAGGTTTCGGGAGGTCTGCACGGTGTCGGTGTTTCGTGCGTGAATGCCCTCTCGACGCTGCTCATTGCCGAGATTCACCGCGAAGGCAAGATTTTCCGCCAGACGTACTCCAAGGGCAAGCCGACCTCCGAAGTGGAGGTTGTCGGCGAATGCTCGGACCGCGGAACGACCATCACCTTCAAACCCGACGGTGAGATCTTCACCCATACCACCGAATACAAGTATGACATTCTGGCCAACCGTCTGCGCGAGCTGGCATTCCTGAACAAGGGTCTCCATCTGAACCTTTACGACAAGCGTCCCGACGAGGAGGGCAAACTCCGTGAGGATCACTTCTATTCGGAGGAGGGTCTGAAGGAGTTCGTGAAGTACCTCGATGCGACGCGCGGCACGCCGATCATCGACCAGATCATCTACCTCGATACCGAAAAGAACGGTGTTCCCGTCGAGGTGGCCATGCAGTATAACGACTCCTTCTCGGAGAATGTCCACTCGTATGTGAACAACATCAACACGATCGAGGGCGGTACGCACCTGACGGGTTTCCGCCGCGCCCTGACGCGTACGTTGAAGAAGTATGCCGAGGATTCGGGCATGCTTGCGAAGTTGAAGTTCGACATCAACGGCGACGACTTCCGCGAGGGTCTGACGGCCGTCGTTTCGGTAAAGGTTGCCGAGCCCCAGTTCGAGGGACAGACAAAGACCAAGCTCGGAAATGACGAGGTGGCTGCGGCCGTCGATCAGGCCATGGCTGCCGCTCTGGGCAACTACCTCGAGGAGAATCCCAAGGATGCCAAGGCCATCGTGCAGAAGGTGATCCTTGCGGCTACGGCGCGTCATGCCGCACGTCACGCCCGCGAACTGGTGCAGCGCAAGACGGTGCTGTCGGGAGCCGGTCTCCCGGGCAAGCTGGCCGACTGTACGAGCCGCGACCGTTCGGAGGCCGAGATCTTCTTTGTCGAGGGTGACTCTGCAGGTGGAACGGCCAAGTCGGGACGCGACCGCAACTTCCAGGCCATCATGCCGCTGCGCGGAAAGATCCTGAATATCGAGAAGGCGCAGGAGCACCGCATGTGGGAGAACGAGGAGATCAAGAACATGTTCACGGCGCTTGGTGTGACGATCGGTACCGAGGAGGATTCCAAGGCGCTGAACCTTGAGAAGCTGCGTTACAACAAGATCATCATCATGACCGATGCCGATGTCGACGGAAGCCACATCGCCACGCTGATGCTGACCTTCTTCTTCCGCAAGATGAAGGAGCTGATCGAGAACGGCCATGTCTATATCGCCACCCCGCCGCTCTTCCTGGTGAAGAAGGGGCAGAAGGAGCGTTACTGCTGGACCGAGAAGGAGCGTGACGAAATCACGGCTGAATTCGGCAAGGGAGCCCACGTGCAGCGCTACAAAGGTCTGGGCGAGATGAACGCCCACCAGCTGTGGGAGACGACGATGAACCCCGATACGCGCATTCTGCGTCAGGTGAACATCGAGAATGCTGCCGAGGCAGATCGTATCTTTTCGATGCTGATGGGCGACGATGTTCCGCCGCGCCGCGAGTTCATCGAGAAGAATGCCCACTACGCCAACATCGACGCCTGACGCAAGGCGAAGTCCGAGGATTGCCCTTCCCAGAAGGGCGATCCTCTTTTTTTTGCTCCGGGCGGAAGACAACTCCTCTTTTCGTTCCCGGCGCGAGTTGTCCGGAATGGGACTCTTTAGCTCCCCTCCTTCCTGGATGTTGAGAAGTATAATCACCAAAACTGCTGATACGATGAAAGTTACCGTAATCGGTGTAGCCGGGGGCACCGGCTCTGGCAAGTCGACCCTCGTCAAACGGCTGCGCGAAGCCTTCGAGGGAGATGATGTGGTGACGTTGTGCCACGACTACTACTACAAGGCCCATCCCGAACTCACTTATGAGGAGCGTACGAAGCTCAACTACGACCATCCCCAGGCATTCGACACCTCGATGCTCGTGGAGCACATCAAGGCGCTGAAGGACAACGTTCCTATCGAGCACCCGGTCTATTCGTTCGTCGACCACGACCGGCTGCCCGAGACCGTGCTTGTGAAGCCCTCGAAGGTGATTATTGTCGACGGCATTCTGATCTTCGAGAACAAGGAGTTGCGCGATCTGATGGACATCAAGGTCTATGTCGACACGGATGCCGACATCCGTCTGGCGCGACGTATCCTGCGCGACGTCTGCGAACGCGGCCGTACGATGCAGTCGGTCATTACGCAGTACACCACGACAGTGAAACCCATGCACGAGGAGTTTGTCGAACCGTCGAAGAAGTATGCCGACGTGATCATTCCCGAGGGCGGCTTCAACTCCGTGGCCGTAGCGATGCTGATCCAGAACATCCGTTCGCTGATCGACAGCGAGAACTGATCCGTTATCCGTAAGGTCATATCCACCGTATGTTCCTGCTTCCCGATCGGGGAGGCAGGAATTTTTTATTCTGTCAATCCGTTGATGCCGAACGTTTCCGAATGAGAGACGGTGCTCCTCGAACGGTGGATGCAAGGGAGGAATTTGGAAATCTCGTCCGGAACACATATCTTTGCCGACCGATATTGAAAACCGAACACGAATCATGATCATCCTTCATGGACATACTTCAACCGGAACAAGGAACCGCTCGCCGCGTGCCTTGCAGACGGTTCATGTCCATTGGTTCAGCGGATTCATCTGACCTCCGATCTTCTGTTGCCCGCCGGAATCCCGGCGTTCGGGAGGCTTTGCACCCCACCTTTTTTTCGTAGTAGATCATTCGTTCCGCGACGAACGGTGCGTCCCCTTGCGGGCTGCCGTCCGCGGACCAAAATATCCGCATCTTTATGTTTCGTATTCTGTTTCTGCTGTTTGCGGGCATGGGACTCGGTTACCTGCTGCGCGGTCGCGCGGTGACCCGCAAAACCGGGCAAGGGGTCCATGTGACCATCTGTGTCCTGTTGTTCGTCTTCGGATCCTCGATCGGCTCCGATGCTTCGCTCATGGAGCGTTTCGGAAGCTACGGCGGCCAGGCCGTCGTGATCGCATTGTTGACTACGGCCGGAAGCCTTCTGGCCGGGGTCGTGGCTCAACGGCTCATTTTTGGGAAAGGAGGTCGCAAATGAAAGGCAATCTGGTCGTTTTCGTCTGCTTTCTTGCTGGAATCGTATTCGGTGCTGTGGGGATCACTCCCCAATGGCTGCACCATCCCGATTTGCCTGTTGTGCTGCTCTCGGCATTGATCCTGCAGGTGGGCGTGGGGCTCGGCGCCGATGATTCGCTGCGCTCCATGGTGCGCACGCTGCGGCCGCGGATGTTCCTGCTGCCACTCTTCACGATCGTCGGCACGCTGCTCTTCGCGGCCCTCTTCGCCCTGCTGCCCGGGTGCTGGACGCTGCCGCAATGCCTGGCCCTGGGATCGGGATTCGGCTACTATTCTCTCTCATCGGTGATGATCGCCCACGTCGGAAGCGCCTCCTTCGGCCCCGAACTGGCGGCTGAACTGGCTACGGTGGCCCTGCTGGCCAATGTCGTGCGTGAGATGTTGTCGCTGTTCTGCCTGCCGCTCTTTGCCCGTTGGTGCGGAAGCGTGGCGCCGATCTCGGCAGCCGGAATCAATTCGATGGATGTCTGTCTGCCCGGAATTGTACGGTGTTCACCTCAGAGCACCTATCTTGTGCCCCTTGCCATCGTGCATGGCCTGGCACTGGAGGTCTGTGTCCCGCTGCTGATCACCCTCTTCTGTCGGGTGTAACCCGAATGGAGCGATCTGCACCGACTCCGTTTCCGTCCCGGCGGGTGTGTGTCAGAGTCCCGTGATCTTCTTGATCTCGTTGAGCTTGTTCAGAGCCTCGATCGGTGTCAGGGCATTGATATCAAGACCCTTGATCTGGTCGCGGATCTGCACCAGCACGGGATCGTCCAACTGGAACATCGAGAGTTGCATGTTTTGCGGCGCAGGTGTCTCGGCAGCCTCCTTCACGGCCTGGGCCATGGATTTCCGCCCGCGCTCCTTGAGGCTGCGGCTCGGAACGATTTCGTTGTTGCCGTAGACCTGTTCGAGGTTGCGCAGGATCTCGTCGGCCCGTGCGACCACCGATGCCGGCATGCCGGCCAGCCGTGCCACATGGATACCGAACGAGTGCTCGGTGCCTCCTGGTTCGAGCTTGCGCAGAAAGACGATCTGGCTTCCGACCTCCTTGACTGCGATGTGGTAGTTCTTCACGCGCGGGCACATGCGCTCCATTTCGTTCAGTTCGTGATAGTGTGTGGCGAAGAGCGTCTTGGCGCGGGCCGTGGGATGGTTGTGCAGGTATTCGACCATTGCCCAGGCGATCGAGATGCCGTCGTAGGTGCTCGTGCCGCGGCCGATCTCGTCCAGGAGCACGATGCTGCGGTCCGAAATGTTGTTCAGAATGCTTGCCGATTCGAGCATCTCGACCATGAAGGTCGACTCGCCCTGCGAGATGTTGTCCGAGGCCCCGACGCGTGTGAAGATCTTGTCCACGATGCCGATGTGTGCCGACTTGGCCGGGACGAACGATCCCATCTGCGCCATGAGGATGATCAGCGCCGTCTGACGCAGCAGGGCCGACTTACCCGACATGTTGGGGCCGGTGATCATCATGATCTGCTGCTTCTGGTCGTCGAGCATCACGTCGTTCGGAACATACTCCTCGCCGACGGGCATCAACGTCTCGATCACCGGATGGCGGCCCTGGCGGATGTCGATGCGCTTGCCCTCGTCAAGCACCGGGCGCACGTAATGGCGTTCGACGGCCAGTCGCGCGAACGACTGCAGGCAGTCGAGCCGTGCGACGAGCGCTGCGTCGTGCAGCATCGGTGCCAGCGATCCGCAGATGTCGTGCAGCAATTGCGCGTAGATGCGCTGTTCGAGGACGAGCATCTTCTCCTCGGCACCGAGGATCTTCTCTTCGTACTCCTTGAGCTCCTCGGTGATGTATCGCTCGGCGTTGGTCAGCGTCTGCTTGCGGATCCATGTCGCCGGAACCTTCTCCTTGTAGGCGTTGCGCACCTCGATATAGTATCCGAAGACGTTGTTGTAGCTGATCTTCAGCGATGGAATGCCTGTCGCCTCACTTTCGCGCTGCTGGATGTGCGCCAGGTAGTCCTTGCCGTGGAGAGCGATGCGGCGCAGGTCGTCAAGCTCCGGGTCGACGCCGTCGGCGATGACTCCGCCCTTCTGAATCTGGTTGTTCGCCGGGTCGGGATAGATCTCCCGGCCGATGCGGTCGCGGATCTCCGCCAGCGGATCGATCTCCGCGGCCAGCGTGTGGAGCCGCGGCTGATCGGTGGAGTCGAGGGCTGCCTTCAGGGTTTCGATGGCCGCCAGCGACTGACGCAGCTGCACCAGCTCGCGCGGGGTGACACGCTGGGTCGAAATGCGCCCGGCAATGCGCTCCAGATCGCCCACCAGCGCAATCTGCTCCCGAACGGTCTCGGCGAAATCGACGTCCTTGGTGAAGTACTCCACGATGTCAAGCCGGCCGTTGATCTTTTCGGGATCTTTGATCGGCAGGGCGATCCACCGCTTGAGCAGACGTCCGCCCATGGGTGTCAGCGTACGGTCGATCACCTCGGCGAAGCTCCCCTTGCCGCGGGAGCCGTTCGATGCGAAGAGCTCCAGGTTGCGGATCGTGAACTTGTCGACCCAGACATATTCGTCCTGATCGATGCGCGAGATGGAGGTGATATGCTCCGTATTGCGGTGTTCGGTGAATTCGAGGTAGTAGAAGATGGCTCCGGCGGCCGAGATGCCACTGGTGAAGTGCTCCACACCGAAACCCTTGAGCGACCTGGTTCCGAACTGTTTGCAGAGCTTTTCACGGTTGACCTCCTCGGAAAAGACCCATTCGTCGAGCCGGTAGGTGTAGAGCTTCGAGCCGAACGATCCGGTGAACCGATCCTCGAAGCCCCTCTGGTAGATCACCTCCTTGGGCTGGAAGTTCGAGAGGAGTTTGTCGACGTAGGCATCCGAACCTTCGGAGACATAGAACTCGCCGGTCGAGATGTCGAGAAAGGCCACGCCCGTGTTGTTGCGTCCGAAATAGACCGAGGCGATAAAGTTGTTCTCCTTGTTGGAGAGGATGTTGTCCCCCATGACGATACCCGGGGTGACGAGTTCGATGACGCCTCGTTTGACGAGCCCCTTCACCAGCTTGGGATCCTCCAGCTGCTCACAGATGGCAACGCGCTCTCCGGCACGCACGAGCTTCGGAAGGTAGGTGTCGATGGCGTGGTAGGGAAATCCTGCCAGTTCGACGTACGATGCCGCACCATTGGCCCGGCGGGTCAGGGTGATTCCCAGAATGCCGCTGGCCTTGATGGCGTCGTCGCCGAACGTTTCGTAAAAGTCTCCGACGCGAAACAGCAGAATGGCGTCGGGATGCACGGCCTTGATGGAGTAATATTGCTTCATCAGGGGCGTGTCGACATATTTTTTTTCGATTTTGGCTTCCTGGGGTGTCAACGCTTTCTCTTGGCAATTTGTTTCGACGAACAAAGATACGAGATTTTCGGATGCCTTGCAAAGTCGTCGGGCGAATTTTTTGCCTTATGCAATCGGAGACTGTTGGGGTATGAGGTATTTCAGATTCGTTTCAGAATTCTTGTATTCCTTTGCTTTCAAAGGAGTTGCCTCCTTGTGTGTAAAATGAGTATAAACAATTAAAAGGCTGTAAGTTATGATTAAATTTGTGAAGAGTGTCCTGAGCGTGGCCCTGGCGGCGTCTCTGGTGGTGGGTTGTGAGTCTCAAGACGGTCCGGGTGCATCCGATCAGGTGTCGCCTCAGGTGTTGAAAGCCTTTGCCGAGCGTTTCCCCGACGCTCAGAACGTATCGTGGAGTGTCAAGGGAGCCTACGCTGTGGCGTCGTTCTATTGGAGCGGTACCCGGGCTGCGGCGGCCAATTGTTCGGCGTGGTTCGACAATGCTGGAGGTTCGTGGTCGATGTCCAAGACCGAGATCCCCTATTCGGCCCTTCCGCAGGCCGTGAAGTCGGCCTTTGAGGCGAGTGAGTACGTCGCATGGCAGCGTGACAACGACGTGGATGTTCTCACGCGAAGCGGTGAGGTAGAGCCTGAAATTTACGTCATTGAGGTCGAGCAGTCCGGACGTGAAATGGATCTCTATTATTCGCCCGACGGCGTGCTGGTCAAGACATTGGCCGACGCAGGTCCCAATTATGACTATGGGGAGTTTATCCCTTCGACGCCTGCAGTGGGCATCGATGAATATCTTGCCGCGCATTTCCCCGGAGCGCGTGTAGTTGACGTTGATGTGGAATATGGCGGTACGGAGGTCGAGATTATCGACGGCGGAGTGGCCCGAGAACTCTATTTCGATGGAACCGGTGCCTGGATGTATACCAAGACCGAGGTGCGGCGTTCGGCGCTGCCGGCAGTAGTTACCACGGCCTGGGCGGCCTCGGAATATGCTGAAATGCAAGGATATCAGCTCGATGATGTGGATTATTTCGAAACAGCTTCCGACGGAAATTACTACCGCCTCGAACTGGAATCGCGTAACGGGGATGTGAAGTTGAAGATTACTCCCGACGGTGTGTTGTCGCTCTACGAGCCGTCGGTGGATACCGGTTCGGGCCTTCCGGCCGATGAGGAGGCTTTCATCCGGGAGAGCTATCCCGGGGCGACGATCGTCGAGCGGGAGTTTGACGACGGGTATCTGGAGGTGGAGATCCGTCACGAAGGCCGTGAGAAGACCGTATATTTCAATGGCGCCGGGGCGTGGGTGAAAACCACGTGGGAGGTTCGTTACGGCGAGGTGCCGGCCTCCGTGAAGTCGGTACTGACTGCTTCGTATGCTTCGTGGCAGTTCGACGGTGCGGATTTCGTTCAAACGTCTGATGGCGAGTGGTACGAGATTGAATTGGAGCAGGAGCGTCCGGAGCGTGAAATGAAGCTGCGCGTTGCGGCGGACGGGACGGTGCTCGGCTGACGAAGATCTGTAATGCCAAGAAAAAAGAGGAGCCTTCTGCATGAACGGCTCCTCTTTTCGTTTCGTATCCCTTGTCGTTTGTATGGTTGCATGTTATGGGGCCGGGACGTCGCCTGATAATGTCGCGAGCACCCTGCGATAGGCTTCGGCCTTGCGGTCGAGTGCCAACGGGTAGGCTCGTGACGAGGAGGGCATGCGCCAGAGGCGCAGCGTCCGGCCGTCGACGGACACGGGCACGAACTCTCCGACGCCCGGGGTGTTGCAATGCAGCGACGCTGCTGCCGCAGCTGCCGCCTTGCCGCCCGTCGTTACGATCTCGCGGCACTCGGGAAGACGGCGCAGCAGAGCTTCGATGTCGGTCGGTTCGACAATCTCGAGAAATTCGTCCGAGGCATTCTCCTTCAGGCGGCGGACGGCGCGTGCCGTATCGTAGAGCGCGACCCCTTTTTCGCGGCAGAATGCCTCGATCGACTGTCGGTCGAACGAACGGCCGTCGGGAGCGAGAAACCGGTTGCGGTCGTTGAAGAAGATCACCCCGAAGATCCGCCACATGTCGTTCTGCAGATTCGGGTAGTAGAACTCCATCGACCACCGTTTGCGTGGCGGAGGAAAGCTTCCCAGCATGAGCAGCCGGGCGCGTTCGGGAAGAAACGGCTCCAGGGGGTGCGGTTCAGGATTCATAGAAACTGTCGTCAAAGTTTACGAGGTAGAGTTTGTCGGTGGCGCGCGTGAGCGCCGTGTAGAGCCAGCGGAGCAGGTCGCGCGTCATGGGTTCGTCGCCGAACAGGCAGCGGTCGACGAAGACTGCGCGCCACTGTCCGCCCTGCGCCTTGTGACATGTTACGGCGTAGGAGAACTTCACCTGCACGGCATTGAAGTGGGGATTTTCGCGGATCTCCTTGTAGCGTTTGAGCTTGCTGCGGATGTCGAGGTAATCCTTCTCCACCTCGTAGAACAGGCGTGAGGACTCTTCGCGGGTGAGCGACGGCGATTCGGAAGCGATGGTGTCGAGCAGGATCTTGCATTCGAGCTCCGCGTCGTCGTAGTCGGGAAATTCGAGTACGGCCGAAGCGAAGCGGAATCCGTAGAACTCCTCGAAACGCCGCAGGCGCTTCAGCCGCGCGATGTCACCGTTGGCGATGAAATTCATCGGGCACTGTTCGGTGTGTTCCGGGTAATAATAGTTGTTCTTGACGATCATCAGCATGTCGCCGCTTTCGATCTCCTCCTCGGCGCAGAGCACGTTGCGCCGGATGCCCTCGTTGTAACGGTTCGCACGGCGATTCGACCGCGTGATGACGATCGTCTCGTCACGTCCGTAGCGTGCGTAGCAGTCCTGCAGCTTCTCGAGGAACTCCCCGCCCTCGACGGCCTCCATGTCGGGGAAGCCCATTCTCAGCCGCGGCGTTTCGCAGATGCCCTGTTCGAGCATGCAGCGCACGAGTGTGGCGTTGAACAGAATGCCCGACTGGGCCTCCTGACGCACGACCTCGTCCATCGTGCCGTAGACAACCTCTCCGAAGGCGCTCATCGTCGTCGGATCGAGTGCCGGACTGAAGTCGCTCCCCACGGGCGGCAGCTGGGCGCTGTCGCCCACGAGAATCAGCCGGCAGCCGCGGCCGCTGCGGACGTAGTCCACCAGATCGTGCAGCAGCGAACCGCTTCCGAACAGTGAACCGGCTTCGGTGCGTCCCGAGAGCATCGAGGCCTCGTCAACGATGAATACCGCACCCCGTTCGGGGTTGATGTTGAGCGAGAAACGCGATTCGTAGGCGGCGTTTGTGCGCTGGCGGTAGATGCGTTTGTGGATGGTCAGGGCCTTCTCTCCGGCGTAGCGGGCGAGGACTTTGGCGGCCCGGCCGGTGGGCGCGAGCAACACGGTTTTGATTTCCAGCTCCTTGAGTGCCGCGACGAGCGCCGCGATCAACGTGGTCTTGCCCGTGCCGGCATATCCGTTCAGGACAAAAATCTTCGAAAAATCGTCGTCGGCAAGATATTCGGACAATTTTTCTATGATTTTTTTTTGCCCCGGAGTTGCTTCGAAACAAATTTTAGCGTAAATTTGGGTCGCAATACGTGTGCTGAACATACTTGAAGCGCGTTCACCTTTTTTGGGACTGCACAAAATTAACAACAAATACTATTAAAATGAAAAAAATTGCTCAAATCATTCTTGCCGTGGTCATCATAGGCCTGGTCTATGTCATCTACGACCAGATCTCGACCCCCATCCGCTTCGACCAGGAGTTGAAGGACAAAAAGGCCCAGGTGATCGAACGTCTCAAGGACATCCGTACGGCCGAACGCTCCTTTAAATCGAAGTATCAGCGCTTCACCGGCAGTTTCGACACGCTGATCTCCTACGTGCTGAACGACACCCTCGAGTTGGAGCGCAAGATCGTCGATGAAGATGACTCCGTCGGTATGGCCATGCTGAAGAAGTCGGGCAGAAAGAATATCGAGAAATTCAAGATCGCCGTTATCGATACGATCTTCGCCCCCAAGAAACTGACCCGCGAAGATGTTGAGAACTTCCGCTATATCCCCGGAACCGACAACAAGGCACAGTTCATCCTCGAGGCCGGCATCACCACCACCGAGTCGAAGGTGGTCATCCCGGTTGTGGAGTGCCGTGCTCCCTACAAACTGTTCCTCGATACGATCAACTACCGTCAGAACGTTGTCAACCTGATCGACGACGAGACGAACAACTTCAACCGCTATGCCGGCGTGAAGTTCGGATCGATGGAGACCGGAAACAATGAGGCCGGAAACTGGGAATAACCGCCCGGTCACCGATCGGAAAGTGTCCATTCAGCAGCCGTTGGATGGACACTCTTTTTCGCTCCCCGAGGGTCCCAACTCTTTGCCCGCCGATGCATCCGTCGAGGTCGAACTGCTCATGCCCCGGACGCTGCTCGTTCCCGATGCAGCGTGCGATCCTGCATATGCGGAGGAGTGGTTTGCCGCATGCGGCATGCCGCTCTCAGCCGAGGAGTGTGTCGTGACCGCGGAGTCGCGGAACGGATGTACGGCTCTGATAGCTCTCCGATGTGATCTTCTGCAGCGGTTGCGTGAGAAGTGGGGCGAAAAAATCCGCTTCACTACCCCGCTGCTGCATCTCCCGGCCTCTCCGCAGCGATGCGTGTGGATGGCCCGCATGGGGGGACTGACATACGTCAAACTGTACGACTCGGAGCTGGAGTTTGCCGATGTCCTCCCGACGGACGATGATACCGAACTGCTCTACTTTGTGGAACGCCTCGGTGGCTGCTTCCCGCTGGGCGAATATACGCTTTGCATCGGCGGTGACGATGCCAGGGCGGTACGGCATTTGCTCGGCAAACGCTTCAAACGTATCGTATGCGAATAGTCAGTGGAACACACCGCGGACGTACGATCGTCCCTCCGCGCAATCTGAAGGCTCGTCCGACGACCGATTTTGCCAAGGAGAACCTGTTCAATGTTCTCGGGAATCTGGTCGATTTCGAATCGTGCGACGTGCTGGATCTCTTCTCCGGTACGGGGTCGATCAGCTATGAGTTTGCTTCGCGGGGCGCGCGGAGCGTCACTTCCGTTGAGATCAACCCCGTGCACTACAACTTCATCCGCCAGACGGCGCAACATCTGGGGTTCGAACACTTCTATGCCGTAAAGGCCAATGTCTTTCTCTATCTGAAGAGCTGCACGAAGCAGTTCGACATCATTTTCTCGGATGCACCCTACGATCTGGAGGGTAGTGAGGAGGTGATCCGGCTGGTCTTGGAAAGGGATCTGCTGCGTCCGGAGGGGCTTTTGATCTTCGAGCATTCGAAAAAGATGGATTTCTCGTCGTATCCCGACTTTTGGCAACAGCGGAGCTACGGAAGCGTCCAGTTCTCCTTCTTTAAAAAGAGCTGAAAGAACGCCCAATGGGGCTGAACGGCCACCGTTCAATTTGATTTTCGGAGCAGGTCGACAGAAACGAGTTCCCGCCACTCGTGCACAGCCGAAAATTCTGTCCACAATAAAGCCAAGGCTCCGACCTTTTCGGGTCGGAGCCTTGGCTTTGTCGGCACGGGATCCACTCTTTGGGTAAAGGCCTGTCGAGACCGTGCCCTCCGGCGTTTGCGGCCTCCGGTCAGATGAAGAGGTTCAGATTCGCCTCTTCGGTCCGATCGAGATACGAAGCGACACCGCCCAGTGTAACGTTGTCGAGCAGCTCTTCGCGTCGCACGCCCATGACATCCATCGACATCGTGCAGGCAATCATCTCCACGCCGCTGTCTATGGCTTGCCGCATCAGCTCCTCGAGGCTTGCAATCTTTTTGCGGTGCATGATGCCCCGCATCATACGGCTCCCCATGCCCCACATGTTCAGTTTCGAGAGGCGCAGCTGTCCGCTGTGCGCCGGAAGCATCCAGCCAAACATCCGTCCCATGAGATCCTTGTCGACGGCCGGTTTCTCGCGCTTCTTGATGACGTTGAGCCCCCAGAAGGTGAAGAACATCGTTACCCGTTTCCCGGAGGCCGCGGCACCGTTGGCAATGACGAACGATGCCAGCGCCTTGTCCAGGTCGTCGCTGAAGACCACGATCGTCTTGTTGTCAGCCGTCGGAGTCATGCGGGAGGTTGCTTCGGTCTGCGTATGGCCGCATTGTGTCGCGTCCGGCGTCTGCTTGCGGATCAGGGCCCGCACCTTGCCGCCTGTCGTGTCGAGCGACAGCAGCTCGGCTCCGGTCATCCGGCACCACGAGGCCACGTCGCGTCCGAAGGCCTGGTCGGTTGCCGTAATGCAGAGCCGTCCGCCGGGCTGCAGCCCTTCGTAACTCTTCTTCAGCTGCAGAACGGGCCCCGGGCACATCAGCCCGCAGGCATCGACCTCCAGCGTCGGGATCGATGGGTCGCCGCAACATGTTGATGCGGGCTGCACACTTCGGGGCTCCCGTCCTGCACGGCATCCGCAGTTCCCGCTTCCTTGGTCGTGAGGTTCGGGTACCGGAGCCGTTGCCGTACGCCAGGTCGTGTAGCCGCCCGAAAGGTTGCGTACATCCCGGAACCCGTGCTGCATGAGGATGCGGCAGGCCAGATAGCCGCGCAGCCCCACGGCGCAGCTCACCACGACGGGACGTTCGCGCGGCAATTCGTCGAGGTGCTCGCGCAACTCGTCGAGCGGGATGTTCACGAAGCCCGGGATCGAGCCCATGGCGAACTCTTCGCGCGTGCGCACGTCGATACGCAGCACCTTGTCGGAGAGTGCCGCAATCTCGCGCCACTGGATCAGACGCACACGCCCTGCCAGGACGTTTTCGGCCACATAGCCGGCCATGTTTACCGGATCCTTGGCCGAGGAGTAAGGGGGTGCATAGGCATGTTCCATCTCCATGAGGTCGTAGATGGTACCACCCGTGCGGATGACCTGCTCGAACATCTCGATGCGCTTGTCGGCGCCGTCGCACCCGACGACCTGGGCACCGAGCAGACGTCCGGTGCCGGGGGCGAAGAGGATCTTGATCGAGAGTGGCAGTGCATTGGGATAGTAACCGGCGTGCGAGGCGCCATGGGTATACGAGGCGATATATTCGATGCCGCAGGCCTTCAGCAGTTTGGCGTTGGCTCCGGCGGCTGCTACCGTCAGGTCGAAGACCTTTGCCACGGAGGTGCCGATCGACCCTTTGTAAATATGCTTGTTGCCTGACACAATATTGTCTGCCACGATGCGGCCCTGTTTGTTCGCAGGACCCGCCAGCGGGATGAGTGTCATCTGTCCGGTTACCAGGTGGCGCACCTCCACGGCATCTCCCAGTGCGTAGATCTGCGGATCGGAGGTCTGCATGTATTCGTTGACAACAATGCCGCGGCGTTCGCCGATTGCCAGCCCTGCGTTGGCGGCCAGCCGGGTCTCGGGGCGTACACCGATGCTCAGGATCACCAGATCCGCGGTGATCTGCCGGCCGCTCTGCAGATGGACAACCACACGCTCCTCGGGAGTCTCTTCGAAGCGTACGACGCCGTCCTTCAGATAGAGTCCTACGCCCTTGTCGGTCAAGTGGCGATGGACGAGGGCCGCCATCGAGAAGTCGAGCGGCGCCATCACCTGGTCGGCCATCTCCACCACATCGACCCCAAGTCCCAGATGATGAAGATTCTCGGCCATCTCCAGCCCGATAAAGCCACCGCCTACGACCACGGCCCTCTCAGGATGTTTCGTGTCGACGTACTCCTTGATGGCATCCGTGTCGGGAACGCTGCGCAGGGTAAAGATCTTCCGGTTATCGATTCCTTCGATGCGGGGACGCAGCGGCTCGGCGCCGGGCGAAAGGACCAGTTTGTCGTAACTTTCTGTATAGACCGTGTCCGTGGCGAGGTTATGCACCGTAACCAGCTTCCGCTCGCGGTCGATCGCCGTGGCCTCCTGCTCGGTGCGGATGTCGATGCGGAAGCGGTCGGTGAATCCCTTGGCCGTCTGCACGAAGAGTTTCGGCCGTTGGGCAATTGTGCCGCCGATGTAGTAAGGCAGGCCGCAGTTGGCATACGATACGTACTTTCCGCGCTCGAAGAGGATTACCTCGGCCTGCTCGTCCAGGCGGCGCAGGCGGGCCGCCACGGTGGCTCCTCCGGCCACTCCTCCGACAATGAGAATTTTCATAAATTCCTATATTTATTGATTGGATTTCGTGGATTACTCCGCCCCCGCGAAGGCTTTCAGTTGTGCAAAAAGTTCATCAAAGCCCATCTCGGCCTGCTGCATTCGACGGATCTTCGCTATCCCGCGGTCCGTGAGCGAGAAAAGCATCTGACGGCGATCTTCGGGGCTGATCGTTCGTTGCAGGTAGCCCTTCTCCTCGACAGCGGTGATGACTTTCGATACTCGTGGATTTGACAGTCCGACAAATTCGCACAGCTCTCCGGCCGTGCGGGTTCCGCCCTCCTTGAGGCAGCAGAGCAGCATTGCTTCGTTGATCGTCAGTCCGTGGCGTTCGGCAAACGCCTTCTCGAACTGATACAGCACTTTATAGATCTCCTTGATCCGGCAGATAGGTTCCATGTTCTCGGTTTTGCGTTACAAAGATATAATTATTTTCTATTAAGAAATATTTTTAGTGAAAAATAATTGAGTCGACCCACCCCGCCACGCGCTCTTTTATATGAACAGCGGCGGGACAGTCCGGAAAGACTGCCCCGCCGCATGACTCATGATCCGTGTGCAGGCTGCTACATGATGATCTCTCCCTCTACGGTACCCTGATCCTCCCATCCGGCAATGTCACACCCTTCGAACTGGATGCGTCCGTCCTTGATTTTTAGATTGACGGTCAGGATCTTGCCGCTCTCCAGCATCTCATATTCGGTGGCGACTTCCGAAAGATTGAACTCCTTTACCGCACTGCCTGCCGTTACCTTCAGCGCAACGCCGGAGCTCTTCTGAGGGATGATCCGGAACGTTGCCTTCTTGCCTGTTGCGGTGAAGGAGGCCTTCGGAGCTCCCGTGGAGACCAGTGTTGCGGCCGCGAGATCGACCTCGCAAACCGATTCTGCCGTGCAGGTACTCTGGATCTCTTCGGACTGAAGTCCCGTCGACTCTACCGTGAAATTGAGCACCAGCGTGTGCATGGCATGTGTGAAGGTCAGATCGATCGGAGTCTCGGTTCCTACGGAGATTCCCGTGCGGTGTGCCCACAGCAGGTCCTTGTCCGACGTTTTTTCAAGGTCGAAGACAAACTTTCCGTCGAGGAGCTCCTGCTCGGGATAACATGCGGCGAAATCCACACTGCGGTCTTGGGGTGCAGTCTGCAGGTCGCGCCAATACAGGCCTTGCGATCCCACCTCGTATTTCAATGCGGTATGCTGTCCCGAGGGGGTGACCGACAGCAGCGAGAAACGGTCGCCGTTGGCGAAATCCCCGCGCCCGGTATCGTCCAGTTGCGGAGCCCGTGACGCTACCTCCATGAGGGTTGTTTCCTGGACGATTGAGGTGCGTATTGCAATCCGTTTGTCCCGTTCCGGAGTCCGGTCCCCGCTTTCATTCTTCGCGCAGCTGCCCAGCATCAGTACGGTCGCTGCCATCCATGCATAAGATCTTATATTCATCATTAGTCTCAAAATAAAAGATGATAATAAATAATAATTAGTTTAGTGTCTTTCGGGTCAAAGCTCGAAATATTGCTTCCAATACTCCTCGCCGAGTTCCACGAGGGTCAGGTTGCTGATGTTCTTAATGTATTCGCCGTCGATGTATCCGTTCGAGAATCCGGTCCATGTGCCGCCTTCGGGCGATGTTCCGTAGACGATTCGGTAACGGCCGCAGCCAACTCCGTCCGACTCGAAGTAATCGCGGTCATTGTTGTCCGCCATGTAGATGTAGGAGACATCGCCGTTTTCGTCGAACTCCGCACCCCAGATCGTCTCGACATGTCCCGAGGTGACGAGCCCAACCGATGCAGCAATAGCCTTTCTGTTGGTCAGGGCATCCTTGATCGCGTCGTTGAAGCGGGCCTTGCTCATGCCTGCGATATATTTTCCCATCGTTACGCCCTGCGGGAACACATCCTTGAAATATCCGGCATCGTTGTAGGGATAGGTCCGCTGCGGACCCGAGGGAATGATGCCGTGGATGAACCAGTTGATCCCGGCCTCGGCGTACCCGGCCTTGTCAACGAACGAATCCACGAAGCACTGGAAAATACCGCTCTCCTGAGCCTTCGGCAGCGGGAAGGTGTAGTCCGGACCCTTGTAGCGGTCTCCATAAAGATCAATGTACTTCTTGTTCTGGGCAATCCACCAGTGCAGGATGCTTGAATCGGCAGCGGCCCAACACAAATGGCCGTCTTCGACACCTCCCGGGCTCGCCTCAGGGTTCAACTTGTTGCAGTCGTACCATCCGTATTCGGCCTTCCACGGAAGATAGAGCGTCGTATAGAATTCGCTCATCTGGAACCATGCATCCTCTTCGGGCGGAGTGATTCCATAAACCCATACCTTTCGGTTGGCCCAGGGATTTTCCACAGGCTCCTTCATGGAGAGTTTGATGGTGAGTTGCCTGCCGGCCTCGAACGTTTCGAGCGGTGTGCCGTCATCCCGGTTCTCCGGAGCCTTGAATGTGAATTCCCGGTCTGCGGTGGATATCTTCAGCAGCGATCCGTCGCCCACGCGAAACGCCTCTGCGGGCTGCGGATAGATCACCGCCTCGAAACTGCCGTCCGACAATCGGACCGGTGTAATCCACCCGAATGCTTCGTCGGTAGCTGTCGCTTCACCCGTCAACAGGTTCACGACTCCGCCGAGCCGGCTTCTGACAGCAATGCCAACATTTTCGGAAGCTCCCGTCAACTCGATATGCAATCGATGCAGTGCATGACGGAATCCGAGTCCCGCACGATACTCTCCGGACTCCAGAACGGTTTGAGCGACGAGCAGATCCGCTGCGGCATATCCCGTCCCGCTCTGATCATCAGCAACGTTGAATGGACAACGCTCGGGATCGCTGCCCGAATCATCCAGTACCGGATAGTGTGCTGCGAGTGTCAGTTTCCCGGCTCCAAAGTCCAGACGCCGCAGCCGGGGAAGCCACTCATTGCCGTCGAAGAGCAGTTCCCGGTAGATACATTCCGTACCGTTGTCGATGTAGAGCCCGACGCGATCTCCCGGACTGAAGGATCCCGCACCATCGGGTCCGAGATCGGTACGTGTAATGTTTTTCGTGAGGTGCAATTGCAGAAAATCCTCTTTGGAAACGATCTCTGCCGAGGCGTCCGGACTGGACGTACATCCTGGAATCAGAACGGTCCCCAGCATGAAAAGCATGCTGATGAGACCTTTATGAAGAGTTCGTGCCGTGGTTTTATCCGATCTGAAATGAGGGGATGCCATCATGGTATTGTGCTCTTTAGTGGTTTTTCAGGCCGCTAAGATACATCTTTTACCAGAAATCCAAAAATTCGGGGTTCTGTCTTGCTTTGCGTTGGCTGTTTTTGAAACGGGAAGATTATCTGAGGAATGGCCACGAACAAACGCATGCTTCAAAGCCTGTCTACATATCGGCAGTTCGTCGCCGGGTATGGATGTTCAGAACCGGTCGGCGGGATAGGTCACACCCAACTGGCGGCGGACCTCGTCAATGATTGCGATGCAGATACGGGAGTGTTCGTGGCTGTTGACCGACGATTCAAGACGCCCGGTCTCGATCAGATCGAGAAATTCCGCCATCTCGTAGTAGTATTCGTCGTGTTCCACGGGGACTGTCAGCACCTCCGGCTCTGTCGGAAGCTCGTGTCCCGATGCTGCAGCCGGCCGTGGCTGCCACACGACTCTTCCGATATGGTTGATCCGATCAAGCGTCAGGTTGCCGTCCTCGCCCTGGATCTCGGTCGGAAGCGCGGAGTTTGCAATCTTTGAGTAGATGACCGTAGCGTTCATGCCGTCGTATTCGAATTCGACAGTGCCCTGGGCATCTACCCCGCTGCTCAACAGGATTCCCGAAGCGGAGATACGTCGAGGCCGTCCGAACAGCACTACCATCGGATAGATCGTGTAAACTCCGATATCCATCATCGCTCCGTTGGAGAGCTCCGGGCGGAAGGCGTTCAGGACGATACCCTCCTTGAATTTGTCGTAACGCGACGAATACTGGCAGAAGGCCGCGAAGTATCTCCGCACGCGTCCCACGCGCGGCAATGCCCGCATGACGGCCCGGAAGTTGGGTGTCAGGGTTGTTTTCATCGCCTCCATAAGCGTTACGCCGTGGCGATGGGCGGCTTCGATCATCGCGTCGACCTCCCGAAGGTTCGAGGCCAGCGGCTTTTCGCACAGCACGTGCTTTCCGTGTTCCATACAAAGCATTGCATATGCGGCATGCGTGCTGTTTGGCGTGGCAATGTATACGGCATCCACCATGTCGGTCGAGACCATCTCTTCGAGCGACGTGAAGGTATGGGGGATCCGATGTCGTGCGGCAAACTCTGCGGCACGCTCTCGGGTCCGGGAACAGACGGCAGAGAGTTCGAATCGGGGATCCTGACGGGCCCCGGCAATTACCCAGTCGGATACGAAATTGGTTCCAACAACTCCGAAACGTATTTTTCTCATAACGGCAGGTGCAAAATTTTCTCAAAATTAGCGATCGGATTTCAAGAATCCAAACCTGCAACGGGATGAAGTTGGGGAGGAAAAGAAATAAAAAGTGAAAGAAAAATTTGCAAATTAGGGATTTTGCGGTATCTTTGCACTCGCAATACGAAAAACGGTGCGTTAGTTCAGCTGGTTAGAATACGTGCCTGTCACGCACGGGGTCAGGGGTTCGAGTCCCCTACGCACCGCCAGGGACCGACGAAGAGTCGGGTTAAATAAAGCAAAAGCCTTGTAAACGAATAGTTTACGAGGCTTTTTCGTTCCCGCCATTCATTACGAATGTGGCTGGAATGTGCGCTTGATACAAAGTTGGAAGCCAATGCTGGAGGCGAGGTGTTGTTTCAATTGCACTTATTTCCGTTTTTTTGTATCTTTATCCTCAAAATCATGCAAATGAAAAAAGAAGCAGGATACGTATATATTTTGACCAATCCGAGCTTTAAGGAGGATTGGGTGAAAATCGGCAAGAGCTCCCGCCCGGTAGATATTCGCTCGAAAGAGTTGGACAATACGGCCGTGCCGCTGCCGTTCGAAATCTACGCGACGCTCAAAACCTCGAAATACGAAGAGGTTGAGAAGCTAATCCACAAGACCATTGACCGGCTGACCGATTTGCGAATTCGTCAGAATCGGGAATTCTTCAACGTGCCTCCTGCTAAAGCCTTGGATATTCTGCGCGACATATCGACCACGCTCGACGATGCCGAAATTGACGAGGTATATCTCGGTGATGCCCGATTCAAGAGAGCGGCGCCGGAGGAGTCCACCGAAAACGGGAAGAAACGAGCTCGCTTCAAGTTCAACATGGTTCATATTCCGATTGGAGCGACCCTGGTTTTCGTACCAACCGGAATAGAGGTAAAGGTTGCGGACGACGACCACATCGAATACGAAGGACGCCTCTACAAACTCTCGCCCTTCGTGGGGACCTTTATGCCCGAGGAGCGCCGCAATGCTTCGGGAGCGTATCAAGGAGCAAAGTATTTTTCCTATAAGGGCGAGCTATTGAGTAATCTCCGAACCCGTTGCGAAGAGACGGAGGGGGAGCGGGCCTGATTGGCACCTCTTAAGTCATGGAGTCCGGACCCACGGCGGTCCGGACTTTCTGTTTGGTCCGGGACTATCCGATTTGCAGTGTGAAGGTCACCCGGCGGTCGGTGTTGCATGTCAGGCGCAGCGAGCCGCCGTGCAGCTGCATGATTCTCCGCGAGAGGCTCAGCCCGATGCCCGAACCGTCGGGCTTGGTCGTGTAGAAGGGGGTGAAAATGTTCTCGGCAACCTCCGCAGGGATGGCCCCGCCGTTGTTGCTGAACTCGATGACGACGTGCTCGGCCGCGTCGATGCGCGAGCGGATTTCGATTTCGCCATCCGGCCGTCCGGCAATCGCCTCGCGGGCATTCTTGAGCAGATTGACGGCAACCTGTCCCAGCTGGACCTTGTCGGCGTAAATCATCGTGTCGGCCGGTTCGATGTCGACCCGAATCCGCAGGGCATCCTCGCTGGCCGCCGTCAGCACCTCGGCCTGCCGGATAAGCTCGCGCACCTCGAATGGCTCGCGCTGCGGCGCCGGAATCCGCGTGAAGCGCCGGTAGCTGTCGACGAAGGAGACCAGCCGCCGGCTCGTCGCCGAGATGGTCTCCAGCCCGCGCTTGACGTCGGGGTCCATCGGCCGGTCGATGTCGAGCAGCGTCTGGCTGAGCGAGGTGACCGGCGCCAGCGAGTTCATGATTTCGTGGGTCAGGATGCGCGAGAGCTTGCTCCACGATTCGACCTGGATTTCGCTCACCTCGCTGTTGATGTCGCTCACGGAGATGACCCGGCGGTGCCTCTCTTCGAGCGTGATTTCGGCGCAGCCCAGCGTCAGCGTCATCTCGCCCGTCTCGGTCGTGTACGAGATGCGCAGCTTCTCGCCGGGGCGGATGGCGGCCAGCGCCCGCGCCGCTTCGGGAGCCGACTGCTCGAGCTGCCGGATGTGGGTGAGGCGCTGCAGACCGAAGATGCGCAACGCCTCGCCGTTGGCCTGGTAGACGCTGCCCGTGTCGTTGACCGTGATGAGCCCCGTCTGGGCGCTCTCCATGATGAGCTGGTAGTAGCGTTCGCGCTCCTCGGCCTGCAGCTTGGTCCGCGCGAGAATTTCCTTGATGCGGTTGAGCGCCGTGTTGAGCATTGTGTTGTCGACCGTCGAGGGGTCCTCGTTGAAGCGGAAGGTGAGGTCGTCGCTGTCGATGGCGTTGAACATGAAGGTGACGCGCCGCACCGAATCGCCGTAGTGGTGGAGAATCCGCGCGATGGCGAGCGTCATGACGGGAAGGTCGAGCAGCATGAAGGGATAGAGCCTCCGGGCGAGAATCCACCCGCAGGCAGCCGAGGCCAGCGCAAGCACCACGCTCCAGGTGATGATGGGACCGTATGCGATGCCTTTGGGGAGTTTCATAATCCGTAGCGTTTGATTTTGTTGTAGAGCGTCTGGCGCGTGATGCCCAGCTGGCGGGCCACCTCGGTCATGTTGCCGCCGCAGCGCTCCATGGCGCGGGCAATCATCGAGCGCTCCATCTCGTCGAGGGTCGTGACGTCGGACTCGGCAGGGGAGGGCGCTTCGGTGGGGCGCAGCAGCAGCGTCGAGGGGGTAATCATGGGGCCGTCGCAGAGGATGACGGCCTTCTCCACGGTGTGCTGCAGCTCGCGGATGTTGCCCGCCCAGGGATAGGCCTCCATCTCACGCGCGGCCTCGGCATCGAACCCATCGATGTGCTTGGCATACCTGGCGGCGTAGCGGTGCAGGAACTCACCGGCCAGCGGAAGGATGTCCTCGCGGCGCTGGCGCAGGGGCGGCAGGTCGATGTGAATCGTGTTGATGCGGTAGAGCAGGTCCTCGCGGAATGCGCCCTGTTCGACCATCTTGTAGAGGTCGCGGTTCGTGGCCGAGATGAGGCGGATGTCGACCGTGACGGGGGTGTTGCTCCCCACGCGGAAGATGCGGCCGCTCTGGAGGGCCGTCAGCAGCTTCGACTGCAGGTGCGGCGGCAGGTTGCCGATTTCGTCGAGGAAGAGCGTGCCGTGGTTGGCCACCTCGAACTTGCCGGCGCGGTCCGCCCGGGCGTCGGTGAAGGCCCCCTTGACGTGGCCGAAGAGCTCGCTCTCGAAGAGCGTCTCGGGCAGGGCCCCCATGTCGACCGGGACCATCAGCTCGCGGCGGCGGGCCGAGCGGCGGTGAATCTCGCGCGCGAGCATCTCCTTGCCCGTGCCGTTCGCGCCCGTGATGAGGATATTGGCGTCCGTGGCGGCCACCTTCTCGACCAGCTCGCGGATGCGCGCCATGGCCGGGCTCGTACCCCAGAACATCGGCTCCTCGTTGGTCAGCTCGCGCTTGATTTCCTTCAACTGCTTCACCTCGCGCTGCGAACGCGAGAGGTTGTAGGCGCCCTGCAGGGCGGCCACCAGACGCTCGTTGTCCCACGGCTTGACCACGAAGTCGACCGCTCCGTCACGCATGGCCCTCACCGCAAGGTCGATGTCGGCATAGGCCGTGAAGAGCACCACCTTGATGTCGGGATAGTTGCGGTGAATCTCCTGCAGCCAGTAGAAGCCCTCGTTGCCGGTGTTGATGCCGGCCGAGAAGTTCATGTCGAGCAGGATGACGTCGACCGGCTCGCGGCGCAGCGTCGTCAGCAGCTGATTGGGCGACGGAAGCGTCACCACGCGGGCGAAGTAGTTGCCCATGAGCAGCTGGACGGCTGCCAGAATGCTGCGGTTGTCGTCGACGACAAGCAGCGTACCCTCTTTCTCTTTGGCCATGTATACGAATGTCGTTGGGGCGCTCCGGCTGGGATGTTCGCGGCGATGGCGGCTGCTCCCGGCCGGGCGATTCCGGTGTTCGGTGCGCTAAAATTACGCTTTTCGCCGCGAAAAACGGTCCATCCTGTCCAGAATTTTTACGGGAGTGTAAAAATATTTTACAGGCGGCGCTGCGAGTGTTCTGTGCTTTACGTTGTTAATCAGCGTATTGTATGTTTTGGCACGGGGTTGGCATCGTTTGGGGACAAAAGAACAAAAGTCTGAAATTCGTATGAAACGAACAGTTTTAATCCCTCTGCTGTCTATTTTCTGGACACTCGGTCTGATGTCCCTGCTTGCGGCGGCACCCGTGCCGTCGGACATGCAGGGTGCGGCAGCCGCGCAGGCTGCTCCGGGCGGAGCCGACTCGGTAAAGAGCGTCCCGGCTGCTCCGGCCGCTTCCGCTGCCGATTCCGTGGCTGATTCGGAGTCCGCTCCGGCCGCTTCCGCTGCCGATAACGCGGTCTCCACGGCCGAAGGGGAGCCGGCGCCGATGACGCTCGAGGAGTGCATGCGCTACGCCGTCGAGCACAGCCCCGCCGTGCGGCGCCAGGCCTACACCAACCGCAACTACCGCCAGAATTATATCGAATCCGTCGCCGCGCTGGTCCCCTCGGTGAGCGGCACGGTCGGCGCCTCGACCAGCTTCGGCCGTTCGGTAGACCCCGAGACCAATACCTATACCGATGTCTCGAACTTCGACAACTCCTACTCCCTCTCGGGGCAGCTGCCCCTCTTTGCCGGACTTACCGGCATCAACACCGTGCGTGCCGCCCGCGTCATGCGCCTGCAGGGGGTCGAGGAGCTGCAGCTGGCCCGCGACGAGATTGCGCTGAAGACCATGCAGGCCTACTTCGACGTGGTCTACTACACCGAGAGCGTGCGGCTGGCCCGCGAGCAGCTCAAGACCAGCACGGCCGAGCTCGCGAAGAGCCGCAAGCTCTTCGAGCTGGGGCTGAAGAGCGCCGCCGACGTGGCGGAGGTCGAGTCGCAGCAGGCCTCGGACGACTACCTCCTGACGCAGCAGGAGAACAACCTCGCGCTGGCCGAAATCGCTCTGGGCGAGGCGATGAACTACCCGGCCGACCGGCCGCTGCGCGTCGATACGGCGGTGGCCATCGAGACGCCGGCCGGTGTCGCCCCCTTCGACGAGGTGCTCGGCAATGCGCTGGAGAACAACCCCAAGGCGGTGGCGGCGCAGTACGACGTGCGCCATTCGAAGCTGCAGTTCTCCGTGGCCAAGGGCAACCTCTATCCCTCGCTCTACGTCGGGGGCGGCTACTCGACCAACTTCTTCATGAGCCTCGACAACCGTTCGCTCTATGCCTCGTTCCCCAGCCAGTTCCGCGACAACCGCGGCTTCTACGTCTCGGCGCAGCTGAACATCCCTATCTTCGGAGGGCTCTCGCGCCGCACGGCGCGCAACCGCGCCCGCAACAACTGGCGCATCGCCCAGCAGACCCGCACGGAGACCCTCCGCACGCTCCAGAGCGAGGTGGCGCAGGCCTACCAGCAGATGCTGGGCTACGGCAAGGAGTTCGTCCAGGCCTCGAAGAAGAGCGACGCCGCGCGGCTGGCCTACGAGGCCGTTGCGGGCAAGTACGAGCGCGGCATGGTCTCGGCTCTCGACCTGCAGACGGCGGCCGACAAGCTGCTTCAGGCCCGCTCCGAGCGGCTGCGCGCCCGACTGCAATATATCATCAAGGTGCGGCTCGTGGCCTATTACAACGGCGAGCCGCTGATCCGATAAACCCGAACAAAACAACACTACCATGGATATTCGCATTGAAAAGAAAAAAGGCCTGCGGGCCCTCTTCACCCGGCGGGGTATTCCCTATCTCGCAGGAGCCGTGCTCCTCATCTTCGTCGTCTGGCTGCTCGTGCGCGGCAACTCTTCGAGGCTGCGCATCGACGCCCGCACCATCTCGGTGGGCGAAGTCGCCCGCGGCGAGTTCAACGACTACATCCGCGTCACGGGGCAGGTGCAGCCCATCACGACCGTGCAGTTGAGCCCCCTCGAGGCGGGCGTCGTCGAGCGGCTCGTGGTCGAGGAGGGTGCCTCGGTCCACAAGGGCGACGTGCTCGTGGAGCTGAGCAACACGTCGCTCACGCTCGAGATTCTCAACAGCGAGGCCGAGCTGGCCGAGAAGCAGAACATCCTGCGCAACACGCTCATCTCGATGGAGCAGCAGAAGCTCGACCTGCGGCTCGACAAGGTGCAGCTGGACCTCGACGTCGAGCGCAAGCGCCGCACCTGGCAGCAGAACGAGGAGCTCTACCGCAACAACCTCATAGCGCGCGAGGATTGGCTCCAGTCGAAGGAGGACTACGAACTGGCCGCCAAGAAGCGCGAGCTGAACATCGAGCGGCAGGTGCAGGATTCGCTCTACCGCACGGTGCAGATTGAGCAGATGGAGGACAACCTGGCCAACATGAAGCGCAACATGGAGCTCATCCGCCAGCGCATCGGCAACCTGCAGGTCAAGTCGCCGATTGACGGCGAAGTGGGGCTGCTCGACGTCGTGCTGGGACAGTCGGTCACCTCGGGACAGAAAATCGGCCAGGTGAACGACCTGTCGGACTACAAGGTCGAGGCGCAGATTGACGAGAGCTATATCGACCGCGTGCGTGCAGGGCTCGACGCCACCTTCGAGCGGCAGGACACCGCCTTCACGATGCGCCTGAGGAAGGTCTATGCCGCGGAGCGCGACGCTCTTTCCCGCGCCGACGCCACCTCCGTGGACGCCCATCCGCGCTCCCCCCGCAGCGGCCAGGCCGACTACCTGCACCTCGAGCTGGGACAGCCGACCGATGCGGTCATCATCCCCCGCGGCTCGTTCTACCAGTCGACGGGCGGCGCCTGGATTTACGTGCTGGCCCCCGAGGGCGACCGTGCCTACAAGCGTCAGATTCGCATCGGACGTCAGAACCCGCAGTACTACGAGGTGCTCGAAGGGCTGGAGCCGGGCGAGCGGGTCATCGTCTCGGGCTACGAGAACTACGGTGACAACGACGTGCTGATTCTCAACAAGTAATAATCGTTGTTGCAGATGTTCCGCCAACTCGATATCCGCTCGTGGCTCACCTTTCTGAGCCGCAACCGCCTCTACACGGCCGTCAACTTCATCGGACTGGCTCTGGCGCTGGCCTTCGTGCTGCTTGTGGCCGACTACACGGCCCGCCAGCTCACGGTCGACAGCTACCAGACCAAGGCAGACCGCATCTATGCCGTCTGCTCCGAGGAGTCGGTCGCCAGCGGCTACTACCTCCAGAAGTATCTGCGCGACCGCTATCCCGAGATTGAATCGACCTGTGCCGTGGCCTTCTTCGAAGATTCGGATGCGGGTACGACCCCCGTCGAGATCGGCCGGCAGAAGTTCCTCGCCTCGGTGCTCCATGCCGACACGACCTTCTTCCGGATGTTCGACTTCACGCTGCTCGAGGGTTCGCGTGAAGAGGCGCTTGCCGCCCGCGAGAACGTCGTCCTCTCGGAGTCGTTCGCCCGCAAGGTCTTCGGGACCTTTAACCCGCTGGGTCAGACGCTCCGCGTGGACAACGACGAGCGTGTCTATGTCGTCAGCGGCGTCATGCGCGACATCGAGCGCTCGACGATTCCTGCGGCCGACATCGTCATGCGGGCCGAGCGCATCACCGAGACCAATGCGGCCAACGACGAACGCATGTCCAACAGCGGGGCCGGCGTTACGTTCCTGCTCGCCCGCAAGGGGGCCAACCTGCAGGCCAAGGTCCCCGACATGCTCGCCTTCTTCAAGGAGATTTATTGGCCCTATATAGGCAATGTCGTCCAGCAGGTGCGGCTCATCCCGCTGCGCCAACTCTATTTCGAGCCGACCAACAACACCTACCGACTGGCTCACGGCAGCCGGTCGTTCCTCTTCATCCTGCTGGGCGTGGGGCTCGTGGTGCTCGTCTTTGCCGTGATGAACTACATCAACCTCACGGTGGCGCAGGCCGGATTCCGGGCCCGCGAGATGGCTGCCCGGCGGCTGCTCGGCGCCTCGCGCGGAGACATCTTCCTCAAGTGGATGCTCGAATCGACGCTCTTCTGCGCCGCGGCGCTGCTCTTCGCCTCGAGCATCGCGGAGCTGTTCGTGCCGTGGGCCTCGCAACTCCTCGGCACGAAGGTCGCCGTCTGGAACGACTTCTCGGTGCCGGTTGCAGGCTGGTGCCTGCTGGCCGTTGTCGTGCTGGGCGTAATCTCGGGACTGGTACCGGCACTGCTCGTGGCGCGCTATCAGCCCATCGACATCGTACGCGGTACCTTCCGCCGTCACGCCAAGACGGTTTACGGACGGGTGCTCATCGCCCTGCAGAACGTCATTACGATTGTCCTGCTCGCCGCCTCAATCACCATCGGACTCCAGATTCGCCATCTGGTCAACGCCCCGCTCGGATACGAGACGCACGACATCCTCGATATCGAAACCAGTATCTTCCCCGACCGGAGTGCGATGCGTCATTTCTGCGACGAACTGCGTTCGCTGCCCGAGGTCGAGGCCGTCGGCCTCGGATGCGGCACGCCCCACGACCGCGGCAACAACAACACCG
The DNA here is from genome assembly GCA_944321765.1 of uncultured Alistipes sp. GTDB lineage: Bacteria > Bacteroidota > Bacteroidia > Bacteroidales > Rikenellaceae > Alistipes. Next base: position 285,410 of record CALUMQ010000001.1, read on the forward strand.
TCTTGTATGGCCCCGACCGGATGGTCTCGTTCCAGGTCTTTATCGGCGACTCGACCTACTTCCGCATGCTGGGGCTCGAACGGCTGCGCGACAACCACGTGGCCGATGCGGACGGAAGTGCCGCGTCGCGGGATTTCTGGGCCTCGAATGTCTGGTACATCAACCAGTACGCCCTGCGCGAACTGGGCATCGCGGAGGATGCACCCGAATTCAAGGTGGGTGAGAACCTCTCCCAACCGATTGTCATTGCGGGCATCTACCGCGACTTTCAGGTCGGTTCGGCGCTCGATGCCCCGACCTCGGTGCTGCTGCGCGTGGTGAAGAACCCCGACGACTTCCAGCCCTGGAACATCCTCGTGAAGACACACGGGGACCACGCTGCAGCCTACCGGGCCGTCGAGGAGCTCTTCCAGCGGACGACCGACGGCGCCACCTTCACGGGGCGTTACATCACCGATGAGATTGCCGACGACTTCGCGGCACAGCGGCGCCTGCTGCACATTGTCGGAATTTTCACCCTCGTGGCGCTGCTCATCTCCTCGCTGGGGCTTTTCGCCATGGCGGCCTACTACATCCAGCAGAAACGGCAGGAGATTGCCGTGCGCCGCGTCTTCGGGGCCTCGCGCCGCGAGATGCTCACGCGTCTGGTGCGCAGCTTCATGGAGCTCGTGGGCGTGGCCTTCGTCATCGCCGTGCCAATTGCCGTCTGGGGGCTCCGGCGCTGGCTGGAGGAGTACAGCGTGCGCATCGTCCTCTCGCCGTGGATTTTCCTCGCTGCCGGCCTTTTTGCTGCGGTTGTGGCGCTGCTTTCGGTTGGATGGCAGAGCCGTCGCGCCGCCGATGCCGACCCCGTCGAATCGCTCAAGAACTGATTGAACCCGTTTTCCATGAAAATCGCCCTTCATAACTTCCTCACCACGCTGCGGCGCTACAAGGCTTCGTCGCTGCTCAACATCGTCGGACTGACGCTTGCCTTCACGGCCTTCTACGTCATTCTGGTGCAGGTGCGCTGGGAGCTCACCTTCAACCGCGCCATCCCTGAGGCCGAACGCATCTATCTGGTGGCCCCCCGCTCGCCGTTCGACGAAACGGGATACTCAATCTGCTCGACACGTCCCGACGGCGAACAGCTCATCGCCGGCTCACCCGAGATTGAGGCCGGCGGCTGCATTCGCCCCTGGCGCTGGGACCAACCCGTGTGGGTAAAGCGCCACGGCGAGTTCCTCCGTTTCCGGATGTCGCTCAACACCGTCTCGAAGGGTTTTCTCGAGACCGTGGGGCTGCGCACCGTCGAGGGGAATCTCGCAGCGCTCAGTCAGCCCAACAGCATCGCCCTCTCGCGCTCGCAGGCCGCGCGGCTCGGCGTGCATGCAGGCGACATCCTCTGGCTCGGCGACCAAGAGGAGAAACGTGTCGATACGCAGCACGAGGTGGTGGCCCTCTACGAGGATTTCCCCGCGAACAGCTCCTTCGCGCACATCGTCGCCGTGACCGATGTCGGCGACCGGGACATGACCCCCTCCTACTGGAACGACTGCTACTTCGTCCGCCTGCATGCGGGGGCCGACCCCGACGTCCTGGCCCGCCGCTGGGAGCGGATTCACCGGAAGAACTACCGCGACTACATGGAGCGCATGGCCCCCATCTGGGGCGAGGAGCTGACCGAGGAGGAGATGGAGGACCCGTGCGACTGCCTGCTCGTGCCGCTCGATGGAATCTATTTCGACCGTCGGGTCTTCGACGGCATGGGCACCTTCCCCGGCGGCTCCACGACGCTGACCTACGCGCTGCTGAGCGTGGCGGTGCTCGTCATCCTCATTGCGCTGATTAACTTCGTCAACTTCTTCTTCGCCCTCGTCCCCGTGCGGCTGCGGGCGGTCAACATCTTCAAGGTCTTCGGCGCCCCGACCCGCTCGCTGCGCTTCAGCTTTCTGTTCGAGGCCCTCGGATTCGTCCTCATCGCTCAGCTCTGCGCCTGGTATGTCGCCGTGGCGCTGAAGGGCTCCGAGTTCGCGTCGTATGTCAGCAGCTCGCTCGCTCTGGGCGACAACCTCCCGGTGCTGGCCATCTCGCTGGGCATCTCGCTCGTTGCGGCGCTCGTCGCCGGCAGCTTCCCGGCGTGGTACATCACCTCGTTCAACCCGGCGATGGCCGCCAAAGGGTCGTTCGTCGGTTCGACGGCCGGACGCCGCTTCCGCACGGCGCTGCTCGGCGTGCAGTTCACCATCTCCATCGCGCTGATTGTCTTCTCGGCCTTTACGCTCCTGCAGCAGCGTTACGTCCGCCGCTACGACCTGGGATTCAACCACGAGCGGGTGTTGACCTTCCGGACCGCTTCGCAGCGACTGGTCCGTGCCGACCGCTTCGAAGAGTTTGCCTCGGCCCTCGAGCAGAATCCGCAGATTGTCGGCGCTACCGCGGGCCAGGGCCCGCTCGTCGCCGGAAACCTCTCGCTCTGGGGACGGGAGGTCGCCGGCGAAGAGGTGATGATTCACGTGCGTCCGGTGCGCAGCAACTTCCTCGACGTGCTGGGCATTCCGGTCATCGCCGGCGAAGACTTCAAGCCCGGATACGACCGCGACACGACGCTGCACTACATCGTCAACGACCTGCTCGCCCGCAAGGGGGCCGGACTCGGATTCCGGCTCGACGACGGCAATGTGGTCGGCATCTGTCCCGATTTCCACTTCCGGCCGCTGCAGTATCCCGTCGCACCGTTCGCCTTCGTGACCATCCCGGGCGACATGGAGTATTTCTTTGTGCGCATGGCCGCCGGAGCCGATTTCGAGGCGGTCTGCGACCATATCCGGAGGTGCGTCGAACGTCTCGACCCCGATTGCGAACCGCTCGAGATTCGCTTCCTGGACGAGGATATCAATGCCCAGTACGCCCGCGAGCGGCGCATTACGACCATCGTGGGGCTCTTCACGGTGCTGGCCGTCGTCATCGCCCTGATGGGTGTCTTCGGCATCGTGCTCTTCGAAACGCAGCACCGCCGCCGCGAGGTGGCCATCCGCAAGGTGATGGGGGCCACTACGCAGGAGGTGCTCCGCCTCTTCAACCGACGCTACGTCCTGCTCGTTACGGTCTGCTTCCTCATCGCCGCGCCGGTGGGCTACTGGGCCGTCGACCGCTGGCTGGGTGCGTTTGCCTACCGCGTGCCGCTGCACTGGTGGCTCTTCGCCGCGGCCTATGTCGTGGTGCTTGCCGTCACGGTTGCCACCGTCACCTTCTGCTCGTGGCGCACGGCCAACGAGAATCCCGCCGACTGCGTGAAATCCGAATAATCAAAATACCGCTGTATATGAAAATCGCATTGAGAAACTTCCTCACCACGCTGCGGCGCTACAAGGCTTCGTCGCTGCTCAACATCGTGGGTCTGACGCTCGCCTTTACGGCCTGCTACATCATTCTGGCGCAGGTGCGCTGGGAGCTCACCTACAACCGCACGCTTCCCGATTCGGAGCGCATCTATCTGATTGAAACCACCGACTGGTACACTCCGGGCAGGTGGCAGGCATGGCTCAGCAGGCCTCTCTCCGAGCGGCTCATCTCCTCGACCTCGGCCGTCGAGGCCGGCGGCTGCACCTGGGGCGGCTTCGGCCCCATGACCGTGCTGCGCGAGAATGCCTCGAAGATGGGTTACGACCGCTTCAACAACATCTATGCGGGCTCCATCTCGCTGCCGATGCTCGACATCTTCGACTTTAAGCCCGTCGCGGGCGATGTTCACGAGCTGAAACGGGCGCAGAGCGTCATCATCTCGCGCTCGACGGCCGAACAGCTCGGTGTCGGTGTCGGCGACATGCTCTGGTGCGACATCGACCAGCCTTCGGCCGAGAACGCCCGCGAGGTGGTGGCCATCTTCGAGGATTTTCCCCAGAACTCGTTGATGGGCAGGTGCCACATGGCCATGGATTTGGGCGATAAGTCGCTCGACGACCCTTCGGAGTGGAGCTACAACTACTACGTCCGGCTCCAGCCCGGAGCCGACCCCGGAGCGATAGCCGATGGATGGGAAAAATTCTTCATAGAGATGAATCCCAGCGCGGCGAACGAGGATGGGCACCTCGACACGGCCCCCGTTCGTCTGTCGTGCATCCGCGACCTCTACTTCGAGCCCGACAGCCGCGTGCCGTGCGCGCAGGGGTCGCTCGTGACGACCTACACGCTGCTGGGTATCGCCCTGCTGGTCATTGCGCTGGCCTTCATCAACTTCGTCAACTTCTTCATGGCGCTGGTGCCCGTCCGCATCCGTACGGTCAACACCTTCAAGGTCTTCGGCGCCCCGAACTCCTCGCTGCGCTTCAGCTTCGTCTTCGAGGCCGTGGGGCTGGTCCTCATCGCCCTGCTGCTGGCCTGGTATCTCTCCTTCGCCATCCAGGGCACCGAGCTGGCCAGCTATATCTCCGCACCGCTCGACCTGGCGCAGAACCTCCCGGTCATCGGCATCCTGCTCGCCGTGGCGCTGGTCATGGCCCTTGTGGCGAGCCTCTATCCGGCATGGTACATCACCTCGTTCCCGCCCGCAATGGTGGTCAAGGGGTCGTTCTCCGGCACGGCCGGCGGCCGGCGGCTGCGCACGCTGCTGCTGGGCTTCCAGTTCACCATCTCGATGGGGCTCATCATCGCCACGGGATTCATCCTCCGCCAGCACAACTTCATGCTGCAGCAGGATATGGGCTTCGACCGCCGCAACCTGATGGCTGCACAGCCCTCCGGAAAGGCGGCACAGGGCTATGACGCCCTGCGCAGCCGGCTGCTGGCCGACCCGCGCGTGGTCGACGTCACGGCGGCTGAAGGACAGTTGGTGAATGTAAGCCGCATGGGTTGGGGCCGCCGGTACAAGGATGAAGCTATCGCCCTGCAGGCCTATATCGTGCGGTGGAACTTCCTCAAGATGATGGGTATCCCCATTGTCGACGGCCGCGATTTCCTCGAATCGGACGAGCACAAGGAGACCGGCATGCTGATTTGCAACGAGACGGCCCGCGACGAATACAAACTCGAGCTGAACGACGTAATCGGCGGATTCCTGGATACGGACCCGCTCGTGGGTGTCTGCGCCGACTTCAACTTCCGGCCGATGCAGTACAGCATCATCCCCTTCGTCTTCTATGTCGTTCCCGATAAGTGGTCGCAGCGCTCATCGCGGGTCCTCTACCTGCGCTACCGTCCCGAGGCCAACGTCGCGGAGGTGGCCGACTACATGCGGCAGTGCATCGCCGAGGCCGACCCGCATCTGACGCCGGGCGACATCGAGATTCGCACCTTCGAGGAGGAGCTGGGCTTCGAGTATGCAAAGGAGCGGCGTCTGGCGACGGTCGTCGGGCTCTTCACGGTGCTGGCCGTGGTCATCGCCCTGATGGGTGTCTTCGGCATCGTGCTGTTCGAGACGCAGTACCGCCGCCGCGAGGTAGCCGTGCGCAAGGTGATGGGGGCCACCACAGGCGAGGTGCTCCGCCTCTTCAACCGCCGCTACCTCTGGATGGTCGTCATCTGCTTCGTCATCGCCCTGCCGCTGAGCCTCTGGATTGTCAACCGCTGGATGGCCTCGTTCGCCTACCGCGCCCCCTTCACGGTGTGGATTCCCGTGGCGGCGCTCGCCGCGGTGCTCCTCGTTACGGCTGCCACGGTGACCTTCTGCTCGTGGCGTACGGCCAACGAGAACCCCGCCGAATCGGTCAAGTCCGAATAGGCGGAATACAACCCCCGAAATCGTAAAACTTAACTAAACTAAAAAATATCTGTTATGGCTATGTTGAAAGTGGAGAATCTCCACAAGATTTTCCGAACCGAAGAGATTGAGACCATCGCCCTGAACGGCGTGTCGTTCGAAGTCAACGAAGGCGAGTTTGTCGCCATCATGGGCCCCTCGGGCTGCGGCAAGTCGACGCTGCTCAACATCCTGGGGCTGCTCGACAACCCCACCTCGGGCAGCTACCAGCTCCTGGGCCGTGAGGTGGCGACGCTGCGCGAGAAGGAGCGCACGCGCTACCGCAAGGGCAACATCGGCTTCGTCTTCCAGTCGTTCAACCTCATCGATGAGCTGAACGTCTTCGAGAACGTCGAGCTGCCGCTGATTTATCTGCGCGTGAAGGCCTCGGAGCGCAAGCGCCGCGTCAACGAGATGCTGAGCCGCATGAACATCTCGCATCGCGCCGAGCACTTCCCGCAGCAGCTCTCCGGCGGTCAGCAGCAGCGCGTGGCCATTGCCCGCGCCCTGGTCTCGAACCCCAAGCTGATTCTGGCCGACGAGCCCACCGGTAACCTCGACTCGAAGAACGGCCGCGAGGTGATGGAGCTCCTCTCGGAGCTGAACCGCGAAGGTACGACCGTCATCATGGTAACCCACTCGCAGTACGACTCGACCTTTGCCCACCGCGTGCTGCACCTCTTCGACGGTGAGCTGGTCAAGGACCTCACCAACCGGATGTAGCCCCCTCCCGGCGCATCGAATGAAACGCCCCGTGACGGATACTCGTCACGGGGCGTTTCGTTGCGTGTTGCCCGACGTTTTGCCGGCTGCGGGGAGGGCCTGCCGGGCGGCTCAGGTTATTGCGTGGCGTGGCCGCGGGGTAGAGGGAACGGGGCTGCTGGATGGCAGGGTAGCGGGGCGGTGTTGTGCGACGGAGCGACAGGGGCCGTTTTCCGCCTGCGCCGGGCGCCGTCACGAGCCCGAGAACCAGTTCTTGAAGTCGTTGACGCGGAGCTTGCTGACCAGAATCTTGCCGTCGGTCGGCACCTTGAGGTTGATGGCCAGCCGGTTGTTGAACCACAGGTCGATGTCCTGCACGGCGCCGCGCGAGATGAGGTACTGCCGGTTGACGCGGAAGAAGCTCGCCGGGTCGAGGCTGTCGGTCAGCTCGTCGAGCGTGTTGGGAAGCATGTAGCGCTCGCGGTCGCTTACGACGGCCTTCGTCACCCCGTCGGCGATGCAGAAGTACTGCACCTGCTCGACGGCCAGCGGCAGCAGCTTGTCCCCCTTGCAGGGAATCAGGAAGTGGCTCTTGTAGTGGCCCTGCCGCTGCAGGCCGCGGATAAGTTCGGCAAGCGACTCGCCCGATGCGGCCGACGCGCCGGCACCGGCTGCGCCGTGCAGCGTCTCCAGCTTGTCGAGCGCCCGTCGGAGGTCGGCCGCGCCGATGGGCTTGAGCAGGTAGTCGATGCTGTTGACCTTGAAGGCCCGCAGCGCATACTCGTCGTAGGCCGTGGTGAAGATGACGGGGCTGGCGATGCGCACGTGTTCGAAAATCTCGAAGGCCGAGCCGTCGGCCAGATGGATGTCCATGAAGACGACGTCGGGCGCCGCGTGGCTCTCGAACCAGGCGACGCTCTCCGTGACGCTGTCCAGCGTGTCGATGACCTCGGTGCTGGGAGCGACCTCCTTCAGAAGGGCCTGCAGGTTGCGCACGGCCGCCTTTTCATCCTCAATGATTAACGCTTTCATGGTTCTTGTCGGGTTGTTGCAGGGGAAGCCTTACGCAGAAGAGCCCCCGGTCGGCCGTAATTCCTATCTCCTTCTGCCAGAGCAGCAGATAACGCTTGGCCAGATTGTCGAGCCCGATGCCGGGGCCGGCCGGAGCCTGCCGCTTGGGCTGGATGCGGTTCTCGACGAGCAGCGTCCGGCCCTCGGTGCGGATGGTGATGGTGAGCGGATTGCGGTTGCTGATTTCGTTGTGCTTGATGGCGTTCTCGACGAGCAGCTGCACCGACATGGGCGGCAGCAGCATCCCCCTTGTGGACTCGTCAATCTTCACCTCGAAGCGCAGATTCTCCTCGTAGCGCATCTTCATCAGGTAGATGTAGGCCTCGGCGAACTGCATCTCCTCGTCCAGCGTCACGCTCTGCCGGTCGTTGTCCTGGAGCGTGTAGCGCAACACGCGCGAGAGCTCCTGCGTGTAGTCGAGCGCCCGGGCGGGCGACTCGCGAATCAGCGACTGGAGCGTGTTGAGCGAGTTGAAGAGCATGTGGGGGTTGAGCTGCTCCTTGAGCGACTCGAACTGGTGGCGCAGGCTCTCGGTGCGCAGCTCCTCGTTCTCGACGACGATGCGCTGCTGCCGCACGATGAGGTGGAAGATGTAGTTGCTGCCCGAGACGATGCTCGACATGATGAAGTCGCGCAGCGGGTGCAGGTAGTGGTGCACCATGGCGTCGATGGCCGGGATGTCGAACTGGTGGTGGAGCCAGACGAAGAGCTGCCCCAGAAGGTTGCTCGCCGCCCACGTCAGCAGGAACGAGAGCACCGTCTTCCACCCGGTCACCCGCACCAGCGGCGAGTTGAAGTGGAAGATGAGCGCATTGAAGCCGAAGAGCAGCAGCAGCGAGATGAAGGTGAAGAGTATCTCGTTGAAGACATCCTTGGGCTCCATCCCCGTGAAGAGCTGCTCCCGTTCGAAGCTGTCCGAGAGCGACAGCACCTCGGGAAAGTGTATCAGCACGGCCACCACGGCCGAGACCAGGAGCGTGGAGAGCAGATAGCGGTTCTTGAACGGAACGGAGGCTTTCATGGTGCAAAAATAGCATTATTTCCGCGCGATGCGCGCCATGGCGTACATTCCCGGGCGGAATTGCGGATTCTGCCCCTCGATGCGGACGTAGACGTCAATCGAGCGGTTCTCGTTGTTGACCTGCTGGCCGACCATGGTGATGACCCCGTGGAAGGTCTCCCCCTCGATGCCGTTGACGCGGAACTCGACCCGGTCGCCCGCCCGCAGGTTGGCGAGGTCCTTCTCGTAGGCGGTCAGACGCAGCATCATGTCGCTCTTGTTGACAATCTCGCAGAGCGGCTCGCCGACGTCGAAGTGGCGGCCGATGTTCATCTTCACGTCGGCCGCATAGCCGCTGATGGGGGCCTTGATGTCGAGGTAGGGAATGATACCTCCGGAGAGCAGACGCGTCGTGTCGACGCCCAGCAGAGCGAGCTGGGCTGCGGCGGCATCCATGCGGCTCCGCATCGAGAGGTACTCGGCCTTGCTCTGCTGGAAGTGCTTCTGCGACGAGGCCTCCTCGCGCGCGAGGGTCTGCTGGCGCAGGAACTCGGTGCGCAGAAACTCATACTGCGCATGGCTGTCGAGGTAGGACTGCTGCAGGGCGATGAACTCGGGATTCTCGAGCGTCGCCAGCACGGTGCCCTGCTTGACGTAGGCGCCGGGCAGCAGCGTGGTGGAGCGAATCGACCCGCCCATGGTCAGCGTCACCGTGGCGCGGCTCTGGGGCGGGAGGACCAGAATGCCGTTGAAGGTGGGTTCGTTGGGCACCGACGTGGCGCCCGATGCGGCGTCGACCTCGGAGGCGGGCTCTTCGGCCGGGGCGGCCGCGATGCTGTCGGTAGCGGCGGCTTCGGATGCAGCCGTCGAGGCCGGTGCGGTCGGAGCCGACGAGCAGGCGCAGAGAAGCGCCGCGATGGGAAGAAGTATCTTTTTCATGACTGGATGTGTTTATCGGTAGAGTTCGTATTCGAGTGCGGTGATGTTGTACTGGTTGAGCGTCTCGATGTAGCCGCGGCGGATTTCGAGCGCCGTATTGAGGCTCATGATGTATTCGGCGATGGTCGTCTCGCTGTTGGCCAGCTGCAGCCGGGCGGCGCGCACGAGCGTCTCGGCCTCGGGAAGCGCCGATTCGACGTAGTAGCGCAGGCTCTCCTCGTAGCGGCGCAGGTTGGCCTGCAGCTCGGTGATGCGGTTGTCGACGTTGCGCAGGTTGAGCGCCGCATCGTTGCGGGCGATGTAGGCGTCGGCCTTGGCCTGGCGGATGCGGCTGCGGCGGGTGTTGAAGAAGATGGGGAACGAGGCGCCGATGACGTAGGCGTTCAGCCCCTTGTCGGGGAGGATGTTTTGCCGCTGGTATCCGAACGAGAGCTCGGGGAAGAAGCGGCTCTTCTCGACCCGCGTGCGGGCCTCGGCCTCGCGCACCTGCGACTGGAAGTAGCTGCGCTGCAGGTCGGCCGAAATCTCCTTCGGCGCATCGAAGCGGGTCAGCAGCGTGTCGGAGGGCATGAGCGGCGCATCGGCATAGCAGGCCCACTGGAGCCGTGCGGCGGCGACCTTCTGCTCCTCCTGCGCCTGGAAGAGACGGTTGCGCATCTCGGCGGCCATCGTCGCGGTCATGCTCTGCTCGAGGCGGGTGATGTCGCCCTGCTGGTAGCGCAGCTCGCTCGTGCGCGAGAGCTCGGCGGCCAGCGCATTCTGGTCGGCGTAGAGGCGGCAGAGCTCCTGCGTGTAGAGGTAGTAGGACCAGGCGCGCTTGACCTCGGCGACAACCTCGCGCCGCACGAGCTCGCGGTAGTGGCCTCCGGTTTCGGTCTGGCGCCGCACGAGCGCATTCTTGTAGAAGGGGGTGAGCAGCGAGCCGAACGACTGCGTGATGCTGATTTCACGGTCGTTGCGCTCCGTGCCGTTGAGCTGTCCGAAGGAGTAGTCGACCGTCGTCGGGGCCAGCTCCCACGACTCGCCGCGCATGGCGCGGGTCCGTTCGACGGCCGCGTCGGCCGACTTGAGGCGGGGATGGTTTTCGAGGGCCATCGCAACCGCCTCGTCGAGCGTCACGCGCTGCTGGCTGTGTCCTTCGAGCGGCAGCAGCATCAGTGCGGGGAGCATCAGCACGGGAAGCAGGCGGCGCAGCAGCAGCGGAGCCGAGCCCACCAGCCTGTAGAATACCGGGACGACGAAGAGCGTGAGCAGCGTCGAGACGAAGAGTCCGCCGATGACGACCGTTGCCAGCGGGCGCTGCACTTCGGCCCCGGCCGAGGTGGCGACGGCCATGGGCACGAAGCCCAGCGAGGCGACCAGTCCGGTCAGGAAGACGGGGCGCAGCAGGTGCTGCGTGCCGCGGGCGATGACGCGGCCGGTCGAGAGACGATGTGTGGTGCTCTCTCTCAGAGCATTGAAGTGGTTTATCATCAGAATACCGTTTAATACAGCTACACCGAAGAGCGCGATGAAGCCCACGCCGGCCGAGATGCTGAAGGGCAGGCCGCGCAGCCACAGCGCCAGAATGCCGCCGATAATCGAGAGCGGAACCGTCGAGAAGACCACCAGCGAGTAGGTCACGCTCTTGAAGGCGAAGAAGAGCAGCAGCAGGATGAGCATCAGCGCCACGGGAATCACGACCAGCAGCGTGCGGATGGCGTTCTGGAGGTTCTCGAACTGACCGCCGTACTCGAAGTAGTAGCCCGGCTTGAGCGTGACGTGCTGTTCGAGCGTCTGGCGGATGGACTCGACGACCTGCTGGATGTCGGCGTCGCGGACGTTCACGCCGATGACCACGCGCCGCTTGGTGGCGTCGCGGTTAATCTGCAGCGGGCCGTTCACCAGGTCGATGGTGGCCACCTCGCTCACCGGAATCTGAATCCCCTCGGAGGTGCGGATGAAGAGCCGGTCGAGGTTCAGGTCGGCCACCTTGCGCTGGTCGAGGCGTACGACCAGGTCGAAGCGGCGCTCGTTCTCGAAGACCGTACCGGCCGTCTCGCCGGCGTAGGCCGAGCGGATGATGCTGTTGAGCTCCTCGATGTTGATGCCGTAGCGGGCAATCTTGGCACGGTTGTACTTCACTACGAGCTGCGGCAGACCCATCGCCTGCTCGACCAGCACGTCCGAAGCTCCGGGCACCTGCTCGACGTAGCGGGCCGCCTCGCGCGCCTTGTCGTAGAGCTCGGCCATGTCCTCGCCGTAGAGCTTGATGGCGATGTCGGCCTTGGCGCCCGTCATCAGCTCGTTGAAGCGCAGCTGGATGGGCTGGCTGAAGTTGAACTCCACGTCGGGAATCGTATCGAGCGCCGCCTTCATCTTCTCGACCAGTTCGGCGCGCGACGAGGCGCTGGTCCACTCCTCGAAGGGCTTCATGACAATCATCACGTCGGCATCCTCGACGGCCATGGGGTCGGTCGGCACCTCGGCCGTACCGATTTTGGCCACGACGTGTTTGATTTCGGGGAAGTTCTCCATCAGAATCTTCTCGGCCTGCTCCGAGACGGCGATGCTGCGCGTGAGCGAGCTTCCGGCCGGCAGGGTCATCTGCATGGCGAAGTCACCCTCGTCGAGCGTGGGGATGAACTCCGCACCGAGCCGCGTGAAGAGCATGAGGCTGCCGATGAAGGCCGCCACGGCCACGGCGACGGTCCCCCAGCTGAAGCGCAGGCAGAAGGCCAGGCAGCGCTGGTAGATGCGGTTGAGCCAGGCGAAGAAGCGGTCGGCGAAGGTCGGACGGTCGCTGATGCGGCGCCGCAGTACGAGCGACGACATCATCGGCACGTAGGTCAGCGAGAGCAGCAGCGCTCCTATGATGCAGAATACGAGCGTCTTGGCCATCGGGGTGAAGTACTTGCCCTCGATGCCCGTCAGCGTGAGAATCGGGAAGAAGACGATGAGGATGATGATGACGGCGAAGGTGGCCGAGCGGACCACGTTGCCGGCACCGGCGATGATTTGCTCGTCCATCTCGCGGCGGGAGAGCGTGCGGCCGAGGTTCTGCCGCACGAAGAGGTGGGCGAGGATTCCCTCGACGATGACGATGGAGCCGTCGACGACAATACCGAAGTCGATGGCGCCCAGACTCATCAGGTTGGCCGAGACGCCGAATATGTGCATGAGGATGAATGTGAAGAGCATAGCCAGCGGGATGACCGAGGCGACAATCAGGCCGGCGCGGACGTTGCCCAGGAAGAGCATCAGCACGATGAAGACGATGATGGCCCCCTCGATGAGGTTGCGAATCACGGTCGAGATGTTGCGGTTGACCAGCTCCGAGCGGTTCAGATAGGGGTTGATGGTGACCCCTTCGGGCAGCATCTTCTGGATTTTCTCCACGCGCAACTCCAACTCGCGGGTGACCACGTTGGCGTTGGCCCCCTTGAGCATCATGGCGATGCCGCCGACACACTCGCCCTTGCCGTCGCGCGTCATGGCGCCGAAGCGCTTGGCCGAGCCGAACTTCACGGTGCCCACGTCGCTCACGTGAATCGGGATGCCGCCGCGGTTGGCCACCACGATGCGGCGGATGTCGTCGAGCGACGAAATCATACCCTCGGAGCGGATGTAGTAGGCGCGGTTGACCTTCTCGATGTAGCTGCCGCCCGTGTTTTCGTTGTTGCGGCTCAGCGCCTCGAAGACGTCGCCGATGGTGATGTTGAGCGAGTAGAGGGCGTCGGGGTCGACGGCCACCTCATACTGCTTGAGGTAGCCTCCGAAGCTGTTGATTTCGACGATTCCCGGGATGCCCGACAGCTGGCGCTTGACAATCCAGTCCTGGATGGTGCGCAACTCCATGGCGTCGTAGCGCTTCTCGTAGCCCGGCTCGACGTCGAGCGTATACTGGTAGATTTCGCCCAGACCCGTGGTGATGGGCATCATCTCGGGGGTGCCCAGCTCGGGGGGAATCTCTCCGGCGACGGTCTGTATCTGTTCGTTGATGAGCTGCCGGGCGTCGAGAATCGGCACGCTCTCCTTGAAGACCACCGTGACGACCGACAGACCGAAGCGCGACACGGAGCGAATCTCCTGGACGTTCATGATGTTGCTCATCGCCACCTCGATGGGGAAGGTGATGAGCTGCTCGACCTCCTGCGGAGCGAGCGTGGGGGAGACGGTCACAATCTGCACCTGGTTGTTGGTGATGTCCGGCACGGCGTCGACCGGAAGCGTCATCATCGAATAGATTCCTCCCGCCAGCAGGAAGAGGGTGGTCAATCCGACGAAGAGTTTTTTCGTGACCGCAAAGCGGACGATGGATTGGAACATGGTATGCGAAGATTGATAGTTTTTTGTACAGTTTTTAACGGTACAAAAATAGCGCGGGCGCCGCGGCCCCGGGATGAGAATCCTCCGAACTCGCCTTTTCGGGGGATGAACGGTCCGTATGGCGGTCTGAACGGCATACGGCGCCCTCTCTTCCGCCGAGGCGCGCTTCCGGGCCGCCATCCTCCCCGCTCCCGGGCCGCCGGGCATCATCCCGCCGTCATTTTTTCCGCTTCCGGGACGCCGGGGCACGCGGAGCTCCGGCCGGACGACCCTTCCGCTGCCGGCGCCGGGGACAAAAAAATCCCGGGCTCATCACAAGCCCGGGATTGTCCCGATGGGGTTGCCGTGCGGTACGCTTCGCTGCGTCTGTTGTGCGGGTCCGGAGCGGAGCTCTCCGCTGCTCCCGTTGCGCGGGACCGAAGCGCAGCGCCCTCCCCGTCTCAGACGCGACTGCGGAGCGGCCGCAGCGTGCGGCTCAGAAGCGCTCGGCCAGAGCGGCAGCCTGCCGGCAGCCCTCCGTGCGGTCGATGTCGCCCTCGTTCAGCACGCCGGGGATGAGCACCTGGCCGACCATCTCCCACTTGAGCAGGGCGGCCGTGCGCTCCATGGGCACCCGTACGCCGTCGAGCACCGTCATATCCTCCTCCTCGCAGCAGGCAATCAGCGCGCACTTCTTGCCAGCATACGCCTTGCCGCCCACCACCAGTGAGAAGAGGCGGTCGATGACCCCCTTGATTTGCGCCGGAATCGAGTACCAGTAGACCGGCATGGTGAATACGACGGCCTCCGACTCGAGAATGGCCGGCGCGATGCGGTTGAAATCGTCGTCGAACGAGCAGGCTTTGCCCGTCTTGTAGCACGTCATGCAGGCGTGGCAGCCGCCAATCTTCAGAAAGGCGGCGTCGAACCGCTCGATGGTGTGGCCGCGCTGCTCCGCAGCCCGGATGAATGCCTCCGTCATGGCAAAGCTGTTGCCCTTGCGGCGGGGGCTGCCCGTAATGACCGTAATCTTCATGGTGGTATCTCCCTTGTTATTTTTTAATGGTATCGGAATTCTGGTTGTAGGCCTTTGCGACGCAGCGCCACCGGCCATCCATCTTCATCATCAGCAGATAGTCGGTGAAGTCGATGCGGCCGCCCCACCGCTCCTCGAGCACGCGGACGACGGCCAGCGTCTCCTCGACGTCGAGGACATCGACGCGCGCCCGGAACTCCTGACCGGCAGCGACCGTGTCGACGTTGTGGTAGAACTGCTCGATGCTGCCGTGCTCGAGGCGGCCGTCCAGATAGCCGAACAGCACGGCCTCGTCGATGAACAGCTCGCGGGCCGGCGTGCTGTCGCCCTCGGCCACGCTCCTGACGAACTTCATGGCCGCCTGCTCGACGGCCTTGTACTCTTCGATGCTTGCTCTCATACGCTTGGTGTTTTAGGGGTTTTTCGTTCAACCGCAAAATTACGACGCGCCGTGCGGCTGCGCAAGTACCGAAAAATGATTCTCGTACCGAAAATTTTTTCGGTATACCCCTCTTTTCGGGGGTTATCCCTATCTTTGTGTGACCAAACCCATCCGCACCATGTACGAACGAAAGATTCCCGTCGACCTGGACTGCCCGCTGCGGCTGACCATGAGCCTTATCGATTCGAAGTGGAAGTCCTGCATTCTGGACGAACTGCGCCACCGGCCGCTGCGGCCGAGCGAACTCCACCGTCAGCTGCCCGAGGCGACGCCCCGCGTGCTCGACCTCCAGCTCCGCGAGCTGGTCGAGGACGGGCTGGTGGCCAAGACCATCTATGCCGAGCTCCCTCCACGCTCGGAGTACTCGCTCACGGAGCTGGGGGCCTCGCTGCTGCCGCTCATCGACGCCATGATTGCCTGGGGGCAGAGCCATGCGGACCTCTTCGAGCGCAAGTACGGCCCGCGCGGGTAGAGCCCGCCTCCGAAGGTCAGCCCTCTCCCTGAGCGCGTTCTACCGGCTCCTGTCTCCCTGTTTCGGACGCCCCTTACCGTTCAGGGCCAGCCTTCTGCCTCCGGCCTTGCCGCACCTCGCCCGGGTGTGTCGCTTCCGCCTGCTACCGGTTGGAGCGGCGGATTTTTTCGTGGTAGAAGTAGTTGACCACGACCGGATGCCCCTTCTCGGAGCGGCCGTAGGGGAGGTCGTTGACGCGGTAGGGCATTCCGTTGGCGGCGGCGTAGTCGGCCATCTCCCGCTCGAGCGCCTGCCAGTAGTCCGTCCGGCGGCGGTTGTAGATATCCTCGTACAAAGGCACCAGCTCGGGGTGCTTTTCCCGGATGTAGGCCATGATGGTCCCCTTGAACTGCCCGCGCAGGTTGAGATTCTCGAGCCAGACGAGGTCGGCATACTCGCGCACCCGCTCGATGATGGCCTTCGGGTCGGTGATGCCGGGGAAAATCGGCGATATGAAGCAGACGGTGCGGATGCCCGCCTCGTAGACCTGCCGCATGGCCTCGAGCCGCCGCTCGATGCTCACCGCACGGTCCATGTCGGCGCGGAAGGTCTCATCGAGCGTGTTGACCGACCACGAGACCGTCACGCGCGGAAATTCCCGCAACAGCTCCAGGTCGCGCAGCACAAGGTCCGACTTGGTGCAAATCATAATCTCGGCCGTTGTGCCGCGCAGCTCCTCGAGCAGCCGGCGCGTGCGCCGGAACTGCTCCTCGAAGGGGTTGTAGCCGTCGGTCACCGAGCCGATGACGATGCGCTGGCCGTCGAAGCGGTGCGGATTGCCGACGGGTTTCCAGTGCTTGACGTCGAGAAACGAGCCCCACGGTTCGGTGTGGCCCGTGAAACGCTTCATGAACGAAGCGTAGCAATACTTGCAGGCGTGGGGACACCCCACGTAGGGGTTGACCGAATAGCCGCCCACGGGCAGCGACGAACGGGTCATGACGCTCTGCACGTCGATGTCGCGAATCAGTTCCTGTTCCATACTCTTTGTTTGAATGCTTCGGGTAACTCCTGTATCATGCCGCTCTCACCCATAATCGGCAACAGTTCCTCCTTCATGAAAACCGCCACCCCCTGCGCCCGGGCCTGGGCGATGATGCCCCTCACCCATTCGGGCCGGGCTTCGACCTTGCCGCGGCGGCGTCCGGTCTCGATGCCGACGACGATCCACTCCACGCCCGTCAGGTCGAGCCCTTCGATCGGCCCGAACAGCGGCTCGAAAGTCACATGGTAGTGACGGGCCCGGGCGTGTTGGCGCAGTGTGGCGATACGTCCCTTCTCCGCCTCGCACGTCACGGTGACACCCATCCAGACGTTGTCGTCGTCGGTCTGCAAATCGAGCCGCTCGGGACGTTTGGTCAGAAAGAGATAGGCGTGCTGCGGATTGCGGGCCATGCGTTCGAACACCTCGGCGTTCCACTCGGGCCGCCAGTCCGAGAAGTCGCTCATGCCGGTCATCAGAAAGACCCGCGGGTCGCGGCCGTCGAGGATGCGGAGCTTGCGGGGCATGTACTCCGGGACGGAAAAATCGTCGGTCATGTGGAAGCGTCGGCAGTTGTTGCGGGCATAGCAGTAGGTGCAGCCGACGGTGCAGCCGACGACCAGATTCA
>CALUMQ010000002.1 GCA_944321765.1 uncultured Alistipes sp.
ATGCTGCGCCGCGACGAGGACAAGCTCGGGGCCATCATGGACATCAACGCCGGTGCGGGAGGTACCGCGGCTCGGGGCCGGGCGTCGACGCTTCTCCGTATGTACACGCGCTGGGGCTAGGCCCACGGCTACGAGGTCAAGGGGCCCGACTACCACGCCGGCGACGAGGTGGGCGTGAAGTCGTGCACGCTGGAGTTCGAGGGCGAATACGCCTACGGCTACCTCAAGAGTGAGAACGGCGTGCACCGCATGGTGCGCCTCTCGCCGTTCAACGCCAACAACAAGCGTCAGACTACCTTTGCGTCGGTCTTCGTCTCGCCGGCCGTCGACGATACGATCGAGATCACGATCAACCCGTCCGACATCGAGTGGGACACTTTCCGTTCGTCGGGTGCCGGCGGTCAGAACGTCAACAAGGTCGAGACGGCCGTGCGCCTGCGCTACCACGGTAAGGATCCCGATACGGGCGAACCGGTGGAGTACCTGATCGAGAACATGGAGACGCGCTCGCAGCTGATGAACCGTGAGAATGCCATGCGCATCCTGCGGTCGAAACTCTACCAGCGCGAGCTGGACAAGCGCATGGCCACGCAGCAGGCGCTCGAAGCCTCGAAGAAGAAGATCGAGTGGGGATCGCAGATCCGTTCGTACGTCTTCGACGACCGCCGCGTGAAGGACCATCGCACGGGGGTGCAGACCTCGAACGTCGAGGCGGTGATGGACGGCGATCTGGACGCCTTCATCAAGGCCTACCTCATGGAGTACGGAGCCGATGCGTAGGATTGCCGTCCTGGTTGCCGGGCTGCTGCTGTACGGCAGTGCCGCGGCGCAGATCTCGCTGGAGTGGCCGGCCGACGTGCTGGTCGGCATGACCGACACGGCGGCCTACTTCCCGCTGTTGCGCGGACAACGCGTGGCGGTGCTGGCCAACCAGACCTCGGTGGCCGAAATGCCCGGCGTGCAGGGCGTCACGGGCGAGCCGGTTCCGACCGATGCCGCGGGGCGCGTGCACCTGGTCGACCTGCTGCACGACAGCGGTTTCGACCTCCGGGCCATCTTCTCTCCCGAGCATGGATTCCGCGGAACGGCCGATGCCGGCGAAAAGGTCGCCAGTTCGACCGATGCGCGTACGGGCGTTCCGATTCGCTCGCTCTACGACGGACGCACGCAACGGCCGTCGGACGAGGTGATGCGGTCGTTCGACGTGCTGGTGGTCGACATGCAGGATGTCGGGCTTCGTTTCTACACCTATTATATCTCGATGCTGCGCATGATGGAGGCCTGCGCCGAATTCGAACGCTGCGTCGTGGTGCTCGACCGTCCGAATCCCAACGGCGACAAGGTCGAGGGGCCGCTGCTCGACATGACCTACAAATCGGGTGTCGGGGCGCTGCCGATTCCCGTGCTGCACGGGCTGACGATGGGCGAGATCGCCCGCATGTCGGTGGGCGAAGGGTGGACGCGCCCATGCGATCTGACCGTCGTTCCGTGCCGCAACTACACGCACGACACCGAGTATGTGCTGCCCGTGGCTCCGTCGCCGAACCTTCCCACGCAGCGCGCCGTCTATCTCTATGCCGCCCTGTGTCCCTTCGAGGGAACGGTCGTGAGCCTCGGGCGCGGGACCGATACGCCGTTCGAGATCTACGGGCACCCCGATCTGCAGAACTGCGACTTCTCCTTCACGCCGCGCCCTGCGGCCGGGGCGAAGCATCCGCCGCTGGAGGGACGCCTCTGTTGGGGCGAGGACCTGAGCCGCATGCCGCTCGCTGAGGCCCGTGCGACGGGCTTTTCGCTGAAGTACGTGATCGACGCCTATACAGACCTGGGGTTGGGCGAGGCCTTCTTTACGCCGATGTTCGAGAAGCTGGTCGGCGTGGGGTGGATCCGCGAAATGATTCTCGACGGGGCGACGGATGCCGAGATCCGGACCCGCTGGGAGCCCGAGGCCGAGGCCTTCCGTACGCTGCGTGCGAAGTATCTTCTGTACGAATAGCCGTTGTGGAAAATGACTGGCGGCGGTGCTCCCTGCAAGGGGTGCACCGCCGCTTTTTTGTCGGGAAATTCTCGGAGAGGATTGGATCAATCCATCTCCGACTCCTCGATACGATCGGCTTCGGTAATGGGCCGCAGGACGCGGCAGGGATTGCCCGCGGCGATGACCCGTGGCGGAATGTCATGCGATACGACGCTCCCGGCACCGATTACGGCCCCTTCGCCGATCGTCACCCCGCGCAGGATGACGGCATTCCCTCCGATCCAGACGTTGTCGTGGATCTCGATGGGCAGCGACTGCATGATCCCCTCGTTGCGCTGGTCCGCGTGCAGGGCGTGATGCACGGTGTAGATCCCCACGTTGGGACCGATGTAGACGTGGTTGCCGATCCGGACGGGTGCTTCATCGAGGATCGTGAGGTTGAAGTTTCCCACGAAGTGGTCGCCCACGGAGATCTGCTCGCCGAAGTCGCAGTGGAACGGACTGTGAAGGCAGATGTCGTTGCCGACGTGCCCGAACATGCGGCGGATAATCGCCTCCCGCTCCTCACGGTGCGAGGGCGGCAGTTGGTTGAGGCGGAAACAGAGCTCCTCGGTGCGGCGGAGCGCCTCGCCGATTTCGGGGGTCACGGCATGAAGCCACCGCCCCGCGCGCATCTTATCCAGGTCGTTCATCGTGACGTCTCGTTTTGTGTGAAGTATTCGTATGCGGCTTTCGAGATGGCGGCGATCGCCGCGGTGTTCGTCGCATCGTCCTCCCGCGAGTCGATAACCTGCACGGCAATACAGTACCGGCGTCCGTCGGGCAGCAGCACGTATCCGGCGTCGTTCTCGGCCGTGCGGACCCCGTCGGGCGTGCGGTCCGACGATCCGGTCTTGTGCCCGAGCGTAACCGTGGCGGGCAATCCGGCCCGGAGCTTGTTCGAACCGGTTACCGCGCCCTCGAGCAGACGCCGCAGCAGGGCGTCGTGCTCCGCGGTCAGCAGCCCGCCCTGCAGGAACCGGTCGAAGAGTGCGCAAAGTGCCGAAGGGCGTGCGGCATTGCTCCGTACGGTCTCCGGGGCGCGGTGCATCGCACGCTCCGTCGCGGCGATACAGATCCCGTCGATCCCCAGCCCGCGCACATACTCTTCCACTGCCGCCGGCCCGCCGACGAAGTCCAACAGCCGGTCGCAGGCGATGTTGTCGCTCAGCGACGTGCTGTAGCGGAGCAGCCCGGCGAGCGTCACCGTGCCGCCTTCGGCCGGGAGCGAGTCGCGCATCGGGCTGTATGTGTCGACATCGAGCCATTCGGGTCCGACATCGAAGGGTCGCGAGAGGGGCGTGCCGGTTGCCGCGGCGCGGTCGAGCACGGCCAATGCCAGCGGGAACTTGAAGACGCTCAGCGTCGGCAGCAGCGTGTCCTGCCGGGCGATCACCGCCCCGTCGGGAGTACGGATCGCCACGCCGATGCGGGCGTCGAGCGGTGCGGCGATGTCCTCGATGCGTTGTTCGAGCGCGGCGTGGGGCCGGGAGCCGCAGGCCGAAAGCAGGATCAGGAGCGGCAGCAGGAGGTGACGTAGTGTCATGGGCGGGTATGGAATAAAAACACGTCCCGCGGCCGGGCCGGGGACGTGTCGTTTTACGGTAGGCTCCGCGGAGTTACTCCGAGACGATCGCTTCGTTCGGGCATACGCCTGCGCACGTGCCGCAGTCGATGCACTTGTCGGGATCGATCACGTAGATGTCGCCGGCCGAGATGGCCTCAACGGGGCACTCTCCGATGCAGGTGCCGCATGCTACGCATGCGTCGGTAATTTTGTAAGCCATTTTTTTGCGTGTTTGTGGTTAATGTGTGTTGGTGCAAATATAGAAACTTATTTGATAATATCAAAACCCGTGTAGGGAATCAGCACCTCCGGAATACGGATGCCTTCGGGGGTCTGGAAATCCTCGAGCAGGGCGGCAACGATGCGCGGCAGGGCCAGCGACGAACCGTTGAGCGTGTGTGCGAGTTTGGTCTTCTTGTCGTCGTCGCGGTAGCGGAGTTTGAGCCGGTTGGCCTGGAAGGACTCAAAGTTCGAAACCGACGAAACCTCGAGCCAGCGCTTCTGGGCCTCGGAGTAGACCTCGAAGTCGTACGTGAGGGCCGAAGTGAAGGACATGTCGCCTCCGCAGAGCCGCAGGATGCGGTAGGGGAGTCCGAGCGACTGTACGAGTCCCTCGACATGGGCGACCATGCCGTCGAGTGCCTCATAGGAGGTCTCGGGAAGCGACAGCTGCACGATCTCGACCTTGTCGAACTGGTGCAGGCGGTTCAGTCCGCGGACATCCTTTCCGTAGGATCCTGCCTCGCGGCGGAAGCAGGGGGTATAGGCGGTCATCTTCACGGGGAAGTCCGACTTCTCGAGGATCACGTCGCGGTAGATGTTCGTCACGGGGACCTCGGCCGTCGGCACGAGGTAGAAGTTGTCCACCGTGGCGTGGTACATCTGTCCCTCCTTGTCGGGAAGCTGTCCGGTGCCGAACCCCGAGGCTTCGTTGACCATCACGGGAGGCTCGACCTCCAGATAGCCGGCACGGGTGTTGTAGTCGAGGAAGTAGTTGATCAGCGCGCGCTGCAGTCGGGCGCCCTTTCCCTTGTAGACGGGGAATCCGGCACCGGTGAGCTTCACGCCGAGATCGAAGTCGATGATGTCGTATTTGCGGGCCAGCTCCCAGTGGGGCAGCGGATTTTCGGGCAGCTTGGTGTAGCTCTCGACGAGCTTCACCACGAGGTTGTCGGCAGCCGTCTTGCCTTCGGGAACGATGTCGGCCGGGAAGTTCGGAAGCGTCACGAGCGTGGCCTGCAGCTCCTGCTGGACGTCGTTCGACTCGGCCTGCAGATGTGCCGACTTCTCCTTGAGGTCGGTCACGAAGTGTTTGCGCTCCTCGGCCTCTTCGCGGCGTCCCTGACCCATCAGGGCACCGATCTCCTTGGCAGCCTTGTTCTGTGCGGCCAGCGTCGAGTCGAGTTCCACCTGGATGGCCTTGCGGCGGTCGTCGAGTGCAATGATCTTTTCGATGGCGGGGGCGGCGTCGACGCCCTTCTTGGCGAGTTTGCGGACGGCAGCCTCTTTGTCGTCGCGGATTTGCTTTAACGTAAGCATACTATCGTAGTGTGTTTGTACATTCGATTTACAGAACGCAAAATTACAAAACAATTCATAAAATTATCGTATTTTTGTGCAAAATTGCGCATCTGTGAGACGTATCGAACTTCTGGCTCCCGCACGGGATTATCTTTCGGCCGTGGCTGCCGTCGACTACGGGGCCGACGCCGTCTATATCGGCGGGGCGCGGTTCGGGGCGCGGCAGGCCGCGGGGAACCCGGCGGAGGAGATCGCGCGCGTCGTGGAGTACGCCCACCGCTACGGCGTGCGGGTGCATGCGACGCTCAACACGCTGCTGTGGGATGACGAACTTGCCGCGGCCGAGCGCACGGCGCGCGAACTGATCGACGCCGGGGTCGACGCCCTCATCGTGCAGGACATGGCCCTGCGGCGCATGTCGCTTCCCGTGGAGCTGCACGCCTCGACGCAGACGGCGATCCGCACGCCGGCCGAGGCGCGCTTTCTGGGCGAGGCGGGGTTTGCCCGCGTGATTCTCGAACGGGCGCTGTCGCTCGACGAGATCCGCGCCATCTGCGCCGCGACGCCGGCCGAGGTCGAAGTCTTCGTCCACGGGGCCATCTGCGTCGGTTACAGCGGCCGCTGTTTCCTCTCGCGGTCGATGTCCGGGCGCAGCGGCAACCGCGGGGCCTGCAGCCAGCCGTGCCGCCTGCCGTGGGATCTGACCGACCGCAGCGGCCGGACGCTGATTTCGCGAAAACACCTCCTCTCGGTGCGCGACATGAACCTCTCGGCGCGTCTGGGCGAGCTCGTCGATGCCGGCGTCGTGTCGTTCAAGATAGAGGGACGGTTGAAGGATATCTCCTATATCAAGAATGTCGTGGCCTGGTACCGCCGGGCACTGGACGAGGTGCTCGCCGCACGTCCGGCATGCCGTCGGGCGTCGGTGGGCGAGAGCGTGCCGGACTTCACGCCCGACCCCGCGAAGAGCTTTACGCGCGGGGATTCCGAGTACTTCTTCGACGGAAAGCGCCCGGGTGTGGCATCGTTCGACACGCCGAAATCCGTCGGCGAGCGCATCGGTCGTGTGGTGAGGGTCTCCCCGCGTGATTTCACGCTCGATGCTCCGCACGATCTGGCCCCGGGCGACGGCTTGTGCTTCGTGACGCCGCGGGGCGTCGTGGGAACGAACGTCAATGCCGTCGAAGGTGTGCGCGTGACGCCCAACCGCCTGGAGGGAATCACCCCGGGGGCAGAGGTCTACCGCAACTACGACCGGCGTTTCAACCTCGCGCTGGAGCGCAGCCGCACGCGGCGCGTCATTCCGGCTACGGCCACGGTGACCGCCACCGCTGACGGACTCTCGATCGCCGTCGCCGACTGTGAAGGTACGACGGCGCGTGCCGAACGCCGCCAGCCCCTCGACCGGGCGAAAAATCCCGAAGCCAACGCCGCGACGCTGCGTGTGCAGGCCATGAAGTCGGGCGACACGATCTTTGCCGTGCGTGAGGTTGAGGTGCGCGGGACGGAATGGTTCGTTCCGGCATCGCTGGCCGCCGAGGTGCGGCGCGCGGCGCTCGACGCCCTGCTGCGGGAGCGGCTGCGGCGGCCGGTCACTCACCGCATTCTCCCCGAGAACCTTGAGGCCCGTTATCCGTCGGAGCGGATCGATGCCGGGGGAAACGTCACGAACCGCCTTGCCGAGGCCTTCTACCGCGACCACGGGGTGCGCGGAATCGCCCCCGCCGAGGAGTTGGCTCCGTCGCTCGAAGGGTGCCGTGTGATGCAGTCGTCCTACTGCATCCGGCGCGAGATCGGCGAATGCCTGCGCGAGGGGTCGCGTCTCGGCGGCCCGCTCTACCTCGAACACGGCGGCGACCGCTACCGCCTGGAGTTCGACTGTGCGGCGTGCGAGATGTCGCTCGTGCGGGAGAGTTCCCGACGTAAAAACGATCCGAAAAACAGATAACATAGCCATGCAG
This sequence comes from uncultured Alistipes sp., assembly GCA_944321765.1. Lineage (GTDB taxonomy): Bacteria > Bacteroidota > Bacteroidia > Bacteroidales > Rikenellaceae > Alistipes. The sequence goes on from CALUMQ010000002.1 coordinate 7,067, forward strand.
CAGCAACTGACCCCCGATTTTCCCGACTACGAACTTCTCGACACGGGCGATTTCGAAAAACTCGAACGCTTCGGACGCTACGTGCTGCGGCGTCCCGAGCCGCAGGCCATCTGGCGGCGGACGCTTTCCGAGGAGGAGTGGCAGCGAATGGCCGACGCCTCGTTTCTGCGCGATGCCCGCAGCGACGAACGCGGCGAATGGCGTCTGGGCCCGAAGATGCCCGACCGCTGGACGGTGCACTACGCCTACCGCGGCATGAAGCTGTGCATGCGCCTCGGGCTCACGTCGTTCAAACACGTGGGGCTTTTCCCCGAACAGGCCGCGAACTGGAACTTCATCTACGACCGGTGCTGCCGGCTGGCCTCCGGAGCCGCGTTCGGGCGGACGCCCCGCGTGCTGAACCTCTTTGCCTATACGGGCGGGGCGACGCTGGCGGCCCGGGCCGCCGGGGCCGAAGTGACGCACGTCGATTCAGTGAAGCAGGTCGTTACGTGGGCCCGCGAGGACATGGAGCTCAGCGGGCTGGACGGCGTGCGGTGGATCGTTGAGGATGCCCTGAAGTTCGTGCGCCGCGAGGTGCGCCGCGGCAACCGCTACGACGGCATCATCCTCGATCCCCCGGCCTACGGACGCGGGGCCAACGGCGAGAAGTGGGTTCTCGAGGAGCACATCGGCGAGATGCTCGCATGCTGCGCCCGGCTGCTTGAGCCGCACGACGCCTTTCTGGTGCTGAATCTCTATTCGATGGGCCTTTCGTCGACCCTGGCCCGCACGGCCGTGCGCCAGGCCTTCGGAGCTCCTGCCGAGGAGCAGTGGGGCGAACTCTTCTTTACGGACCGTGCCGGCAAGGAGCTGCCGCTCGGCACCTATTACCGTTTTACCCGATAGGGTATCGGACAGGGGGCGTCCGGCCCCGTCATCAGAATTACTGAAAACCAATTGTTATGGGAGTTCCTGTTGTCTTGTTCGGCGTGTTGAGCGGCTCGCTGCTCGCGGTGCTGGTGGGAATCATCGGCAGCCACCGCCGCATCGGTTTCGGCTGGGCGTTTCTCCTCAGCCTCGTCTTCACACCGCTGGTGGGGCTGATCGTTGCCCTGTTGACCGATCCGCTGCCCGGCGGTGAGCAGCGTTGGGGGTGCATCGGCACCGTGGTGGCCTTTCTGGGGCTGCTGTCTCTGGTGATCTTCCTGCTGCTCCTGCTTTCGGGGGGCGCCCTGCTGGCAGCCCTTTAGATCGAGGGGCGCAAATTTCAGAATACGTAGTAGATCAGGATTCCCGCTGCGGCCGAAAGGACGATCAGCAGGATGGGATTCACCTTGCGCCACGAGCCGACGAAGACCCCGCCGAAGAGCACCCAGCTCCAGGCGTCGATGAAGTTCTGCTCGTCGGGAGCCTTGCTGTGGGGAAAGATCAGCAACAGGGCCGCCGCGGCGATCATGCCGATCACTACGGGACGCATGCCGCGCATGGCCCCCTCGACCAGGCGGTTGTTCTTCAGCCGCATGAAGAAGCGTGCCACGAGGATCATGAGCGTCAGCGACGGGAGGCACACGGCGAAGGTGGCGATTATCGACCCCAGCACGCCGTACCAGACGCTTCCGGCCTCGATGCCCACCGAGTATCCCACGTAGGTCGCCGAGTTGATGGCGATGGGCCCGGGGGTGATCTGCGAGATGGCCACGATGTCGGCGAACTGCGCGTTGGTGAGCCACTCGTGCTGCACGACCACCTCGTTCTGGATGAGCGAGAGCATGGCGTATCCGCCGCCGAATCCGAAGAATCCGATCTTGAGGTACGAGACGAAGAGTTGCCAGAGCAGGAGCATATCGTGTGTCGGTTAGGGACCGTTGTTTATTCCTTAATCTTTATCTTTTTCCGTATTCTTTTTTCCGAGGCGCGGGGCCAGCGTGAGCTCCCAGGCGATGCCTGCGGCAGCTGCGGCGACCAGCACGTAGATCGGTGACCAGCCCAGCCCCCAGACGGCGAGGGCTGCCGCGGCGATGACGAAGAACATCGACCAGTGCATGCCGCGGGCCAGCGAGATCACCGGACCGATGATCAGCGCCACGACCGCCGGACGCATCCCCTTGAAGGCGGCGTCGACCACCGGATTGTGGCGCACGTCGGTGAAGAAGAGCGCGATGATGAGGATGATGGCGAACGACGGCAGGATGGCTCCCAGCAGTGCCGAGGCCGCGCCGCGCAGTCCGCGGACCTTGTACCCCACGAACACCGACGTGTTGAGCGAGATGGGGCCCGGGACCGACTGGGCCAGGGTCAGCAGGTCGAGAAACTCCTTCTCCCCGACCCAGTGGCGGTTGTCGATCACTTCGCGCTGGATGAGCGGGATCATGGCGTATCCGCCGCCGAAGGTGAACATGCCGATCTTGAAGAACGACACGAAGATGGTTCGAAGACTCTCCCTCATGGCTGTTCGCGTTTTTTCTGGCCCAGCAGGGTGCGTATTCCGTCGATGAAGATCATCGGATGGGTCGGGGCGCCCGGGAGCCAGAGGTCCGGCGTGTGGCGCTCGAAGAACGAGCGGTCAACGGCGCGGCTCTCGGCAAAGAGCCCTCCGGAGCACGCCTCCGAGCCGCAGGCTATGAGCAGCTTCGGCGTGGCGACGGCGTCGTAGCAGATCTCCAGCGCCTCGACCATGTTCGCCGAGACGGGGCCCGTGACCACCACGCCGTCGGCATGGCGCGGCGAAGCGGTGAATCCCACGCCGAAGCGTCCGAAGTCGAAGTTGACGTTGCCCGTGGCGTTGAGCTCCATCTCGATCGAGGCATCGCCTCCGGCCGAGACCTCGCGCAGGTGCAGCGAACGCGAGAAGAGACGGGCGAGTTCGGGCCGCACCCGGGTCATGTCGAAAGCCACGTGCGTGTCGCCCGGGCGGATGACAAGTCCTTCGCGTGTGGGCGAACCGAGGCGGTAGTCGTTCGTGAAGCGGATGTTGCGCGGAGCCTTGCGGGCGCATTCCCCGCAGAAGAGGCACCGCCCGAGATCGATCGACAGCGGTGCGGCGCACAGCGCCCCCGTGGGGCAGAGGGCCGCAGCCTGCTCCACGGCGGATTGTTCGGCGCTGTCGGCCGCTTCTGACAACTCCGGGCGCCCCCGGAACTCGGAGGTCAGCGCCACGGCGTCGAGATCGGGGATCGCCTGCCGGCCGTGGCTGCGCAGGACCTTGATTTTCGGAAAGATCATGGCTCGAACGTTTATTTACAGGTCGTGTCCGCAGTAGGACAGGTTGAAACTCTTGTTGCAGATCGGGAAGTCGGAGATTCCCTCGCCGCGCACGGCCAGGGCCAGGGCCAGCCAGTTGTGGAGGCTCGGGTCCTTGATGCGGTAGGTGGCGAGGCGTCCGGCGGCATCGGTCAGGGCCACGTGGCACGTCTCGCCGCGCCACCCCTCGACGAGTCCGAACGAGAGCGTGGAGGGCTGCAGCGGCGCCGTGTAGTCGGGAACTCCGCAGGGGTTCTCCGTCGCGGCATACTTCTCCTCGTAGATGGCGAGCAGGCGGTCGATGTGACGGGCCGACTGCAGCACTTCGCGGCAGCGCACCACGAGGCGCGCCATCACGTCGCCCTGCTGCTCGACGATCGTTTCGTGACGCAGACATTTGGCGTACGATCCCGACGGATGTGTCGTGCGGATGTCGCGCGCCACGCCGCTGGCGCGGGCCGCCTGGCCCACACCGCCGATGCGCAGCATCTCGTCGCGCGGCACCACGCCGCACTGCTCGAAGCGCGCCAGCAGCGAAGGGGACGAGCAGATGTCGTGCCGGACCTCTTCGTAGCGGCGGGCAATCTCGCCTACGTTGCGGCGGATCATCGCCGATTTCTCGGCCGTCAGCGGATGGTTGCTCCCGTGGGGCCGCACGAGTCCCTTGCCGAAGCGGTTGCCGCACCACGCCTGCGTGGTGTTGATGGTCATCGTGCGCAGCGCCTCGCAGGCTACCTGCCCCAGCTGGTAGCCGACGTCGGTCGACAATGCTCCGGTGTCGGCGATCTGCATGGCCATGCGCTCGAGTTCGAGGGCCACGGCACGTTCGCGGTCCAGCTGCGCGGGGCGCTGGCAGCCGGTCAGCCGCTCGATCGCCTCGGCAAAGGCCAGGGCGTGCGCCACGGCGCTGTCGCCGGCCACGGCCTCCGCGAGGCAGGCCTGCCGCAGACGGTTCGACGTCTCCTCGAAGGCGCGCTCAACGCCCCGGTGCTGGTATCCCAGGGCGATCTCGAGGTGCAGCACCTGCTCGCCGTTGCAGATGAAGCGGAAGGCTCCCGGTTCGATGATTCCGGCGTGGATCGGACCCACGTTGACCTCGTGCAGCGAACGTCCCTCCATCGTGTAGAAGGGGTAGTTGTCCATCGAGCTGCGGCGGTCGTAGCGGTCGGCGGGGAAACGCAGCGGCTTGGGCCACGGCTGTCCGTCGAAGCGGATGCCGTAGCGTTCGGTGATGTCGCGCTCGAAGGGGTGCATCTGCGCATGCCGTGCGGTGAGCGACGGCAGGGCCGTGGCGTCGTAGTACTCCATGGCATGGGAGGTCACGAGAATGCGTCCTTCGGCATCGTCGAGCAGCAGGCAGTAGAAGCGCATTCTGTCGCCGGACGGCACGGCGAAGTAGTGGGCCACGTGGTAGCGCGGCTCGGAGAGCCTGGCCGCAAGGTCGTCGTAAAACGCCTCGTAGGAGAGCTCGGGAATATCCTCCAGGCGCACGGCGCCCGAGGTGTTGTCGGTAATCAGGTATTTCATGGCAGTACGATTCGGTCGATCAGTCCCTGGAGGAAGTCAGGCTGCCAGAGCCCCAGCACCAGGGCGGCTATCAGCAGCGAGAGGGCCGACCACGACAGGGCCCGGTCGGCTTTCGAGAGATGCAGCTCGTCCTGATTGGGCTGGTAGCAGAGACGGATCATGCGCGAGCAGAACGAGTAGATGACGATGCATAGCAGGAGCAGCATGCCTCCGACGAGCCACCACTTGCCGACGGCCACCGTCTCCCCGAGGATCATCAGCTCGGAGAGGAAGAGCGGCGAGGGCGGGAAGGCCATCAGCGCCACCATGCCCACGAGCAGGCCGATGGCCCCGACGCGGTTGATGTGTATGTAGTCGCCGATGCGGTTGATGCGGTATCCGTTGTAGACCTGCCGCACGACGGCCATCTGCAGGAAGAGGCTGCTCTTGATGAGCGTATGGCACACGACGTGGAACACCGCGGCCCAGACGCCCACGCCGCCGATGCCCAGTCCGATGGCGGCGATGCCCATGTTCTCGACCGTCGAATACGACAGGAAGCGCTTGTAGTTGTTCGTGCGGCGGAGGAACAGCGCGCCGATGACGAGCGACAGCACGCCGACGATCAGGAGCACGGAGCGCACCCACGGGAAGACCTCGCTCGCCGCGAGAAGCTTGTAGACGCGCAGCAGGGCGAGGAATCCGGCGTTGACCAGCCCCGTGGAGATCAGTGCCGAGGCGGGGGACGGCGCCGCGAAGTTGGCGTCGATGCCCACGGTGTGGAGCGGGAAGAGCTCGATCTTGCAGCTGTAGCCGCAGAGGATCAGCAGAAAGGCCACCTTCAGGTAGAGGGCGTTTGCACCGGCGACGCTCTGCGCCACGACGTCGTATTGCAGCGACTCGCACTTCGTGGCGGCGGCCAGCAGCAGAATGCCCAGGTAGGCCATGGCGATGCCCGTCGAGCAGACGAAGACATACTTCCAGGCCGCCTCGAGCGAATGCGCCGAACGGCGGTAGTAGACGATGCCCGCGGCGCAGAGCGTCGTGGCCTCCAGAAAGATCCACGTCACGGCAAGATTCGCGGCGAAGTAGGCTCCGGCGATGGCCGTCGTGAGCAACATCAGCAGTGCCGAGTAGGTGCGGATCTCGCGCAGGGCGTTGTCGCGCAGGTAGGCCTCGGAGTGGAAGTAGGCGAAGGCCGAGACCACGCAGAGCAGCACGTAGAAGAGCGAGCCCGCGGCGTCGAAGGCGAACCATCCGGTCGACGCCTTGCCGTAGAGCCCCCCGGCGAAGATCGCCGCGGCGAAGGCCGCCTGCACGCCGTAGAAGAGCATGCCGGTGAAGAACAGGTGCCGCTCGCGGCGCACGAAGAGGGTTGCCCCGGCAATCAGAATGCTTGTGAGAAGGTATGCGATCATGGCGTCAGTCCTTTACGTGGGTGAGCGAGTCGGCGTCGTCGGCGTGGAGCTTGTCGTCGATCTTCATGAAGAAGATTCCCAGCATGAGCACCGACATGAGGATGTCGAGCAGGATGGCGAAGTTGATCAGCAGCGGCATCTCGACGCCGATGGCCGTCGAGAAGAGGAACACGCCGTTCTCGATGACCAGGAATCCGACCATGTGGGAGAAGATGCGCTGCCGCAGAACGATGAGGATCAGACCGCTGAGCAGGGCGTAGAGCGCCACGCCGAAGAAGACGAGGTCGACCGTCGAGTCGGCGATGTAGTAGGTCAGCGAGGCGCTCACGGCCAGTGCCACGAGCGACAGCAGCAGCGATCCCGACTGGGTCGATCCCGAGCGGTAGACGTGGTTGGTCTTCGTGCGGCGGATCACGGCGAAGAGCAGCGCGGGAACCAGGATGCCCTTGAAGAGCAGCGTCTCCAGGGCGATGAAGGTGAGTTCCGCGGGGTTGATGGCGTGCAGACGCACCAGCGCGATGGCGAAGAGCAGCCATCCCTGCAGTCCGATCAGCGCCGCGAAGTTGCGGAAACGCTCGGTGATCGAGAGGTAGACGAGCGTTATGACATAGAGGATGATCAGCGGCAGAATCATTGGATCGCGATGTTAAGCTGCAGCAGGTAGGCCGTGAAGAAGAGCAGGGCGGCCAGCGCTGCGATGGTCAGAATGAAGGTCGTGTTGCGGGAGAGCTTGTTGCGGGCCTGCGTCGACTCGACGACGCCCACCGACACGCCGGTGAGCACCACGCTGAGCGGTGCGGCGATCCACCAGTGCAGTCCGAAGAGTGCCGCGGCGGCATCGGCCGCCAGCATCGAGAGGGCGGCGCTCTTCACCCATCCGGCCATTTTGATGTAGGCCAGATCGACGCCGCAGTAGTCGAGACACATCACCTCGTGGATCATCGTCAGTTCGAGGTGCGTGCGGGGATCGTCGACCGGCACGCGGCCGCTTTCGGTGAAGACGATCTTCACCAGAATGTAGGTGGCGAAGAGCAGCACGATGAAGAACTCCGCGCCGCGGGGCGCCTCTCCGGAGAAGATCTCCGCAAAGGAGGTGTAACCCGTCAGCAGGGCCAGCGTCCCGAGGGTGAGCAGCAGGGCCGGTTCGACGAGCATGCCGTAGAGCGCTTCGCGGCTGGCGCCCATTCCTTCGAACGAACTGCCGGTATCCATCGCCGCGAGGATCAGCGCCGTGCGTCCCAGAGCCAGCAGGTAGGCGAAGGCCACCAGATCGCCGTCGAACGAGATGAGGGGCCGCAGGTTGCCCACCGGGATGAGGAGCGCGGCGACGAGGGCCGCCCCGAGGTAGACCGACGGCACGGCGCGGAAGAGCGCCGTGGTGGTTGTGGAGTAGACGGCGTCCTTGCGCAGGAGCAGCCGTACGTCGTAGAGGTGCTGGACGAAGCGGATGCCCTTGCGCCCTGCCAGCCGTGCCCGGGTACGGTTGATGAGCCCCGGGATGCAGAGGGCCGCCAGCAGCAGAAGAAGAGTATTGAGCAGAGCCATGGCCGGAATCAGATTACGTTACAGATCGACAGGAGGAATACCAGCGCCAGGAATGCCAGGGCGAAGAGCACATAGTGGTTGATCTTGCCCGTACGCAGGCGCATGACGCGCTGGTTGATCACGCGCAGCAGCTCGACCCACCACGCCGCGAAGAGCCGTCCGATGCGGTCGCGATGTCCGATGTCGAACGAGTGTGCGTCGGGAAAGGTTTCGCCCTTGCCCACCGGGGCTCCGTCGCCGCTGCTCTGCGTGAGCGGCCGGGCAACGGCCTGCAGCCCTTCGGAGAAGGATTCGCCGGTGTACTGCATGCGGACGTTGACCGACGTGAATCCGCACCCCCAGGTGGGGCCCGCCGTGATGCGGCGCGAGCGGAGCAGGCGGCGACGGAGCCACAGCAGCACGCCGATTACGACCAGCAGCAGCCAGACGGTGCGTCCGACGGCCGCGAGGCTCGGGGTCAGCAGCCACTCGGCGGCATCGACCGGCGTGAGGACGAAGAAGTCGGAGGCGCGGGTTGCCAGCCCCACGGCCGTACCGGGGAAGAGGCCGATGAAGAGGATGCCGGCCAGCGGCACGGCCATCGCCGCGATGCGTCCGTTGTCGACCTCCGAGGCTTCGGCGACCTCGTGCGTGCGGGGCGAACCGAGGAAGACCGTTCCGTAGAGCTTCGTGAAGGCCAGCACCACGGCTCCGCCGATCAGCGCCAGGGCCACGAGCCCTGCGGCCGAGGCGAGGATGTTGCTCCCCGAGGCGATGCCGTCGAGGAGTCCCAGGTAGATGAGCAGCTCGGAGACGAATCCGTTGAGCGGCGGCAGGGCGCAGATGGCCACCGTTCCGGCCAGGAAGAGAATGGCCGTGAGGGGCATGTGGCGCGCCACCCCTCCGAGGTTGTCGAGCGACGTGGTGTGCGTCTGCGAGAGGAGGTTCCCGGCGCCGAAGAAGAGCAGCGATTTGAAGAGCGAGTGGTTGAGCGTGTGCATCAGCGCTCCGGCCATGCCGCACAGCGCGACCATCGGATTGCCGGCGGCCTTGCCCAGCGCGGCGATGCCCACGCCGATGAGGATGATGCCGACGTTCTCGATCGAGGAGTAGGCCAGCAGGCGCTTCACGTCGTTCTGCGTCGCGGCCAGCAGCACGCCCCACACGCCCGTGACGATCCCGGCCGTGAGCAGCACGATGCCGGCCGTCTGCAGTGCGGGCAGGTCGCCCAGCGCCCCCGTGATGCGCAGGATGCCGTAGACGCCCGTCTTGATCATCACGCCCGACATCAGCGCCGAGACGTGCGACGGGGCGGCGGGGTGCGCCTCGGGCAGCCAGACGTGCATGGGGAACATGCCGGCCTTCATGCCGAATCCCGCGAGGAAAACGGCGTAGAGCGGCCATACGGCGTGCTCGTGGAAGTACTCGCCCAGGGCATCGAACGACCCCGAACCGCACACGGTGTCGAGCCGCACGAAGCCGATGACCAGCAGTACGAATCCGATGTGCATCATGATCAGGTAGGCGAGGGCTGCGCGGGCCACTTCGCGCCGTTGGGCGTCGTAGAGGATGAGCAGGAACGACGCCACGGTCATCAGCTCCCAGAAGAAGAGGAACGAGAGTCCTCCGTCGGAGCAGACGACGCCCAGCATGGCGTAGAACATCACCGCGAGCGAGGCGTAGTGCAGGGCGACATGCGTCGGGGATTTCTGCGGCAGCGTGTGCGCGAGGTATCCGCGCGAATAGAGCGTCGCGGCAACGCCCCCCAGGGAGATGATCACGACGAAGAGGGCCGAGAGGGGATCCATCGACCCCGTGTCGCCTCCGAAGAGCGTGTCGGGAAGTGACCACAGCAGGGGTTGCGAGCCGCCTCCGAGCACCAGCGCGGCGCGGACGATGCCCCACAGGGCTCCGACGCCCACCAGCGCAAGGGCTGCCCACGCCTTGCAGCGCAGCGGCGCGGCGAAGATCACCAGGCAGGTGAGCAGGAGAAACAGTAGCGTGTAGATAAACAGCATGATGACGGGTTGTATGGGTTGGCTGCCGGGGTGTCCGGCAGCCAAACGGCAGGTTTCAGCTTCGGGGTTCGGTGTGGTTTACCGTGGCGGCCATGACCACCGCCACGAGAGCGGCTGTTTCGGTGCGCAGGCGCTGGGGCCCGAGGGTGATCTCCTCGAATCCGTTGTCGAGCGCCAGGGCGATCTCCTCGGGCGAGAAGTCCCCTTCGGGGCCGATGAAGATCTCGGCAGCCTCACCCGCACGGAGCGTGTCGGCCAGATAGGCCTTGCCCTCCGGACGGAGCGCAGGGGCGCAGTGGGCGATCAGCCGCCGCCCTTCGAACGGCCGCAGGACCGCCTCGCGGAGTGTCGTGAGGGGGTGCAGGAGGGGCCGGTAGGCCTTGAGCGACTGCTTCATCGCCGCGGTGATGATCTTTTCGCCGCGCTCCGCCTTGAAGACGCGCCGTTCGCTGTGTGCGGCGTCGAGCGGGATGATCTCCGTGATGCCCACTTCGGTAGCCTTTTCGAGAAACCACTCGAAGCGGTCGGGATTCTTCGTCGGCGCCACGGCCATCGTCAGCCGGTAGGGCATCTTCTCGAACTCGTGCAGCGTCTCGACCACCCGCACGCTGCAGCACCGCTGCCCGGCCTCTTCGATCTCGCAGACGTAGAGCGTTCCGCGTCCGTCGGTAAGGTGGATCCTGCTGCCGCGCCCGAGGCGCAATACCCGAATGCAGTGTTTCGACTCCTCCTCGCTCAGCGTGTGGAGCGGAGGGCAGATGTCCGGTGCGTAGAAGAGTTGCATGGCTGTGCGGTCGCGCTGTTGTTGTTTTTGTGGAATTTTGTGTACCTTTGTCCGTATTCAGCGTCGCAAAGGTACATAAATAACACGATAGATGAAACCTATTTTCGGATTATTGCTCACACTTTCCATCTCCATGACCACCGTATCCTGCCAGTCGGAGAAGAGTTCGGGTCCCAATCCCTTCTTCGAGGAGTGGAACACGCCCTTCGGCGTGCCTCCCTTCGACCGCCTGCGCGCCGAGCACTTCCTGCCCGCCCTGGAGCGCGGCATGTCGCTGCACGACGCCGAGGTCGACGCCATCACGTCGGACAGCGACGCCCCGACGTTCGAGAACGTCATCCTCGCCTACGACCGCTCGGGGCGGATGCTCGCGCAGACGGAGCTGATCTTCGGCATGCTCTGCGCCGCGGAGAACACCCCCGAGATGCAGGCTTTGCAG
>CALUMQ010000003.1 GCA_944321765.1 uncultured Alistipes sp.
TGCTTCGCAAATATATGATTTATATTTAAATACAGCAACAAATCCGTGTCCGCATCGTGTCCGCATTTATGAAAAATGCCTAAAACAGGAAAGGTAAATATCCACTCTTTTGAATTTTAAAATACTACAAAACAAATAGTTATAAAATAATCTAAAATTCAACCATTTGTATCCGTTTTCACGAATTGATCCTTGTCCTGGGCACTGAAACGAGGTCGGAGAGTTCTCCGGCCTCGTTTTTTATTCGCCCCCCTTCCGGCAATTCCCCGCACAGTCCGACTCTCCTTTCGGAAATCCGCCCCGTTCGTCGACAAAATCCCGGCATTCGTCCATTTTAATTGCACGCGTGATGCGTTGCAGGTAGTTTTGCGGCAAAACAAATCCTTTCGCCATGAAACGATACCTGCTGATGGGTTGTATCGCCGCGCTGCTCGGAGGCCAGATGGCCGCCGCCCAGGACTCCGTGAAGGTCTGGACGCTTCACGATTGCCTCAGCTATGCCCTGGAGAACAACATCCAGCTGCAACAGAACCGCAACAACTACCTCTCCGGACTCGAAGACACCCGGGAGGCGAAGGCCGCCCTGCTACCGTCGCTCGCGGCCTCGACAACCCAGGGATTCACCAACTACCCCTCGTCGAACGCCGAGGACCGCAACAGCTACACGGCCACCTACGGCGTGAATGCCGAGATGACGCTCTACAACGGCGGAAAGCTCCGCACGGCCGTCCGGCAGCAGAACCTCCAGAATGACATCGACGCCCTGACGGTCGCCGAATCGGAGAACGACATTCGTGTGGCCATCGTGCAGGCCTACCTCCAGACGCTCTACGCCGCCGATGCGGTGACCATTGCCGAGAGCACCGCCGAGATCTCCCGGGCGCAGCGCGACCGCGCCGCCGAGATGAAGGCCGCGGGATCGATCAGCAAGGTCGACCTCGCGCAGTTCGAGAGTCAGTATGCGAGCGACCGCTACCAGGTGACGGTGGCCCGCACGTCGCTCGACGACTACCGCCTGCAGCTCAAGCAGCTGCTCGAACTCGACATCGCCGAGGAGATGCACATCGCAACGCCGTCGATCGACGACGCGGAGGTCCTGGCAACGCTGCCCTCGAAGAGCGACATCTACGCCACGGCCCTTGAGGTGATGCCCGAGATCCGGCGCGGCGAACTGGCCGTCGAGGCCGCGGAGCTCGGCGTGAAGCAGGCCCGGGCCGGATTCCTCCCCACACTGTCGCTCTCGGCAGGCATCGGATCGGGGTACATGTCGGGCAACAGTTTCGAAAGCGGCACGCAGCTCTGGAACCGTTTCAACGAAAACATCGGGCTCACGCTGAGCGTCCCGATCTTCTCGAACCGCCGCAACCGCACGGCCGTCAACAAGGCGCGCCTCGAGGTGGCCAACAGCCAGCTTTCGTGGCAGGATCTGCGCAAGACGCTGGTCCGCAAGGTCGAAACCGCCTACCTCGACGCCGTGTCGGCGCAGTCGCAATACCTCGCCGCCACCGAGAAGGAGCGTTACGCCGGGGAGAGTTTCCGCCTGACCGACGAACAGTTTGCCGTCGGCATGAAGAACACCGTCGAGCTGCTCACGGCGCAGAACGAATACGCCTCGGCCCGTCAGGAGGTGCTGCAGGCCAAGTACCTGGCGCTGATGAACATCGAGCTGCTCAACATCTATCAGGGCCGGGAGGTCACGTCGAATTATTAACACGCATCACGCCATATGACAACAAAACGCAAACAATGGATCCTGGCCGGCTGCCTGGTGGTGGTGGCCGCAGGATGCTGGCTGCTGCTGCGCCCGGCCAAGGACAGCGGCATCACGCTGGAGACCGCTCCGACCGAGCGCATCAAGATCAGCAATTCGGTGCAGGCGACCGGCACGGTGGAACCCGTGACGGAGGTCGAGGTCGGCACCCAGGTATCGGGCATCATCGACAAGCTCTACGTCGACTACAACGACGTGGTGAAGGCCGGGCAGCTGATTGCCGAGATGGACAAGGTGACCCTTCAGGCCGAACTGGAGTCGGCGCAGGCCGAGGAGGCGAGCTGCAAGACCCAGTACGAGTACCAGCTCAAGAACTACACGCGCACGCGCACGCTTCATGAGAAGGAGCTGGTCAGCGACGCCGAGTACGACGAGGCGTTCTACCTCTACGAGACGGCCCGCAACGCCTACGAGCAGGCCAAGGCCGCGATGGTCAAGGTCGAGCGCAACCTCGGCTATGCGACCATCACCTCGCCGATCGACGGCGTGGTGATCAGCCGGGCGGTCGAGGAGGGACAGACCGTGGCCGCGGGATTCGAGACCCCGACGCTCTTCACCATCGCCAACGACCTCACGCAGATGCAGGTGGTGGCCGACGTCGATGAGGCCGACATCGGGCAGGTACGGGACGGGCAGCGCGTAAGCTTTACGGTCGACGCCTATCCGGACGACACGTTCGAGGGGGTGGTCGAGCAGGTGCGCCTCGAGGCGACCACCGAGTCGAGCGTCGTGACCTACGAGGTGGTCATCACGGCCCACAACCCCGACCTGAAGCTCAAACCCGGACTGACGGCCACCGTCACGATCTATACGCTCGAAAAGGAGAATGCCCTCTCGGTTCCGACGCGCGCCCTGCGCTTCGTGCCCGACGCCGCGCTGCTCGCCGAGCTGGGCATGACCGCCGAGGCGGAGGCGGAACACGCCGCCTCGGGATCGAAACGGACCGTATGGGTGGTCAACGGAACGACGCTGGAGCCGCGTCTGGTGACGGCCGGTGCCGTGAGCGGCGACCGCACGGAGATTCTCGAAGGACTGGACGATGGCGACGTGGTGGCCGTGGAGATGGCCGCCGCAACGACCGCGACGCAGCCCAGCGTCGAGCGCAGCCCCTTCATGCCGACGCCTCCGGGCGAGGGCAACAAGAAAAAGTAGCGTCGCCATGAATACGGAAAAGGAGATCATCCGTCTGGAGAACATCCGCCGCGATTTCCACGTCGGCGACGAGACGGTCCATGCCCTGCGCGGGGTGTCGTTCACCATCCACGAAGGGGAGTTCGTGACGATCATGGGAACCTCGGGATCGGGGAAATCCACGCTGCTCAACACCCTGGGATGCCTCGATTCGCCAACCTCCGGGGAGTATTACCTCGACGGAATCCCCGTGCGCTCGATGGACAAGAACCAGCGCGCCACGCTGCGCAACCGCAAGATCGGCTTCGTCTTCCAGAACTACAACCTGCTGCCGAAGACCACGGCCGTGGAGAACGTCGAGCTGCCGCTGATGTACAACCCCTCGTGTTCGGCGGCCGAACGCCGCCGCAGGGCCATCGAGGCGTTGCAGGCCGTGGGGCTCGGCGACCGGCTGCAGCACCGCAGCAACCAGATGTCGGGAGGCCAGATGCAGCGTGTGGCCATCGCCCGCGCGCTGGTCAACAACCCCGCGGTGATCCTCGCCGACGAGGCCACGGGCAACCTCGACACACGGACGAGTTTCGAGGTGCTGGTGCTCTTCCAGGAGCTCCACGCCGCGGGGCGCACGATCATCTTCGTGACGCACAACCCCGAGATCGCCCAGTACAGCAGCCGCAACATCACCCTGCGCGACGGACACATCACCGGGGACACCTTCAACGAACACATGCTGAGCGCCGCCGAAGCCCTGGCGCGCCTTCCCAAACCGGAGGATTAGACCATGAACTTTGCGAATCTTTTCAAAATAGCCGTCAAGGCCCTGAGCAACAACAAGCTCCGGGGATTTCTCACCATGCTGGGAATCATCATCGGCGTGGCGTCGGTCATCACGATGCTGGCCATCGGCCAGGGGTCGAAGCGCAGCATCCAGGCCGAGATCAGCGAGATGGGATCCAACATGATCATGATCCATCCGGGCGGCGACCGCCGCGGAGGCGTGCAGCTGAGCGCCGACGACATGGAGTCGCTCAAGCTGCAGGATCTTGAGGACATCCAGACCCAGACGCGCTTCGTGACCTACGTCTCGCCGTCGGTCAACAGCGCGGGGCAGGCCGTCTACGGAGCCAACAACACCCCGACGACCATCTACGGCGTGAACCTCGACTACCTCGAGATCCGCCGCTACAGGGTGGGCGACGGAGACTCCTTCTCGGAACAGGACATCAAGACCGCCGCGAAGGTGTGCCTCGTGGGGAAGACGGTCGTCGACGAACTCTTCCCCGACGGCGAAAATCCCGTGGGGAAGATCATCCGCTTCGGAACCATCCCCTTCCGCATCGTCGGAGTGCTCGAAAGCAAGGGTTACAACAGCATGGGCATGGACCAGGACGACCTGATCATCGCCCCCTACACCACCGTGCAGAAGCGCATCCTGGCCATCACCCACCTGCAGGAGATCATCTGCTCGGCGCTCACCGAGGCCTACACCGACCAGGCCATCGACGAGATCTCGGCGATCCTGCGCGAGAACCACCGCCTCAAGCCCTCGGACGAGGATGACTTCTCGATCCGCTCGCAGCAGGAGATGGCCTCGATGCTCACCTCGACGACCGACATGATGACCGTTCTGCTGGCGGCCGTGGCGGGGATTTCGCTCCTGGTGGGCGGCATCGGCATCATGAACATCATGTACGTCTCGGTGACCGAGCGCACGCGGGAGATCGGTCTGCGCATGTCGATCGGCGCCAAGGGGTTCGACATCCTCGCGCAGTTCCTCATCGAGTCGATTCTCATCAGCGTCACCGGCGGGTTGATCGGCGTGCTGGTGGGCGTCGGGGCGGCCATAGCGGTGAATCTCATCGCGGCGTTCCCGATCTACATCCAGCCGTGGAGTGTCTTCCTCTCGTTTGCCGTCTGCACCCTCACGGGGGTATTCTTCGGATGGTATCCGGCGCAGAAGGCCGCCATGCTCGACCCCATCGAAGCCCTCCGCTACGAATAGCCCCCCCCGCTTAAGAAGCGGGATTTAGGGGCGACAGAACGTATTACGGCTCCCGAACCTCCTGCTCGCTCCCGGATGGAAAGCAGAAACCACGAGCGACAGAACGTTTTGCGGATTCAGAACCTCTTACTCGCTCCTGGATGTAAAGCCGGGGCTACGGGCGACAGGACGTTTTGCGGATTCAGAACCTCCTGCTCGCTCCCGGATGGAAAGCAGGGGCTGCGGGCGACAGAACGTTTTGCGGATTCAGAACCTCCTGCTCGCTCCCGGATGAGCGCAGAGCCGCTTCGACAGCACGACGTCCTCCGATTGCTCGATGCTTCATCACTTTTTTTGATGAATATACCATACAAATATCAAAATAGAATGTAACTATTTTCGTTATATTTGCACATGACTGCCTCACAATCAAAATACTCCGGATGGCTGATCCACCTGACTGTCTGGGCCGTGATCCTCGGAATGCCGCTCTTCGTCACAAACCCCGACCGTCCCCTGATGACCGGCACGCAGTATGCCCACTTCCTGATCGTGCCCCTCTCCTTCATGATCGTCTTCTATACGAACTACTTCGTCTTAATCAACCGCGAACTCTCCTCGCGCCACGTCGGACGATACCTCCTCTACAACCTGCTGCTCATCGGAATCGTCATGCTCGGCGTACACCTGCTCTTCCGTTACGTTCTGCCGCCCGTCACCGACCGGCCTCCGCTCGAACGCCCCTGGCAGGACACCGTACGCTTCTTCACCAGCAACGCCCTGCTCTACCTGCTGGTCGTGGGCGTGAGCGTCGCCATCCGCATGACCGGGGGATGGTACCGCGCGGAGAGCGCCCGGCAGGAGCTGGAGCACCGCCGTACCGAGGCCGAACTGCAGAACCTCAAGAGCCAGCTCAACCCCCACTTCCTCTTCAACACGCTCAACAACATCTACTCGCTCATACAGCTCGACACCTCCCGCGCCCAGCAGGCCGTGCTCGACCTGAGCCGCATGCTGCGCTACGTGCTCTACGACAGCAGCCGGCGCGAGGTGCCGCTGGCCGACGAGATCTCGTTCCTGCGTGACTACATCGAGCTGATGCGCATCCGCCTGCCGCGCCACGTGCGCATCTACGTCTCGCTGCCCGAGACCCCTTCGCAGACGCCCGTGGCCCCGCTGCTGTTCATCTCGCTCATCGAGAACGCCTTCAAGCACGGCGTGAGCAACGACAAGCCGTCACACCTGCTCATCGACCTCCACGAGATCGAGGGACAGTTGATCTGCCGCATCGAGAACAGCCTCTTTCCCAAGTCGCCCGATTCGGACCGCAGCGGCTCGGGCATCGGGCTGACGAACCTTGTCAAACGGCTCGAGATGATCTATCCGGGCCGCTATACCTTTGAATACGGACCTGTCGGCGACGTCTACCGGGCGTTGCTGTGCATAACACTTTCGGAATCATGAAACTGCGATGTGTGGTGATCGACGACGAGCCGCTGGCCGTCGAACTGCTCGAATCGTACGTCCGCAAGACGCCGTTTCTCGAGTTAACCGGCTCCTACGGGAGCGGTTCGTCGGCCTGCGAGGCCCTGCGCGAGGATCCCGTCGACCTTATCTTCTGCGACATCCAGATGCCCGGGATCAGCGGCATGGAGCTCTCGCGCATGCTGCCCCCGGCGACGCGCATCGTCTTCACGACGGCCTTCAGCCGCTATGCCGTCGAGGGGTTCCGCGTCAACGCCGTCGACTACCTGCTCAAGCCCGTCTCTTACACGGAGTTCCTGGCCGCGGCGGAGAAGGCGCTGGCGTGGTTCGAACTCCGCGCACGGGCCGATGCGGCGGCTTCGTCCGTCGGGGAGCCGGGGACGTCGGAAGCCCCAGGGGCCGCGGCAACGGCAAAAACGGCGGCGCCGGGCGTGCCGGAGAGCCTCTTCGTGAAGACCGAATACCGCCTGCAGCAGATCGAGCTCGACCGCATCCTCTACATCGAGGGGTTGAAGGACTACGTGAAGATCCACGTCGAGGGGGAGGCGCACCCCGTGGTGTCGCTCATGAGCCTCAAGACCCTCGAGGAGCAGCTGCCCGCCGAACGGTTTATCCGCGTGCACCGCTCCTACATTGTCCAGCCGTCGAAGATCCGCACCATCGAGCGGAACCGCATCGTCTTCGGGAAGGAGTACATCCCCGTCTCGGAGAATTACCGTCAGGCGTTCTTTGATTTTCTGGCCGCCCACGCGCTGTTCCTCTGACGGCGCCTTACAAAAACTTCACGCCCCGCAGACGCCCCCGCGAACGTGCGGCGGTCTCGCGCTCGACGATCCCCGTGACAACATCGGCGGCATCGTGCCAACGGTTCGAACGGAACTGCCGGCGGTAGGTCGTCAGGTGGGCGTAGAGCTCGGGCCACGTGCGGTTCCACCCCCGGGGAAAGCGCAGCAGATGCAGCACCGTGGCCGAATTGGAGAGGATGCGCGCCTCCTTGTTGGCGCTCTGGTGGAACCACTCGATGCGCACGTCCGGGGCGCGGGCCTGCACCGCCCGGGCGAATCCGCGTCCGCCGTTGTTGCTCTCGATCGCCGCCTGGCGCGTTGCCGAGCGCACGAGCATCTCGGCTACGGCGCCCTCGGTCACCTCCATCGGCTCGCGCGTGTAGACGGCATCGGTGATGTAGATCACCCCGTCGGCATCGACCGCATAGGAGAGCGAACAGAGGTAGTCGTCGCCCGTGTCGGCCGTATCGGTGTAGTTCGACAGACGGACGATCTCGCGCGGCAGCAGGTCGTACTCGGCGAAGTTGCGCCCGTAGAGCAGCCCTTCACGCGAGGAGGGGTGACCCTGGTACATCGCCTCGAACTGCAGCGGGTCGAGACGCCGCTTGGCCTCAAGCAGCGCCACCCCCTGCTGGCACTCCCAGAGCGCCTGGCCCGGCGAGCGGGGGTCGATCTCGGTCGGAGGTCCGCTCTTCAGCGCCTCGAAATTGAGGTGCAGCCAGCGGTCGGAGGGTTGTCCGTCGAGCTGCTCCCAGCGTTCGAGCGCCTCGAAGGGCTCGCGTTCGAGCAGCGACCCGATAAGGTCCTCCTCGTGCCAGCGCGTGAAGACGACCAGCTCGCGCGAGGCGTTGTGCATGCGTGTCCGCACCACCGAGGTGTACCACTCCCAGCAGTTGGCCCGCACGAGCGGCGAATTGGCTTCGAGGGCATCCTTGTAGAGGTCGTCGAGGATGAAGCAGTCGACGCGGTTGCCCGTGAGCGAACCCTCGCGGCCGACCGAAAGCAGGCTTCCGCGGCGTCCGATGATCTCCACCTCGTCGGCCGTGCGGATGTAGCTCGGGGGTTTGGAACCCCGCTTGATGGTGGTGTCGGGGAACCAGGCGGCGTACTCGCGCGATTCGAGGATGCGCTGCACCCGGCGGTTGAACTTCGAGGCCAGGGCCCCGGAGTAGGAGGCGATGGCGATTCGCTGATCGGGATCCAGGCCGAGCAGGTAGGCCGGTAGCAGGGTCGTGGCGCCGACGCTCTTGCCGTGCTGCGGAGGCATGGTGACGATCAGCCGGCGGATGCGTCCGCGGGCGAAGGCCTCCAGCACCCGGTAGTAGGCGCAATGGAAGGGTTGGAATTCGAGGAAGGGGTAGACGCCGAGGGCGAATTCGGCAAACGTGGGGATGACACCGGGCGGGCCGCCGGGAGGATCGGAAGAGGCGGAAGAGACAGGGTCGCCGGGAGGACCGCCGGGGAAGGCGTCGGGAGAGTCGGGGAATCCGGGCGGACCGGGCAGACCGGGCAGACCGGGCAGGCCGCCGGGAATAGCCCCCGCAGCCAGCTCGTCGACCGACGGAAGATCGGCGGGAACGACCAGCGGCGCTTCGGCCCGGGGACGAAAAACCCCTGCGGAACGGGATTCCGCAGAGGTGGATTCGGAAAAGTCGATCATGACGGATAGAGGTCGATTGAAAAACCCGATGCGCGGCGTCGCGGCGGGCAGGTTTTTTTGACATCATCGGCTCCGGCGGGCAACGCCGTGCCCGAAGGTGGGATGGGCCGGAGCGAAAGCGGCGTTCAGAGATGCGCGCGCAGGTCGGAGAACGAGAAGTCGTTGAGCAGCTCCGCCCCTTCGGCGTCGAAGGTGTGGAACTCCCACCACACGGGAACCAGATCGGCCACCGTGTCGCAGGGACCCTCGGGAAAGCGCTCCGTGCGGCGGTAGACGATGAGCGAAGCCGTCAGACGGCATTCGATCCCGCCGAACGGGAAGTCCAGCGATCCCGAGAAGTAGCTCTCCGCGCCGATGGCCTCGACCAGGCGGGCGGCCGTTTCGACATAAAGTTCCGAGGATACCGAATAATCCATTGAGAAAAGGGTATTTGAGGATGAAAAAAGTTGCGTCGAAGAAATAAATTGTTTAACTTTGCAGTGCAAAGATAAGTTCATTATTTGAATTTTAAACTCCGAAAGATAAATTTTTTGTATAATTTTTTCCGATCGAACGACGATGAACGAACGAGTAAAGCTTATACGCAAGCAGCTGAAGATGACGCAAGAGCAACTGGCTCAACATCTTGGAATCGGCAAAGCGGCCCTGTCGATGATCGAAACCGGGAAGACCGGGCTCTCGGCCCGCAACCGCAACATATTGGTTCAGGATTTGAACGTCAATCCCGAATGGCTCGAAACCGGACGCGGGGAGATGTTCAACGCCGAGCCCGACCTGACGGCTTACAGACATCGCACGGACAACTCGCTGCCGCTGCAAAGCGTTCCGCTCTATTCGATCGAGGGGACCGCGGGGCTCGTGCCGCTCTTCACCGACCAGGCGCAGAACAAGCCGATCAACTACATCCACATCCCCAACCTGCCGAAGTGCGACGGGGCGATCTACATCGTCGGGGACTCGATGTACCCGCTGCTCAAGAGCGGCGACATCGTCCTCTACAAGCAGCTGCACGACCTGAACGACATCTTCTGGGGCGACATGTACCTGCTGTCGATCGACATCGACGGCGAGGAGTACGTCACGGTCAAATACATCCAGAAATCCGAACGCGAGGGATACGTGAAGCTGGTGAGCCAGAATCCCCACCACGCCGACAAGGATGTGGAGATGTCGCGCATACGCGCCATCGCGCTCGTGAAGGCAAGCATCCGCATGAACTCGATCCGCTGATGCGCCTCTCCGCCGGCGCCCTCGAAGGAGAGCCGCGAAAAAATCCAAGATTCAACCCATTGCCTCCCCCGGGGAGGCATTTTTTTATTAATGCCTCTCCCGGAAACGCAAAACCCCGGTAACTTGCGCCCGAAAAGCGGCCATTTTCACCTTCGCGGGGCGAAATATCGCAAAATATGCCGCCAAAAGGTCCACTTTGACGATTTTTTCCTATATTTGCGTTTAGCGTTGTTTGCTGTAAACACCGTAACCATCTAATTCTAATCCTATCTATCATGGAACAAACCAATGTGCGGGAGTTGCACGACGTCGTCATCCGCTTCTCGGGCGATTCGGGCGATGGCATGCAGCTTACGGGCACGCTCTTCTCCGACACCTCGGCACTGCTGGGAAACGGCATCTCGACCTTCCCCGACTACCCCGCCGAGATCCGCGCCCCGCAGGGAACCATCGCCGGCGTTTCAGGTTTTCAGGTACACTTCGGCAGCCACCGGGAGCTCAACCCCGGCGACTACTGCGACGTGCTGGTAGCTATGAACCCCGCGGCGCTCAAAGCCAACCGCAAATGGCTCAAACCCGGAGCCACCGTCATCCTCGACGGGGATTCGATTACCGAGGAGCACCTCCGGAAGGCGGGATTCGCCACCCTTGACCCGCTTGCCGAACTCGGCCTCGACGAGTACAACGTCGTCGTGCCCGACATCACTTCCATGACCCGCGAAGCGCTCAAGGAGACCGGTCTTGACAACAAGGCCGTCACGAAGTGCAAGAACATGTTCGCCCTGGGCATCTGCTTCTGGCTCTTCGAACGTCCCGAGGAGTACGCCCTGCGTTACCTGGATACGAAATTCGCCAAGAAAAATCCCGCCGTGGCCGAGGCCAACAAGCTCGCCATCAAGGCCGGATACAACTACGCGGCCAACACGCACCAGTTTGCCAACAACTACCGCGTGGCTCCGGCCACGCGCGAGAAGGGCACCTACCGCTCGATCAACGGAAACGTCGCCACGGCCTGGGGACTCTGCGCCGCGGCCGAGAAGGCCGGGCTGCCGCTCTTCTGCGGCTCCTACCCCATCACGCCGGCCACGGTGATTCTCGAAGAGCTCGCCAAGCGCAAGGACCTCGGGGTGAAGACCGTCCAGGCCGAGGACGAGATCGCCGGCATCTGCACGGCCATCGGCGCCGCCTATGCGGGCAACTTCGCCGTGACAACCACCTCGGGCCCGGGCCTCTCGCTCAAGAGCGAAGCGCTGGGACTGGCCGTGATGACCGAGCTGCCGCTGGTGGTGGTCGACGTACAGCGCGGCGGCCCCTCGACGGGCCTTCCGACGAAGACCGAGCAGAGCGACCTGGCCCAGGCCCTCTACGGACGCAACGGCGAATGCCCGGTGATCGTCATGGCCGCCTCGTCGCCGAGCGACTGCTTCCATTACGCCTTCGAGGCCGGACGCCTCGCCATGGAGCACATGACGCCCGTCATCCTGCTCTCCGACGGATTCATCGCCAACGGCTCGGAGCCGTGGCGCATCCCCTCGATGAAGGATTACCCGACGATCTGCCCGCCGATCGTCGACAAGGCCCCCGAAGGAGGCTTCATGCCCTACGTGCGCAACGAGAAACTCGCCCGCGGATGGGCCTTCCCCGGCAAGGTGGGACTCGAACACCGCGTGGGCGGTCTGGAGAAGGATGCCGTGAAGGGCACCATCTCCCACGACCCGGCCAACCACCAGAAGATGGTCCATACGCGCGCCGCGAAGGTTGCCAAAGTCGTCGAGGACATCCCGGCGCAGACGGTCTGGGGCGATGCGGAGGGCGAGCTGCTCGTCGTGGGATGGGGCGGCACGCGCGGACACCTGCAGAATGCCGTCGACGAGATGCGCAAGGAGGGACACAGCGTCTCGCTCTGCCACTTCAACTACATCAATCCCCTGCCGGCCGGCGTGCGGGAGATCTTCGCACGCTTCCGCCGCATCGTAGTCTGCGAACTCAACGAGGGACAATTTGCCAACTACCTGCGGCAGCAGTTCCAGGAGTTCCGCTACGAGCAGTTCAACAAGTGCGAAGGCCAACCCTTCACGGTGGTCGAGCTGAAAGAAAAATTCGAATCCTTACTGAAGTAAATCGCCATGGCAGACTACAAATATACCCCTGCGGATTTCAAAAGCGACCAGGAGGTGCGCTGGTGCCCGGGCTGCGGAGACCACGCCATACTGAATGCCGTACAGCGGGCGCTGCCCGAGATCGCCGACCGCCTCGACACGCCGCACAACCTCTTCACCTTCGTGTCGGGCATCGGCTGCTCGTCGCGCTTCATCTACTACATGAAGACCTTCGGGTTCCACTCCGTGCACGGACGCGCCGCGGCCGTGGCCACGGGCGTCAAGGTGGCCAACCCGCGGTTGTCGGTGTGGGTCACGACCGGTGACGGCGACTCGCTGGCCATCGGCGGCAACCACTTCATCCACGCCATCCGGCGCAACGTGGACCTCAACCTCATCCTCTTCAACAACGAGATCTACGGACTGACCAAAGGGCAGTATTCGCCCACCTCGAAACTGGGCAAGATCACCAAGACCTCGCCCTACGGAACGGTCGAGAAGCCGTTCAACCCCGGGGAGTTGGTCATCGGCGCCAAGGGGACGTTCTTCGCCCGGACGATCGACATGGAGGTGCAGCTGACGAAGGAGTGCCTCGTCGAGGCCGCCTGCCACAAGGGACTTTCGGTGGTCGAGGCGCTTCAGAACTGCGTGATCTTCAACGACAAGACCCATGCGGCCTTCGCGGCCGACAAGGCCACGCGCGCCGAGCGCACCATCACGCTGCGCCACGGCGAGAAGATGCTCTTCGGGGCCAACAAGGATAAGGGTCTGGTCTTCGAGGAGAAGAAGCTGAAGGTCGTGACGGTGGGCCAGGACGGCTACACGCTTGACGACATACTGACGCACGACGCCCACCAGCGCGACACGACGATGCACATGATGCTGGCGGCGATGAAATATCCCGACTATCCGGTAGCCGTGGGTGTCATCCGCTCGGTGGAGGACGACACGGTCTACGACCGGGCCGTAGAGCGCCAGGTCGAGGAGGTGAAGGCTGCGAGCAAGATCCACTGCGTGGACGACCTGCTGCACTCGGGCGCCACGTGGGAGGTGGAGTAACGCCGCAGGAGTCACCCCGAAATATCGCATGACGCAGGCCGGAGGATGTAAAAAACACCCTCCGGCCTCGTTTTTTTCAGTTCGGATTTGGTGGAGTCGTTTTTTACACATATATTTGCACCCACATAAGGGGGGATTAGCTCAGCTGGCTAGAGCGCTTGCATGGCATGCAAGAGGTCACGAGTTCGAATCTCGTATTCTCCACCAAGAAACAACGCAAAAGATTGCAAATCCCTGTAAATCACGAATTTACAGGG
>CALUMQ010000004.1 GCA_944321765.1 uncultured Alistipes sp.
GGATGCCCCAGGTCAACAAGGTCATCACCCCGGAGGACATCGTCAAGGCGCGCAAGGTGGTCGAGGATGTCTACATGGACGAGAAGATCGAGAAGTACATCGTCGACATCATCTTCGCCACGCGTGAACCGGCCGAGTACAACCTCCAGCGGCTGCAGAACCTGATCGCCTACGGAGGCTCGCCGCGTGCGTCGATCTCGCTGGCAAAGGCCGCACGCGCCTACGCCTTCATCCGCCGCCGCGGGTATGTCATCCCCGAGGACGTGCGCGCCGTCTGCCACGACGTCCTGCGCCACCGTATCGGACTCACCTACGAGGCCGAGGCCGAAAACATCTCCACCGAGGAGATCATCACCGACATTCTCAACAACGTAATCGTGCCCTAACGATGCAGGAGACCGAAAACGATATTCTCAAACGCGTCCGCAAGATCGAGATCAAGACCCGGGGTCTGTCGAACGAGATCTTCGCCGGAAAGTACCATACGGCTTTCCGCGGCCGGGGCATGTCGTTTTCCGAGGTCCGCGAATACCGGGCCGGCGACGACGTGCGCGACATCGACTGGAACGTCACGGCGCGTTCGCGCAAACCCCACATCAAGGTCTACGAGGAGGAGCGCGAGCTGACGATGATGCTGCTCGTGGATGTCTCGGCCTCGCGGATGTTCGGGTCGACCGACCGCCTGAAGAAGAACATCATCACCGAAATCGCCGCCGTGCTGGCCTTCTCGGCCTCGCAGAACAACGACAAGGTGGGCTGCATCTTCTTCTCCGACCGCATCGAGAAGTTCATACCCCCGAAGAAGGGGCGGAGCCACATCCTGATGATCATCCGCGAACTGATCGGATTCCAACCCGCCTCCCCGGCCACGAAGCTCTCCGAGCCGGTGCGCTTCCTGACGAACGTCAACAAGAAGCGCTGCACGACCTTCATCCTCTCGGACTTCATGGACGCTCCCGAGGACCGTCCGGCCCTCGAGGATGCGCTGAAGATCGCCGGGAGCAAGCACGACCTGGTGGGCATCCGCGTCTGCGACCCCCGCGAGGCGGAGCTTCCCGACGTGGGAATCGTCGAGCTGCGCGACGCCGAAAGCGGCCGCAAGGTGTGGGTCGACACCTCGTCGAGGGCCGTGCGCGACCACTACGCCGCCTCGTGGCGCGACCTGAGCGAGAAGATCGACGCCACGCTCCGACACTACCGCATCGACACGGCGACCGTCTCCACCGACGGCGATTACGTCGCCGAACTCATGAAACTTTTCAAACAGCGATGATCAAACGACTCTTTGTACTGGCCCTTCTGGCGCTCCCCTGCGCACTCGGGGCCCAGGAGCGTCCCCTCGTGCGGGCGCACGTCGAACCCGACAGCATCATGATCGGCGACCGCTTCGACTTCGTCATCGACGTGGAGAAGGATCTGGTGCAGGTCGTGGAGTTCCCGGAGTTCGACATCCGCAGCGGCGAGATCGAACTGGTCGAGAGCTGCCCGGTCGACACCCTCGAACGCGACGGACGCCACCTCAAGCTCCGCAAACGATACCGCCTGGCGGCCTTCGAGGAGGGGAAGTTCAACCTCGGCGTCCCGAAGGTGCTCTACGCCGACAAGAACATCCTCGACACGCTCTACAGCACCGACTCGGTCTACCTCGAGGTGGCGACCTTCCAGATCGACTCCACCTCGCAGTCGATCTATGACCTCAAGGCGCCGAAGAGCCTGCCGTTCCGCTTCCGCGAAATCGCCGGATACGTCAAGTGGGGGATTGCGATCCTCGTGGTGCTGCTCGCCGCGGGCTACGCCCTGCTGCGGTGGCTCGACAAACGCGGCAAACGCCTCGGCGACCTCTTCAAGCCGGCCCCGCCGCTTCCGCCCCACGTGGCGGCCATCCGCGCGCTCGAGGCGCTTCACAACCAGAAGCTCTGGCAGAACAACCGCCACAAGCAATACTATTCGGGACTCTCGGACATCGTGCGCACCTACATCGCCGCGCGCTGGAAGGTGGGGGCCATGGAGATGACCTCGGACGAGATCATCGAGGCGATGCGCGGGGAGGATCTTCCGGACAAGGCCCGCATGGACCTCACGGCCATCCTGCGCGACGCCGATCTGGCGAAGTTCGCCAAGGCGATGCCCGATGCCGAGCAGAACGAAAACGACTACCTGCGGGCCTACTACTTCGTCGAGGAGACAAAACTCGTCGAGGAGCCCGTTCCGACGGACGCCAAGGCCCCGCTTCAAGATTAACCGCAGATCATACCATGTACAGGATACTACTTCATCTCATCATGCCGCTCCTGCTGCTGGCAGCCGCGGGGGCCGAAGCGCAGCAGCTGCCCGAGCGGTCGCTGGTGCGCAAGGGCACCCGGCAGTACAACAAGGGCAACTACGAGGAGGCGATCAGCCGCTACGAGGAGGCGCTGAAGGTGGCTCCGGGGCAGTTCGAGGCGACCTACGACCTCGGCAGCGCCCTCTACAAGGCCGAGCGCTACGACCACGCCGAGCAGACGATGCAGCAGGCGGCGGCCGACACGCTGCGCAGCGACACGGAGCGTGCCGAGGCGTTCTACAACCTGGGCAACGCGCAGTTCCGGCAGAAGAAGTACAAGGAGGCCTTGGAGAGCTACAAGCAGTCGCTGCGTCTGAACCCCGCGGACATGGAGGCCAAGTACAACTATGCCTCTACGAAACGGCTGCTCGCCCAGAACCAGCAGAACGGCGGAGGAGGAAACGACCAGAACAAGGATCAGAACCAAGATCAGAACAAGAACCAAAACCAGAACCAGCAGGGCCAGAACAAGGACCAGAATCAGAACCAGCAGCAGAATCCGAACGACAAGAACCAGAACAA
>CALUMQ010000005.1 GCA_944321765.1 uncultured Alistipes sp.
GTGAGTGCGATGCCATCGAATGGGGCATCCATGCGATGAGTTTAGGTTCAGTCATACTTCGTGACTTTTCGGTTGGTTAGTGAATAGGTTGGACGGGCCGGAGGTCATCCCGGCCGTCATCACAAAATTACCGAACCCGAACGAGCCCGTCTCGCACAAAAAAGACAAATCATGCAACATATGGGACGTCGATCCGCATGTGTGTCTGTGCAAGGGGCTATTTGTCAGGCGTCTCCGAATATTGACTCGGTTTGCAGCCGTATTGGGCGATGAAACATTTGGTGAAGTACGACGGGGTTCCGAAGCCTACCATGTAGGCGATCTCGGCGATGGTGAACTTGTGCTGCGACAGCAGTACGACGGCCTGCTTCATGCGGATCTGGCGGATGTATTCGACCGGCGTGACGCCCGCATATTTCTTGATCAGGCGGCCGAGCTGCTTGTTCCCGATTCCGGTTTTCTCGCAAAGCGACTTCACGTTCAGTTCGGTGTCGTCGATATGCTCCTCGATTGTGCGGGTCACCAGGTCCAACAGGCGTTCGTTGCCCGATTCGGCGACGATCGGTGCGACGGAGGTGATCTGCTCGATGCGCAGCGACTCCCGGACCGCGTCCTTCACCTGCAGCCGCTGCTCCACCAGAGCGCGCAGCAAGGGCGCCTCGAAGGGCTTCGAGAGGAACGTGTCGATGCCGAGGCGTGCCGCCTGCGTCTCCGTTTCGTTGTCCTCTCGGGCCGTCACCATGATGATCGGGGTGGATGCAAAGGCCGGCATTGCCTTGATGCGCCGGCACATCTCCATCCCCGACATGACGGGCATCATCTCGTCGGTGAGGATCAGCTCCGGGCGGAACGTCGGCAGCAGCGCGAGGCCCGCCCGTCCGTTCGAGGCAATCTGGCACTCGCAAAGCTCCGAAAGGATATCCCGGATGAGTTCGGCAACGGCCCGGTTGTCCTCGACGATGAGGACCCGGGGCCTGGCCAGATCCGGGTTTGCCTCGTGGACCGGAGCTGCGGATGCCTCGGGTGCCTCGTAGGGGAGCCGGACGGTGAAGGTTGTGCCCATGTTCTCGCAACTCTCCACCCCGATCTCCCCGCCGTGCATCTCGACATAACGCTTGACCAGATAGAGCCCGATGCCGGTTCCGTTTTTCAGCTCGGCGGTCCGCGACGAGCGGAACAGCCGCTGGAAGATCAGCTGCTGCTCCCCGGCGGGGATCCCTACGCCGTCGTCCGAAACGCGGATCTCGATCGAACTGCCGACCCGTCGGATGGAGCATCCGATCGTGGCATCCTCCTTCGAATACTTGCACGCATTGGAGATGAGGTTGTTGAAGACGGATTCCATCTTCACGACATCCCACTCGGCCGTCAGGGGTTCGTTGTCCGCCGTGAAGACGAAATGCACCGACGGCCACGCCTCGGCGTAGGAATCGAAGATGCTCCGGCAGAACTCCGTGACATCGACCCGCGAGCGGATGATCGGGGCCTCCGTTTCGAGGTCCACCCGGTCGATCTCGACCGTCTTGTGCACCATTTCGTTGATCCGGACGGCATTCTTGTGGATCACGTCGAGCGTGTGGCGCATCTTCTTGTCCGAGACCTCCTCGCGCAGCTGGCTCACCGGGCCGAGGATCATCGAAAGCGGGGTTTTCAGCTCGTGCGAGATGTTGGTCAGGAACTCCATCTTGTGGCGGATGCTGGCCAGCGCCTGGTCGCGTTCGCGTTGCTCGAGCCGTTTGCGGTCACGGCGCCGCAGCAGGACGATCGTCGAAAGCGTCGCTCCGCCGAGTACGAGTATGTAGGCGCAGATGGCATACCAGCGTGCATACCACGGCGCGAGCACCTTGACCTGCAACTTTATCGGTGTGGCCCCGGCGGCGTAATGCTTGATGAACAGTTCGTGGGTGCCGGACGGCAGATGCGGGACCGAGAGGGTGTTCTCGCCCGGAGGCAGCACGACGTAATCATCCGTAATCCCGGGAATGTGGTATGCGTAGCGATAGGTCATTACCGGATTGCAGTCGAGCGAACTCAGCTCGATCTTCAATTCGTCGGAGGCGGACTTCAACGTGATGGTTGACAGCTCGGTCCCCGCGAGAAACGGCGTCGACGCAACCTTTCCGTCGACGATTGTCCGCATGATGTTCACCCTTTTCTCCCGGATGTCGTCGACAATCCATCCGGGGTTGACCTGAATGATTTCGTCGATGCTCCCCAGCAGAACGCTTCCGTCCGCGGGGTCGAGGTAGATGGAGGAGTACGATCGGTCGGGAACGGGCAGCAGGTTGACCTCGCCCGAATCGGTGTCCAAGGTCCATACGCCCGTCGAGGTGACAATCCACAGGTCGTCGCCGACCTTTTCCAGGTCGATGATGTTGTCGCTTCCCGATCCGCTGGCCGGAAGCCGGTATACGCGGGTCTGGTCCATCGCCTGCGACACCCGCAGGAGTTTGTCGGTGGCTCCTACCCAGATCTCGTCGTCCGGGGCGATGTAGAGTGTGTTGGGGTAGTTGCCGGTCAGCTCCTTAACGCTGATGCGCTGCAGGCTGTTGTTGCCGATCCGGATCAGGGTGTCGTCCCGGAAGAGGATGGCCCACAGGGTCCCCCGGCTGTCCAGGGCGATCCGGTTGACCAGATTGTTGGGCAGTCCCGTCTCCGTATTGATCGCCTGCTGTGCCCGGCATACCTCGCCGGCTTTCAGTGTTGCGGGGTCCACGGCCATGATGCCGCCCAGGTAGCTGCCCACCCACAGATGTGCGTCGGCATCCTCGACAATGCTGTAGCACCAGTTGGCGTTGTATTTGCCGCTGGCATCCTCGATATGGAAACTCTCAAATCGGTGGCGGCGTTTATTGAAACGGTTCAGCCCGCCGTCGGTTGCCACCCAGACCGTTCCGTTGTGGTCCTGGAAAATGTCCCGGATGCGGTTGTGCGAAAGCCCGCTGTTCGCGTTTCCGGGCAGGAACCATTCGGCCCCCTCGTTCGCCGCGCGGATGATGCCGTTGGGCCCGCCGAGCCACAAGGCTCCGTCCGAGTCGCGCAGCATGGAGGAGATCTGGTTACCGTCGCCGCGTCCGGTCAGGGTGCTCAACTGGATGATGTTCAGTCTGGCGGTCGTGTTGGTGATCGAAAGTCCCGTATCCGTACCGGCCAGCAGGTTGCCTTCGGCATCGACCCTC
Organism: uncultured Alistipes sp.; assembly: GCA_944321765.1. Lineage (GTDB taxonomy): Bacteria > Bacteroidota > Bacteroidia > Bacteroidales > Rikenellaceae > Alistipes. Next base: position 3,180 of record CALUMQ010000005.1, read on the forward strand.
AGCGACCAGATGATGTTGTTGGCAATGGAGCCTGGAATGCGCGAGTCGTGCCGGTACAACGTCGTCCCCTGCTTCTCATTGAGGAGATAGAGACCATTGTCGGTCCCCGCCAGCAAGCCCTCGGTACAGAGCTGCAGGGATTTGACCGAATTGCCCTTCAGGGTTTCGCCCACGACGCGCTGCGCCGACAGGTCATAAGTGAGCAGGCTGCCTTCGGTGCCGACATAAAGGATCCGATTTTCGGGATCGAGGGCCAGGGCATTGACAAAAATCGAGGATTTGTCCGTTCCCCGGTATTCCAGCCTGATCGGTTCGATCCGATTATCGGAGAGGTCGTATTGGCACAGTCCGCGGTAGGTTCCGACGTAGAGGCGTCCCCGATCGTATAAAAGGGCATATACGGCATCGTGGGGTAGATCCACGGCGCATTTTCGCAATTCGTCGGTCTGGAAATCGTATTCGTACAGCCCGGAAAGGGCTCCGATCCACAATTTGTCCTCCTCGGAGATCATGGCGCGGATCTCGGAAGGGTTGTGATCTGCTGCCGGGTATCGCACCGTTCCCGATCGGGTATCGAGTATCTGCAATCCGTTGTTCGTGCCGAGATAGAGCGTCCCTTTGCGGGCTTCGACTCCATAGATCTGGCATCCGGGGAATCCGTTGTCTGGACCATACCCGTATATCTTGTAGCCGTCATAACCGAAAAGACCGTAATCGGTTCCCAGCCAGATCAGTCCGTTTTCGGTGCGGGTAATGGAGTGAACGGCCATCGGCATGTTGCCGACGGAGATGTTTTTCCAGAGCAGATGTTCCGCGGCTCGTGTCTGGATGTAAAACGCAAGGGCAAGGAGTATGGATGTCAGAAATCTTTTCATGACTTTGTCGCCTAAAAGCTTCAATATGCATTGAGCGGATGGTCGTGTAAACAAAATTAATTTATTTTCTCGAGAAACGCTATTGAAACAATTCGATAAACTTCGTTTTGGCCCTAATTATCTGTGTTTATTATTCAGAAAAGATTGGCGGAATAATGGAAAAATTCTGTGATATGGCACTAAAGGTTGAATTGCCTCTACTCCTGGACCGAGAATCTCGGGACACGGTGGATACCTTCGAAGCGCTCGGCAAGGAGTCGTTTGACGATGGATTGGCTGCGCTTGTGCTCCAATCCGGCGGCAGCAAGCATCTGCCGGAAATGGGTCTCCTGCTCCTCGTTGAGCCGGAACGAGTAGTTGTCGGCCATGCAAGGCCTCCGAAGGACACCGGGGCGGGAATCTGGTGTCTTGTCGTATCTTGTGACGGAAACTCTCCATCAGTTCGTTTATTCATGAAAACATGCGAGAATGGTGTTTTGAGAAGATCCTCACATGAAATCAACCGTCTTCATCTTGTTGTAGAAGTGGAAGGGATTCTTCTCAATCCACTCGTTCCGGATTGCATAGAGGGTGAAGTTCTTCAGGCAGCAGAGCAGATTGACCGCTCCGTTGTTCCTGCATTTGTGCTGCGTCTGCATGTGGGTGTTCAACCCGTCGATAGACTCGTAGTGTCCAGCGGCAGATCCTCTTTTTGATATTGAGCTTGGGTGTATTCGGTCATATAACGCAGCAGGCGGTGGTATTTGTTGGCTGTGACCTGTGTGATGCGGGTGCCGACCTCCTGCTGCCGTTTTTCGCAGTATTTCACGAATTCGGCAAGGAAGAGTCGGGTGGTGCCGCCCGGATTCTCCAGCCGCTCCTTGATGGTGAAGCAGTCCGGTATCCTGCCCTCCCGAATCAGAGCGTCGTAGGCTGCCAGAATGTTGACCCGATAGCTGTCCACGATGCCGTTGATCAGCAGGGCCACCTTGTCCCGATGCAGGGAGTGTTCCAGCCGTTGGTTCCGGCGTTCGGGCTCGATTCGGTGTAAAACAATACATTGTGCGTAAATCGCAACCTATTTTCGGCCTGAGGCAAAACAGGTCACGATTTGGACTCGGACTCGTTGCCTAAAAATGCATTTTCAGGAGCCATACAAAAATAAAAAAGCCTTACATATCATTGATACATAAGGCTTTTTGCATGCCTGTGCGCTCTCTTGTCCACGCTCTGTGAGCGTTCCTTTCCTGCGCCCTGGGGTGGAAGAAGGGGCTCGAACCCTCGGCCTTCGGAACCACAATCCGACGCTCTAACCAACTGAGCTACATCCACCATGTCGATACCAACCCGTAGGGGTTTCGTATCGGTGTGCAAAGGTAATACACTTTTTCGGTCCGTGCAAACAAATCCGGAAGAAAATTTTGATGATCCCCGGGAGTGACAAAATGGCAGGCGTCTCTGCATGTTTGTCACCCGAGACCTGCCAAAAACAGCTTGGCACAGCTCTTGATGGTTACCCGGTGCGCTTGTGATTGAACCTCTAGGCGCAGAACGAAATCAATATTTATTAAAATACATCAGCTATGAACGTAAAACCTTTATCGGATCGCGTGTTGATTCTCCCGAATCCCGCAGAAGAGAAGACAGCCGGCGGACTGATTATCCCCGACACGGCCAAAGAGAAACCGCTGGCAGGCAAAGTCATTGCCGTGGGCCCCGGTACGTCGGAGGTGAAAATGGAGGTCAAGGTCGGTGACCAGGTGCTTTACGGCAAGTACGCCGGACAGGAGCTCCAGATCGACGGCGAGACCTACCTGATCATGAAGCAGAACGATATTTTGGCAATCATCTAATTTCGTAAACAACTATGGCAAAGGATATCAGATATAATGTTGAGGCGCGCGAACTGCTCAAGGAGGGTGTCGATGCGCTGTCGAACGCCGTGAAGGTGACCCTCGGTCCGAAAGGCCGCAACGTGATCATCGACAAGAAATTCGGCGCTCCGCAGATCACCAAGGACGGTGTGACGGTAGCCAAGGAGGTGGAGCTCGAGGATGCTTTCGCCAACATGGGTGCCCAGATGGTCAAGGAGGTTGCCTCGAAGACCAACGACGACGCCGGCGACGGTACGACGACGGCCACCGTACTGGCTCAGTCGATCATCGGCGTAGGTCTGAAGAACGTGACGGCCGGTGCCAACCCGATGGACCTCAAGCGCGGTATCGACAAGGCCGTGGCCAAGGTCGTGGAGTCGCTGCATGAGCAGAGCCAGGTCGTAGGTTCTGATTTCGGCAAGATCGAGCAGGTGGCATCCATCTCGGCCAACAATGACCATGCGATCGGCAAACTGATCGCCGAGGCCATGGGCAAGGTCAACAACGAGGGTGTGATCACCGTCGAGGAGGCCAAAGGCACCGAGACGCATGTCGAGGTGGTCGAGGGTATGCAGTTCGACCGTGGTTATATCTCGGCCTACTTCATCACCGATCCCGAGAAGATGGAGGCACAGCTTGAGAAGCCTTACATCCTGATCACCGACAAGAAGGTCTCGACGATGAAGGAGTTGATGGGCATCCTGGAGCCGGTTGCTCAGAGCGGCCGTTCGATGCTGATCATCGCCGACGATGTCGACGGAGAGGCTCTCTCGGCACTGGTTGTCAACAAGCTGCGCGGCACGCTGAAGATCGCCGCCTGCAAGGCTCCGGGCTTCGGTGACCGCCGCAAGGAGATGCTTGAGGATATCGCCGTACTGACGGGCGCTACCGTAATCTCGGCCGACAAGGGCATGAAGATGGAGGATACGACGCTCGACATGCTGGGCTCGGCCGACAAGGTTACGCTCAACAAGGAGACCACGACGATTGTCGACGGTGCCGGTGAGAAGGCTCAGATTGCCGCACGTGTTGCCCAGATCCGCGCTTCGATCGAGAAGGCTACGTCGGACTACGACAAGGAGAAGCTTCAGGAGCGTCTGGCCAAACTCTCCGGAGGTGTTGCCGTCCTCTATGTGGGCGCTGCCACCGAGGTGGAGATGAAGGAGAAGAAGGACCGTGTCGACGATGCACTGGCCGCTACGCGTGCAGCCGTCGAAGAGGGTATCGTCCCGGGCGGCGGTGTCGCCTACATCCGCGCCACGGCTGCTCTCGAAGGCCTCAAGGGCGACAACGAGGATCAGACGACGGGTATCCAGATCGTAAAACGCGCCATCGAGGAGCCGCTGCGTCAGATTGTGGCCAATGCCGGCGGCGAGGGCTCGGTTGTTGTCAACAAGGTGCGCGAGGGCAAGGGAGCCTTCGGATACAACGCCCGTGACGACAAGTACGTGGATATGTTCGAGGCCGGTATCATCGACCCGACGAAGGTATCGCGTGTTGCCCTGGAGAACGCCGCATCGATCGCCTCGATGTTCCTGACCACGGAGTGCGTGCTTGCCGAGAAGAAATCGGAGACGCCTGCTCCTGCGATGCCGGCCGGCGGCATGGGCGGCATGATGTAGTGATCGGCCGCTGTCAGCCGACAGCCTGAATGAAAAACCGGGACACCCGTTGTCGGGTGCCCCGGTTTTTTGTGCCCGGCGGAGGCTGGGCCTTGGGTGTGCCGGCTCGTCAGAACAAGAGGTGCGATGGGGTGACGCGGTCGACGTAGATCAGGTAGTCGAACTGATCGGCAATCCCCTCGTCCCAAAATTCATCGTCCCATTTCAGTGCCCCGATGTGGCGGAATTTCATTTCGTTGATCCATTCAAGAAGCGGGGTATGCTCCTCGCGCATCCGCCGCAGATCAAGTACAAAGACCGGTTCGTCGAGTTGATGCAACAGGTATTCGAGCGTTCCGGGCGGGGCTGTCCGTACGTCATGCTGCAACTCTTCTGAGCCGGATGCGATGATCGAGCAACGCCCGGCATGGAAGGTGAACCCGATGTTGAGGTAATCGGCCCCGAGTTCCTTTTCGAGACGGCATCCCATTCGATGTTCGTCCCTGGAGACATGACCGTTGTGGCCCCAGAGCACGATCCGCGAGTCGGGATACTGTCCTCGGAGCCACAGCAGGTTCTCCGCCATACAATGATCCCGCCAGTAGATTCCCTCATCCATCCCCAGATACTGCCGGATGAGCGTGATCCACTGCCGCAGCATGGCCCGGTCGTGCGCGTCGGAAACCGACGCGTCGATCCGGGTCTCGATCGCGTCGAGCCCTTGCCCGATCTCGCTGGCAAGCTGCGGGTCGATCTGTGCGCGGTTCTCGTTGTTGTAGGTCAATACCTTGTCCAGCATCGGGCCGATCTTGTCCAGCCATTGTACGGCTGTGGCATCCTTGCCCAACGCCATGCGGAGCAGTGTCTCGGCTCCGTCGGTCGACTGTATGTCAACACCCCAGAAGCGGATCGGATGACCGTCGATGTTCCGCTGCCGCATCCATTCGACGAGCGACAATACCTCGTGCGTATCCCAGATCCACATGCCCAGTCCGAAGATTCCGGTCATTGCCGTCCCGCTGCCATGACGGATGTAGTTGTCCAGAAAGACACCCTCGCCCATTTCGGCTTCGAAGGCCACCTGGTCAAAGCCCTGTCGGGTGACCAGATAGCGGATTAGGCGCTCCTTCATGCGGAAGATCTCGCTGGCTCCGTGGGAGTTCTCGCCCAATGCGACCACCGAACTTCCGCCGACCAGTCGGTCGAGCAACTGCAGCTCGGCGGAGTCCGTGTCGGTTGGGTCATATCCTTTCAGCGGATGGATATACTTCAGGAGTTCCCTCTTCTCCTGACCGGTCAGATGGACCTTGGGAGCCGGTGCCATTGGATCCCCGAGCGGCATACCGTCGATCCGCACCTCGAAATCATCGAACCATGCCCGGCCGGGGCCTTTCAGGATGCCGCCGATCCGGATGGATGCCGCCGAGTCGGGAACCTGCCGGCGGAGTGTGAGGTGGCGCCACTCCGTTGTGCCCCGAATGCCGCGATTCAGCGTGTCGAGCGGGTAGAGGTTGTAGTTCTCCTCCTCGTTAATGACCACATACAGATCGGCAAAGCCATCTGACACCCCCTCCGTGCGGAGCCAACCGCTCAGCTCGACTTCGCAGCCGGCTACCAGCGAGTCGGGCAGCTCCTGTGTGAAGCGGGCCCATGCGTATTTGGTCGTATCGATTTGCTCCAGACGCAGGCTGGAGCCGCCGTGTTTCCGGCAGTTGCGGTCTCTTGCGGCGGCGTAGCCGTAGTAATAGGAGTCGGGCAGGTTCCATTGGGCCGGTTGATCCCGGTAGTTGACGTATTCGAAATCGAGGTTGAATTGCGTGGTGTGCGAGCGGTTGCCGCATCCGTACAGCAGGGCGTTGCCGAGGAGCAGCGCTCCTGCAAAAATTCGAGTCGTGAAACGGTTCATGGTCGGTAGATTGCTGGTGGTTCCTCGTTCGTTTACGGCATCCACTCGACGATCCCGCCGACGGGATGCGCCGCGCGCCACGCCGCAAATTCGTCCCATGTGCGCACGCCGCCCTCCAGCACCGCCCGGTAGCAGGCGATGCCGGGGATGTGTTCTTCGTCGGGGGTCTCGTATTTCAGCCGCAGGATCGCCTCGCGCGTCTCGTCGGTGAGCACCGCCGCGATACGGTCGGCCACGCGCTCGAAGTAGCCCGCCCATGGCGAACCATCCTCCATATGGATCATGTCGATCTGCCACATCCGCCCGTCGAGGTCTTCGTACTGCGCATGCCATTCGAGGCAGCAGTCCTCGGCGTCGAGCAGATTGCCGTATTCGACGCGCCGGATGCGGGGATTGCGGGCGATGCGGGCTATGGCTGCAAAGCTCTCCTCCACGCGCAGCGGGGCGGGGGAGTAGACATGCAGGTCGATATCGAGGTGCCGGCACAAGAGCCCCGAGCGGAGCGATCCGACCACCTCGGCCCATGCCCCGGCCTCCTGCCACGCTTCGCGCAGGCGCAGTTCGCGGAGGATCTCCATGGCCCGCCGTTGGTTGGCGGCGACCAGTGCGAGGATTTCTTGCGTGTTGTCCATCTTTGTCGTGTCGTTCTGGAAAAATCCCCGGAAACCGCAGCTCCCGGGGATTCTGTCTTGTGGGTGTTTCGTCCGCTATTTTCCGAGCAGGATGCGCGCCTGGGCCAGGGCTGCGTCGGTGATCTCCGAACCGGAGAGCATCTTGGCAATCTCGGTTTCGCGCTGCGTGTCGTCGAGCCGCGTGATGTCGGTGCGCCCGTCGCGCTTGTAGACGACGAAGTGGGCCGAGCCCTTCGACGCAACCTGCGGCAGGTGGGTGATGTCCACCACCTGCATCGATTCCGACAGCGCGGCGATGATCTCGCCCATGGCGTCGGCGATGCGTCCCGAGACGCCCGTGTCGATCTCGTCGAAGAGGATTGTCGGCAGCTGCATCCTCCGGGCCAGCAGGGCCTTGAGCGCCAGCATCACGCGTGACAATTCACCACCCGAGGCAATCTGCTCGATCGGACGGGGCGGAACGTTGCGGTTGGCCGAGAAGAGAAACCGCACGGCATCCGCCCCCGTGCGTCCGGGTTCGGCCAGCGGCGACAGTTCGATACGGAACACCGTTTCCGCCATGCCCAGCCGGGCCAGTGTCGTCAAGATCTCTTTGGCAAATCCCGCGGCGGCCTTCTCGCGGGCCTTGTGGAGCCGTTGGGCCAGCTCTCCGCTCCGTTCGGCGGCTTTGCGCAGCGCCTCTTCCGCTTCGGTAATTGCCTCGTCGCCGTGAACGATGGCGGCGAGTTTGGCAGCCCCTTCGTCGCGCAGGGCGATAAGCGCCGCTTCGTCCGCCACGCGGTATTTCTGCTGCAGGGAGATCAGGGCGTCGAGGCGTGCCGACAGCTTGGCCAGCCGTTCGGGATCGGTATCGATCCGTTCGCTCGCTTCGGTTGCCGAGGCGTCGATATCCTTCAGCTCCTCAAGAACCGCGTGCAGCCGGTCGGCATATTCACCGGCCGCAGGGTAGTGGTCGCGCAGGTGAGAGAGGTTGTTTTCTGAATTCTTCAGCTGCATCAGCACCCCCGTCTCGTCGCTGTCCAGCGCATTGCGCAGTTCGGTCAGCGTCTCGCCGATGCGGTCGGCATTCTCGAGAATCGACAACTCCTCCTCGATCTCCGCCTGCTCGCCCGCACGCAGGTTGGCGGCCGACAGCTCGTCATTCTGGTGGCGGAGCCACTCCTCGTCGCGCCGGCTGCTGGCGGCCGCCTCGCGCAACGCCGCCAGTTCGCGTTTCAACCGCTGCATCTCGGTATACTGCACGCCGTACTGCTCAAGCAGGGGGCCGTTTCCGGCTACGGTGTCGAGCGCCGAGGTGCGGAACTCCTCCGACGAGAGAATCAGATTCTGATGCTGCGAATGGATGTCGAGCAGGCGCGTTCCCAGTTCGCGCAGCAGCGCTAGCTGCACCGGCACGTCGTTGACGAAGGCACGGCTCTTGCCGGCCGGAGTGATGATGCGCGTGAGGGTGGTCTGCGGGGCGTATTCCAGGTCGTTCTCCTCGAAGAAGGGTTCCAGACCGCTCTGCGTGAGGTCGAAGAGCCCCTCGACCGTGCAGTTGCGCGTCGTGTCCTTCATCGCCGCTCCGTCGTTGCGGGCGCCGAGCAGCAGCCCCAGGGCGCCGAGCAGGATCGATTTTCCGGCGCCCGTCTCTCCGGTGATGATGTTCAGACGGGGGTCGAGCTCCATTTCGAGCTTGTCGATCAGCACATAGTTTTCAACCGACAGACGACGTAACATGGCGGAACGTTTTTTTGTTGGATTCGGTATTCAGACTTCGCGGCGGGGCTGGTCCTGCAGCGCCGCGGGCTCTATTGTCCGGGCTCCCCGGACGCGGCGGCCTGTGCCGCAGTCGCGGAGCGGTTCATGATCTTTTCGATACGGTCGGCGATGCGCGCGGCCACCTCGCGCTTCGACAGCAGCGGCAGCTCCTCGTGCCCCGCACGGTCGATGAACGTCACCTTGTTCGTGTCGCCGCGGAAACCGGCTCCGGCGTCGCGCAGCGAGTTGAGGACGATGAAGTCGAAGTGTTTGCGTTCGAGCTTCGATTCGGCGTTCGCCTCCTCGTCGTGGGTCTCGAGGGCGAATCCCACCAACACCCGGTTGCCCTTGCGTGCTCCCAGCTCGGCGGCGATGTCGCGTGTGCGGCGCAGGGTGATCGTCAGCTCGCCGTCGCCCTTCTTGAGTTTCGTCTCCGAGACCTCCGAAGGGGTGTAGTCGGCAACGGCAGCGCACATCACGGCTCCGTCGGCGCGGTCGAAAGCCGCGACGGTTGTTTCGTACATCTCGGCAGCCGACAGTACGTCTACCCGCTCGACGCCTTCGGGAGTCGGGAGCGCCGTGCGGCCCGAGATGAGCGTGACCGCGGCACCGCGGGCCGCCAGTTCTCCGGCGATGGCGTAGCCCATCTTTCCCGACGAGTGGTTCGAGATGAACCGCACGGGATCGATGGCCTCGATCGTGGCGCCGGCCGTGACGATCATCCGTTTGCCGGCCAGCGTCTGCCGCTTGTCGAACAGTCCGCCGACAAATGCGGCAATGGTTTCGGGCTCGGCCATGCGCCCCTTTCCCGAGAGACCGCTGGCCAGTTCGCCCTCTCCGGGCTCGATGATCCGTACCCCGCGGCTGGCCAGCGTCCGCAGGTTCTGCTGCGTGGCGGCATGGGCATACATGTCGAGGTCCATGGCCGGGGCTACGGCTACCGGGCAGCGTGCCGAGAGGTAGGTCGTCAGCAGCAGATTGTCGGCAACGCCCGTGGCCATTTTGGCCAGCGTGTTGGCCGTGGCGGGGGCGATCAGCATGCAGTCGGCCCACTCGCCCAGCGAGACGTGGGAGTTCCAGGCTCCGTTCTCGGGGTCGAAGAACTCCACCAGAATGGGATGCTTCGAGAGCGTGGCCATGGTCAGCGGCGTGATGAACTGCTTGGCAAGGGGGGTCATCACCACCTGCACGTCAGCTCCCGCGGTTTTCAATAGACGACACAGCATCGCGGCCTTGTAGGCTGCAATGCTGCCAGTGATACCCAGCAGGACGTGACGTCCCGCCAGCGGGGAATTTGCGGATGCCATGGGGCGTCGGGGGAGAATCAGATCTCCTTCATTTCGCCGTCCTTGCCCTCCTTGTAGAGAAGTTCGTGGTCGAGGAACTCCTCGGTGGCGATGATCGTGGGCTTGGGAAGGCGCTCGTAGTAGCGCGAGATCTCGATCTGCTCGCGGTTCTCGAAGGTCTCCTCCATGGTGTCGGTCGGCGACGAGAAGTCTGCCAGCTTGCGGTTGAGCTCGGTCTTGAGCTCCGTGGCGATCTGGTTGGCACGACGGGCGATGATGTTCACGCTCTCGTAGATGTTGCCGGTCTCCCTGTCGAGGTCCACCAACTTGCGGGTGATGGTGTTGTTGGGAATGTTCTTCTTGATTTCCATCTTATATGTTGTTATCGTTGTCGTCCTTGTTGTTGCGGTCGAGGTAGTCGCGGGCGTGTTGGGCCATGCGGTCGAGCTCCTTGATGTGCGACGAGTTGGGAAACTCCTCCTTGAACGAAAGGTACGAGTCGAGCATGTCGAGGTAGCGGTCGGTCTGCTTCGAGGCAATGGAGTTGCTGGCGTAGCGGTATCCGGCATCGACGATCAGGAACATGATCTCTTCGCGGTGGGAGCTGGAGGGGTATTTGCGCAGGGCGTTCTTCAGGGCGACGATGGCCGAGCGGTAGCGCCCGATTTTGTAGTAGGTGTAAGCATTCAGATAGGCCTTCTCGTGGAGGCGTTCGTTGAGGTTGGCATTGATCTCCTTGAACTCCTCGATGCGCGAACTGTGCGGATAGCGGGCCATGAACTCGTTGATGGCCATGATTGCCTGGGTGGTCATGGTCTGGTCGCGCGAGGGCCCCGGGGCGAGGTAGAAGAAGCAGAGGGCGTACATGCCTTCGGCATCCTCGATGAAGGCGCTGCGGCCGAATTTGCGGCGGAAGTCGTCGAGCAGCGTCGAGGCGGTTTCGTAGTCGCGGTCCTTGTACTTGCAGTAGGCGTTGTAGAACGAGATGCTGTCCTCACGCGAGGTGCCCGCATAGTAGTGCTGAACGCCTTCAAAGAGCGTTGAGGCCCGTTGCCACTTTCCGCGTTCGAAGTTTTTCATGGCTTCGCTGTAGATGAGTTCGGGCTGTCCGCTTTTGAGCAGGGCGTTGATGCCGGAGCATCCGCCGAGGAGGAGTGCTGCCGCCACTCCGCAAAAGGCGTTTAAAAGGGTCTGCTTCATTGATGATATATCCGTTACGGCGCTTTATCGCGCAAAGTTACGCATAAATTAACGATTTGCAAAAAAAATTATTGCCTTCAGGAGAAGTCAAAATCCGCGGCCGTTCCGGGATTCAGAGGCATAGTGGAGGAACTGCCGCCTCGGTGCGGGTAGAGGAGACGGAGGATAAAAAAGATTTGGAAAATTGAAATTAACTTTCTATCTTTGTCTTCGGTACAAGCAGGGTTCTGACCTTCACGGGTCAGGATTCTTATTTTTTTACGTGCTTATTTTAAAAAATTTTAGCAGATTCCGGATGTTCCGGACGTTATCGTTATGGCAAAAGAGACTATTTATCTGACGGCGGAGGGTTACAAAAAGCTCAAGGACGAGCTCGATCACATGCGTTCTGTCGAGCGTCCGGCGATTTCGGCGGCGATTGCCGAGGCCCGCGACAAGGGCGACCTTTCGGAGAACGCGGAGTACGATGCGGCCCGAGAGGCCCAGGGACTGTTGGAGATGCGCATCGCCAAACTGGAGGATACGATCGCCAATGCCCGCGTGATCGACGAGTCGAAGATCGACAAGAGCAAGGTCCAGATCCTGAGCAAGGTGACACTTCTCAACCACAATAACAACAAGCAGGTGACCTATACGATCGTCGCCGAACACGAGGCCAACCTGCGCGAAGGCAAGCTTGCGATCGGTACGCCGATAGCCAAGGCGCTGCTGGGCCACAAGAAGGGTGATTGTGTCGACGTGGCGGTTCCTGCCGGCACGATCCACTTCGAGATCCTCGACATCTCGATCTGATGCAACGGTTCCCGGCATCCGATCCGGCTGCCGGATGCAACCTGTCGTATGCCCCGACCTTTCCAGAAGGTCGGGGCTCTTTTTTTGCCCGGGCGTGAGTCGCGTAGGAATCCCCAAAACTCGGTATTTTGCAACGCATTGCTTGCAGCGCTTCGTTTTTTGGCTACCTTTGCTTCCGCAAACCTTCGAACAGCAAAGATGTCTCCTCGATCCCGATCGCGCGTCGCCCTGTTTCTGCTGGCGCTTCTGCTCGTGGCCTACACGGGGCAGAAGATTCACATCTATCTCGAGGATCATGCGCACTTTGCCGCCTTCTGTGGCGATCTGCTGCCCGATAATCAGGCCCGCGAGTCGGTTGTCGAGCGGTGTGTCGTCGACGACTTCCCGTTTTATCCCTACCTGGAGCTGCCGCCGTTCACACCCCTCTTTCAGGTGACACTGCTGGGCGTGCTGCACCCCGAGGCGACGCGCTGCAAGAGCGTGCCGGGTACGGCGTACATCTCCCTGCGGGCTCCTCCTTCCGCCTAAACGGTTTTTCCCATCCGCTTCTTTGTTCCCGATCCGGCCGGCGGCCGTTTCCCCCTGCTTTTTCCCGGGGATCGTCTGCGGGATTCGGGCAGCGGCTGCCGCCATGCCGCTTCGGGACCCGGACCGGCGCATGCTGACGATGCGCCGCCCACCCTCATATTCCTCATCAAAAAACAGAATACCATGATAACACGACATATGCTGTCGCTTCTTGCCGCACTGTGCCTGCCGCTCTGCGCCGCATTCGGCGACGAGGCTTCACCCCGCACTACCGACGCCAATCTCTTCGGCCATGTCGTCGACCGGGACTCCGGTGAACATATTCCCTATGCCTCGATTGCCGTCACGGGCACGACCTTCGGCACGACCACCGACGCATCGGGACACTATTTCCTGAAAAACCTTCCCCAGGGAGAACTTACCATCGAGGTACGGGCCCTGGGTTATGCCGCGGCGCAGGCGACGGTGACACTGCGGCGCAATACGACGACGGAACTCAACTTCGAGGTCGTGCAGAGCGGCATCTCGATGGACGAAGTGGTGGTTTCGGCCAGCCGCTCGGCCACGCTGCGGCGTGAGGCTCCGGCGCTGGTGAGTGTCCTCGACGCTGCGCTTTTCGAAAAGTCCAACGCTTCGTGTCTGGCCCAGGGGCTTTCGTTCCAGCCCGGCGTGCGCGTCGAGAACGACTGCCAGAACTGCGGATTCACCCAGGTGCGTATCAACGGACTCGACGGACACTATTCGCAGATCCTCGTCGATTCGCATCCGGTCTTCTCGGCCCTCACGGGCGTCTATGGTCTGGAGCAGATTCCGGCGAACATGATCGAACGCGTCGAGGTGCTGCGCGGCGGCGGTTCGGCGCTCTACGGCTCGTCGGCCATCGGCGGAACGATCAATGTCATCACCAAGGAGCCGACACGCAGTTCGGCCAGGCTGTCGCATACGCTCTCTTCGCTCGGCGGCAGCCACTCCTACGACAACAACACGATGCTCAACGCCTCGATCGTCTCCGAGAACGGACGGGTCGGTCTCGGGATCTTCGGCCAGAGCCGCCATCGCTCGGGATATGACCACAACGGCGACGGATACACCGAACTCCCGGTGCTCAACAGCCAGTCGGTGGGCATGCGTTCCTACTTCCGCACGGGAGCCTATTCGCGCATTACGGCGCAATACCACCACATCGGAGAGTATCGCCGGGGCGGTGACCGGCTCGACCTTCCTCCCCACGAGGCGAATGTTGCCGAGCAGACCGACCATTCGATCGACGGCGGGAGCCTTTCGTTCGACCTTTCGTCGGCCGACCGCAGCGAGCGTTTCAACGTCTATGCCTCGTTTCAGAACACGGCGCGGAAGAGTTACTACGGCAGCAAGCAGGATCCGAATGCTTACGGCACGACGCACGACCTGACCGTGGCCGCCGGCACGCAGTACGTCCACGCCTTCAGCCGGCTGTGGTTCATGCCTGCGGAGCTGACGCTCGGTGTCGAATACAGCTATGACGGGCTCAACGACCGCTCGATCGGCTATGACATCCGTACCGACCAGACGGTGCATATCGTCGGCGGGTATTTCCAGAACGAATGGAAAACCCCGAAGTGGTCGCTGCTCCTCGGCGGACGTCTCGACAAGCACAACCTCGTCGATCATCCGATCTTCAGTCCGCGGGTCAACGTGCGCTTCAATCCCACGGAGTCGGTCAATCTCCGGGTGAGCTACGCCGGAGGTTACCGAGCTCCGCAGGCCTTCGACGAGGATATGCACATCGCCGTCGTGGGCGGCGAGCGGGTCCGCGTGCAGCTGGCCGAAAACCTGAAGGAGGAGCGGTCGCACAGCGTGAGTCTCTCGGCCGACCTCTACCATACGTTCGGCAGCATTCCGACGAACCTTGTGGTCGAAGGGTTCTACACCCTTCTGGATGATGTTTTTGCCCTGCGCGACCTTGAGGATCCCTCGGGTACGGGCAAGATCAAGGAGCGTTACAACGGTTCGGGAGCCACGGTCGCCGGAGTGAACGTCGAGGGGCGTGCGGTCTTCACGCAGTGGTTCGAACTGCAGGCCGGCATGACGTGGCAGCGGAGCCGCTACACCCGTCCCGAGCAGTGGAGCGAGGATCCCGAGGTGGCTCCCGTGCGGCGGATGTTCCGCACGCCCGATCTCTACGGCTACTTCACGGCGCGGTTCGGGGCGTTCCGCGGCTTTACGGCCGACGTGACCGGAACCTGCACCGGGGAGATGCTCGTGCAGCACATGGCCGGATCGGGTGTGGCGAAGGATGTGGCCGTCACCACCCCGGCCTATTGCGACGTGAATCTGCGCCTGGCTTACGACCTGCGTCTCTACAAGGAGATCGGGCTGCAGCTCTACGGCGGCGTGCAGAACCTTTTCAATGCCTATCAGAAGGATTTCGACAGCGGTGTGGAGCGCGATTCGGGCTATATCTACGGACCCTCGCTGCCGCGCAGCTGGTTTGTGGGGGCGAAGATCAGCTTCTGATGCTGGCCCTTTGCAGCGAAAAGAAACCCCTGACCTCTCAAAAGGTCAGGGGTTTTCACTTGTCGATACGTTTCTGAACGGCCCTTGCTTCTGCTTCTGCCGCTGCTTCTGCTCCAGCTTCTGCTCCGGCCCTTGTTTCTGCTCCGGCCCTCCCCGCGGGATCAGCCGATGAGCTTCTCGTAGTCGGCCGGGCTCAGCAGGGCGTCGTACTCGGCGGGGTTCGACATGCGTACCTTCACGAGCCAGCCCTCGCCGTAGGCATCCTTGTTGACGATCGAGGGGTCGGCATCGACGGCCTCGTTGAACTCGATGACCTCGCCGCCCACGGGCAGGAAGGCGTCGCTGACGGTCTTCACGGCCTCGATCGAGCCGAAGACCTCTCCGGCGGCCAGGGTCTCACCCACGGTCGGAACATCGACGAAAACAATGTCACCCAGCTGGCTTTGTGCAAAGTCGGTAATGCCGACCACGGCTACGTCGCCCTCGATACGGCACCACTCGTGGTCGTTCGAGTATTTCAGATTTGCAGGTACGTTCATAAAGAATGCGATTATTTTAGGGTTTGAAAAATTCCTTCGTTGCAACTACAAATATAGCTGTTGTTTTTGTAACGGCAAGGGAATTTCCGCCATTTTTTTGCGGATGTGGTTTGCCGTCCGGTATATTTGGAAAATCGGATCTTTTGTGGTAAATTTATTGCCACGGCACGGAGGTGTATGAATTTTCATTCCGGCAGGTTTGCGCGGTTGCCATTCCGCCCCCGGAGCCCCTGCGACGCCTCCCGGAAGGTGGTATGTGATAGACAAAAATATACCCGAGAATATGAAAAAGATGCTTTCGATCCTTGTTGCGTTGAGCGGCATCGTAACGGCGTGTTATTCGCAGACTACCGGCTACCGGGCCGGGGAGCAGGTTACGGCGGACGGGATTACGTTCAAGGTGGAAGGAGAGTTCGACGCCGTATTGAGAATGCAGAACATCCGGAACAGATGGACGGATTCGGTCCGGGTCTACTACCGGGACGGCCGCCCCTTGGAGCCCGAGAACTACGATCTGGTCTCGGCGACGGCTCTCCCCGGATCGCTGAACCGGGCGCTGACGGCGACCTTTACGGAGTCGGAGTTCGAAGAGCTTCAGGCGCAGACGGATGAATCGTTGATTCTGTATGTGACGATTTCGCCTGCCGAGGGGCGTGTCTGCGAAGTAGGATTTATCATGGACCGGGAGGCCATGCAGCTGATCCCGCCGGAGAAATTCGCTCTGCTGGAGAAAAATCTCAAACAATACGTGACTTACGAGGTGAATGCGTTGGGCAAACAGCTGCAGTATTTGGGCGGTCCTGTTTTCGTGAATTTTTCGCGCCTTCACCTGGATTACACGGATGCCGGGAACTCCGGAGGTGTGGACATTGGCGGTTCGCTGGAAGGGACGCTGATCGATCCGAACCGTCCGGGGTTCGGGGATTCGGGCGGCAAGACGCAGGATGATTAACTGCCCCGGGCCCTCCGGGAGGATCAGCGGTTCCGGCCCTCGATGACGAATTCGATCTCCTTGAAAAGGTATTCACGCAACACCCCGTCGTCGTGGCGCAGCAGCAGCTCGCCCGAGGACCGTACCCCCTCGATGACGGCCTGCGTGAGTCGTCCGTCGGGGTAGCGGAACGTCCGCCGTTCGCCGAGGCCGTACATCCGCTCGCGGTAGTCGCGCTGCAGGGCCTCGCGGTCGCCGTGCTCAAGCTGCTCGTAGCGTGCCAGCATGCACCGTTCGAAGGTCTCCAGCACCTCCCGGCGGTCGTAATGCCGTCCGGTGAGCTGCGCCATCGAAACGGGATTCGGCAGCGACGGGTCAAACTCCGTCTGGTTGACGTTGATGCCTATTCCGAGCAGCGTGCGCGAGAGCGTCGGGCCCGAGTAGCTGTGTTCGATCAACACCCCTTCGAGTTTGCGGTCGTCGGCGTAGATGTCGTTCGTCCACTTGATGCGCGTCGCGATGCCGTAGGCCGCAAAGGTGTCGGTCAGCGCCACCGACAGCGCCTCGCAGAGCAGAAACTGCTCCGCGACGGGCAGGAAGCGCGGTTCGACGACCATCGTGAAGGTGAGGTTCTCACCCTCGGGACTGAGCCACTTGTGGCCCCGCTGTCCGCGTCCGGCGGTCTGGTGCTCGGCCCAGACGATGTCGCCGTGGCGGTACTTCGCGTCGCGGGCGTCGTCGTTGGTCGAGGTGGTGGTGTCGAGGTGGTGGATCATGGCCGGGTCGGTCGGTTAGATCGAGACTCCGAAATCGCGCAGGGCGTCGTTTAACGACGTCTTCTTGTCGGTCGACTCCTTGCGCTGGCCGATGATCAGCGCGCACGAGACGCTGTATTCGCCCGCCGGGAACTGCTTGCGGTAGCTGCCCGGGACGACGACCGAGCGCGCCGGGACATAACCCTTGTAGGTGACGGGCTCGGGGCCGGTGACGTCGATGATATGGGTCGAGCCGGTGATGACGGTGTTCGAGCCCAGCACCGCCTCGCGGCATACGTGCGCCCCCTCGACGACGATCGAGCGCGAGCCGATGAAGCAGTTGTCCTCGATGATGACCGGAGCGGCCTGCACGGGCTCCAGCACGCCGCCGATGCCCACGCCGCCCGAGAGGTGGACGTGGCGTCCGATCTGGGCGCATGAGCCTACCGTGGCCCACGTGTCGACCATCGTGCCGGTGTCGACGTAGGCGCCGATATTGACGTACGAGGGCATGAGGATGGCTCCGGGAGCGATGTAGGCGCCGTAGCGTGCCACGGCGTGGGGCACTACGCGCACGCCCAGCTCCTCGTATCCGTGCTTGAGCTCCATCTTGTCGAACCACTCCAGTTCGCCGGCCTGCATCTTGCGCATGGGCTGAATCGGGAAGTAGAGGATGATGGCCTTCTTGACCCATTCGTTGACCTGCCAGAGGCTCTTCTCCACGTCGACGGGCTCCGCCGTGCGGAGTTCACCCTTGTCGACTGCCTCGACGACGGCGCGGATCGCCCGCTGCACGTCATCCTGCTGGAGCAGCGTGCGCTCTTCCCACGCCTGCTCGACTATCTTTTTGAGTTCGCTGTACATCGTATTATAGTGTTTCGTTCTGCTTGATTCGTTGCCCCGTCGCGCCGCGTGGCGGACGGGTTGCTGTGGACAAAAATACGCAAAATCTCCGATTTTAACCCCTCGGGCTGCAAAAAACGCTGACCTCCTGTCGCGAAGGGGCTGAAAAGTATCCGAATTCCGGCTTTTTTTTTAACTTTGCGGCGATAACGTATTCAATCCCCCAAAAAACGACCCGATATGAAATCGATCCATGCCGTCGCCGTGCTGCTGGGAGGAGCGGCTCTGGCGGTAAGTTGCAACAACATGAAGCAGATCAAACACCTTCCGTATCCCGACACCCCGCGCGGCGAGGTGGTCGATGACTATTTCGGCACCACGGTGCCCGATCCCTACCGTTGGCTGGAAGACGACAATTCGGAGGCTACGGCCGCATGGGTTGCCGCCGAGAATGCCGTGACGCAGAACTACCTGGAGCAGATCCCCTTCCGCGGAGCCATCCGCGAGCGGCTCACCGAGCTGTGGAACTATGCCAAGGAGAGCGCCCCGTCGAAGCACGGCGAGTGGTGGTACTACTCCTACAACGACGGACTGCAGAACCAGGCCGTGATCTACCGCACGAAGGAGCCCGGCACGCCGGGCGAGGTGTTCCTCGATCCCAACACGCTGTCGGACGACGGAACGGTGGCCCTTTCGGACATCTCCTTCTCGAAGGACGGACGCTATGCCGCCTATGCCGCGGCCGCCTCGGGTTCGGACTGGGTGGAGATCCGCGTGATGAACACCGCCGACGGCTCGCTGACCGACGACCGTATCGAGTGGGTGAAGTTCTCGGGCGCGGTGTGGGCTCCCGATTCGAAGGGTTTCTATTACAGCGCCTACGACGCTCCGGAGTCGAACGTCTATTCATCGCAGAACCAGTTCCAGAAGGTCTTCTACCATGCGCTCGGCACGCCGCAGTCGTCCGATGTGCTCATCTATGAGGATCGCGAGCACCCGCTGCGCTACTTCTCGGCATGGCCTTCGGAGGACGGCAAGTGGCTCTTCGTCATCGGCTCGGAGGGCACCTCGGGCAGCGAGATTCTCTGCCGCAAGGTCTCGGAGAAGAAGTTCCGCACGCTGCTCGCCGGCTTCGACCACGACTACCTGCCCGTCGACTGCAAGGACGACGCCCTCTACTACAAGACCAACGAGGGCGCCTCGAACTATGCGCTGATGAAACTCGACCTGAACCGCCCGGGCAAGCCCGAGACGGTGATTCCCGAGAGCGAGGATCTGCTGGAGTGGGTCAATACGGCCGGCGGCTACCTCTTTGCCGGCTACCTGGAGGATGCCCACGGACAGGTCTCGCAGTACAACTACGACGGAACGCTGGTGCGGCGCGTCGAGCTGCCGGCCATCGGCACCGTCGGCGGCTTCGACGGCAAGAAGGAGGATACCGAACTCTACTACACGCTGACCAACTACACGGCGCCCTCGACGATCTACAAGTATGACATCGCCACGGGCGGAACGACGCTCTACAAGGCACCGGAGGTGAACTACGATCCGTCGCTCTACGTCACCGAGCAGGTCTTCTACCCCTCGAAGGACGGTACGAAGGTGCCGATGTTCATCACCCATCGCAAGGATATGAAGCTCGATGGCCAAAACCCCTGCCTGCTCTACGGCTACGGAGGCTTCCAGATCAACATGACCCCGGGCTTCAACCCCTCGGCGCTGATGTTCGTCGAGCAGGGCGGCATCTACTGCGTGGCCAACCTGCGCGGCGGCTCGGAGTACGGCGAGGAGTGGCACAAGGGCGGCATGCTTGCCAACAAGCAGAACGTCTTCGACGACTTCATCTCGGCGGCCGAGTACCTCATCGCCCAGAAGTACACCTCCTCGGAGCGGCTGGCCATCAACGGCGGATCGAACGGCGGTCTGCTGGTCGGCGCCTGCGAGGTGCAGCGTCCCGATCTCTATGCCGTCTGCCTGCCGCAGGTCGGCGTGATGGACATGCTGCGCTTCCACAAGTTCACCATCGGCTGGGGCTGGGTCGTGGAGTACGGCTCGTCGGAGAGTGAGGAGCAGTTCGGCTACATCTACAAGTATTCGCCGCTGCACAACATCAAGGAGGGCGTTTCGTACCCCGCCACCTTCATCACGACGGGCGATCATGACGACCGCGTCGTTCCGGCCCACTCGTTCAAGTTCGCCGCCACGATGCAGCACTGCCAGGCGGGTGACGCTCCGGTGCTGATCCGCATCGAGTCGAACGCCGGCCACGGCGCCGGGAAACCGACGTCGAAGCGCATCGACGAGGCCACGGACATGTATGCATTCCTGTTCCAGAACATCGGCGTGCCCTACAAGGCCGTGAAGAAGTAGTCGCAGCGACATCCGGGCCGGAGGCCGGTGACGGCTGCTCCGGCCCGGCGTGCGCTTTGCGAATCGGGTTAGGTTGATATTTTTCAAGGTTAGGTTTTTATATTTTTAAGTAACGACATGAAGGTCTACAAATTCGGAGGCGCCTCGGTGCGGAATGCCGACGGCGTGCGAAATCTGCGCAAAATCATCGACGACGAGCAACACCTGTTCATCATCGTCTCGGCCATGGGCAAGACGACGAACGCGCTGGAGCGGGTGTTCGAAGGCCTGCAGAAGGGCGACAAGGCCCTTTCGAAGGAGCATATCGACACCCTGCGCACCTATCACGCGGAGATCATCGACGATCTGTGGCACGGTCCGAAGCAGCTGCCGGCCGTTGACGCGCTGTTCGACGAACTGGAGAAGGTGGCTACCGAGACGCACTACGAAGCGGCCGATGCCGAGCTGTGGTACGATACGATCGTGGCCTTCGGCGAGCTGGTGTCGACGACGATCATCTCCGAATACCTCAACTACGCCGGTGTGCCGAACCGCTGGATCGACATGCGCCGCTGCTTCCTGACCGAGCAGCGCCACAAGGATGCCGGGGTGGATATCGAGGCCTCGGCACCGCGGCTCAAGGCGGCGCTCGAAGGGTGTCCGGAGACGATCTTCATCGGTCAGGGATTCATCGGCGGGGCGCCCGACGGCACGACCACGACCCTCGGCCGCGAAGGTTCGGACTACTCGGCAGCGGTGGTGGCCAACATCCTCGACGCCGAGTCGATGTCGGTGTGGAAGGATGTCGACGGCGTGCTGAACGCCGATCCGAAGATCTTCCCCGACGCCGTGCGCATTGCCGAGCTGAACTACCTCGATACCATCGAACTGGCTTACAGCGGGGCGCAGATCATCCACCCGAAGACGATCAAGCCGCTGCAGAACAAGAACATTCCGCTCTACGTGCGGCCGTTCGGCGACAAGCGCAAGCCCGGCACGGTGATCCGCGGGCTTTCGGCGCCGGTCGACGTGCCGATTCTGATCCTGAAGAAGGACCAGGTGCTGCTGACGATCCGTTCGCGCGACTTCTCGTTCGTGCTGGAGGAGAAGTTCGCCACGATCTTCTCGCTGCTGGAGCGTTTCCGTATCAAGGCCAATCTGATCCACAACTCGGCGGTGAACCTGAGTCTCTGTGTCGACAACTCGTGGCACATCGACGAGGCGGTCGAGGCGCTGCGTGAGGCGGGCTTCGACGTGATGAAGGCCGTGGACATGGAGCTGCTCACCGTGCGGGGATACACCGACGAACTGTGGCGGCGGTATGCCCGCGGGCCGCAGGTCTTCATCCGCCAGGCCACGCAGTCCACGGTGCGCGTGGTACGCAAGCGCGGGTAGTACGGTGCCGGAGGGTGGGGTGTAACCTTCCGGATGATATGACAACGGCATGATATGGCAGCGGCGGCCTCCCATCGGGAGGCCGCCGCTGCCGTTTCGGATCCGTTGCAGCGTGGAGGTCACTCGATACCCTGACGCATCTTGCGCAGGATGCCGAAGACCGACTTCTCCCGGATCTCGCCCCGGCGCTTCATCTCGAGAATCGTGCGGGCGATGTATCGCTCGATGTCGCGCTGCAGACGCTTGTAGAGCGGACATTTGGTATAGTTTTCGTTGTCGAGCAGCACGTCGCGGATCGAGCGCAGCGAGTTGGTGTAGTTCGACATCTCGTTCTTGAGGGCCACGCCCTGCTTCTGCGAAGCGGTGATGCGCGCGATCGACATCGCCCGCAGCTTCTCGCACACGGAGTTGAGCAGGATCATCACCACGTTGTCCATCAGCGTGTGTCCGTGCATGAACAGATAGGTGTTCTCGGGCTTCAGTCCCCGCTCGCCGAGCTGCTCCTCGAAGCGTTTCATGGGCTCGATCATCCGGGGGTTGCGCTGCCGGAGGAGTTTGTCGCGCTTCTCGACGTTGCGCTGCAGCCATTCGAGGGTCCGGGCGCCGTTCTCCTCCAGATCGAGGTAGCCGATGCGTACCGAAGCCTTGAAGTCGATGAGCGGGAAGACGTTCTCGGTGGCGAGCTGCGCCGAGAAGGCGTACCACACGAAGAGCGGATAGATCGTGCAGGAGTAGTCGTGCATGAAGCGCACGAAGTCGAAGATCCGCGTGTCGTTTTTCGTCGCCTTGACGCAGACGTTGTGCAGCGAGGGTGCGTAGCAGAGGTAATTCTCGGTGGCGTAGGCGTAGGTGTGGAACATGTAGCGGGCCCCGAGCAGCTCCTTCGACTGCTCGGTGCGTCCGGCAAAGAGGTAGTCGAAGTCCGAATCGACGCAGAGCAGCAGCTCCTCCGACGAGCGGGGGATGGTCCCCATGAGGACCTTTTTCCCTTTGGGCAGGTCGCCGCGGTCGGGTACGGAGATCTCGAAACGCAGGTAGGGATTCTGGAAGTGGTCGAAGATGCCTCTCCAGAAGGCCACATCCTCATACCCCTCGACATAGACGCGCACGAGCCGCTGCTCGGGGTCGGCCGGCAGGGGTCGGGGCAGCGATTCGAACCTCTCGGGGTGGGTGAGGGGCTCGACTTTGCGGAGTTTTTCGCGGAACTTCTTGGCCATACGCAAACAAAGATAGAAATTTTCGTATTTTTGTGCAAAATATCGTCTCCTTTCGGGCGTTATATTTCAACAATCTGAACACATTATGGCGGATAACGACTGGAAAGCGCGTCTGGGGATGGTCTACTCGACCAATCCCGATTTCAAATACGAGACAGCCGGGGACCCCGAACCCGAGACCCTGCCTCCCGGCCGGCAGGAGCTGCGCGTGTGGCTCGACCGCAAGCAGCGCGGCGGCAAGCAGGTGACCCTCGTGCGCGGATTCGTGGGGCGCAGCGACGACCTTGCGGAGCTGGCGCGTCTGCTCAAGACGCGTTGCGGCGTGGGCGGATCGGTCAAGGAGGGTGAGATCATCATTCAGGGCGATCACCGCGACCGGGTCGTCGAAATCCTTCTCGGCAGCGGCTACCGCTGCAAAAAAGCCGGTTCCTGACGTGCGTAGAATTCTTCTCCTGCTGGCGATTCTCTGCGGGGTGTGCTCGACGCACCGCGCCCTGGCGCAATATTATACCTGGGGCTCGGACCCTCCCCAGAAGTGGTCCGAACTCCGTACGCCGGACGTGCGGATCCTCTATCCCGATACGGTCGGCGACATCGCCCGCCGCACGCTCTGCTATATCAATGCCGTGCGCCCGTCGATCGGGTATGGATTCCGCCACGGCCCGATGCGCATTCCGTTCGTCATGCATCCCGAGAATTTCCAGTCGAACGGCCTGGTGATGTATCTTCCCAAGCGTGTGGAGTTTCTCACGTCGCCGGCCATCGACAGTTACTCGATGCCGTGGTACAAGCAGCTGGTGGCGCATGAATACCGTCATGCCGTGCAGTACAACAACCTCAACCGGGGGGTGATCCGTGCGTTGAGCTACGTGCTCGGCCAACAGGGATCGACCATCGGACTGCTCTGCCTGCCGATGTGGGTGCTCGAAGGCGATGCGGTGATGTCCGAGACGATGATGTCGTCGTTCGGCCGCGGGCTGCAGCCCTCCTTCTCGATGGGATACCGCGCCCTGGGACACGTCGGACGCGAGCGGCGCAACATCGACAGGTGGTTCTGCGGCTCCTACCGCGACTATATTCCCGACCATTACGAACTGGGATACCAGATCTGCTCCTATGCCTGGGACCGCTACGGGGAGAATATCTGGGACAAGGTGGCGTGGTACGGCGCGCGCAATCCCTACGTGATCTTCACGACGAGCGTGGCGTTGCGCAAGTTCTACCGTACGGATGCCGACGAACTGTTTCATGCGACGTTCGATGCGCTGGAGCGCTTCTGGGCATCGCTGCCCGAGCGGCACGACAGTGCAACACCCCTTACGGAACTTCCCGGGGATAATCATACGACCTATCAGTGGCCGCTGCCGCTGGGCGATACGGCGGTCGTGACGCTGAAGAGCGACCTGGCGCGCACGTCGCGCTTCGTGGTGCTCGACCGGCGCACGGGTCGGGAGCGCACGGTGTGCCACACCGGGCAGGTGTCGACGCGTCCGTCGATGTGGGGCGGACGCCTCTGGTGGACCGAGTACCGTCGGTCGATGCTCTTCGAGCAGCGCGTCAACTCGCAGCTCTGCTACATGGATCTTGCCGACGGGCGTCCGCACACGTTTGCCCACGAGCGGCAGGCGCTCTATCCCACGGCTGCGGAGCATGCCGTGGCATGGGTCGAGTATGCTCCCGACGGGCGTTACACGGTTGTCGTGCGCCCGCGGGCAGGCGGCGAGGAGCGCTATGCGACGCCCTTCCGCTCGGAGATTCACGGCCTGGCGTGGGATGACTGCACGCGGGCGTGGTACGTGCTCATGACCGACGACAGCGGCATGTGGCTCGGGCGCATCGACGCCGAAGGGGTCCACCCGCTGACGCGCGGAGCCTACATCACGCTTTCGGACCTGAGGGCCGGGGGCGGACGCCTCTACTACGGCTCGATCGCCTCGGGATTCGACGAGGTGCACTGCTACGACCTGCTCGACCGCCGCGAATACCGCATCACGACCTCGGCCTACGGATCGTTCGACCCCGCGCCGGCGGGTGACGAGGTGCTGCTGACGACCTACGACAGCCTCGGATACCGCGTGGCGGAGCAGCGGGCCGACAGTGCGCTGATTCCCGTTGCGGCATCGCGGCTGCCCGAGAACCGGGTCAATCCGCCCTACAGACGCTGGGAGGTGGTGAACCTCGATACGGTGCGCTTCACGGCTCCGGACTCCGCGGCTCTGGCCCGTGAGGTTCCGTCGAGGCGCTACCGGAAGACGCCCCATCTGATCAACGTGCACAGCTGGATGCCGCTGGCCTTCAACCCCTTCTCGCTCACCGAGGAGCAGATGATCAATTTCAACATGGGCTTCACGCTTATTTCGCAGAATCTGCTGTCGAATACCGAGGCCTATGCCTCCTACGGCTGGAACCGCCACGAAGGGTCGCTGGTGAACCTCGGCGTGCGTTATTACGGTCTGGGCGTGCGCTTCGACCTGGATGCCTCCTACGGCGGCAGCCAGCTCTTCTATTCACTGGCGTCGTATGATCCCCAGACCGGGGAGCCGGTCTACCAGCCGATGCCGGCCCCCGACAAATACTACTCCCTGGGGCTGACGGCCACGCTTCCGCTCTATTTCCAGCGCGGATACCACACGCGTCAGCTTTCGGTGTGGGGCGGCTGGAACTACTCCAACGGCATGGTGGCCGATCTGGGCAAGATCGAGTGGGACAACGGCAGCATCCACAACATCCAGCGCATCGGGTTCCGCCGGGGTCTGCACAAGGTCTCGTTCGGCGCGGGATTCTCGGATCAGGTGCGCATGGCGCACCGCGACCTGGCGCCGCGCTGGGGCTACACGCTCTCGGCCTCCTACACGTTCAACCCGACGAACACCCACTTCAGCGACCTGATCGCCGTCTACGGCCGCGGATATCTCCCGGGCATCGCTCCGCACCACTCGCTGTCGGTGGCCGCGACATTCCAGACCTCGGTCGGGGGTTACAAGTTCCCTTCGGGCTATGCTCCGCTGAGCTACAAGTCCACGAGCCTCATTCCGCGCGGCTTCTCTTCCGCCGAGATCGTCTCGAACGACTACACGGCCGCCGAGATGAACTATCAGTTCCCGGCGTGGTATCCCGAGGGCGGCATCGGCTCGGTACTCTACATCAAACGGCTGCGGCTCAACGTCGGGGCCGATTATGCCCAGTTCCGCCAGCCGGCGGGCCGCGCCATGGCGTGGCGGCGCCTCTGGTCGGCGGGCGGCGACGTGATTCTGGACTTCAACCTCTTCCGCCAGCCGGCCTCGGCCACGGCGACGCTCACCCTCTCGTGCTACCGTCCCTCGGACGGCGGCGTGTGGTTCGGCGCGTCGGTGGGGCTGCCCTTTTGACGCATTTGCAAATATATTTCGTATCTTCGCACCGTAAAATCCCCGTATATGGCACAGCAACCCAAGAGTAAGAAAACGGGCCTCGACCCGAAAACGATCAAATGGATCTGGGGCATCGTCTTCGCCCCGTTCGTGCTGGTGGCCGTGATGCTGCTGCTCACGGCGCTGGGCGTTTTCGGACGCATGCCGTCGTTCGAGGAGCTGGAGAATCCGCGGAGCAACCTCGCCACGGAGATCTACTCCGAGGACGGCAAGGTGCTCGGATCGTTCTTCGTGCAGAACCGCTCCTACGTGCAGTATGAGGAGCTCTTCCCGACCGACTCGACGCTTCATATCCGGCTCGACGGACACGAGGTGCCGCCGATCGTTGCGGCGCTGATCGCCACCGAGGACGTGCGCTTCCGCAACCACTCGGGTATCGACATCCCCTCGCTGGCGCGCGTGGCCTTCAAGACGCTGCTGCTGCAGAACACCTCGCAGGGCGGCGGCTCGACCATCACGCAGCAGCTGGCCAAGAACCTCTTTCCGCGCGATACGGCCCGCCATCGCGGACGCGTGGCCCGTGCGACGAAGCTCGTGGTGTCGAAATTCAAGGAGTGGATCACGGCGCTGAAACTCGAATACAACTACACGAAGGAGGAGATCGCCGCCATGTACCTCAATACGGTGGAGTACGGCTCGAATGCCTACGGCATCAAGTCGGCGGCGCAGACCTTCTTCAACAAGGAGCCGCACGAGCTCAACGTGCAGGAGGCCGCCGTGCTGGTGGGTGTTGTGAACGCCCCGACGCGCTACTCTCCGGTGCGGAATCCCGACAACGCCCTGGCGCGCCGCAACCTCGTGCTTTCGCGCATGCGCAAGGCCGGGGCGCTGACGCGTGCGGAGTGCGATTCGATCTCGGCGCTGCCGATCGTGCTCAACTACAAGCCGGTGTCGCACAACGAGGGTTCGGCGACCTATTTCCGCGAGATGCTGCGCCTGGTGATGAACGCCGAGAAGCCGCGCCGCAACCAGTTCTACACCGAGTGGGACTACGACCAGGCCGTCAAGGAGTATGAGGAGAACCCGATCTACGGCTGGTGCCGCAAGAACACCAAGGCCGACGGCACGCCCTACAACATCTACCGCGACGGACTGAAGATCTACACGACGATCAACTCGACGATGCAGGAGTATGCCGAGCAGGCGGTGCAGAAGCAGATGGAGCGGGTGATCCAGCCTGCCATGGATGCGCAGTACCGTGCCACGAAGGTGCTCTTCGTCGATGCCGACCGTGAGGAGCGCGACCGTATCATGCGCCAGGCGATCCGCTATTCGGACCGCTACCGGGAGATGAAGGAGGCGGGATTCAGCGAGAAGGAGATCAACGCCTCGTTCGACAAACCGTGCGACATGCGGGTCTTCACCTACAAGGGCGAGCGCGATACGGTGATGACGCCGCGCGACTCGATCCTCCACCACAAGCGTATCATGCGTGCGGCGATGGTGGCGATGGATCCCCGCACGGGCTACGTCAAGGCGTATGTCGGCGGGCCGAACTTCCGCTACTTCAAGTACGACATGGCCAAGCAGGGCAAGCGGCAGATCGGATCGACGATCAAGCCCTTCGTCTATACGTTTGCCATCGACCACCTGGGCATGACTCCCTGCACGATGGTTCCGAACCTTCCGACGACCATCGAGACGGCCAACGGCACGGCCTGGTCGCCGAAGGAGGCCGGGAAGGTCGAGTACGACGGTGTGCTGCACCCGCTGTGGTGGGGCCTTGCACGCAGCCGCAACAACTATTCGGCGTGGATCATGAAGCAGGCCAAGCAGCCGGCCGCCGTTGCCGACTTCATCCACAACATGGGCATCCGCAGCTTCATCGATCCCGTTCCGGCGTTGTGTGTGGGCTCCTCCGAGTCGAACGTCTACGAACTGGTCAGCGCCTTCTCGACCTTTGCCAACGAGGGCGTGCATACCGACCCGATCTTCGTCACGCGCATCGAGGACCGCCAGGGCAACCTCATCGCCTCGTTCATTCCCCAGTCGCAGGATGCCATCAGCGAGCAGACGGCCTACACCATGCTGACGATGTTGCAGAACGTGGTCAACGCGGGAACTGCCGGACGTCTGAAGTGGCAGTTCGGGCTGACCGACATGGAGATCGGCGGCAAGACCGGTACGTCGAACAAGAACCGCGACGCATGGTTCATGTGCGTGGCCCCGCGGCTGGTTGCCGGAGCGTGGGTCGGCGGTGAGGATCAGTCGGTGCACCTGCTGCGCGCCGGTGAGGGAAGCGTTGCCGCGCTGCCCATCGTCGGGGAGTTCCTCAAGAAGGTCTACGACAACGGACGCCTGGGCGTCACCCGTGCGGATCAGTTCGTGCGTCCGCCGCTGGTGCCGCACTACGACTGTGACGACGAGGGCGATGCTTCGGGAAGCACTCCCGAACCGGGCATCTCCGAGGACGACGACTTTTTCGACTGACCCCCCCCTTGGCTCGGTGCCGCCGGAAGGCTATTTTTGCTGCACGGCATGCGGAAACGATTGCATTTTCGGAGAAAATCGCTATTTTTGTCCGGACCGTAAGTTTTTGAAGGTCAAGTTAGGTCAATAATATCCCGTTAGAGAATGAAAATTGCCATCGTAGGCGCCAGCGGCGCCGTGGGCCAGGAGTTTCTGAAGATCCTGGAAGAGCGCGATCTGAAGATCGACGAATTGCTGTTGTTCGGCTCCACGCGGAGCGCCGGACGTACGTACCGCTTCCGCGGAAAGGATGTTGTCGTCAAGCTGTTGCAGCACAACGACGACTTTGCAGGGGTGGATTTCGCCCTCACGTCGGCCGGAGCCGGCACGTCGCGCGAATTCGCCGGGACGATTACCAAGCACGGCGCCACGATGATCGACAACTCGAGTGCCTTCCGCATGGAGGCCGACGTGCCGCTGGTCGTTCCGGAGGTCAATCCCGAGGATGCGAAGAACGCTCCGCGGCGGATCATCGCCAACCCCAACTGCACGACGATTCAGATGGTCGTGGCGCTGAACGCCATCGAGAAGCTGTCACACATCCGCCGCGTGCACGTGTCGACCTACCAGTCGGCCAGCGGCGCCGGAGCTTCGGCCATGACCGAACTGGTGACGCAGTACGCCGAGTTGGGCGCCGGGAAGGAGCCCACGGTCGAGAAGTTCGCCTTCCAGCTGGCCTACAACGTCATTCCGCACATCGACGTCTTCACGGAGAACGACTATACGAAGGAGGAGATGAAGATGTTCAACGAGACGCGCAAGATCATGCATTCGGATATCCGCGTGTCGGCTACCTGTGTGCGTGTTCCTGTGATGCGTGCCCATTCGGAGAGCGTATGGCTCGAAACCGAGCGCCCGGTATCGGTGGCCGAGGCGCGCGAGGCTTTCTCGAAGGCTCCGGGCGTGGTGCTGATGGACGACCCTGCGAACAAGGTCTATCCGATGCCGCTCTTCCTCGCCGGGAAGGACCCCGTCTATGTGGGCCGTATCCGCAAGGACCTTACGTCGGACAACGGTCTGACGTTCTGGTGTGTGAGTGACCAGATCCGCAAGGGTGCGGCACTCAACGCCGTGCAGATCCTCGAGACGCTTCTCTGACGTCGCGCGGCAGGAGGGGAGGGTGGAGAGTTCCGCTTCCGCCTCTTTTTGCGGTGTCAAGGGATTCTTGCAGAGTCTCCGATAAGCCGAAGCCCGGTTCCATCATGGAACCGGGCTTCGGCCGTTTCAGAAGGGGCTCGTCGCGTCAGATGCTTTCCAACACGACGGGGCGGACCCGGATCAGAAATAGTAGTTGAATCCGATCGTGGCGCCGAGGTTCAGCCCGAGCGAGAAGTTGCGGTCGGAGGTCTTGTTGTCGCTGTCCTCCTTGATCGTCGTGGTCTGGTAGCCCAGTTCGCCGGCATTGAACATGATGCCTATGTGCTCGGCGGGGCGGAATTCGAAGTTGAGCAGCGCCAGCCCGATCTGGAAGCGCGAGGCGTCCGATTCCGTGATTTCGGTGTTGTTGATCTCCGACTTGTTCTTGCCGAATCCCAGTCCGACGTAGAAGCGGGGTACGTAGTAGAACTTTTCGCTCAGCGGAAGGTAGTAGCTGACCATCGGCTTCAGCAGGAACATGCCGTTCTTGTTGAAGAGCTGTTCGTCGTTCGCCGTTCTTCCGTTGGGCGACTTGTCGAGCGTGTATCCGATGCCCAGGCCGACCGAGAGACGGTCGATTACGAAGTAGTGGAACTGGGGAATGAATTCAAAACTCCGGGAACCCTTCGAGGTCTCGGAGGTGGACGCTACGGTGTTTTTCGAACTCGACGAGTTCCAGGAGAGTGTTCCGGAGACGAGCATGTCGCCTCGGTCCTGCGCGTGCAGAGCGAAACCCGTTCCGACCAGCGCGATGCAGAGCAGCAGTTTTTTCATGAGGTAAATGTTTTAATGGGTGTCTTTTTTACAAAGATAGGATTTTTTCCGCCGGAAGTATTTTGTATGGTATATAAATTCCGCAAATTGTCGGACTCTGTGTGCGAAAGATCGCTTCGGATGCCGGCAGACCTGTCCGAGCCGTCCGGTTCGAGCCCGGAAGGGGACCGAAGGTTTGTTCTTTTCTGAGTAAAATTTGTCAATTGTGCAGAACTTTGCGCCGGATATGCTTGTTTTTTGGACGAAAGAGTGTAACTTCGCAGCGCAAAAAAGGGAGAGATTCGGATGCAGCAGAGGATCCAATTCGTACTGATTCTGTCGCTCTTCATCCTGACGGGGAGCCTGCAGGACACGACGTTCGGCGGCGCAATGTCCGCTGAAGAGGCCGTGCTGACCCGGACGACCTCCGACGAGGGGGCCGTCGCCACGCATCGTTATCTCTCCGCCGCTCTCCATACGTGCGACATCTCGGTCGAGACTCCCGTCGTATCGTACGATCACAAAGCCCTGTTCCGCCAGCGTGTGGGTGCACGTGCCGCCTCCGATGCCGTCTTCGGCCGGACGACGCCCCGGCGTGTCGCCACGCCCTTGCCCTATGGCAAGGCGGTCGACTACTACGTCTTCACCCTGGGGCGGATTCTCGTGTGACGCTGCGCTCGGTCAGCCGCAGGGCTCTCCTCCCCGCATTCGGAGAGACCTTCCTGCCGGGCGGTCACGCCGGTCGGCATCCTCGGAAGTTGAATCTGTAAATTCCTTACGATATGTATTTTACGTTATTGGTGGTCGTCATTCTCACGGCCATCGCGCTGGTCAAGGTCGCGCTGGGCATCGCCCGGGCCATCTCTCCGCGTTCGTACAACCCCCAGAAGGGTGAGGCCTACGAGTGCGGTATCCCGACGCGCGGCCGTTCGTGGATGCAGTTCAAGGTGGGTTACTACCTCTTCGCCATCCTCTTCCTGATGTTCGACGTCGAGACGGTCTTCCTCTTCTCGTGGGCCGTCGTCGTGCAGGAGTTGGGCATGTATGGACTGGTCAGCATCCTCTTCTTTTTGGTGGTATTGATTCTGGGCCTGGCCTATGCCTGGCGGAAAGGAGCTTTGGAATGGAAGTAAAGAAACCCGCAATCAAGTCGATGAAGTACGAAGACTTCAACGACAACGAATACATCGAACAGATGATCGCCCAGCTGCGCGAGAACGGTACGAACGTCGTGATGGGGTGTCTCGACGAGGTGATCGAGTGGGGCCGCAGCAACAGCCTCTGGCCCCTGACCTTCGCGACGAGCTGCTGCGGCATCGAGTTCATGGCCGTGGGCGCCGCGCGCTACGATTTTGCCCGCTTCGGGTTTGAAGTGACCCGCGCCTCCCCGCGTCAGGCCGACTTTATCATGGTCGCCGGAACCATCACCCACAAGATGGCTCCGGTGCTCAAGCGTCTCTACGAGCAGATGGCCGACCCGAATTATGTGATTGCCACGGGCGGCTGCGCCATCAGCGGAGGACCCTTCAAGAAGTCGTACCACGTGGTCAACGGCGTGGACAAGATCCTTCCCGTCGATGTCTACATCCCCGGCTGTCCGCCGCGTCCCGAGGCGATGCTCTACGGACTGATGCAGCTGCAGCGCAAGGTCAAGGTGCAGCGCTTCTTCGGCGACGTGAACCGCCAGATCGACCGCAAGGAGTACGAGGAGCTGCTGCTCCGCGACATCACGGCACAAAAGGATGAACTGAATGTGGAAAAAGGAGATACCCATGAATAACGACTGGATGAAAAAGATCCCCGAATGGGAGCCTGCGGCCGAGTGGTCGGAGGCCGGGGACGGACGCTTCACCGTGCCGGCCGAGCGGTTCCGCTTCCTGGCCGAGCGTCTGAAAAAGGAGGGCGGCTTCGACTTCCTGCGCAGCCTGACCGGCATGGACTGGGGCGAAGAGGGCTTCGGCGCGGTCTACCACCTGGAGAACACCTCCACGGGAGAGAACATCGTGGTGCGGGCCGTGACTGCGGACCGCGAACATCCGCTGCTTCCGACGGTCAGCGATCTGTGGCGGGGTGCGGAGTTCAACGAGCGCGAGGCGTTTGACTACTTCGGCATCCGCTTCGTGAACCACCCCGACATGCGGCGTCTCTTTCTGCGCGACGACTGGGTGGGCTACCCGCTGCGCAAGGATTACGACCCTTCGCTCAACCCGCTGCGCATGAGCAACGAGGTGGCGAAGGACAGCACCGCCTCGTACGATCTGATGCCCGACGGCAGCATCATCCGTCACCGCAACGTGATCTTCGACGAGGGCGAGTATGTGATCAACATCGGTCCGCAGCACCCCGCGACGCACGGCGTACTGCGCTTCCGCGTCTCGCTCGAGGGCGAGATCATCCGCAAACTCGACGTGCACTGCGGTTACATCCACCGCGGCATCGAGAAGATGTGCGAAGAGCTGACCTATCCCCAGACGCTGGCCCTCACGGACCGTCTCGATTACCTCGGAGCGTCGCAGAACCGTCATGCGCTGTGCATGTGCATCGAGAAGGGCCTCGGCGTTGAGGTCCCCGAGCGCGTGCAGTACATCCGCACGATCATGGACGAGTTGCAGCGCATCGATTCGCACCTGCTCTTCTTCTCGTGCCTCTGCATGGATATGGGTGCTCTGACGGCTTTCTTCTATGGTTTCCGCGATCGCGAGAAGGTGCTCGACATCCTCGAGCAGACCACCGGCGGACGTCTGATCCAGACCTACAATACCATCGGCGGCGTGCAGGCGGACATCCATCCCGACTTCGTGCGCAAGGTCAAGGAGCTGATCGCCTACCTGCGTCCGACGCTGCGCGAGTACCACGAGGTGTTTACCGGCAACGTCATTGCGCAGGAGCGTCTGAAGGGTACCGGCGTGCTGACGCGCGAGGATGCCATCTCGTTCGGCGCCACGGGCGGTACGGGACGTGCCGCAGGATGGGCCTGCGACGTGCGCAAGCGCCACCCCTACGCCATGTACGGCAAGGTCGATTTCGACGAGGTGCTCTTCACCGAAGGCGACTGTTTCGCGCGCTACATGGTGCGCATGCGCGAAATCGAGCAGAGCATGCGGATCATCGAGCAGCTGATCGACAACA
Source organism: uncultured Alistipes sp. (assembly GCA_944321765.1). GTDB lineage: Bacteria > Bacteroidota > Bacteroidia > Bacteroidales > Rikenellaceae > Alistipes. The sequence goes on from CALUMQ010000005.1 coordinate 37,016, forward strand.
TCCCCGAGGGACCCTACCAGGTGAAGATGAAACCCGTGATCCGCATCCCCGAGGGCAGCTACTACGCCGCCGTCGAGGGGAGCCGCGGCGAATTCGGCGTCTACATCGAGAGCCGCGGTGACAAGTTCCCCTATCGTATGAAATTCCGTTCGACGGGTCTTCCGCTGGTCTCCTGCATGGAGACCATTTCACGCGGCGCGAAGATCGCCGACCTGATCGCCATCGGCGGTACGGTCGACTACGTGGTGCCCGATATCGACCGCTAAAAACGCTTCAGAGATATGTTTGATTTCAGTGTCATAACAAGCTGGATCCACGCGTTGCTCACGTCGTGGATGCCCGAAGGGCTGGCCGTCTTCATCGAGTGTGTGCTCGTCGGCGTATGCCTGCTGCTGATGTACGCCGTGATCGCCATCGTGATGATCTTCATGGAGCGCAAGGTCTGTGCTGCGTTCCAGTGCCGTCTGGGCCCGATGCGCGTGGGACCGTGGGGCACGGTGCAGGTGCTGTGCGACGTCATCAAGATGCTCACCAAGGAGATCATCACCATCCGCCACTCGGACCGCTTCCTCTACAACCTGGCGCCCTACATCGTCATCCTGGCCTCGGTGCTGGCCTTCGCCTGTCTGCCCGTGAGCCGCGGCCTGGAGGTGCTGGACTTCAACGTCGGCGTCTTCTTCCTGATGGCCGCCTCGTCGATCGGCGTGGTGGGCATCCTGCTGGCCGGGTGGAGTTCGAACAACAAGTATTCGCTCATCGGAGCCATGCGCAGCGGCGCGCAGATGATCTCCTATGAACTCTCGATCGGATTGTCGATCCTCACGATCGTCGTGCTGACCGATACGATGCAGTTCTCGGAGATCGTCGAGCGGCAGGCTGACGGATGGTTCCTCTTCAAGGGACACCTTCCGGCGCTCATCGCCTTCGTGATCTACCTCATCGCCGGCAACGCCGAGGTCAACCGCGGACCGTTCGACCTTCCGGAGGCCGAGTCGGAGCTCACGGCCGGATACCACACCGAGTATTCGGGCATGCACTTCGGACTGTTCTACGTCGCGGAGTTCGTCAATCTGTTCATCGTCTCGGGCGTGGCTGCCACGATCTTCCTCGGCGGCTGGATGCCGCTGCATATTTCCGGATGGGAGGGCTTCAACACCGTCATGGACTACATCCCGGGCTTCGTGTGGTTCTTCGCCAAGGCCTTCTTCGTGGTGTGGCTGCTGATGTGGATCAAGTGGACCTTCCCGCGGCTGCGCGTGGACCAGATCCTGACCCTCGAGTGGAAGTACCTGGTACCCATCGGACTGGTGAACCTGCTGCTGATGGTCATTGTCGTCGTATTCAAACTGCATTTCTGATTATGAGTTATATCAAAGGACTATTCCACGGCGTGGGGAGCCTCGCCACGGGCATGAAGGTGACCCTGAAGGAGTTCTTTACGCCGAAGGTCACCGAACAGTATCCGGAGAACCGTGCCACGCTGAAGATGTTCGACCGCTACTGCGGCGAACTGACCATGCCCCACGATGCCGACGGCAAGAACCGCTGCATCGCCTGCGGACTGTGCCAGGCGGCGTGTCCCAACGGCACGATCCACATCGAGACCGAGATGGTCACGGATCCCGAGACGGGCAAGCCGAAGAAGCGGCTCGTGCGTTATGAGTACGACCTGGGGTCGTGCATGTTCTGCCACCTGTGCGTGAATGCCTGCCCGCACGATGCCATCCGCTTCTCGACGGCCTTCGAACACGCGGTCTTCACGCGCGGAAAGCTTGTCAAACAACTCAACAAACGCTGAAGCCATGGAGATAACACTCGAATTGATCGTATTCATCGTGCTGGCGCTCTTCATCGGCGTCAGTGCGATCCTGGCCGTGACGACGAAGCGTATCCTGCGCGCCGCGACCTACCTGCTCTTCGTGCTGTTCGGTACGGCGGGCATCTATTTTCAGCTCAACTACTCGTTCCTCGGGGCCGTGCAGCTGCTCATCTACGCCGGCGGCATCACGGTGCTCTACGTCTTCTCGATCCTGCTCACGTCGAGCGAGGGCGACAAGGCCCCCGACCTGAAGGGCTACAAGCTGGTCATGGGACTGCTTGCCACGCTGGTGGGTCTGGGAGTCTGCCTGTGGGTGACGCTCGGGCACGACTTCGCCCCGGAGCACTTCGAGCACGGCGAGCTGGCCGTGCGCACCATCGGCCATGCGCTGATGAGCAGTGATAAATTCGGCTACGTGCTGCCGTTCGAGGTCATCAGCCTGCTGCTGCTGGCCTGCATCGTCGGCGGCATCATGATCGCCCGCAAACGCTAAAAAAGATACCGGTATGATACACATGGAATATTACCTGATCATTTCCACGATCATGATGTTCGTGGGCATCTACGGATTCGTCACGCGCCGCAACCTGCTGGCGATGCTGATCTCCGTGGAGTTGATCCTCAACTCGGTGGACATCAATTTCGTTGTTTTCAACCGTTTCCTCTTCCCGGGGCAGCTCGAGGGATTTTTCTTCACGCTCTTTGCCATTGGCATCAGCGCCGCCGAAACTGCCGTGGCCATCGCCATCATCATCAACATCTACCGCAACATCCGCAACATCGAGGTGCGGAACCTGCGCAAGATGAAGTGGTAACCGATCTGTCGAAAAACGTATCGCTATGGATTTCACGATATTGATCCTTCTGTTGCCGCTGGCGGGCTTCCTCTTTCTGGGGCTCGCGGGCATGAAACTGCGGCCCCGGACGGCGGGAGCCGTCGGCACGACCCTGATGGGGGTGGTGACGTTGCTCTGCTACTGGACGGCCTTCACGTACTTCTCCGCCGGGCGTGACGCCTCGGGCGTGTTCCCGACGCTCATGCCGTGGAACACCGTGTGGCTGCCGATCTCGGGCGACCTGCATATCGACCTGGGCATCCTGCTCGATCCGATTTCGGTGATGATGCTCGTGGTCATCTCCACCGTCTCGCTCATGGTCCACATCTACTCGTTCGGATACATGAAGGGCGAGCGGGGTTTCCAACGCTACTACGCCTTCCTGTCGTTGTTCACCATGAGCATGATGGGACTGGTCGTCGCGACGAACATCTTCCAGATGTACCTCTTCTGGGAGCTGGTGGGTGTCAGCTCCTACCTGCTGATCGGCTTCTACTACACGAAGCCCGCGGCGATTGCCGCCTCGAAGAAGGCCTTCATCGTCACGCGCTTCGCCGACCTGGGATTCCTCATCGGCATTCTGGTCTACGGCTATTACACCGGCAGCTTCACCTTTACGCCCGGTGCCACGACGCTGGCCGCCGCCGGAGGAATGATTCCGCTGGCCCTGGGGCTGATGTTCGTCGGCGGTGCGGGCAAGAGCGCCATGTTTCCGCTGCACATCTGGCTGCCCGACGCCATGGAGGGCCCGACGCCCGTTTCGGCGCTGATCCATGCCGCGACGATGGTCGTGGCGGGCGTCTACCTCGTGGCGCGGATGTTTCCCCTCTTTATCGGCTGCGCCCCCGAGGTGCTGCACGTGACGGCCTACGTCGGAGCCTTCACGGCGCTCTACGCCGCCGTGGTGGCGTGTGTGCAGAGCGATATCAAGCGCGTGCTGGCCTTCAGTACCATTTCGCAGATCGGCTTCATGATCGTGGCGCTGGGCGTCTGCACGTCGGATGATCCCCACGCGGGTGGTCTGGGATACATGGCCTCGATGTTCCACCTCTTCACCCACGCGATGTTCAAGGCGCTGCTGTTCCTGGGCGCTGGAGCGATCATTCACGCCGTGCACTCGAACGAGATGTCGACGATGGGCGGTCTGCGGCGCTACATGCCGCTGACCCACGTGACCTTCCTCGTGGCGTGTCTGGCCATCTCGGGCATCTGGCCCTTCAGCGGCTTCTTCTCCAAGGATGAGATCCTCACGGCCTGCTTCGCCTTCAGCCCCGTGATGGGGTGGGTGATGACGGCCATCGCGGGGCTGACGGCCTTCTACATGTTCCGCCTCTATTACGGTATCTTCTGGGGCCGCGAGAACCGTGAGCTCCACGCCGAGCACCGTCCGCACGAGGCTCCCTTCTCGATGACCCTTCCGCTGCTGGTGCTGGCGGCTGTGACCTGCGTGGCGGGCTTCATCCCCTTCGGGCAGTTCGTTTCGAGCAACGGCGAAGCCTACACGATCCATATCGACGGCGGCGTCGCGACGCTGAGCCTCTGCGTGGCCGTGGCGGGCATTGCCCTGGCCACCTGGATGTATGCCCGCGAGCAGCAGCCTGTGGCCGATCGGCTGGCCCGGACATTCAGCGGCCTGCACCGCGCGGCCTACCACCGCTTCTACATCGATGAAATCTACCAGTTCATTACCCACCGGGTGATCTTCGCCTGCATCTCGACTCCGCTGGCGTGGTTCGACCGTCATGTGATCGACGGCGCGTTGAACCTCCTGGCCCGGGGCACGAACGGTGCCGCCTACCTCATCCGCGGCATCCAGAGCGGCAGCGTGCAGCGCTATTGCATCTGGTTCCTGAGCGGTGCGCTGGGACTTACGATACTGCTTCTCTTGATCCGCTAATACGACGAAATGATGAATATGCTATCTTTGTTTCCGCTGCTTCCCCTGGTGATGATGCTGGGGTTGTGGCTGGCGCGTTCGCCGCGGCAGGTGCGTGCGGTGATGGCCACGGGCTCGTCGCTGCTGCTGGTGCTGGCCGTGGTGCTCGTGGTGCGCTACCTGGGGCTTCGCGAAGCCGGCGAGACGGCTCCGATGCTCTTTACCGACAGTGTCGTGTGGTACGCCCCGCTCAACATCCACTACGCCGTGGGTGTCGACGGCATCTCGGTGGCCATGCTCCTCTTGTCGGCCATCATCGTCTTCACGGGCACCTTCGCCTCGTGGCGCATGGAGCACGACGTGAAGGCCTACTTCCTGTGGTTCTGCCTGCTGAGCGTCGGAGTCTTCGGATTCTTCGTCTCGGTGGACCTCTTCACGATGTTCATGTTCTACGAGGTGGCGCTGATCCCCATGTACCTGCTCATCGGCGTCTGGGGCAGCGGCCGCAAGGAGTATGCCGCCATGAAGCTTACGCTGATGCTCATGGGCGGCTCGGCGCTGCTGCTGATCGGCATCCTGGGCATCTACTTCGGTGCCGGAGCCACGACGATGAACGTCCAGGAGATCGCCGCGCTGCACAACATTCCGCTCTCGCTGCAGCGCATCTGGTTCCCGCTGGTCTTCATCGGATTCGGCGTGCTGGGAGCCCTCTTCCCGTTCCATACGTGGAGCCCCGACGGCCACGCCTCGGCGCCGACCGCCGTGTCGATGCTTCACGCCGGAGTGCTGATGAAGCTCGGCGGTTACGGATGCTTCCGCGTGGCGATGTACCTGCTGCCCGACGCGGCGCAGGAGCTGAGCTGGATCTTCATCCTGCTGACGACCGTCTCGGTGGTCTACGGTGCCTTTGCGGCGTGCGTGCAGACCGACCTGAAGTACATCAACGCCTACTCCTCGGTGTCGCACTGCGGACTGGTGCTCTTCGCCATCCTGATGATGAACACCACGGCTTCGACGGGTGCCATTCTTCAGATGCTGAGCCACGGACTGATGACGGCGCTCTTCTTTGCGCTGATCGGCATGATCTACGGACGCACGCATACGCGTGATATCCGTCAGTTGAGCGGCCTGATGAAGGTGATGCCCTTCCTGGCCGTGGGCTACGTCATTGCGGGTCTTGCAAACCTCGGGCTTCCGGGTCTGAGCGGTTTCGTGGCCGAGATGACGATCTTCAACGGCGCCTTCCAGAATCCCGACACCTTCCATCGTGTAGTGACGGTCATCGCCTGCACGTCGATTGTCATCACGGCGGTCTACATCCTGCGCGTCGTGGGCAAGATCCTCTACGGCACGTGCGACAACCCCGAGCATCTGAAACTCTCCGACGCCACGTGGGACGAGCGCCTGTCGGTCATCTGCCTCATCGTGGCCGTGGCCGGTCTGGGCCTTGCGCCGCTGTGGGTGAGCGACATGATCCACGGAAGCGTCTCCGAACTGATTGCACACATCCTGAGCTAAACGACTGATATGGATTACACCTCGATATTTACGCTGATGCGGGCCGAAGTGACCCTCACGGCAATTCTCGTGCTGCTGTTTCTGTATGACCTGCTGGCCGGGGAGCGCGCACGGCGCCACTTTACGGCCGTCGCGAGCCTTCTGCTGGCGCTGCAGGCCGTGGCGACGGCCTTTCCCGCCGCATCGGGCGAACTCTTCGGCGGCATGTTCCACTACGAACCCATGCACGCCGTGGTCAAGAGCCTGCTGACCGTCGGCGCCATGATTGTCTGCCTCCAGGCCGACGGATGGCTGCGCGATGCGGAGACGCGCCACAAGCAGGGCGAATTCTACATCCTGACCCTCTCGACACTGCTGGGCATGTACTTCATGATCGGCGCGGGACACTTCCTGATGTTCTTCATCGGTCTGGAACTCGCTTCGGTGCCCATGGCGTGCCTCGTGGCCTTCGACAAGTACCGCAACTACTCGGCCGAGGCCGGGGCGAAGTACATCCTTTGCGCCCTCTTCTCGAGCGGACTGATGCTCTACGGCATCTCGTTCCTCTACGGAACCACCGGAACGCTCTATTTCGACGACATGGCCTCGCGCATCGACGGGTCGCCGCTCGAAATCATGGCGCTGGTCTTCTTCTTCGCGGGGCTGGGCTTCAAGATCTCGCTCGTGCCGTTCCACCTCTGGACGGCCGATGCCTATCAGGGGGCGCCGACGGCCGTGACGTCGTATCTTTCGGTCGTGTCGAAGGGTGCGGCGGCCTTCGTGCTCTTCACGACGCTGGTCAAGGTCTTCGCACCGATGGTCGAGGAGTGGCAGACCGTGCTGTGGATCGTCACCGTGTTGAGCATCACCGTCGCCAACCTCTTTGCCCTGCGGCAGCACGATCTGAAGCGCTTCATGGCCTTCTCGTCGATCTCCCAGGCCGGATACATCATGCTGGCCGTTATCGGCGGCAGCTCCGTGGGCATGACCTCGCTGGTCTTCTACGTGCTGGTCTACATGGCTGCGAACCTCGCGGTGTTCGGCGTCCTCTCGACCGTCGAGCAGCACAGCGGCGGCCGCGTGTGCCTGGAGGACTACAACGGATTCTACCGCACGAATCCCCGTCTGGCGGTGCTGATGACCCTCGGACTCTTCTCCCTGGCCGGCATTCCGCCCTTCGCGGGCTTCTTCTCGAAATTCTTCGTCTTCGCGGCGGCTTTCCGGAGCGGTTTCTACGTGTTGGTCTTCATCGCGCTGCTCAATACGGTCATCTCGCTCTACTACTACCTGCTGATCGTCAAGGCGATGTACATCACCCCCTCGGAGACGCCCATTGCAACGTTCCGCACCGACCGCTATACGCGCATCAGTCTGGCGCTCTGCACGGCCGGTGTGCTGCTGTTGGGACTTGTGAGCGCCGTTTACGACGGCATCAACGCTCTGGCATACGGTCTTTGAGCCGGCCTTTGCATGAAAAAAGAGGGAGATCCTTGCGGGATCTCCCTCTTTTTTGTGCCTTTGCTTCGAGAACTGAGCGCTTCTTCTCGGTTCGGCCCCTTCCTCAGATGCAGTGCATGTGGTGTGACTCCTGTGCCGGTTCCCGGGTCTGCCGTTCGAAATTGAGCAACCACGCCTTGATCTCCAGTCCGGCGGCATATCCGGTGAGTTCTCCGTCGCGGCCGATGACCCGGTGGCAGGGGATGAGGATGGCGATTGGATTGCGGTGGTTGGCCATCCCTACGGCGCGGTACGCAAGGTCGTGGCCGATTTGCCGGGCAATCTCCTGGTAGGTGCGGGTCTCTCCGTAGCCGATCGTCTGCAGGGCCTGCCAGACCTCTTTCTGAAACGCGGTTCCCTGCGGCGCGAGCGGTACCGTGAAGCGGCGTCGGTGCCCGGCAAAGTACTCTCCGAGCTCCCGGGCCGTTTGCCGGAGCAGTGCGGAGGCCTCTTCGCCGGAGCAGAGGACCGATCCGGGGGGAAGCCCTTCCCCGAACCGCACTTCGGTTACGGCCTGCGGAGAGGCCGTAATGGTCATCGTGCCGAGCGGAGTGTTGATCTGCAGGGAGTGCTTCACAGGTTCTGCAGCGTGTACTCGATCATCTTGCGGCGGATGTTGACCCGGTCGTCGGGCATCATCGAGTGGTTCTGATCGGGGTAGATCATCATGTCGTAGCTCTTTCCCGCGCGGTTCAGCGCCCGGGCCATCTCGATGGTGTTCTGGAAGTGAACGTTGTCATCGGCCGTGCCGTGGATCATGAGCAGCCGCGTGCGGCTGTCGTCGAGCATCCGCGCAAAGTTGATCGGCGAATTCTTGTCATATCCGTCGGCGTTGTATTGCGGCAGGTTGTTGTAGATCTCCGTGTAGATCGTGTCGTAGTAGCGCCATGAGGTGACGGGGGCCACGGCGATCGCCATGCGGAACAGCCCGTTGCCCTTCAGGGCGCAACCCAGGGCCATGAAGCCGCCGTAGGACCATCCGTAGATGCCGATGCGTGCGGAGTCGACCCACGGCTGTTCGGCCAGGTAGCGGGCCGTCGAGAGCTGATCCTCGATCTCCAGGGCTCCGAGGCGTCCGTAGGTCATCTTCTTGAACTTCTCCCCGCGGAATCCCGTGCCGCGGCCGTCGGCGCATACGACAATGTAACCCTTGTCGACCAGCGCATCCTCCCAGTCGATCGACCAGCGGTCGGCGACCGACTGCGATCCCGGGCCCGAATACTGGGTCATCAGAACGGGATAGCGGTGTGTGGGGTCGAAGTCGCGGGGTTTGACGATGTAGGCGTTCAGCGTGTCGCCGCGCTCGGTGGTGATGGTGAAGAACTCCTTCACCGGACGCCGTGTGGCAGCCAGTTCGTCGCGCAGGGCGCGGCTGTCGGCCAGCGTGCGGATGGTCGTGCCCTCGGCATCGCAGATCGACACGACGTTGGGGGTCGTGGCGTTGGAGAAGGTCGTGATGAAGTATTTCATGCCGCGGCTCGGAGCCACCGAGTAGTATCCTTCACCGGGAGTCAGACGCTGCTTCTCCTTTCCGTCAAGCCGTATGCTGTAGAGGTTGCGGCGCAGCGGCGAGGTCTCGGTCGAGAGGTACCATACCCGTTTGCCGTCGGATCCCACGACGTCGGTCACCTCCCATTCGCCCTTGGTCACCTGTCCCAGCAGCCCGCGGCGCAGGCTGTAGAGATAGAGGTGCATGTAGCCGGTGAGGGTCTCCTGCCGCACGAGAAAACGATCCTTGTCGACGAAGGTCACCGTCTTGTCGTCGACGCGTTCGACGTACTGCTGCGCACGCTCCTCATAGACCGTGCGCTGCCCGCCATGGGGTTCGCAGACGATCATCTCGAAGACGTTCTGACGCCGGTTGAGGCGGTAGTACCAGGGGCGTCCGTCGGGTGTCCAGCCGATGCGCGGAATGTACTGGTCGGTCTCCGATCCGGTGTCGATGCGGCTCTTCTCGCCGGTCGTGAGGTCGGCGATCCAGAGTTCGACGATCGAGTTGCGGTCGCCGGCCTTGGGGTACTTGAACGAGTAGGCGTGGTTGTAGAGTTTCGCGTCGAAGCGCATCATCTCCATCAGCGGCACCTCCCGCTCGTCGAAGCGCAGGAAGGCGATCTTCCGGCTGTCGGGCGAGAAGGCGTAGGCCTTCGTTACGGTGAACTCCTCCTCGTAGACCCAGTCGGTGGTCCCGTTGATGATCTCGTTCCAGGCTCCGTCGTCGGTGATGCGGCGCGTGCGGCCGCTTTCGATGTCATAGACGTAGAGGTCGTTGCGGTCGGAGTAGGCGATCAGGCGTCCGTCGGGCGAGAAGGAGGCGTCACGCGGCGCTTCGGCATCGCGCAGAATGGGCTCCACGCCGTTGTTGCGCACGAGCGAGTAGGAGGTGGTGTACGAACGCCGGTAGATGGGATTGCGTCCCGAGGCGATGAGTATCGACTGCTCGTCGGGCGAGAGGAGGTAGTCCGAAATCACGAGATTCGGCGTGGGGGAGGGGAGCAGACTCTCTCCCGCACTCTCCGTATCGTAGCGGAAGCGGCGGATGTCGTTGTTGCGAAGGGTGGTGTAGTGTTCGCCGTCGGCCATCGAACGGATGCCGTATACCGATTCGTTCATGGCTCCGAGGCGTGCAATCTCGGCATACTCGGTCTGGGCCGCGGCGGATGCCACGCCGAGCAGGGCGGCGGTTGAAAAGGTCAGGATCTTTTTTTTCAAGGTTTCGGAGGTTTGTTTGGGGTCAGATGTCTTTGATGTCGAAATCGTATCCGAGGCGTTTGCCGGTGACGAATTTCGAGTTGTCCATTTTCGTGTTGAACTGGTCGACCGTCACGCGCTTGTTCTCCTCGTAGGGCGGAGTCAGCAGGTCGAAGTCGAGCGAGAAGTCGATGGCCGCCTCGAGGATCGCCACCAGGGCGTCGCGGTCGATCTCGTCACTCCCGAAGGCCGTGGCGGGCATCGAAGTCTGCTGCTTGCCCTCGGCAAAGTAGCGGCGTTCACGGTTGATGAAGATCCGTCCGATGAGGTAGCCCTCGTCGGAGTTGCGGTTGAACTTGAACGAATCCGAGAGGAAATTGTAGATGTTGATCATTCCGCAGTAGGAGTTTTCGCGGTCGGCCTCGACGTAGGGGGTCTTCCAGATCGCATGCCCGGGCTCGAATTCGAAGACGTCGGTGTGCATCTGGAAGATCAGCAGGTCGTTGGCCACCTGCAGCTGGGCCTCGAACTTGCCCCGGTCGCGGTATTCGAGCCTGACGCGACGGTCGAGTTTTCCGTCCAGCTCGTCGTCCATCTCCGAGGCCATCTCCAGCAGCGTCTCCTTCAGGGAGTTGAACGTGGAGAAGGTGTTGTCGAAGACCTTCTGTTTGAGTGTCGACTTGCGGATGATCGTATCGAGAATCTTTGCTCTCAGCGGGGTTGTTTCCATATCGTAGGTGTAAGCGTTCGTCGGTTATTTGATGCGGATCTGCCGGCCGGTCTCCAGCTCGGTTCCGGGTTTGAGCCGGTTGAGCTTCTCGATCGACCGCGTGCGGATGGCGTAGGACTGTCCCACGGAGTAGGCGGTCTCGCCCTGGCGGCAGATGTGGTGCTGGGCATTCCCCTCCCAGCGCTTCTTCTTGCGCTCGATGTAGACCACCTCGCCCATGAGCGGCTGTGCCTTCTTGTCCTTCAGGTCGTTGAAGCGGCGCAGGTTGCGCGGCGAGAGGCGGAACTTCTCGCCGATGTTCTCAAACGTGTCGTTCTCCTTGGCCACGACGTAGTGCACGCCGTTGGTGGCGTAGACGTTGTATCCCGCGTGGGCGTTGATCGTCACGCGGTAGTCGTCGGGGTCGATGGCCGTGCCGCTCTCGGCGGTCTTGTCGACGCTTGTCTGCGAGGTGAACCATTCGTTCGAGTCGTGCTTGAGCCCGAAGCGCGAGGCGTAGAGGCGTTCGCCGTCGGGCTGATCGAGCAGGTAGAGCTGGCACTCCTCGATGATGCGGATCAGACGCTGGGCATAGTCCGGCGCCGTGGCGTAGCCTGCGGCCTTGAGTCCGCGGGCCCAACTCTTGTAGTCGTCCGAGGCGTAGGCGAAAAGCGAGTCGTAACGGGGCTGGGAGTCGAGGAATTCGGCATGGTCGCGGTACGACGCCTCGACCGACGGGTAGGCGCGGAAACACTCTCCCTTGGCATCGTCGTCGTGATAGACCCGCTCGCCCTTCCATCCGGTCTTGCACTTGATGCCGAAGTGGTTGTTCGACTTGAGCGAGAGGAGGCTGTTTCCGGAGTCGGATTCGAGAATTCCCTGGGCCATGGTGATGCTTGCGGGGATTCCGTAGCGCTCCATGTCGGCCACGGCAATCGACTTGTAGCGGTCGATGTACTCCTCGCGCGTCATGCGGACCTGGGCCGTCAGCGACGTCGAGGCGCAGAGCAGGATTCCTGCCAGAGCTATTGCTTTTTTGGAAAAAGTCATTATCTTTGTTCAATCGTTAGCGACAAAGGTATAATTTTCCCGCTGAAAAAACAATAGAATAACCTATCCTGCTAAGACCTGAAACATGTTTACCGAAAACGCGAATCGTATTTTCACCCGGTCCATCGAGGATTACCACCGCTGGGACGACGTGGATCATCCCCTCGAGAATCCCTTCGAAGGGGGAACGCTTGACCGTCTGCTCTACCACAAGAACTGGATCGACACCGTCCAGTGGCATCTCGAGGATATCATCCGCGACCCGGCGATCGACCCCGTGGAGGCCCTGAAGATCAAGCGCCGCATCGACCGTTCGAACCAGGAGCGCACCGATATGGTGGAGTACATCGATTCGTACCTGCTGGAGAAGTACCGCGATGTGAAGCCGGCGGCCGATGCGCGGCTCAATACGGAGACTCCGGCGTGGGCGATCGACCGCCTGTCGATCCTTGCGCTGAAAATCTACCACATGGAGCGCGAGACCGAACGCGAGGATGTCGGGGAGGCGCACCGTGAGGCGTGCGGCAAGAAACTCGCGGTGCTGCGCACGCAGCAGGAGGATCTGTCGCGTGCGATCGAGGAGCTGCTCGAAGATATCGAGGCCGGACGCAAGTACATGAAGACCTACAAGCAGATGAAGATGTACAACGACCCGGCGCTCAATCCGGTGCTTTATGGACAGAAGAAGCAATAACGACGAGGAGAGCGGCAGTCGGCATCCGGAACCCCGTCATTTGTTGATCATCCGCACGTCGGCCATGGGCGATGTGGCGATGCTGCCGCATGCGGTCCGGGCGCTGAAGGCGCGTTATCCGGCGTTGAAGGTCACCGTGGCGACGCAGCCGCTGTTCAAGTGCTTCTTCCAGGGTCTTGACGTCGACTTTCTCGATGTCGACGTGCGCGGCGAACACCATCCCATGCGCAAGATGTGGACCCTGGCCGAAGAGATGCGCCGGCGGGGTGTCGATGCCGTGGCCGATGTCCACGGGGTGCTGCGCTCGCGGATCTTCACCAGTGCGATGCGTCTTCACGGCATTGCGGTGGCGCGCATCGACAAGGGCCGCAAGGAGAAGGAGGCGTTCATCGAGAACGCCGGCCAGGAGATGGCTCCGCTGCGTCATACCGTCCTGCGTTATTGCGATGTCATCCGTCGGCTGGGCTTCGACTTCGAGGACCCGCAGCCGGTCGGGCGTCAGGTGCGTCCCAATCCTTTCGGCGAGAAACAGGGCCTGTGGATCGGCTTCGCGCCCTTTTCGGCCCAGCCGGGCAAGACCTATCCCGAGGATTTGAGCCGGGAGGCGGTGCGGCTTCTGGCGGAGCGCTATGACCGCCTCTTTATCCATAGCGGCGGTGGCGAGGAGCAGCGGTTTGCCGAGCAGATGGAGCGCCTCTATCCCAATGTCACGGCTCTCTACGGCAAGGTGCGTCTTGGAGGGGAGATCGATCTGATTGCCAACCTCGACTGCGTGGTATCGATGGATTCGCTGGTCATGCACCTGGCCTCACTCGTGGCCACTCCCGTCGTGTCGGTCTGGGGTGCCACGCATCCCGGCCTTGGATTTCTCGGCTACGGCGCTCCAACGGAGGGCATTCTTCAGCCCGACATGCCGTGCCGTCCCTGTTCGGTATTCGGAAACCGCCCGTGCCGTTACGGAGATTTCCGTTGCATGCGGGAGATCTCTCCCGAACAAATCGCGGAGAAGGTCCGGCAGTTCGTAGGCAGGTAACCCCCCCCCTCCTTGATTCTCTTTCTGATTTAAATAATATTGTCAGCCGCGCCCTGTCGTATGCTGACGGGCTGCGCACTGCAACCTCCCCCCGCCGTATCCCATTTCTGTTGCTTTGCTTGCTGACCGGCCAAACCCTTCCCGGGGCTTTTGCCGGGACCACCCCCCCCCGATCGATTGGAAATTTTCGGCTCAATGTCGGACCTTCGTTCGTTATCCGATGTTCCGGACGTTCATATTTTTGACCCGTTCGGATGCATCGAATACCGATCGGAGAAGCCTGGCCTTTTTTTTGCCTCTACCCCCTTTCTGAAGTGCTTTTGTGGGCCGGAGACGCCTGGGAAGCCGATATAACTAAAATGTATATTTATTTATTGCTTATAATATTTATTAATACCTCTGTTTTTAATGTAAAATATTGAGAAAATATTTGGGGGGGGGAATTTTTTTATATTATCTTTGTGAAGCGTAATCAAAAATAAACGATGGACGGGTGCTGAACGCAATTGTTTGGGTTGTGTCGGCTGATAGTTTTGCTCCCGAGCCGGGAATGCTCCTTGAGGTGGCAAAAAGTCATTGATCTGTAACGAAAATCCCGTCGTTGTACCGGAATTCTTCTGGGCTCCTCTTCCCTTCAAGATTTAACCGATGCCATGAGGTATCTCGTCGGATCATTGTCTTTTGATCCCGCTGCATGGACTTGAATGTGGAACTCTATGTTCAAAAAATGAAAAAACTACTGCTGATACTCTCCCTTTGCGTAACCTTTGGCTTCGCGGAGACGGCACAAGCGCAGAAATGGGCCGTCAAGACCAATCTGCTTTATGATGCTACGACAAGCATGAATCTCGGTGTGGAGTTTGCCCTGGCGGAGAAGTGGACCTTCGACCTCTCGGGAAACTGGAACCCCTGGACCTTTTCCGACAACATGAAGTGGAAACACTGGCTTGTCCAGCCCGAGGTGCGCTATTGGACCTGCAAGCGTCTGGGAGGCCACTTCCTGGCCGGACACCTTTGGGGCGGCCAGTACAATGCGGGCAATATCGACGGACTGCCCGATTTCCTGGGTACGAACTTCTCCAACCTGGCCGACCGCCGTTATGAAGGGTGGTTTGTCGGAGCAGGCGTCGGTTACGGATATGCCTGGATGCTGGGCAAGCACTGGAATCTCGAAGCCGAAATCGGTGTCGGCTACGCCTATACGCGTTATGACGTATTCCGGTGCCCGCGCTGCGGCTCGAAGCTCGGCAGCGGCGATCATCACTATTTCGGACCTACGAAGGCCTCGATCAACCTGGTATTCGTCTTCTAAACGTTACGGCCATGAACAACAACATACGTATCCTTCTTTTACTCCTTTTTACCGTGGGGTGGCTGCTTCCCGTCGGCGCACAGCAGCCGATCATGGGCGGAGAGGCCTCGGTGACGGATCTCGAAGTTGTCCACGAGGGGCAGCAGCTGCATGTGTCGATGTCGCTCGATGTCACGAACCTCACGGTGGGAGGTGACGAGACGGTGATTCTGACTCCCGTGCTGACCCGCGACGGGCGTGTTGCCGAGCTTCCGGCCGTGGAGATCATGGGCCGTCGCGCCTACCTGCACTATCTCCGCGGCGGAGAGAATCCCGTCAGCGGGCATGCAGCCTATGCCGAACGTACGGCACGACGCTCCGAGCGTCGTGCGGGCGCCCAGATCATCGCCTACGAGACGACGCTTCCCTATGAGGATTGGATGTCCGGCGCGCTCGTTTCGGTGCGCGAAGGGAGTTGCGGATGCAGCAATACGCCGCTGGCTCTGGGCGAGAGTCCGCTTGAGCGGGTGCTGGAGCCTGCCTACGAACCGCACTACCTGCTGACGTTCGTCGAACCGGATCCCGAACCCGTCAAGATCCGCGAGGAGAGTCTCTCCGCGTATGTCAACTTCCGGATCGACCGGTGGGCGATTCTCGAGGATTACAAGAACAATGCTTCGGAACTTGCGGCGATCCGCGGTTCTTTCGAACGGGTGAAGGACGATCGGGACCTGACCGTCGCGTCGGTTGAGATCGACGGTTGGGCTTCGCCCGAGGGCACCGAAGCCCATAACCGGCAGCTGTCGCAGCGGCGTGCCGATGCGCTTGCCGACTACATTGCCTCAGCCTGCGGCATCGACCGTGCATCGGTCGGCGCAACGGGTCACGGCGAGGACTGGGCCGGACTGCGTGCCGGTGTGGAGGCACTTACGGGGCTGCTCGACCAGCACAAGGTGCTGGCGGTAATCGACGATACGGAGTTGTCGTTCGATGCCCGGGAGTCTAAACTCAAGAAGCTGATTCCTCCGACCATCTATCAGCGGCTCTATAACGAAATCTATCCGTCGCTGCGCCGCAACGACTATCGTATCGTCTACCGGGTTCGGAACTTCGACATCGAGGAGGCGAAGGCGCTGCTTGAAACCGCACCGCAGAAACTCTCGCTCGGCGAGATGTACCGCATTGCCGGGCTCTACGAGAAGGATTCCGAGGCCTACGATCATGTGCTGGAGGTTGCAGCCCGGACCTACCCGACGCAACCGGCTGCCGCAGTGAACCATGCCTTACGGCTGCTTGAACGCGGCGAGTACGACGCTGCCGTGACGCTGCTCCGACAGTCCGACACCTCGGATCCGCGGGTGCTCAACGCACTGGGTGTGGCATATGTCCGCGGGGGCGACACGGAGGCTGCGCGCGAAGCGTGGGAACAGGCCGCAAAGGGCGGCTCGGCCGATGCCGAGCATAATCTCGGGGAGTTGTCCAGGGCGCTTTGACGCCGCCGCGATCCCTTCCTCTCAATGAGACGCAACATTCAATCAATCAATATTAATCGCATTATTTTTTAAGACTATGAAACTCAGATTTTTACTTTTGGCCGTTGCGGGCATCGGAATGCTCGCCTCGTGCTCCAAGGATGCCGCGGAAGGCGGAGCTGCCGGGCCCGACGGGTCGAAATCCATTGTGCTGAAGATCAGTGCGCCTCAGAGTACGCGTGCCTATACGCCCGATGCTCCGTATACGGAATCGACCGACATTGAACAGATTGATGTCTATTTTACGAATGACAACGGTACGATTCTGCAATCCTATCGACTCGAGGGAGATAATCTGACTGCTATCAGAAACAATGGCCTGCGTTTCACGGGACTCGAGAACGTAACCCGCGTATATTGTGTCGCCAACAGCGCAGCCGAGATTCTCAGCACGGGTTCGCTTAAGACGGATTTTTCAGCTGCCCTGGGTGCTCAACAGCCTACGGCGAATCAGGAAGCCTCGATCTTTGTTGGATATGACGATGAAATTACGCCACTTATTGTCGATGAGGATACCAGCATTCCCAATTATGATGGGACGCCGACCACTCAGGTTCCGGAAGAGGACGATCAGGCCTACACGGCCAGTGTCACGATTCGTCCGATCGTTTCGCGCATCGAGTGGGGTAAGATTACGTTCCAGCACAATGGCGGTGTCAAGGTAACCGAGAGCGGCCAAGACTATTTTGTCGTATGGACCAATTGGAATCCCGTGTTGACCGGCGTTTATCAAAGTAATGTATATCTTACCTCGAATATTTTTGCCGACGCAGATAAGGTATCCGATTTCTTTGCGACTCCCGCCCGTATGGATAAGATCGAGCAGGGTGCGTGGGCTGCCGATCTCGGTCTCGATCCCGACGCAATACTTGCCTATTCGGACTACGCAGGTTCAGACGATTATGATTACAATCCGCTCTTTGCGGATCTTGATACCTACAACGCTACGGCAGGTACTGCTGAGTGCATTCCGTTCCACTTCTTTGTGCCGTTTGCCGCGAACAGCGACCAGGGTACTAACACGAACGTAAATACCGCTGATCCGTTTGGCGGCAATGTTCCTCACTGGCATTTCCAGCTGCAGTATGAATCCCCCACTTATACGCTTACCGTTTACAACTACGATGCAGGTCTGAATGATGACTGGGAGCAGTATGTAGCGAGCGGAACCGAGGTGTCCGATGATAGCGCCCTGAAGGTCAAGGCTGATTTTATCTATCCGATCGGTCCGGGAAACCTGGCCTATGCCAATGTTGTGAGACTGATGCAGAAGAGTACCACGACCGATATCGTTTACCAGCCGGGTAAGATCTATACGGCCAATATCGATCTTGCACCGTACAATATTTCATCCGGTTTCGATGAGGTAACCAATTATAACGTCATCGTCAATGTTTCGGTGGCCGACTTCGAGACGGAGGAGGTTACCCCGGGCTTCAATTGATTCACGACGCCGAATACGGTGCCGGGCGGGAGGCGGATTGCCGCTATCCCGTCCGGATGCCGGTTCGCCGCCGCTCCGATTCTACGGAAAACCGTAAACAGTCGTATCATTCAACATGAGAAGATTTTATTTATATCTGATATTTTCCCTGGCCGTGGCGCTGCCCTGGTTGAACGGTTGCATCAAGGAGAACAGGGATGACTGTAAGGGCAGGGTGATGCTCCGGTTCCGTTATGTCGGTGATGGTACGACCGATATCTTTCCCGAGAAGATCGAGAAGGTGACGATGTATGTCTATTCGGCCGTCGACGAATCCTTTGTTGGGATGGTCGAATACGACAAGTCGGCCCTGACGGCCTATCAGGGTGCGGATATCCATCTCTTCCCCGGGCGTTACGAGATCGTCTGCTGGGGCAATATTCTGGAGAACAGCAAGGTCCGTGAGGGCAAGCATGTGGCGGCTCCGGAGTATTTCAGCGGTCAGGACATTCCGACAAACGATCCGCTCTACTACGGCAGGGTTGAGGTCGAGGTTCCCGAGACGCTGGACGAACGGGATTATCTCTGCGATTTTGTCAGTTCGCACGTGAAGATGCGGGTACGCCTTGAAGGATTCAACAACGCGATGCTTCCCGTTCCGGGTCTGGAGGAGGATGCTTCGTTGAGTCTTGCCATGACGCAGCTCTCCGCGCACGTCAACTTCGACAATATCCCCTCGCAGACGGAGATCTGCACCTACTATCCGGAACTTACGATCGATCCCGACGATCCGGCCAGCTATGTCGCCTCCTACAACACGTTGCGCTTCGAAGATGACAACGACATTATGATACAGGTGCATCTGGGTACGCGGGCTTTGGTTCATGAATTCAGCCTGGCGGATTTCCTCCGGGAGCACGAAATCCCCGTTGAAGGTGTTCATGAAGCTGAGGTCTCGATTCTGATCCGGGCCGGACTCTCGGGTATCGAGGTGCAGGACTGGGAACGCGAGGAGGTAACTCCGGGATTTGAGTAATTCAAAACGAGCGTGATGACGACATGATGAAAACGAGATCCATATCTTGCCTTATGGCAGTCCTGCTGGCGTTGTCGCACCTCTCCTGCAGCCGGGATGATGCCGGCGGTCCGTCGGGCCCGACGGGTCCGGTCGACGTGCAGGTGGTGGTCAGCAACGGCGATGCCACGCGCAGCGCGGGCGCCAGCTCCACGGACAACGAGATTCAGCGACTCCGGATCTACGCCTTCAATGCTGCGGGTGCGTTGACAGGGTACGCCCTGGCTGACAATCTCTCGGGACGGACGTATGTCCCCATGGCGCTCTCCGAGGGCGGGGATACTTACTTCTACGTGATTGCCAACGACCATTTCGGACCGAATCCCATGGTCCAGGATCAGTCGGTCAACAATTGGGCCACGCTGACGCAGACGGATCTGCAATCCGTGGTCTTCAATCTTTGGAACTTTGCGGGGTGGACGCAGATCGACGGAAAATCGATCTCGCCCATGTCGAACAATCGTTATAAGGAGACCTCCGGGGAGTTGCTCTACGAAAACGACTACGCCACGCCGGTCTATGTGACGGGCAACAGCCAGATCATTCCGGTCACGGTGCAGCATGTGCTGGGCCGCCTGCGGCTGATGTTCAACAAGGATGCCTCGCTCGGAGACGAAATAAGCGTAAAACTGACCCGTGCGGCGGTCTATCACCGCCCCGACGCCTTCCGGCTCTACAATTCCGGAAGCGATGTGATTGCTTTTACCGACAAGAGTGATGTGGAGACCCTTGTTGATGAATTCGTTTCGGAAGAGGCTTCGATTGCTCTGGATCCGAAACCTGCCGACAGCTATACCGAGGTGGCCCGGACGTTCCTGGCCCCGAACCCCTATGGCTCGCCCGACGCAAAGGGAACGGCTCCCGCGACGGACACGGACAAGGCCTACCGCCTGGAGTTGACGGTTTCGTTTGCCTATTCGGGAGGAGGGCCGATGGAGAAGAGCTATACGGTCTACCTGCCGCCCGTGGCGCGCAATGCAAGCATCGATGTGCTGGGAACCTTTACGGCCGCGATTGATGACCTGACCTTCAATGTGATGACCAATGCCTGGGACGAGAAAGTGATAACCGTTCCACCCTTCATGTAACCTGCCGACAGGCGAAGAAGGAAAATTCAAAACCGAATCTTATGCGAAGTGCGATATATATACGCTGTTGGATGGCGGGAGTGTTGATGCTGCTCCTCGGAGGAGCAGGCTGCGTGAAGGATGATTACGGACTCTCTTCCGGCGTGAAGGAGGGGCATCCGGTCACCGTGAAGATGACGCTCGGCATGGGCAAGACCACGGATATCGTCGTGACGCGCGCCGACAACTCCAATTCGACGCTGTCGACGCTCACACTCTTCGTCTACGATGCTGCCGGCACCGTTTGCCAGCAGGTGCTGACGCTCGAAGGCGGCAGCCTGGTCCTTCTGGGTGCTGATGTGACGGGCCCTAACGGGGAGAGGCTGTATCAGGTGACTTTCCAGACAACTTCGGGCGAGAAGAAACTGCTTGGAGTGGCCAACTACACGGTTGGGGAGGAGGGCTTCTGGTCGGGTTTCACGTCGTTGAGGAATGCGGCGGAGGCAGGCACCCTCACGTTTGACGCGTTGCGCTCCGGTATGGTCTCCCTGCGGGATGCATTGGTCGGATCGGACGGACTCATCCTGCCGTCGATCACGGCCAACACGCAGATGCTCATTTCGGGATGGAACGAAGGGGCGGTCTTTTCCACGGACGGAACAGTCGCTGATTTCGGTACCTACGGCGATGCACAGCGCAGTGTTCTGCTGAAGATGGACCGTGCCATGGCGCGTATCACCTTCAATATTGCGGCGGCTCCCGCCGGAGCTCAGGGGACCTTTACTCCCTCGACATTCCGGGTCTACAACATACCCAAGAGCACGCTGCTGGTGAAATCCACGACGGCTGGAGCTGATCCGTATACGCCCGATCTGCTGGCAGAGGAGGATTTCCTGACCAGCGCCATGTCCAACGTGGGAGCTTTGAGCGGCGGCTCCTATTCATTCTCGTTCTACATGCCCGAGAATGTGCAGCCGACAAGGACCGAGAATGCCGAAGGCGGAGCCATGACCTACGCCGATCGGGATAAATGGACGGGTCCTGCCGGATCGCTTCCCGAAGCCAAGACATGGTCCAATGCTCCGCAGACCGGCACGTTTGTGGTCATCAATGGTACCTATACCGAGTCGAATGGTCAATATACGGGTAATGTGAGCTATACGGTTCATTTGGGAGATTTCAGCGCGACGGGTTCGCAGGGGAATTTCTCCGTGGAGCGCAACTGCTCCTATACCTATAACATGTCGGTGCTGGGGGTTGACCGGATCGTGGTCGAAGCGAAGAAAGAGACGGGAGAGGAGTACCAGCAGGCTGCCGAAGGCGAGATTTACGATGCCGGGAATTGTATCTACAACTACCAGCTGGATGCCCACTACGAGCAGGTTTACCTGCAATACGACCTTACGTCTCTTGCCCAATCCCTGCCTGCGGGTTTAACCGGCGAGGATCTTGACAATGCCATCTCCAGCAAACTGATTCTGGTGATCCAGTCCGAAGCGATGGACCACAGCAGCGACGGGGTGTCGAACAAACGCGGATCGTTGCAACCATATAAAATCTATGCCGATGCGGTTCGGAACGCCGCAGATCCCGTTCAGGCTGCCGCCGCAGCGAAATCGGCCATTCTGGACGATGATTCGAGCAATGCAGGATCGCTCACGCCGAAGAAGGGCTTCGACTATAAGTGGATCGAATTCTGGCCGCAAACCGGAACGACCCTGGCCTCTTATCCCGGAACTCCGACCTGGAGCCAGGCCTATATTGCAGACAAAGCTCCGACCGGAGACAATGCTACAAAGGCCGGATACCTGATGGATGTCTACGATGTGATTGTGGCGATGGGTAAGGTGGTCAAGAAGATCTATCTGAACGGTCAAGGCGAGCAGAACACGATTTCGACGGCAGATCGTGCGGAAGACGGCATAACCGTAACGCTGGAGAGCGGCGGCAGTTACCTTGCCCGCTTCACGGCCTTTGTCAACGAATATTATTACTATGCCCATCCGTTGACGGGAGCTCCCGTGACGACGTGGAGCGTGCTTGTCAACAAGATGCCGCGCGAAATGGTCATTGCCATGAGCACCGATGTCTCGGTTGATGGGAACAGCTCCTTCAGCCAGATCCATTCCTACATTTCGCAGTTGTCGATGCAGACCTTCTACAGTTCGCGTACCGAGCAGATCAACGCCTTCGGCCTCGAGACCTACAACGAGACGCCGCTGACGATGAACTTCTCGTCGTCTGTTGGTGATGGGAGCCTTGATGACTTGGACGGTCGGCAGAATCAGATCCGTTTGATCTCCGGGGACGGAGACGCGACAGCTCTTCCCCAAAATATAGCGTGGCAAAATTATATCGACGTTTCGAATAATGGCTGGACACAAACGATACCGACGGATCGAACCCAACGTAAGCTGTACGATGCATATGCCCCCCAGAGTAATGCTGCGTATGCATGCCTTTCGCGCAACCGTGACCTGAATGGTAACGGCATGATCGACGACAACGAACTCCGGTGGTATCTTCCCTCGCTGAACGAATACATTCGGATCGGTATCGGAAACAATGTGCTCTCCAACGCCTCCCGACTTTACATGGGCGACAAAATGGCGATGGTGGGAAATCTATATCCGGGTAGTTATATTCAGGATGGAGCGCTCTATTATACCAGTAGTGCGTCGGGGAAACGAGTCTTTTGGGCTGTAGAACATGGCGCATACGGGAATGACGGTACCTATAAACGACTTCCGATTCGTTGTGTGCGTGTCTTGCCGGCCATTACCGAATCACAGGATGCTACAATTGTTGCCGTGAAACCCGTATCCACTTTCGAGAAGCTGACCGATGGCTCCAATATTATTCTCAAGTTCAAAGGCCGTCTTGTTGATGAACTGTATCGGGAGCGAACCGATGATGTGCTTCTGGAGCATAGTGAAGATGAAACACCCAATTCCTTCTCGGAGGGTATAATTGTGGCCCAAGCCTATATGACAAATTATTTCCCGTTGACACAGATTGTCAATGAGGGCGGAAATCAATCCAATCCGTGTGCTACGTACCATGAGACAGGTGATGGCGGTGCGACATGGCGTGTTCCCAATCTGGTGGAACTTCAGGCCCTTAATGCGGCCAATATGTTGTATGCCGAGGAAGGTGTCTATAATTTTAATAACTATACCGTATGTTGCACACAGTTCAGTAATTCCAATGTGCGATATGGGTTTATGTACAATGGCCAGATTGCCTGTATGCAATACAATGAGAGAACGCAGAGCAGTAAGGTCCGCTGCGTGCGGGATGTTCCGGCCGGGTATGACTTCAGTCGGTTGTCGCCGGCAAACTGATGGCCGATGACGTCATGCGAAGGCCCCGCTGTCTACCGAACAGCGGGGCCTTCGTCATTGCATGAATGGTCGTCGGGGAAACAGGTCCTCAAAACGTCAATTGATTGATCTTTGCTCTTTCCGGTTTTCCCGGAAATTATTTCTTTTGCAGTCCGCGGATGTAGGCGTCGATCGACCGGGCGGCCGTGCGTCCGGCGCCCATGGCCAGAATCACCGTCGCGGCGCCCGTCACGGCGTCACCCCCTGCAAAGACCCCTTCGCGTGTCGTGGCTCCCTGCGCATCGGCCACGATGCAGCCGCGGCGTGAGGTTTCGAGACCTGCGGTCGTCGCAGCCAGCAGCGGGTTGGGCGAGGTCCCCAGCGCCATGATCACCACGTCGCAGGCGATCTCGAACTCCGAGCCTGGCTTCACAACCGGCGAGCGGCGTCCGCTCTCGTCGGGCTCGCCCAGCTCCATCTCCACGCAGCGGATGCCGCGCACCCATCCGCGGTCGTCGCCCAGCACCTCCACGGGATTGGTAAGCATGCGGAACTCGATACCCTCCTCACGGGCGTGGTGCACCTCCTCGGCACGTGCCGGGAGCTCCTTCTCCGAGCGTCGGTAGACGATCGTTGCCTCGGCTCCGAGACGTTTGGCCGTGCGTACGGCGTCCATTGCCACGTTGCCGCCGCCGACCACCACCACGCGCCGTCCGACATAGATCGGCGTGTCGTAAGCCGCATCGTAGGCGTGCATGAGGTTCGTGCGCGTGAGGAATTCATTGGCCGAGACCACACCGTTGAGGTTTTCGCCCGGGATGCCCATGAAGCGCGGCAGTCCGGCTCCCGAGCCGATAAAGACGGCGTCGAATCCCTCTTCGTCCATCAGCGAGTCGATGGTCACGGTGCGTCCCACGATGACGTCGGTCTCGATCTCCACACCGAGGGACTTCACGGCCTCGATCTCGCGGGCCACGATGCGCTCCTTCGGAAGACGGAACTCCGGGATTCCATAGACCAGTACGCCGCCGACCTTGTGCAGCGCCTCGAAGATCTTCACCTCGTAACCCATGCGGGCCAGATCGCTGGCGCAGGCCAGGCCAGCCGGGCCGCTGCCGATGACAGCCACGCGGTGTCCGTTGCGCGGGGCGATACCCTTCGGCGCGGCGCCGTGTTCCAGCTTCCAGTCGCCGACGAAGCGCTCCAGTTTGCCGATAGCCACCGCCTCGCCCTTGATGCCGAGGATGCACGAACCTTCGCATTGAGACTCCTGGGGACAGACGCGCCCGCAGATCGAGGGCAGCGAACTGTCTTCGGAGATGATGTCGGCCGCCTGCTGAAGATTCCCTTCGTGCAGCGCCGCGATAAAGTCGGGGATGCGGATCCCCACGGGGCAGGCTGCCACGCAGCGGGGGTTCTTGCAGTGCAGACAGCGCGACGCTTCGGTCGTCGCCTCTTCGAGGTTGTATCCGTAGCAGACCTCCTCGAAGTTGGTCGCACGGAGGGCCGGATCCTGTTCGCGCACCGGCACGCGCGGTATCTTGTTTGCCATGGTGTGTCTCGGATTATTTGTCCAAACCTATTCTGCAGATGTGTCCCGCCTCGCGCTCAGCCTCGATGGCCGCGGCGCGCTGCTCCTGGGTGCGGTACATCCCCTGGCGGCGCATCGCCTCGTCGAAGTCGACTTCGTGACCGTCGAACTCCGGGCCGTCGACGCACGTGAAGCGCGTCTTGCCGCCCACCGTCACGCGGCAGGCTCCGCACATGCCCGTTCCGTCGACCATCAGGGCGTTGAGCGACACGGTGGTCTTCAGGTTGTACTTGCGCGTGGTGAGGGCCACGAACTTCATCATCACCATCGGACCGATGGCCACGCATTCGTCGTAGTGCTCGCCGCGTCGCTCGATGAGCTCCTCGACGAGTCCGGTGACCATTCCGTGGAACCCCTCCGATCCGTCGTCGGTGGCGATGTAGAGATGTTCGGCCACGCTGCGCATGGCGTCGGTGTAGATGAGCATGCGGCTGTTCTTGGCGCCGATGATGACATCGGCCCGTACGCCATGCTCGTGAAGCCACTTGACCTGTGGATAGATCGGGGCGGTGCCCACGCCTCCTGCCACAAAGAGGTAGCGGCGCTGGCGCAGCTCCTCGAGGGGCGTGTTGACAAACTCCGAGGGACGCCCCAGCGGCCCGGCGAAGTCGGCCATGGCGTCACCCTGCTCCAGCGAGCAGATCTTGTGCGTGGAGGCGCCGATGGCCTGCGTGACGATCGTCACGCTGCCCTCTGCGGCGTCGTAGTCGGAGATCGTAAGGGGGATGCGCTCGCCGTGCTCGTCGGCCCGGACGATGACGAACTGCCCGGGCCGGGCCGCATGGGCCACCCGCGGGGCGAGGATCTTCATGAGCCAGATTCCCTCGGCGAGGTTTCTCTTTTCAAGAATAGGGTACATATCTGTGTTGCGGTTTGTGTGTCACTGTTCGATGATCGCCGTCACCCGGATCCGGCGCATCGGACGGGCCGGGTCGTTGGTGATCACCACGATGTGGTCGCTCAGTACGCCGAACTCCTGTCGCGAGGGGTCGAGCGTCACCTCGAGACGCGCCGAATCGCCCGGAGCAAGCCGCTGCCCGGGTCGGAGCGACACGTCGACGTGTTCCGTTCCTTCGACGGCCCGCACGACGAGATCGGCCTCGCCCGTATTGGCGAGGGTGATGCTTCGGCGGCAGACCACTCCGGAGTGGCGTACGGGTCCAAATTTAATAAAATTTTCCGAGACTTCGGCTCGGGCGACCTTGGGGTTTGCACCGCCCGGCGGTGTATCGACGCCGATGCCGTGTACGACGAGGAGCGTTCCGTTGCTTTGACCGTCGGCCACCACCTCCAGAGCATCGCGAATGGTCCCGTAGCGGGGTTTGTCGGCCGGAATGAGGTACGAGAGGTTGATCTCCCCGCGCTCTCCGGGTGCGATCATCCGGGGGGCCTCGATGGTCAGCAATCCGCTCGACACCTCGGGGCGCAATTCGAGACGCAGCGGGTGCTGCGAGTTGTTCACATACCCGATGGCGCCCTGCATCCGTTTTCCGGCGTATATATAGGCAAAGGTGCAGAGCGTGGCGGAGAGCCTCAGCCCCCCGCCGGCATCTACGGGAAAGAGCTCTTCGATGCTTTTCGGCCGGGGTGTCACGTTGCCGCGGATTGTGAGCGTGGCGATCCTTTTCCGCTGTGTGGAGTATACCCAGAGCTCCTTGTCGAAGGTTCCGGGACGGTTCGTGGGATCGAAAGTCACGGTAATGCTGGTTCTGGCGCCGGGGAGGATGGGCTGCCGGGAGAACTCCGGGACGGTACAGCCGCAGGAGGTTACCACGTCGAGGATCACCAGGGGTTCGCTGCCGACGTTCTCGGCGGTGAAGGTATGGCTGACGCGCCCGTCGGTTTCGAGGATCGTGCCGAAGTTCCATACGGAGGGTTCGAAGCGGAGTTTCTCCTGTGCGAACGACCCTATGGGAATCAACAGGGTGATTATGAATGTGATGAGTCGGTTTGTCATGGTCCGGATCCGTTTGATGAACTATGCAAAGATACTTTTTTCTGAAAAAAAAGCGCAAGAATTTTGCGGGAAAGAAAATTTGCTATATATTTGCACTCCGAAACGGTAATACTACTGTTGACAATGCCTGAATAGCTCAGTTGGTTAGAGCACATGACTGTTAATCATGGGGTCCTAGGTTCAAGTCCTTGTTCAGGCGCAGATGCGCAAGGGTTGCGTAAAGGTTCTTTCGGAATGTGGCATGAAGAGTTGCACTCATCGGAGGGATATTCCCGCGAAGAGGCGCGCGTCTCGGACGGTTGTTCCGAGGGCTCTTTAGCAGTCCCAAGCCATTTTTAGGGGAGCTTAGCTCAGTTGGTTCAGAGCGTCTGCCTTACAAGCAGAGGGTCGGGGGTTCGACTCCCTCAGCTCCCACAAGCCGCCACTCATTGAGGTGGCTTTTTTGTCGGCCTTGCGCCGCATACATATTGCTCCTTTCCCGCGAGGGAAAGTTTTTTTCGGGAGCTTAGCTCAGTTGGTTCAGAGCGTCTGCCTTACAAGCAGAGGGTCGGGGGTTCGACTCCCTCAGCTCCCACTTCCGAAGGGACCGTCCGACAAAGGACGGTCTTTTTTGTTTGTTTCCTCGCCGGATCGGCAGCATCTGTAGCCGTGCGCTGTCCTGCTGCGGCAATCCTCGGATACCTGCGTATTTCTGAAAATGCCACCGGCACCCTCGTGTCATGACGGGAGTGCCGGTGTGCGTCTCTTGTCGGATAGCGGTCCTGGCCGTTCTGCGCCCTATTCGATGCGCAGCTCGGAGATTCCTGCCGTCTCTCCTTTCAGGGGTGTGATTTCGATCCGCAGGGCCTCACAATGGATCGGGGCCGCCGGGTGTACGACGTTGAAGCGATCCGCCGCGGTCTGGTAGGAGTCGGTGACATAGAGCTCCAGGGGGTGCCAGGCTCCTTCGACGAGGCAGGAGACTCTCCATGCTGCGGGGAGCTTTGCCCCGTTGGCCGTTGTCCAGTACAGGGCGATGGAGGAGATCTCCGTGGGGGTGTCGAAAAAGGCCGTGATGTTCATCTCCGGATCGTCGGGACGTGCCGCCCATCCCGGAACCTCCGGATCGTTGGAGGTCCCGGCGACCTTTCCGTCGTGAATGGCTGCGGGATCCGTTCCGTCGAGAGTCGATGAGGCCTCCACCCGAATGATCCGGCTGTTGGGATCCTTCGCTCCGGATGCCTTTTCGGCAACGCTTCGGGCATTGTCGTGCAGCCAGACCATCATCGTTTGGTTGTCGCCGCGGTTGCACCATGCGTAATAGGGAATCATCACGATGGGGGTCTGTGTCTGCGAACCGTCCAGAGCGATCCGCTCTCCGGGGACCTCGATGCGAGGCAGACCCTTCAGCATTCCATCGTCAAACGTTCCCGTAACGGCTTTCCCGTCAGCCAGACACAGTTGCTGCACTACGCCGTTGTCGGCCTCCTCGGCACAGAGGACCAGCGGACCGCGGGTGATGGCCGTCGAGCCGATGTTGTCCTTGACGCGCGGGTCGCATGCTACACGGCGTACCGGCATCGGCAACTCCAGCTCCACCTTGTCCCCCGGCTTCCAGCGGCGCTCCACGACCGCGAATCCCTGCTCCATGCGGTAATCTGCCTCCTGGCCGTTCACGCGGATCCTGATCCTCGGGGTCTCCTGATCCTCAAACGGGTAGAGCCCTCCGGGCATGAACTCATTGGAGGTGCACCAGGTCGGAACCCTCAGGCAGAGTCCGAAGCGCATGGCCTTTTCGGGTGCGAGCGTGATGCTCACTCCCCCGTCGAAAGGGTAGTTGGCGCGCTGTTCGACGGAGACCCCTCCCTTTTGCAGGGGGATCGATGTCCGGCTGCTTCCGTAAAGAGTCAGATAAATGCGGTCGCTGCCATAGGCATACATGTATCCCGGGACCTGCAGAATCATGCGTGAGATGTTCGGCGGGCAGCAGGCGCAGCTGAACCACTCGGCGCGTCCTCCCAGCCCGTGGTTGAAGCGACGCTGTCCGTCAGCCTCCAGCGGGTTTACATAGAAGAAGCGGTCTCCGGCGAGGTTGATGCCCGCCAGGGCGTTGTTGAACAGCGATACTTCAGCAACGTCGAGATACCTGGCGTCGCCGCTTTCGAGAAACATCCCCTGGTTGAAGAATACGTTGCCTACGGCGGCACAGGTCTCGTTGTAGGCTGTTTTGTTGGGCAGATCGAACTCCGCGCCGAAGCCCTCCATTCCCTCGACGGCGCCCAATCCTCCGGTGATGTGCATGCGGGTCGAGACGAGGTTGTTCCAGATGGCCTTCAGTGCATGGTCATAGTCATGACGGCCTGTCAGTGCGTCGACCTGCGCCATGGCCGTGTAGAGGTAGGCCGCACGCACGGCATGCCCGACCGCTTCGGTCTGTTCCGCGACGGGTTTGTGCTGCTGGGCATAGGTCGGGGCCATGACGCCCTCGCCTTCGGGACGGTAGGTCACTCCGCGGATGTCCAGGAACTTCTTGGCCATCTCCAGATAGAGTTTGTCGCCGGTGACACGGTAGAGCTTGCAAAGCGCCAGTTCGATCTCTTCGTGTCCCGGAGCCTGCATGATCGGTTTGCCGTCGTTGTAGCGGGGGTCTCCCTCGAAGAAGACCCGGTTGACGTGCCGGGCGTTTTTGATGGCGATATCCAGCAGTTTCCGTTTCCCGGTGGCCTGGTAGTAGGCTGCGGCCGCCTCGTAGAGGTGCCCGACGTTGTAGAGTTCGTGGCTGTGCACGACCCACGAATAGGGTTTTTCACCCATCTCTGCGGGATTGGGGTTGTGGCAGATGTGGGAGATGTAGAGATATCCGTCGTCGAGTTGGGAGGCTCCGATCAGATCGATGGTCGAGTCCATGAACTCCTCCAGCTCTTCGGAGGGGCGTGCCATCAATGCGTAGGCGACACCCTCCATTACCTTGTAGAGGTCGGAGCTGATGAATCGGTGGGTTTCGGGCAACTCGGTCTTTTCACCGCGGAGGTAGGCGGCGCATCGCCGGAACCGTTCGACGGCCGGAGCGCACTGCTTGACGGAGAACGGAACCGTCACGTCGAGTTCCGTTTGCATGCGCTGTTTCCAGAATCCGTCGGTCAGGGTGACATCATTGAACGGAACCGGCGTGATCGGTTCCGTTTGTCGGGCCGAGGCGGTCAGCAGTCCGCCGCCGGCCAGGAGAATGGCAAGGAGTTTCTTCATTGGGTAGTAGTAGTGACGATATTTATCGATTCTTGTCTTTGCCGGGACGTTCCGGGCGCGGCACCTCCTCGTCCAGCTGCCATCCGCCGCCCAGTGCCTTGTAGAGCTGCACGAGGGCCAGGTGCTCGTCGCGCACGGCGTTGCTCAGACTCACCTGTGCGTCGAAGTAGCGCCGCTGGGCATCGAGCACGTCGATGTAGCCGATGTATTTGCCCAGGTACTGGATGTTGGTCAGCTCGACGTATTTGTTCGCGGCATCGCGCAGCTCCTTCTTCAGGGCGGCCGACTCCCGCGCCTTGCGGTAGGTCACCAGGGCGTCGTCCGTCTCCTTGAACGCCTCGATCACCTTGCGTTCGTAGCTGAAGCGCGCCTGGTCATAGGCGGCCAGCGCCGCGCGGTATTTTGCCTGCTTGCGGCCGAATCCGAAGATCGGGGCGCTCAGCGAGGCGGCCATGTAGGTAAAGGGAGCCTCGAAGAGGTGTTCGAAATGTCCGTTCTCGACGCCGCCCGTCAGCGTGAGGTTCAGACGCGGGAAGCGGTCGGCATAGGCCATGCCGACGCCGGCCATGGCCCCTCGCAGCGCCTGTTCCGAAGCCCGGACGTCGGGACGCCGCTGGAGCAGCCCCGAGGGCAGGCCCACGGGCAGATCGTCGGGCATCGTGATGTCGAGTTCGAGCCGGCGGCGCGGAATCTCCTCGCCGGGATAGCCGCCCATGAGCATGGCGATGCCGTTCTCCATGATGCGGATCTTGCGCTCCAGATCGGGAATCAGCGCTGCCGTGGTGGCGTACTCCACCTGCGCCTGCTGGTAGACCGTTTCGGCCGTCAGACCGCCGTCGAAGCGCAGCTTGGCCTGCCGGACATCTTCCTGCCGGGTTTCGAGCGTGCGCCGCACGATGGCGAGTTCGTTGTCGAGGGCCACCAGCTCGAAGTAGGCCGTGGCCACCTCGGCCACCAGCGTCATGCGCATTGCGCGCCACTCCTCGACCGAGGCCAGGTATTCGGCCCCGCCCTGCCGTTTGGCCCAGCGGAGATTTCCCCAGAGGTCCAGCTCCCAGCTTACCGAGGCCTTGACGCCGATCTCGGGATCGTTCGAGAAGGGTTTTCCGTAGTATTCGTTCGTCTCGCGGTTGGCGTAGACCGGCGCCGTGATGTTGGGCAGACGCCCGGCCTTGTCGATACGGTAGAGCTGGCGCATGCGTTCGACGTTGGCCGCAGCCGTGAGTATCTCCTTGTTGTTGTCCAGCGTGCGGCGGATCAGCGTACAGAGCGTCGTGTCGCCGTAAAACCGCCACCACTCCATGTCGGCAATGGTCGTCGAGTCGATCTGTCCCTCGGCGATCGTTTCCGGAAGGTTCAGCTCCGGGGACTTGCAGTGTTTCACGGCCGAGCAGGAGGCCAGCAGCAGCGCTGCCGATGCCGTGCAGAGAAGTATCGAGAGGCGTTTCATCGTTTCTGCAGTTTCGATTTGATGCGGTAAATCCATACGAAGAAGAAGGGTACGTAGACGATGCCGACCGAGATGGCCACGAGCATGCCGAAGAAGACTCCGGTGCCGATGCCCTGACGGCTGGCCGATCCGGGTCCCGAGGCGAAGACCAGCGGCAGCAGTCCGAGGATGAAGGCCAGCGAGGTCATGACGATGGGCCGGAACCGCAGGTGTGCGGCGGTGACGGCGGCATCGATGACGTTACGCCCCTTTTCGACCTCCTCCTTGGCGAATTCGACGATCAGAATGGCGTTCTTGGCCACCAGACCCACGAGCATCACCAGTCCGATCTGGAAGTAGATGTTGTTCTCCAGTCCGCAGACCCAGATGCCGAGATAGGCGCCGATGCCGGCGACGGGGAGCGAGAGGAGGACGGCCACGGGAACCGACCAGCTTTCGTACTGCGCGGCCAGGAAGAGGAACACGAAGAGGAAGGCCAGAGCCAGGACGACGCCCGTTTGTCCGCCCTCGTGCTTCTCCTGGTAGGAGAGGCCGCTCCACTCGATGCCGATGTTTTCGGGCAGGTGCTCGCGGACGATGCGCTCCAGAGCATCCATGGCCTGTCCGGAGCTGTATCCGTGGGCCGTTTCGCCCGAGATGGTCGCCGAGTTGAACATGTTGAACCGGCGGATCGTTCCGGCACCGGTGGTGTAGTGCGTGGTGCCGAGCGCCGTGACGGGGATCATCGCGCCGTCGGCGCCGCGTACGAAGAAGAGGTTCAGGTTGTCCCGGTTGGCGCGGTAGGGCGCTTCGGCCTGGATGTAGACGCGGTAGATGCGGTTGAACATGTTGAAGTCGTTGATGTAGACCGATCCGGTGAAGGCCTTCATCGTCGAGAAGATGTCCGACATCGAGACTCCGAGCAGCTGTGCCTTGTCACGGTCGACGTCGAAGTAGAGCTGCGGAATGTCGCTCTGCATCGATGTCGAGAGTCCGGTCAGTTCGGGAGCCTGCTGCGCGTAGTGCATCAGCGTGTCGACGGCCTGCTGCAGCTGTTCGTAGGTCATGTCCGCGCGCGCTTCGAGAACCATCTCGAAACCTCCCGAGCTGCCCAGTCCCGGCACGACGGAGGGAGTCATCAGATAGACCTTGCTCTCGGGATAGCGCGAGAACTCCTTGTAGACGCGTTCCATCACCTCGTTGATATCTTCGGTCTTGCGTTCGTTCCACGGCTTGAGGATCACCGTGAGCTGGCTGTGGGCCTGGTTGGTGCCCACGCGCGGGCTCGATCCCGTGACGTTGAGCACGTACTGGATGTCGGGATCCTTCATCAGGTACTCCATCGCGCGGTCCGTTACGAGGCGTGTCCGTTCGATGGTAGCGCCCTCGGGCAGCTCCAGTTCGACGGTGAAGTATCCCTGGTCTTCCTGCGGAAGGAAGCTCTGCGGCACAATGCGGTTCATCAGCCAGATGCCGATCAGCACGATGCCGAAGGCTGCGAAGGCGCGACGCGAATGGCTCAGCGCGCGGACGATCATGCGTCCGTAGAACATGTTTCCGCGGGCCAGGTAGAGGTTGATGTAGCGGAATATGCGGTTCTTTTTGCTGCCGTCCTCGGGGCGCAGGAAGAGCGAACACATCACGGGACTGAGCGTCAGGGCGACGATCGTGGAGATGATCACCGATACGGCGATGGTGATGGTGAACTGTCGGTAGAGCTGTCCGGTGATTCCCGAGAGGAAGCTCACGGGGACGAACACCGCACACAGCACCAGCGACATGGCGATCAGGGCGCTGCCGAGGTTGCGCATGGCCTTCTTGGTGGCTTCGTAGGGCGAGAGGTGCTCCTCGTTCATGATGCGGTCGACGTTCTCCACCACCACGATGGCGTCATCGACGACGATACCGATGGCGAGGATCAGTCCCAGGAGGGTCATCAGGTTGAGCGAGAACCCGAAGATGAGCATCACGCCGAAGGTGCCGATGAGCGAGATGGGCACGGCGATGATCGGGATGAGCGTGGCGCGCCAGCTCTGCAGCGAGAGGAACACGACGAGAATCACCAGAATCAGCGCCTCGAAGAGGGTGCGGTAGACGTGGTGGATCGACTCCGAGATGTAGGTCGTCATGTCGAAGGGGATCTCGTAGGTGATGCCCTCGGGGAAGTTGCGGCTGATCTCCTTCATGGTGGCCTTGACCGATTCGGCGACCTCCATGGCGTTGGCTCCGGGGAGCATATTGATGTTCATCACCGCGGCGTTTCCGCCGTTGATGCCGCTCTCGGTGCTGTACGACGAGGCTTCGAGCGAGACGGTGGCCACGTCGCGCAGGCGGATGATCGATCCGTCGGCGTTGGCCCTCACGACGATATCCTCAAATTCGCTCACCGACGAGAGACGTCCCTGCGCCGTGATGGGGATCGTGATGTCGACCCCCTCCATCGGGGCCTGTCCCAGTACGCCGGCGGCCGATTCGCGGTTCTGGTCCTTGAGGGCGTTCTGCAGATCCTTGACCGTGAGTCCGAGGTCGGCCAGCACGTCGGGCTTGACCCAGATCTGCATGGCGTAGTAGCGGCTGCCGACGTTCGAGACGCTGCCCACGCCGGGAATACGTCGCAACATGTCCAGGACGTTGAGCGTGGCATAGTTGGAGAGGTATATTTCGTCGAACTTCGGGTCGGAGGACATCAGCGTGATGGTCATCAGCTTGCTCGACGCCTGCTTCTCGACCGAGATGCCGTTCTGCACGACCTCGGCCGGCAGACGCGCCTCGGCTTCCTTGATACGGTTCTGGATGTCGACGGCCGCCAGGTCGGGATTCGTCGAGATGTCGAAGGTGACCGTGACGGAGAAGCCTCCGGAGTTGGAGCTCGACGACTCCATGTAGATCATGCCGGGGGTTCCGTTCAGCTCCTGCTCGATGGGCGTGGCGACGGCCTGCGTGACGGTCTGGGCATCGGCTCCGGGGTAGGAGGCCGAGACCTTCACCACCGGCGGGACGATATTCGGGTACTGGTCGATCGGCAGCAGCGTGAGTCCGATGGCTCCGACGATGACGATGACGATGGAGAGGACCGTCGAGAAGACGGGCCTGTCGATAAAAAAGTCGCTCTTCATGGGTTACTCCTCCGAGGGTTGCGTTTCGGAATCATCTTCTTTGCGGACGGGCGCCACGGGCTCCACCTTGATGCCGTGCGAGAGTTTGTGATACCCTTCGACGACGATGTGCTCCTCGGGCGAGAGGCCCCGTTCGATGACCACGCGGTTCCCGGCGATCTCGGGCCCCGTCTCGACGAAGCGCTTCTCGACGACGCTGTCGGGACGCACCACGTAGATGTAGGCGCCGCCCTTTTCGATGACCAGCGCCTGGTTGGGCACCACCACGGCGTTCTCCCGCACGTCGAGCAGCAGCTTTACCTTGGTGAACTGTCCCGGGAGCAGGATGTGGTCGGGGTTGGCCATCTCGGCGCGCACCGAGAAGGTTCCCGTGTTGGGGTCGACCTGCGGATCTGCGAAGTCGACAAGTCCCTGATAGGGGTATTGGGATCCGTCGGCCAGCGTCACGGTGATGTAGGGGTTCCACTTGCGGGTGGTGTCCTTCTGTCCGAGGTTGACGTTGCGGGCCTTGCTGCGCAGGTAGTCGAGGGCCGTCATGCTGAAGTCCACGCGCACGGTGTCGCTCTTGACGACGGTGGCCAGGAGCGATTTCCCGCTCGGGCCGACGAGCGTTCCGATGTCGACGTTGCGCTCGGAGATGTATCCCGACACGGGGGATTTCACGGTGGTGTATCCCAGCGTCATTTCTGCCTGCGTAAGGTCGGCCTCGCTCACCACGACATCGGCCGCGGCACTTTCGTACGAGGCGATGGCGTTGTCCAGGTCGAGCTGGCTTGCGGCATTCTGCTCGTAGAGCGGGCGGATGCGTTCGAGATCCCGTTGGGCCTTGAGTGCCTGGGCCTGGGCCTTGTTGAGCTGGGCCTTGGCCTTGTCGACGCGCGCACGGTAGAGCTTCGGGTCGATGATGAAGAGCGTCTGGCCCCGTTTGATGTAGGTGCCTTCGGCGAAGAGCATTTTTTCCAGATAGCCTTCGACCCGAGCACGGATCTCGACAAACTGCTGGGCGCGGATGCGGCCGACATACTCGCCGTAGATGTTGACATCCTCGACGTCGACCGGTTC
Organism: uncultured Alistipes sp.; assembly: GCA_944321765.1. GTDB lineage: Bacteria > Bacteroidota > Bacteroidia > Bacteroidales > Rikenellaceae > Alistipes. Next base: position 72,806 of record CALUMQ010000005.1, read on the forward strand.
GACGGCCACAACGGGCAGGACGACCGGTACGGGACGTGGCCGCAGCCACCACCAGATGCCTCCGGCAAGGATCAACACCCCAACGACGGTCAGGGCCCACTGTTTTGGGGTCAGCGAGAACGATACGCGGGGCAGTTTCCCGGCGAACTCCTTCTTCAGCTTGTCGAGATTCAGACTCTTGAGGTCAGGCTTCATTTTTTCCAGATTCATAGGACGAATGAAAGATGATTGGGCTTATTCGCCGTCTTGGGGGCAAACACCGGACCACATGGGCCTTTGTTGTCATATATATATGTTTTTTGGGGCCATGGGGCGTTTCCAGGTTTGCCGGGTGGGGCAAAGATAGGAAAAAACGGGGAAATCCTCCACATGTTTGAGGCGGCATTCCCCAATGTGGAATCCGGGTGCGGCGACAGTCTGCGGAGGTGCGGATCGAAGACGGGAAACGGGTGCCTGTCACCAGGCGCCCGTTTCCGCGTTTTCCGGAGGGTCGAATGCGGCTATTCCTGACGCTCGCGGCTGTTGCCGGGGTAGAACTTCACCAGCACGACACCGTGCGGCGCCACCTTCGTTTCGAACCGGTCGGTGATCCGTGTCAGATCCTGCTGACGCCACAGGTCGCGCACGGTCTGTTCGCCGCGCAGTCCGAGCTGGTTGAGCGAGATGCCCATCGTCGCCTCCTGCGCTCCGCGGTTGAAGAGTCCCACGGCCATGGCGCCGTCCTCGAGGTGCTTGACGTAGATCACCTTGTCGTTGTCCCGCCAGAGGGGATAGGCCTGCAGGCCCAGGGGATCCTGGTTGACGTCGATCACCTCGTCGTTGGTCAGCAGGCTGATCGTGAAGTCGTCCAGACGGGCCATGTCGCAGCCGATCAGCAGCGGAGCGGCGAGCAGCGACCAGAGGCTGATGTGCGTGTACTGTTCGTCGGCGGTGAGCTTCGTGTAGTGGAGGTCGCCCCAGGCGCCTCCGAGCATGCCGACCACCAGCATGTCGGGATCGGCCCAGCTTCCCGGATGGTTGAAGGCCACCCAGGGATCCTGCGAGAATCCGATGTGGCTCATGTTGTCCCACGTGTCGCGGATGTCGTAAGTCGTGCGCCAGCAGTTCGTGAACTCCATCCACTGCGGGGCATCGGCGTAGGGCGCGGCGTTCGAGATGCTGAAGACCACGTCGCGGTCGGTCTCCCGCAGGGCGTCATACATCTCTTTGACATGGTAATAGTTGTTGGGATTCCAGTCGTATTTCAGATAGTCGACGCCCCATTCGACCCACTGGGCGACGTCGGCCTTGACGAACGAATGGCTCCCATGGCGGTAGATCATCCCGGCGGTATATTTTCCCTCGGGATCGCTGATGCAGTAGTGTTCGTCGAATTTCCCGACCTCGATCCAGTCGTAGGTTCCTTCGGCATTGTCGGCGTAGCTGCCGATGTGTCCGGCGTAGGTGCCTACCCAGGGCGAGGAGTAGATACCCAGCTTGAGCCCCATGCCGTGGATCTCCTCCGAGAGCGCCTTCATGTCGGGAAACTTGTCGTTGGGCTGGATGGCTCCGTTCCTGCCGCGGCGCGACTGCCATCCGTCGTCGATGTTGATGTAGCTCCAGCCGTGGTTGACGAGCCCCTTCTCGACCATGGCGCGGGCCGACGAGAGCACCCGTTCCTGGCTGACACTCTGCCCCCAGCAGTTCCAGCTGTTCCAGCCCATCGGGGGAGTGAGGGCAATGCGCTCCCCCACGACGATGCGCAGCGTGCGGTCATAGCTTCCCAGGTCGTTGGTTGCCGTCAGCCGTACGACGTACTCCCCGGGCGACTTTACGCGCCCGGTGATGCGGCCCGTCCGGGCGTCGAGCTTCAGCCCCTTCGGCAAACCCTCGGCGGCGAAGGTCATCGGCCGCCGTCCCGTTGCGGCAATCGTGTAGAGAAATTCCGAGCCGGGGCGTACGCCGAAGATCCGGGCGCCGTTGATGCGCGGGGTTTCGGCGGGTTTCGGCGTGAGGATGTATTGCGACATGTCGGGTTGCGACGGCTGGGCCGCAAGCGGTTCTGTCGAGGGGAGGCAGAGCCCGAGAAGGCTCAGAGCGGCCCACAGGGGGCGAAAGGCTTTTTTCATAGGAAGCAGTTTTTCGATAAAATAACAGATTGATTGTAGGTTGTGTGTTTGTTCCGGGTAAAGATAGCAAATAATTTCCGGGAAAACTCCCCGCAGGATCAAATCCGTGCAATCTTTTGCCCTGCGGCCGATTCTGCAGCACATCCTTCAGAACCTTATGGCCGATGCGTCGGCCGAAATAATCCCTTCCCGTAGCTTGACGGACCGCGCTGAAACTGTTATCTTTGTGCTATGAAATCACTGAAGATCCATATCGGACTGCTTGTCGCCGTGTTCCTGTTTTGCATGATGCCGGCGATCGAGGCCCAGACGAACTCCTATCCCGTCAGCGGACGGGTCATCGACCGTCTGAGCCGTCAACCGGTGGCTTATGCCGCCGTGGTGCTTGCCGGTCGTGAGGAGAAGGGCACTTCGACCGATTCGCTGGGACGTTTCCGCCTCGAACACGTGCCGCCGGGCATCTGGCGGCTGGAGGTCTCGTCGGTGGGTTACAAGAGCCTGTTGACCTCCGAATACCTCGTGTCGGCGGCCACGCCGTTCCTGGAGATCGAGATGGAGGAGGATGCCACGCAGGTCGAAGCCGTGACGGTGCGACCTTCGCCGTTCCGCGCTACGGTCGAGAGTCCCGTGAGCCTGAAGGTGATCGGGTTGCAGGAGATCGAAAAGAGCCCCGGGGCGAACCGTGACGTGTCGCGTATCGTGCGCTCCTACCCGGGTGTGGCGTTTTCGCCCGTGGGTTACCGCAACGACCTGATCGTGCGCGGTGGCGGCCCTTCGGAGAACAAGTTCTTCATGGACGGCATCGAGATCCCGAACATCAACCACTTTGCCACGCAGGGAGCTACGGGAGGTCCGGTCAGCATCGTCAATGCCGATCTGGTCCGCGAGATCAACTTCTATACGGGAGCCTTCCCGGCCGATCGTGCCGGGGCGATGAGTTCGGTGCTGGACTTCCAGCTGCGCGACGGTAATCCCGAGCGGCAGACCTTCAAGGCGACACTCGGCGCCTCGGAGGTGGGGGTGAGCGGCAGCGGCCACTTCGGGCGCAAGACCACCTACCTCTTCTCGCTGCGACAATCCTATCTTCAGCTGCTTTTCAAGATGCTGGGACTTCCGTTCCTGCCCAACTACATCGACGGACAGGTGAAGGTCAAGACGCGCTTCTCGGAGCGTGACGAACTGACGGTGCTGGCGCTGGCGGGCATCGACAACATGAAACTCAACGTTGACGAGGAGGGTGAGGATGCCGAATACCTGCTCAGCTACCTGCCGCGGATCCAGCAGGAGACCTTTACCGTGGGTGCGTCGTGGCGCCACTATGCGGGTCGCCACGTGCAGACGGTGACGTTGAGCCACAACTACCTGAACAACCGCAATCTCAAATACCGCAACAACGACTCTTCGACGGAGGAGAATCTCAACCTGCGGCTGCGCTCCGTGGAGCAGAAGACCTCGCTGCGAGCCGAGAACAGGAGCTATGCCGGACTGTGGAGCATCCGCGAAGGGGTTGAACTGACCTATTCGGATTATACGAACCGCACGCTGCAACGCCTCTATACCGACCATTCGGCACTCTCCGACTACCACACGTGGCTGGGTATCGTCGGGTGGGGCGCCTTCGCCTCGGCCGAATACGCCTCGGCCGACAAGCGCCTCACGGCTTCGGCCGGGCTGCGGCTCGACGGATGCAGCTACTCTTCGCGCATGGCCGAGGTGTGGCGGCAACTCTCGCCGCGCGCCTCGATCTCCTATGCCCTGAGCCCGTCGTGGTCGATCAGCGGCAGTGCAGGACTCTATTATCAGCTGCCGCCCTATACGGCCCTGGGCTTCAAGCAGGATGACGCCCTGGTCAACAAGTCGCTCGACTACATGCGTGTGGGAATCGTCAGCGCGGGGGTCGACTGGCGGCTGCGTGACCGACTGGTCGTTACGGCCGAAGGATTCTACAAGGCCTACGGCAACGTGCCGCTTTCGCTGACCGACGGCATTCCGCTCTCGTGCAAGGGTACCGATTATGGTACGGTGGGCAACGAGACACTGGTCTCCACGGCGCGCGGCCGGGCATATGGCGTCGAGGCGATGGCGCGGTGGCAGATTCCCGGACGGGTGAACATTGTCGGGTCGGTGACCCTCTACCGTTCGGAATACCGCAACGGACCTTCGGACGCATGGATTGCATCGGCTTGGGACAACCGCTTCGTGGTGAATGTCAGCGGGACGTACGAGTTTCCGCGTCACTGGAGCTTCGGCGCGAAGCTAAGCGCCCTGGGCGGGGCTCCCTATACGCCCTACGACGAGGCGAAGTCATCGCTCGTCGAGGCGTGGGATGCCCAGGGCCGCCCCTACTACGACTACACGCGCTACAATGCCGGACGCCTGGACGCTTTTGCACAGCTGGATATCCGTGTCGATAAGGTGTTCTATTTCAAGAGTTGCATGCTGGGCTTCTACGTCGACCTACAGAACGTGACGGTGAGCAAATACCGCTCGCCGGATGTCCTGATGTCGACGGGTGAGATCGAGAATCCCGAGGCTCCGGCCTCGGAGCAGCGTTACCGCATGAAGACACTCGAACAGGTGAGCGGCACACTGCTGCCCACGCTGGGTCTCACCGTGGAGTTCTGACCCTCTTTCCTCTTTTGCCTGAAATCATTGCCCGGACGCCTCCTGCTCTTGTGCGGAGGCGTTCGGTGCGGTCGTCTTTTGCCGATATTGCGTCGGCGTCTGGCCGGTCAGGCGTTTGAATACTGTCGAGAAGTAGGAGGCGTTCTCGAATCCCAGAAGCGTTGCGATCTCCGAAATCGACATTTCCGGGCTCCGAAGCACCTCCCGGGCCTTTTCAATGCGGATGTGGGCAATGTAATCCATAATCCCCGTGTCGGTAAGCTTCTTCATCTTGTTGTATAAGACCGAACGGCTGATGCCCATGGCATTGGTTAACGTGGAGACACTCAATTCGGGGTCGGAGAGGTGTTCGGCAATGATTCCGTTGAGCTTTGTTAGGAATCTCTCGTCGGCATTGCTGAAGGTCATCTTTTCGGGTGTCATGCGGACTCCTGCATCATTCCAGTGCCTGCGGACAGCGATGCGGTTGCGAATCTGGTTCGCCACAACAAGCAGTAGAAAATCCGGATCAAAGGGCTTCGGCAAATAGATGTCTGCCCCCATTTTGTATCCTGTTGCCGAAGAGTCGCGATCGCTCCGTGCGGTCAGTAGAATAACGGGAATGTGGCTTATTGTCAGATCGCTCTTTATGCAGCGGCACAGCTCGTATCCATCCATACGGGGCATCATCACATCGCTGACAACAATGTCGGGTGCCTTGCGACGGATCATCTCGAGAGCCTGTTCTCCGTCATGTGCCGTGTAGACGGACTTGAAGACGGGCTTGCATGTTGCTTGCAGCAGGTCGATCATGGCCGCATTATCATCGACCAGTGCAATGCTGTATTCTGCGAGAGCCGAAAGGTCGGACCCCCCGTGTTCCCCATTTCCCCTTGAACGTATCAACTCGTTGAAATAGGAATCTTCTCTGCAAGATCGAGTCTCGCAGGTGAGATCTGCCGGAATTTCGAACCAGAAGGTAGCTCCCTTTCCCGAAGGATTGTTGTATGCATTGATCCGGCCACCGTGCATGTCGATCAACATCTTGGCATATGACAGGCCTATTCCGGCTCCCTTACTGTGTGTGTTGCCCTGATAGAACCGCTCGAAGAGTCGTGTGGGATCTCCATCTCCGAGCCCCATGCCACAGTCGATAACGGCAATGCGCGCATATCCGGCATTCGGCGTCGCAACCTCGATTGTCACCTGGCCGGTGTTCCCTCCGTTGTATTTCAAGGCGTTCATCAACAGGTTCGAAAGCACGATCCGACATTTCATTTCGTCGAAATTCAGAAACTCCATGTCCGTGCGGTATGCGACGCCGATTGTCAGACCTTTAGCCTCGAACTCGTTGCGGAAGGCATCCGCCACATGCTCAATCCACTCCTTCAGATTGTGGCGTTCGATCTCGATCTGACCATTCCCGACCTCCATCTTCCGGACGTCGATAACCATATTGGCCAGTTGCGTCATCTCTACCACCTGTTCCAGAGCTCCGGCCAAGGCCCGTCGTGCCGATTCGTCGGCCGAGGGGTGTTCGACAAATCGTTTCAGCGGAGCATAGATCAAAGTCAGTGGAGTGCGCAGTTCATGGGACATGTTGATCAGAAACCGGACCTTTTCTTCGGCCAGGCGCCGATTGCTCTCGGCCGATTCGATCAGCATGCGGCGTTTACGCCGGTTGTCCAATACATAAATTGTGGCTCCGGCGATGCCTGAGGCTACCGCCAGCAGCAACAGGGGCATCCACCACCGTTGCCACCAGGGACTGCGGACCTGGAATTTTACGATCGTCGCGCGAGGGCTCCAGGTTCCGGCCTGCATGTAGTAGGAGGCACACAGCGTATAGTGTCCGGGTTTGAGGTTTGACAGATCGATCGACCGTTGTGAACTTTCGATGATCGTGGTGTTTTTCCCTTCAATGATATAGTATCGCAGATGTTTGGTCTCGATGACGTCGGCACCGTGGATTCGCAGATCAAGGTGAAACGAGGAGTAATCGTAGGGCAGTTTCAGCTCCTGGTCATTAAACTCCACTTGCCGGCCGTTGATCTGGATGGTTCCGGCGTCCATCGGCAGAGGAGCCTGCTCCTGATAATCGGGAATGTCTGCCGAAATATAGAGCAGTCCGTAGGCGCCGCCCATGAAGACATCCCCTTCGGGTGATGTCACTACGGCCCGGCGAATGTATTCGTTGGTGATGGCACCGTCGGGTTCGTCATAGTATGCGAATTTCCCGTTGGTCTGCATGTAGCGGAAGATACCGCGGTTTGTGCCGATCCATACCGATTCCTTGATGCATACGATGCTGGTGATCGTCATGTTGAAGGGCTTCGGAATGATGGTCATGGTGCCGGTTTCCGTGTCGATTTTTTTCAATCCGTTGCTGTCTCCGAGCCAGAGCGTGTCGCCTTCGCATGCTGCAGCGAGAATCGGTTCGGGATTCGTGTATATGAGTTCGGGAGAGTTGCTCCCCGATGTATAGCGTATGACAATCTGATTGCATGTCAGGACAATGTTTCCGCAGGCATCACTGCCGATTGGAATAAGCTGCGGATTTGTGATTCCTTCGGGAGGCATCAGTTCCTGGAAACGGTGTGTGACTGGGTTGTAAATGTGCCGGATGTTTCCGAACATTCCGATGCGTCCGTCATCGAACCGATACAGTTCGATGACCGCATTGGATCTGCTCAGGCTGTCGTTGGTGGGTTTGTCTACCAGTACGAAGGGGCGCAGGGTTCCGTCGCGCTTGTCAATACGCACCATTCCCTCTTGATAGACGTATGCGAGCAGTTCTTTTTCTGAGAATTCCGTAAGCGTGATGACCTTTTTGTGCCGGGTAGTAGGAATGCGATCAATGTGCCAGGTGTGCAGATCAAGTCTGTTCAATCCTCCGCCATCGGTTCCGACCCACAGGACGGAATCCTGCTCATCGAGCCAGATCGAGGTGGCCGTGCCACAGCTCAGCCCTCCGGGAGATTCATCGAACGTATGCATGTGGACTTTGCGAATATTGATTGCTCCGTCCCATACGGACCCTGCCCAGATATTGCCTTTGCTGTCGTTGTACAGTGCGGTGATGGAGTTCGACGGCAGGGATGTTGTGGCAACTCTTTCATTGTGAGTGATGGGCTGTGCGAAGGTTCCTGTCAGGGGATCGAAAATGTTGATTCCTCCACCGTCGGTTGCAATCCACAATTTCCCGTTGGATCTGCAGATGTTGAGAATGGTATTGTTCGTAAGTTTCGAGTTGTCGGTCGTGTAACGTTCGGTTTCTACCGGAAGGCCATTTCGGTAACGGATGTGTGAAAGGCCTCTGTTGTATCGGGATATCCATAGTGCACCGTCATCGTCGGATACGGCGGTGCATATCTGGTCAAATTCCGGACGGGGTGTAAGTGTCGCATCCGGACCCGGTTTGGTCTCGAAGGCCTTGTATCGGAAATCTGTCAGAATAAGATTCCCTTCAGGAGTGATGGCAAACAGATGCAGAAACTGGTTGTAGAGTTGTTCCCGGAAATCACAGGCAATCTCCATCCGTCGTGTTGCGTAGTTGTAGAAAAGTATCATGCCGACGCTGCCGAAGTAGATTCCTCCGGGGCATTCGAGGCAGGTGTCCGAGATGACGGTCGAACCTTCAAAGACGATGCGGATAAAGGAGTCGTTGGCAAAATCGTATCGGAAGAGTTCGATCCCTGCGGAGATCCACAGGTTTCCCTGGCTGTCGCTTTTCAGGAGCGAGATGTAGTCGTTACTGAAAGAGTTGTCGGAACGGCCTGCATAGTAGCAGGTTATTCCATTGTCGGAGAGCTTGTTGAGTCCGTTTTTCGTTCCGATCCAGTAATTGCCGTTGATATCTTCGGCGATGGCTGTTACGTAAGATTGGGAGAGTCCTTCGGCCAGCGAGAATTGTTTGAAGTAATAGCTGTCGGAACGGCTTCTGGCTGGATATGCCAGAAGCATTAGCAGGACCAGACTGAGCAGGATCTTCAATTTCATCGTGCATGAAGTGAGGTTCAGGTGTCACGGGGATGTATCACTTCGGGTTCGACGAAGTGAATGAATTGATCCGTTTCCCGAAGAAGAACCAATTACAAATATACAAAAAACTGTCTAAATCCTGCAAAGGTTCGAGGGTTTCAAAGAAAGCAGGGACTGCGAAGTCAGCAGTCCCTGAGTGGAAATCCGATGGTTGTAGACTTATTCGAGCTCGGTAACCCGTACCCAGTCTACCTCCATGCAGGCGGGGAGTTCCGAGTCGGTGATGACTCCGGGCCATGTGCCTTCGCCTCCGAGTGCGACATTCAGAATCAGGTAGAAGTCGGCATCGAAGGGCCATTGCATCATTTCGGCCTCATTCTCCAGATGCAGGTTGGGGTAGCGGAGCGTCTCCACGCCGTTGACGTGGAAAATGACATACTCCTCGGTCAGGTCGACGCCGTAAGTATTAAATGCTCCGATGTTGAACGTCGGGGAGACGGTGTTGCTTGGATCGGTGATCTTCAGGTCGTAGGTGTAGTTGCTGTGTACGGTCTGGTAGACGATCTCATCATGATTGAGGTATTCCATGATGTCGACCTCTCCGCAGTCGGGCCATCCCTGGTAGATCGGATGCTGGGGCATGAGCCAGATGGCGGGCCAGCTTCCTTGGGCTGTTTTGGTGAAGCGGGCCTTGACCTCGATGCGGGCATGTTTGAACCAAGCCTTGTTCATGCTCTGAATGCCTCCGGCCTTGTATTGTCCGTCTATCCGTTCGGCTTTCAGTACCAGCTTCCCGTCTTCAACGTATGCCTGGTCGTAACTGCCCGACATGTATTTGTCCCATGGTGAGTTGCCGGCCGTGCAGAGCACCCATTTCTCGGGATCGGGGATGGATCCCTCCTGTTCGAAGTCATCCTCGAAGATCACCTTCGTCTGGGGTGCGGGCTCTTTGCCGATGTATGCCGGAAGCGTGACGGTGTAGTTTGTTGTCTCTTCGCCGACGGTTACCGCGAAGGTCTGGGTTGCAGGCCAGTCTCCGACGAACTGCTGTGGGTCGGGAGCTATTGTGGCACCTTCGGCCAGCGAGTAGTCAACTCCTGTTACCTGTCCGCCGTACTGAATTGACCCGATGGTGGCCGTATGAGCCGATTGGTCTATCTCGGCATGATAGACATAGTTGTTGATAAGAAGCCTGAAGGCCTCCATGGGGTAGGTCTCGCGGGGAGCCTCTTCGTTTTCGGCGCAGCCGCACATCAGGGCCAGCACCGCCAGTTGTAGAATCATAATGTATTTTTTCATAGGGTTAGTTCTTTTTGCGGATAATTCCGACGGGCGGAGTTGCCCGCCGGAATCTCCTGTTCATTGAATCAGTCTCCCCAATCGATGGGTGCCGTGTATTCCCACCAGTCGTATACGACCGTGCCGCTCGACGAGCCGAGGTAGACAAATGCTTGTGCCGAGGCACTGATGGTCGGGCCGTTGTCCCGTCCGTCGGCGATGTGGGAGTAGAACGTTTGACCGTCGAGAATCCATTCGATCTTCATGTAGCCGTTTTCATCCGTCAGGTTGAGACCGAGACTGTGCGGCTGTGCGGGATCGAAGGCGACGTTCGAGGTGTTGAGCCAGGGCGTCGTACTGATATCGGTCATGCCGGATCCGGCATTCGTGTGCCAGCGGATCTCGGTGGACCCGTAGGTAAAGAAGATCACCGACATGGCATCGGTACTCCATGACTTGATACGGAATGTGTAGTATCCCGGAGCAAAACCGTCGCGGGTAATGCGTCCTGCGGTGCAGGTGGCATCTCCGTCGGCAAAGGTGACGGTTCCGTTGTTGACCGCCCATTTGCCCTTCTCGACGTCGTCGAATTCATAACGTACGGGAGTCGGGTTATTGGCCTGCTTGAGCGTGATCTGCTTCGTGACGGGGGTGATTCCCTCCACCACCTTGGTCGAAAGGGTGAAGGTCGCGCTGCGGACGGCCGATCCGGTGTTCTCGTCGAGTCGGATGACCAGCTCCTGCGAACCGTTGAACTCGGTGGTCGGGAACGAGTACCATTCGATATCCTCATTGTCCTTGGCAACGGTCCACTCGGCATTCGATGTGACTTGAATCCTGTACTCCTGTGCCGTGTAGTCGGCCTTGACAAGGGTCTCGGCAGGATCCAGCTGTACGCCGTCCTGCGTGACGGAAACCGTGGCGACGGCCGTATCGTGGCGGTCGAAGACCGTGACGACGCCGTAACGTTTTTCACCCTTGTTCTCGATGGCGGCAACCGTAACCTCGCCGTTCAGCGTCCCTTCGCTTCCGGAGGAGATCGAGAGCCACTCGGACCCTTCGGTTACGGAGGCGCTCCAGTCCTGGTTCGAAAGCACCCGGAAAGTATGGCTGCTGCCGGTTTGGGCAAGCAGGATATCCTTGTCGTTCTCGAGCGTTAGGTAGGCCGTGCCCTGCTGGACGACCTGTACCCATTTCCCAATCCAGTAGTCGCTCTGAATGATCAACGTGTCGATGCGGTCGTCGAGTCCGGTGTTGTCCTTATAGGTCACCGTGACATCGAACAATTCGTCGGGACCGCCCTCCGCGGGCGTGATGCTGCACCAGTCTGCATGCTGGCTGAATACGACCCATGGATCGGTCGATTTGACCTGCAACTTGATCGGTTGGGGATTTGCGGCGTCAAGCGTATAGTTGTCATCGGCGATATAACGCAGGTCGACCCATTTCATCGGTTGGTCGTCGTTGTTGCAGGCACTCAGGACGACAGCCGCCGCAGCCGACAGCACCTGGAGGGTGTGTAGGCCGGGGAAGGTTCGAAATATTGAATTCATACGTATCGTAATTTAGTAGGATGAGTTATTCGATGGGATAGGTCTCGAACGACGTGATGGTCATCGAGCCTGTTCCTCCGGTGAATCCGAAGTAGTAGGGCATGCCGGGCGTGGTGCGCTCCTCGGTCCACGGATTGATGCGGTCGTTGGCCGTCATCACCAGCGTATCGTTGATCCACAGTTCGATGACGAGCTTCGAGGCATCGCTCTCGTTGGGCTTGATGACGAGCTTCATGGTCTTCATGGCATTGAGGTCGTCGGTGGTCAAGGCAGGAGTAATGGCGGCCGCCGGAGCCCAGAAATCGGTGTTGTCGGGCGAGGTGCTTCCGCCGCTTGTCATCTCGTTGGTACTGCCCACGTAGAGGTGGAAATTGAGATTTCCGGCGTTGGGCCAGGCGTTGATGTCGAAGTAGGCATTCTCGATATTTACCTCCGAGAAGGTCCAGATATAGGTTCCCAGCCGGTTTTCGCGGTTGGTGCATACGCGGGACTTGTCGTTCACGGCATGGAGCGTTACGGATCCGTCCTCGTTGAAGGTGACTCCCGAACCGTCGGCATAGGCGATTCCCGACTGTTTGAGGTTCAGCACCTGGGCCTCGATGTCGGAAAGTGCGGCATCGGCGGGCTCCAGACGAATCGAGGTCTGCATGGTCGAGAAATATTTGCCGATGGGCATCGTGACGGAGAATTCCCCGTCCGAACTCTTTTCGATGACAACGTTCGGATCATCACAGGTTACTTTCCAGTCGATGTTGGCCTCGACGCCGAAGCTCTTTGTGCCGCCGGTGCCGGGGAAGAGCACGTCGTTGTCGGGGTCGGACAGCTCCTTGAACATCAGAACAATGCCGTCCTGTATGACTTCAAATTCCCGGGTGTCAAGACCGTTCGAGACGGTGATCATGGCTGAACGGCGTGCGCCGTTGTTTGGCTCGGCAACGGCCTGAATGGTCTCCATCTCGCCCGAGCCTTCTCCTTCGCTCTTGTCGAAGGTGAGCCAGATCTTGTCCGAGGAGACCGTCCAGGGTTTGTTGGATGTAACGGTGAAGGGGCTCGATCCTCCCTGAGTGGGCAGTGTGCCCTCGACGGGTTGAATCGACAACACCCCCTTGGCATCTTGACGAATGGTGATGACCGTCGGCGTTTCGATGCCTTCGGCCTTGATGGTAAGGGTTGCCGTACGCTCTTTCTCTGTGGTGTTGTCCTCCGTCTCTACCGAGATCTCGGCGACGAGCGAACTGGCGGCACTCATGGCCGGGGTGGGGGTGCACCACTGGCTGTCGCTGGTGATGGTCCAGGGCGTATTGGAGCTGATGTTGAAGATGATCGTGCGCGGGGATGCCGCCAGAAGGGTGTACTCCGGGAGTGCGTCGGTCTGCATCCTGACGGGCGAGGAGTTCTGCGTGTCAATGCTCAGTTCCTGACAGGCGAACAGACCTGCAGCGGCGTATATAAGTGTCAGGGCACGAAAGGCCGGACGGAAAAATGATCGTTTCATAATTTGTGTATTCTTTGTTGGTTGGTATTGGTTGTGTGCCTCGGGGCTACCATCCGATGTTTTGCGGATTGAGGTTTGCATTTTTGAAGAGTTCCGATTGCGGAATGGGGTAGAGATACATGCGTTCGCTCCAGGTGCGGGTTTCGTAGAGTGCACGCTGGAAGGAGTAGTTCCCGGCGCCGTTCTGCTCGATGCTCACGCCATGGATGTCGCGCTGCGTGGCATCGCCGATTTTCCAGCGGCGCACATCCCAGAAACGGTGGTCCTCAAAGGCGAACTCCACACGCCATTCGTTGCGCAGAGCCTCGAGGAACTCCTCTTTTCCGGAGACTGTCACATCGGGCATTCCGGCATTGGCACGCACCTGATTGAGGGCCCAGGCAGCGGAATACTTGAAGGTCTCGTCGGTGTAGGAGGGGTCTCCGAAGGCCTCGATCATTGCTTCGGCATAGGTCAGCAGGGTCTCGGCATAGCGGTAGATGACCCAATGGTGTTTGTTGGAGACGAGCTGGTCGGGGACAAAACTCGTGCTCTCCTGGATATATTTGCGCAGGAAGTACCCTGTTGGCGAACCTCCGGCCGATACTGCAGCGTAGTCATTGCCGCCGATGAAGGTCTCGATCGTCGAACCCTTGAACGTGCTGCCGTTGGCCAGTATCGTGCGTGCGAAGCGGGGATCGCGGTTCTCGTAGGGGTGTTGCGGATCGAACCCGGGGTCCTCACAGATCCAGCCGTTCTCGCCCAGCGTGACCGGATATCCGTTGATCGTCTGGAAGGCATCGACGAGATTCTGGGTCGGGAACGTTGCCGAAGCGGTATTTGTCCGGGTACCTTCGGTGAAGCGGATCGGGAAGTTGTTCAGTTCGAACTCCTGGCTGTCGCCGTTCATGCGTACGAGTACATTCTCTTTCGAGGTTGCGTTGTTGCACTTGTCCTCGGGGTCGAGCTGGTAAAGACCCGTATCGATAAGATCCTGGGCAGCTTGGGCCGTACGTTTCCAGCGTTCGACATCCATCGTCGGGTTGTGCAGTTCGCTTGCCGCGTAGAGCAGGGCTTTGGTCTTCAGGGCCAGGGCGAATCCCCGGGTAATACGTCCGGTTTCGTTGTTCGGCTCTCCGACGTAGGTGTCGGGCAGATTGCCGTCGCTGGCGCACGCGTTGCACTCATCGACGATGAAAGCGATGACTTCGTCGAACGGAGTCTTTCCGATCGAATTGGCCTCTTCGGTCGAGAGCATCTTCACCGGCATGGCGATGTCTCCATATCGTTTGGCCAGTTCGAAGAAATAGTAGGCGCGGAGCATGCGGGCTTCGTAGGGGAAGTAGCGCAACTGGCGTATCCAGTTTTGATAGCTTGTATCATTCTCGTATCGGGAGAAGTCGACCTCGGCCACCGAGGCGATGAACTCGTTGGCCGCCCGGATGCCGTAATACAGGTTCCAGGCGGTGTCGACCGTGGTCAGAGCCGACCAGTTTCCGTTGTTGAAGAGCTGGACGCTGCCTCCCGTATTGCCGTATTCGGCATCGTCCGAGGCACAGTCGCGCATGGCGCCGTCGATGGCTCCGAGATCTTGCGGCATGTAGGAATATACGTTGGTGAGCATCTGCTTCGTCTGCGCAAAGTACTTATAGATGTCGTCGTGCGTGTAGAGACCGCTCGTTTCGTCGAAATCGAGGTAGTTGCACGACGCGAGAGCCACGGCGCAGAACAGAGTTGCAAACAGTTTGATTTTTTTCATGGTTCCGGACGGTTAAAAGTTGAACTTCACGCCGACCCAGTAGGATCGCAAGGAGGGGTATGTGGCCCCCAACTGCTCGGGATCTACCGTTTTCAGGTTGTCGAGGCTGAAAAGGTTGGTGCCCTGCAGGTATATTTTCATGTCGGCGAAACGCAGCAGACTCTTCGGCAGGGTATAGGCGAGGGTCAGGTTACGCAGCTTGATGAACGACCCGTCGCGATACCAGAGCGAGTTGTTGCGGTAGTTGTTGTCGTTGGAGAGGGTTGTCAGCCGTGGCATGGTGGCTTCGGCGGCACGCTCGGGGGTCCAGGGCACCTCCCGGTCGAGCAACGTCTGCGAAATGTTCCCGTTCTCTACGAGCGGCTTGTAGAGCGGCGAATTGAGCAGATTGACCGTGACGCCGGTCATGCCCTGGAACTCGGCGGCGAGCTCGATCCGCCTGTAGGCGACATTGAACCCGAATCCGAAGTAGAAACGCGGGATGCTCGAACCGAACATCTTGACCACATCCTGATCGTCGATGATATTGTCGCCGTTCTGATCCCTGTATTTCAGATCGCCCGGACGCACGGTGGAGAAGGTCTGCACCGGACTGTTGTTGATCTCCATCTGATTCTGGAAGATTCCCACGACCTCGAGCCCGTAGCTTTGTCCGACGCGGTTTCCCTTGTGGTAGAGGTAGTCGTACTGCTGAAACTCCTGGTTCTCGTTGACGACCTCGCTCATCAGGTAGTTGGCGTTGGCGAACACTCCGTAGGAGAAGTCTCCGCGACGATCGTTCCACGCGATTCCGGCATCGAATCCGCGGTATTTCTGCTCGCCGACGGGCTGCATGCCGATTCCGATTCCGATGATCCCCGATACGGAGGAGGCTCCCGTTACCAGAATGTTGCTGCGCTGCTCGAAGAATCCCTGGGCGTAGAGTTCGAGCCGGTTGTCGAAGGCTCCGAGCTCGATGCCGAAGGTCGCCTTGCGCGAGCGTTCGGCGGCCAGATTCTCCGCGGGGAGATCCCCTTCGGCCAGTCCCCAGAATTGGCTGATACTGTTCGTGAAGTAGTACGAACCGGCATTCGTGCCGCCGTACGATTGACGGAAGAGCTCATGGGTGAGGTTTCCGTCCCATCCCGAGAGGCCGTACGAGGCGAACAGCTTGAGTCGATTGACTGACCGGATATTGTCCATAAAGGACTCTTCGGCAATGTTCCAGGCAGCATTGACGGCCGGGTAGAAGGCGAAGGCATCCCCTTCGGGAAGATAGGCCGAACCCGAGTAGCTGCCTACCACACCGAGCGTATAACGCTTGTCGTAGGTGTAGTTGGCTGTGGCGAGTACCGATTGTCGGCGGGTGGAGTTGTTACGCCCGTTTGCCGTGTAGGCCTGCTGGTCGTAGATGACTGCCGCCGCGACCTTGTGGGCTCCCCAATGGTTGTCGTACCCGATTTTTGCCTGGAAGCTCGATCGCATGTAGAGGGATTCGAAACCCTGCCCGTGCGAAAGGGTTTTCGAGTCGCGTCCGTATACGACGGGGTTGGTGATCAGCGTTCCGTCGTCGGAGATCGTCGCCTGGGTATCCTTGTAGCGGTACTCCTTGGTCGAGGTGTCGTACATGCCTCCGACGTTGTCGAAGGCTACGGAGAGCTCGGCCGAGAGGCCCGGCGTGATGGCGTCAAGTTGCTGATGCAGCGTTACGTCGGCCAGAAGCGTTCCGAGCGTCGAGCGGTAGCTCCCGCTGTCCATGAGCAGTGCAACGGGATTATTGGCTCCGTAGATGCTCGACCCTCCGTAGATGCCGTCCTCA
The DNA here is from genome assembly GCA_944321765.1 of uncultured Alistipes sp. GTDB lineage: Bacteria > Bacteroidota > Bacteroidia > Bacteroidales > Rikenellaceae > Alistipes. The sequence goes on from CALUMQ010000005.1 coordinate 89,361, forward strand.
TGACGAATCGGGAATGCGGCAGAGGGTGTGTTGTAGAGGATGTTGTAGAAGTCACCGTAATTGGCGTGATTGACCTCCTCGAGTTTCCCGAGCAGTCCGAGTTTCATTTGCGTGGTGGGCGTAAGAGCCACGTCGAAATTGGCCCTTACGTTCAGCCGCACGTCCGAGGGCGTGGTGTCGTAGCGTGAATCCTTGTCGTTGTAGCGGAACAGCCCGCGATCGTACATGTAGTCAATAACCGAATAGTAGCGGAACTTTTCCGATCCACCGTCGAAGGTGAGCCCCAGACGATGGTTCGAGGAGGTTTTGCTGTAAGCCTCCTTCCACCAGTCGACGTTCGGATACTCCGAAGGATACTTGCCCGAGCGGAAGGCCTCCAGTTCGAATTGATTGTATCGGGGTTCGAGCCCGTCGTTGCGCAGTGCCTGGTTGAGCGACGAGGCGTAGGTGAAGGCATCGGCGAATTTCGGCGAGCGGAACTGGGTGTTGAGTCCCCAGCGATAGTTTACTCCGACCTTCAGCCGTCCGGCTTCACCGCGGCGGGTGGAGATCAGCACCACGCCGTTGGCGCCCCGCACCCCGTAGAGTGCCGAGGCTGCGGCATCGGTAAGTACCGAGATCGATTCGATCTCCAGGGCCGTCAGATCCTTGAGGTCGCGGGGAAATCCGTCGACGAGGACCAGCGGCGACTGCCCGTGAATGGAGAGTTGTGCGAGGTTTACCGACGGAGCTCCGCTGCCCTGGTAGACATTCAGTCCGGGGATCCGTCCATAGAGCGCTTTGGCAACGTCGATATGCGGTGTTTGGTCGAAGACCTCCCGGCCTACACCCTGTGGCACGTATGCGCTTTGAGTCTGGGGCATCTCGATGCCGTATCCCAGACGCACCGTGTCGGGTATCTTCGTGGCCGGCAGTTCGTTGACCGGCTGGGCTGCAGCCTGCAGGAACAACCCGCCGATTAACAGTGTCAAATAGTATTTTTTCATAGATGCGTGTCGTTTTTAATGGGTATCCGAAACACTACCACCCCGGATTCTGGGTCATTCCGTAGTTTTTGTTTATTTCGTTCTGGGGAACCGGGGCCAGATACCATTTGGTATCCCAGGTGTTGACCCAGAAGCGGTCACTCAACTCGTAGGTGCTGAAGGTAAATGCCGTGGGATTGTTCTGGTCGTTACCCTTGGAGGAGAGTCCGTAGAGTTTCTTGCGGAAGTCGGCCTCACGCCCGTAGCGGACAAGATCAAACCACCGCACCTCCTCGAATCCGAACTCCAGGGCGCGTTCGCGCAACAGTGCTTCGCGGAACTCCTCCTGGGTGAGGCCCTCTTGGAGTGCCGGCAGGCCGACGCGGGCCCGAACTTCGTTGATCTGTCGGTAGGCGGTCTCGTTGGGTCCTCCGTTGTATTCGTTGAGGGCCTCGGCGTAGCTGAGCATCACCTCGGGAAGACGCAGATAGGGCCACTGGATGGGACGTCCGCTGCGGTCGCTGTCATACTGCAGAATGAACTTCATCTGCGAGAATCCGCTGCCGAGACGGAATCCCGGATGGTTGATGTGCAGCGGAGCTACCGTTCCGTTGAAGTAGATTTCACCCGGTACGGTTACGTTTTCATAGAGCCGGGGGTCGCGTGTCGGCGTTCCGTTTGCGTCGAAGAACGGTTGCCGCGAGGGGGCTTCCCAGTTAAAGTCTTCGGGGAAATCGCTGCCGTCATCCCAGGGGAACATGTTGACGTAGTTGAGTGTCGGTCCCGAGTAGTAACGCTGTCCGTAGAAATCGTTGAGCGTCGCGTTGTCGTAGGCCCGCCGGGTGGAGATAAGTACTTCCGTGCCTCCGCGGTCGTAGTATCCTGAACGGTATGCCTGGCGTCGTGCTTCGGGCGTGTCTTCCGCAGGCTGGGTCAATCCATACTGGCCGAGTCGTGCCAGCTCGTCGAAGAACTCTTCGCCGGCATCAAGGGCCGCCTTCCAGCGCTCCTTGTCGTAATTGCCGTAACAGGTGTACTCGTTGGCTTCAGGGTGCCACTTGGTTGCCGAGTTGAAGGTCGGGCTGGCGGCGAAGAGCAGAACGCGCAGTTTGAGACCCATGGCTCCGGCCCGCGTCATGCGTCCGTCGTCGTTGTCGGTCTGCTTCCAGTTCAGGTCGGGAATCGCCTCGTCAAGCAGTTGAACGATATAATCGACTGTTTGTGCGAAGGTGGCACGGGGAAAACTCATCGTCTCGTTGGCGTCGATCGAGTGGTCGAGCAGCGGAACGCCTCCCATGTATCGCAGCATTTCGGCATAGGCCAGGGCGATGATCGTCTTGGCCTCGGCAATACGCTCGTTGCGCTGCGCATCGGTAATGTCGGGAATCTTGGAGCAGTTTTCAATGTAGATCCAGGCGTAACGAATGGCGTAGTATTCCAGCTCGGAGCCGAATCGATAGGCCTCGCTGCCCTGGGACGACGAACTGATGTTGGCCCCCAGCGCACCGTTGTAATAGAGGTTCACGGGGCCGTCGCTGATGTTGTTCCGGAAACTGTAATGCAGGTCCGAGAGGGCCTCCAGAATGTTTACACCGAGTTTGTTGTAGGCTCCGCCCGAAGTCGGAAGCCCGTAGGGGAGGTAAGTGTAGGCTTTGGTCAGCACCTTGTCGGCATTGACCGCCGTCATGAACATGGTGTCGAGGTTCGCTCCCGAACTTTCGGGCTGTTCGCCCAGGAATTTGTCGCCGAAGCGGATATCGGAACATGATATGGCCGAGAGCGACATGGCAGCGATGATCAGTATTGAGAATAAGAATCGTTTCATGACTGTTGATTTAGAAGTTGACGCTCAGCCCGAGACTGTACACTTTAACCAGAGGATATGCGCCGTTGTCGTCGGTCAGCGACTCCGGATCGATGAAGTCGAGTGGCGTAAAGGTGAGCAGGTTATATCCCGAGAGCGAGATCCCGAGCGAAGAGATGCCGATGGATTTCAACCGTTTGCTGTTTGAGAAGGTGTAGCCCAGCGTGATGGTCTTCAGTCGTAGATACTTGGCATCGCGCAGCCAGAGCGTTGAGCCTTCCGAGTTCCAGGCCTCGGAAGTTTCGGCGGCACGCGGCAGGCTTCCGGTCTGATGCTCGGGGGTCCAGCAGTCATCGTAAAAGTATTGCAGCAGGCCGCGGGTTCCGGCATTGGTATAGGGGATGCGGTACTCGATCCCCATCAGTTTGTTTACATGGGTGGCCCCGGTCCACTGCATGGAGAAATTGAGTCCCTTGTAGTTGAATCCGGCATTCAGACCGAAGACATATTCGGGACGAGTGGAGTATCCGGTGACCATCTTGTCGTTTCCGTCGACAATTCCGTCGTTGTTCAGGTCGGCGTACATGGCATCGCCCGGATAGACGGCTACCGAGGGCTGCGGAAGTTCGGGATTGAGAATCAGATTCCCATTGGCTCCCGTGGTAAAGTCACTGTACTGGTAGATGCGTTCGAACTTGTAGAGATCCGTGTATCGGCCCGTCGGACCTCCGGTCTGGTTTTGGTAGTCGAATTCGCTTTTCACCTCATCCATGTAGAGGATCTTGTTGCGGGCGAACGACATGTTGGCGTTGATGTAGTAGTTGAACCCCCGTTGCGTCGTTTCGTTCCAGCCCAGGGCGATCTCGTATCCATGGTTGTCCACCTCGCCGATGTTCAGTGCCGGCAGCGATGTGGCAATGATCGACGGTGTGGAGTTGGGCGTAAGCAGGATGCCCGTGCGGTGTTCGAAGAAGTAGTCGAAGTTGACCGACAGGCGGTTGCTCAGAAAGTTGACGTCGATGCCGTAGTTTTGCTTTTCGGCCGTTTCCCACGTGACGTCCGTATTGCCGGGAGTCCCGTGTCCGTAAGCCTCCGAGAAGTTGGGATTGTTGACGCCGAAACTGTACTGCCCGCTCGAAGTCCAGACGCTGGGCATGTACATGAATCGCTGATTGCTCTGGTCGTTACCCACGCGTCCCCACGAGGCGCGCAATTTCAGATAGCTGATAAAATTCTGATCTCTCATGAAGCCCTCTTCGCTCATCACCCATCCGAGCGATGCCGAAGGGAATGCTCCGTATCGGGTTTTCCCGGGAGCGAAGTTCTCGGATCCGTTGTATCCGATGTTCACGTCGATCAGATATTTGTTCCGATAGCCATAGGTGGCGCGTCCCACGAATCCGATGTATCCTCGGGGAATGTACTGATATGAGGCTGCGGCGCCGTTGCTGTAGGTGGGGTAATAGTCGCGCGACTGGTTGTATAGAAGCAGAGCGGAGACCTTGTGGTCGCCGTTTGTTCCGAAATTTCGGGCATAGTCGATACGAGCCTCCAGATACCAGTTCCGGTCACGTCCGTAGTCTTCCGAATAGGTGAGCGGCGTGTCGCTTCCGGTCGGGACATAAACGATCGTTTTGTCGTAGTCCGGATCGGTCTGGAGTTTCGTTGGGTCCTCGAGGTAGGATTTGTAGTAGGCAGTCTGATACTCGGCACCGCCTCCCGTGCGATATTTGTTGAGCGTGAAATAGTTGTCGTATGCACCCTTGACCGACAGGGAGAGACCTTTGGTCAGGAAGTCGAGCTTCTGGGTGATTTCGGCGTCGATATTGAGCGTCGTATTGTAATATTGGTTGTATCCGTATCCGTAGAAGGCACCGAATCCGTCACGCATCTCCACCTCGGGAATGAATCCCTTGGGCAGCAGGGTACGGACCCCGTTGATGAATCCGGCTCCGCCCATCGGCACGGCCCAGATGGTTGCATAGACCCATCCGTTGGCGATGTCCTCGATTGTGCGGGGTTCCTGGGTCTTGCCGACGTTGCCTCCGATGTTGAGTTTCATGGTGGTCGTCGGAGAGAGGTCGAAGTCGACGTTCGCGCGGTAGTTGTAGCGGTTGTAGCTGTAGTTGTTGTTGTAGGGCAGGTAGTCCATCTGTTTGAGCACGCCATTCTGATAGAGATATCCCATCGAGATGAAATAGCGAACGTTTTTCCCTCCCCCGGAGATGTTGATGTTGTTCTTGCTTTGCAGGAAAAGATCGTTGAACATCAGATCGTCCCACCGGATGCTTGGATACATGATCGGATCAGATCCCGTACGATACGCCTCGATGGCTTCGCGGGTAAAGAGTTTCGAACGGTCGGTGACACCGTCGTTCTGCTGCTTGATATTCCAGAACCGGGCGAACTCGTAACTGCCGGTCTGCTGCACGTAGGAGAGCGGCTGCTGCACTCCGGTGATCGTGCTGACGGAGATCGACGGACGTCCTTCCGTACCACGTTTGGTGGTGATCAGGATAACGCCATTGGCTCCGCGCACACCGAATACGGCAGTCGATGCGGCATCCTTGAGGATGGAGAAATTCTCGATTTCGTTGGGATCAATCTGCGAAAAGTCACGCTCGACGCCGTCTACGAGTACCAGCGGACTTGACAGGGAACTGGACAAAGAGCCTTCGCCACGGATGTAGATTGCCGCGGCATCCCGACCGGGCTGACCTGTAGTCTGGACGGTCGATACGCCGGGGACGGATCCTGCAAGGACGTTGGTGATGCTTGCTACCGGGGCTTTGATGAGTTCTTTGGTGTCAACGGTTGACAGTGCACCTGTGATCGACGCCTTGGTCTGGGTTCCGTAGCCGATGACCACGACATCCTCGAGTGAGGTGGCGTCGTCTGACATGGTGATATCCAGTACAGTGCGGCCGCCAATCGGGATCTCTTGCGTTTTGTAACCGATGAATGAAAACACGAGGATCGTGGCGTTGTCGTCGGGAACCTGGAGGGTGTACTCTCCGTTCAGGCCGGTTGCGGCACCGGTCGTTGTCCCTTTGACGACTACGTTGAGTCCGACGATTGGTTCGTTTGCCTGATCCGTGACGCGGCCGCTGATCGTGCGTTGTCTGCTCTGGGCCATGCCAGAGTCGGGCAGCAGTAACGTTGCGAGGAGCATCACACATGAAACAAACGAATTTAGAAGTCTTTGTTGTTTCATAGGGTTGATGTTAGGTTGCAGATTGGTTTTCGTTACGAAGTTCATCAAATTCGGCCGTTTGCGTGTTTGTTTTTGTCCTTTTTATCTTTGATATCGTATTTTTTTTGAAGGACGGGGACGAAAGTCCGAGGAATATCCGATGTTGATCCATTTTGAGATTCAAGGACGAAATCGGATTGTTTTTGTGTCATGTGCCAGGGGAATTGTCGGGATAAATCGGCGAATGGCGGTGTGGAAAGTTGTCCCATTTTTCCACACTCCGGCGTCGTTGACCTGTGGAGAGTGTGTGGACGGAGCACCTGGACAGAAGCTTGGACGGGAGCCGTGTGGCGGGCGGCATGCGCTTTGCCGCAGGCACAAAAAAACAGCAGGGAATCTCTCGATTGCCTGCTGCCCCGGAGGTGGCCCTCCTAAACTACTAACCCAAACTTAAATAAATGAAGAAACCTCACTGCGGTTGCTGTACCGCAGTTGCTTGTATACATGCAAAGTGCGTGCCAAAAAAATCGGGAGGCTGACATTTTCTTTGTCAGCCTCCCGATTTTTGGCTTCTCGTATTATTGGCGGGCAGTCGTATGGCGAATGGTTTGGAGAACCCGTGCCGGGAACTATTTCTTTTTCAGAAAACGCCCTCCGGTGTTGGCGTAGATCACCGCGCCGATGGCGCCGAAGAACAACAGAAACATGGCAATGAGCCACAGTCCCCGCCCGGGCCATATCTCATCGGCCCCCATTACGAGCATGCAGACGGCGCAGAAGAGCATCAATCTGCCCATGAAGCGGCACAACGCCTGTTCGTCATAGCGCTCGCGCTCCTCCTTGGGCATCGTGTTGTACCCGGCGATCAGCCGTGCACCGCGTCCCGCGAGCAGGATGATTCCCAGAATGACGAAGAGCAGAAAGAGCGCTCCGCACACGATCATGTCCGCTGTCATGGCTGCCGGCGGTTAGGCGATTAACGGAAGACGCCCGTGTAGGTCATCGGCGAGAGGGCGCGCAGCTCCTCCTTCACCGACTCCGAAACGTCGAGCGTCTCGATAAATGCGGCGATCGCCTCGCGGGTGATGTGGGTGTTGGTGCGCGTGAGGGCCTTCAGCGCCTCGTAGGGCTTCGGGAACCCTTCGCGGCGCAGAATCGTCTGGATGCCTTCGGCAACCACGGCCCAGTTGTTCTCCAGGTCGCGCTCCAGCGCTTCGCGGTTGAGGATCACCTTGCCCAGTCCCTTCATGAGCGACTGCAGGGCAATGACGGCATGGGCCATCGGCACGCCGACGTTGCGCAGCACGGTCGAATCCGTCAGGTCGCGCTGCAGACGCGATACGGGGAGTTTGGCCGAGAGGTGCTCGAAGATGGCGTTGGCGATGCCGAAGTTGCCCTCGGCATTCTCGAAGTCGATGGGGTTGACCTTGTGGGGCATGGCGCTTGAACCTACCTCGCCGGCCTTGATGCGCTGTTTGAAGTATTCCATCGAGATGTAGGTCCACATGTCGCGCGAGAGGTCGATCAGAATGGTGTCGATGCGCTTCATGGCGTCGAAGATCGCCGCCAGATTGTCGTAATGCTCGATCTGCGTGGTGTACTGCGAACGGCTCAGCCCGAGCTTCTCACCGACGAAGCGGTTGGCGAATGCCACCCAGTCGTAGTCGGGATAGGCGGCATGGTGGGCGTTGAAGTTGCCCGTCGCTCCGCCGAACTTCGCCGGAACGGGTATGGCGTGCAGTTGTGCGAGCTGCTTCTCAAGCCGCTCGACATAGACCATGAACTCCTTGCCGAGCGACGTGGGCGAGGCGGGCTGTCCGTGTGTGTGGGCCAGCATCGGCACCGTGCGCCATTCGTGGGCGAAGGCGGCCAGCTTGTCGCGCACCTCGTCGACGGCGGGGTAGTAGACGTTGGCCAGCGCCTCCTTGATCGAAAGCGGAATGGCCGTGTTGTTGATGTCCTGCGAGGTGAGTCCGAAATGCACGAACTCCTTGTAGGCCTCCAGCCCCAGGGAGTCCATTTTCTCCTTGATGATGTATTCGACGGCCTTGACGTCGTGGTTCGTTACCGACTCGATCTCCTTCACACGCTCGGCATCGGCCGTCGAGAAGTCGAGGTAAAGCGACCGCAGGGCGGCGAACTTCGCGGAGTCGACCCCCTTGAGCTGGGGAAGCGGCAGTTCGCACAGCGCGATGAAATACTCCACCTCGACGCGGATCCGGTAGCGAATCAGCGCCTGTTCGGAAAAATAATCTGCGAGTTTCTCCGTTTTGTTACGGTAGCGGCCGTCGACGGGTGAGATGGCGGTCAGCGGGGTCAGAAGTGTTGACATGGATCGGGTATTTTATATATATGTACGTATTCGTTGTCCGCGGGATGCGGGCGGGGCGGGCCGCGGCCCGCATCCGGGCATCAAATTTACGACAATAAATTGAAAAACGCATAATTTTCCCTACCTTTGTAGGACTGAAAAGAAAACGCAAATGAGATACCTGTTGGCAATTATCGACGCACTGGCAGGCTTCGTGCAGCGCAATCCGCTGACGATGCTTGTCATCCTCGTATTGGCGCTCGGCGCCCCGGCGCTGCTCAAAGGCATCGCATTGGTCATACTATATTTGATTATGGGACTACTTGTATTGATTCTTGTCGGCATGTTGCTGCTGCGCTGGCACATGAACAAGGTCCGTCGTCAGATGGAGGAGCAGTTCGGCGCAGACGGGCGTTCGCAGCGCGGCTTCTGGCAGGAGCCCCGGGATGGCGGCGGCCGGAGGTCGGATCGTGAGGGCGAGGTACACGTGTACCGCACGCCGGAGACTCCCGAGAAGCGCGTCTCGAAGGACGTGGGCGACTACATCGATTTCGAGGAGGAGAAGAACTGACGGCCATGCTTCGGATTTTCGGACTCATAGGGCGCTATTTTCTGCTGATGGGAAAGGTCTTTTCCCGTCCGGAGAAGGCCGCCATCTACCGCCGGCGAATCATCTACGAGATGGAGTCGCTCGGTATCAATTCGATTGGCCTGACGGCCATCATCTCGGTCTTCATCGGCATGGTGATCACCCTTCAGATGTCGATCAACCTCGATTCGCCCTTTATTCCCAAGTCGCTGATCGGCTACGCCACGCGCGAGACGATGATTCTCGAATTCTCGTCGGCGGTCGTGGCGCTGATTCTGGCCGGCAAGGTGGGGTCGAGCATCGCCTCGGAGATCGGCACGATGCGCATTACCGAGCAGATCGACGCCCTCGAAATCATGGGCGTCAACTCGGCGTCGTACCTCATTCTTCCGAAGATCGTCGCTTCGATGATCTTCTTTCCCTTCCTGACGATCCTCTCGATCCTGATCGGCATCGTCGGAGGATGGCTCATTGCCGCCGTGACGGGGATCATGATCCCGGCGGACTATGTCGACGGCCTGCTCATGGACTTCAAGACCTACTCGATCGTCTACACGCTCATCAAGATGGTCTTCTTCGCCTACATCATCACGTCGATCTCGGCCTTCTTCGGCTACTACGCCCGGGGCAATTCGCTCGAGGTCGGCACGGCATCGACGCGCGCCGTGGTTGTCAGCTGTGTGGTCGTGCTGCTCTTTGACCTGATTCTTACGCAAATCCTGCTCATATGATACGTGCCGAACATATCGTCAAGTCGTTCGACGGACGGGTGGTGCTCGACGACATCACGGTCGAGTTCGAGACCGGGAAGACGAACCTCATCATCGGGCGCAGCGGCTCGGGCAAGACCGTGCTGCTGAAGACTCTCGTGGGGCTTCACGAACCCGATTCGGGCGACGTGTGGTACGACGGGGTCAACTTTACCCGCCTGGGGTTCCGCGAGCGCAAGGAGATCCGCAAGGACATCGGCATGATCTTCCAGGGCGGGGCGCTGCTCGACTCGTCGACCGTCGAGGAGAACGTCAAGCTGCCGCTGGACCTCTTCACGGCGAAGAGCGAGCGCGAGAAGATGGAGCGTGTGAACTTCTGCCTGCAGCGCGTGCGGCTCGAGAATGCCAACAAGCTCTATCCCGCGGAGTTGTCGGGCGGCATGATCAAGCGTGTGGCCATTGCACGGGCCATCGTGATGAATCCGCGCTACCTGTTCTGCGACGAGCCCAACTCGGGCCTCGATCCGCAGACGTCGATCGTCATCGACAACCTGATCCACGAGATCACCCATGAATACGGCATGACGACGATCATCAACACGCACGACATGAACTCGGTGATGGAGATCGGCGAGAAGATCGTCTACATTCACGAGGGCCGCAAATGGTGGGAGGGTACGAAGTCGGAGATCCTTCATGCCGAGAACCGGGAGCTGAACGACTTCGTCTTCGCCTCGGCGATGGCCAAGCGTGCGAAGCAGGTTGCGGAGTGATCCTGCCCCGATCCCGGTCCCGGAGGGCGCTGGCTGGCGGATCTTCATAAAAATATTTATTTTTTATTTGCGTAAGTTGGAGAAAGTATGTACTTTTGCGCTGTGAAAAAAATAACGGAAACGTTTTATTAACAAATAACTCAAAGTATTATGGCAACTATTAAAATCGGTATCAACGGCTTCGGTCGTATCGGCCGTATGGTTTTCCGTGCCGCATGCACGCAGACTGACAAGTTTGAGGTTGTAGGTATCAACGACCTCTGCCCGGTAGATTACCTGGCTTACATGCTGAAATACGACACGATGCACGGCCAGTTCAAGGGCGAGATCGACTACAATGTCGAGAAGAGCCAGCTGATCGTCAACGGCC
>CALUMQ010000006.1 GCA_944321765.1 uncultured Alistipes sp.
GGTATTACATCGCGGACCATCTGGGAAGCGTGCGTGTCATTGTCGATGACAACGGGGAGGTGATCGAACGGAACGACTTCTATCCCTTCGGGCTCAGATGGAACAACGACGCAGCTCCCATCGCTGATAACCGATACCGTTACAACGCCAAGGAGGAGCAGGCGTTTCTCGCGCTGCCATACATCGACTACGGTGCACGGATGTACGACCCGAAGTACAACATCCGATGGAACAGCGTCGACCCCCTGGCTGAGAAATACCTCTATCTCTCGCCCTTTGCGTTCTGCGGAAATAATCCTATCGAGAATACTGATTCAAACGGATTACAATATGACAAATATTATAATTCATTAGGATACCTGATATATGATACCGGCCAAGGAGATAAAACCTATGTAATCAAGGCTATTGACTATAATAAACATGTTAGTTCAATCTCGGAACAAGAGGCAATCAATACAGAACGTGCAATAAGTCAAGGAAATCTATCTGGACCGCACATGCAGAATATCATAGAGATTGAGTCCGTTCCCACTCTTCAAAAGATGAGAAACACCATAAAAGATGATGGTACAGGAGGAGATTCCGAAGATAACAACCGAGAATACGGAGGAATAGTAAATAAAAGAGGACAAATCGCCAATGTATCTCAAGGCACAGTCAGAGAGTCGGAGGAGGCTTCGATATCAATTAATACGCAAGGAGCAAGAAGCGTTTATCACAGTCATCCAAGCGGGTCGAAAAATTTACCATCCTACCATGGATCTGGCAGATTACCAAGCCAAAAAGATTATGAATCAATAGGAACTGCAACCGGATATATATTTCAGATGAGGACAAAAGAAATAATCGTATTCGACAACAAGAAAGTAACAGCCATTATATCTTTTAAGATTTTAGACGACCTATGAAACATTTATTATTTTGGAGTATCGCGCTATTGACCGGGTTGAGAGCCATGGATGGAATAGCCCAGGAAGACTCCTCGTTTTTTCCTCTTTCGACTACGGAAGTAATAGCCATATACAACAAGGAGGATATGTATTATGTTGTAAAAGAATGTGAAGATTTACGGACCTTACACAGCTATTTCAGAAAAAACAAGCATTGGGCAAAAAAGCTCCTAAAAAAAGGAACGCGAAATAAAAATGGGTTAGTGGATATATTTGTTTTGGTTGATGTTATAGAGGAGCCACCCTATTTATTGTATTATTACGGGACACACGCTTCAACGATTTATGACGAAACTTCAGATAACTATGTTCCAGAGGCTAAAAGGCACCATTTAGAAATTGAATTACCCCATGAATTGTTTACCCGCGAAAATATTTGGAAATTATACGAATACGTAATATCTCACATCCAAATTTCTGAGGAGCTGCCCTATTTTATAGACTTGGGAGAGAATGAGATTATGAAGATACTAAAACAGCAATCACTACAAAAATAATTTTCGGATTATACGATTGAGACTAAAATGACACAAAGAATAAGAGGAAGAGAAACATTTTTCTTTCTCTTATTTTAACATAAATTTCCTATCTTGCAGATGGCACAAAACTCTCGGTTACCGATGCCGACGGGAACAGTCTCTCGTTGTAAAGAATATCTGTATCATGCATGAGAATCACTTATTATATAAGAAATTATATGAGAAGGAATAAATTACATCGGAGATCATGGTATACAGCCGGAGCACTGTTGCTTATTCTGCTAGCGCCCTGCATCTGTCGAGCAGGGGACACAGACTCTCTGACTGTTACCATACAGGGTATCGGATTTGAGTGCTGTCCTCCGCAAATATCTCAAGATATGAAACGACTCCAACCCATTATTATGTATATTGACATAAGTATATACAACAATACGGATCATGAGGAGCCAATAGGCTCGTACTGGAATCGTTTCGCTCCAGAAGACCACAAATACGGCCGATTTGAATTGATATATAATCAAGAAGATACGATCGGATTATATTCCAATCATTCATCATTATGCCAACTGTTGCCGAATCAGTCCATTCAGATGCATTTATATTATGAAGGAGACGATCTGTTTAAGCCAGATAAAATCCTAGAAACGATGGCTATTACATGGCAAAACAACTGTAAATCAGAGAGTATTAGCTCTGATGCAATCAAATTTGTACAGAAGATTATTGATGATCTGAAGATAGGATTCATTCCGCTCGATGAAGCCAGAATCGAAAAGATCGATATCCGCACAGAAATCTCTCCGGATATTTTTGTCTACTATGTCGTCGGAGATCACAAAGTTTATGGAGATCACAAAAGAGCAATCGTGATGCGTAAGAATGGTTCAAGCTGGTATAGTTATCTCAAGGATTAATAAGATTTGAGGTTGTCGATGCAGATAGATGGAGTGTGTTAATCACCCAAATCGCGGAATGTGGTTGAATCAAAAAAGCGCAAAAGGAAATCGTCGAGATTGAAAAGGATAATATGATTACAAAGAGAACGAAAACGCTTATCAAGGAAATGCTCGAATTGGGTGTATATAGTTGATTAAAAATTAAAAAACAATGAAAAAGGCAGTCAATCTAGCCATCCTGGTCATCGTAGCCGTCTTGACCGGATGCTCCGGAAAACCCCGAATTAGAGTCGGGTTCAACTATCCCGAAATGCTCTCTCCGATCTACTATCTGGATACGTTTCAGATTCAAAAGCCGCTTGTCGTCTATATCGATTCCATACCCTACATAACCTCCGAAGAGGTTTTCGACAATGTGGAGAACAAAACAGACCTGCCCAAAACCCGTGGCGTCGTAAGATACCTTACAGGAGAGCTTGACGCTTATAGATCGTTTAAGTATTCCTTGATCTATAAAGAACCCAGGAGCTGGAAATTTAGCGATCACCCTTTCGATTTTGTTGAAGAAAACATTAAATTGCTTGACAGCATACAAGGTGTGGCAGTATATCATTTCGACCGTAAACCGCAAACATTCCTCCTGGCCCTAATTGCTACAGAATGGCACAATGATCCGAATAGTGAGATTATATTTGGGGCGGAGTTCTCAAATGATTATATGCTTGCGATAGCACCTTTATTCCCCCCGGAGGCGCAATAACATATTGAATTACGGCCATAATGGCGGGACCAGGCTATCCGGTCTGACATTTCAGACCCCGAACATGCAGAGTTCCCGGCATCAACGAAGATCGCCGCCATGACATGAAAAGCATTCGCAGACCGGTAAATAATGTCAATTTAAATAAACATCAAAATGAGAATAATTGTCAATATAGCCATCCTGGGCATCATAGCAGCCTTGACAGGATGCTCCGGAAGACCCCAAATTAAAAAGGGGGTTAACTATCCAGATATGATCTCTCCAATCTACTATCTGGATACGTTTCAAATTCAAAAGCCGCTTGTCGTCTATATCAATTCAATTCCATACATAACCTCCGAAGAGGTTTTCAACAGAGTAACGGACAAAACGAATTTACCCAAAACTCGAGGTGTTATAAGATACCTTACATCAGTCCATACATCAAATAGGGCATATACTTATCTATGTATCTATAAAGTGCCCAATAGGTTTTTCAACCAACCATTTGAGATCCTCCAATCTCAAAACAATTATGCTTTTTTTGGAAGAAATCTCAAACTGATCGACAGCGTGCAAGGGGTGGCGGTATATCGCTTTGACCGTAAACCGCGGACATTTCTCCTGACTCTAATTACCACTGAAGAATACGAAGATAGACTTGGCGATATCATCGAAAAAGTCGAATACTCAAACGATTACATGTTCGCAATAGCTCCTTTATTTTCAAAAAAAGATCGACGGGCCTTACATTTTAAATGCTTACACACCTGATGGCAGGAATCGGCTGAATAGGCCCCTTCAGATTACGACGTTTGATGTTCTGTCCAACAACAGAAGGCAAAAATGGGTCCATTTTTGCCTTCTGTGTAATGCCTTTTTGAATAAATCAAGTGTCTCCTGCACCGGAATGTTGCAGAGTAAAACAATGAAATTCAACGAAATATAGCTAAATCGTGACCTGTTTCCGGTCCGGGCAAAAAAGGTCACGATTAAGGCCTGAAATACTTGCTGCCTTTTGCGTCAACAGGAGTGGGGGGGGGTAAGAGAAAGCCTTGCATATCGCTGATATACAAGGCTTTCCATAATTTGGTCAGATTTCTGTTCACCCCCTCTTCTGACCCGGAGAGCGGAAAGCGGGATTCGAACCCGTGACCCTCAGCTTGGGAAGCTGATGCTCTACCGACTGAGCTATTTCCGCATTCGGAGGACAAAGTTACTCCGATTTTTCAATAATCCAAAAACTCAACGGCCGATTTTTATCTCAACCGACCAGTTTTTTCAGCGAGGCAAGATTCTTCGGATTCTTCAGCACCTTGCCTTCGGGTGTGTACAGATAATCGAGACGTTCGCGGAAATGGCTCTCGACCTTGCTGCGGACAACCTTCATCGTACTGTTGACCAGTCCGTTCTGCTCGGTAAAGGCTTCGTCGACAATGGCAAGGCCCGCCGGGAGCCACCGCTCCGGGAACTCCCCGGCAAAATCCCCGCCCGCACGGTAACGGTCGATCTCTCCGCCCACAAGTTCCGCAGCAACGGACGTGCGCATCTCCGCAGGAACCTTCCGGGCATCCAGCTCGCGCCGCAGGGCATCGGTCGCCGGCACGACGATCGCCCCGGTAAAGGGACTCTGGTTGTTATAGATGATGATCTGGTCGATATAGGGCGATTTGTCGACAATAGCCTCCTCCATCCCTTCAGGGCTGTATTTCTCACCGTCCGAGGCTATCAGCAGGCTCTTGAAGCGTCCCAGAACATAGAGAAACTCATCCTCCGAGACGTAGCCCATATCGCCCGTGTGAAGCCATCCGTCGCGTATGGTCTCCGCCGTCGCTTCGGGGTTTTTCCAGTAACCGGCCATGACATTCTCACCACGGATGATGATCTCACCCTTTTCGCCCCGGGGCACTTCACGTCCCTCTTCGTCGACAATCTTCAGATCGAGCGGGATCAGGATCTTGCCCGATGACCCGAAGCGATGCCAGTGCGGTTTGGGCGAGTTGGTCGAGATTACCGGTGTGGCCTCCGAGAGTCCGTATCCCTGGAACATCGGAATGCCGATGGCGAAGAAGAAGCGCTGCAGTTCGATATCGAGCAGTGCTCCGCCGCCGATGAAGAACTTCAGACATCCGCCGAACGCCGCACGGACCTTGCGGAACAGCAGTGCATCGAACAGCCCCACGACCGGGCGCAGCACGCAGCGCCAGCCATGGCCCGGATCATAGCCATCCTGATTGTAGGCGTAGGCCGTACGCAGCGCCAGGTGGAACAGGCGCTCGGTGAAGCGGCCTTTGGCACGGATCGAACTCTCGATATTCTTGCGGAAGTTCTTGGCCAGCGCCGGAACCGACAGCAGAAAATGCGGCTGTACCTCGCGAATATTCACCGGGATGTTGCGCAGCGTCTCGGCGGGCGTAGCACCCACCTGCACCGTGGCGACCGATGCCCCGCAGGCGATCATGATATAGAAGCCCACGACATGGGCAAAGCAGTGATCCAGCGGCAGGATGATGAGCGTACGGTAACTCGACGGAATGTCGACGCGCGACAACGACTGCTCGACATTGGCCGTATAGTTGCGGTGCGTCAGCACCACTCCCTTCGGATCGGAGGTTGTCCCCGAGGTGTAGGTGATCGTCGCATAGTCGTCGTTCTGGATGGCCCGACCGATCTCCAGGAACTCCGCACGGTGCTTCGACAGGTAGTCGCGGCCCAGCCGCTTGAGTGTTCCGAAGGCCGTCTCCCCGGACTCCAGAGGTATGTGCCCGAAGACGATCAGGCGTTCGATCTGCGGCAGCTCCGCGCGGATGCGGCGGATCTTCGGCAGCTGGTGCTTCGAGACGAACAGCGTCGTCACCTCGGCATGCCGCAGGCGGAAGAGCAGGTCGTTCGATTCCTCGAGCTTCACCGACAGCGGCACGCTGATCGCTCCGGCGTAGAAGAGCCCCAACTCGGAGATGATCCACGCGTTGCTCCCCTCGGCAAGGATTGCCACCTTGTCCTTCGGGCGAACGCCCAGCGACACAAGGCCCGCACCCACCTCGAGCGCCTGCTCTCGCGTCTCGGCGTAGGTCGTGGGCTCGAACTTGTGGTGTCGCTTCTCGAGCAGGAAGGTCTTGCCGCCGAACTTCTCGACGGACGTTTCGAAGAGGTCGATGATGGTCTTTTTCATGGGTCAGTATGATGGGTCGGTTGAGTCGAATGAGTTCGGAAGGGATCAGTCCATTTTCAACACGGCAAGGAAGGCCGACTGCGGCACCTCGACGTTGCCGATCTGCCGCATGCGCTTCTTGCCCTTCTTCTGCTTCTCGAGCAGCTTCCGCTTGCGTGAGATGTCGCCTCCGTAGCACTTCGCCGTCACGTCCTTGCGCACGGCCTTCACCGTCTCGCGGGCAATGATCTTCGCACCGATGGCCGCCTGAATCGCTATGTCGAACTGCTGGCGCGGAATCAGCTCCTTGAGCTTCTCGCACATCCGGCGGCCGAAATCATAGGCATGATCGGTATAGGTGAGCGACGAAAGGGCATCGACCGGTTCGCCGTTGAGCAGAATGTCGAGTTTGACAAGCTTCGAGGGCTGAAAACCCGTACGGTGGTAGTCGAACGAGGCGTAGCCCTTCGAAATGCTCTTGAGCTTGTCGTAGAAGTCGAAGACAATCTCCGAAAGCGGCATGTCGAAATTCACCTCCACACGATCCTGCGTGATGAAGGTCTGGTTCTTCATCACTCCGCGCTTGTCGATGCACAGTTTGATGACGTTGCCCAGGAACTCCGTCTTGGTGATGATCTGCGCCAGGATGTAGGGCTCCTCGATCTTTGCGATCTTCGTCACCTCGGGAAGTCCCGACGGATTGTGGACTTCAAGCACCGTGCCCTGGGTCGTGGTGATACGGTATGAGACGTTGGGGACCGTCGTGATGACATCCATGTCGAATTCGCGGTACAAACGCTCCTGGATGATCTCCATATGCAGCAGTCCGAGGAATCCGCAGCGGAAGCCGAAGCCCAGGGCCAGCGAGCTCTCGGGCTCGAAGGTCAGCGAGGCATCATTCAGCTGCAGTTTCTCGAGCGACGCGCGGAGGTCTTCGTACTGATCGGCCTCCACGGGGTAGACACCGGCGAAGACCATCGGCTTCACATCCTCGAAGCCCGCGATGGCCTCCTGCGCGGGATTGGCCACCGAGGTGATCGTATCGCCGACCTTCACGTCGGAGGAGGTCTTGATACCCGAGCAGATGTAGCCCACATCACCGGCGCGGATCTCGTCGCGCGGCTGCAGGCGGAGCTTCAGCACCCCCACTTCGTCGGCGTCGTACTCGCTGCCCGTATTGAAGAACTTCACGTGCTCGCCCTTGCGCAGCGTGCCGTTGAATACGCGGTAATAGGCGATGATACCCCGGAAGGGATTGAATACCGAGTCGAAAATCAGCGCCTGAAGCGGTGCCGCATCGTCGCCCTTCGGTGCGGGAATACGCTGCACGATGGCTTCGAGCAGTTCGTCAATCCCCTGCCCCGTCTTGCCCGAGGCCAGCAGAATCTCCTCCTCCTTGCAACCGATCAGGTCGATCACCTGGTCCTTCACCTCGTCGATCATCGCCGAATCCATGTCGATCTTGTTCAGCACCGGCACGATCGTAAGGTCGTGGGCAACGGCCAGGTAGAGGTTCGAGATCGTCTGCGCCTGGATGCCCTGCGTGGCGTCGACAACCAGCAGCGCCCCCTCGCACGAGGCGATGGCGCGCGATACTTCATACGAAAAGTCGACGTGGCCCGGCGTGTCGATCAGGTTGAGCGTGTAGCGCTCCCCGTCGCCGGCCGTATACTCCATCTGTATGGCGTGGCTCTTGATGGTGATTCCCTTTTCACGTTCGAGGTCCATATCGTCGAGTACCTGCGACTGCATTTCTCGCTGGTTCAGCGTGTTGGTCTTCTCCAGAAGACGGTCGGCAAGCGTCGATTTCCCGTGGTCAATATGGGCTATGATGCAGAAATTGCGGATGTTTTTCATACGTAAGGGTGAAAATACGTGCAAATATACGCATTTATTTTGAATTTCCCGCAGCCGCGGACCCCGCCTCAGATGTCGCTTTTTTCGCATTTTATGCCCTCCACGTATTGCCTTTTTGCCGCGAAAAAGCTATATTTGCTGCTTCAATCATCATTTAGGTTAGTAATAGGTTAGCAAGATGTTAAGCAGACAAATCGCATCCAAACTCCGGGGCTTCGAAACCCCCTTCTATCTCTACGACACGGGCCTGCTGCGACAGACCCTCGAAAGCGTCGTCTACGAATCGAACAAGTACGGCTACAAGGTCCACTATGCGATCAAGGCCAACTACGACGACCACCTGCTGGCCATCATCCGCCAGTACGGTCTCGGCATCGACTGCGCCTCGGGCAACGAACTGCGAAAGGCCGTCGAGGCGGGATTCGACCCCAAGGGGATCGTATACGCCGGAGTCGGGAAGCGCGACAAGGAGCTGCGGTATGCCATCGAGCAGGGTATCATGGCCATCAACTGCGAGTCGATCCAGGAGCTGGAGCTCATCGACAGCCTCTCGGCCGAGGCCGGCAAGGTGACCGACATTGCCCTGCGCATCAACCCCGACATCGACCCCAAGACCAACCACTGCATCGATACGGGACAGGCCGACTCGAAATTCGGAATTTCCTACGAGGAGGTCCTCGCCCACACCGACGAGATCAAGAACCTCAAACACCTGAATATCGTCGGCATACACCTCCACATCGGATCGCAGATCCGCGAGCTGCACGTCTTCGAGAACATGTGCAACAAGGTCAACGTCATCGTCGCAAACCTCGAAAAACTCGGATTCTCGTTCCGCTTTGTCGACGTCGGCGGCGGACTGGGCGTCAACTACGACGTCCCGGAGAACGAGCCCATTCCGAACTTCGCCTCCCTCTTCTCGATCGTCCACAACCACCTCTCGGTCGGCGACAAGGAGGTACACTTCGAATTCGGCCGCTCGATCGTCGCCGAGTGCGGCGAGCTGATCACCACGGTGCTCTTCAACAAGACCACCGCCACGGGCCGCAAGCTGGTGATCGTCGACGCCTCGATGACCGAGCTCATCCGCCCCGCCCTCTACGGCTCGTACCACAACATCGAAAACATCACCGCCGACGAGGATGCCCCGCGCGACAAATACACCATCGTCGGAACGGCCTGCGAGTCGACGGACGTCTTCGACGAAAACGTCACCCTGCGCAAGACACATCGCGGGGATCTGCTCTCGATCAAGTCGGCCGGAGCCTACGGCATGTCGATGGCCTCGCGCTACAACCTCCACGACCTGCCCGGAGCCGTCTACAGCGACGAGATAAAGTAATCCTCACAAAACCGAACCCATACGTGCGAAGGCGGCCCCCGGCCGCCTTCCTCTTTGAAAAAGAAAAACACGCAGAACGCCATGTGGCTCACTCTCGCATTTACCTCGGCAGCCCTGCTGGGGCTCTACGACGCGGCCAAGAAGAAGGCCCTCACCCAAAACGCCGTGCTGCCCGTGCTGCTGCTCAACACCCTCTTCTGCTCGCTCATCTTCCTTCCGGCGATCCTCTCCGCGGAGTGCGGTCTGGGATGGTTCGACGGAACGGTCCTCGAAGCATCACGCGGCACGCTCCAGGCACACGGGCTCGTCATCCTCAAGTCGGTGATCGTCCTCACGTCGTGGATCTTCGGATACTTCGCCATGAAGCACCTGCCGATCACCATCGTCGGACCCATCAATGCCACACGCCCCGTCATGGTGCTCGTCGGCGCCATGCTCATCTTCGGAGAACGGTTGAACGCATATCAGTGGATCGGCGTCGTGCTGGCCGTCGTCTCGCTGCTGCTGCTCAGCCGTTCGAGCCGCCGCGAAGGGGTCGACTTCACGCACAACCGATGGATCCTCTGCATCGCGCTGGCCGCCCTGACGGGAGCCGTCAGCGGGCTCTATGACAAATACATCATGACGCGTCTCGACGCCGTCTTCGTACAGAGCTGGTACAACCTCTATCAGTTTCTGATGATGGCCGTCGTGGTGGGGGTGCTCTGGTGGCCCCGGCGCCGGCACACCACACCGTTTCACTGGAGCTGGGCCATCCCGCTGATCTCCATCTTCCTCTCGGCAGCCGACTTCGCCTACCTCTTCGCCCTGCGCGACCCTGAGGCGATGATATCGGTGGTCTCGATGATCCGCCGCGGATCGGTGGTCGTATCGTTCCTCTGCGGCGCGGCACTCTTCCACGAACGCAACCTCCGTTCGAAAGCCATCGATCTGGCATTTGTCCTCGCGGGAATGTTCTTCCTCTGGCTGGGATCCCGGTAGAAGGCCGGAAATGCCCAAGACAAAACAGGCCTGTTCCTCAAGGGAACAGGCCTGTTTTACGTTATGCCGGACGAACTACTCCGCCTTTTGAAAATCGACATGGATGGTTTTATCTTCGTAGACCCACTCCTCGGAAACATTCAAACCGGTCGGTTTTGTGTCGTTGTCGAACCAGGCCGTTATCGGGAAGGTCGAAACTCCGTCTCCGGGATTGGAGTCGCAGGACAAAAACATCAGTTTCGTACAGATGCTTACATCCAGCGTCGTCAGCTGATTGGAGGAACAGAACAAATAGGTCAGTTCCGGGTTTTGACTCACATCCAGCGACGCCAACTGATTGTCGTCGCAGGTCAAATACATCAGTTTCATACAACCGCTTACGTCCAGCGTCGTCAACGGATTGGAACTGCAGGACAAATTCATCAACTCCAGGTTTTGGCTCACATCCAGCGTTGCCAACTGATTGGAATAGCAGGACAGATCCGCCAGTTTCGAATTTCGGCTTACGTCCAGCGTTGTCAATTGATTGGAACTGCAGGACAAATTCATCAGTTCCGGATTTTGGCTCACATCCAAGGTCCTCAACTGATTGGAATAACAGGACAAATCATCCAGTATCGGATTTCGGCTCACATCCAGCGACGTCAACTGATTGGAGTGGCAGATCAAAATCATCAAACCCGGGTTTTGACTCACATCCAGCGCCGTCAACTGATTGGAATAGCAGGACAAATAGTACAGTTCCGGATTGTGGCTTACATCCAGCGTCGTCAACCGATTGTCGTCACAATCCAGGTCGGTCAATTTCGAGTTCCGGCTCACATCCAGCGACGTCAACTGATTGGAGCTGCAGGCCAAACTCGCCAACTCCGGGTTGTGGCTTACATCCAGCGACGTCAACTGATTGGAATAGCAGGACAAATAGGTCAGCTCCGGGTTGTGGCTCACATCCAACGTCGTCAACCGATTGTCGTCACAATCCAAATCGGTCAATTTCGAGTTCCGGCTCACATCCAGCGATGTCAATTGATTGAAACTGCAGAACAGCGCCGTCAGCGACTCGAAATGCTCGATGCCTCGCAGGGAGGTCAGGGCGCCCGGATTGGAATAACTTCCCGAAACATCCAGTTCGGTTATTGCCGCAATATGCTCCATATCATCCGGCGTGATATTTTCCGCATCGGAGACGTAACCTTTCTCCTGCAATATCCGGGCAAATGCAGGATCGAACATGGATGTAAGCTTATCGCTTTCCGTCGAAGAGGATTCATCCTTATCGCATCCGGAAAAGACAAGGGCGGCAAGCAAGGTCAGCAGATAAAAACGTTTCATAGTCTTGCTCGTTTGAATTCGTAAATAATCGATCTCTTTCAAAGGTACGTGTTTTTTTCGACCGCGCCAAACGATTCCGTCCAAAAGGCATGAAAAAGAGCGGCCTGCATGCAGGCCGCTCTTTCCTCACCGACAACTCCCGTTAAATCAGTTTCTCCAGCTCGTTGACCGTCTTCGCAATCTCGGCATCCGTCGGCGTATAGTCCTTCAGTGCCCCGGCCAGGTACTGCTCGTAGGCATAAAGGTCGATGACGCCGTTGCCCGAAAGGTTGAAGAGAATCGTCTTTTCGCGCCCCTCCTCCTTGGCCTTGAGGGCCTCGCGGATCGTTGCGGCGATGGCATGGGTCGATTCGGGGGCGGGAATAATCCCTTCGGTCCGGGCAAAGAGAATTCCCGCGGCAAGCGTCTCGTTCTGCGGAATGGACTGCGCCTCGATGAAGCCGTCCTTGAGCAGCTGGCTGACGATCGACCCCGCGCCGTGGTAGCGCAAGCCGCCGGCGTGGATATCCGAGGGCTGGAAGTTGTGCCCCAGCGTGTACATCGGGAGCAGCGGCGTGTAGCCGGCCACATCGCCGAAATCATACTGGAACTGTCCGCGGGTGAGTTTCGGGCAGCTCTCCGGCTCGACGGCAATCATACGGATCTTCTTGCCCTCGACGAAGTTCTTGCGCAGGAACGGGAAACTGATGCCCGCGAAGTTGCTGCCTCCGCCGAAGCAGCCGATCACCATGTCGGGTTCGGCATCGGCCATCTCCATCTGCAGAACGGCCTCCTGACCGATGATTGTCTGGTGCAGAAGCACGTGGTTCAGCACGCTGCCCAGGCAGTAGCGCGTATCTCCAGGGTGCTGGAGCGCCACCTCGACGGCCTCCGAAATGGCCAGTCCGAGGCTGCCCGAACAATGGGGATCGCGCTCAAGAGCCGCACGGCCCGACGCGGTGAGCGTCGAAGGCGAAGCCACACATTCGGCACCCCAGGTATTCATCATCAACCGGCGGTAGGGCTTCTGGTCGTAGCTTACCTTGACCATGAAGACCTGCAGATCGATGCCGAAGTGTTTCGCCGCAAAGGCAATCGAGGCACCCCACTGTCCGGCTCCCGTCTCGGTGGTCAGGTGTTTGATACCCTGCTTGTAGTTGTAGTAGGCTTGCGGAACGGCCGTATTGGGTTTGTGCGACCCGGCGGGCGACACGCTCTCGTTCTTGAAGTAGATCTTCGCCGGAGTGTCCAGCGCCTTCTCAAGGCCCGTGGCACGCACCAGCGGCGTCGGACGCCATATCTTGTAGATCTCCTGCACCTCTTCGGGAATGTCGATAAAGCGTTCGGTCGACATCTCCTGATCGATGAGCTCCTCGGCAAAGATCGCCGACATCTGCTCCTTGGTGACGGGTTGTTTGGTGGCGGGATTCAGCGGCGGCAGCGGCTTCGTAGGCATGTCGGCCACGATGTTGTACCATTGGGTGGGCATCTGGGATTCGCTCAGACAGAATTTTTTCGTTTTCATGGCGTTTGAGTATTTGAGGTTTTTACGGATGACAAAGAAAAAGCCCGTTGCTTACTTCGTAAACAACGGGCTGTGGCGTAAATCTGTTCGCTTTACCATGCACGCACGCAAAGGCACTCATTGTTCACGAGAGACAATGGGCGCCACCACCAGCTATGCATGTTCAGCGTATACATCGTTTTTCGAATTTCGGTCGATTTCCGTTTCGTTTCTGCAAATATAAAACTTCGGAATCAGTTTTGCAAATTTTTTACTATGAAAAATTCGCACCTATTTTTTATAGAGCCAAAATTTCGACGTTTGAGGGAAAATCCCTATCTTTGTTCGATTTTAGCTAACAATCACTCTTTACCATGAATATCTCGTACAACTGGCTCAAACGATACCTCGACACCGATCTTTCGGCCGAGAAAATCGCCGACATACTGACCGACATCGGTCTCGAAGTCGAAGGTTTTGAAAAAATCGAAACCATAAAGGGCGGTTTGCAGGGTGTCGTGGTGGGTCGCGTCGTGACCTGCACGGACCACCCCGACTCGGACCACCTCCACGTGACGACCGTCGACGTCGGCTCGGGCGATCCCCTTCAGATCGTCTGCGGGGCCCCCAACTGCCGGGCAGGACTCAAGGTCCTCTGCGCCACCATCGGCTCGGTGCTCTACCCCAACGGCGGCGACGAGGAGTTCAAGATCAAGCGCTCGAAAATCCGTGGCGTGGAGTCGCTCGGAATGCTCTGCGCGGAGGATGAACTCGGCATCGGAGCCTCGCACGACGGCATCGTGGAACTTCCGGAGGATGCCCCCGTGGGCATGACCGCCAAGGAGTTCCTGCACATCCAGGACGACTACCTCATCGCAATAGGACTTACGCCCAACCGTATCGACGCCGCATCACACATCGGCGTGGCCCGCGACCTGGCCGCCTACCTTACCAGCCACGGACACCCCGTGAAGGTGAAGTGGCCTGATGTGGAGGGCTTTGCCGTGGACAACCACAACCTGGAGGTGAAGATCCGCGTCGAGAATCCCGAGGCGGCACCCCGCTATACGGGCGTCACCGTCACGGGATGCAAGATCGGCCCCTCGCCCGAGTGGATGCAGAACTGTCTGCGCGCCGCGGGCATCAATCCCAAGAACAACCTCGTCGACATCACGAATTTCGTGCTCTTCGAACTCGGACAGCCCCTGCACGCCTTCGACGCCGACAAGATCGAAGGTCGTGAGGTCGTTGTGCGCACGTGCGCCGAAGGCACACCCTTCGTGACGCTCGACGGCGTGGAGCGGAAACTCTCCGACAAGGATCTGATGATCTGTTCGGCCGTGCGTCCGATGTGCATCGCAGGCGTCTTCGGAGGCCTCGACTCGGGAATCAGCGATTCGACGGTCAACGTCTTCATCGAAAGCGCCTACTTCAACCCCGTATGGGTGCGCAAGACCGCCAAAAGATTCGGTCTCAACACCGATTCGTCGTTCCGCTTCGAGCGCGGCGTGGACCCCAACATCCAGGTATATGCCGCCAAGCGTGCCGCCCTGCTGATGAAGGAACTGGCCGGAGGAACCATTTCGAGCGATATCACGGATGTCTGCGCCCGGCCGGCCGAGGACTTCGTCTTCGACGCCTCGCTGCCGCGCATCAATGCCCTGATCGGCAAGGAGATTCCCGAGTCGGTCATTCGCACGATCCTCGGAGCCCTCGAGGTAAAGATCCTCGGGGAGAAGGACGGCGGCGTATGGACCGTGGCCGTACCGCCCTACCGGGTCGACGTACAGCGGGAGGCCGATCTCGCGGAGGATATTCTCCGCATCTACGGATACAACAACGTCGAGATTCCCGCGCGGGTGCGGTCAACGCTCTCCTACGCACCGAAACCCGACCGCAACAAACTGGTGAACCTCGCCGCGGATTTCCTCACGGCCAACGGATTCACCGAGATCATGTCGAACTCGCTCACCCGGGCAGCCTACTACGAAGGGCTGACCTCCTACCCCGCCGAACACTGCGTGCGGATCATCAATCCGCTGAGCGCCGACCTCAACGTCATGCGTCAGACGCTGCTCTTCAACATGCTCGAAGCCGTGGCGCTGAACGCCAACCGCAAGAACGGGGATCTGAAGCTCTATGAATTCGGCAACTGCTACTTCTACGACGAAGCGAAGCGTCTGGAGGAGAACCATCTGGCCGCCTACTCCGAGGAGTACCGTCTGGCCATTGCCGTGACGGGCGTCGCCGTGCCGCAGTCGTGGAACGAAAAGCCCCTCAAGGCATCGTTCTTCACCCTGCGGGCCATTGCCGAGAAACTCCTGCGCCGATTCGGAATCGACATTTATGCCCTCAAGACCGAGACACTGCAGAGTGATCTCTTCAGCGAGGGGCTCTCGATGGAGCTCAACGGAAAGCAGTTGCTTCAGATCGGCTCCGTGGCAGCGAAGATCCGCCGGGAGCTTGATGTCAAGCAGGAGGTCTACTTCCTGGAGATGAACTTCGACGCGCTGATGAAGTCGACGAAGAAGCACCGGATCACCGCCGAGGAGCTGTCGAAGTTCCCCGAGGTGAAACGTGACCTCGCGCTGCTCGTCGACAAGCAGGTGACCTTCTCCGCGCTGCGGGACGTGGCCTTTGCCGCGGAACGCAAACTGCTGAAGAGTGTCTCGCTCTTCGACGTCTACGAGGGCGACAAGCTTCCCGCAGGCAAGAAATCCTATGCCCTGAGTTTCATTCTCGAGGACAAGAGCCGCACGCTCGACGAAAAGAGCATCGAACGTGTGATGTCGAACCTCACCCGGCAGTTCGAACAGCATTGCGGGGCCCAGGTGCGCAGTTGATACCTTATTGAAAAAACCTCCGGAGGGCGGTCTTCGGGCCGCCTTTCGGCTTTACGAATCCCTCTACCGAAACGGTCGATGAACTCCATTCGACGCACGACCTCAGCCCGCTCGCCACGGGCGTGGATTCCGGCTCCACTGTGCCATGCGGCTGCCATCCGTGGTGCTCATGGTCTTGGCCGTGGTGTTCAAGGATCTCGGAGTCGACAACGGACGGATCGTCTTCTGGTCCTCGCTGATCATGTGGTCCTGGACCATCAAGGTCCGTTGGAGTCCCTGTCGGGAGATCTATCTCACGAAGGAGTTGTTCGTCGTGGCAACGCAGCTGCTCAGCGGCGTGCTCCTCGGCGCCGCAGCCTTCCTCCCCGGATCCCTGCCGGCCGGCTATTACATCGCCCGCCGGGGGTTCCGACGCACACTCTTCGTGCTGTGCGGCATCTTCAACATTCCGTTCGCCGTGCACACTCTGCTCATCTGATTCCAGCCCCCCAAATGTGGATGATCGGCAGCAGCAGGTGGTGTCCGGACGGCAGCAGATGGCCCACTACACTACGCCTTCGCATCGGCGTAGCTCAGCGACCGGCCCGGTTACGCGCAGGTCTTCCTGCGGGTGCTGCTCTTCATCCTTCAGGCCTTTGTGATCACCTGTTCGTGCCTCTCGTCCCGACAGAAAAGAGGCCGAACGAGGACAATAAAACGGCAAAAAACACGCTTTAATTTCATATAACACAACAAACCAAAACCAATCAAGAGATGATCCGAATCAATGTATTTATCCGTACGACGGAAAGCAACCGCGAAGCAGCCATTGCGGCCGGCAAGGAGCTGGTCGCCGCATCGCTCAAGGACGAGGGATGTGTCGCCTACGACCTCTTCGAAAGCACGACGCGCCGTGACGTGCTGATGATCTGCGAAACATGGTCCGACGCCAAGGCTCTGGCAGCCCACCAGCAGGCTCCGCACTACACGACTCTCGTACCGAAGATCGAGCAGCTGGGCGAAATGAAGGCCGAACAGTTCGTATTCTGATGTCCCGACGCTGCAGTCGGGAACGCTTCAGCCGCAGCAGCACCTGCAACGAAGTGTCGCTACACGGCAGCGCCTCCGGAACCGCAGTTCCGGAGGCGCTGTTTTTTCATGGTGCAGGAGCTGGGCTCTACTCGTCCAGCGGTACGAACTCCGACTTGTAAAGTCCGCAGATCGGGCAGGTCCACGTCTCGGGAATATCCTCGAAGAAGGTTCCCGGAGCGATACCCGTTTCGGGATCACCCTTCGCAGGATCGTAGACATAGTCGCACGACTTGCAGCGCCAACGCTTCGGAATGCAGCGGTCGGCAACCTTGCGCCAGTCGACCAGATTCCACCAGGCAGCAATGAAGTCGGCCCGACGGTTGCGGTAGTCAATATAATAGGCGTGCTCCCAGACGTCGATCGTCAGCACAGGGCGCAGGCCGTCGGTCAGCGGATTGCCGGCATTGGACTTCGCAACGATCGAGAGATGTCCCTGACGGTCGGCAACCAGCCAGACCCATCCCGAGCCGAAAAGCCCCGCGGCAGCCTGCGTAAACTGCGTTTTGAAGGCCTCTACGGAACCAAAATCCCGTATGAGGCACTCCGCCAGCTTCTTGGGTATGGGCGTCTGTTCGGGGGTCAGCATCCGGAAGAAGAAGGTGTGATTCCACGTCTGTGCGGCATTGTTGAAAATGGCTCCGTCGGCCTGTCGCACAATGTCGTCGAGAGGCATCGCCTCGTAGGGCGTCCCGACGATCAGTTTATTGAGGTTATCCACGTAGGTCTGGAGGTGTTTGCCGTAGTGGTATTCGAGCGTCTCGCGGCTCATCTTCGGAGCAAGGGCTTCCATGGCATAGGGAAGCTCGGGCATCATGTGTTTCATCGGTTTGCGGTTTATAAGGTTCAACGTTACGCCAAGGTAGAAAAAATTTCGGCAGGATATTCCATCCTGCCGAAAATAACGATTCTTGGGCCTTTGCCGGCTGCGGCCGTCGTCAGAAGTTGGCCTTGATGCCCGTGACGAAATGGATGCCCGGCTCGCGATAACGGGCAAATTCGTAGAGCCGCTGGTTGGCGAGATTGCGTCCCTCGACAAAGAAGGTCACGCGATGCGAGATCCGCCAGTCGAAGTGCGCCCGCAGGTCGACAGCCAGGGGTGCCACGAAGGCTGGAAGAGTCTGATCTCCGCCATACGCATTGACTAACGTCGTCCAACTCCGCTCACCCTCCAGCAACGCCTCGGCACCGAACGACACCTTGCGTCCCGAGTAGTTCACCCCGAAGTTGCCCACGAACGACGCCTCGCCGTTGGCCCAGTCGGTCTCCTTGTTGTAGAAGTAACCGTGGACTCCGAGGTCAAACTTCAGCGAGCTGATCGGGCGGTACTCGATCTCGCCGTTGAACGAGGTCACGGTCTGCCGCGCCTGCTGCACGGGGAAGTCCGAATCAAACGTCTCATACTCCCCGTTCTCGCCCGACGTGCTGACGCGTGTCGCCCAGAAGAGGTGGTTGTCCTGGATCGCAATTCCGGCATAGACGCGGTAGCTGAAGCGGTTGCGCCACAGGCTGCCGCCCAGACCGACGCGGAAGTTGTAGTCGACGGAGCTCTTCTCCAGCCAATGGCCGGATGCGTAAGGGTGATATTGGGACATGGAACGGGAGTCGTTCGGAGCAACCGATCCGTCGGCCTCGATGAAGGGTTTCAGTCCCGGCGTGCCGAGGTTGAAATCGACACGTGCGAACGGGATGATGTAGTCGCCTGTTCCGGCATATCCGTAAGGTTCGCCCTCCATTTCAATCTTGTCGTGGTAATAGTCGGCGCCGACCTCCAGATCGACAACGCCCCCGGCATAACGGTAACGGAGCGAGGCTCGGATAAACTGCTGCCAGGTACTTTTGAGCTTCAGGTCATCCGAAAGGTAGTCATAACCCAGTCCCAACGAGAAACTGCTCCGCCCGAAACCCTTGGCAATGCGGGCGTCGGCCCCGAGATAGGGCAGGCAATCGCCGGAGATGGGATGCTCGAAGAAGAGATCCCCGCGCAGGGCCACCTCGAAGTTCACACGCGAAAGATCCTGGAAATCATCACCCACACGCAGTTTCAGCGAGGCATTGCCGTAATCAAGCATCTTCCCGGCATTGAGCGATTGCAGAATAGCCTCCGTAGGATTGGGAATGGTCGTATAGCTTCCGTAGCGGTGGTACATGCGATTGTCGTAGGAGACCTCTCCCTCGAAAACATGCCGCCCGAAGTATTTGCCCGCAGCGATGCCCGCACGGTTGTACATCCGTGTGGAGTTGTTCTTCACGCCGGCTTCGTTGGCGATCTTCGCGTAATAGCCCTCATGGTTGATGTAGGCAATGGCATATCCCGTCGAGGGGTTTTGCGTCGAGGCGTAGAAGTCCAGCACCGAGTTGAGCGGATAGCCCGCCCCCACCTTCAGGTAGAAGGGCAACGGCCGGTTGAACTCCCAATAGGTCACCGTCGCCGGGCGGATCGGGCGCGTCGTGAGCGTCGTCTGCAACGACAACGGCGTGACCGTATAGTCAATCTCGGGACGCATGTGCGTCGTATCGGTCATGTCGGGTTCGATGGTCAGCTTCAAGGCACTCTCCACCTTCGGGACGTAGGCCTTCGTCACCTCGACCTGTTTCTCGACCTGGGCCGCGGCCATCCGCGGCAGCATTGCCGCCAACGCGGCTATCATCAACAACTTTTTCATGATCAATCGAGTTTAGCGATTCGCGCCCTGGCTTCGTCCACAATGCCGTCATCGGCCGGCGTATAGCCGTCGACCACGCTCTGCCACGTGGCCCGGGCCTGGAACGTGTCGCCCTTCGAAACATAGACATCGCCCAGCAGGATAAACGCCTTGGCCAGCCAGTAGGCCTGCGGCTCCTTCTCGGAGAAGGCGAAGACCTCCTTTTCGGTCTTGTCCATGTTGCCCGATGCATAGGTCGACTCGATCAGGCGGTAGGCGGCCTCGGAGCCCTCGCGGGTCTTTACCTCGGTGGCAAGTTCGCGGTAGAGCTTGTCGGCTCCCGCACGGTCGCCGGCGGCAAGCAGCTGGCTCGCCCACGCATAGCGCGCCTCGCGCAAGGCCGTGCGTCCGGCATCGTCGTGGGCGCAGACATCGGCAGCCATCGCCGAGATCTTCTCCCCGTCGCCGCCCGAAACCGTGGCACGGACATACCCCGTCATGGCTGCTTCGCGGCCCGAAGCCGTCGGAGCAACGTCGTACAGACGGCGGTAAGCGGCAGCAGACTCGTCCCAACGCTGCTCCTCGAAGGTGATCTCCGAAAGTTTCTCCAGCACGGGAACCGTATAGCGAGTCGTGCCGCGGTCGGCAAGAGCCGTCAGCGTCCCGATGGCCGCATTGCGGTCGCCTGCCAACAGGTAGCAGTCGCTCAGGTAGTAGAGTGCATCGGTCAGGTAATATCCCTTGGGATAGGTATCGACATAGTTGCGCAGCGACTTCGTGGCAGCCTCGCGGTTGCCCGCCAGATAGAGTTTCTGCGCCGAGACGAACGTCAGCGAATCACGCGAAAGAGCCGTCAGATCGCTCTCCATACCCGTCTTGGCGGCATAATCGAAATAGCCGTCGACGTTGCCCTCCGAAACGTAGATCTCCCGGATGCCCTGCATGGCCTCCTTCGCTTCGGAGGATTGCGGCGAGGTGGCAACCACCTGGTCGTAGTAGTAAAGCGACTTCTCCCGGTTGCCGAGGTTCAGGTAGGCAAGGCCCAGGTCGGAAAAAGCCTGTGCACGGCGCGGCGAAGAGGGGAAATCGGAAACAAAGCGTTCGAGCTGCGCAGCCCCTTCGGCATACTTCTCCTGTGCGATGAAACTGCGGCCCAGCTCGTAGGAGGCCTCACCGGCATAGTCGCCTCCGGCGGCGGCAATCTGCCGCAACGCCTGCTGCTTCTGCTCCGTGCGGCCCAGGATGCCGAGCGTAATGGCGCGTTTGTAGGCCGCATATTCGTTTTCCGGGATGCCGAACAGCCCCAGGGCCAGCGTGCGGTCGTAGGCCCCGACGGCCTCCTCGAAGCGTCGGTCGGCATAGGCTACGTCGCCCAGGCGATTCGAGGCGTCAGCCCGGTAACGGTCACGCGGCGCATAGGCGGAGAGGAACTTCGTGAACGACTGCTGCGCCTGGTCGAGGTCATCACGGTCGAAGGCGCAGTAGCCGAGGTTGTACCATGCCATGGCATATTCGCGCTCCGACTGCGGAGCCCGCTTCAGGTAGGCGTTGTATTTGGCGGCCGCCACGGCGTAGTCGCCCCGCGCAAAGGCGATCTCGCCCTGCCAGAAGGAGGCCAGCGCCGTATATTTGGGGCTCACGTTCACTGCAGCCGACTCGTCGAGGTAACGTTGCGCAGCGGCCGTGTCGCCCGCCCGGAAGGCCTCCAGCCCCCGGAAGTAGGCGATCTTCTGCAGCGCCGCACGAACGTCGGCGTCGCCCGAAGGCATCGACTTGATGGCCTGGTATGCCGCATCGTAGTTCCGCGAATTGTAGTAGGCGGCGATCAGCAGCGTGCGGGCCTCGGAGGCACGCGGCGACGAAGGATAGCGTTCGATATAGCGTGTGAGCATGTTGATGGCGCCGTTGAAGGCTCCGCCGCCCAGCTCGTACTGCAGCTTGGCGTAGTTGAAAAGCGCATCCTCGGCAATCGCCGCGTCGAGCGTATCGTCCGACGCCATGGCGAAGGCCTGCATCGCCGCCTCCTTGTCACCCTCGCGCAGGTAACAGTCCGCCAGGTGGTAGGAGGCGTTCTGCGTCAGGGCATCCTCGGCTCCGCACGCCTTGCGCAGCCATTCGGCGGCTTCGGCATAGCGCGCCGTACGGTAGAGCGAAAAACCCTCCAGGTAGCTGGCGTCACGATCCATCTCGCCGCCGCTGTCGCGGAATGCCGCGAGGTGTTCGAGCGTGCGGTTGTAATCCTCCAGATGGAACCACGACTCGGCAATCACGCGTTCGATCTCCGCACGCCGCTCGGGAACAGCCTTGCGCGCCAGCTCCTCGCCATGCTCCACGACGTAGCGGTAGTTGCCCTCGCGGAACTCGATCTGAAGCAGGTAATACGGAATGACATCTCCGTAGGCGTCGCTGCGCCGCAGGGCGGTAAACTCCTCCTTGGCACGGTCATAACGCCCCTCGGCGTAGTCGATATAGGCCTTGTAGTAGCGGGCGTGGTCAATGTATTCGCTGCGCGAAGGAATGCGGTCAAAGAGTTCATAGGCCTCGGCATAGCGGCCGTCGGTAAACTCCACATAGCCCATGCGGATATCGTAGCGTTCACGGCGCGGAGCATCCAACGCCTTGTATTCGGTGCGCTCGAATGCCTCGCGGGCACGCTTCATGTCGCCGGCAGCGCAATAGTACGAACCCAGCGAGAAGCGTACGTCGTTGGCATAGACCGATTCGGGATAGCGCGATTCGAAATCGAGCAGTGCGCCGGCAGCGTCGGCACTGCCCAGCTCCACGGCACAGGCAGCCAGGTAGTAGTCGATCTCCTGCGCCGTACGGCGGTCGGAGGGGGCCACAACGTCGCGGGCCCGCAGAAATTCGTGCCGGGCATCGCTCCAACGTCCGTAGTCGTAGAGGCTGCGCGCACGATTCAGCAGAGTCTCGATCCGGGGCTCGGAGGCCTGCAGGGTCGGGATTCCGGCCGCAAGCGCCACGAGCAACATCAGCATTCGGGATTTTCGCATAAGTTCAAACTTTCTAAGTTGGCGTCCTAATATGGCGTCCGGGAACGGCCCCCGGCGGCAAAACAGCGCAGCGCAGGCAGGCAGCCAAAACACGGTTCGCCGGACAAGCAAACAATCGGACAAATATAATCAATTTATTTGACTGCACACCCTTTAAGGAACGGAATTTGCCCGCTCGGAGGTGTTCAAACCAAAAACAAAAAACGTTATGACCGAAAAAGTGAATCTGCAAATGACCCCCTCGGGGAGGTTCGAAACCCGCGGAAGCATCGAGTGCGGGGCGATGAATCCCAAAGAGCTGCTGCTCTACGCCGCAGCACGGTGCGCCGGGCACACGGCGCTGGCCATCATGAAGCGGGAGCGGATGACGCCCAAAAGCTTTGAAATCAGCTTTTCAGGAAAATTATCTACCGAAACGCTCGAAGCCGAGAGCGTATTCACCTGTTTCCATGTGATCTACAACGTCGCATGCTGCGACGAGAGCGACTGCGCGAAGGCCAGTCACGCCCTCGAACTCACACACGACAAATACTGCGGACTGATCCAGATGCTCAGCCGCATCGCTCCCGTCACGCGGGAGATCGCCGTGGTGAACATCGAGCCCGTGAAGGCCTGAAGCAATCGGCCGTATTCGAGAAGGGGCGGAACCCGTTATGAAGGTTTCGCCCCTCTCTTTTCCATTGCGGGATCACTGGGCTGTAATACGCTGATAATCGGAGATTGCCACGGCGTAGTTGAAGTATGCCTTGATGGCATTGGTGTAGATCTGGATCCAGCTCAGCTGCGCCTGCAGCACGTCGAGTATGGTCGCCTGTCCCTCACCGTAGGAGTAGGTGCTGAGCGCCAGGTTCTCGCCCGCAATACGCAGGCTCTCCTCCGAGGCCGCGACCTGCGCATGGCTCTGCACAAGGGCCGTCCAGCCGTTCATCTCCTCACGCACGATCTCGTCGTACTGTGCAGCTGCCGTCCACTCCTGTTGCAGCTGCTGCGCCCGGGCCGCACCCGTCGCCCGGCGGCGTTCGCCCCAATGGAAGATCGGAACCGTGAGTTTGACAAATACCGAACCGTCGACCGTCGTGGCACCCGTCCGGTTGGGGGTATAGGGCTGCCACGACCCGCCCACTCCGACACTCACCTGCGGATTGTAGGGCGCACGGACCTGGCGAACGGCTGCCGCAGCCTGATCCACACGCATCCGGGAGGCCGCATAGTCGGGTCGTCGCGCCACGGCATCCCCGGCCCCTACGCGTTCGGGCATAGGCAGCGAATCGCGGATGCTTCGCGCAAGAACAACCTTGCGGAGCGGGTCCTCGCCACAGAGAATGTTGAAGTTGTGCTGTGCCACCTCGTAGTTCTGCTCGACGCTCACCAGCGCATACTCCGCTTCGCTCAGACGCGAATCGATCATCAACACGTCGCCCTTCGAGGTGTAACCCTCAGCAAAGCGCTGGTCTACAACCCTTTTGAGCGAGCGGATGATCGAAACGTATTCGCGCATCGACGCGGCGTAGAGATCCACGGCCGAAAGGTTCCAGTAGGCGTAGTCGGCGGCATAACGCACGTCGAGGCGCGTAAAGGCCTCCTCGCAGAGCGCAATGTCGTAGCCCAGCGAGGCCTGTTGGACCGCCGCGCGCACCGCGCCTCCGCCGTAGAGAGTCTGCACGAGTTGCGGAAGCACGGAGAAACTCCACGTCTCGGTATCTTCCTGGCGGCGGAAGGCATTCGTGAAGCTGCCGTCGAGCGACAGACGCGGAAGGTAGCCCGTACGGGCCTGACCGAGGGTTTCACGAGCCGCCTCGCTTCCCGAAGCGGCGATTTTGAGTTGACGGCTGTATGCGGCGACATCGGCCCGGTACTCCTCCAGGCCGATCTGTGCCCCGGCCGGGAGCGTCACGGCAAGTGCGGCCGCAAGCAGGCTCCATGTGAGAAGACGTTTCATGAGCGGCGAATGTTGTAAAAAAGGGCGTAGGTCACCGGCAGAACCAGGATCGTGAGCAGCGTGGCAACGAGCAGTCCGCCCATGATCGTGGCGGCCATGGCCCCGAACATGGCGTCGAACAGCAGCGGAAGCATGCCCAGGATCGTCGTGCCCGAAGCCATCGTCACCGGGATAAGGCGGCTGCGCGTCGCTTCGGTGAGGGCCTCGTAGGGCGTGCGGCCCGCAGCTCGCAGCGTGCCGATATGTTCGACGAGCACCACGGCATTCTTGATGTTCATGCCCACGAGCCCCAGCAGGCCCAGCAGCGAGAAGAAGTTGAAGACCTTGCCCGTGGCGGCCAGGCCCAGCACCACGCCGATGAAGATCAGCGGAATCATCAGCAGAATGACAATCGGATCGCGGTAGTTGCGCAACAGCAGCAACAGCACGGTGAAGATCAGCAGCAGGGTCAGCGGGAGGTAGCGTGCCAGTGCCGCGTTCGACTCCCGGCTGCTCTCCTGTTCGCCGAAAATCTGCATCGTATAGCCCTCGGGAAGCGTCACGCAGCGTTCGATCGAGTCGCGCAGCGTGGCGAAAAGCTGCATGGTGTTGACCCCGCGAACCGGGTCGCACTGCGCCTTCATCACCCGCTGGCGGTTATAGCGTTTGATGACGCCCTGCCGGAAGTCGAAACGGAACCCGTCGGTAGCCTGTTCGATCGAGAAGACACGTCCCGAAGGGTTGAAGACCGGAAGCGATTGCAGGTTTGTCAGGTTGTAGGAGCCGATGTTTTCATCCTTGAGCAGGATCGGAAGCAGCTGGTCGCCCTCGCGGTACTCTCCGAGGCGGTATCCCTGTGTGGCGATGGTGATGCCCCGGGCCAGCTGGCTCCGCGTGATGCCGATCCGCTGTCCCTTCATCTGCGAGTAGACCGGCAGCCACGTAGGGATGCGGTTGCCCCAGCTGTTGCGGATGTTCGTCGCCCCGGGCGTCTGCCACATGATCCGCTCGGCTGCGGCCGTCAGTCGGCACAGTGTATCGGCGTCGGGTCCGATGAATCCGAACTCGATGGCCGCATCGGGAACCGGCGAGAGCTTGAAAAGCGACGAACGAAGCCATACGTCGGGAAAGTTCGCGTTGACCCACGTCTCGAAGCGGGCCTCGACAGCGGCCGTCGTGCGTTTGTCGTGAAGCTCGACGAGCAGGTTGCCGAAGTTCGGCCGCTGCGACGTGCTGCCGCTCGCCAGGTAGTAGCGCGGAGGTGTCGATCCGGCAGTCAGCGAGACGGTCTTCACCTCGGGCTGCGCGCGCAGCCACTCCTCCATGCGCAGCAGGCTCTCCTCCGTCGTGCGGATGTCGTACCCCTCGGGAAGCAGCACGTCGGCCCGGAAGTAGGGCTTGTCGAGCGACGGGAAGAAGTTCTGCGGCATGCGCCCCATGGCGTAGAGCGATGCGGCGAAAAGGAGGACAACGCATGTGACAGTCAGCCAGCGGCGGCGCAGCAGCGCGGCAAGCAGGCGGTCGAAGGCGCGGTAGAAGGGGGTGTCGTAAGGATCGTGGGGTGTGGCCGCGACCCGCAACAGGCGGTCGCCGAACAGCGGTGTCTGTGTCAGCGCCAGCACCCAGCTCAGCAGCAGCGAAAGCGCCACGACGACGAACAGCGGCTTGACGATCTCGGCAACCGACGAAGGCGCCAGGTACAACGGCAGGAACGAAAAGATGGCAATCAGCGTGGCACCCAGCAATCCCCAGCGCGGGGCATTGGCCCCGTCGATGAGCGCCCGGCGCTGCGGCGTGCCGCGCAGCATGGCCTGTCGTGCGTTGTCCGTCACGACGATGGCGTTGTCGACCAGCATCCCCATGGCGATAATGAAGCCCGCCAGCGACGTGCGGTTCAGGCCTTCGCCCAGAAGCTGCATGAGCAGCAGCGTGCCGCCGATCGAGAAGAGCAGCGAGCTCCCGATGAGCACTCCCGAGCGGAATCCCATCACGAGCATGATCATCACCACGACGATGGCCACCGACTCGGCAAGGTTCTGCACGAAGGTGAGGTTCGCCTCGCGCGCAATGCGGTTCTCGGGGTAAAGCACCGTGAGCTCCAGGCCCACGGGCATACGGGCCGACATCGCCGCAAGCACGGCGTCGATCCTCGCCCCGGCCTTCACCACATCGACACCCTCCTCGGTCGAGATGCCGAGGCCCACGGCACGGCGTCCGTCGACACGCATCAGCGTCTGCGGAGGTTCGCTGTAGCCCCGCTCGATACGCGCGATATCGCCCAGGCGGTACTGTTTGCCCGAAGAGGAGATCAGCAGTTGGTCCGAAAGATCGTCGAGCGTGCGGTAAGTGCCGTCCTCAAGGATCCGCACGCGGAGTTTCCCGGCCTGCTTCTCCCCACTGTTGACGATCGTATTCTGCTGGCCGATGGTCGCAACGATCGTCTCGGGACGGATCGAGAAGTTGGCAAGCGTCGAAAGGCTCACGAAAACATCGACGACCGGTGTCTGCTCCCCGTAAAGGGTCACCTTCTGCACCCCGTCGACCGTGACCAGCGCCACCTTCAGCCGCTCGGCCCAGTCGCGCAGCTCCGACCACGCGAACCCTTCGTCGGCCGAAAGTCCGTAGTAGATGCCGTAGACATCGCCGAAGTCGTCGGCAACCGTGATCGGCGATGTCCCCTCGGGCAGTTGCGGTTGGATATTCAGCACCTTGCGCCGCAGTTCGTCCCACAGTTGGGGGATTTGGGAGGCCGGCGTCGCAGGATCCAGCTCAACCTGGATCTTCGAGCGTCCATAGTAGGACTCCGAGGTGATCTTGTGCACACGGCGCATCGACTGCACCTCACGTTCGATCGGCTCCGTGACGAGCGACTCCACCTCGGCGGGCGTCGCCCCGGGATAGGAGCAGAGCAGCGTGGCACTCTTGATGACAAACGTCGAGTCCTCCTTCTTGCCCAGCGTGGAGAAGCCCACGGCTCCGCCCACGAGCAGCACCAGCAGGAAGAATACGATCACACGGGGATTGCGCAGGGAATATTCGGGAAGGTTCATCGTCGTGTCATTTCAGAATACGTACCTGCTCCCCTTCGCGCAGGCGGTAGACGCCCGCCGTAACCACCCGTTCACCCGGAGTGACACCCCGGAGCACCGACACGCGGTCCGTGCCGAAGAGCTCGCCCAGCTCGACGCCGCGCAACGAGACCCGATCGTCAGCATCCACAATCCAGACCCATGTGCCGCCCTCGGTCGGAGCGTAGATGGCCGACACGGGCAGCGACACGGCATCATCGGCTGCGGCGGGGCGTTGCAGGGTGATTGTACATGACATGCCCGGGGAGATGCGGTATCGCGTCGGGGCGGAATTGTCGACGGTCAGCGACACGGGGAAACCCGAAGCATCGGACGAGGTCTTCGCGTAATCCTTCAGGCGCGCGGCGAACGTCACGCCCCGGTAGTTGTCGAACGTCACGTGGAAGCGGGTCGCCGTATCACCCAACAGCGCCAGGCCGCTTTCAGGAAGCGTGAACTCGACGGTCGTG
The DNA here is from genome assembly GCA_944321765.1 of uncultured Alistipes sp. Taxonomy (GTDB): domain Bacteria; phylum Bacteroidota; class Bacteroidia; order Bacteroidales; family Rikenellaceae; genus Alistipes. Next base: position 28,243 of record CALUMQ010000006.1, read on the forward strand.
GTCTCGGGAGCGACCAGACGCAGCACCGACTGTCCCGCCTGCACGCGTTCGAAATTCGACACGTACTTGCGTTCGATCACTCCGGCGAACGGGGCACGCAGGCGGGTGTCGTTGAGCAGGTCGAGCGTGTTTTCGTAGGTCGAACGCGCCTGTGCATAACGTGTAGCGGCAGCCTCGGCCTCCTGACGCGACACGGCCTGATGTTCGAGCAGCCGCTGCATGCGCTGTTGCTGCGAACGAGCCTCCTCGTAGGCCGAACGCGTCGCCGAAACCTGCAGCTCCACGTCGCGCGGATCCAGTTCGGCAAGCAGCGCTCCCTTTTTGACGCTCTCGCCCTGCGAAACAGGAATGTCCCGCACCTGTCCCGAAAGTTTGAAGGCCAGCGTCACGGCATCGTCGGGCGTTGCCATGCCCGCAAAGTTCTTGTCGATAGCGGCAGCACCGGCGACCACCGTCGTCTTCACGGGACGGATCGCCGCAGGCTCCGGCTCACGCGGTACGCAGCCCGCAACGGCAAGAAGCGTCACGGCCGCAAGGCAGTTTGTTGCATGCATAAGAAAAAAGTTGACTCCGATCCTCGTTCGGAGTCAACTTTCATACCACTCGCCGCCGCAGGGTCCCTACGGACGAATATCGCGACAATTCTTTTTAGCGGTGATCGTCCCGTCGTCCAGAACAACCATCCCGTTGCGGGCCCGGAGCATGGTCTTCATCGTCGAAGCATCGATGTTGTAGCACGGAACCGATCCCGTGCCGAAGTCGTGGCCCGTCGCATCGTACAGCGGATCGGGCGTCAGGCAGACCACATGCGAACCCTCGCGCTGCGCTCGGGCTACGAGTTGCGCCATGCGTTCCCGGCAGCGTGTCGACAACTTGTCAAACGACGTCACGCAGAGCATATACAACCGCCCGGGGGTGGTGAGCACCTCCTCCGTAGCATCGCCCGCAGCGTTGTGAAGGGCAAACTCGCTGATCAAGGGTCGGACATTCGGAACTTCGCTCGTCGTGCGCGTGTCGACCCACTCCCACGTCGTGGCATCCTGCCACGTGGGATCATCCAGGGCAAATTCGCGCTCCTCGCCCGTGTGGAGATTGCGGTAGATGAGCACCGTCTCCGTCTCGCCCGGAGCCACCGACGGAGCCTGCATCGCTTCGTGGATATTCACGCCCACCTTATAGGGCAGAAAGTCGATGAGCGGCAGGTGGATGTAGCAATAGTAGCCCAGGTACATCGACAGGAAGAAAAACGTACAGGTGAGAAGAATCTCTACGGGTTTGAAGGCGAAGACCTTGTCGGGGCGGTAGCGCCACCACACCACGATGGACAGGGGCAGCAGAATGAGATTCTTGAGAAAGGTCTCCCACGGCGTGAGCTTCAACGCCTCCCCGAAGCAGCCGCAATCCTCGACGGGAATGACCGTGGCACTGAGAAAGGTCAGCACCGTGAAGAAGATCATCGACAGCATGGCGAAGATCGAAACCAGCCGGATGCGCACCTTGCACAGCAGCATGCAGCCCATCATCAGCTCCGCGCCGCACAGCCAGATCGAAAAGGTCATGGCCGCAGGCTGCAGCTTCTCCATGCCGTAGATCGAAAGGTACTCGCTCACCTTGAGCGCCGTGCCCCACGGGTCAATGACCTTCGTGAAGCCCGAAAATATGAACGTGCAGGCCAGAATCAGCCGGCAGATATGGGAGAGGATCCGTATCGGTCGGGTGCGTTTCATCATTGTGCGTCGAGTATCGGGGTCAGTATCATGCGGAGTTTGTCGAAAATTTGTTCGGGAGCGGCCATTCCTCCCCTGCTGTCGCTACAGTCGACCACGCGAAGCGAGGCGTCGCGCGAAGCCATCGAAAGGTAGACCTCACGTACGGCGCGCTGCAGGTCGAGGGCATCCTCATGGATGTCGTGTGCCCCCTGCAGGTAACGGCGGTCATCACCCTCGCGCTGCTCCGAGAGCTTGCGCTCGGTGAAAGCGAAAGGCACGTCGAGAAAGAGCGAAACATCGGGACGCGGCAGGGCATTGTGGCCGAACTCCAGGTCGAGAATCCATTGTGCCAGTCGCTCGCGCGACTCTCCGGCGGGAAGTTTCGCACACTGGTAGCCGACATTCGACCAGACGTAACGATCCAGAACGACCGCCCGACCCTCCGACAGCCATTGCCGGATCTGCGGTGCGGCCTCGGCCCGGTCACCGGCATAAAGCAGCGCCACAAGGTAGGGATTCACCTCGTCCACTCCGCCGAACTCGCCCCGCAGAAAACGGGCGATCAGATCGCCATAGACCGGGGCGTCGAAGCGCGGAAAGTGAATGTATTCGCTCCGCACCCCCCGATCGGCCAGCAGACGCCGCAGAAGCTGCACCTGGGTCGATTTCCCCGCGCCGTCCAAACCTTCGAGTACGATGAACATAACAGTCTCAAGTATTGGGTATAGCAGTTTATTTCAGCATCCGGACCGCCCGCTCAACACCCGCAACCAACGCATCGACCTCCGACTCGGTATTGTAGAGGGCAAACGACGCCCGGCACATGCCTTTCGTTCCGTAGTGATCCATCACCGGCTCGGCGCAATGCTGCCCCGTGCGCACGGCAATGCCCAGTTTGTCGAGAATCATCCCCAGATCGTAGGGATGCACCCCCTCGACGTTGAACGACACGATGGCGCACTTGTCATCCGTCGTGCCGTAGATCCGCAGCCCCCCGATGGCCGAAAGGCGTTCGGTAGCGCGCTCCAGCAGCCTTCGTTCGTGAGCCTCGACCTCCGCGGCGTCAAGCCCCTGGAGGAACCGCACCGCCTCGCCCAGCCCGATGGCTCCGACAAAATTGGCCGTGCCCGCCTCGAACTTCAGGGGTACGGGGGCGTAGGTCGTGCGCGCGAACGTAACCCGGTCGACCATGTCGCCGCCCCCCATGAAGGGAGGCATGCGGTCGAGCAGCTCGCGCTTGCCGTACAGTACGCCGATCCCCGTCGGGCCGTAGAGCTTGTGGCCCGAGAAGGCATAGAAGTCGCAGTCCAGCGTCTGCACATCAACTCCGCCGTGCACGACCCCCTGGCAGCCGTCGATCACGGCTATGGCTCCGACGGCATGCGCCGCCTCGATAATCGGCCGCAGGTCGGGACGTGTGCCGAGCGTATTCGACGCCTGCGTTACGGCAACCACGCGCGTGCGTTCGTCAATCAATGTCGGAAGCAGATCCGTTCGCAGGGCTCCGCTGTCGTCGAACGGCAGCATGCGGATCCCGGCACCGCGTCGCTGGGCCACCAACTGCCACGGAACGAGGTTCGAATGGTGTTCCATCTCGCTCACCACGATGTTGTCGCCCGCACCGATGAAGGCATCGCCCCAGGCGTAGGCCACCGTATTGAGCGACGCCGTGGCACCGGCCGTGAAGACAACCTCCTCCCGCGCGGCGGCTCCGATGTAGTCGGCAATCCGCTGCCGCGCCGCCTCGTACTGCTCGGTAGCCTCCTCCGAAAGCAGGTGCACTCCCCGATGGATGTTGGCATTCCCCTCCCGGTGCAGCCGGTCGACCGCCTCGATGACCGCCAGCGGCTTCTGGGCCGTGGCCCCGCTGTCGAGATAGACCAGCGGCCGTCCATAGACCGTGCGTTTCAGAATCGGAAACTCCTCGCGGATCTTTTCGACATCGAACATTGCGCTGTATCGTTTTAAATCGTTTTAAATTCGTTCCAGTTTCTCCGCGGCAAGCGCCAGGACGGCTTCGCCCAGCGGCTCCGCTCCGCAACGCCGCACAACGTCGCCCACGAATCCCTCGATCTGCAGGCGGCGCGCCTGCGCTTCGCTCAATCCCCGCTGGCGCATGTAGAGGATGGCATCGGCATCCATCTGCCCCACCGTCGCGCCGTGCGAACACTTCACGTCGTCGGCATAGATCTCCAGCTGCGGCATCGTCTCGATACGCGCCCGTTCGCTCAGCAGCACGTTGCGACTCTGCTGTCGGGCATCGGTGCGCTGGGCATCCTGCGCCACGTAGACCAGTCCCGAAAACTCGCCCGTAGCTTCGCCGCCCGCAACCCCCTTGACCGTGGAGTCGCTGCGGCAGTCGGCAACCAAGTGGTTTGTGTGAAGTTTCACAACGCCGTGCTCCTGGCCGCCCAGCAGGAATACCCCGCCGAGGTTGTTCTCGGCAGCGGCCCCCGCCAGATCGATCCGGTACGAGGCGTTGGCTCCGGAGAGCAGCACCGTCGTCATCCGGCAGCAGCTCCTCGCCGCCTGGTGCACGGTCATCTCGCTGAACGTTCCGGCAGTGAAGAGCTCCGTAAGCTCCAGCTGTGCGCCTTCGGCCAGTTCGACGGTAAGTTCCGACGTCCCCTCCGTCGTGTGAAGGACCACCAGATGCGCCGCGGCTCCGGCCGTCAGCGTCACATGCAGGTGTTCGGGATCCACAGCCGCATAGGGAGTCGGCACCGGCGCATCGACCCGCAACTGTTCCGGGCCGGCCTTGCGGAAAGTCCCGAGTATCTCGTATATGCGCTCCATCACTTGTCGTATTCGTTGATCAACCAGTCGTAGCCCTCCTTTTCGAGCTTCAGCGCCAGTGTCTTGTCGCCCGTATAGATGATCCGTCCCTTATAGAGTACGTGCACCACGTCGGGAACGATGTAGTCAAGCAGCCGCTGGTAGTGCGTGATGACCACCGTGGCATTCTCCGACGTGTGGAGCTTCGTCACTCCCGTGGCGACGATCCGCAGAGCGTCGATGTCGAGACCCGAATCGGTTTCGTCCAGGATCGCCAGTTTCGGGTCCAGCATCGCCATCTGGAAGATCTCGTTCTTCTTCTTCTCGCCGCCCGAGAAGCCTTCGTTCACGGCCCGGGCGGTGAGTTTCGACGAAAGCTCCACCACGGCACTCTTCTCCTTCATCAGGCGAAGGAACTCCGCAGCCGAGAGCGGCTCCTCACCGCGGTATTTACGGTGTTCGTTGACCGCCAGCTTCATGAAGTTGGCCATCGTGACGCCCGGGATCTCCACCGGATACTGGAAGCCCAGAAACAATCCCAGGCGCGCCCGATCCTCGATCGACATCGAGAGCAGGTCGTGCCCCAGAAATTCCACGGAGCCTTCGGTGACGGTAAACTTCTCGTTGCCGGCCAGCACCGACGCAAGAGTCGACTTGCCCGATCCGTTGGGGCCCATGATGGCGTGGACCTCGCCGGCCTTGACCTCGAGGTTGATGCCCCGGAGGATCTCCTTGCCCTCGACCGTGGCGTGTAAATTCTTTACGCTTAACATATCCTATCCTTTTTTCTCATTTTTCATACTTCGGGCGCCGTCTCCCGGCGCACACTCCGGACCGGCAGCTTTCGCTAACCGACCGTACCCTCCAACTGCAGGGCCAAAAGTTTCTGTGCCTCCACGGCAAACTCCATCGGCAGCTTGGCCAGCACCTCCCGGGCATAGCCGTTGACGATCAGTCCCACGGCATCCTCGGTCGACAAGCCCCGCTGGTTGCAGTAGAAGAGCTGGTCGTCGGAGATCTTCGACGTCGTGGCCTCGTGTTCCACGACGGCCGTGCGGTTGCGGCAGTCGATCACGGGGAAGGTGTGGGCGCCGCACCGGTCACCGATCAGCAGCGAATCGCACTGCGAATAGTTGCGGGCGTTCTCAGCCCCCTTGGCCACGCGCACCAGGCCCCGGTAGGAGTTCTCGCTGCGGCCCGCCGAGATGCCTTTGGAGACGATCCGGCTGCGCGTGTTGCGTCCCACGTGGATCATCTTCGTACCCGTATCGGCCTGCTGGAAGTTGTTGGTCATGGCCACCGAGTAGAACTCCCCGACCGAATTGTCGCCCGCAAGGACGCAGCTCGGGTATTTCCACGTAATGGCCGAGCCGGTCTCGACCTGCGTCCACGACAGGCGGGCATTCTCCCGGCACAAGCCTCGTTTGGTCACGAAGTTGTAGATACCGCCCCGGCCCTCCTTGTCGCCCGGGTACCAGTTCTGGACCGTGGAGTACTTCACCTCGGCATCGCGCTCGACGACGATCTCCACCACGGCGGCGTGCAGCTGGTTCTCGTCGCGCTGCGGCGCCGTACACCCTTCGAGGTAGCTTACGTAGGCCCCCTCGTCGGCAACGATCAGCGTGCGTTCGAACTGTCCCGTTCCCGCGGCATTGATGCGGAAGTAGGTCGACAGCTCCATCGGGCACCGCACCCCCTTGGGAATGTAGCAGAACGACCCGTCGGAGAAGACCGCGGCGTTCAGTGCGGCGTAGAAGTTGTCCGTATAGGGCACGACGCTCCCGAGGTACTTCCGCACCAGATCGGGATGGTCGCGCAGCGCCTCGGAGATCGAGCAGAAGATGATCCCCTTTTCGGCAAGCGTCTCCTTGAAGGTGGTCTTCACCGACACGGAATCCATCACCGCATCGACTGCAACGCCCGCCAGGGCCATCTGCTCCTCCAAAGGAATGCCCAGTTTGTCGAACGTGCGTTTCAATTCGGGATCGACCTCGTCCATCGAATCCAGCTTCTTGCGCCCCTTCGGAGCCGCATAGTAGATGATATCCTGGAAATTGATCTCCGGGATGTGCAGGTGCGCCCACGTCGGGGGCTCCAGCGTCAGCCAGTGGCGGTAGGCCGCCACGCGGCGCTCGGTCATCCACGACGGCTCGCCCTTCTTGGCCGATATCAGCCGCACGACCTCCTCCGAGAGCCCCTTGCCGATGGTCTCAGTCTCGATCGCCGACGTGAAGCCGTATTTATACTCCCTCTCGCCGAGGGTTTCCAATATCTCTTTTTCGTTCTCTGCCATTGTCTGCAAAATATCGTACAAAGGTACAAAATCTATCCGAATTTCATAGCGCCTGCCGACAAATCGAATGCCGGATTCGCGCGTCCGCGCAATCGAAGAGCCGGAAAATACTCCTCGAAGGTTCGAAAACAACACGTTTCGAAAGCCGGAAGCTTCGCGCTGCGGTCTTCCGAGTATCGTATCCGGGGTGCGTGGAAAGGATCCGGAAGCCGGCAGGAGGGCGTTTTACGGATCATTGCGGAATTTTTAGCCTGCATTTTTTTGTAGTTACGCAAAAAGATTCTATATTTGCACACCCTTTCGGAGATTTTCGCCGAAAGTGCCCGGAGAGGTGGGTGAGTGGCTGAAACCACCGGTTTGCTAAACCGACGTACGGGGTAACCCGTACCACGAGTTCGAATCTCGTCCTCTCCGCCAAGAAAAAACGCAAAAGATTACAAATCCCTGTAAATCACGAATTTGCAGGGATTTTTGTTTTGGCAGAAATGCAGAAAAAGGCATCGAAAAGCGGGTTACCTGTGGCCTATTCGGTGTACTTTTTTCCGGGTCGAAAAAGTACACCGAATTGCTCGTAACAGATTGGTTTGCACCTGTTTGCAGCGGTCTTCCTCTTGACTTGAGACACTTGGGAAACTAAATTTGTAACCCTTAATTCGGTGTACTTATGGAAAGGACAACATTCGGACTGTTGTTTTACATTCGGCGGGACAAGACCAACAAAAAAGGCGAAGCTCCCGTGTTTATGCGTCTGACAATCAACGGAGCACGCGCTGACGCCTCAATCAAACGCTTCATCGAGCCGCACGCCTGGAACTCGGCGAAAGGAAAAGCCAACGAAAAAAGCCGCGGCGGAAAGGATTTGAACCTATACCTGGACGCCATTTCCGCCAA
>CALUMQ010000007.1 GCA_944321765.1 uncultured Alistipes sp.
ACGCTGAAGGCCCTCTCGGCCGTCGGCGTCACCCCCGAGTGGGTGCAGATCGGCAACGAAACGACGCCGGGCATGCTGCTCCCGATGGGTTCGGTCGAGACCCCCGAACAACTCGTGGCGCTGAACAACGCCGGATACGACGCCGTCAAGGCGGTCTTCCCCGATGCGAAGGTAATTGTGCATCTCGACGGCGGCAACGACCAGTGGCGTTACGACCGGATGTTCGGCATTCTGGAGGACTACGGCGGGCGCTACGACATGATCGGCATGTCGGTCTATCCCTACTGGGCGGAGCAGGCCGGGGAAACGGGCGGCTGGGAAAAGGTCGCCGACGACTGTCTGGCCAACATCGAGCACCTGCGGGAGACCTACGGCAAGCCGGTCATGATCTGCGAAATCGGTATGCCCTATGACCAGGCCGAGGCGTGCCGGCAGCTCATCGAGAAGATGATGACGGCCGACGTCGAGGGAATCTTCTACTGGGAGCCCGAGGCACCGAACGGCTACAACGGAGGGTATAATATGGGTTGTTTTGACAACGGCGCGCCGACTTCGGCGCTCGACGCCTTCAAAAACCAGAAACAATGATGAAGCGTATCCTATTCCTGTGTACAGCCATGGCCCTTTCGGGGGCCGCGGCCTGTCACGCTGCCTCTCCACGGTCGGTTGTGACGCTCCATGAAGGGTGGGAGTTCTCCCGGGGAGAGGCGTCCGCCGATTCGCAATGGCAAACGGTGCGGATTCCGCACGACTGGGCGATCTACGGTCCCTTCTCGCGGGACAACGACCTGCAGGAGGTGGCCGTCGAACAGAATGGCGAGCAGGTCGCTACGGTCAAGACCGGCCGCACGGGAGGCCTTCCGTTCCTCGGCAAAGGGCGTTATCGCACGACGATCTCGATTCCGGACACCACCGACCGGAGCCACGTGCTGCTCTTCGACGGCGCAATGAGCAACGCCCGTGTGCGGGTGAACGGCCGCGAGGTGGCCTACTGGCCCTACGGTTACAACTCGTTCGTCGCCGACATGACATCAGTAGCCGTACCCGGTGAGAACCGGATCGAGATCTCGCTTGAGAACTTCGAGAAAGCCTCGCGCTGGTATCCCGGGGCGGGTCTCTACCGCAACGTGCATCTGATCTCCACGAACCGGGTTCATATTCCGGTCTGGGGGACCCGCATCACCACGCCCACAGTCCACGACGATTACGCCAGCGTCGCGCTGGAGATCGAGGTCGAGGGCCTGGCGAACAACGAGGGGGTCGACATTGTCACCGACATCGTGGATGCCGGAGGAAACGTTGTCGCCACGGCCCGCAACCGCTACGTCTACCGCGGCCAGCGTTTCACGCAGCACTTTCTGGTGAACCGTCCGCAGCTGTGGTCGCCCGACACCCCGACCCTCTACACGGCACGCACGCGGATCGAACGCAACGGCGAGGTGCTCGACAAGTACGACACGCGCTTTGGCATCCGCACGCTGGAGTACGTTCCCGAAAAGGGCTTCTTCCTGAACGGCCATCCGACCAAATTCAAGGGCGTCTGCAACCACCACGACCTCGGTCCGCTGGGGGCCGCCGTCAACCGTTCGGCGCTCCGCTACCAGATCGAGCTCTTGAAGGAGATGGGGGCCAACGCCATCCGCACGGCCCACAACATGCCGGCCCCCGAGCTGGTCGAGCTGTGCGACGAGATGGGCATGATGTTGATGGTCGAGCCCTTCGACGACTGGGGCTTCCGTCCCAAATCGCCCAACGGTTACGGACGCTTCTTTGCGGAGTGGGCCGAACGCGACATGACGAACATGGTCCGTGCCTACCGCAATGCACCCTCGGTGGTCATGTGGTCGATCGGCAACGAGGTCCCCTCGCAGTGGGGTCCGGACGGCATGGATGAACTGGTGATGCTGCGCGATCTGGTGCACCGTCTCGATCCGACACGGCCGGTCACCTGCGGCATGGACCAGATCGGCGCCGTACTGGACAACGGATTCGCCGCGGCCCTCGACATCCCGGGATTCAACTACAAGCCGCAATTCTACGACGAAGCCTACAAACGCCTTCCGCAGCGCCTGATCCTCGGCTCGGAGACCGCCTCGACGGTCTCGTCGCGCGGCGTCTACCACTTCCCCGTTACGTTCGCCGAGCACAACATGGTGCTGCACAACGACCACCAGTCGTCGAGCTACGACAACGAATCCTGCTCGTGGTCCAATACCCCGGACCTCGACTTCGCACGGGACGACGACCATGAATGGGTGCTCGGGCAGTTTGTCTGGACGGGATTCGACTACCTCGGGGAACCCTCACCCTACGACACCGACGCATGGCCGAGCCACAGTTCGCTGTTCGGGATCATCGACCTGGCCTGGCTGCCCAAGGACCGCTACTGGCTCTACCGCGCGCAGTGGAACGAGCACGAGGAGACGCTCCACGTGCTGCCCCACTGGAGCTGGCCGGGACGCGAGGGGGAGATTACCCCGGTGTTTGTCTATACCTCCTACCCGAAAGCCGAACTCTTCGTCAACGGACGGAGCCAGGGTATCCGCGAAAAGGCCTCGTCAGGCGATCCCGTGCAGCGTTACCGACTGATGTGGAACGATGTGAAGTACCAACCCGGGGAGATCCGCGTGGTGGCATACGATACGGAGAACCGGCCTGTCGAGGAGCGAGTTGTCCGCACGGCCGGCAAGGCGCATCGACTTGTGGCAACCCCCAACCGGAAGCAGCTCTCGGCCACGGGCGACGATCTGCTCTATGTAACCGTGACGGTCGAGGACCGCGACGGAAACCCGGTTCCGGCCGACACGCGGACGGTGACGTTCCGGGTCGAGGGGGCGGGGACCTTTGAGGCCACGGCCAACGGCGACCCAACGTGCACGATGTCGTTCCAGGAGCCGCGGATGAAATTATTCAGTGGTGCAGCCACGGCGATCGTGCGGTCGAGTCGGACGCCCGGCACGGTACGATTCACCGTCTCGGCCTCGGGTGTAAAATCCGCGAGCCTGGAGATCCCGGTAATTCCCGAGTAATCATCAAAATCCTCCGACAGTCAGAATCCCCGGCAGCAAAATCCTGCCGGGGTTCTTTTTGACCACAACAGTTGCCCTCCTGGATTTCATAATCATCGTCTAACAACGATCCAGGTTACAGAGTTTACAGCAATTTTTTTCTCCTTGCATGGTAGCCAGGGTCCGTTTTCTCTTACGCATTCCGAGCAGATCGTACCCGCAGCATACAACAAAGGCGGGAGCTCGATTGTCGATCGGGCTCCCGCCTTATCATTGTCACCCGAAGACGCTATTCGAGCCAGTTCAGATCGGAGGTGTAGAGCTTGATCTGTCCTCCGGTATACAGCGATCCCGCATTGTTGTCCAGAATCAGACACGTAACGCAGGCGCACGGGCCATTCGGATCGTCGAGGATCGCCTGGGTAAAGCAATAAGTAGGATAGCTCGACGGAAGATAATATCCATGGAAAAGCGATGCGCCATCCTCGAGACCAACCACGAAGAACGGAGCCTCGGACGTCGAGAAATTCGTAAAGGCAAAGGCGTCGGACGTCCCCTCGAACGTAAAGGTAAAGCGCTCGGTGGCCAATCCCAGGGAGGGATCAAGCTGCGTGTAAAGGCCCACTACCCGGAAAATGTTGGCATCGGACTGACGCTCCACCTGAACCGTACCGCTCAGACCGGCAATGTTTTCGGAAACAACGGCCTGACCGCCATCAACCCACAACACACCCTTGAAGACATTCTCAAAGACGCTGCGCACGCCGCTGGCGGCTACCGCCACGACCGTCGTCGTGTTGTAGCCCATCAGATCGGTGATGACCAGATCCTGTGTTTCTCCTTCATACTCCTCTCCGTCGGAAATCACGTGGTCGACGTAGGCCTGCTCACCGTTCGAGGAGATATAGGCCGCCTTCTCCTCGCTCAACTCCGTGAGTACATACATGCGCTCAACCTGATTGTTGGGAACCACACGCAGCGACGTGGTGACGTCGGCATCGTAACCGTCGGGAGCGGCATAGGAGTAGATCGTTACAACGGGCGAACCGTCGCTGCCGGGTTCCGTGCCTTCATCGGCCGAGCAGGCCGCCAGGGTAACGGCTCCGGCGACCGCCATAAGAACATACAGATATTTTTTCAGTTTCATAATTCAGATCTTTAAAGGGTTCCTTAATTACCACACCTTCTCGGGAGAATCCTCGGTCGGAGTGATCGGCGTCGGGTTGCTGACGCATGCCGTATTGTAATTGGTCTCGGTCTGGACGATGCAAAGGTTCATCCAGTCGGGCACGGCGTCGGTATTCCAACGATAGCCCTTCGGATGGTTCGTTCCGGCATAGCTGCGCGTAATACCCTTCTCGTAGCGCTTGATGTCAAACGTGGCAAAACCTTCACCCCAGAGCTCGACACGACGCTGCCACCAGATGTTGTCGCGGAACGTCTGCAGCGAGTTATAGGTGTACTGCGGGTCACGCGTCCTGGCAAAGGTCTCCAGCAGCGTCTTACCGCGGGCCTCGTCCTGCATGCCGGCCGCCTCGGCCTCGATGAGGATCATCTCCTCGACACGCATCAGCGGAACAGCCACACAGAAACCGATCTTCACGTTGTTATGACCGGCATCACCTCCAGCCGCACGAAACTTGAGCGAAAGGCCTCCAAATGTTCCGGCAGCCGAAGCATTGGCCGTATTGAGCAGCGCCTCGGGATAGTCCGAAACGTCGGCCAGGTAATCGGCGACGATGGCCTTGACCTCGTCATTCGTGGCAGCTCCGGCCACCAGCTCGTCGAGTTCGGGATCAATGTAGCACTTGCGGCGCCAGTCGCTCTGTGGGATCGTTTCCAGCAGGTGGGCGTCGATACGCTTCGGCGTGCCGTAGTTGGCGGCATATCCGCACAATGCCTCGGGCGTAATCTCGATGATCATCTGCGAGCCCCAGCTCGAATCACCGTCGTTGGCCGTGATGTTGGGATCCTCGGAGTCGAACTGCGTCATGAACATCCACGAGTCGTTCGGCGTATTGAAACCCGTATCATGATCGAGATACTGCGCCTCGGTCATCATCGTATAGCCCTCCTGGGCGAGCTTCGCATACCGCTCGGCTTCGCCCCATTGCTCCATCGTCAGGTAGGCACGGGCCTTCAGTCCGTACACCACGCTCAGATCGGGAGTCGTCTTGTCCGCACGCTGGTAGTCGGCCAGAAGCGTCTCGGCAGCATCAAGGTCCTCGAGGATGAAAGCCCACATCTTCTCGTTCGTGGCGTTGGGGTTGTTCATCGCCTGCTCGTTGGTCGTCTTCTCGGTGAGGATGGGCACGGTCAGCGCCTGGAGATTGGCCTTATAGGTCTGGGGAGCATACATCCGTGCAAGATCCATGTAGAACATGGCCCGCATGGCGTGGGCGATACCCGCACCGACCTTGTGGTCTGCCGAAGGCTCATCGCCAGCCAGCGCCAACACGACATTGCAGTTCTTGATCCACCCGTAATAGAGCGTCCAGGGCATCTGGCAGATGGCATAGGTGGGACCCAAGCCTACGCCGCAGGCATACCACGTGGTGTAGTGCTCGCTGCTGCTGTCATCGCACACGACATCCTGGCCCATGACGTCGCGTTGCAGAAAGAACGACGTATAACCGTAATCGTAAGGATAATAGTCGCTCCCCCCGTAAAGGAACTCACCCGAAAGGGTCGAGGTGCAGGAGTTCACAAAGTTATTGAAAGCGTTCGGAGCGCTTCCGGCCTGACCTACCGTGACCGTTCCCTGCTGCGGGAAGGTCTCGTCCAGACAGCCCGTTGAGAGCACCGACGTGCCGAGAATCAATGCGGCTACTAATTTTATATGCTTGTTCATGGAATATAGGCTTTTTGAGGATTAGAACGTAAGTTGAATACCTCCGGAGATCGTACGCACCGGCGAGTAGTCGGAGACTCCGGTGTCGGAGGTTCCCACATAGTTATAGCGCGGGTCGAGACCCTTGCGTGCCGACCAGAAGCAGAGGTTCTCACCGGCGGCATAGATGCGGATCTTCAGCTTGTCGCGGAACACCTTTTGAGGAATCGTATAGCCGATGGCGAACGACTGGAAGTTGAGGTACGAGGCGTCGGTCAGGAAGCGGTCCGACTTGGCGGTCGTATACTGGTCACCCTGCTGCCAGCGGGGAATGTCGCTCCCGGTATTGTTCGGGCTCCAGGACTTGACCCAATCCTTGTGGATGGCCGAGCCGTCGGCCGAACTCGACCATGGAGTCATCAGCGAGGCATAGGTCACATCGTAGACCTTGCCGCCGATCTGGTAGTCGAAGGTCGCCGAGAGGTCGAAGTTGCCGACACGCAGGTTCGTGGAGAATCCTCCGAAGACTTTCGGCAGAATGCTGCCCTGCTCGTAGTCAGTGGCGCTGTTGATGTCGTAGGTCGTACCGCCCTTGTGAATGACGTTGCCGGCCTCGTCCACCACGTCGACATAATACATGGCCTGCCCCTTCTCATCCACGCCGGCATAGCTCGGCAGATAGGCATTGTACAGAGGACCGCCCACGGTGTACCACATGAAGACGTTGTTCTGCGACTCCTGGAAACCGATGCTCGACGTACCCTGCGTGAGTTTCGACTCGGGCAGCGAGAGAATCTTCGTGGAGTTGTGCGAGAGGTTGGCCGAGAGGCTCCAGTCCACCATGCGGGTGCGGATGATCGACCCCGTGAGGTTGATCTCGACACCCGAGTTGCGAATATCACCCATGTTGCCGTACATGCCGCGCGTACCGATCGACTCGGGCAGCGAAAGCCAGAAGAGCAGATCGGTCGTCTTCTTGCGGTAGACATCGACACCTCCCGACAGACGTCCGCGCCAGAAGCTGAACTCGACACCGACATTGAGGTTTGTGGTGGTCTCCCACGTGATGTTGGGGTTGCCCTGGATGGCGAACGATGCCGACATCGACTTGTCATCCACCTTGCTCAGCGTATAGAGATCGGTATAGTAGTAGTCGCCGATGTTGTCGTTACCCTGCTGACCGATCGAGGCCTTCAGCTTGAGCATGTCAATCCACTCGACATTCGAGAGAAAATTCTCCTTCGAGAGGATCCACGCGGCACCCACCGACCAGAAATTACCGAACTGATGCCCCGTGGCGAAACGCGACGATCCGTCACGACGGAAGGAGAACGAACCGTAATACTTGCCGTTGTAGTCGTACTGGGCGCTCAGGAAGTAACCCTCGACGTTGTAACGGGTCGTGTACGACGAAGCGTCCGAGAGCGACGCCGCAGCATCGAGCTCCGGAATGTCGGGCGAGAAGAGACCGGTCTTCATGGCACCGACGTAACGCGACCGGGTGTCGTAATATTCGTGACCGAGCATCACGTTGACGTTGTGCAGGCCGAACGAATCGTAATAGGTCAGCGTCTGCAGGTTGTTCGTACGCATGGTGCTCTCCATCGACTTGGTGATGCTGCCGTTGGTTCCGGCCGACGAACCGTAGAACATGTTCTGCAGGTTGGAGATGTAGTTCTCTCCCCAGATTACCGTGCTCGTCACGTTGGCCTTCAGGTAGGGGGTGATGTCAAAATCAGCCGTGAAGGTACCGTTGAGCTGGTTGCCGATGTTGTCGTAGGCATTGTACCGATTCGATCCGAGCGGGTTACCCGTCTGTCCGAACGGACGCGAAATGCCGTATCCCGTGGAAGCAACGCCATAGTCGTAGGCCGGATGTCCGTACTGGTCGGTTGCGATGCCGATGTTGCCGTTGGCATCAATCGTACGCACATAGATCGGATAGATCGGGGCGATCATCGACGTATAGTAGAAGAGGTTGTTGGAGTAGGTCGAGGTGCCCAAGCCAGCATCCATCTTCTGCTTCGAATGCAGAAAACCGACATTGGCTCCGAGCTTGAGCCACTTGCGGGCCTGATAATCAGCCTTGACACGGGCCGTGATACGCTCATAACCCGAATTGTCGACAATACCGTCCTGATTCAGATAGCCCAGACTGGTGTAGTAGCTGGCCTTGTCCGAACCGCCGTTAACACTGACGTTGTACTCCTGTCGCAGGCTGTTCTTATAGGCAGCGTCGGTCCAGTCATCGGGCTGCAGCCAATACTCCTGACCATTGCCCGTCACCTTGCGGCCCAGCGTGGCATTGGGGTTCAGCTTTCCGTCGATACCGATGAGCTGCTCGCCGTCGGGATAAGAGAAGACGTTGTACGACAAACCCTTGAGCATGTCGCTGTTGGCATTGAGGTTCGCAGCCTCGGCTGTCATGCCCTGACCGTAGTAATACCGGTTGTAGTACTGGGCATACGCAGCCTCATAATAGGCTCCCGGATCGGTGATGACGTCGTAATCCTGAATGGCGCGCGAATTCACACCCCACTTCATGTCGACGTTGATCGTCGCATCCTTCGACGAACTGCGCTTCGTGGTCACGATAATCACACCGGAAGCGCCTCGGGCTCCGTACAGGGCTGCCGACGCGGCATCCTTCAGCACGGTAACCGATTCGATATCGGACTGCGCGATGCTCGAAAGGCTGGCGCTGTAGGGAGCACCGTCGACAATGACCAACGGGTCCGTATTGGCATACATCGAGCTGATGCCTCGGATGTTGACCGACCCGGCATCGGATCCGGGCGTTCCGGTCGAACCGCGCATCTGAAGACCTGCGACAGATCCGACAAGTGCATTCATCACATTGGAGGTCTGACGTTTAGCAAGATCCTCCGATTTGATGACCGTTGCCGAACCGGTAAACGCCTCCTTGCGGGTCGTACCGAAGGCCACGACCAAAACATCGTCTATTGCCGTAATATCTTCCCGAAGCTGAACGTTTATAGTTGTCTTTCCGGCAACAGGAATCTTCTGGGTTTCGTATCCGATGAACGAAACATTCAGGAAACCGTCAACCGGGACCGACAAGGTAAATTCACCCGAGGCACTGGTAGTCGTACCGATTGAGGTATCTACTACCACAACGGTAGCGCCGGCGATCGGATTGCCATTGGCATCAGTCACCACGCCAGAAACTTGCTTGTTCTGCGCCATCAAGAGCATGATGCTCCCGCCCAGAACTGCAATTAACGATAGTAGGATTTTTCTTACCATAAGCGTTAATTTAGTTTTTTAATATAAAAAAGTAGATGATCATATTTTGCCGATCCTCAGGAGCGTGGCGCCGTGGCGCCGATTGTGCAGGAATTGCTATTCGTCTGAACGCAAAGGTCTTGTCATTCCGGACTCGGGATACCGGTTACCCAAAACGTTACTTGTAAATTCGGAATATTACTGGCTGTCAGTAATCTGGCTATCCGAAATTGCTCCGCCGAGTTACCCAAACGTTACCTTTTCCCAAATAAAAACAAAGCTTAAACCATGAAACAGCCATTCAGAATCCTGTTTTATATCAAGAGAAAAGCACCGTTGCGCGATGGGACCGTTCCGATCATGGGACGGATTACCGTCGGCGGTAAAAGCGTTCAGGTCTCCACCCGGCTCTCGGTCCCCCCCGGACCTTTGGCAGCTGCATCCCGGACGGGTTGTGGGACGCAGTGTCCTGGCCGGAAAAATCAACGAACAACTGAGTCGAATACATCGACGGATCGAACAGTGTTATGAGTTGGTGTCGGACAGATCGGCCGTCATCACACCTCAGATGGTTAAGAATGCGTATATGGGGAACGATCGCTCCGCCGAGATGCTGCTTGCATTTTTCAATCGCCACAACGACGAATTCTTTCAGATGGTAGGCGTCAACCGCAGCCTTTCCACCTATTATAAATACCAGTGTGTCTGCCGACATCTGAAGACATTCATCTCCCGCTGCTACGGATGCGAAGATCTGGCCCTGGAAAAGATCAACCGGGAGTTTCTAATTGGATTCCATCAGTTCATCGCCCGGGAGTGCGGACACAAGAAGAATACGATCTGGGTCTACCTGATCGCCTTCAAACATATCATTCGACTGGCACTCCATCAGGGTTATATACCTCGGGATCCCTTTGCCGGATATAAACTGCACAGCGAGTTTGTGCCCCGCAATTACCTTACGATGAACGAAATTAACGATATCCTTCGTCTCGAGCTGTCCAATGTCAAGATGCGGTTGGTCCGGGACGCCTTTCTGTTCAGCTGCTTCACCGGGCTCTCCTACGCAGACATACGACGACTGACGTTCCATCATATTCATTGCGAGCAGGAACGTATGTGGATTCGGATGTCGCGACGTAAAACCGGAACTGACGTAACCGTGAGATTATTTTCCGTACCGTGCAATATTCTGCTCCAATATCGTTCAGAAGATCCTGACAAACCGATATTTCCGCTTCCGGGGAACCGGCAATGCAATTTGTATCTGGAGCGGATCATGCCCATGGCCGGCATCCTGCGTCACACAACCTTTCATTGCGCACGTCACACGTTCGCCACAACCGTGACATTGTCACAGGGGGTGGCCATGGAGATCATAAGCAAACTGTTGGGACATAAAAATATCAGAACCACACAGATTTATGCACAGGTAACCCACGAACGATTGAATCGAGACATGGAACTTCTTGCTGAACAGCTCGATTCGCTGTGCGGAGAATCTCTTTGTTAGTGTCCGTTCGCTCAAGACGGACGGTAATTATTCATTTTCGGATGCAATAAATGCCAAGAAGCCCTTTTATCCGACTATAAACATATTTACAGATTACAAACAGAAAGCACTAAATTCAAGAGAATAATAATTAGAAAGATATATTTTTTTAGAAAATTATCAGAAATGAAAAATAAATTAAAAGGATAACTTGTAATCTATTTGGGTTTTATGTACCTTTACCACCGGACTTTTTTATATTAAAAAACTAAATTAACGCTTATGGTAAAAAAAATCCTCCTATCGTTAATTGCAATTATTCTGGGGGGGGAAATTTCGCTCTCCTTTGCGCAGAATAAGCGAATTTCCGGTACGGTATCAACTGCAGACGGCCAACCCATAGCCGGCGCTACCGTATTGGTCGAGGGTACTGCCAACGGTACCACGACAGCGGCTGACGGATCATTCACGCTCTCCGCTCCTACGGACGGCGTGCTGCTCATCTCGTTCCTCGGATATGAGGCCCAACAGACCGCCATCAACGGACGCACCAACATTTCGGTCGTCCTGCACGAAGATACGACCTCGATCGACGATGTCGTGGTCATCGGCTACGGCTCGGGACAGAAGATCGGCAACATCGTCGGTTCGGTAACGACTGTCTCGGCCGGAGAGCTGGCTGACCGCCCGTCGGCAAACATCGGCGACGCCCTCCAGGGAAAGGTGGCCGGTCTGCAGGTCTTCAACACCACGGGTGAGCCCCAGAGCAGCGTCTCGATTCGTCTGCGCGGTGAGTCGTCGCTCAATCTGAGCAATGCCCCGCTCTACATCCTCGACGGTGTACCCGTGAGCTCGACCGTCTTCACGAGCATCAACCCCCAGGATATCGAGAACATCTCGATCCTCAAGGACGCCTCCTCGACGGCCATCTACGGTTCGCGTGCCGCCAACGGCGTCATCTTCGTCTCCACCAAGAAAGGCAAGAAGGGCGAAAAGCCCAGCATCTCGCTGCGTGCCCAGTACGGAGTCTCCATGCTGACGAACTACAACATGGACATGATGAACTCCGAGGAGCTGATCCGCTTCGAGGAGTTGTGCATGCCTTCGCTTAAGACCGATGCGGCCTACCAGGCCAAGAAAGCCTTCATCCTGGGCAACAACATCAACTTCGACTGGACCGACTACCTCTTCGACAGCGCTGCACCCCTCGTACAGGCCGACGCCTCGATGCGCGGAGCCACCGAGAACACCACCTACTACGTCTCGCTGGGCTACTACTCGGAGCAGGGTACGGCCAAGGCCAACTCCGGCACGAACCGCTTCACGTTCCGCGCCAACCTCGACACGCAGATCACCAAATGGCTGAAGTTCGGCACCAACGTGGGTCTGACCTACGCCAAATACCACACGATCACGACCGGATGGTACACCGATTCGCCGATCCTGCAGGCCGTGACGGGACTTCCCTACTACACGCCCTACGAGCTGATCTACAACGAAGACGGCACAATCTCCTACGGCGACGTGCAGCAGGTCTATCCGTGGGACAACATGATCGACCTGAACGAGTATTACAAATATAATACAAATGACCGCGACAACATGAATCTGATGGGGCAGACCTACTTCCAGATCTCCCCGGTCAAGGGTCTCACGATCCGCGCACAGCAGGCCATCGATGCCTTCGACTACACCAACGAAAGCATCAACAAGCCCTCCTATACCCCCTATCCCTACCGCGGCCGGAATGGCCAGGCTTTCCAGCGCTACTACCAGCTCTCGTCGACGAACACCATCGAGTACAAGACCAACTTCGGCGAAAAGCACTTCCTCACGGCGCTGGTCGGACACGAGTCGATCATCAAGAACGAGAAGACCTTCAATGCCGTAGGTACGGGTCTGACCGACGACCGTCTGACGGCCTTCGGCTCGACGACCGCCATTGATTCGTGGGGCGGCAACACCATCGAGTGCGCCTTCAACTCCTTCTTCGCAAACTTCAACTACAACTACGCAGGCAAATACTTCGTCGACGCTTCGGTCCGCACCGACGGTTCGTCGCTCTTCGGCAAGAACCACCGCTACGCCACCTTCTACTCGATCGGTGCGATGTGGAAGCTCAAGCAGGAGCAGTTCCTCCAGAACGCAACGTGGGTCAACGACCTGAACCTGAACGTCAGCTACGGTACGACGGGTAACTCGGGTCTCGACAGCTGGTACGCCTCGCTGGGTCTGGTAGGCACCGGCCCGAAATACAACGGCAACGCCGGATGGGCCCTTTCGCAGGTGCCGAATGCCGACCTGACGTGGGAGACCGTCGCCACGCTGAACGTGGGCGTCAGCGGACGTCTGGCCGACCGTGTCTCCTTCGGATTCGAATTCTACAACAAGGTTTCGACCGACCTGCTCATGGAGCTCCCCTACTCGGGAACGACCGGTCACTCGAGCGGCTGGGGCAACATCGCCTCGATGCGCAACCGCGGTATCGACCTTGAGCTGAGCGTCGACCTGATTCACACCCGCAACGTCTACTGGAACATCTCGGGTAACGTGAACTACAACAAGAACGAGATTACGAAACTCTACCAGGGCCTTGACGAACTGGCCTTCCCGGAATACGGTCTGAAGTATCAGGTAGGCAAATCTTCATCGCTTGTCTACACGCAGGTATTCGCCGGCGTCGACCCGGCCGACGGTTCGCCGATGTGGTACGATCTGAACGGCAACCGCACGAAGATCTACTCGGACGACATCATGCAGTTCTGCGGCATGGATACCAACGCCCCCTGGTCGGGAGGTTTCTCCACGGCCTTCTCGTGGAAGGGCCTGGGCCTGAATGTCGACTTCTCGTGGATCGGCGAGCGCTGGATCTTCATCAACGAGCGCTACTACACGATGAATCCTGCCAACCAGCTGTTCAAGAGCAACTTCGAGACAAAGATGCTGAACATGTGGACCCACCCCGGACAGCAGACCGACATTCCGAAGTACGGAACGCAGTTCCAGTTCGACACCTCGACCTACTCCAACGCTTCGTTCCTCCGCATGAAGAACATCTCGCTGTCGTATACCTTCCCCAAGTCGCTCATCGAGAAGAGCGGATTCCTCTCGGGATTCAAGGTGTACGTAACGGGCCGCAACCTGTGGACCGTCACGGGCTTCGAAGGCTATGACCCCGAGGTAGGTTACTCCAATGCAACGAAGGGTATGTACCCCAACTCGCGTCAGATCGTTTTCGGCGCCGAACTGGTGTTCTAATTTAATCATGATGACGACTATGAAAAACACGAAAATATTTCTCGCCTCGGCACTCGCGCTCTTCGCTGCCACGTCGTGCAACCTGGACAAGTTCCCCGACACGGCAATCAACACCGAAGAGGCCATGGAGAGCGTCGCCGACTGCCAGGCTTTCCGCAACGGTCTCTACTCGGGTATGAAATACTGCTTCACCGGAGCATTCGTCTATGCTCCCGACCTGCAGACCGACCTCTACCATGCCGTCAGAAACTTCGGTAACTTCAACGGCGCATTCTACCACTACTCGGTAACGGCCTCCGAAAGTATGGCCAACACCGCGTGGTTCGGACTCTACGGCTACATCGGCAACGCCAACTTCCTGATCGAGGGAACGAAGAAACTGCTGGCAGCCGGGACACTGAGCGAAGCGGACCAGGCCCTCGTTCGCGAATACTACGGCGAAGCCTGCTACATCCGCGCCCACATGTACTTCAACCTCACGCAGTACTTCTGCGAGGACTACGACCCCGAGACGGCCGCCAACAAGCTGGGCGTTCCCGTGGTAACGAAGTATGAGCCGACGGGCGATTCGAGCAAGTATCCTTCGCGCGGCTCGCTCGAAACGACCTACCAGCAGATCCTCGCCGACCTCGCCGAGGCCGAGGCGAACATCACCGCCGAAGGCGAGCCGAACGCCGTCTACGTGACGAAGGATGTCGTAAAGGCGCTTCAGGCCCGCGTGGCACTGACGATGCACGACTACGACACGGCCCTGACCAAGGCCAAGGAGCTGATCGACGGCAGCGTCTACACGCTGGTAAGCGACCAGGAGACCTATACGAACGGTTGGATCGAGGATAACCTTCCGGAAGCGATCTGGCAGGTGGCCATGACCGGTCCGGACGACATCGGCAACGCCTACTCCTACTTCATCTACAACACCTCGGGAGTAGCGGGTGAGGACAATCCGCAGTATATTCCGGAGGATTGGGCGCTCGACCTCTACGATCAGGCCAACGACATCCGTTACGCCGCCTACTTCGACACGCGCGACATCACGACGCCGGTCGTAGGACGTCTGACGCTGCTGGTCAAGTACCCGGGCAACAAGAGCCTCTATTCGGCCGTGACGAACTACGTGAACAAACCCAAGGTATTCCGCATCTCGGAGATGTACCTGATCGCCGCCGAGGCCGCCGCCAACAAGTCCGGTCAGGAGAGCGTCGCTTCGTACTACCTCAACGAGCTGCGTTCGAAACGTATCGCCAACTGGCAGTATCAGGACTACTCGGGCGTCGAGCTGATGAAGCAGATCCGCGAGGAGCGCGTCCGCGAGCTCTTCGGCGAGGGACACCGCATGAACGACCTGAAGCGCTGGCACATGGGCTTCTCCCGCTCGGCCGGCCAGGATCCCGACCTCGTACAGCCGGGCGAGAACTACGCTTCGTGCTCGCGTGAGGCCGACGATCCGTTCTTCCTGTGGCCCATCCCGACCGATGAGGTTCAGGCCAACCCGCAGATCGAACAGAATCCTGCCTACACGAACAATTAGT
>CALUMQ010000008.1 GCA_944321765.1 uncultured Alistipes sp.
TTGTTGCGGGGTGTGGTGTAGAGGAAGTATTCGAGGGTCTCGAATCTGCGGCGGTGTTTGATCCGCCCCTCCTCATCGCGCGTGTAGCCATAGTAGTACTCCAGCACCAGCGAGGTGCGTCCCGTCGAGCGCTGCGGTTTCTGATGAAGTTTGATTTCCATGGTGTCGAGGTTTTGGTTCAAGGCAAAGATAAGAAAATATTTTTACACTTTTTTACACCTTGGCGTTTTCAAGGTGTAAATGGAGTGTAAAATTTACACCTCGAAGGCAAAAATGAGCTCTAGAAAATCGCTCGATTTTCTGTTGTAATTCGTTGATTTATTGGTGATTATTCTGCGTTTTGCTCGATTTTTCTTCGGTCGAGTTACTTTCCGATGCAGAATTTCGAAAAGATATTTCCAAGAACTTCGTCCGGGGCGATGGCACCACGTCCCGTGATGCTGCCCAGGTGACGGATGACCTCCCGGATCTCCTCACTCAGCAGATCAGCCGGAAGCCCCTCGTCCAGCCTCTGCCGGGCTCGCCGCAAAGCCTCCCCGGCTGCAGTCAACGCCTCGTAGTGGCGGCTGTTCGAAACGACGGCCTCGCCATGGTACAGAGCCTCGGTGTCGACCGCCGCATGCAGCGCCTCGCAAAGCACCCCGATCCCTTCGCCCAGTTTGGCCGAAATACCGATTACCCCCTCCGGCAGACTGTATCCTTCCGGAAGTTGGTCCGTCTTGTTGATAACGGTCAGAATCCGTTGGTCCGGACCGGGAGTGAATGCCTCCCCGAACTCTTCCCCAAGGGCCTTCGTCAGATCGGGATGCGATTGGCCCGCTGCCAACTGCTGGACATCTGCCATGTAGAGAATGATCCGGGCCCGGCGCAGGCTCTCCAGCGTGCGCTCGATGCCCATGCGCTCCAGCCGGTCGTCGGTGGCACGGATGCCCGCTGTGTCGAGGAACCGGAAGCGCACGCCTCCGAGGTCGATCGACTCCTCGATCACGTCGCGCGTCGTGCCGGCAATTTCCGAGACCATGGCGCGCTCTTCGTTGAGCAATCGGTTCAACAGGGTGGATTTCCCGACATTCGGGGCTCCGACGATCGCCACGGCGACCCCCTCCTTGATGGCGTTGCCCAGTGCAAACGATCGCCGCAGCCGCTCGATTTCTTCACCGATGCGCTGCATCGTCGTGCGCAGCTCCCGGCGGTCGGCAAACTCCACATCCTCCTCCGAAAAGTCCAGCTCCAGCTCCAGGAGCGAAGTCAGTTGCAGGAGTCGGTCCCGCAAGGTCTCCAGCTCCTCGGAAAAACCTCCACGCATCTGCGTCGAGGCCATGGCATGCGCGGCGCGCGACGAGGAGGCGATCAGATCGGCGACGGCTTCGGCCTGCGCCAGGTCGAGCTTTCCGCCCAGGTAGGCGCGGATGGTGAATTCACCCGGCTCGGCCATGCGGGCTCCTGCGGCAATCAGCAGCCGGAGGATCTCGCCGACGATGTACGATGATCCATGGCAGGATAGCTCCACGGAGTCTTCTCCCGTGTAGGAGTGCGGGGCGCGGAATACGGAGGCCACCACGTCGTCGATGATGCGGTCGTTCTCCACGATGCGCCCGTATCGAAATGTGTTTCCCGGGGTATCGGCAAGCGGCACCCGGCCGTGAAAGATGCGGTCGCAGATCTTCAGCGCCTCCCCTCCGCTGACGCGGATGACCGCCAGAGCTCCTCCCGACGCGGTAGCGGGCGCAACAATGGTATCGTGATCGTCAATCACCCCGACGAAAGTTTAGCGCCCCTCGATGCGCAGCCGCTGTCCGATGCGCAGTTTGTTGGCATTCTTGAGATTGTTCCAGCGCATGATCTGCGAGGTAGTGACGCGGTAACGGCGGGCGATGGCACCCAGCGTGTCGCCCTTCTTCACCACGTAGACCGTGCCGCTGCGCTCCTGGCGCTTCTTGTCGATATTCGCCGGGTTGATGTACTCCTTGAGGTACATCGAGTCCTTGGCCTGGATCTCCGACTCGTGGGCGATGTATTGCATGACGTTGCGCTGCGGGAGCACCAGCGTATAGGTTTTGTTCGTCGCCGGGATGATGTCGAGCTTGTACTGCGGATTCAGCAGCCGCAGCGTCTCGATCGGGAGGTCGATCGTCGAGGAGATCTGCTCCAGGTGCATCAGCCGGTTGATCCGCACGGTGTCCACCGAGAGCGGTATGGGCGCTTCGGTCGGTTCGATGGCGTGCATCTGGTGGTAGGCGTAGGCGTAGGTCGCCCCGATGAAGGCCGGAACGTATCCGCGCGTTTCGCGCGGCAGGTAGTCGTAAATCTCCCAGAAGGTCTTGCCGCCCGAACGGGCAATGGCCTTGTTGACGTTGCCCGGACCGCAGTTGTAGGCGGCGATGGCCAGCGTCCAGTCGTTGTAGATGGCATAGAGATCCTTCAGGTAGCGGCAGGCCGCTTCGGTGGAGCGCACGGGGTCACGGCGTTCGTCGACCAGCGAGTTGACCTCAAGCCCGTAGCTCTTGGCCGTCGTGGGCATGAACTGCCACAGTCCTACGGCACCCGCTGGCGATACGGCCGTGGGGGTGAGGGCCGATTCGATGATCGGCAGCGCCCGCAGCTCGACGGGGAGATTCTCGCGCAGCAGTGCCGATTCGATGATCGGGAAGTAGTACTGCGACATGCCGAGGATGCGGCTGATGGTGTGGTACTTCGGGTCGATATAGCGGTGGATGTACCCCTTGACGATGCTGTTGTAGGGTAGTTGGATCGGCGAGGCGAGTTCGAAAAGCCGCTGTTGGTAAAGCGAGTCGGGGGTGGTGTCCACGACGTCGGTCGAGTCGTCGAGGATGTAGTGCTTGAAGAATTCGCTGAAGGCATCCTGACGCTGCCGTTCGCGCCACACGGCGACCAGCGAATCGGCCTGCTCGGCCGAGAATCCGAGGGACATGTCGTTGACCGGCGGCAACGTGTCGGTCTCGATGGCGGGTCCGGGAGTCGACTCCGTTGTTTCGACGGGTTTCGTGAGCAGCGAATCGCTCTTCTGCACGGAGGCTTCGGTTTCGGTTCTCTTCGAGCGGCGTTTTTTGCGCGGGCTGCGGTCGAGGGCCGTGGCGGGAAGCGCGACGGCCAGCAGCAGCAGGATGGTCAGGAGTCTTTTCATGGTCAGAATTTGAAACCCAGGTTGAATCCGAATACCGGGCGGTTGCTTTGCAGCGAGGGCACATAGGCGTAGTTGACCAGCGGTTCGAGGTTCATCGAGAGGTCGTCGGAAACATCGTAGTCTTTCAAGTGGGCATCGACGTGAGCGTCGATGATCTGCAGTACGTAGAGCGCTCCGGTGAGGATGATGCACAGGTCCCGGTTGCGCCGGTAGTTGTCGCGCAGATTCTTCATGTAGTCGGACGAATAGCGTCCCTGGAACTCGTCCGTCGGGCCGTTGGGGTATTTCTCGGGGTGTTGCTCGTAGTCAGCCAGCAGGGCATAGGCCTTCTTGAAACGCTGAAAACCGCGGTTGTTCCAGTCTATGCAGTAGGCCATCGTTGCGAAGCCTCCGATGACGAACGGCACCTTCCAGTAGCTGCGGTTGTAGACCTGTCCGGCACCGGGGAAGATGCAGGCCAGGGTCGTTGCCTTTTTCACCGCCGAGACATCGTTGGTGGCGTAGTTTACCGCGGCGTCGCCGATGAAGTAGATGTACGAGGCGACGGTGAGTCCCAGATAGAGCTGACGTCGCGTGTTGCTGCGGATCATCCGCGTCTGCAGGGCGTCGAGTTCGGGCGTGCGCACGGTGCTGACACTCGTATAGGCATCGTACTCGCGCCGAAGCGGTTTGTAGACCTTGTTCTCATGCAGGAAGAGGGCCAGCCCCGTGCCGACGGTTCCGTAGAGCACGGGCAGCTTCCAGTACTGCTTGTTGTAGACCTGTCCGTAGCCGGGCAGAACGGTCGAGATCCAGCACACCTTCGACAGCGACATGGAGTCGCTCATGAACCATCCCTTTTTGAACAGCGGGCGGCGGGAGGTGGTGTCGAGGCCCTGTTGAGCGGCTTCGAACCGTGCGAGGGCTGCGGAGTCGAGTTGATGCAGGTCGTCGGTGCGCAGCGCCGTGAGTGCCGCGGAGTCCACGAAATACATCTCCCGGGCCACCGAGTCGAACTGTCGGGCGAGCGCTGCGCCGCGCAGCGAATCACGGCGAGCCTTGAGCGAGTCGGGGGCTTCGCGCAGACCGCTGCGGACGAATGTCCGCGGTCCGCGGCGGAGTTGTGCGCCGGCCGGCAGCGCCCAGGCGAGGAGCGCGACGAGCAGGAGGAGTCTGACCCGGATCGTTGCCATGAAGCAGGGGGTGTGTTAGGAGCGGTGAGCGAATCGTTCGATGAAGGCGTCGATATCCCGGTCGTCGGCAAACTCGATGACGATCTTGCCGCCGCCGTTTTTCGAACGTTTGATCGAGATATCCTGGGAGAAGACCGTTTCGAGCTGCTCGACCAGCCGCGAGTAGCTTTCGGGATACTCCTCTTCGGCTTCGGCCGGGGCTTTGGCGGGCGCTTCGGACAGCGCGCGCACCAGCTCTTCGATCTGACGCACGGAGAGTCCCTTGCGGATGCACTTCTTCAACACGCGGAGCTGCTGCTCGGCGGGGGCGCCGGCAATGGCCTTGGCATGTCCCATCGAGATGAGTCCCTCCTTCAGGGCGAGCTGCACCTCGTCGGGAAGCTTGAGCAGCCGGAGGTAGTTCGAGACCGACGAACGCTTCTTGCCGACCTTCTCCGAGAGGGCATCCTGCGTGAGGTGGCACTCGTCGATGAGCCGCTGCAATCCCAGCGCAATCTCAATGGCGTTGAGGTCCTGCCGCTGGATGTTCTCCACCAGGGCCATGGCGTGGAGATTTTCGTCGTCCACCTCGCGGATGTAGGCCGGGAGGCTCTTCAGATCGGCGCGCTGCGCGGCCCTCCAGCGGCGTTCGCCGCTGATGATGATGTACTTCCCGTTGTCGGACTTCTTGACCGTGATGGGCTGGATAACCCCCAGCTGGCGGATCGAGTCGGCCAACTCGTCGAGAGCCTCCTCGTCGAACTGCTTGCGCGGCTGCGTGGGGTTGGGTATGATGTCGTCGATGTCGATCTCGGTCATGTGGCTCATGGGCTTGAGCTTGACATCGAGGGCTTCATTGCCGAAGATGGCGTCGAGACCGCGTCCTAAACCTTTCTGTTTCATATCGATCGTTGTTTTAGCTATCTTTTGCGGTTCCGTTTCAGAAACTCCCGGGCCAGGTTGAGGTAGTTCTCCGAGCCGACGGCCCCGGCATCGTACAGCATGACGGGTTTTCCGTGCGAGGGGGCTTCACCCAAACGGATATTGCGCTGAATTATTGTGTCGTAGGCCAGGGCTCCGAAGTGTTCGCGCACCTCGGTGACCACCTGATTGTTCAGTCGGTTGCGCATGTACATCGTCAGCAGGAACCCCTCGATGTCGAGTGCGGGATTGAGTCCGCTCTTGACCTTGCGGATGGTGTTCAGCAGCTTCGAGAGACCTTCAAGCGCCAGGTATTCGCACTGCACGGGGATCAGCACCGTGTCGGCGGCCGTGAGGATGTTGAGCGTGGTGTAGCCGAGCGAGGGGGAGCAGTCGATGAAGATGTAGTCGAAACGGTCGCGCACCGAGTCAACGATGTTTTTGATGACGAAGTGACCGTTTTCGAGTTTGGGCAGTTCGGTATCGGCGGCCACCAGATCGATCGACGAGGGCAGCACCCAGAGATTCTTGACGTCGGGACTGTGGAGGATGACCTCCTCGGCCCGTTTTTGTCCGGTGATGCATTCGTAGATTCCTTCGAGGTTGATGTCAAAACCGAGTCCCGAGGTGGCATTTGCCTGGGGGTCGGCATCGAGCAGCAGAACCTTTTTGCCCAGCAGGGCGAGTGAAGCCGCTAAGTTGATGGCGGTTGTGGTTTTCCCCACGCCGCCTTTCTGGTTGGCCAATGCGATTACCTTTGCCATAGATTCGAGGTTTATAAGCAGGCAAATTTAGTGATTTTATATGGAAATCCATCGCCGGAGGTCAAAAATGCTCCGTGATTGCGGAAAAACACCCCTCCGGATTCCCGGGGAACAAAAATTTGTTTTTGCACGTCTGTTGCACTATCTTTGGACTCGGAAAGATATCGAACCACAACGAACATGAACGATATGACGACAGAAAAGGGACGCGCGGAGGCGGCGTCCCGTCCTGAGGAACCTTCCGTGGCGGCATCCTCGGCCGCAAACTCCGCAAACACAGGAAATTCCGGAACTTCCGGAGCCTCCGCATCTCCTGTGACCCCCGGGGCGGCTCCGCAACTGCGCGAGCGCCGCTTCCCGACGGTGGGCGACGTGCTGGCCATGCTGGGCATCGCCCTCGGAGCACAGATCATCGTGAGCGTGCTGGCCATGCTGGTGCTGCTCGTGGCTGGTTATGGCACCGATCTGACAAGCCTTGCGCCGCAGGCGCTCGGGCGGCTTCAGGCCGGACTCTACTTCATTTCGATGTCTGCGGCGCTGGCCGGCGTACTCTACTATCGTCGGGTGCGCGGCGGGCGCGGGCGTTGGGCGGGCTTCGCTCTAAGAGGCTTCAATCCCGCACTGCTGCTGTGGGCCTTCGTGCTGATCTTTGCCGTAGGCGTCGTTCTCGAACCCCTGCTGCGGCTGCTCCCGGATGTCAAGATGGATGTCGGGCGCGGCGGCTGGACGATCCTCATGCTGGTGGTCTTTGCCCCGATCTTCGAGGAGCTGCTCTGCCGCGGCGTGGTGCTCGGATCGCTCAGGGTCCGCTACGGCGTCACCGTGGCGTGGCTCGTCTCGTCGCTCTTCTTCGGCGTGTTGCACGTTCAGCCGGCGCAGGTTGTCAGTGCCTCGGTCATCGGCCTGATTCTCGGATTCGTCTACCTGTCCACTGAATCGCTGTGGTCGGTGATGATCCTTCACGCCCTGAACAACGCCGTGGCCTACCTCATGCTGATGGCCGGCTACGGGAATACGCTGTTGATCGAGATGATCGACAACCGGACGCTGTATGTGCTGATTTACATCGTGGCCCTGGCGCTGACGGCCATCTCGGGGTACATGATGGCCCGTACGCTGCGGAAGATGAAATCCGCGGAGAAGTCCGACGCGCGCCCCGGGGATAAAAATCCTGCGACGGCGTAATAAACCTGCGGCAAAGTGCGTTAGTTACGAGTAAAAATCGTATCTTTGCCCTCTGTATGAAGAATTGGCGAGCGAAAATAACGGTCGCGGCGGGCCTTCTGCTGCTGGCCGGCTGCCGGGAGTTGCCGCGGTACTTCTCCAGCGACACGACCATAGCCCGGGCCGGAGGCAAGGAGCTGCGGCTGAACGACGTACGGTCGGTCGTTCCTCCCGGACTCTCCGGTGAGGACAGCGTCGCCTACATGAAGGTCTATGTCGACCGCTGGATCCGCAAGCAGTTGAAGCTTCGCGAAGCGGAGACGCTCTTTTCGTCGTCGGCCGGCGACATCGACCGCATGGTCGAGGAGTACCGCCAGGCGCTGCTGATCCGTCAGTTGGACCAGCACTACGTCGACCGCTCGATCGACACGGTCTTCACGGCCGCGGAGATCGCCGAGTACTACAACGCCCACAAGGGCGATTTCAAACTCGACCGCACGATCGTCAAGGGCCGCATCGTGCGTTTCGACGAACACTACCGGCAGTCGGCGAAGCTCAAGCAGCTGATGGGCTCGAAAAACGCGGCCCAGCAGCAGGACTTCAGCGATATCTGCGAGAAGAACAACTTTACGGTCAACGACTTCCGCGATCAGTGGATCGACTTCCCGGAGTTCCTGAGCTACCTGCCGACGCTGCGTTCGCAGTCCTACGATTCGGTTCTGTCGTCCACGGCCGTGCAGGAGATGCGCGACAGCCATTCGCGCTACTACTTCCAGATCGATGCGGTGATGCGCGTGGGGGAGCCGATTCCCCTCGAACGGCTCAGCGGCACGATCCGCCGCATCCTCTTCAACCAGCGCAAGGGTGAGATCATCCGCAATCACGAGGAGGAGCTCTATCGTCAGGCTCTGGAGGATGGCGACGTGAAACTCTTCGAGGAGCACCGCGAACACCGTGACGGTCCCGACGCCCGATGATGATGTTGATGTTGACAACCGATGGATATCAAAAGTACAACAAGTAAAATATAACCCACGAAACGAACCAGTCAAGATGGTGAAAAGATGCATAACGGCCACGGTCCTCGCCCTGATGTTGCTGACGGGCGCCCGGGCTCAGAAACGCCAGGTAATGCTCGACAAGGTGGTAGCCGTTGTCGGCTCCTCGTCGATCCTCTACTCCGAGGTGGAGAATTACGCCCAGCAGTTGGTGCAGCAGCGCCGCGAGGAGGGCTACACGTCGGATCGGGATCCGATGAACGAAAGCCTTGAGGCCCTTATGACGCAGCGCCTGCTCTACAACCAGGCGCAGATCGACTCGGTGGAGATCAACCAGGGCGCCATCGCCTCGACGGTCGAGGATCAGGTGCAGCAGATGATCGCCATGGAGGGGTCGATCTCGGCGCTGGAGGCCCGGCATCACATGCCGATCTTCAACATCCGGGAGATCCTGCGCCAGCGTTACGAGGAGCAGAGCTACGCCCAGGAGATGCAGCGTACGGTTGTCAACAAGGTGACGGTGATTCCCGGCGAGGTGGAGCGCTATTACAAGTCGATCTCCCGGGACAGCCTGCCGATCATCGCCGACCAGTACGTCTATGCGCAGATCACGAAGTTCCCCAAGTCGATGACCGCCGCCAAGCAGCGTACGCGCGAACGGCTGGTGGACATGCGTGAGCGTGTCATTTCGGGACAGGCGAAGTTCGAAAACCTTGCGCGCATGTATTCGCAGGACGGTACGGCGATGCGTGGCGGAGAGATGGATCCCACGCCGCTGGCCCAGTTGGATCCGGCTTTCGCCAAGGCGCTCGAGGCGCTGAAGCCCGGCCAGGTGTCGGAGGTCGTCGAGTCGCAGTACGGATTTCACATCATTCAGCTGCTGGACCAGCAGGGACAGCTCTACCATTTCCGCCACATCCTGCTGCGCCCGGTCTACACTTCGGAGGAGCTGGGCGAGTCGCTCAACATGCTCGACAGCATCGCCAATCTGATCCATACCGATTCGCTTACCTTTGAGGAGGCTGCGCTGAAGTTCTCCGACGACGCTTCGTCGAAGATGAACGGCGGTATTGTCTCGAATCACGACATTCTGGAGCGTTACAGCCCGATGGATGCCGCGAGCCTTACGGTCACGAAGTTCCTCAAGGAGGATTTCGGACGTTTCAAGAGCCTCGCGGACTACAACGCACTGATGCAGCTGAAGCCCGGGGAGGTGTCGTCGGCGTTCCTGGCCGAGGACATGCTGGGCAATCAGATGGCCAAGATCGTCAAACTCGTGGAGGTGATTCCCACCCATACGGCGTCGCTCAACGAGGACTACCTGCGTCTGGAGGAGATGGCACTCGCCGACAAGCAGGAACGGGTTTTCCGGGAGTGGCTGACGAAGAAGATCGATGCCATGTATGTCTACATCATCCCGGAGTTCCGCAAGGGAGAGTTCGAAAACAAACACTGGGTGAAGTAAATCCGTCGTGCGTCGGTTCGTATCCATAGTGCTTGCGGCGCTGGTCGTCGTCGGCGTCCTGCCGGCACGCGACGGCATGCAGGCGCCTGCCGGAGAGGAGGGCGAGAAGAGACTCATTGACCTCAAGTCGGATCTCACGGGACCTGTGGCCCCGGGGGATTCGGTCATTTTTCTGGTGGGCAACTTCGCCGCGCAGCACAACGGTGCCGTCATCACGTGCGACTCGGCGGTGCGCTACTCCGACATGCGGATCGAATTCTTCGGCAACGTTCTCATCAACAAGAACACGACCTACATCTACGGCGATCGCGCCGAATATGACGGCAACATCAACGAGGCCCGTGTCTACTCCGATATCGTGAAGGTCATCGACGGTGACGCGACGCTCTATACCTACAAGTTCCTCTTCAACACGAAGAGCAACGTGGGAGAGTTCGGCGACGGCGGAGTGCTTATCAACCGGGAGAACCGCCTGGAGGCGGTCCGGGGATACTATTTCGCCGATACGAAGGATCTGGTGGCCGTTGACCGCGTGGAGATGCGCAACGACGAGTATGAACTTCGCGGCGATTCGGTGGTCTACAACATGGCCACCGACAATGCCTTCTTCTTCGACCATACCCATACCTGGAATCGAGACGGCGACTACCTTTATGCCGACCGGGGCAGTTACGAGAGCGCCGATACCATCTATGTCGTGACGCGCAACGGATACCTGCTCACCGACAAGCAGGAGGTCTGGAGCGACAGCATCCGTTACAACCGACCCAAGGAGCACCTCATCCTGCGCCGAGACCTGCAGCTGGACGATACCGAACACAAGGTTGTAGCCTTCGGCGACTACGGCGAGTATTGGAAGGATCCGGGCAATGCCCTGCTGACACGTCGCCCCGCGGCTATCAGCTATGACCTTACGCAGGGCGACTCGCTCTTCATGCGGGCCGATACGATGTACCTCTTCACAATCAACGAGAACGCCCTGCGGCGTGCGGAGGAGGCTGCCCGCGCCGATTCGCTGGCGCGTGCGGCACTGGAGGCTCTTTCGAACCGCAGCGACTCGACGTCGCAGGATGGCGGGATCCGTCCCGACCGGCTTAGGACCGATTCAACGGCGAGCGCCGTTGCACCGATTCCGTCCGACACGCTTCCGAAGGGCGTGGATCCGCTCGGTGGAGAGAAGCCCGGTGGCGACACTTCTGATGTTGCCGATGTTGCCGATGCTCCCGATGCATCTGATGCACCTGACGTCTCGTCGGTCTCAGCAACCGATTCGCTCGATACGGCGCAGCCGGCCGATTCCCTGGCGGCTCCGGTCAATCCGCTCGATACACTGACGGGCAGCGCCCGCAAGGCATACCTCAAGGAGCAGGCACAAAAGGCCCGGGCCGAGGAGAAGGCCAGGAAGGCCGAAGCCAAGAAGGAGCTGCTGGCCAAAATCGCGGCCGAACGACAGGAGAAGACTACGGCCAAGCTGTTGGCCCAAAAGGAGCGCGAGGAGCGGCTGCTGGAGGCCCGTCGGATCAAGGCGGCCTCGAAACTTGCTGCACGCAAGGCGCGTGCGGAGCGCAAGGGGAAAACCCTCGATCCCGACGATCTGAAGGCGCTGTCCGACCTGGAGTCGCAGCTTGATGACAACAGCCGGGCGCAGGATTCGCTGCAGCGTCTGCTCGACGAATGGTGGACGGCCGACTCCCTGGAGGTGGTGTCGGGATCGGCTGATTCGCTCGGGGCGGCGGATTCGCTTGACTCCCTTTCGGCTCTCCCTGCCGACTCGATCTACCGTCTGATGAAGGGCTTCCGCAACGTGCGCATTTATCGGTCCGATTTCCAGGCCGTGTGCGACTCGATGACGGCTATCAGCACCGATTCGACGATCCATCTCTATATAGAACCCGTGCTGTGGAACCAGAGCAACCAGATCACCTCCGACGTGATGGATATCTATACGCAGCATCAGCAGTTGCTGCGCGCCGAGTTCATCGGTTCGCCGATGATGGTGGCACAGCTCGATACGGCCCACTACAACCAGATTGCGGGCAAGGAGATGACCGCCCACTTCCGCAACAATGAGATCTACCGCAACGACGTGAACAGCAACGTGCAGACGATCTATTACATGCAGGACGGCGAGCCTCCGCAGATTACCGATGTGGGATTTGTCGAGAGCGGCGATGCGTCGTTCTACATCGAGGACAAACAGGTCGTGACGATCGTCTACCGCACCTCTCCCGAGTGGAACATCTATCCGTTGAACAAGGTTCCGCTCGACCAGGAGCTCTTTCTTCAGGGCTTCCGCTGGGAAGGGGAGCGGCGTCCGTCGCAGCGTGCGGTCTTCGACCGGAAGATCCGCCCCTCGCGCCGGGAGGAGACACAACGGCTTCCGCATCCCGATTTCCCGTTAATGCGGGCGCTTGAGGCGCGCAAGAAGCTGCTTATCGAGGAGCGTCGCTGGACGGACCGCTTCGATCAGGTCGATCCGGCTACGGTCGAGTGGATGCAGAGCCTCGGCTTCGAGGTCGGCCAGCCGCGCGAATCGTCGCGCGGAGGCGATACGGCGCTTCCGCAGCAGCCGATATCGGCTCTGCCGGCGCAGGCTCCGCAGCCGGCATCCCTCCCCCAGCAGCCGGCAACGGTCCCGCCGGCCGGGCAAAAACCTTCAGAGAATGAACGACAATAACCAGGAGCTGTTTCCGGTGGTCGACCTCTCGGGACGTGTCATCGGAAGCGCTACGCGCGGCGAATGCCACGGAGGGTCGATGCTGCTGCACCCCGTGGTGCATCTTCATCTGTTCAATTCGCGCGGAGAGCTCTACCTGCAGAAGCGTCCCCTGTGGAAGGATATCCAGCCCGGGCGCTGGGATACGGCCGTGGGGGGACACGTCGACTATGGCGAAAGCGTCGAGGAGGCGCTGCGGCGCGAGGTGCGCGAGGAGATCGGCATCGAGACTTTCTCTCCCGAGCGGATTGCGGTCTATCCGTTTCGCTCGGATCGCGAATATGAGCTGGTCTATGTCCATCGTGCGGTTTATGACGGCGAGGTACATCCGAGCCGTGAACTGGATGGAGGACGCTTCTGGAGTGAGGCTGAGATCCGTGCAAACCTCGGCAAGGGGGTCTTCACTCCGAATTTCGAGGGCGAGGTGCCGTTGCTGTTCCCCGGGCGCTGAGGAAGGAGCGTTGTCGGGAAGGGTAGTTGAAGACATTGCCCGTCTGACTGTCGGCAGCCCGCGGTTGTAAGATAAGAAAAGAATCCGGCCGTTCCCTGAGGGAGCCGCCGGGTTCTCTTTTTTGTGCCTGCAGAGTGCTCAGAGCACAAGCATCAGCGTCACCTGGATGATAATTACGCGCAGGAACATGCAGACCGGGTAGACCGTGGCATACGATACCGAGGGGTTGTCGCCTTCGATCGTGTCGTTGGCGTAGTTCAGCGCCATGGGATTGGCCATACTGCCGCACAGCAGCCCCGAGACGGACCCGAAGTCGACCTTCAGCACGCGCAGGGCAAAGAGTCCCACGAGGACCACGGGAACGAACGTCAGCACGAATCCGATGCCGAGCCACAACGCCCCTTCGGGCCGCATGACCGTCTCGAAGAAGTGGCGTCCGGCGTCGAGCCCCAGGCAGGCGAGGTAGAGTGAGAGTCCCAGGGCGCGCAGCATGAGGTTGGCACTCTGTGTGGTGTAGGTAATCATGTGCAGACGAGGCCCGAAGGTGCCGATCAGAATGCCCACGATGATCGGGCCGCCTGCCATTCCCAGCTTCACGGGGATCGAGATGCCGGGGATCGACACCGGAATGCTTCCGAGTGTCAGTCCGAGGATCAACCCGATGAATACGGCCACGAGGTTGGGCTCGTTGAGGCTCTTCACGGCGTTGCCGAGGATCTTCTCGACGTTGCGGATCGCCTGTGCCTCGCCGACGACCGTCAGGCGGTCGCCGAGCTGCAGCCGCAGGTCGGGCGTGGCGAGCAGCTGCACCCCCGAGCGGTAGACGCGGCTGATGTTGATGCCGAACGTGTTGCGCAGCCGCAGTTGCGAGAGGCGTTTCCCGTTGATCTCGGGGCGCGTGACGAGGATGCGCTGCGAGATAAGTTGGCTGTCGACGGCGTTCCAGTCGATATTCTCCTTGTTCCAGTCGCGCGTCTCCTGCTCGCCGAAGATTATCCGCAGGGCTTCGGCCTCGGTGGGGGTGGTGATGACCAGAATCACGTCGTTCTGCTGGAGGGTCTTGTCCGACGTGGGGATCGAGACCTGTCCGTTGCGCCATACGCGCGAGATGACGAAGTGGTGGTGGCTGTTCGTGGCAATCTCGTGGATGCTCTTGCCGAAGAGTGCGGGATTGGTGATGTGGTAGCTGGCAATGAAGACGTTCTTGCGGTGTTCGGCGTCGGGGCCCGGCAGGTCCGTCGGACGCACGAAGAAGCGGCGCAGGAAGACGATGGCCAGAATGACTCCCACGACGCCCAGCGGGTAGGTTACGGCGCATCCCAGCGCGGCGCCGTTGGCGTCGAATCCCATCTGTTGAAGGGTCTGCTGGGCGGCTCCGAGGGCCGGGGTGTTGGTCGTTGCGCCGCAGAGGATGCCCGACATGTCGGGCATCGGGACCTTGAAGGCATAGGCCAGACCTACGGCCAGCAGGGTGCCGATGATGATCAGGGCGATGGCGGGGGAGAGCAGCCGGGTGCCTTCGGCGCGCATGGAGCTGAAGAATCCCGGGCCGACCTGCAGCCCGAGGGCATAGACGAAGAGGATCAGTCCGAAGCTTTCGGCATAGATCAGCATCTGCGGGTCGATCGTCAGCCCGAAGTGTCCGGCGAGGATGCCCGTAAAGAAGATGAAGGCCGTGCCGAGGGAGATGCCGAAGATGCGGATTTTTCCCAGCATGATGCCGATCGAGGAGATGAGCGACAGCACCACGACGGCCTGCAGGGCCGAGTGTTCGAAGAGGAGATCCTTGAGCCAGTCCATGTTACGGGTAAATTCTTGACGCCGCAAAGGTAGGTCAAATTTTTCGTATTGCCGCCTTTTTCCTCCTCAAAACGCATTTTCTTTCCCCGACGCACCCTCCGCGGGCGGGCGCACGTTCCGTGAACGGTCTTCGCCGAGTGGTCCGCAAAAAGCGCGACGGGGCCGCATGATGATACATGCGGCCCCGTCACTGTCAGAATAAGATATCTGTTCACGCCTCGTCAAGCCACTTGCGCAGCGCCCCGGGCATCTC
The DNA here is from genome assembly GCA_944321765.1 of uncultured Alistipes sp. Classification (GTDB taxonomy): domain Bacteria; phylum Bacteroidota; class Bacteroidia; order Bacteroidales; family Rikenellaceae; genus Alistipes. The sequence continues at coordinate 14,829 of CALUMQ010000008.1, forward strand.
GACGCAGCCGCAGTCCAGCGAGCGAAGCAGTTTACGTCCGGCCTCCGTCAGGGAGTAGTAGGTCTGCCTACGATCCTCGCAGCACAGTTCGCGCCGCAGGAGCCCCTTTCCTTCAGCCGCGCGCAGCACCTTCGACATGTTCGAAGGCGTGAGTCCCATGCGCTCTCCCAGCTCGCCCGGGCACATCCGTTCAGTTTTCGAGAGGGTGCAGAGCGCCATTCCTTCGTTCAGACAGACGCCGTAGCGCTCTTCGAAGCCGGCCTCGAAGCGGTTGATCGCCCGCTGCAGGTCGCGGATCCTGCAAAGTGTGTCGTGCTCAGCGTTCATCGGTCTGCGAGGTGTACGGCCTGACGTCCGCAATGCTCGGCGCAGAGTCCGCATTCGAGGCATTTCGAGGCGTCGATGCGCGGCAGCGAGAACCCCTCCTGCGAGATGGCCTCCGCGGGGCAGAGTCCGATGAGCGGGCAGCGGTGGTTTTGCGGACAGCGCCCGGGGTCGATTGTGTATGCCATGGCGTGGAGAGGCTTAGCGGTTCAACAGAATCTTGTCGATGGCCTCCTTGAGCGAGGATTTGGGCATGGCGCCCTGAGCCATCTGCGGCTTGCCCTCCATGGGCACGAAGAGCAGCGTGGGAATCGAGCGGATGCCGAATGCTGCGGCGAGCTCCTGCTCCTGGTCGGTGTCGATCTTGTAGATGTAGATCTGGTCACCGTATTCGGCCGCCAGCTTCTCAAGCACCGGCGAAAGTGCCTTGCAGGGGCCGCACCAGGTGGCGTAGAAGTCGATCAGTGCGGGTTTGTCGCCCAGATATTTCCATTCGCGGGGATTCGTTTCGTAGTCAACGACCTTCTTCAGAAAGTCAGCTTTGGTCAGATGGATGGTGTTCATGGCTGTTTGTGTTTTTTCGTTATTTGTTGTCTTGTTTTCGTTTGCTGTCCGATTGCGGGTAATGGCAATGGCTGCGGCAAGCAGTGCCAGCACGACGACCGTTCCCCAGGCAATCTTTTTTTTGTTCATCTTCGTGGCAGTGTTTCGGGTTTGTATCTCAATAACGATGCAAAAGTATGAATTATTTTCCGATAAAACAAATTTCCAATGGAAAATATTTCACCGGACAATGAACAGAAAGGTTGAAAACTCGGGTGAATGCTCTCTGCCTGACAACGAAGGGAAGTGTGCCCCGGCCGGGCGTCGATACGGGACGAACCGGCCGGCCGTGCGTCACTTCATCATGCGTCACTTCATGTAGACGAGGACGTTTCCGCTGATCTGCTGCAGCGTGATTTCGCACAGCTTTGTGTTGTACTGCGCCGTGAGGATGCGCTCCTGGGCGTCCAGCAGACTCTTCTGCGCCTCGCGCACCTCGATGCCCGACAGCTGTGCAAACTGGTAGAGCTCCATGGCAATGCGGTAGTTTTCACGGGCAGCGATCAGATTCTCCTGTTCGAGCTGTATGACTTCCAGGTTGTTGCGGTAGGCCTGCCAGTAATTCGCGAGGTTGGCCAGAATCGACTGTTCAAGCTGCTGACGCGTGAGGCGCGAGTTCTCGACGGCAATGCGGGCGTTGCGCTGTTCACGGCGGCGGTTGCCGTCGAAGAGCGTGAATCCCACCTGCACGCCGGCGTTCAGCCCCAACGTCCCGCGGGAGAGGTTCGTGCCGCTGCCGTAGCGGTTGTAGTTGTATCCGTAGCCGGTCGAGAGGCGTACGTAGGGGTAGTTGCGCGAACTGATGCTCTTCAGATCCAGTTCCGAGATGGTGTTGTCGCGGTCGGCAATCAACAGTTGGGCATTCGTCTCGCAGGTCCGGGCCACGAGCTCCTCCCACTGCAGCCCGTCGTTGATGGCGATGAGCGTGTCCTGCACGGTGAAGCGTCTTCCGAGGTCGGCGTTGGCCAGCAATTCATTGATGCGGATGCGCGAGGCGGTCACCAGCTCCTGCTGCGACATGTACTGCGAGCTGTCGGCATTGAAGTCCACCCGGGCCTGAAGGGTCTCCAGACGGGGCGAGCTGCCCACGCGGTACCACTCCCGAGCAATGCGCATGCGCTCGCGCGAGAGCTCCATGGCGTAGCGGAAGTTGGCCAGACGGAGCGTCTGCTGTACGAAATTGTAGTATTCGGCGGTAAATGTCGCCACGAAATCCTCGATCGTCAGACGTGTCTGCAGAGCCCCTTTCTGCTGCAGCTCCTTGAGCTTCTTGTACTCGGTGCGGATGCGGAATCCGTCGAAGAGCGTCCAGTTGACCGCCACGCCGACGTCGGCCGCCTGATCGTAGACGCCGTGTTCGCTCGCGGAGCCCCCGGCGCGCAGCGTTGTGGCGCGACTGTTGTCGAACGTTCCGGCATACCCGGCCTCCAGGTCTATGGTCGGCACCATGCCGGCGTTGGCCGCCGTGGCGTTGTTGTCGCTGATGCATTCGTCGTTGCGCACGATGCGTATGTCGTAGTTCTGCTCAAGGCCCGTTTCGAGGCATTCGCGCAGCGTGAGCAGTTCGAGCCCTCCTTCACGAAGGGTGTCGGAAGCCTGCTGAGCCGCAACGCCGCCCGCCGCGGCCAGGAGCCATGCAAGAAGAAGAGTCTTTTTCATGATGCCGTTATTTCTGCTTTTGGGCCTGCTTGACCCGGTTGGTCGAAACGTAACTGTAGATGGCCGGGACGATGTAGAGCGTCAGAATCGTCGACACCACCATGCCGCCCACGACGGCGATACCCATGGCGATACGTCCGTTGGCGCCCTCGCCCGTGGCGACGGTCAGCGGGAGGAGTCCGAGCACCGTCGAGGCGCTGGTCATCAGGATCGGGCGCAGCCGCTGCAGCGCCGCCTCCTCGATGGCCACGAGCTTGTCGAGCCCCGCCTCCTGCTTCTGGTTGGCGAACTCCACGATCAGAATGCCGTTCTTGGCCACCAGACCGATGAGCATGATGATGCCGATCTGGCTGAAGATGTTCATCGTCTGGTCGGTGCTCCACATGAATACCAGCGCTCCGGAGATGGCCAGCGGCACGGTGAGCATGATGACCAGCGGATCCTTGAACCTCTCGAACTGCGCGGCGAGGATCAGGTAGATGAGCACGATGGCCAGGATGAAGGCGAACATCAGGCTCGAAGAGCTTTCGCGGAAGTCCTTCGAGTCGCCGGCGAGCGCCGTGCGGAAGTCGTCCCCCAGCACCTCGTCGGCAATGCGGTCCATCTCGTCGAGGCCCTGTCCGATGGTCTTGCCCTTGGCGAGGCCTGCCGAGACGGTGGCCGAGAGGAAGCGGTTGTAGTGGTAGAGCTGCGGAGGTGCGACGTTCTCCTCCAGCGCCACGAGGTTGTCCAGCTGGATCATCTCGCCATCGGCACTGCGCACGTAGATCGAGCGCAGATCGGCGGGCTTGTTGCGCTGCTGGCGGTTGATCTCGGCGAGAATTTCATACTGCTTGCCGTTCATGTAGAAGTAGCCCATGCGCTGACCGCTGAGTCCGTACTGAAGCGTCTGGGCGATGTCGCGCGTCGAGACGCCCAGCAGATTGGCCTTGTCACGGTTGATGGTGATGCGCACTTCGGGTTTGCTGAACTTCAGATTCACGTCGGCCATCTGGAAGACGGGGCTTTCGTAGACGCGCATCATGAACTCCGGCAACACCTCCTGCAGGCGTTCAATGCTCGTGGCCTGGAGCACATACTGTACGGGCATGTTGCCGCGGCGTCCTCCGAAGGTGCTCTGCTGCTGGACGAAAGCCCGGGCCTTGGTTTTCGAACGCACGGCGGCCGAGATCTCCTCGGCGATCTCCATCTGCGAACGGTCCCGTTCGGCAATGTCCTTGAGTGCGATGCGGATGTTTCCGCGGCCGCTCGACACGCGGGCCGTCACCGCTTCGGTTTCGGGCACCAGCGAATCGACCATCCGGTTGATATCCTCGGTGTAATCGCGCAGGTATTCATAGGTGGCACCCTCGGATCCCGAGGTGTTGATCGTGATCTGCGAACGGTCCTCCAGAGGAGCCATTTCGTCGGGAATCGTGCTCCAGAGCCATCCGATGAGTCCGAAGGTAAGGGCGATGAGGGGCAGGGCGAGCCAGCGGCGGCGGAGGAATGCGGCGAGCGTGCGGCTGTAGAAGTTGTTGAGCCAGACGAAGAAGGGTTCGGTCTTGTTGTAGAACCAGCTTTTGCGCTCCTGGCGCACGAGGAGTTTGGTGGCGAGCATCGGGGTGATGGTCAGGGCCGCGAAGGTCGAGATGACGACGGCTCCGGAGATCACCATGCTGAATTCGCGGAACAGACGTCCGGTCATGCCCTCCATGAAGACGATCGGGAAGAATACGGCGATCAGCGTGATGGAGGTCGACAACACGGCGAAGAAGATCTCCTTGGCGCCTTCGATGCCGGCGTCACGCGGGGACATGCCCCGTTCGATGCGGATGTAGATGTTCTCGGTCATCACGATGGCGTCGTCGACGACCAGACCCACCGAGAGCACGACGGCCAGCATCGAGAGCACGTTGATCGAGAATCCCGCGATGTACATCAGGAAGAAGGTTCCGATGAGCGATACGGGAATGACGATGCACGGGATGAGCGTCACGCGCCAGTTGCGCAGGAAGAGGAAGATGATGATGATTACCAGCACAAAGGCCTCGTAGACGGTCTGCTTCACCTCGTCGATCGAGGCGCGGATGAACCGCGTGTTGTCGAATCCGTAGGAGGTCACGACATCCTCCGGAAGGTCCTTGCGCATCGAGGCCATGCGTTCGTAGACGGCGTCGGCGATGTCGATGTGGTTGGCGCCCGGCTGGGGGATCACCACGATACCCACCATCGGGATGCCGTTCATCTTCATGTAGCTGCGTGTGTCGCGGGGGCCGAGTTCGGCGCGTCCGACATCGCTCAGGCGGATAATGCGCCCGGCCTCTTCGCGCAGCACCAGATCGTTGAACTCCTGCGTGGTGTGCATGAGTCCCATCGTGCGGATGGTCAGCTCGGTGGTGTTTCCCTCGATGCTGCCTGAGGGGAGTTCGACGTTTTCGCGGTCGAGGGCGTTCTTTACGTCGGTGGGCGTGATGTCGTATCCGGCCATCTTCGCGGGATCGAGCCACAGGCGCATCGAGTATCGCTTCTCGCCCCAGATCTCCACACTGCTCACATCGCTGATCGTCTGCAGCTGCTCCTTGACCGTGAGGTCGGCGATTTCGCTCAGTTCGAGCAGCGAGCGCTTGTCGCTCTGGATGGTGACCATCAGAATCGGCGTGGCGTCGGCATCGGCCTTGCTCACCGTCGGGGGGTCGCAGTCGCGGGGCAGGTAGCGCTGCGCGCGGGAGACCTTGTCGCGCACGTCGTTGGCGGCGGTTTCGAGGTCCACCGAGAGCTCGAACTCCACGGTGATGCGGCTCTGACCCTGCTGGCTGACGCTCGACAGGGAGCGGATGCCCGGGATGCCGTTGATGTTCTGTTCGAGGGGTTCGGTGATTTGGTTCTCGATAACGTCGGCGTTGGCTCCGGGGTAGGAGCACGACACGGAGATGATCGGGTTGTCGACGCTGGGGTATTCGCGCACGCCGAGACTGCTGTACCCGATGAATCCGAAAAGCAGGATGATGATCGTCAGCACCGAGGCCATCACGGGCCGCCGGATGCTCAGTTCGGAGATGTTCATGCTTCGGCGGGGTTTATTCTACGACGTCGAGTTTCACGGGAAGGCCCTCGCGCAGCTGGAGCGTTCCCGAGGTGATGAGCGTGTCGCCGACCGAGAGCCCCTTTAGGATCTGCAGCTCGGCGTCGGTGCGCAGACCGGTTGTCACCTCGACGGCGTGGGCGCGTCCGTTGCGGTAGAGGTATACCTTGTCGATACCCATCTCGGGGACGATCGCCTCGGTGGGGATGGCGATGGCATCGGGAATGTCGTGGAGCTGGATGTTGACCGACGTGAAGCGTCCGGGCATGAGCGTGGCGCGCGTGTTGGGGTAGATGCCGCGCACGGCGTAGGTGTGGGTCTCGGGGTCGACCTTCGATTCGGCGGCGTAGACCGATCCCTGGAAGGTCTCCTGACGTCCGTCGACACGGAAGGTGAAGCGTGTTCCGGATTTGATCTGGTTGGTGTAGCGCTCGGGCACGAAGAAGTCGATCTTCAGCGGGGAGATCTTGGTCAGCGTGGCGATCACGATGCTCGGCGAGGCGTAGGCACCTTCGCTGACGTTGCGCAGTCCGATGATGCCGTCGAACGGTGCGCGGAGCTCCGTGAGTTCGATGTTCGACTTGACGATGTTGATCTCGGCAATGAGCGTAGCCAGTTCCGTCTGGGCCTGCTCGAAGGCCTCCTGACTCACGGCATCCTTCTCCAGCAGGGCGCTCTGGCGGTATACGCGGTCCTCGGCGAGTTTCAGCTGCGCCTCGTAGCGTGCCAGCTGGGCCTGGAGGGGTTTGTCGTTGACCTTGGCCAGCAGATCCCCCTTGCGGACGGCCGTACCCTCCTGGAAGTTGATGGAGACGATCTTTCCGGAGGTTTCGAACGACAGATCGACCTCTTCGTCGGGGAGGAGGTTGGCCACCACGGAAATTCCGTCGGTGAGGTGGCGGGTCCGGATGATGAATCCGTTGACATTGAGCGTGTTGGTTTTACGGGGCGCAACGATCTCCTCCACGTCCGTTCCGGGCGTGCTTTTTTGTCCGTTGAAGTAGTTGTAGATGCCCAGGGCTGCACAGAAGACCACGAGAACGAGAGCCGTGATGATCCATTTTTTCCTTTTCATGCGGCGAGTCGGGATGGGTTAGTAAATTGACACAAATTTACAATTTTTTGGTCGAATTTTTGCCGTTTGTGATAAGTTTTTTGCCGAAAAGGTCCAAAAAAATAATCCCCTCCCGGAAACTTTCGGGAGGGGATTGTCTCTCTGTGTAGGGCGTGTTTCCGACGTCGGCCTATCGCACGAACGAACCTTCGTAGCGGGCGATGTTCCCGCCGGCGTCACGCGCCGTGACGCGGATCGTGTGACGCCGGTGCTGCGGCGGGGTGGTGAACTCGTAAACCAGCGTTCCCCTCATCGGATAACGCTCGCTGGGAACCCATTCACCGTCGATGGTCATCGACCAGGCCGTGATGCCTGCGAAATTGTCCGCCAGACGCAGACGTATCGACGAGGCCTTCGAGAGATCGGCCCCCTCGGTGAAGAGCGGGCGGATGGTCGGCGGCAGCGTGTCGACGACGACCGCCAGATCGCCCGTCGTGCGGGTTACGGCGTGCACGGCACCGTTGTTGTAGGTGCCGCCCACGGGCGACCATCCGCCGTTGCGCGAGCGTACGGCGAGCATGGCGTGCAGCTGGTGCTCGCGCGGCACGCGGGCGCGAATGGTAACGACGGCAGGCGTGCGCAGCGATGTTTCGGGAGTCAGAAGCCGGTAGACGGGCGAGAGGAACATCACACCCCGAGCCTCGGCCGACACCTCCCGCCGTTGGGGACGTGCGAACTGCGACTCGAACAGCGCTCCTGCCGGGATCCGCACGATGGCCTCGTCGCCGCAGGCTGCGAACGATGCCCGGTCGGAACGCAGAGGCACGCAGAGCGTGTCGACAAGCGATTCGGGCTGCAGCGCGGAGCGTGTTCCGCGGATCGCGAACTCCACCTGCGAACGATTGCCGCAGTCATCCTCAACCTCGATGCGGATGCGATGGCGTTCACCCTCGGCGGCACGCACCACGCCGCGCTCGCGCATCACCGTGTAGAAACAGTCCGGAGCTCCTTCCATCTGGGCCAGGCGAATCACCTCGTTGCGCGAGCGGCACTGCATGGGGTAGCAGCTCACGGCGTCGCAGCAGCGCGAGAGGTCGAACGTGAATCCGTCCATACGGTATTCGAAATAGGGCTCGCCGTCGATCTCGGCCGCGACGCGCCATACCCCGAAGGTGTTGCCTACGCCGTTGCGCCGGTCCGTCACCTCGGCGATGAAGTATCCGCACGGTCCCACCTCCACAGGCTCTTCGCGCGTGAGGCGGTAGCGGCCGTCGGCGCTGCGCACGACGCCGTAACTTGTGGCGGGACCGTGTACGGGGATGCCCTGCAGCGTGTCGACCTCGACGTAGTGAATGCGCATGATGCGCGGCGGAAGGTTGTCCGTGGGGCGGATGACGCCCTCGTGCACGACGTTGCGCACGCGCTGCGTCGGGGTGTCGCGGATCTCGAAGTGGAGGTGCGGGCCGAACGACGACCCGCTGTTGCCCGACCATCCGATCCGTTCTCCCTGCTTCACGGGCCACTGCTCCGGGCCGAACGAGAGGTCGAGGCTGTTGCGCCGCTGGCGGATGCGCTCGTCGCGCAGATACTCCTCGATGTCGTCGCGGAAGTGCTGCAGATGCCCGTAGACGGCCGTCGTGCCGTTGTTCAGGGTCAGGTAGATGGCTCGCCCGTAACCGCCCGGGGCGATCGAGATGCGCGAGACATATCCGTCGGCCACGGCAACGAGCGGTTTCCCCTCCACGCCGTCGGTCTTGATGTCGATACCGGCATGGAAGTGCCCGGGGCGCATCTCTCCGAAATTGGCCGAGTAGAGGCGCGCCACATCCTCCACCGGGTAGACGTAGTCGGCGGGGTTGAGCGCCTGGCCGAGGGCCGGACTCGCGAATGCCGCCGAAAGGAACATTGTCAGAATTCGTCGCATGTATTGTCTTCTTCTTTGACGATGGTCAACGCGGCGTCGAGCACCGCTTCGTATTCATATCCGAGCGAGAGTCCGTATCGGATCAGTTTGGTCTTCAACTCGTGGGAGGTGGAGTATTTCACCGATGCGGCCTTGCGCAGGAGCATTGTCTCCAGCCTGCTGCGCATCCCTTCGGGATTGGCCAGCGCCAGAGCCGCGTCGATGCGCTCCGGGGAGATTCCCTTGCGGCGCAGCGCCATGCGGATCTTGTAGGCTCCCCAGCCGCTCAAGCGCAGCTTCTCGCGCACAAAGGCCTCGGCATAACGACCGTCGTCGATGAACCGTTCGCGCACCAGTCGCTCCACCACCTGCCGGGCATCGGCCTCGGCCACGCCCCAGCCCTTCATCAGCCGCCGGGCGTCGGCCTCCGACTTCTCGGCGCGTGCGCAGAGACGCATCAGTGCGGAGAGTGCCTCATCGGGCGTCTTTGTGCGTCGCGGCTTCGGTTCGGCGGCCGCGGAGAACTCTCTTTTCATTGGGGACATACTTTTTTCTTTTATTGTCGGCGGCGGCTTATTTGGCGGGTTGCGGTTGCGAGCCGGACGCAGCCTTGCGACAGCGCACCATGCGGGGCCTTCCGAAGAGGTCCTCGCGCACTTCGATTGCCGCATAACCCTCCTCGGCGAGCATTCCGGCCACTTCGTCGGCGGCGTGCTCGTAAATTTCGAAGTAGAGTCGGCCTTCCGCCACCAGCATCTGCTGTCCGGCACGTGCAATGGCCCGGTAGAACCGGATTCGGTCCTTGTCGGGAACGAACAGCGCCTCGGCGGGCTCATGGTCGCGGACGTTCGGATGCATCGTCGCGCGATCGCTCTCGGGAACATAGGGCGGATTCGAAACGATGAGGTCGAATCCGCATCCGAAAACCTCCTCCAGCCCCTGTGTCTCCTCCAGCCCCTGTGCATCTTCCCTCTGTCCGGCCTGCGCGAGGGCGTCGGCCCGGCGGATGTCGACCCGGGCTCCCAGGCGGCGGCAGTTTCCGGATGCCACCTCCAGCGCCACCGGCGAGATGTCGGCCGCGAAGAGCTCGGCGTCGGGAAGCGCCAGGGCGAGCGATGCGGCGATACAGCCGCTGCCCGTACCCACGTCGAGCAACCGTCGGGCCGACGGCTCCTCGCTCAGGATCCAGTCGACCAGCTCCTCGGTTTCGGGACGAGGAATCAGCACCCCCTCGCGTACGGCGAAGCGGTGCCCGTAGAAATCGGCCTCTCCGATGATGTATTGCAGGGGCTCGCCCGCGGCAAGACGTTCCGTCGACTCCTCGATGCTGCGAACCGTCTCCGGCCCGACCTCCCGCGCGGGGTCGGTGAGCAACTCCGAAAGCGTCTTTCCCGAACATTCGGCCACGAGCCACCGTGCCAGATTGCGCGCCTCGCGTTCGTCGTAGAGCCCCGTAAGACGTGCGGCAATGCGGTCGATGGCTTCGCGACGGGTCATGCGTGAATGAAGTTCGCCAGGGCGATGGCGACGGCGGCCTCGACGACTACTGCGCCGCGCAGGGCAACGCATACGTCATGACGTCCGTGGATGGTCAGCGGCTCGATGCGCTGCGTGTCGAGGTTGAAGGTCATCTGTTCGCGGGCAATGCTCGGAGTGGGTTTCAGTGCAGCGCGCACCACCAATTCGTTGCCGTTGGTGATGCCGCCGTTGATGCCTCCGGCGTTGTTGGTCGAGGTTGTTCCTTGGGCGTCGATGACCGGATCGTTGTTCTGCGAACCGCGCATCCGCGATCCGGCGAATCCGCTTCCGAACTCCACCCCCTTGACCGCCGGTACGGAGAAGAGCAGGTGGGCGATGATGCTCTCCACCGAGTCGAAGAAGGGCTCTCCCCAGCCGCGGGGAACGCCCTGCACGCGGCATTCGACGATGCCTCCCACCGAGTCGAGATCGGCGGCCGCGGCGCGCAGCACCTCCTCGAAACGCTGCGGATCGGTGCATCCGCCGATTTCGGTCAGCCGTGTGGTGAAGCGTACCCCTTCGGGCAGCATCTTCTTGGCAACGACGCCTGCGGCCACCAGCGTGACGGTCAGCCGCGCCGAGAAGTGGCCTCCTCCGCGCGGGTCATTGAAGCCTCCGTATTTGAAGTGGGCCACCGTGTCGGCATGCGAGGGCCGGAAGTGGCGCACGACGTTGGCATAATCCTGCGAACGGGTATTGGTATTGGCGAAGAGCAGCGTCAACGGGGCTCCTGTGGTGTGACCGTTGTAGAGACCCGAGACGATCTGCGGAAGGTCGGGTTCACGACGCGGCGTGGTGCCCGGGGCCGAACCACCGCGCCTCCGTGCAAGATCCTCCGCAAAGTCGGCCTCCGAGAGCGGAATGCCCGGCCGGACGCCGTCGATCGTTATGCCGACCATCGGCCCGTGCGATTCGCCCCAGAGAGCGAGGCGGAAGTTGTATCCGAATTGATTCATGTCGCTGCGAGTTTTTACTGCTGCCTATTCCCGGATGCGGGCCAGATCCTCGAAGAACTCCGGATAGCTTTTCGCCACACTCTCCGTGCCCTCGATCTCGACGGGGGCATCGGCGCGCAGGGCTGCGACGGCCAGCGACATGGCCATGCGGTGGTCGCCGTGGCTGCCGACGCGGGCGGCATGCACCTGCCCGCCGCGGATCTTCATGAGGTCCTCCTCCGAGGTGTCGACCTCGATGCCAAGCCGCCCGTACTCCTCGCGGATGGCCTCCGCGCGGTTGCACTCCTTGTATTCGAGGCGCGACGTACCGCGGATGACACTTACGCCTTCCGCGGCTGCGGCCAGTGCGGCGAGGGCCGGGAAGAGGTCGGGGCAGTTCGTGGCGTCGAACTCGAAGGCGTGCAGCGGACGGTGTGCGGCGGTCACCGAGTCGCGTTCGTTGATGACGGCGGCTCCGGCGTGTACGAGCGCCGAGCAGATGGCCGTATCGGCCTGCTTCGAGAGCATCGAGATGTTGCGCACGGTGACCTCTCCGGCCGTGGCGCCCGCCACAAGCAGCATGGCCGCAGCGCTCCAGTCACCCTCGATGCTGAAATAGGTCGAACGGTAGTGCTGTCCGCCGGGAATATAGAATTCGCGGTAGTCGCGCTGGCTGATCTCCACGCCGAAGCGCTCCGCGGTGTCGAGTGTCATGTCGATGTAGGGGGTCGAGACGGCGTCGTGGACGTGGAGCGTCGTGTCGCGCTCGGCCAGCGGCAGGGCCAGCAGCAGTCCGGTGATGAACTGCGAGGAGACCGACCCGTCGACCTCCGTCTCGCCGCCGTGTATCGGGCCGCAGACCTCCACGGGAAGGAAGCCTGCGTTGTCGCGCACGCGCACGCCGAGTGCGCGCAGCGGTTCGATCATCATCTCCATCGGGCGTCGCAGGATCGATCCGCGACCGTCGATGGTGATGGGCGTGTGGCACAAGGCGGCGATAGGGGTGAAAAGCCGGGTCGAGAGGCCCGATTCACCCACGTCGAGCCGCGAGCCGCGGGGCGCGAGCCCTCCGGCGATCGACAGCGACGTGGCGTCGACCTGCTCCACGCGGGCGCCGAGCGTCTCGATGCAGCGCATGGCTGAACGGGTGTCGTCGCAGAATTCGAGGTTGCGCAGTACGGTGGCCTCCTTCGAGAGCAGGGCAGCTGCCAGGGCACGCTGGGCGTAGCTTTTCGAACAGGGCGGCGTCAGCGTGCCTCGGACGCGGCCCGGGGGAATGGTTTTATTCATGGTCGGTTCTGGGCTCCTCCTTCGTGTTGTTTTTGATCTCCTCTCCCACGCGGTTCTTCATCTCCTGGGTCAGCTGGTGGCTCTTCTTGAGCTCGAAGTGCTGTCCGAGGTAGACCTTGCGCACCATCGGGTCTGCCGCCAGCTCCTCGGCTGTACCGGTCTTGAGGATCTTGCCCTCGTAGAGCAGATAGGTGCGGTCGGTGATGGCCAGCGTCTCGTCGACGTTATGGTCGGTGATGATTACGCCGATGTTCTTGTGCTTGAGCGTCGCGACGATCGACTGGATGTCCTCCACGGCAATGGGGTCGACTCCGGCAAAGGGTTCGTCGAGCAGGATGAACGCCGGGTTGATGGCCACGGCGCGGGCGATCTCCGTGCGGCGCCGTTCGCCTCCGGAGAGCTGTATGCCGAGGCTCTTGCGGACCTTCTGCAGGCGGAACTCCTCGATCAGGGCCTCGACGCGTTCGTTCTGGTACTCCTTCGTGTGGTCGGTCATTTCGAGCACCGCGCGGATGTTGTCCTCGACCGACAACCGGCGGAAGACCGATGCCTCCTGGGCGAGGTATCCCACGCCCAACTGCGCCCGGCGGTAGACGGGCAGCCCGGTGAGTTCGGTGACCTGCTTGTCGTCGTTCTCGAGGAAGATGCGCCCCTCGTTGGGCTTGATCAGCCCGACGATCATATAGAAGGTGGTGGTCTTTCCGGCTCCGTTGGGGCCCAGCAGACCCACGATCTCTCCCTGGTTGACGTCGATCGAGACGTGGTTTACGACCGTTCGGGATTTGTATTTCTTTACGAGTTCACTGGTGTAAAGACGCATGTGGAAAGGCAAATAAAATTTTCACAAAGTTATGCTTTTTTCCGAAAAGTTTTTTATCTTTACGTTGAATTTTCCGAAAATGGTTTTTTAAAAGTTTTAACAAGTTTCCACGATCATCACAGAAGTCCAAAATGGAACAGTTCGATTCAGCCCTCTTGCATGCGAAATTGAAGGAGTATTTCGGATTTTCGTCGTTCAAGGGGAATCAGGAGGCGGTAATCCGCAATGTACTTGAAGGAAAGGATACCTTCGTGCTGATGCCTACGGGCGGAGGCAAGTCGTTGTGCTACCAGTTGCCTGCCCTGCTGATGGAGGGAGTGGCGATCGTCATTTCGCCGCTGATCGCCCTGATGAAGAACCAGGTGGATTCGATGCGGACCTTTTCGGCCGAGTCGGGCATTGCGCATTTCCTGAACTCGTCGCTCAACAAGACGGCGGTGGCACAGGTGCGCGAGGATGTGCTTGCGGGTCGTACGAAGCTGCTCTATTTCGCTCCCGAGTCGCTGACCAAGGAGGACAACGTGGCCTTTCTGCGCAAGATCAAGATTTCGTTCTACGCCATCGACGAGGCGCATTGCATCTCGGAGTGGGGACATGACTTCCGGCCCGAGTACCGGCGCATCCGTCCGATCATCAACGAGATCGGCACGGCGCCGCTGATCGCCCTCACCGCGACGGCCACGCCCAAGGTGCAGATGGACATTCAGAAAAACCTCGGCATGTCCGATGCCGCGGTCTTCAAGTCGTCGTTCAACCGCCCGAACCTCTACTACGAGATTCGGCCCAAGCACGATGTCGACCGGGACATCATCCGCTTCATCAAGCAGAACGAGGGCAAGAGCGGCATCATCTACTGTCTGAGTCGCAAGAAGGTCGAGGAGCTTGCCGAGCTGCTCGGGGCCAACGGCATCCGGGCCCACGCCTATCACGCGGGCATGGACGCCGCGACGCGTGCGGCCAATCAGGATGACTTCCTCATGGAGCGTGTCGAGGTGATCGTCGCAACGATCGCCTTCGGTATGGGCATCGACAAACCCGACGTACGCTATGTAATCCATTACGACATGCCGAAATCGCTCGAAGGCTACTACCAGGAGACCGGGCGTGCCGGGCGTGACGGAGGCGAGGGCTACTGCCTGGCCTTCTACAGCTACAAGGATATCCAGAAACTCGAGAAGTTCATGCAGGGCAAGCCGATTGCCGAGCAGGAGATCGGCAAGCTGCTTCTCCAGGAGACGGTTTCGTATGCCGAGAGTTCGATGTGCCGCCGCAAGACGCTGCTGCACTACTTCGGCGAGGAGTATCCCGAGGAGAACTGCGGCAATTGCGACAACTGCCGGCACCCCAAGCCGAAGGTCGATGCCAAGGCTGCCCTGAAGATGGCGCTCGAAGCGCTGCGCGACATCGGTGACAAGTTCAAGTCGGACTACCTGATCAACGTGTTGCTGGGCAAGAATACGGCGCTGATCAAGAGCTACGGACACAACAAGTCGAAATGGTTCGGGGCGGGTGCCGATCACGATGCCCGCTTCTGGGGCGCGGTGCTGCGTCAGGGACTGATTCTGGGCCTCATCGACAAGAGCATCGAGAACTACGGACTCATCTCGATCAACAAGAAGGGCGAGAACTTCATAGCCATGCCGTTCCCCGTCACCGTGACGCTCGATCACGACTACGACGAGGAGGAGAAGGAGGCTGAGGCGATGGCTCCGATGGGGCGCGGAGGTGCTGCCGACGAGGAGCTTTTCGCCATGCTGAAGGATCTGCGGAAGAAGGTTGCCAAACAGCACGGACTGCCGCCGTTCGTGGTATTCCAGGATCCCTCGCTCGAGGATATGGCCGTGCAGTACCCCATTACGCTCGATGAGATGCAGAACATCACGGGCGTCGGCGTGGGCAAGGCGCGGAAGTTCGGCGGGGAGTTTGTCAAACTCATCAAGGCCTATGTCGAGGAGAAGGAGATCATCCGTCCGCAGGACATGGTCGTCAAGGGCGTGGCGAGCAAGTCGGGCAACAAGATCTTCATCATCCAGTCGATCGACCGGAAGATGGATTTCGAGGATATCGCCCGCGCCAAGAACCTCGATTTCGATGAACTGCTCACCGAGATCGAAGGAATTGTCAACGCCGGGACGAAACTCGATATCTCCTACTACCTCAAGGAGTTCATGGACGAGGACAAGATCGAGGACATCTACCTTTACTTCAAGGAGGATGCCCAGAGCGATTCTCTGGATGAGGCGCTCGACGAACTGGGCCCCGACTATACGGAGGAGGAGATTCGTCTGGTGCGTATCCAGTTCATCTGCGAGCAGGGCAACTGATCGTCGCCCGCGGCGGTGTGCCGGAGACGGTGCAAAAGCGGTAAGGCTCCGCGCGGCTGGAATGGGGGCTGGATGGGGGCTGGATGTATGAATGAGGAATGAAGAAGCGAGAGTGATAACCTAAAACCTTATGCCTATGAAAGACTTCAACAAAAAAACCTTTACTCTTGCTGTCGCTTTTCTGCTGTTGACCCTCGTGTGGCTCGGGATCAACATCTATTGGAAGTTTACGCATTCCAATTGTGTGCATACTTTTGATTTCATCGTAGGCATTCTTTTCGTGGCTGCGGCCTCCGGAATGGTCTACAACGAGTCTCACAAGAAAAAGCGGCGGCATCTCGACGAAGTGAACAAACACAAGATTCCATAGGGCGGATTCGTTTGATTTAAGAGGATACGCCGCTCTTGCCACGCTCTTCGGACGACTGACACCTCGGGCGTGAAGCACCGAAAAAGGAATCGTGTAAAAGAGAAAGAATAGATTAGTAACATGAAGGGTAATTTGATGCAAATCATCCGTCTGATCGCCATGGTACTGGCCATCGCCGGAATCATCTATGCACTGGAGTACATGGAGAGCGGCATTGCCGTATGGTTCTGGGTGCTGCTGCTGGGCATCGGTTTCGTAGGGCTGCTCTACACGTTCCGTCTCACGCAACGCCGGCAGCGTGCCGAGAAACGTGAGCGTCAGCAGGCCGAAAAACGGTTGGAGAAGCGCCGGCAGCGCAAGCACCGCGCTTGATGCGGAGGAGATCCTGCGGTCGGGCGGCTGTATGAGAACCCTGCCTCCTGACGCACTTGCCTGCAGTCTTGCCCGCGACGGCTCCGCAGCACATCTGCGGCCGTCCCGGTCTATGCTCCGTGAAGCTCCCGAGGTGAGCAGGGATTTCTCCGACGCTTCCTCGACGCTCCCTTTGTGATGTCGATCGATCCATCTCGAATTCTTGCCCGGCGATGCGTGGCGTCGTCGGGTTTTTTGTATCTTTGCAGCCGTATGACGGAAGTTCGAGCCAAAAAAGCCCTGGGTCAGCACTTTCTGACTGACCTGAACATCGCGCGCAAGATTGCCGACGCCCTTTCGGGAGGAACCCCCGAAGCCCCCGCAGCCGTGCTTGAGGTGGGGTGCGGCATGGGTGTGCTGACACAGTTCCTGCTGCAGCGTCGTGACATCACGACCTGGGGCGTGGAGATCGATGCGGAGAGCGTCGATTACCTTCATGCGCACTATCCCGACTTCACGCCGCGCCTGTTGGGCGCCGACTTTCTGAAGATGGATCTCCGGGCCCAGTTTCCCGACGGGGTGCGCATCATCGGGAACTTCCCCTACAACATCTCGTCGCAAATCTTCTTCAAGGTGCTCGAAAACCGCGATCTGGTTCCCGAATGCGTGGGGATGATCCAGCGCGAGGTGGCCGTGCGGCTGGCCGAAGGCCCCGGATCAAAGGAGTACGGCATTCTCTCGGTGCTGCTGCAGGCGTGGTACGACATCGAGTATCTCTTTACGGTGGGGGAGAAGGTCTTCAATCCGCCCCCGAAGGTGAAGAGTGCCGTTGTGCGCCTGCGCCGCAACGGGGTGACGCGGCTTGCGTGCGACGAGGCGCTGTTCATCCGCGTGGTGAAGGCCTCGTTCGGGCAGCGGCGCAAGATGCTGCGCAATGCCCTGCGTGCGGCTTTCTGCGATTTCGGCGGCGCGGAGCATCCCTTCTTCTCGCGACGGGCCGAGACGCTCCCGGTCGCTGAGTTCGTCGAACTGACCAACTGGGTGGAGGCGCACATCGTCCGGCAATAGTCGGACAGACAGGAAACGGGCGGAGCCGGAGGATCTTTCCTTCGGCTCCGCCCGTTTCTTGTCGGGAGGTCGCCCCGCCGTCTACTTCATCGGATTCTCGGGCCCGACGGCCACGGTTACGAGGCTGTCGCGCGTCAGATAGCGCCGGGCCAGCGCCTGCACATCGGCGGGCGTCATCTGCCGGATGCGGCGGATATTCTCACCGATGACCGAGTTGTCGGCGCCGCAGAGGATGTTCTCGATCGTTACGTCGGCAATGCCGAACGGACCGTCCAGCACGCGCATCATCTCTCCCGACATCATGTTCTTGACCAGCTCCAGCTCTTCGTCGGGCATGGGCTCCTCGCGCAGCCGCTCGATCTCGCGGTAAATTTCCTGCAGCGCCTGGCGGGTGACGCCGGCGCCGACCTGCGTGGCCACGGCGAAATAGCCCTCACACTCGAAGTTGACCATGGCCGCTACCACGCCGTAGGTATATCCGTTTCGTTCGCGGAGGTTCTGCATCAGCCGCGACCCGAAGTATCCGCCGAGAGCCGTTGCCACGACCTGCATGCCCACGAAATCGGGGTGCTGGCGCGGGAAGAGCAGCCGCCCGAGGCGCAGTGACGACTGTACGGCTCCGGGATGTTCGACAAACACCTCGTGTGTCGTTTCGGGAACTGGAAAGGAGACGATGCCGGCGTCGTCGCGGCGGGGAATCCGTTCGGCAAGGGCGGCGACGGCAGCCTTTTCACGGGCGCCGATGCGTCCGCTGCAGACGACGAAGCAGTTTTCGGCGGTGTAGTGCCGCTGATGGAATGCCACCACCTCCTCGCGCGTCAGCCGGTCGTAGGCGCTCTCGTCCGACGAGATGCCGTAGGGGTGTGTCGGGCCGAAGAGTGCCCGGGCAAAGGCCTCGCGGGCCTCGACGTCAACCTTCGTACGTTCGATGGCCAGCCGCTGGCGGCGTTTGGCGGCGTAGATGCGCAGCTCCTCCTCGGGAAAGGCCGGATGCAGCAGAATCTCTTCGGCCACGGCAAGCGTCGGGTCGAAGAATTTCGACAGCGTGGCGAAGTTGACATAGGCGTAGTCGCGGTCGATGTTCACGTCGTACCACGAGCCGTAGTAGTCGAGCTGTTCGGCGATCTGCTGCGCCGAGAGACGTGTGCTGCCTTCGGCAAGGAGGTTCGCGGCGGCCGATGCCGAGAAGGGCGCCTGCTGCCGGGCCGATCCTGCACGGAAGACAAACGAGATGCGCAGCACCTCGAAGTCGTCCGAGGCCAGGATGTAGAGGTCGATGCCGTTGGCGAGGGTCGTCCGTTCAGCCTGCAGGAGTTCGACCTCCGAGGGTATGATGCGGGGTTGTGCGGTCATGATTCGAGGGCTTTGTAGAGGAGTGTGGAGCTGTTTTCCTCGCACAGCGTGCGGAGGCAGAAGTCCGAGATGCGTTGGCGCGAAACGGTTCGGTAGAGGTCGACCTCGCGGTTGATCAGCGAGAGGTCGCCCAGCATGTCGTAGAAGCCGAGGTTCATCGCCTTGTTCATGACGTTCAGTTCGCCGAAGAGCGTGTTGGCTTCGAACTTGTTCTTCACCTTTTCGAGTTCGTAGTCGCTCACCTCGCCGCGCTGCAGGGCGAGAATCTCTTCGCGGAAGGCCGCTTCGGCCTGCGCGGGCGTGGTGCCGGGCAGCAGCTGTCCGGTGAAGACGAAGAGTCCCGGATCGACATCGCCCGAGACATAGGCATTGACGCTGGCGAGCAGTCGCCGCTCCTTGACCAGATGGGTGTAGAGGCGTCCCGAGTCGCCGCCGGCCAGCAGATCCGAAACCAGGTCGGCGGTGTAGAAATCCGGATCGGTGCGGGCGCCCATGTGGTAGGCCACCGTGACGGTCGTTGCCGGAACCTCCCGCTCGACCTCCTCGCGGCGCGCCTCGCACTGACGGGGCTCCTGCGGAATCGGTTCCGTGACGGCGGACCGGTCGGCCAGCGGCGCGAACCACTTTTCGGCCAGATCGAACATCCGCTCCTCGTCCATGTCGGCCGAGATCGAGAGTATGGCGTTCGACGGACGGTAGTACGTGCGGTAGAAGGCCTCGACCTCCGCGAGGGTTGCTCCGGCGATGTGGTCGGTCGTCAGCCCGATGGTGGCCCAACGGTAGGGGTGGACCTTGTAGGCCAGGGCGCGCAGCAGCATCGTCTGGTCGCCGTAGGGCTGGTTGAGGTAACGCTGGCGGAACTCCTCGATCACCACGCGTTTCTCGGTTTCGAGCTTCTCGGGTGTGATGTCCAACCCCTCCATGCGGTCGCTCTCGAGCCACAGGGCCGTTTCGAGGTTGTCCTTCGGAAGGGTGATGTAGAAATCCGTGTAGTCATTGTTCGTGAAGGCGTTGTTGTCGCCCGAGGCCATCTGCACCGGGAGGTCGAAGTTCGGAACGTCGCGCGTGCCGCGGAACATGAGGTGTTCAAACAGGTGTGCGAATCCCGTGCGTGCCGGATTCTCGTTGCGGGCGCCGACGCGGTAGAGCATGTTCACGGCGGCGAGTTTCGAGGCCCGGTCGCGGTTGACCACGACGGTCAGACCGTTTGAAAGCGTTTTTCTGCGATAGGGTATCATGTCGGCAAAGGTAATAAAAATTATGGAGTGCGGTGTGTCGGAGCCCGGAGAGGCCGGGGATCCTCCGGCCCGTCGGCTGTACCGTCGCGGAACAGCCGTGCGGCGACCGGAAATCGCATGCCGAGGATAAACCGCTGGCGGTTAACGGATTCGGCAAAGGGGTGAAAATCCGGGAGTTTGCTGTTATTCGATTAACAACCGTCTGTTAGCCTGATAACAACCCGAAGAGGCGAATATTCGTGATTTTTTGGACGGAAATGAGCTTCTATTTTGCGCCGAAATGTGTATATTTGCATCGCCCGAATTTCGGATGTAAAACTTGACTATCGACAATTACACACAAAAATAATCTAAATTTCAACTAAAATGGCAGAAAAGAAATTCATCACTTGTGATGGTAACTACGCTGCGGCTCATGTGGCCTACATGTTCTCGGAGGTTGCAGCCATCTATCCCATCACGCCGTCGTCGACGATGGCCGAACTCGTTGACGAGTGGGCCGCTCAGGGACGGAAGAATATCTTCGGGGAGACCGTGAAGGTCGTTGAGATGCAGTCGGAGGCCGGAGCTGCCGGCGCCGTCCACGGATCGCTGCAGAGCGGTGCGCTGACCTCGACGTTCACCGCTTCGCAGGGTCTGCTGCTGATGATTCCGAACATGTACAAGATCTCCGGTGAGCTGCTTCCGGGCGTCTTCCACGTCTCGGCACGTGCCCTGGCCGCACAGTGCCTGTCGATCTTCGGCGACCATCAGGATGTGATGGCAGCCCGTCAGACCGGCTTTGCCATGCTTGCCACCTCGTCGGTACAGGAGGTGATGGACCTTGCGGGCGTCGCCCACCTCGTGGCGCTGAAGAGCCGCGTGCCGTTCGTACACTTCTTCGACGGATTCCGCACCTCGCACGAGATTCAGAAGATCGAACTCATCGACGAAGCCGCCCTCACGTCGCTGCTCGACCGTGACGCGCTGAAGGCCTTCCGTGCCCGTGCATTGAATCCCGAGCACCCCGTTACGCGCGGTACGGCCCAGAACCCCGACATCTATTTCCAGACGCGCGAGGCTGCCAACAAGTTCTACGAGGCCGTGCCCGACATGGTGGCCGACACCATGAAGGAGATCTCGAAGATCACCGGACGTGAATACAAACCGTTCGTCTATTACGGGGCCGAGGATGCCGAGAACATCATCATCGCCATGGGTTCGGTGACCGAGACCATCAAGGAGACGGTCGACTACCTGCGTGCCAAGGGCGAGAAGGTCGGTGTCATCACCGTACACCTCTACCGTCCGTTCTCGGTGAAGTACCTGCTGGATGTTGTTCCCGCGAGCGTGAAGCGCATCTGCGTGCTCGATCGCACGAAGGAGCCGGGAGCCAACGGCGATCCGCTCTATATGGATGTTGTCGAGGCATTCGCCACGGCCCAGACGCTTCCGTGCGGCGAGAAACCGCTGATCATCGGCGGCCGCTACGGACTCTCGTCGAAGGACACCACGCCGGCGCAGATGCTGGCCGTCTTCGAGAATCTGAAGATGAAGGAGCCCAAGAACCAGTTCACCGTGGGCATCGTCGACGACGTGACGTTCCGCTCGCTGCCCGTCGGCGAGGAGATTTCGCTGGCCAAGCCCGGTACGTTCGAGGCCCTCTTCTTCGGACTGGGCGCCGACGGTACGGTGGGAGCCAACAAGAACTCGATCAAGATCATCGGCGGCTCGACGAACAAGTACTGCCAGGCCTACTTCTCTTACGACTCGAAGAAGTCGGGCGGCTACACCTCGTCGCACCTGCGCTTCGGCGATCTGCCGATCACCTCGCCCTATCTGGTTACGACGCCCGACTTCGTGGCATGCCACGTTCCGTCGTACGTCGACAAGTACGACGTGCTCAAGGGTCTGAAGAAGGGCGGATCGTTCCTGCTGAACTCCGTTCATGACGCCGAGACGACCTGCGCCACGCTGCCCGACCACATGAAGGCATACCTGGCCAAGAACAAGATCAACTTCTATATCATCAACGCCACGAAGATCGCCGCCGAACTCGGTCTGGGATCGCGTACGAACACCATCATGCAGTCGGCATTCTTCAAGATCGCCAACGTGATTCCGTTCGAGAAGGCCGTTGAGGAGATGAAGCACGCCATTCTGAAGTCCTACGGAAAGAAGGGTGAGGATATCGTCAACATGAACTACGCGGCCGTTGACGCCGGCGGCAAGGAGGTCATCAAGATCGACGTTCCCGAGGAGTGGGCACGGATCGAGGACCGCGGCTTCGAGACGCCGTCGCACGCTTCGTATCCGGAGTTCGTGCGCAAGATCGTCGAGCCGATCAACGGACTGAAGGGTGACGATCTGCCGGTATCGGCCTTCAACGGCCGTGAGGACGGTACGTGGGAGAACGGTACGGCCGCCTACGAGAAGCGCGGTATCGCCGTGAATGTGCCGGAGTGGAAGATCGCCAACTGTATCCAGTGCAACCAGTGCTCGTATGTCTGCCCTCACGCCGCCATCCGTCCCTTCCTGGCCACCGACGAGGAGGCTGCCGCTTCGGGTACGGAGTGGAAGCAGGGTCTGGGCGAGACGAAGGCCTACAAGTTCCGCGTGCAGGTATCGCCGCTCGACTGTACGGGTTGCGGCAACTGCGTGGACATCTGCCCGGCCAAGGAGAAGGCGCTCGTCATGCGTCCGCTGGAGGAGCAGCTCCCGCAGCAGAAGAACTGGGACTACATCACGAAGAACATCGGTTACAAACAGGTGGTCGACAAGACCAAGTCGGTCAAGAACCTGCAGTTCGCACAGCCGCTCTTCGAGTTCTCGGGAGCGTGCGCCGGCTGCGGCGAGACGCCCTACATCAAGGCGCTGACGCAGTTGTTCGGCGACAAGATGATGGTAGCCAACGCAACGGGCTGTACGTCGATCTACTCGGGTTCGGCCCCGTCGACTCCCTACTGCACCGATGCCAACGGCCGCGGTCCGGCGTGGGCAAACTCCCTCTTCGAGGATAACGCCGAGTTCGGTCTGGGCATGCACATCGGTATCGAGAAGCTCCGCGACCGTATCCAGATGACCATGGAGGAGGCCATCGCCAACTGCACGAAGTGCTCGGACGAACTGAAGGAGACGATGAAGGAGTGGATCGCCAACCGCGGATCGTCGTCGAAGTCGGCTGAGGTTTCGGCCCGTCTGATCCCGATGATGGAGGCCTGCGGCTGCGACTACTGCAAGAAGATTCTCGAACACAAGGATTGGCTCGTCAAGAAGTCGCAGTGGATCATCGGCGGCGACGGCTGGGGCTATGATATCGGTTACGGAGGTGTAGACCACGTGCTGGCTTCGGGTCAGGACGTGAACATCCTGGTTGTCGATACGGAGGTTTACTCCAATACCGGCGGACAGTCGTCGAAGGCAACTCCTGTGGGTGCCGTGGCGAAGTTTGCCTCGAGCGGTAAGCGTATCCGCAAGAAGGATCTTGGCGCCATGGCCATGACCTACGGGTATGTCTATGTAGCCCAGGTTTCGATCGGCGGCTCGCAGCAGCAGCTGTTCAACGTGCTGAAGGAGGCCGAGGCCTATCCCGGACCGTCGCTCGTGATCGCCTACGCTCCGTGCATCAACCACGGTATCAAGGGCGGCATGACGCGTACGCAGACCGTCGGCAAGGAGGCTGTAGCGTGCGGTTACTGGCATCTGTGGCACTACAACCCGCAGCTGGAGGCCCAGGGCAAGAACCCGTTCGTCCTTGACTCGAAGGAGCCCGACTGGTCGAAGTTCCACGACTTCCTGATGAAGGAGGTGCGCTACACGTCGCTCATGAAGTCCTTCCCGGCCGAGGCCGAGGAGCTCTTTGCGGCTGCCGAGGAGAATGCCAAGTGGCGTTACAACGGCTATGTACGTCTGTCGAAACTCGAATATTGATTGACGGAATCCTGAAGATACGGGGCCGCGGGTGCAAACCTGCGGCCCCGTTGTTTTTTCTGGAATGTCCCAGCGGCGGTGGCGAAGTACTCCGATTGGAGAGTCCCGACGTCGGGGCCTATGCCCTCTGTTGCGGAATCGAAACATTCTCGTGGTGATAATTTCTTCGTTTCGGAAGTAAAAGTTTCGGTTTTATTGATTATTTTTACACCAATCCAATAACAGCTACTTATCCAAATCTTATTTGTTATGAAGAAGACCCTTTTCTTGCTGATTGCGCTGCTCGTCGGAACCTGTACGACAGCTTTCGGCTGGGGCAAGGTCGGACACGACGCCATTGCCTGCATTGCCGAACGACACCTGACCCCCAAGGCCAAAAAACAGATCGAGCGCTACCTCGACGGCCGCTCGATCATCTACTATGCATCGTGGATGGACCAGGTCCGGGCGTCGGAGCCCTACAAACACACGACGCGCTGGCATACGAACCGTGTCGATGCCGGGGGAGACTACCAGTACAACGAGAAGGATGGCGACGCCGTGGCGGGAATCGAGGATGCAATGGCGAAGCTCGCCGACCTGAAGCATTGCGATGATTCGACGGCGCGTGTGGCCATCTATTGTCTGGTGCACCTGGTGGGCGACATGCACTGCCCGTCGCATGTCAAGTACCCGTGGTACAAGGATTTCAAGTTTGAGCTCAACGGACGCACCTTCTCTTTCCACAGCTATTGGGATACGCAGGTGCTGGAGTTGAACCATCGCTGGGGATACGAGGATTACCGTTATCAGCTGGATCGCAGCACGAAGCAGGAGCAGAAGGCGCTGGCGGCCGGTACGCCGCGCGAGTGGCTTGCCGACAATGCCCGAACGTGCCAGGTGCTGTACGACTGGGTGTCGGAGGGTGAGAAGCTTGGACGTGCGGCGACATACGACTACCTGCTGAAGACGCAGGAGCTTGCCGAGCGACAGATTGTCAAGGCGGCGTATCGTCTGGCGCGGATTTTGAATGAACTTTTCGGATAGCATTCCGTCGGGGACGGCCCACGGGACGGCGTGAACGGAGAGCGTCCGGGATCTGGAACTTTTTAAATAGAGAAAAAAACGATGAAAAGAGTATTTGCAGCCGCTGTGCTGCTGCTTGCGATGACCGCCTGCGGCGGATCTCAGAAAAAGGCCCTCTCGCTGGAGGGCACCCTGTGGAAGCTCTCCGAGATGAAGGGCATTCCTGTTACGGCCATCGATGCCGAGGCCGACTTCTTCACCCTGCAGTTCAATCCTGCCGATACGATGGTGTCCGGACGCACCAACTGCAACCGCTTCTTCGGACGCTACGTGGTGAAGGATTCGCAGCTGACGTTCGAGAATATGGGAATGACCCGCATGGCCTGCCCCGACATGGCCTACGAGGAGGCATTTGTCCAGATGCTCAACGGGGTGGATCGCTATGCGGTCGAGGGCAAGGAGTTGAAGCTTTACGGCGAGGATCGTCCGCTGGCGACGTTCCGTGCCGTTGAGGAGTCTGCCTCCTCGGCGCCGGCCGCGAAGTAGCCGTCTGCTGAAGGCAGGCTGAAAACGAAGCGGGCCGTTCCCTCGGAACGGCCCGCTTGACGTTTATTCAGTTTCTGCGTGTGCCTACTCGCTCAGCGGGGTAACGCTGACGTAGGACTTGCCTTCGCCTTTCTTGCAGAACTCTACGGTTCCGTCGACCAGAGCGAAGAGCGTGTGATCCTTACCCATGCCGACGTTTTCACCGGCATTGTGAACCGTGCCGCGCTGACGGACGATGATGTTGCCCGCCTTTGCGAACTGACCTCCGAACAGTTTGACGCCGAGTCGCTTGCTTTCCGACTCACGGCCGTTCTTCGAGCTACCTACACCTTTCTTGTGTGCCATGA
>CALUMQ010000009.1 GCA_944321765.1 uncultured Alistipes sp.
CTCGGAATCAAAGTATATCCATCCGGCGAGGTCGTTCTGCTGGCTCCGGAAGGGACGCCGGAAGAGGTTATCGAGCAGAAACTCCACAAACGGGCGCCGTGGATTCTTCGGCAGCAGGCCTATTTCAAGGATTTCGGGATTCGGAGTCCGGAAAAACGGTATGTCAGCGGAGAGTCGCACTACTATCTGGGAAAGCAGTTCCTGCTTCGGGTCTCGGAAGGCAAAACCAACAGCGTCCGTTACAAGGGCCGCTGTTTTGAAGTGGTATGCACCTCTCCGGACAAGGCCCGGGAGTTGATGAAATCCTGGTACCGCGAACACGCCAAACTCAAGTTTGCCGAGTATGCGGAGCCCATCATTTCCCGATTTGCACGGTACGGGGTTGCTCCGACTTCACTCTATGTTCAGGAGATGGAAAACCGTTGGGGCAGTTGCACTCCCAAGGGGAAAATCATTCTGAATACGGAACTCATCAAGGCGCCGCGCCCCTGCATTGAGTATGTTATTACACATGAGATGTGTCATCTGCTGCATCCCGACCATACCGCAGCCTTCTTTACTCTGCTCGAAACCGAAATGCCCGACTGGCGGCGTTGGAAAGACAAGTTGGAGCGATTCATGATGTAGGTGCAAACTGCTTCAAAAGCATCATCCGCCCGCCCCGTATGACAAATGTATGACAAAACAAAACGAAAACCGCGTTGTAGATGTCTACAACGCGGTTTCTGTGAGGTCTGAAGCGGATTCGAACCGCTGTATAAGGTTTTGCAGACCTTTGCCTAGCCACTCGGCCATCAGACCATTTACTTATTATTTCTTCCGAAACACCTCCGGTACCTTCCGAGACTCCGCTCTCTTTCAAAGTCCCTACTCTCCCATCCTTTCCAGCACCCCGGCAGGAAAGCCCTCCGGCTGAATCCCTCCAGACAGTCACCCTTCACGCTGGCTCCTTCCCGGCCCCAGCCCGGATAATCCAAACGCACCCGGCGGCTTCGCTTTTTGAGGCGGTTTCGGCGTTTTTCGGCGTTTCGAGAGTGCAAATATACAAACTATTTCCATTTCCGCAAAAAATCGGACACTCTTTGTACGAATTAATCGAAAATTTGGCAAGATCTCCCAATTTTGACTACCTTTACTCTTCGAAAACAACCCTTTTAGCCGTCGCATGACCATCGAAGACATCGCCCTGCAAATGACCCCCGGCATCGGAGTCAAAGGCGCCGCACATCTGCTGGAGGTGTTCGGCAGCGCCCGGGCCATCTTCGAAGCCTCCGCCGAGGAGCTCTCCGAAAGGGCGCGGCTGCGGCCAGATCCCGCCCGGGCACTCCTCCGCAAGAAGGCATTCCCGATGGCCGAACGCGAACTCCTCTACTGTCATAAACACGGTATCGACACCATCGCCTCGACCGACGATGGTTACCCCGCCCTGCTGCGCGAAACCCCCGATTATCCCCACGTGCTCTATTTCAAAGGGGCGGTCGAGGCCCTCTCGGCTCCGTGCCTCTCGGTCGTCGGCACGCGCGACGCCACCCCTTACGGACAGCAGATGTGCAACCGCACCATCGAGGGACTTGCCGCACGCATGCCGCGTCTGACGATCGTCAGCGGCCTGGCCTTCGGCATCGACGTCACGGCCCATCACGCGGCGCTCGCCGCCGGGCTCCGCACCGTGGCCATCGTCGCCAATCCGCTGCCGGGCGTCACCCCGACCCAACACACGGCCGTCGCCCGGGATATCATCGACCACGGAGGCGCCGTGGTCACCGAACTGCACTCGCAGTCGAAGCAGAACGGAAGCTTCTACCTGGCCCGCAACCGCATCATCGCCGGCGTGAGTGCCGGATGCCTCGTCGTAGAGTCGCACGACACCGGAGGGTCGCTCTTCACGGCCCACTGCGCCGATTCGTACAACCGCACGGTGATGGCCGTTCCGGGGCGCGCGACCGACCGGGCGTCGGCCGGCACGAACCACCTGATACGCAACCGGAAGGCGCAGCTGGTCATGACGGCCGACGACATCATCGACGCCCTGATGTGGGACCTGGGCGAGGATCCCGCAGTGCTGCAACAGCCGCGCAGGGAGCTTCCGCCGCTGAGTCCCGAGGAGACGCGGCTGCTCGCATGCTTTCAGGATGCCGATCCGCTTCCGGTCGAGGCCCTTGCGGCACGGAGCGGACTCGATCCCGGTACGCTGTCGGTGCGACTCGTGGAGCTGGAGCTCGCGGGCGCCGTCCGCCAGCTGCCCGGAAACCGATACATGAAGCTATGAAACTGATCGATACCCATTCACACCTGTACGAACCCGAGTTCGACGCCGACCGCGAGGAAGCGCTCGCACGAGCCGCCGACGCGGGGGTCTGCCGCCTGCTGCTCCCGGCCATCGACGCACAGAGCCACGAACGGATGTTCGACCTCTGCCGGCGGCATCCCGACCGCTGCACGCCGATGATGGGGCTGCACCCCACGTCGGTGAACGACAACCCCCTCTGGCAGGAGGAGCTGACGCGCGTGGAGGAGTACCTGCACCACCCTCCCGAGGGGATTGCACGCTTCTGCGCCGTGGGCGAGATCGGGCTCGACCTCTACTGGAGCCGCGACTTCCGCGAGGAGCAGATCGAGGCCTTCCGCCGGCAGATCGACCTGGCGCTGGAGGGCGGGCTTCCGATCGCCGTACACGTGCGCGAGGCGTGGCCCGAGACGCTTGAGGTTGTCGAGAGCTACCGCGGGCGCGGCCTTCGGGGCGTCTTCCACGCCTTTTCGGACGGGGTGGAGACCTACCGCCGGCTGAAGGAGTGCGGGGAGTTCCTCTTCGGGATCGGGGGCGTGGTCACCTACAAGAAAAGCCGGATTGCCGACGTCGTGCGCGAGATGCAGCTCGGCGACCTGGTGCTCGAAACCGACTGTCCCTACCTGACGCCCGTTCCCCAC
Organism: uncultured Alistipes sp.; assembly: GCA_944321765.1. GTDB lineage: Bacteria > Bacteroidota > Bacteroidia > Bacteroidales > Rikenellaceae > Alistipes. Next base: position 2,929 of record CALUMQ010000009.1, read on the forward strand.
CGGGGCGAGCGCAACGAGTCGGCCTACGTGCGCTACGTGTGTGCGAAGGTGGCCGAACTGAAGGGGCTCGCGGAGGAGGAGGTCGCCGCGGCGACGACGGCCAATGCCGTGCGGATGTTCGGAAGCGATACGCCCGCGGCAAACGCCTGACAAACCATCGAGAACAGCACGACAGCACCATGAAACGCATCCGCATCACCGTTATCCGCAAGGCCCGCTACGAGGATCTGATCGAACGCTACGAGAACCCGATCGAGCACGCCTGCGACCTGCGCGAGGGGCAGGTTTTCGTGGCCGAGGGGTGGCAGAAGCCCGCGGGGATGTGCGAAAGCGCCTGGCAGACGCTCTCGCCCTTCGTCATGGCCCTGGCCCACGGAGCAACAGACTTCTACGATGGCTGGATGAAGAATCCCGCCTCGGCGATGCTCTCGTGCAACGATGGATTCCGCCCGGTGAGTTTTCTCATCGAGGCGCTCGACGAAGAGGCTGCCGAGGAGTGAACGGCGCAGCTGCCGGAAGCAGCCGGCCGCACATCGGGATGCACCCGGCCGTGACGCCGGAGAACGCCCGGCACTGCAGCCGGAAGACCCTGCACGACAGCGCGCAAGTAATTGAAAGACACACAAGATACACGCAAGAGACACACAAACAAACGATATCAAAACAGACGGCTTGCAGCCATACGACACACCTATGCGATCCTCGATTCTGATCATCTACACGGGCGGCACGATCGGCATGAAGACCGACGCCGCGACCGGAGCCCTGGTGCCGTTCGACTTCAGCGGCATCTACGAGGAGTTCCCCTCGCTCAAACGGCTCAATGTCGACATCGACGTCCACACGATATCCCCGGTCATCGACTCGTCGAACGTCTCCCCGGAGAACTGGATGACGCTCGCCCGCCTGATCCGCGACAACTACGCGCGTTACGACGGATTCGTCGTCCTGCACGGCACCGACACGATGTCGTACACCGCCTCGGCGCTGAGCTTCATGCTCGAGAATCTGGCCAAGCCGGTGGTCTTCACCGGGAGCCAGATCCCGATCGGCGTGCTGCGCACCGACGGACGCGAAAACCTCATCACGGCCATCGAGATTGCCGGAGCGCGGATCGACGGACGCCCCGAGGTGCCCGAGGTGTCACTCTACTTCCAGAACCGCCTCTTCCGCGCCAACCGCACGACCAAACGCAGCGCCGAGGCGCTGAGCGCCTTCCGCTCGTACAACTACCCGCCGCTGGCCGAGGTGGGGGTCAACATCACCTACAACCTCCCGGCCATCCACCGCCCGGAGGAGTACCCCGCGGAGCTGCGCATCGCCTCGCGGCTCTCGGGAGGCATCGCGCTCATCAAGCTCTTCCCGGGCCTCGACGCGCAGATCCTGCGCGCAATGCTCGCGGCCCCGGGGCTGCGCGCCGTGGTGCTCGAAACGTTCGGCGCCGGAAACGCCCCGACCTGCGAGGAGTTCATCCGCGTGCTCGAAGAGGCCATTGCCCGGGGCATCCTCCTGCTCAACATCACGCAGTGCGGCGCCGGGCGCGTCTCGATGGAGCTCTACGACACGGGGCTGCGCCTGCAGCGCATCGGCGTGCTGTGCGGCTACGACATGACCACCGAGGCCGCGGTGACCAAACTGATGTATGTCCTCGGACTGGGCCTCGACCGGGAAAAAACCGTCGACCTGCTGCGCCTTCCGCTGCGGGGCGAATTTACCGCGTAGGGCGTTGCACAAACCGAAAATTTTTTCTATATTTCGCACTGCTAAAGCACCCCTGCCGCAGGGTGGGACCTCCGGGAAGGGGTGTGGAATGCAATAAAACGAACTGACAGACAAGACTTTGAGGAGATCCGAAGGGCTTCGCCCGGGAGTTTCGGCCGCGCGTGAAAAACCCTCCGCCCAGGCCCGGAAGCCCGAAAATCGGCACCCGAATCATCCCCAAGGACGAAAAAATGAGCATTTAAAGCAAAAAAATTGTCCGGAAAGCTGCCCCCTCCGACCAGGCGTCGGACGGGAAATCAGGATGGAAAACCAAACATAAACATAAAAAACACTAATCAAAATTTAATTTTTTATCCTACAAAACTATGAAAAAACTCTTTTTGATTCCGTCGGTTGCCCTGACCGTTCTGGGAACCGTTAGTGCTTTCGCACAGGAGGCAGCTGTTGAAACGGCCGCCGCCGAAACCGAAATCGCAGGCGAAAGCATGCACCAGGTCCTGATGCAGAAGTTCCTCGAGGGAGGTTGGGGCTGGATGCTCCCGATCCTGCTCTGCTTGGTGATCGGTCTGGCCGTCGCCATCGAGCGCATCCTCTACCTCTCGCTCTCGACGATCAACTCGAAGAAACTCGTTGCCCAGGTTGAGGAGGCTCTCAACAAGGGCGGCATCGAGGCAGCCAAGGAGGTTTGCCGCAACACCCGCGGCCCGATCGCCTCGATCTTCTATCAGGGCCTCGACCGCTACGACCAGGGCCTCGACTCGGTAGAGAAGGCCGTCGTATCCTACGGATCGGTACAGACCGGACAGATGGAGTCGGGACTTTCGTGGATCGGCCTCTTCATCGCCCTGAGCCCGATGCTCGGATTTATGGGTACCGTGGTCGGCATGATCGACGCCTTCGACGCCATCCAGGCAGCCGGTGACATCAGCCCGACGCTCGTTGCAGGTGGTATCAAGGTGGCCCTTCTGACGACCCTC
>CALUMQ010000010.1 GCA_944321765.1 uncultured Alistipes sp.
TCGACGAATTGCTTTGGCCTCTGTTGCCGGACCTGCTTAATGAAAAGCAAAAAAAGGACAAAATCACAAATATGCTGATCAAGTTGAGAAAACTGGAGAAGATCTCAAATAAATCAAAAGGCCCCAATTCAGACTGGTTCATTAATTAAGTGCCGTTCAAATACCGTTCAAGTGCTTTTTAAGTGCTTTTTAAGTGTTATTAAAACAACAACACACTGATAATCAAACAATAAAAAGCACTTAAATTCATTTCCAATTAGAAAATTAAGGGCTTTTCAATGCCGCGCCGCCGAAAAATAACAATCCGGGCCTCCGAGCTGGAGTACTTCGAAACGCTCGTCCGGGAGCTGCACCAGCGGCCGGAGTTTGCCGGATTCGATCCGTCGAGCCTGCACGTCTGGGCTTACGAACGGTATGAGCCGAAGCTGAAGGATGCCGATGCAATCCTGCGCCGCTTCGACTACTGGCTGGGCGTGCACAAGGGCGAGCACTATCTGATGGCAAACGGCAGCCGGCTCTTCAACAAAAAGGAGCTTGCCGAGGCGCTGGGCGTCGCACGTCCGACACTCGACCGATGGATAGCAAACGGATGGCTGGAGCCGTGCCGCGTTCAGATCTCAAGCAGCGGCGACACTCTCTTTGCGGCCAATGCCGTTCGGGAGGTATTGGAACGGTTCCGATAGGCTCGAAATCACATCTACAACGAGGACGGCACCCGCCGCCCTCGTTTTTTGTCCCGAGCAGAATCCGATTACACGGCAGTGCCAACCGAAGCAAACGAATGCCAAAGCCCGGAAACGGCCGACAGCGTGTCTTCGATGTGGCACCGGTTGGCATCGGTTGGCGCTGATTTGTAACGCCATTCGCCGTTTTCGGGAGGGGGCCGGAAAGCCTTTCTTTGCGTCATCAACCAAATTCGAATCGTTATGGCCAAGGAAATCTTTTTGAGCGGCATGACCGCCGACCAGCTCTCGGAGATGATTCGCGAATCGCTGCGCGACGAGTTGCGGCAGCTCCACCCCGAACCCTCCGCCGAGACACCGAACTATCTGACCCGTCGCGAGACGGCCCGCCGCCTGCGCATCTCGCTCGTGACGCTCAATGACTGGGTGAACCGCGGGCGAATCCGCGCCCACAAGATCGGCGGGCGCGTGCTGTTCCGCAACAGCGATGTCGAAGCAGCACTGCACCGGATCGTCCCCATCAAAAGCCGATAGCCATGAAGACGACAACAGAGTGCATCGGCATCCGAGAGTATCTCCTCCACCGGGGACTACGGCCCCACCGCGAAACCGCCACCCACGGCATGTTCCTCTCGCCGCTGCGCAAGGAGCGCACCCCCAGCTTCAGCGTCCGCTACGACAAGGGGCTCTGGTACGACTTCGGACTGGGTGAAGGGGGGGGGCACGCTTCTCCAGCTGGTCATGCGCCTCGAAGGGTGCGGCATGGCTGAAGCCATCCGACGCCTCCGCAAAGGGTCCGCAGACGAAGTCCCCTTCCAGCCCCTCCCGACCGCCTTGCCGCACGAAGACTCCCCGCTGCGGATTCTCAGCGTCGGGGAGATTCGACACCCGGCGCCGATCGGCTATCTGCGCGAACGCGGCATCGACCCCGCCGTGGCCGGAGCGCTGTGCCGCGAGGTCCACTACGCCGTCGGCGAGCGGCGCATCTTTGCCATCGGCTTCCGCAACGATGCCGGAGGGTGGGAGCTACGCAATCCGCAGTTCAAGGGGAGCAGCGCCCCAAAAAACATCACGACCTTCGACCGGCACGGCGACACGGCGCTGCTCTTCGAGGGCTTCTTCGACCTGCTCTCCTACCTGACGCTGCAGCACGAGCCGGAGCCGACCGTCGATATCGCCGTGCTCAACTCCGTGGTCAACCTTCCCCGCGCCCTTCCGTTTCTCGCACGCCACGCGACGATCCACGCTTTCCTCGACAACGACGAGGCGGGACGCCTCACCCTCGAACGACTGCGCAGCACCCTGCCCGGTGCAACCGTCATCGACCGTGCGGAGAGTTACCGTGCCCACAAGGATCTGAACGAATCGCTCCGACCCTCCACGAAGGTTTCCCGCACACCACGTCGTCGAGGCCGCAAGTTGTAACGTCGCCCGGAATGACGCCGGAACCGTCGCCCACCCATCGGCCGCTTCGCGACCGCGGTTTTTCCCCGAGGAAAAAGCCATAGCCTATTAGGGCTTTTTCCGACGCATCGGCCTGCCGACGCTGAAAAAGCCCCAATAGGCCAAAGGGTCAAGCCCCTCTGGACACCCCTTGTCGTGCTGTGCACGCCGACCGCCGAGGCGGTCCCCTCTTCAACCACACAACCCTCCGAAAAACGACCGTACCATGGGATATGCCGTCCTGCATCTCGACAAAGCCCCGGGCAACGAGGTAGCCATGACCGCCCACATTGCCCGCACGAAGATACCCACCAACACCTCGCCCGAACGCACCTGCCTCAACGAGGAGCTCGTCGAGTTTCTCGAAGAGGTGGCCGACCGCACGGAGGCGATCAACTACCGCCTCGAACACGCCGGTCTCACGCGCAAGATCGGGACGAACCAGGTGCGCGTGATCCGCGTCATGTTGACCGGTTCGCACGACGCGATGAAGCACATCGAGGAGGAGGGACGGCTTCCGGAGTGGTGCGCCGACAACCTCGCCTGGCTGCGCGAGACCTTCGGAGCGGAGAATGTCGTCTCGGCCGTTGTACACCGCGACGAATCGACCCCGCATATCCATGCCGCCGTGGTGCCCATCGTCACGGGCGAACGCCGCAAGACCCGCACCGCCACATCCGAAACACCCGGCAAACGGCACTACCGCACGAAATCCGCCGCACGGCCCCGCCTCTGCGCCGACAACGTCATGTCGCGCGTCCGTCTCAAGCAGTATCAGGACAGCTATGCCGCGGCGATGTCCAAATACGGACTGGAGCGCGGCATCGACGGCTCGGAGGCGCGCCACGTCACCACGCAGGAGTTCTACCGCCAGGCCATTGCCCAGCAGCAGGATCTGCAGGAGAACATCGACGCGCTGCTCCGCCTCGAAGAGCAGAAGCGGAAGGCCGTCGAACTGCTCAAACAACAGGAGCGGCAGGTGCGCACCGAATACGAACAGACCACCACGCTCCAGGCGCAGAAGAGCGCCGAACTGAACCGCACCGAAGCCGAGTTGAAGAGTGTGAAGGGCGAACTGAAGGGTGCCAGGTTGAAAAACGCCGCGGCGGAGGTCGGGTCGAATATCGTCGAGGGGATCGGGGCGATGATCGGCACCTCCCGCGTCAAGCGGCAGCAGCAGGAGATCGACCGCCTCAACGCGGAGAACGCCGCCCT
>CALUMQ010000011.1 GCA_944321765.1 uncultured Alistipes sp.
CGCAGTCCGGCTCAAGTCGGGAACGGCGGGTTCGCGTTCGGGATGGACATCACGGGTCTCCAGACGTTCGAACCTTTCAATACGCTGTCGGACTGGGGATGGCACTGTTTCCCACAGGACGAAACAACCCGGCGGCAATACTACCGGGGGGGGGTCCCTGTCGAAATCGGAGGAAAACGTATTTACATGGCTCTCCCAGATGAAACGCAACCTGAAATCTCCGACTGGCTGGCAAAGAATCCGCATCGGTTCAATCTCGGGCGTGTAGGTTTCCGTCTGCTCAAAGCCGACGGAAGCGAAGCCTCAGAGGACGATCTGCACGATGTCTCGCAACACACCGATCTTTGGAACGGTATTGTTACCAGCCGATTTTCGCTGGAAGGCATTCCTGTCGAGGTCTGTACGGCCGGCCACCCCGACCGGGACGCCGTAGGCGTGGAAGTCACCTCTCCCTTGCTGAAAGATGGGCGGTTGCAACTGTTTCTGGATTTCCCCTACGCCGACGATCGCTACATCACGGAGCATGTCGGTGATTACGACCGACCGGAACGCCATACCTCGGTATTGCTGGCGGCGACCGATACGACCGCATCGATCCGACGTTCGATGGATACGGTCGTCTACCAGGTCGCCTTACGCTGGGAAGGTGTTCCGGGTCGGATCGTACCTCCCGGAGACAAATCGCACCGCTTCATGTTGCAACCTGGTTATGGCAACCGATTTTCGCTGGTTTGTGAATTCTCCCCGGATACGGTCGTGGAGCCGGTTCCGACTATGGCGGAACTGTCGGATGGCAGTGCACGGATGTGGCACGACTACTGGCTTTCAGGAGCAGCCATTGACCTCTCCGAAAGCGAAGATTCCCGTTGGAGGGAACTCGAACGGCGAATCGTTCTCTCCCAACGACTGCTGCGCTTGAACGGTGCGGGGTCCTGGCCGCCCCAGGAGAGCGGACTGGTGAACAATGGCTGGCATGGCCGCTTCCACTTCGAAATGATCTGGTGGCATGAACTCCACTTTCTGCTTTGGGGACGTCCCGAGCTGGCTGAAAAGGCTCTCGGTATCTATCAAACATTCCTGCCGACATCGCGGCAGCGGGCCGCACGTCAGGGAATGCGAGGAGCCCGGTGGCCCAAATGCACAGCCGACCAGGATGTAGAGTGGCCCCACCTGATCCACGCCACACTCATCTGGCAACAGCCCCATCCGATCTATCTGGCCGAGACGCTTTATCGGCTCTTCCCGACAATGGAAACGCTCGACAAATGGCGCGACGTGGTTTTTGCCACAGCAGAGTACATGGCCGACTTCATACAGCTCGACACACTGCGCGGAGTGTATGTATTGGAGCCCCCACTGTGTCCGGTTTCAGAGAACACCCCCATCTTCGAGACCCGAAACCCGACTTTCGAACTCGCCTACTGGCGGTATGGGCTCCAAACGGCCCAGATCTGGCGTGAACGGTTGGGAATACCGCGTAACAAACACTGGGATAACGTACTCGCACGGCTGGCTCCGCTGCCCGTTCAGGAGGGCACTTACGTCACTTACGAGGGAATCCCCGAGATGTGGAGCCGCTACAATTTCGAACATCCCGCACTGGCGGGAATTTACGGGATGCTTCCCGGATTAGGTGTAGACCGGTCTGTTTTTGAAAGGACGCTCGATCGGATCTTCGACAACTGGCAATTCAACCGCGTATGGGGCTGGGATTTCCCGCTGCTGGCAATGGCAGCCGCCCGATGCGGACGTCCTGGACAGGCCGTAGAAATGCTGCTGTATGATTCGGAAAATTTCCAGTTCGATGTCCACGGCCTTGCAACGGGAGGTCCATTCCCCTACTTCCCCTCGAACGGAGGGCTGCTGACTGCCGTGGCCATGATGGCCGGAGGATGGGAGGGTTCGGAAGGTCCGGTTCCGGGATTCCCAAGATGCTGGCATGTAAAGGCCGAAGGATTTCAAAAAATGCAATAAAGGCTCTGCTCATGAAACGGTTTATTCTGCTGCTGGCTGTGATGACCGCCGTGCAAACCGGAACAGCGCAAATCCGGATGCCCAGTTTCTTCAGCGACAACATGGTTCTCCAACGAGAACGACCGATCCGGATCTGGGGATGGACCGCGCGAAACGAATCAATCCACATTCTATTCAACGATACGCAGGTCTCGGTGAAAGCCGATCGTGCAGGCCGTTGGGAGACGGAACTTCCGGCCATGCCTCACGGCGGCCCTTACGAAATGACGGTCCGGAGCGGAGACAACGAACTTCATTTCAGCAATATCCTCCTCGGAGACGTGTGGCTCTGCAGCGGACAGTCGAACATGGAATGGCCGCTGGGCTCCACGACAGGATGCGAAGAGGAGATCGCAGCTTCGACCTGTCCGGAACTGCGGCTGCTAACTGTTGAGAAAGCCGTTTCTCCCGACGAAAAGGAAGATTTGAAAGCAGGTTCATGGGTGGAGTGCAAGCCGGAAACCGCTCGGAGTTTTTCAGCCGTAGCCTACTATTTCGGCAAATTCATACGGCAGGAAACCGGCGTGCCCGTTGGTCTTATCAACAGTTCATGGGGCGGAACGGATATCGAACCATGGATCAGTTGGGAGACAATGCGGACGACAACGCAATACCGGGAATACGCCGATCGGCACGACACTCGGGAGGCCATGGGTGAAAGCCTGAGAAATTGGGAGCGTTACGAGATTGCCCTGCGGAATGATCCTGGAGACCGGGAGTATTGGTATCGGCCGGAGGTTGCGGCCCGACAAAAAAACTGGGCCAAGATGCAGGTCCCGAAACTCTGGGACAATGAACTCGAAGCAATCAACGGCAACGTCTGGTTTCGCACGACCGTCGTGCTTCCGGAAACGGCAGCCGGGAAACAAGCCAGGCTCTCTCTTCCCGCCGTGGACGATGCCGATGTCACCTATCTGAACGGACTGCGAATCGGAGCAACGAACGGATACAACCTGCCTCGCCATTATGCAGTTCCGAAGGGAGTGCTCCGCGCAGGAGAGAATCTTATCGTAGTCAAGATATTCGACCGTGTGGCGGACGGTGGCATCTGGGGTAATGCCGCGGAATTGTACCTCGAAGTCGAAGGAAAACGTTACCTGCTGGCCGGAGACTGGGAATACCGCCCTTCGGCAACAACAGCAATGTACGGTGCCACCATCGATGCCACACATCCGAACAATTTTGCCTCGCTGCTCTACAACGGCATGATTCATCCCCTGGTCGGATACGCCATTCGGGGGGTCGTCTGGTATCAAGGTGAGAACAACGCCCCACGGGCATGGAACTATCGGGATCTTTTCCAAAAATTAATCGTAGACTGGCGAGCCAAATGGGGCTATGAGTTTCCATTTTTGTGGGTACAATTGGCCGGTTATGGAGCCATCGACATCGAGCCGTCCGAAAGTTCTTGGGCAGAATTGCGAGAGGCTCAAAATAACGCTTTGGTTCTTCCGGCTACCGGACAGGCTGTCATTACCGACCTCGGCGATGCCGACGACATCCACCCGCGCAACAAGCGAGATGTCGGCTATCGCCTCTGCCGGAGTGCCCTGAAGGTGGCCTACGGCCGGGAAGTCATTGCATCCGGACCGGTTTACCAGTCTCAGAAGCGCGACGGAAGCCGTCTTATCCTCACGTTCGAAGTCGCCGACGGCGGTTTGCGACCTGCGGACAACAACTCTTACGGTTATCTCCGGGGATTCACGATTGCCGGAGCAGACCGGAAATTCTTTCGGGCAAAAGCCTGGGTTCTCGACAAAAATCGAATCACAGTATTCAGCGAAGCGGTTCCTGAGCCTGTTGCAGTGCGTTACGGATGGGCGGACAATCCATGCGACAATGATTTGACGAATGCCTCCGGGTTATTGGCGTCGCCCTTTCGCACCGATGACTGGCCGGGCATCACCCGATGATAACTATTACTCGCTTATTATTTGCCCTCTATTCAATTTGATTACTTGCGACAGAATGAACAATACTCTTTTCTAAAAAATTGACCAAGACGACCAATAGAAAAAGACAATACTGACATCAAATGGAGACTTAATAAAACCTTGACAAATTATATAATTCGAAGATTGTAAAACTACAATAGATACACATAAAAAACATTCGTCATCTAAACAAAACCTCATTCCAATCATTTTCGCTTTATCACAAAAATGATTATTTTTATGCCGTAAAAGAGCACAAGGCAAGCAAGATGTAATTCGATGCGATTGTGAAGGCACCTAATCGGTGGACAATGTTTTGTAATCGCGTATCTTGCTGATAATCTTTCTGGTGCGCGTAAATGTTCATTTCCCCTACGCACCGCAAACAAGGGTGTAAATCAAGTAGTTACGAGATTTACACCCAATTTTACACCCAAAAATCAAGCAACTATATTATTTTTCTTGAGTGTCATCTCGAGATCTTCTCTCCCCGATTGATCGCTACTTTATTGGAAAAATAAAATAGCGATTCTTCTATTTTTGGGTGGTAGCGAGAGCATCCCTATCGGACAAAAACTTTTTGCAATATAAAAAAATTCCTACATTTGCTGATGTAAACCACAAAACCACGCAGTCATGAAAAACGAATTCGGCTCATTGAGCATTGAAAACGGGAACGTGACCATCGAGCTTTCATCGGATGGAACGGTCTGGATGACGCAATGGCAAATTGCGCGACTGTTCGGAGTTTTTGTGGCAGCCATCAACAACAATATTCGTTCAATCTACAAGTCAAAGCATGTGAACGAATACCGCACGCATCGAATGTCCGGCTATGTAGATCTCTACAATCTGGAGATGATTGCCGCCTTGTCATTCCGTGTGGGCAGTATGGAGTCCGAAGCCTTCCGGAAATGGCTGCTTTACCGACCACAGCAGAAAATGATCGTCATGCAAGTCGACGCAGACGATCGACAAAAGGTAAGTTAACTCCTCACACTACCGTTAAAAAAGAGCAATCCATTGATGGATTGCTCCTTTAGTTTGAGGTCGGGAAACAGAAATCTATCCGGCTTTCTCCTACCCGATCTGCAGGGTGAAGGTCACCCGGTGGTCGGTATTGCTTGTCAGGCGCAGCGAGCCGCCGTGGAGCTGCATGATCCGCCGCGAGAGGCTCAGCCCGATACCCGAACCGTCGGGTTTGGTCGTGTAGAAGGGGGTGAAGATGTTCTCGGCCACCTCCGCCGGGATAGCTCCGCCGTTGTTGCTGAACTCGATGATGACGTGTTCGGCCGCGTCGATGCGCGAGCGGATCCAGATCTCACCGGCAGGCCGTCCGGCCGTCGCCTCGCGGGCGTTCTTGAGCAGGTTGACCGCCACCTGTCCCAGCTGGGCCTTGTCGGCGTAGATCATCGTGTCGGCCGGTTCGATGTCGACGTGGATCTGCGGGGCGTTGCCTGCGGCCGCCGTCAGCGACACGGCCTGCCGGATGAGTTCGCTCACCTCGAAGGGCTCGCGCTGCGGTGCCGGAATCCGCGTGAAGCGCCGGTAGCTGTCGACAAAGGAGACCAGCCGTCGGCTCGTTGCCGAGATGGTCTCCAGACCGCGTCGGACATCGGGATCCAGCGGGCGGTCGATATGAAGCAGCGTGTCGCTGAGCGAGGTGACCGGCGCCAGTGAATTCATGATTTCGTGGGTCAGGATGCGCGAGAGCTTGCTCCACGACTCGATCTGGATCTCGCTCACCTCGCTGTTGATGTCGCTCACGGAGATCACCCGCCGGTGGCGGTCTTCGAGCGTAATCTCCGAACATCCCAGCGTCAGGGCCATCTCGCCCGTCTCGGTCGAACACGTAACGCGGAGCTTCTCGCCGGGGCGGATGGCCGCGAGTGCCCGTGCAGCTTCGGGTACAGTTCCCTCCAGCTGTCGGATGTGGGTCAGCTGCTGCAGGCCGAAGATGCGCAGCGCCTCGCTGTTGGCCTGGTAGACGCTGCCCGTGTCGTTGACGGTGATCAGTCCGGTCTGGGCGCTCTCCATGATGAGCTGGTAGTAGCGCTCGCGCTCCTCGGCCCGCAATTTGGTCCGCGTGAGGATCTCCTTGATGCGGTTGAGCGCCGCGTTGAGTATGGTATTATCGACCTTTGAGGGGTCTTCGTTGAAGCGGAACGAGAGGTCGTCGCTGTCAATAGCGTTGAACATGAAGGTGATGCGCCGCACGGAATCGCCGTATTGGTGCAAAATCCGGTAGAACTCCAGCACCATGAGCGGGATGGTGATCAGCAGCAGCGGATAGAGCTGTCGGGCAACCAGCCATCCGCTGGCAAGAGCCGCGACGGCCAGCACCACCGCATGGGCAATCATGGGCCGGTATGCAATGCCTGTGGGGAGTTTCATAGTCCGTAGCGTTTGATCTTGTTGTAGAGGGTCTGTCGCGTGATGCCCAGTTGGCGAGCCACCTCGGTCATGTTGCCGCCGCAGCGCTCCATGGCTCGGGCAATCATCGAACGCTCCATCTCGTCGAGGGTCGTGACGTCGGAGTCGGCTGCCGGAGCCGGGGCAGTTGCCGGGCGCAGCAGCAGCGTCGCGGGGGTGATCACGGAGCCGTCGCAGAGGATGACGGCCTTCTCCACGGTATGCTGCAGTTCGCGGATGTTACCCGCCCAAGGATAGGCCTCCATCTCACGGAGAGCTTCCGCGTCGAAACCTTCGATCGCCTTGCCGTATTTCGCGGCATAGCGGCGCAGGAAACCCTCGGCCAGCGGTCGAATGTCCCCGCGTCGCTCGCGCAGGGGCGGAAGGTCGATATGAATGGTGTTGATACGGTACAAAAGGTCTTCGCGGAACGCACCCTGCTCCACCATCTTGTAGAGGTCGCGGTTCGTGGCCGAAATCAGACGGATGTCGACCGTGACGGGAGTGTTGCTCCCCACGCGGACGATGCGGCCGCTCTGGAGCGCCGTCAGCAGTTTCGACTGGAGGTGCGGCGGCAGGTTGCCGATCTCGTCGAGGAAGAGCGTGCCGTGGTTGGCCACCTCGAACTTGCCGGCGCGATCCGCCCGGGCGTCGGTGAAGGCCCCCTTGACGTGGCCGAAGAGCTCGCTCTCGAAGAGCGTCTCGGGCAGGGCTCCCATGTCGACGGAGACCATCAGCTCGTTGTGGCGGGCCGAGCGGCGGTGGATCTCGCGGGCGAGCATCTCCTTACCCGTTCCGTTCTCGCCCGTGATGAGGATATTGGCATCGGTCGCCGCCACCTTCTCGACCAGCTCGCGGATGCGTGCCATCGCCGGGCTCGTGCCCCAGAACATTGGCTCCTCGTTGGTCAGCTCGCGCTTGATCTCCTTCAGCTGCTTCACCTCGCGCTGCGAACGCGAGAGGTTATAGGCGCCCTGCAGGGCGGCGACCAGCCGTTCGTTGTCCCACGGCTTGACCACGAAGTCGACCGCTCCGTCGCGCATGGCCCTCACCGCCAGGTCGATGTCGGCATAGGCCGTGAAGAGCACCACCTGGATGTCCGGATAGTTGCGGTGAATCTCCTGCAGCCAGTAGAAACCCTCGTTGCCGGTGTTGATGCCGGCCGAGAAGTTCATGTCGAGCAGGATGACGTCGACCGGTTCGCGGCGCAGCGTCGTCATCAGCTGGTTGGGCGACGGAAGCGTCACCACGCGGGCGAAGTAGTTGCTCATGAGCAGCTGGACGGCTGCCAGAATGCTGCGGTTGTCATCGACGACAAGCAACGTACCCTCCTTTTCTTTGGCCATGTTGCGGATCTTTGCGGGAGCCGGCAGGAAGCGGATCGCTCGACGGCGAGCGCATCCCCGGCGAAGCGGCTCCGGGGTTTCGGTGGGATAAAAGTAGTGTTTTCGACGGAAAAATGGGACTTGCTGTCCATATTTTTTACGCGAGTGTAAAAATATTTTACGATTTTCGCGATACACTCAAATCGCTATTTTCTGTATATCAACCGTTTAATCAGTTTGGCACACGGTTGGCAGCATTTCGGGTGAAGATCAAGAAAGTCTGAAATCCGTATGAAAAGAGCGGTTTTGATTGCATGGATGTCCATTTTTTGGACACTCTTCCAGATAGATGCACTGGTTGCAGCCCCCGGGCAGTCGGGCGCGGCGGCCGATTCGGTGGCCGTGGCTGCGGTAAATCCGGATTCCGAAGGAGAGGATTCCCTCGCCGAAGAGCCCGCTCCGATGTCGCTCGAGGCGTGCATGCGCTATGCCGTCGAGCACAGCCCCGCCGTGCGGCGTCAGGCCTACACCAATCGCAACTACCGTCAGGATTATATCGAATCCGTCGCCGCGTTGGTCCCCTCGGTGAGCGGCACGATCGGCGCCTCGACCAGTTTCGGCCGTTCGGTCGACCCCGAGACGAACACCTACACCGATGTCTCGAACTTCGACAACTCCTACTCCCTGTCGGGGCAGCTGCCCCTGTTTGCCGGGCTGACCGGCATCAACACGGTGCGCGCCGCCCGCGTCATGCGCCTGCAGGGGGTCGAGGAGCTGCAGCTGGCCCGCGACGAGATCGCCCTGAAGACCATGCAGGCCTATTTCGACGTGGTCTACTACACCGAGAGCGTGCGGCTGGCCCGCGAGCAGCTGGAGACCAGCACGGCCGAACTCGAGAAGAGCCGCAAGCTCTTCGAGCTGGGGTTGAAGAGCGCTGCGGACCTGGCGGAGGTCGAGTCGCAGCAGGCGTCGGACGACTACCTCCTGACGCAGCAGGAGAACAACCTCGCGCTGGCCGAGATCGCCCTCTCCGAGGCGATGAACTACCCGGCCGACCGCCCGCTGCGCATCGACACGGCGGTGGAGATCGAGACTCCGGCCGGCGTCGCCCCCTTCGACGAGGTGCTCGGCAACGCGCTGGAGTACAACCCCAAGGCGGTGGCGGCACGGCACGATGTGCGCCATTCGAAGCTGCAGTTCTCCATCGCCAAGGGCAATCTCTATCCGTCGCTCTACGTCGGTGGCGGCTATTCGACCAACTTCTTCATGAGCCTCGACGACCGCTCGCTCTATGCTTCGTTCCCCAACCAGTTCCGTGACAACCGCGGCTTCTACGTCTCGGCGCAGCTGAACATCCCGATCTTCGGAGGGCTCGCGCGCCGCACCTCGATGAACCGCGCCCGCAACAACTGGCGTATCGCCGAGCAAACCCGCACGGAGACCCTCCGTACGCTCCAGAGCGAGGTGGCGCAGGCCTATCAGCAGATGCTGGGCTTCGGCAAGGAGTTCGTCCAGGCCTCGAAGAAGAGCGACGCCGCGCGGCTGGCCTACGAGGCCGTCGCGGGCAAGTACGAACGTGGCATGGTCTCGGCCCTCGACTTGCAGACGGCCGCCGACAAGCTGCTTCAGGCCCGGTCCGAACGGTTGCGCGCCCGGCTGCAATATATCATCAAGGTGCGGCTGGTGGCCTACTACAACGGCGAACCGCTGATTCGTTAAACCCGGAAGAAACAACACTACCATGGATATTCGCATCGAAAAGAAAAAGGGGCTGCGTGCCCTCTTCACCCGGCGGGGCATTCCCTATCTCGCAGGAGCCGTGCTCCTCGTCTTCATCGTATGGCTGCTCGTGCGCGGCAACTCCTCGACGCTGCGCATCGACGCCCGCACGATCTCCGTCGGCGAGGTCGCCCGCGGCGAATTCAACGACTACATCCGCGTCACGGGGCAGGTGCAGCCCATCACGACCGTGCAGTTGAGTCCGTTGGAGGCGGGCGTCGTCGAGCGGCTCGTCGTCGAGGAGGGCGCCTCGGTCCATAAAGGCGACGTACTCGTGGAGCTGAGCAACACGTCGCTCACGCTCGAGATCCTGAACAGCGAGGCCGAGCTGGCCGAGAAGCAGAACATCCTGCGCAACACGCTGATCTCGATGGAGCAGCAGAAGCTCGACCTGCGCCTCGACAAGGTGCAGTTGGACCTTGACGTCGAGCGCAAGCACCGCACCTGGCAGCAGAACGAGGAGCTCTACCGCAACAACCTCATAGCGCGTGAGGATTGGCTCCAGTCGAAGGAGGATTACGAACTGGCCGCCAAGAAGCGTGAGCTGAACATCGAGCGGCAGGTGCAGGATTCGCTCTACCGCACGGTGCAGATCGAGCAGATGGAGGAGAACCTCGCCAACATGAAGCGCAACATGGAGCTCATCCGCCAGCGCATCGGCAACCTGCAGGTCAAGTCGCCGATCGACGGCGAGGTGGGGCTGCTGGACGTCGTGCTGGGGCAGTCGGTCTCGTCGGGGCAGAAGATCGGCCAGGTGAACGATCTGTCGGACTACAAGGTCGAGGCGCAGATCGACGAGAGCTACATCGACCGTGTGCGGGCGGGGCTCGACGCCACCTTCGAGCGGCAGGACACCTCCTTCACGATGCGCCTGCGGAAGGTCTATCCCGAGGTGCGCAGCGGGCAGTTCCGCGCCGACTTTACCTTCGTCGGGGCCCATCCGCGCAACATCCGCAGCGGTCAGACCTACTACCTCCATCTCGAACTGGGGCAGCCGACCGATGCGGTGATCATTCCCCGCGGGTCGTTCTACCAGTCGACGGGCGGTGCCTGGATTTACGTCCTCGCGCCCGAGGGCGACCGCGCCTACAAGCGGCAGATCCGCATTGGACGCCAGAACCCGCAGTACTACGAGGTGCTCGAGGGACTGGAGCCGGGCGAGCGCGTCATCGTCTCGGGTTACGAGAACTACGGCGCCAACGACGTGCTGATTCTCAACAAATAGAGTTATGAAGATTGCCCTCCATAACTTTCTCACGACGCTGCGGCGCTACAAGGTCTCGTCGCTGCTCAACATCGTCGGGCTGACCCTCGCCTTCACGGCCTTCTACGTCATTCTGGTGCAGGTGCGCTGGGAAATGACCTTCAACCGCGCCATCCCCGACGCCGGACGGATCTATCTGGTGGCCCCTCTCTCGCCGTTCGACGAAACAAGTCTCTCGATCAATACGCCGCGCCCCGAGGGAGAACAACTTATCGCCCGTGCGCCGGAGATCGAGGCCGGAGGCTGTATCCGTCCATGGATTTGGGAACAACCGGTCTGGATTGAAAAGAACGGTAATACGTTCCGCATGCAGGCTTCGTTCAACGAGGTATCGGCCGGTTTTATCGAAGCCCTGAATTTGCAGGCATTTGAGGGCGATCTTAAAGCGCTCAAGCAGCCCAAAACCGTGGCCTTGGCGCGTTCGCAGGCCGAACGCCTCGGACTGCGCGTCGGCGACGTCCTCTGGTTTGGCGACGAAGAAAACCAACGTCCCGAGGTACAAAAGGAGGTAGTGGCCCTCTACGAGGATTTCCCGACAAACAGCTCCTTTGCCCATATCGTCGGATTGCAGGATGTCGGCGAACTGGATATTGACGCTCCGAACAACTGGAACGACTGCTATTTCGTCCGTCTTCACAAAGGGGCCAATCCCGAAACGGTTGCAAGGCTTTGGTCCGATCTCCACCTTTCGATCAACCGCGACTACCTCGAACGCATGGCTCCGATCTGGGGCGAGGAGCTCAGCGAAGAGGAGCTGAACGATATGCGCGACTGCAAGCTGATTCCACTCGACAAGCTCTATTTCGACCGGCAAATCGACCCCATTTCGGACGCCTTTCCCGTAGGATCGACGACGCTGACCTACTCGCTGCTGAGCGTGGCGGTGCTCGTCATCCTCATCGCGCTGATCAACTTCGTCAACTTCTTCTTCGCACTGGTGCCCGTGCGGCTGCGGTCGGTCAACATTCTCAAGGTCTTCGGCGCCCCGACCCGCTCGCTGCGCTTCAGTTTCCTGTTCGAGGCCTTCGGATTTATGCTCCTGGCGCAACTCTGTGCCTGGTATGTGGCCATCGCGCTGAAGGGCACCGAGTTCGCATCGTATGTCAGCAGTTCACTCGCACTGGGCGACAACCTCCCCGTGCTGGGCATCTCGCTTGGCGTTTCGCTCGTCGCGGCGCTCGTCGCCGGAAGTTTCCCGGCATGGTACATCACCTCGTTCAACCCGGCGATGGCCGCCAAGGGATCGTTCGTCGGTTCGACGGCCGGCCGCCGCTTCCGCACGGCACTGCTCGGCGTGCAGTTCATCGTCGCGATCGGACTGATCGTCTTCTCGGTCTGCACGCTGCTGCAACAGCGTTATGTGCGTCGCTTCGACCTGGGCTTCGACCACGAACAGGTGCTGACCTTCTATTTCCCCTCGTCGAAACTTTCCGATCCCGATTCGTTTGACACGTTTGCCTCCTCGTTGCAGGCAGATCCGCAGATCGCCGGCGTCACGGCCTCCGGAAACCGCTTCGTAGCAGAAGCGATCTCGGTCTTCGGTCGTAAGATCAACGGTGAAGAGGTCGGGATCCACGTCCGCTTTGTCCGCAGTAACTTTCTCGATGTGCTGGGCATTCCGGTCCTTGCCGGTGAGGCGTTCAAACCCGAGCACGACCGCGATTCGACGGCTCGCTTCATCGTCAACGACCTGCTCGCCCGCAAAGGGCTCAAGGTCGGCGGCAAACTGGACGAGGGTGAGGTGATCGGCATCTGCCCCGACATCCACTACCGCCCGTTGCAGTATCCGACCGAACCGTTCGCCTTCGTGACGGGCACCTGTTGGCAAACGCGCATGTCCCGGTTTTACGTGCGCCTGGCCGCCGGCTTCGACCTCGATGCAGTCTGCGAGGGAATCTGTGAGAAGGCCCGCAAATTCGATCCGGGAAGCGAAGTCTCCGACTTCAAATTCTTCGACGAGGAGATCAACGCCCAGTATGCCCGCGAGCGGCGCATCACGACCATCGTCGGCCTCTTCACGGTGCTGGCCGTCGTCATCGCCCTGATGGGGGTCTTCGGCATCGTGCTGTTCGAGACGCAGCACCGTCGCCGCGAGGTGGCCATCCGCAAGGTCATGGGCGCCACCACACAGGAGGTGCTCCGCCTCTTCAACCGTCGCTACGTTGTGCTGGTTACGGTCAGCTTCCTCCTCGCCGCGCCGGTGGGCTACTGGGTTGTCAACCGCTGGCTGGGCGCGTTTGCCTACCGCGTGCCGATTCGCTGGTGGATCTTCGCGGCGGCCTATGTCGTGGTGCTCCTCGTCACGGTCGCCACGGTCACCTTCTGCTCGTGGCGTACGGCCAATGAAAATCCCGCCGACTCCGTCAAATCCGAATAATCAAAAAAACGCTGCATATGAAAATCGCACTGCGAAACTTCTTCACCACGCTGCGACGCTACAAGGCCTCGTCGCTGCTCAACATCGTGGGACTGACGCTTGCCTTCACCGCCTGCTACATCATCCTGGTACAGGTGCGCTGGGAGATGACCTACAACCGCACGCTCCGGGATTCGGAGCGCATCTATCTGGTCGAGTCCACCGACTGGTACGAACCCGGCGCCTGGCAGTCGTGGCTCAACCGCCCCATGGTCGAGCGACTCATCGCTTCGACCTCGGCTGTCGAGGCCGGCGGATGCTCTTGGGGCGGATTCGGCCCCACCGTCATGCTGCGCGAGAATGCCTCGAAAATGGATTATGACCGATTCAACCTCAATGCGGGGCCCATTTCGCTGCCGTTGCTCGACGTCTTCGACTTCCAAACCGTGGCGGGCGACGTTCACGATCTGAAGCGCCCGCAGAGCGTCATCCTTTCGCGAAGCGCGGCCGAACGGCTGGGCGTCGGCATCGGCGACATGATCTGGGGAAACACCGACCAGCCTTCGGCCGAGAATGCCTTCGAGGTGGTGGCCATCTTCGAGGATTTCCCCGCAAACTCGCTCATGGCCAACTGTCAGGTTACCTGGAATTTGGGGGATCAAAGCATTGACGACCCCTCGGAGTGGAGCTTTACCTACTACGTCCGCCTTCAGCCCGGAACCGATCCCCGGGCGGTCGTCGAGGAGTGGAAGAAGGTCTATGCGGAGATGTTCCC
This sequence comes from uncultured Alistipes sp., assembly GCA_944321765.1. GTDB lineage: Bacteria > Bacteroidota > Bacteroidia > Bacteroidales > Rikenellaceae > Alistipes. The sequence goes on from CALUMQ010000011.1 coordinate 13,859, forward strand.
CGGAGAGGCCAACGAAGAGGGGCAGCTCGAAACGGAGCCTTTCCGCCTGTCGTGTATCCGCGACCTCTACTTCGAGACAGACAGCCGTGTGCCGTGCGCCCAGGGGTCGCTTGTGACAACCTACACGCTGCTGGGCATTGCCCTGCTGGTCATCGCACTGGCCTTCATCAACTTCGTCAACTTTTTCTTTGCGCTGGTGCCCGTCCGCATCCGCACGGTCAACACCTTCAAGGTCTTCGGTGCACCGAACTCCTCGCTGCGCTTCAGTTTCGTCTTCGAGGCCGTGGGGCTGGTCATCGTCGCTCTGCTGCTGGCGTGGTACCTCGCCTTTGCCATCCAGAGTACCGAGCTGGCCAGCTACATCTCCGCGCCGCTGAATGTCACGCAGAACCTCCCGGTCATCGGCATTCTGCTCGCCGTGGCGGTGGTCATGGCTCTTGTGGCGAGTCTCTATCCGGCGTGGTACATCACCTCTTTTCCGCCCGCCATGGTGGTCAAGGGATCGTTCTCCGGTACGACAGGCGGCCGGCGGCTGCGTACGCTGCTGCTGGGTTTCCAGTTTACCATCTCGATGGGACTGATCATTGCCACGGGATTCATCCTCCGTCAGCACAACTTCATGCTGCGGCAGGATATGGGCTTCGACCACCGCAACCTGATGGCCGTGCAGCTCTCCAAGACGGCCGCCATCGATTATGACGCCCTGCGCGACCGGCTGCTGGCCGATCCGCGCGTGGTCGACATTACAGGTGCCGAGGGTCGTCTGGTGAATCCCTCACGCATGGGCTGGGGACGCGACTACAAAGGACGTCGCATCTCCCTGCAGGCTTACATTGTGCGGTGGAATTTCCTCCGGATGATGGGTATTCCGGTTACGGACGGACGCGATTTCCTCGAATCGGACGAACACAAACCCACCGGCATGCTGATCTGCAACGAGGCGGCCCGCCGCGAATACGGCTTCGAACTGGGCGACGAAATCGGCGGATTCTTCGATACGGACCCGCTTGTAGGTGTCTGCACCGACTTCAACTTCCGTCCGATGCAGTACGACGTCATCCCCTTCGTCTTCTATGTTGTTCCCGAAGAGTGGTCGCAACAATCGGGCGGCCGCGCCTCGCAACTGCTCTACCTGCGCTACCGCCCCGAGGCCGACGTCGCCGGGGTGGCCGACTACCTGCGGCAGTGCATCGCCGAGACCGACCCGCACCTGACGCCGGGCGAAATCCGGGTCCGCACCTTCGAGGATGAACTCGGCGATCAGTATGCCAAGGAGCGTCGGTTGGCCACGGTTGTCGGGCTCTTCACGGTGCTGGCCGTTGTCATCGCTCTGATGGGTGTCTTCGGCATCGTCCTCTTCGAGACGCAATACCGCCGCCGCGAAGTGGCCGTACGCAAGGTGATGGGGGCCACTACGACGGAGATCCTCCGTCTGTTCAACCGCCGTTATCTCTGGATGGTTGTCATCTGCTTCGTCATTGCCGCGCCGCTGAGCCTCTGGATCGTCCACCGCTGGATGGCTTCGTTCGCCTACCGCGCTCCCTTCACGGTGTGGATTCCCCTGGCGGCGCTCGCATCCGTACTGGTCGTTACGGCTGCCACGGTGACCTTCTGCTCGTGGCGCACGGCTAACGAGAACCCCGCCGACTGCGTGAAATCCGAATAATCCGATCCGAAAAACGAAATTGTCAAATCATAAAATATCTGTTATGGCTATGTTGAAAGTGGAAAATCTCCGCAAGATTTTCCGAACCGAAGAGATCGAAACCATCGCCTTGAACGGCGTATCGTTCGACGTGAACGAAGGTGAGTTCGTCGCCGTCATGGGCCCCTCGGGCTGCGGCAAGTCGACGCTGCTCAACATCCTGGGGCTGCTGGACAATCCCACTTCGGGAAGCTACCAGCTGCTGGGCCGCGAGGTCGCCACGCTGCGCGAAAAGGAGCGCACGCGCTTCCGCAAGGGAAACATCGGATTCGTCTTCCAGTCATTCAACCTCATAGACGAGCTGAACGTCTTTGAGAATGTCGAGCTGCCGTTGATCTATCTGGGTGTGAAGGCCTCGGAGCGCAAGCGCCGCGTCAACGAGATCCTCAGCCGCATGAACATCTCGCACCGCGCGTCACACTTCCCGCAGCAGCTCTCTGGCGGTCAGCAGCAGCGTGTGGCCATTGCCCGCGCCGTTGTGTCGAACCCGAAACTGATCCTGGCCGACGAGCCCACCGGCAACCTCGACTCGAAGAACGGCCGCGAGGTGATGGAGCTTCTCTCGGAGCTGAACCGCGAGGGTACGACCGTCATCATGGTAACCCACTCGCAGTACGATTCGACCTTCGCCCACCGCGTGCTGCACCTCTTCGACGGCGAGCTGGTCAAGGATCTCACCAACCGGATGTAATTACGCCGTTCACTTGATTTTGAAGAGACCGCTGTCGTTGTCGAAGTTTTCGAGCTGGGGGCGTACGGCGGCCTTCTTTCGCCCGACGCCGAAACGCCACGAAAGGCTCAGCCCCAGGGCGTGGTCCTTGCTCCGGATCGCGTAGTCGGTCCGGTGGCGGACGATGCTCGTCGGGATCGTCTCGTTCGAGTAGCGGTCGCGGACGAAGGGGAAGAAGCACTGTAGCGCGACGTTGAGATTGCGGTACCGGTAGCCCAGGCTGACGTACGAAACCTTCTCGATCCCCGTCCGGTAGAGCCCGACGAGCATCGTCCCGCCGAATTTCTGGTAGAGATCGAGCGTAAAGTTTTTGTATCCGGCCGAGACGTAAACCGAAACGGGAAAGGTCCAGCAGCGATAGGTCGGCATCTCCCGCGACGGGCGGAAGAGCTGCTGCGCGGCCTCGGCGCTGCCGCCGATGCGTAGAAACTTCCAGGGGGTGAAGTTCAGGCTCAGCTCCCCGCCGCGGCGTACGTCCCGTTCGGCATTGTCGGTCTGGAGAAGGATGCAACCCTCGCCGGAGCGGTAGGCGTCGAAGAGGCTGTTGCGCGTATAGTCGTAGAAGAGTGCGGCCTGCAGCGTGAATTTCCGCACATAAAGGTCGTAGCTCAGCCGCCACGTCTGCCGGTGGGCATTCTCGAGGTCGGGATTCCCCGTCTGATAGAGGCCGTTCATGATCAGTATGCGGGCCTCGGACATCTGCAGCATCTCGGGCATCTGCGTCCCCGATTCGTACATCAGACGCAGCGAATGGGTGTCGCCGAAGTTGTACCCGGCCATCACCATCGGCGTGAAGGTCAGGTTGCGGAATCCGTCGCGGCCCGTCCGCACGTCGTAGTCGGCACCCAGGCTGACGCGGTAGAGAAACGAGCGGGCCTTGCCGCTGATCTCGGCGTAGAAGCGGTGCGCCTGCGTGTGGATCGACTCCCGCGTGCCCGCCTCATCGAGGGAGTTGCTCAGCGAGTTGGTCAGGAAGTTGTAATGGCCGCGGTAGCCCACCGAGAGCTGAGCCTTCGCAAACTGGTGGCCGTAGACCACCTCGCCGATCAGCGTCCGCTTCCGGTTGTCGAGCTCCATCCGGTCGTCGAAGCCCGTCGGGCCGCTCTCCGTGGAGCGGGTCTGCTGCCCGTTGTCGAAGTAGCTGCCCACGAGATTCAGTGCCAGGGAGTTGCTCCGACCGAACTGCTTGGCAAAGTAGATGTCGAGCGTCGGCACCACGCTCTGCGTGCGGTCGGTCAACAGACCGGTCCGCTCCTCGGTGGCGGCGTTCTGGGTCAGGACGATGCTTTTGGCGGCATCCATCTTTTCGTTGTCCGTCCGGGCTGAAGCCCTGATCTGCAGGTCGTAGTTCCCCTCGCGGCTGATCGAGTAGGTCAACCCGACGTTGTGCTGCCGGCCCCAGTCGCGGCTCTCGCGCACGTAGTCGTAGAGCCACGCCGCGTCATCGATCCGGTAGTCGTAGTGCCCCGTTTCGAGATCGCTCCGGTCGCGTTTCATGTTGATGTGGGTGCCGTAGTTGAACGTCAGGCGGTTGTCACCCTTGATGTAGGAGAACGCCACGGAGGCGTTCGAGAACAGCTGCCCCAGCGTGCCGTAGAGATTGCCGCTCCAGCCCGTGTCGAGCGGCCGGGTGCGGATGTTGACCACCTGCTCGGCATCGTCCATGTAGCGGATCGGCGGCACGTCGTAGAGCTCGACGCTGCGGACCTTGTCCGAGGGGATCAGCCGCAGCTCCTCGTCCGTGGCTCGGATGCCGTTTACCAGAATCAGAATCGACTTGCCGTTGACCGTCGCCAGTGTGTTTGTTGCCCGGTCGACGCGCAGGTTGGGCAGCGTGGCGACCAGCTCGCGACCGTCCTGTGCCTGCTCGATCTGCTCCTTCGTGAAGAGATACGAGGTCTTGTCGATGCTGCGGATGGTGCGCTTCCCCTCGACCACCACCTCGCCAATCGTCGTCGAATCGGCCTCGAGCCGGACATCGCGGTTGAGATCTCCCTCGGCCGACACCGCCAGCGAGGCGCTCCGGTAGCCCAGATACGTGACCCGGAGGCAGAATTCGCCCGCTTCGGGAGCCTCGACCGAGTAGCGGCCCTCGAGATCCGAGGCGGTGCCGCGGACCATGGTCAGCGTATCGCTGGCCCGAAAGAGGGCGACGTTGGCGAAGGGGATGGGCCGTCGCTGACTGTCGACAATGCGGCCGCGGATCGTCACGCTCTGCCCCAGTGCGGAGCTGAATCCCAGCAGAGCCAGTATTGTAACGAGATTCTTCATATATTCACGATATTCTTTACAAGGGTGCCACGTGGTCAGGTAGAACAAATATAGACAAGATATGACCTCCGTTCAGAGGTCATCATGGGATTGGCACGATTTGACAGTTCGGGAGAAGGATTTTACCGCATTGACATCAAAACCGGATCCGTAACTCCCCTACTTCTTTTCAGGTAAAATACGGAAACAGGGTCCCCGGTGAGGGACTCGTCCCCGACTGTCGCGAGAATGCCAGGTTCCATTTCATCCCGTCGGGTTGAATGTCGACAGCCTGCTTCTCCAGGATGTATCCCGGATTCCCCATGCGACATTGGCCGATCAGGAGCGTATATTTCCCGAAGTCAATCTCGGGCAGATCGGCCGGCGTCTGGGCCGGGGCATGAATCCCCTACCCGAGTGTCACGAGGAAGAGCACCCTCCGAAGGTTCAAAATGTTCATGGTTATCGTCGCTGTTTAGTGTCCGAAACGCGAGGTGTCGACCTCCTTGTGCTTACGCTCCTTGTAGCCGCCGAAGCGATAGGAGAAATGGACGGTCACGCTGCGCATATAGCGGAGGGCCCCCATATCGAGCCACTGCCCGCGGTAGCGTATTTTTGTCTGTGGTATACTGCTGTTGAAGAGGTCGTTGCAACGTACCGAAAGCGTGGCGCGGCTCCGGTCGAAGGTCCATTTCACGGCGGCATCGGCCGACCCCAACGGTTCGATGTCGAAGGTCCCCTGAATGGCCCCCGACTGGAAGAATCCGTTCACCTCGAGGTCGA
>CALUMQ010000012.1 GCA_944321765.1 uncultured Alistipes sp.
AGCAAGGTGAATGTTACCTTCCTCCATGCAGGCGAATGCAATTTATCCAAATTTCAGCGCTTCAAACAATACAACGCACTATACCCCCCCCCGCTTCGAAGTAATTTGCGGACACGGTGCGGACACGGAAAACGAAAAACCGCGTCAGACAAACGTCTGACGCGGCTCATGGTGCCCAGGACAAGACTCGAACTTGCACGAACGCAATTGTTCACTACCCCCTCAAAGTAGCGTGTCTACCAATTTCACCACCTGGGCGTTGCACACCTGTGTGCGGCCTCCCGAATTATCTTTCGGGCCTGCAAATATAGGCACTATTTTGCGAATTGCAAAATTTTTCGCGCGAAAAAATGCCGTTTTGAGGCTCCTCGCCGTGTGCGGGGCTCCGGATGCCGGGCCATTCTCCGTTGAAGAGAGGGAGATACCCCGTTAACCCCGGGGAGTATCCCGCCTGAAACCGCGGAACGCCCCGGCATCCGGTCTCACACGTCCTCTACCTGAGCTTCATCTCGCGAAGCAGGTGTCCGGCCTTGCCCACCCGGTCAATCACGAACAGCACGTAGCGGATGTCCACGGCGATGTTGCGGCAGATCGTCGGGTCGAAGGCCACGTCACTCATCGTCGAACGCCACGTGCGGTCGAAGTTGATGCCGATCAGTTCGCCGTTGCCGTTCAGCACCGGCGATCCGGAGTTGCCTCCCGTGGTGTGGTTCGAGGCCAGGAAGCAGACCGGCACCGTGCGGCGTCCGTCGATCTCCGTCGCCCAGCGTCCGTAGTCCTTCGAGGCGTAGAGGTCGCGCAGCGACTGCGGAATGTCGTAGTCGTAGATCTCCGGGTTGTCCTTGGCGATGATGCCGTCGAGCGTCGTCTGCGGCTTGTGGTATTCGCCGTCGGCATATTCATAGCCGGCGATGGTGCCGTAGGCCACGCGCAGCGTCAGGTTCGCATCGGGGTAGAAGGCCCGCTCGGTGTCCCATTCGCGCAGCCCCTTGATGTAGACGGTGTAGAGTTCGTTGAGGCGGCGGCTCGTGAGGTTGCGCTGCCGGTCGGTGCCCAGCAGCCAGGTGATATGGCCGAGCATGCGTTTCGAGCCGCTGCGCAGCGAGTCCGAAAGGGGCGTCGCGCCGCCGGCCCACACCTCCTCGAAGACCCGTTCGGCAAAGGCTTCGGGCGTGCCGCTTGCGGCCACTCCGTCGAGGAACTCCGGCACCTGATACTGCACGGGACAGCGGCGGGCGTACTCGCCGAAGAGCCAGCGGAACAGCTCCCGCTCGGTTTCGCGGCGGGCCGGGAAGACCGCTTCGGCACGCTCTGCGGCCGAATATTTGGCCGGCAGGGCGCGCAGCGTCTCCACGGTGATCTCCCGGGCGAAATAGGGCGTCGTGATGCGGGCGTACTCGGCCTTGAGGTCGCTCACCACGCGGCGGTATTCGGGCTTGTCCTGCGCCCAGCGGTCGAAGGCCTCCTCGTAGGCGCGCTTCGAGGCCACGGTGCCGCGACGCTCGATACCCAGCACCTCGCCCTGCCACTTCTTCCACGAATTGGCGATCGATGCGTGCTTGGCGGCGTAGTGGATGCGCAGCGCGGGGTCGCTCGCCTGTGCCCGGGAGATGATTTCGAGGCGTCCGTCGCGGATGGCGATCTTCGCCGGATCGGAGCTCTCGGCGATGTATGCCACGGCGTCCGAGAGGATGTACTCCTGGGTGTTGCCCGGGAATCCGTAGATCATCGTGAAGTCCCCCTCCTTGACGCCTCGGGTCGAGATGGTGAAATACCTCTTCGGGCGGTAGGGAACGTTGTCGGGCGAATAGGCCGCGGGCTTGTTCTCCTTCGAGGCGTAGATGCGGAAGACGGAGAAGTCGCCCGTGTGGCGGGGCCAGATCCAGTTGTCGGTGTCGCCTCCGAACTTGCCGATCGACGAGGGCGGTGCGGCCACCAGGCGCACGTCGTCGAACTGCTCGTAGACGAAGAGGAACTGCTGGTTGCCGTAATACATCTGCTCGACGGTGGCCTTGTAGCCCGGCTCTCCGGCGCACGCCTCGGCGATGATGTCCCGGGGGCTTTCGCCCGCGGCGATGCGGTCGGTGACCTCCTCCATGCGCACCAGAAAGCGCACGTTGAGATCCTTGTTCGGAAGCTCCTCGGCGCGCGAACGGGCCCAGAATCCGTCGGTCAGGTAGTCATGCTCGACGGTCGAGTGGCGCTGGATGGCGTCGTAGCCGCAGTGGTGGTTCGTGAGCAGCAGCCCTTCGGGAGAGACGAGCTCGCCGGTGCAGCCGCCGTCGAAGAGTACCACGGCATCCTTCATCGAGGCCTGGTTGATCGAGTAGATGTCTTCGGCCGTGAGGCGGAAGCCTTTCGAGCGCATGTCGTCGATGCGCTCCGCGATGAGGCTCGGAAGCCACATGCCCTCGTCGGCCGCTGCGGGCAGCAGCGCGAGAAGGGCCAGGAGGGTCAGCAGGGTGATTTTCTTCATAGGTCGAGAAATTTGTCCAGTTCGATATATACTTTCTGTATGGGGAGTCCCATGACGTTGTAGAACGATCCTTCGATGCGCTCGATGGCGGCGTAGCCGATCCACTCCTGGATGCCGTACGATCCGGCCTTGTCGTAGGGGCGGAAGGTGTCGACGTAGTAGGTGATCTCCTCGTCGGAAAGGCGGCGGAACCAGACGCTGGTCCGCGCCTCGAACGAATGCATGTGCGCCGGGGAGCGGAGCGTCACGCCCGAGACCACCGTGTGGCGGCGTCCGGCCAGGCTGCGGAGCATCCCCACGGCCTCGTCGTGCCCGTGGGGTTTGCCCAGCACGCATCCGTCGAGCACCACCACCGTGTCGGCCGTGAGCAGGATGTCGCCCGGGGCGAGCGGTGCGGGATAGGCGCGGCTCTTGAGCTGCGAGAGGTAGAGGGGGACCTCCTCGGCCGCCAGATCGGCCGGATAGCGCTCCTCGCAGTCGTATTTCGGAGCCACCTCGTGGGGGAGCCCGCAGGCGGTCATCAGCTCGCGGCGTCGGGGCGACTGCGAGGCCAGCAGCAGCCGGCGGGAGCGGAGTTTGTCGTGTAGGAGCATGGCGTATCGCGTTTAACGGATTTAACGGATGTCGAAGTTGAGCAGCTCGCGTCCTTCGAGCGTGGCGCGGAGCGTGTCGCCGGGCTGCACCGCCCCGACGCCCGCCGGGGTGCCGGTGAAGAGCAGGTCGCCCATGCGCAGGGTGACGTACTGCGAGACGGCGGCGATCAGCCGGTCGACCGGGAAGATCATCTGCGCGGTGTCGCCCTCCTGCCGGCACCCGCCGTTGACCTCGAGCGTGAAGTGCAGCCGCTGGACGTCGCCGCCCAGTTCGGCGAGCGGTATGAACTGCGGCGAGAGGGCCGCCGAGTGGTCGAAGGCCTTGGCGCACTCCCACGGAAGCCCCTCGGCAATGGCTCGGCGCTGCAGGTCGCGGGCCGTGAAGTCGATGCCGAGCCCCACCTCGTCATAGTAGCGGTGTGCGAAGCGCTCGGAGATGGCCCGCCCCACGCGGTTGATGCGCACGACCAGTTCGCATTCGTAGTGGAGTTCCTTCGAGAAGTGCGGGATGTAGAAGGGGTCGTTGTTGCGCAGCAGCGCCGTGTCGGGCTTCATGAACCACACGGGCTCCGCGCCGCTCTCGGCCAGGCCGGTGGCGTGGTGCAGCTCCTCGGCGTGCGCGCGGTAGTTGCGTCCTATGCAGATGATCTTCATGATTCGGGGTTTTTGAGCAGTTCGACCATGCGGCGGGCGACGCGGTCGCTGGCGCCCGGACCTCCGATGATCCGGCGCAGCTCCCGGAAGTCGGCGAGCATCCTTTCACGTCTCTCGCCGCCCGGGAGGATGGCGCGCAGCTCGCGCTCGGCGCGCGTAATGTCGAGATTCGACTGCAGCACCTCGGCCACGGCCTCGCGCTGCAGGTTGAGGTTCACGAGCGACACCCACCGGCAGCGCACCACCAGCGGCATGCCGTAGTATTCGATCGGTGCCAGGCGGTAGACCACCACCTCGGGCGTGCCCAGGAGGGCCGTTTCGAGCGTCGCGGTGCCCGAGGCGACCACGGCGGCCTCCGCGGCCAGGAGCGTTTCGTAGGTCTGGTCGCAGACGCAGTGCAGGTCGCTGCCGGCCAGGCAGCGGTCGTAGAGCGCGGGGTCGAGCCACCCGACGCCCGCCACGACGAACTGATGCCCGGGGAATCGCTGTGCGAGGGCCGTCATGAGCGGGAGGTTCTTGCGGATCTCCGACGGACGGCTCCCGGCCAGCAGGGCGATGATCGGCCGGCTGTCGAGGCCGTTGCGGCGGCGGAACTCCTCGGGCGTCGGCAACCCGGCGCGGCGCGCCTCCAGGGCGTCGACCAGCGGGTTTCCCTCGAAAACGGGCTCGATGCCGTGCCGGGGGAAGTAGTCGCACTCGAAGGGAAAGATCACGAAGAGCCGGTCGACATAGCGGCGGATGGCCTTCACGCGGCCTTCGCGCGAGGCCCAGACCTTCGGGGCGATGTAGTAGAAGGTGTGGAAACCGTGCTCCTTGGCCCAGCGCGCCATCTGGAGGTTGAAGCCCGGGTAGTCGATGAGGATCACGACGTCGGGACCCCATGCGGCGACATCCTCGCGGCACTCGCGCATCTGGCGGCGGATGGTCCCCAGGTTGCGGAGCACCTGCACCACGCCGAAGAACGACGTCTCGCGGTAGTGTTTCCGCAGATTGGCTTTACCTCCTGCTTCGGCCATGAGGTCTCCGCCCCAGAAGCGGAACTCCGCCTCGGGGTCGGCCTTCCGCAGGCCGCGGATGAGGTTGGCGCCGTGGAGATCGCCCGAGGGCTCTCCGGCTATGAGGTAGTATTTCATGGTCTTGCGACGGTTATTTCTCCAGCAGGTCGGGGCGCAGGCGCCGCGTGCGTTCGAAGGCCTGCTCGTCCTGCCACTTCTCGATCTGGGCGAAATTCCCCGACAGCAGCACGTCGGGAACCCGCCACCCGCGGAACTCCGCCGGACGCGTGTAGACGGGCGGGGCCAGCAGGTTGTCCTGGAACGAATCCGTCAGGGCCGAGGCCTCGTCGCCGATCGCTCCGGGGATGAGCCGCACCACGGAGTCGGCGATGATGCATGCGGCCAGCTCGCCGCCCGTGAGGACGTAGTCGCCGATCGAGATCTCGCGCGTGATGAGGTGCTCGCGGATGCGGTGGTCGATGCCCTTGTAGTGACCGCAGAGGATGATGATGTTTTCGAGCGTCGAGAGGCGGTTGGCCTCGTGCTGGTCGTAGCGCACGCCGTCGGGCGAGGTGTAGATGATCTCGTCGTAGGGGCGCTCGCCCTGGAGCTTCTCGACCAGCTCGAAGACCGGTTCGCACTTCATGACCATGCCCGCCTCGCCGCCGAACGGATAGTCGTCGGTCGTCCTGCGGCGGTCGTGCGCATAGTCGTGGAGATTGTGGACGACGATCTCCACAAAACCCTTCTCCTGCGCCCGCTTGAGGATCGATTCGTTCAGGGGCGAGGTCATCAGGTCGGGAACCGAGGATATGATGTCAATGCGCATGTCTGAAAATGATGTCTTTGGTCGATTCGGGGGTGAGGGGCACCTCGCGCCCGCGGTCGAGGGTAAAACCTTCGTATCCGAGGTCGGTGAAGAGGCGGATGATCTGCGGGCGGTTTGCGCCGCCGGTCTCGATGAGCACCGTGGGGCGGAATCGTTCGAGCAGCGGCCGCATCTCGCGCATGACCACCACTTCGTACCCCTCGATGTCGCACTTGATGAAGTCCAGGCGCCGGAGCGGTGCGAAGACCTCGCTGCCGCGGCGCATCTGCGCCGTGAAGGCCACGTCGGTCTGCGTGCCGGCGTCGTTGACGAAGTTCTGCCCGGTTCCGAAGTAGCCCGTCTCGCGGACGGAGTCGTTGCCCATGGCGATCTCTTTCGACTCGGCGCCCAGGGCGTAGGGGAGGATCTTGACGTTGGCGCAGCGGCGCAGGTTGCGTTCGAGCACCCGGCGGATGGGCGCCACGGGCTCCACGGCCCAGACGCGCCCCTCGCGTCCGGCCAGATGGGAGAGCGTGCGGGCGTAGTAGCCGAGGTTTGCGCCGATGTCGATGCACACGTCGCCCGGATGCACCAGCTGCGGAAGGTGGTAGACATACTCCGTGGCGGGGTCGTAGCGGCCGATGCCGAGCCGCTGCCAGAGGAAGAACATCCGGCTCACGACGCGCAGGTATCCGTCGAGCGGCAGCAGGCGGTAGAGGATGCGGTGGAGAAAGGTCTTCATCGGTCGCGGTAGTTGACCTCTTCGTTCATCACCTCGACGATGAAGGGGTTGTAGAGCACCTCGTGACCGATCGTCGATTCGGGGCCGTGGCCCGGGTAGACGTGCACCTCGTCGCCCAGGGGGCTGAGCTTGTCGAGGATCGAGCGCATGATCCACGAGTAGTCGCCGCCGGGAAGGTCCGTGCGTCCGATCGACTCGCGGAAGAGGGTGTCGCCCGTAAAGAGCGACTTCGACACCGGTTCGTAGAAGGCCACGTGACCCGGCGTGTGGCCCGGGGTGCGGATCACGCGCAGGGAGGTGTTGCCGAAGCGCACCTCGTCCATCGTGTCGAGATCGAGGTCCGTCGAGGGCATGGCGCCGACCTTCACGCCGAAGATCGAACCGCTCGTGGCGGCGTTGTCCACCAGGAAGCGGTCCTTCGACGAGAGGGCGAACGGCACGCCGTAGCGCTGCTTGACGTGTTCGACGCCCATCGTGTGGTCGAAGTGTCCGTGGGTGTTGGCCGCCATCACGGGTTTGAGCCCGTGGCGGGCGATGAAGTCGTCCAGGGCGGCATCCTCCCGGGGGTTCGAGTTCCCGGCGTCGATGACGACGCATTCGAGCGTATCGTCCCAGACGACGTAGGTGTTTTCCTGTATGGGGTTGAAGGGCAGACAGGCGATTTTCATGATTCCAAAGGGTGTTTTACCGTTGTTTTTACCGTCTCAGTTTGGGCAAAGATAACGTTTTTTGCCGGATTTTGCCTACCTTTATGGCCAAAACCGCAAACCCATGAAACGACTTTTGATGCTGCTTGCCGTGTCGCTGCTCTTCTGCACGGCGCTTTCGGCCCGCGAGGGCGACGCACGCATCGTCCGCGACATCGCCTACCGCGAGGCTGCGGGCGACGGATACATCGACTCCATGTGCCGCCTCGACCTCTATCTTCCCGCCGGCGTGCGGGATTTCCCGACAGTCATCTGGTTCCACGGCGGAGGCCTCGAAGGGGGCCGGCGCGAGATTCCCGAGGCGCTGCGCGGCAAGGGCTTTGCCGTCGTGGGCGTGGAGTACCGCCTGGTGCCGCGCGTGAAGGTCTCCGAGTGTGTGGAGGATGCCGCGGCGGCCGCCGCGTGGGTGGTGAAGCACATCGCCGGGTATGGCGGCGACCCGCATCTGATCTTCGTGGCGGGACACTCCGCCGGAGGCTACCTCACCTCGATGATCGGGCTCGACAAACGCTGGCTGGCCCCCTACGGCATCGACCCCGACGAGGCCTTCGCGGCGCTGATCCCCTACAGCGGACAGGTGGTGACGCACTTCGCCCGGAGGCGCGAACTGGGGCTTCCCGACACGCAGCCGCTGGTCGACGACCTGGCGCCGCTGAACCACGTGCGGGCCGACTGCCCGCCGATCCTGATCCTCTCGGGCGACCGCGAGCTGGAGATGCTGGGCCGCTACGAGGAGAATGCCTACTTCTGGCGCATGATGCAGGTGGTGGGACACCCCGACGTGCGGATCCGCGAGTTCGACGGATTCGACCACGGCAACATGCCCGAGGCGGGTCACTTCGTGGCCGTGCGCTACATCCGCGAGCGGGTGAAGGCGCTTTGCGGCCGGTAGGCGGGCCCGGAATTTTTGCTACCTTTGCACCGCGAAATCCGAATCTATGGCAAGAAAGAAAGCGAACTATCCCCTCATCGAGGGGCTTGAAATCACGACCCTGGCCGCCGAAGGCAAGGCCATGGGGCGGTGGAACGACGTGGTGGTCTTCGTGCCGATGACCGTCCCGGGCGACGTGGTCGACGTGCAGATCCGCACCAAACGCCGTCGCTTCATGGAGGGCTACGTCGTGCGCTATGTGAAACGCTCGGCGCAGCGCGTGGAGCCCTTCTGCGAACACTTCGGCGTCTGCGGGGGGTGCAAGTGGCAGAACCTCCCCTACGGGGAGCAGCTTGCCTTCAAGACGACGCAGGTCCGCGACCAGCTGACGCGCATCGGCAAGCTCGAACTTCCCGAAATCGCCCCCTGCCTCGGCTCCGCGGCGACGCGCTACTACCGCAACAAGCTCGAATTCACCTTCTCCGACCGCCGCTGGCTCACGCGCGAGGAGGTGGCTTCGGGCGCCGATCTTGAGGCGTCGCCGGCCGTGGGGTTCCACATCCCCGGGATGTTCGACAAGGTGCTCGACATCCGTCGTTGCTGGCTGCAGCCCGATCCGTCGAACGCCATCCGCCTGGAGACCAAACGCTTCTGCCTCCAGCACGGCTATACGTTCCACAACGCCCGCGAACACACGGGACTGATGCGCAACATGGTCATCCGCACGTCGTCGACCGGCGAGGTGATGGTGATCGTGGTCTTCGGCGCCGAGGACCGGGAGCGCCGCGAAGCGCTGTTGGACCACCTCGCGCAGACCTTCCCGCAGATCACGTCGCTCTTCTACATCGTCAACACGAAGCTCAACGACTCGACGGGCGACCTCGACGCGGTGTGCTACCGCGGCAAGGACCACATCATCGAGGAGATGGAGGGGCTGCGCTTCAAGGTGGGGCCGAAGTCCTTCTACCAGACCAACTCGGCGCAGGCCTACGAGCTCTACAAGGTGGCACGGCAGTTCGCCGACCTCGGGCCCGACGACGTGCTCTACGACCTCTACACCGGCACGGGCACCATCGCCAACTTCTGCGCCGCGCAGTGTGCGCGGGTGGTGGGCATCGAGTACGTGCCCGAAGCGATTGCCGACGCGAAGGTCAACTCCGCACTGAACGGCATCCGCAATACGGCCTTCTACGCCGGCGACATGAAGGCGGTTCTGGACGACGCCTTTGTGGCGGCGAACGGACGTCCGAACGTCATCATCCTCGATCCGCCGCGCGCGGGGGTCGACGAACCGGTTCTGGAGGTGATCCTGCGCGCCGCCCCGGAGCGGATCGTCTACGTGAGCTGCAACCCCGCGACGCAGGCCCGCGACCTGGCGCTGCTGGCCGGCGCCTACCGTGTCGAGGCGGTGCAGCCGGTCGACATGTTCCCCCACACGCACCACGTGGAGAATGTCGTGAAGCTCGTGCGCCGTTAGGGGCGGCATCCGCATCCGCGGCCGATACCCGAGGTCCGCGATGCAGTATTTCCGTCGGCGGACCGTTTTAGGATAAAGAGATTCTTCAAACGACAGGAAGTTTTTGTTTCACGCAAAAATCCGCACATCATGAAACGACTGATTCTACTGGCCGTCGCGGCGCTCGTGGCGCTCCCGGCCGCTGCACAGATGCAGGAAGCCTATCCGAGCTACATCCAGGTCAACGGACGTGCCGAGATGGAGGTCACGCCCGACGAATTCTACCTGCAGATCATCATCAACGAGCGCGACTCGAAGGGAAAGATCTCCGTCGAGAGCCAGCAGCGCGACATGATCGCGGCGCTGAAGAGGCTGGGGATCGACGTCGACCGGCAGCTCAGGATGGCCAACCTTTCGAGCGAGTTCTTCAAGAAGAACACCTCGGTGGCGATGGCCAAATACCAGCTGCAGCTGGGATCGTCGGCCGAGGTGGCTCGGGCCTGGCAGGCGCTGGACAACCTGGGGATCTCGGATGTCTCGATCCTGAAGGTCTCGCACTCGAAGATCGACCAGTACAAGGAGCAGGTGCGCGTTGCGGCGATCCGCAACGCCCGTCAGAATGCCGAGACGCTGGCCGAGGCCATCGGACAGTCGGTGGGCAAGTGCTTCTACATCTACGACTCGAACAGCAACGTCATGCCGGTGATGTACGACAACATGATGCTGATGCGCAGCGCCAAGGCCTCCGGAGCGGTCGAGATGCAGGCCGAGGAGGAGCCGCTGGAGTTCAAGACCATCCGCCTGGAGTACAACGTGCAGACGAAGTTCGTGCTGGAGTAGCCGGCGGCTTCGGCGAGCGGAAGGCGAAAAGGCGGGCGGCGACCTGTAAAGGCCGCCGCCCGTTGTTTTTTGCCCCCGGGGGCGGGAATCACTCCTTGCCCGTAAGACGGGGCAGCAGCCAGCGGTGGCAGAAGATCCCCGCGACGAGGGCGATGAACCCTCCGGCATACCCGATCCAGGCGATCGTGAGTCCCGAGCAGACGAATCCTCCGAGCAGGGCGCCGCTGCCGATTCCGAGGTTGAAGATGCCCGAGTAGACCGACATGGCCACGGCCGTCGACTGGGGCGCGAAGCGGATGATTTCGGACTGGAAGACGAGGTTGTAGAGGGTGGCGGCCAGTCCCCAGAGCAGGCAGAGCGCCACGGTGGTGACGGGCGTGAGGACGGCGCCGCGCAGGAGCAGCAGCGCTGCGGCAACGCCTCCCACGGCGCCATAGGCGAAGCGCTTCGGAGCGCGGCCGAAGTAGCGCGAGAAGAGGATGCTGGCGAGGATGCCCACGGCGCCGAAGAGCGTGAGCAGCAGGGTGATCTGCGTGTCGTTCATCCCGGCGGTCTGCTGGAGGAAGGGCTCGATGTAGCTGTATCCGGTGTAGTGGGCCGTGATGAGGAGCAGCGTGAGGAGGTAGATGCCCAGCAGCTGGGGACGTTCGAGCAGGTGCGGCACCTCGCGCAGCGAGATGGCGTTGTCGCTCCGCACGCGGGGGAAGCTGCGCGCCAGCAGCAGCCACACGAGGGCGGCGGCGATGGCGATGTAGAGGAAGGTCATGCGCCACCCGGCGTGCAGCCCGACGACGCGTCCCAGGGGGAGTCCGACGATCATGGCGATCGAGGTTCCGGTGATGATCATGCCCAGGGCCGTGGAGCCGCGTCCCGCAGGGGCGACGCGCACGGCCAGCGGCGTGGTGATCGACCAGAAGATGGCGTGGGAGCAGGCCACGCCGATGCGCGAGATCATCAGCGTGGCGTAGGAGGCGGCGACGGCCGAGAGCAGGTGGCTCCCGACGAAGAGCGCCACGATGGCCAGCAGCAGTTTGCGGTATTCGAGGCGTGCGACCAGCAGCATGAGCGGCAGCGAGGCCACGGCCACGACCCAGGCGTAGACGGTGATGAGCAGTCCGGCGGTTGCTTCGGAGATCCCGAAGTCGCGGGCGATGTCCGAAAGCAGCCCGATGGGGATGAACTCCGAGGTATTGAACACGAAGGCCGCGCAGGTCAGCGCGAGGACGGGGATCCAGGCGTGGAGCGACGGCAGGGAGGGAGACAGGGTGCGCTTCAAGATATTAAAGATTTTTAAAAAGCCGCGCAAAGTTAGGATTTCTTCCGAAAAAGCGTGCACCCCGGGGCAAATTTTTGGGGAGATTTCGGAAAATCATTATATTTGTCGTTCACCCCTGCCTGCGTGGCGGGGTCTGACAACCTTCAGATGGAGCGTTTATGAAACAGAGCTTTCGGTTCGATTACGAACATTATGCCGCCCTTGCGGAGCTTCCGGCGTCGGACCGCGCCCTGGTCGAGGAGGCCGGGCGCGCTACGGCGGCTTCGTATGCTCCCTATTCGAAATTCCGCGTGGGGGCCGCCGCGCGGCTGCGCAGCGGCCGCATCCTCCACGGCAGCAACGTCGAGAGCGAGGTCTTCCCGGCGGGACTGTGCGCCGAGCGGACGCTGCTCTTCCACGCTGCGGCCAACCACCCCGACGATCCCGTCGAGGCGCTGGCCATCGCCTCGGCGCCCTCGGAGCGCGAGTGCTACCCCTGCGGGCAGTGCCGCCAGGTGCTGCTCGATACCGAGCGCCGCCAGGGCTCGCCGATCCGCATCATCATGAGCGGCGGCGGCACGGCGACGGTCGTCGCCTCGGCCGAGTGTCTGCTGCCCTTCACCTTCATCCTGTAAACACCTCCCGATGTTCCGTCCCGAAGACATTCTCTACGAAGACAACCACCTGCTGGTGGTCAACAAGCATTGCGGCGATCTGGTGCAGCCCGACCCCTCGGGCGAGAGCGCGCTCGAGGATCAGATCAAGGCCTACCTCAAGGAGCGCGACGCCAAACCCGGAGCGGTGTTCCTCGGGGTGGTGCACCGCATCGACCGCCCGGTGAGCGGCGCGGTGCTCTTCGCCAAGACCTCGAAGGCCCTCACGCGGCTCAACGAGATGCTGCGCGAGGGGCGCATCCGCAAGGTCTACTGGGCGCTGACCGAGTCGCGTCCGGTTCCCGAGTCGGGGGAGCTGAGCCACTACATCCTGCGCGACGGACGCACGAACCGCTCGCGGGCCTACGACGCCCCGAAGGGCGATGCGAAACTCGCGCGCCTGCGCTACGCGACGATCGGCGCCGGAACGCACTACACGCTTGTGGAGGTCGAACTGCTCACCGGACGTCACCACCAGATCCGTGCCCAGCTGTCGAAGATCGGCTGCCCGATCCGCGGCGATCTGAAGTACGGCGCACGGCGTTCGCTGCCCGACGGCGGTATCTCGCTCCACTCGCGCCGCGTGGAGTTCGACCATCCGGTGCGTCACGAGCCCGTTGCGGTGACCGCTCCGGTCCCCGCGGGCGACAACCTCTGGGCCTGCTTCGAGTCGCTCGGCTGAGCGCCGGCGGCCGACGAACCATCCATCCGTAAGTAAATCCGTGTAGCGTATCATGCGAATGCTTGTACAGCGTGTCGGTCACGCATCGGTCACGATCGGCGGGGAGCTTCATGCCCGCATCGGTCAGGGGCTGCTGGTCTTTGTCGGCGTCGGGCACGACGACACCGACGAGGATCTGGAATATCTTGTCGGAAAGCTCGTGCGTCTGAGGATCTTCGACGACGACAACGGCGTGATGAACCGCGACGTCGTGCAGGCCGGGGGCGAGGTGCTGGTCGTGAGCCAGTTCACGCTGATGGCCTCCACGCGCAAGGGCAACCGTCCGAGCTATATCCGCGCGGCGGGCGAGGCGGTGTCGCGTCCGTTGTACGAACGCTTTGCCGCCCGGGTTTCGGAGACGCTCGGACGTCCGGCCGCCACGGGCGTCTTCGGCGCCGACATGCAGGTGGAGCTGCTCAACGACGGCCCCGTGACGATCTGGATCGACTCCCGCAACCGCGAATACTGATCCGTACATGCTTACCCGCGCATATTGATTGATTTGACAACCATACATCCATCACATCCCATGTTGAATTCCATGCCTGCCATGATGCGACACTTCTGTTATACGCTTTACGCCCTTGCCGCGCTGCTCTTCACGGCATCCTGCAGCGACAGCAGTTCCGAAGAGAACAACTGGTTCGAGAGTCCGTCGGCAACGGTCGACGGCACGACGGTGACCTTCGCCTGCGCCACGCATTTTGCCGAATCGGTGCTGAACAACACGAAGGCAGGTTTTGCCTGCCTGCCCCTCTCTTCCGACGACTCCCCGGAGCTCTTGGTGACGACGACCGTCACCGTCGAGGGCAGCACCCTCCGCGGTACGATGTCGGGACTCCTCCCGCAGACCGTCTACCTCTACTACGCCTTTGTCGAGTCGAACGACTCGCGGATACAGAGCGCCATGGCGACCTTCACCACCGGAGCCGGCGCGATGCCCGATCCGGACCCCGATCCGAACCCCGATCCGAACCCGAATCCCGATCCTTCGGCCCTTGCCGACCATACCCGATGGGCCGAACTGCCGGCCATCGACGCGTCGTCGGACGACCTCCATTATGCGGCGCACTTCTGCGCGGGGCTTCCCGGCGGCCGCAACTACTCGGTGTGCTACGACGCCGGGCATCGCAGCGGTCTGTGGGTGGCCTTCCCGATCCATGCGTGCTACAAGGGCGACCAGAGCCGCACCGACGCATGGGCCTACGACCCCGAGATTGCACAATCCGTGCAACCCAATCTGGTCGACGGGTCGTATCAGCCGCAGATCGGATACTCGCGCGGGCACCTGCTCGCCTCGGGAGACCGCACGTCGAGCTACGCGGCCAACGCGCAGACCTTCTATGTGACCAACATGGCCCCGCAGTGGCAGAACAGCTTCAACGACGGCGTGTGGTCGATGCTCGAGACCGACTGCTGGAACGACAAGAACGTCTGCGCCGATACGCTCTACGTGGTTTCGGGCGTATGGTTCGGCAACGAATCGACGACCGTCCAGGACCGGAGCGGCCGGAGGTGCGTCGTTCCGACGAACTTCTACCGGGTGCTGCTGCGCTCGAAGGCGGGCAACACCGGGCGTCCGGTGTGGGAGCTCTCGGCCGATGAGCTCCAGTGTGTGGGCTTCTGGTTCGACAATCGCGCCTATTCGAACGGCAAGCCGTCGCAGCAGATGACCTCGGTGGCCGAGATCGAGGCGAAGACCGGGCTGACCTTCTTTGCCAACGTCCCGCAGGCCCCGAAGGCGGAATACAGCGCTTCGGCGTGGAGCTTCCGTTAGGATGACCTATCCCTGGGGCGATACGCGGCGGTTCAACTCCTATGCGGGGTATTTCCGCCGGATCTTCGGCGGACGGGTGCAGAAGCTCTCCGTCGATGCGGGTTTCACCTGTCCGAACCGCGACGGGCGGATCTCGACGGGCGGCTGCACGTTCTGCAACAACGGCGCCTTCACGCCGTCGTACTGCACGCCCGCGAAGAGCATCCGGCAGCAGATCGACGAGGGAATCGAGTTCCACCGCAACCGCTATCGCACGGCGCAGCGCTACCTGGTCTACTTCCAGGCCTATTCGAACACCTACGCGCCGCTCGAACGCCTCCAGTCGCTCTACGGCGAGGCGCTGTCGCATCCCGACGTGGCGGGACTGGTCATCGGCACGCGCCCGGACTGCGTCGACGAGCCGACGCTCGACTACCTGGCCGACGTGGCCCGCGAGCGCTACGTGGCCGTGGAGTACGGCATCGAGTCGACCTTCGACGCCACGCTGCGGGCCGTGAACCGCGGGCACGACTTCGCCTGCGCCGAGCGCGCCGTGGCGATGACCGCCGCGCGGGGTCTGGCCGTCGGGGGGCACTTCATCCTCGGGCTCCCGGGCGAGACGGACGAGATGCTGCTGGAACAGACGGCACGGATCAACGCCCTGCCGCTCACCACGGTGAAATTCCACCAGCTGCAGGTCTTCCGCGGCACGGCGATGGCCGCCGAGTACGATGCGCACCCCGAACGGTTTCGCTTCTGGACGCTGGACGAATACCTCGACCTGTTCATCGGGATCCTGCGCAGGCTGCGCCCCGACGTGGTGGTCGAACGCTTTGCTTCCGAAGCTCCGCCGCGCTACCACTACGGCCGCAACTGGGGACTGATCCGCAACGAACAGCTGCTGGCGCTGCTCGAAAAAAGATTGACCGCCCGCGATACATATCAAGGGGAATTTTTTGTACCTTTGTGAACGATGTAATTTTTTCCAAATCAAATACCTTACTCCGCCTATGAAATCCTTCTCCCCGGATCTGATCATGAAACCGCTCAAGGAGTATTTCCTGATGTTTTTCGGCATGATGCTCTACTCGTTCGGCTGGATCGGCTGTATCCTGCCTGCAAAGGGTGTCGGCGGCGGAGCCGCCGGCTTGTCGCTCGTGCTCTGCACGGCGCTCGAGAATGTCGGCATCCATCTCCAGATCGGTACGATGGTTTTCATCCTCAATGCCGTGCTGCTCTTCATCGCGGGATTCATCGTGGGATGGAACTTCGGTCTGAAGACGATCTTCTGCGTTGCGGCCATCTCCGTGGGGATGAACTTCTGGCAGAGCGTCCTTCCCGAGGGCAACTTCCTCGGCATCGACAACCTGCTGGCCGTGGTGCTGGGCGGTATTCTGGCCGGATTCGGCATCGCCCTGTGCTTCTCGCAGGGCGGCTCGACGGGCGGCACCGACATCGTGGCGATGATCATCAACAAGTACCGCACGGTCAGCTACGGCAAGATCCTCATCTACTCCGACTTCATCATCATCGGGTCGTCGCTGCTCGTGGGCATGGGCATCAGCGCCGTGATCTACGGATACGTCATGACCGCCGTCGTGGGCTACACGGTCGACATGATCATGGCCGGGAACCAGCAGTCGAGTCAGGTGCTCATCGTCACGCACGACTACGAACGCATGGCCGAGGCCATCGTGCAGAACGTCCACCGCGGGGTGACGCTCATCGACTCCCAGGGGTGGTACTCCAAGGAGCAGTCGAAGATCGTCATGGTGGTGTGCCGCAAGCGCGAGACGGCGATGATCCTCAAGTTCGTCAAGACCATCGACCCCGATGCCTTCATGACCGTGGGATCGGTCATGGGCGTCTACGGCAAGGGCTTCCAGGCGATCAGCCAGGACTGATTCCCTGCCGGCAGGGCTTCGATCCCTCCTTTTTCCTTCTTTCCGGGAGCGTGCCGTGACCTGCGGCGGCTCCTTTCGCCTTTTTCAATGACACGTTTCCGATGCTTACGTACGCCGATATCGTCCTTCCGCTGGCACAGCCTGCCTACACGTTTGCCGTGCCCGAGGGGATGACGGTCGCGGCGGGCGACGCCGTGGCCGTGCAGTTCGGACGGCAGAAGATCTATGCGGGCATCGTGTGGCGGGTCCACGACCGGCGGCCCTCCGCGGGGCGCGTGAAGCCCATCCTGCGAAAACTCTACGATGCGCCGCTGCTCCCGCAGCCGCAGATGCGGCTCTGGGAGTGGATGGCCGACTATTACCTCTGCACGGTGGGCGAGGTGATGCGTGCGGCGCTTCCGTCGCTGATGAAGCCCTCGGGCGACACGGAGGAGGCCTTCTCGGAGGAGGAGTTCCGCCCGCGCATGGAGTGCTACGTGTCGCTGGCCGCGGAGCTGCACGACGAGGAGCGCTTCCACGAGGCGTGCGAACGCCTCTCGCGAAGGGCTCCGAAGCAGTACGAGGCGCTGCTCGAAGTGGCGACCGTGGGGGACGATACGCGCATCGCGACGGGCGAGGTGGCGCGCCGCCTGCTGCGGGCCGACTACGGCGTGCTGAACGCTCTCTGCCGCAAGGGGCTGCTTGTGGCCCGCGACCACGAACGCACGGTCGAACACGGACGGTCGGCTTTCCGTCTTCCGGAGCTGACGGCCCATCAGCAGGCGGCGCTGGAGTCCCTGCGCGGACAGTTTGCCCGGGGTGTGCACACGGCCCTGCTGCAGGGCATCACCGGATCGGGGAAGACCGAGATCTACATCCACCTGATTGCCGAGGTGCTGGAGCGCGGGGGCGACGTGCTGCTGCTGGTTCCCGAGATTGCACTCACGGCGCAGCTGATCGAACGCATGGAGCGGATCTTCGGCAGCCGTGTCACGGCCTACCACTCGAAACTCACCGGACGCCGCCGTTCGGAGACCTACCTGCGGCTGAACCGCTCCGCCGGGGGCGAATTCATCGTCGGGGCGCGCTCGGCGCTTTTTCTGCCGCTGAAGCGGCTAGAGCTCGTCATCGTCGACGAGGAGCACGACACGAGCTACAAGCAGACCGATCCCGCGCCGCGCTACCAGGCGCGCGACTGCGCCGTGATGATGGCGCGCATCACCGGCGGACACACCCTCCTGGGAAGCGCCACACCGTCGCTCGAGACGTGGCTCAACGCCCGGAGCGGGAAGTACGGCTATGCACAGCTCACCGAACGCTACGGCGCGGCGCGTCCTCCGGTGATATACCTCTCCGACACGCTGCGGGCGGCGCGCCGGGGCGAACGCACGGCGCACTTCAACAAGCTGCTGCTGGACAAGATCGACGAGACGCTCCGCCGGGGCGACCAGGTGATGCTGTTCCAGAACCGCCGGGGCTTCTCGCCCTATGTCGAGTGCACGGAGTGCGGCTGGACGGCGCGCTGCCCGAACTGCAACGTCACGCTGACCTACCACAAGAACGGCCACAAACTCGTCTGCCACTACTGCGGCTATACGACCGACGTTCCGGCGAAGTGCCCGGCGTGCCGCGTGGCCGACGTGGTGCCGATGGGCTTCGGCACGGAGAAGGTCGAGGAGGAGATCGCCCGGCTGTTCCCCGAGGCGCGCGTGGCGCGTCTGGACCGCGACAGCGTGACCTCCGAGCGGGCGTTCAGCGTCATCGTTGCCGACGTCGAAGCGCGGCGCACCGACATCCTCGTCGGCACGCAGATGATCACCAAGGGTTTCGACTTCGCGGGGGTCTCGCTCGTGGGCATCCTCAATGCCGACAACCTGACGAACGGCCCCGACTTCCGTGCCGCGGAGCGCGCCTTCCAGCTGATGATGCAGGTGGCCGGGCGCGCCGGGCGGCGCAACGACGGGGGTGAGGTGGTGATCCAGACCTCCGATCCGACGAATCCGCTCATCCGGCAGGTCGTCGCGGGCGACTACGAGGCGATGGCCCGCGGACAACTGGCCGAGCGTCAGGCCTTCTTCTATCCGCCCTATGCGCGTCTGACGGCGCTGACGCTGCGCCACCGCGACCCCGCGCTGCTGCGCGAGGGGGCCATGGCCCTGGCCGACGGGTTGCGCGTGCGCTTCGGACGCCGTGTGCTGGGGCCCATGGCGCCGCCCGTCGACCGCATCCGCGGCGAGTATCTCGTGGGGCTGCTGCTCAAGATCGAGAGCGGCGCCTCGTCGGCCAGGGCCCGGGAGCTGCTGCGCTCCGAACTGAAGGCGTTCGCCGCCCATCCGACGTTCAAATCCATTACCGTTGTTGTCGATGTCGATCCTCAGTGAGCTGTTCCGCGACATGGCCGCGCTGCTGTATCCGCGCCGCTGCGCCGTCTGCGGCGAACCGCTCGTGCCGGGCGAACGGCTGCTCTGCACGCTGTGCCGCGCGACGGCGCCCCTGACGGGCTACTGGCTCGAAGCCGACAATCCCGTTGCACGCCGCTGCTGGGGTGTGGTGCCCGTCGAGCAGGCCTCGGGATTTCTCTTCTTCGTCCACGCCAGCGGCTGGCAGCGGATGATCCACGGCTTCAAGTACCGCGGGGCGTGGCGCACGGCGCGCGAGATGGGCGAATGGTACGGACGCTGCCTGGCCGAGAGCAGCCTGTATGGCGGGGTGGAGGTGGTCGTGCCGCTGCCGCTGCATCCGATCAAGCGGTGCCGCAGGGGATACAACCAGGCGGAATACATTGCCGAGGGGATTGCGGCGCAGCTGGGCGTCGGGGTCGAGCGGCACTGCGTCGTGCGCACGCGCAACACGGAGAGTCAGGCGCGGAAACCGCACCGCGAGCGGGAGCGGAACGTCGAAGGGGCCTTTGCCGTGCGGCATGCGGAGCGGCTTGCCGGACGCCACATCCTGCTGGTCGACGACGTGATGACCACCGGGTCGACGATGCTTTCGTGTGCCGGGGAGATCGTGCGTGCGGTGCCCGGCTGCCGGATCAGCCTGGCGGCGCTGGCCGTCTCGCAGCACGAGCTGGGCGTGAAGGCGTGATCCTTCCGGCGGCGCAGGCCTTTCGTTATTCGTCCAGCGGGCGGACCACCCCCTTGGCGGAGCCGTCTGGACGGTTTCGGGAGTCGAAGAATTCCAGATAGACCCGGTCGCTGTCGTGGAAGAGCGTCACCAGACATGTGCCGTCCATCTTTCTCCAGTCCCGCAGCCCCCGGATCTGAAACTGCGTGTCGCCGTTGCGTTTCGTGCGGATCTTTTCGAAACGGATGTTCTCGCCCGAGGCCCGGTAGCGGCCCATGGACCCTTGCGTGTCGCGCGGGCGGAAAAAGTCGGGCGCAAAGCACAGCTCGGCGAACGACCCCTGCATGCGGACATAGCTCTGGCGGGCATCGGCCTTGCGTCCTTTCTTGCCGTACACCTCGTCGATGTCGATGACGAACCGCTGCGAATCGAGCGCGGCGAGCGCCGTTTCGTGGGCCCGGGTGTCGGGCGTGGCGGTGTGCCGCTGGGCGGCGCATCCCGCAAGCAGCATGGCCAGCGGGAGCAGCAGAAGAGCGTATCGTTTCATGGCGGATGGGTTTTTGCGTGCTGACAGCAAGATACGAAAAAAACGGGGAGGCACAAAAAATTTTTCGGCTTTTTCCGCATCTGCGCGGATCCCCGCTGAGTCTGAAGCCTCCGGCGACGGTCCGGGGTCGGGGAGGAAAAAACTCTGCCCGACACGTTTTGATATCTCGGCCCGAATCGCTACTTTTGACCTCTGAAAGTTACCGTTTCCCATGGCGAAGAATTTTACCCCCTCCTCCCGCAACCGGGAGGCTTTCGATACGCTGACCGACAATGTCGGAAATGTCCCTCCCCAGGCCGTCGAGCTTGAGGAGGCGGTCCTCGGCGCCCTGATGCTCGAAAAGGACAGCATCATCGCCGTGCAGGAGTTCCTCACCCCCGAGGCCTTCTACACCGAGGAGCACCGCCTGATCTACAAGGCGATCGAGGAGCTTTCGATGGAGCTCAAGCCCATCGACCTCTACACGGTCACCGAACGGCTGAAGGCCAAGAAGGAGCTGAAGAAGGTCGGCGGGGCGTCGTACCTCGCGCAGCTGACCCAGAAGGTGGGCTCGGCGGCCAACGTGGAGTTCCACGCCAAGATCATCGCCCAGAAGTACGTGCAGCGCGAGCTGATCCGCTCGGCCACGGAGATCCAGCGGCGTTCGTACGACGAGTCGACCGACGTGACGGAGCTCATCGGCTTTGCCGAGGGGGAGATCTTCAAGGTGGCCGAAGGTCACGTCAAGCGTTCGGTGCAGGCCTCGAAGGACCTGCTGGCCCGGGCGCTGGAGCAGATCGAGGAGGCGTCGAAGAACACCAGCTCCTACAGCGGCGTTCCGTCGGGCTTCAAGTCGATCGACCACGTGACGCTGGGCTGGCAGCTCTCGGACCTGATCATCGTTGCGGCGCGCCCCTCGATGGGTAAGACGGCCTTCGTGTTGTCGATGGCCCGCAACATGGCCGTGGAGTATGACCAGGGGGTGGCGTTCTTCTCGCTCGAGATGTCGGCCGTGCAGCTGATGATGCGACTGATCATCGCCGAGACGGGGCTCCCGGGCAACGACGTGAAGTCGGGCCGTCTGACGCCCGAGCAGTGGCGGCACCTCGAATCGGCAACCAAGCCCCTCGGCGCCGCACCGCTCTACATCGACGATACGCCGGCGCTGTCGGTCTTCGAGTTCCGCTCGAAGGCGCGGCGTCTGAAGATCCACAACGACATCAAGATCATCATCATCGACTACCTGCAGCTGATGACCGGCAACCAGGATACGAAGGGCAACCGCGAACAGGAGGTGGCCTTCATCTCGCGGACGCTGAAGGCGATAGCCAAGGAGCTGAACGTCCCGGTGATCGCCCTTTCGCAGCTGAGCCGTGCCACGGAGATGCGCGGAGGGTCGAAGCGTCCGCAGCTGTCGGACCTCCGCGAGTCGGGCGCCATCGAGCAGGATGCCGACATCGTGGCCTTCATCCACCGTCCCGAATACTACGGCATCAACCAGGACGAGAACGGCATGCCCACGGCGGGCATGGCCGAGATCATCCTCGCCAAGCACCGTAACGGTGCGGTGTGCGACGTGAAGCTGCGCTTCCTGAACGAGCAGGCGCGCTTCGTCGACATGGAGGATTCGATGCTTCCGCCCGGACAGGCGTCGGAGAGCCAGGAGGCCTACGACGACTATGCCAGCGGCTCGAACGGTCCCCTCGGCGGCGGACCGAACGCTCCGGTGGCCGGGGGCCTCGGGTCGTCGATGGGCGGGGAGTTTGACCTGAACCGTTCGACGCGCCTCGACGAGGATGCGCCGTTCTGATGCGGGGTCGGGCGCGGGCGGGAAACCGCCGGTCGCCGGATGCCCGAATGATAAATGATTGAATAGTAGTTTGTAGAGATATGTTTGTCCGCACCCATGCAGCAGCGCTGGTCGGGATCGACGCCGTGGCGGTGACCGTCGAGGTCAACATCACGGGCGGCGGCCTCGGACTGTTCCTCGTGGGGCTGCCCGACAACGCCGTCAAGGAGAGCGAACAGCGCATCCGTGCGGCGTTCGGGAATTCGGACGAGCGCATGTCGGGCCGCAAGGTGGTCGTGAGCCTCGCTCCGGCCGATCTGCGCAAGGAGGGCTCGGGTTTCGACCTGCCGATTGCCGTGGGAATCCTCGCGGCGATGGAGCGCGTCGGTGCGGAGGCCGTTGCCCGGACGATGTTCATCGGCGAGCTGTCGCTCGACGGATCGCTGAAGCCCGTGCGGGGCATTCTGCCCGTGGCGCTGCGGGCGCGTGCCGAGGGGCTGCGGCTGGTGCTCCCGCGGGAGAACGCTCCGGAGGCCGCCGTGGTCGACGGTCTGGAGGTGTTCGGGGTGGCGTCGCTGCGCGAGGTGATCGCGCTGCTCAACGGCGAACTGGAGCTCGTTCCGACGCAGGCCCCGGCGTCTGAACCCTTCGAACTCTCGGCGGAACGTTACGCCGAGGACTTTGCCGACGTGAAGGGTCAGGCGCACGTGAAGCGGGCGCTGGAGATCGCCGCGGCGGGCGGCCACAACGTTCTGATGATCGGCTCCCCGGGGTCGGGCAAGACGATGCTCGCACGGAGGCTTCCGACGATCCTCCCGCCGCTGACGCGCGAGGAGGCGCTCGAAACCACGAAGATCCACTCCGTGGCGGGCAAGACGGGCTTTGCGGGCGGGCTGATGACCCGCCGGCCGTTCCGCGCGCCGCACCACCTCACCTCGCAGGTGGCGCTGATCGGCGGCGGACAGTCGCCCCATCCGGGCGAGGTGTCGCTGGCCCACAACGGCGTGCTGTTCCTCGACGAGCTGCCCGAATTCGGCCGCAACGTCCTGGAGGTGTTGCGCCAGCCGCTGGAGGAGAAGCGTGTCGTGGTGTCGCGGGCGCGTTACAGCGTCGAGTATCCGGCGAACTTCACCCTCGTGGCGGCGATGAACCCCTGTCCGTGCGGGTACTACAACCATCCGACGCGGGAGTGCACCTGTTCGCCCGGGGCGGTGCACCGCTACATGAGCCGCATTTCGGGACCGCTGATGGACCGCATCGACCTGCACGTCGAGGTGACGCCCGTGCCGCCGCAGGAGCTGTCGAAGGCTCCGGCCGGGGAGCCGAGCGCCGCGATCCGCGAGCGGGTGATCCGGGCGCGGGCGATCCAGGCGGAGCGCTTCCGCGGGGTGGAGGGCATCCACACCAACGCCATGATGAACAGCGCCCTGCTGCGGGAGCACTGCCGGCTCGACGACGCCTCGGCGACGCTGCTGGAGCGGGCCATGGAGCGGCTGTCGCTCTCGGCCCGGGCCTACGACCGCATCCTGAAGGTCGCGCGGACGATCGCCGACCTGGCGGGGCGGGAGTCGGTCTGTGCGGCGGATGTTGCCGAGGCGATCAGCTACCGTTCGCTCGACCGCGGGACGTGGGGCCGCTGACGTGGGGCCGCTGACAGGGGGGCTGCTGACAGGGGGCCGCTGACAGGGGGGCTGCGAATGTGGGGCCGCTGACGTGGGGGCGCTGACGGGAGGCCGCCGGCGGAGGACGTTGACGGAGGATCGGGCTGCGGGACGATGCGAAAAACTGAAGAGAGGTAAAAAACGAAAAAGAATACCATGAAACGAATCATTCTTTCGGGCGGCGGCACCGGGGGGCATATCTACCCGGCCGTGGCGGTTGCCGAGGCGTTGAAACGCCGCTTCGGCGAGGAGGTCGAGCTGCTCTTCGTCGGCGCCGAGGGCAAGATGGAGATGGAGAAGGTCCCGGCGCTGGGATACCGCATCGTGGGACTCCCGATCGCCGGGCTGCAGCGCCGCCTGGACTGGCACAACCTGCTGGTGCCGCTGAAGGTCGTCAAGAGCCTCCGCCGGGCGCGGCACGTGATCCGCGACTTCGGGGCCGACGTCGTGGTGGGATTCGGAGGCTATGCGAGTGCTCCGGTGCTGTGGGCCGCGCAGCGCATGGGCGTGCCGACCGTCATCCAGGAGCAGAACTCCTACGCCGGGGTGACGAACAAGATTCTCGCGCGCCGCGCCGACCGCATCTGCACGGCCTACGAGGGGATGGAGCG
The DNA here is from genome assembly GCA_944321765.1 of uncultured Alistipes sp. Classification (GTDB taxonomy): domain Bacteria; phylum Bacteroidota; class Bacteroidia; order Bacteroidales; family Rikenellaceae; genus Alistipes. The sequence goes on from CALUMQ010000012.1 coordinate 24,064, forward strand.
CTTCTTCCCGGCCGACCGTATCGTACTGACGGGCAACCCGCTGCGGGGCCGCTTCTCGAAGGAGGGCGCCGACCGTGCCGAGGCGTTGAAATACTACTCCCTGAAGGCCGACCTTCCGACGGTGCTGGTCGTCGGCGGATCGCTCGGCACGCGGTCGCTGAACGAGATGATGAAGGCGTGGATCCTCGAGACGGGCGGCAAGGCCCCGGTGCAGGTGATCTGGCAGACGGGCAAATACTACGAGCGCGAGATGCAAGCGTTTCTGGCGGCACACCCCGCGGAGCATGTCTGGCAGGGGGCCTTCATCGACCGCATGGACTACGCCTATGCCGCGGCCGACGTGGTCGTTTCGCGCAGCGGCGCCGGCACGGTCTCGGAGCTGTGCCTGGTGGCGAAACCGGTGGTCTTCGTCCCCTCGCCCAACGTCGCGGAGGATCACCAGACGAAGAACGCCCGGGCGCTGGAGGCCAAGGGTGCCGCGGTGGTGGTCCCCGATGCCGAGTGCCGCACGCAGGCCATGCGCCGTGCGCAGGAGCTGCTGGAGGATCCCGCACGGCGGACCTCGATGCGTCGCGCGCTGGAGTCGCTGGCGCGTCCGCACGCCGCGGAGGATATTGTCAACGAGATTGTAAAGGTGATGAAATAATGGAGAAGAAGAACATCTATTTCCTCGGGATCGGGGGCATCGGCATGAGCGCCCTGGCCCGCTATTTTCTGCACGAGGGGCATGCCGTGGCGGGCTACGACCGCACGCGCACGCACCTGACCGACGAACTTTCGGCCGAGGGCGCCGCCGTCCACTACGAGGACGACGTGCGGCAGATCCCCGCGGCGTTCCTCGACCCCGCGCGCACGATCGTGGTCTATACGCCGGCCGTGCCGCAGGAGCACAGCGAGTTCCGCTACCTGCGCGAGCACGGCTTTACGATCGAGAAGCGTTCGCAGATGCTCGGGCACCTCTCCGAGGGGAAGTATGTCATGGCCGTGGCGGGTACGCACGGCAAGACGACCACCTCGACGCTTGTGGCGTGGCTCAACCGCGGACTCACGGGCGAAGGCTCGGCCTTCCTCGGGGGCATCTCGAAGAACTTCGGGGGCAACCTCGTGCTGGGGGGCGGACGCCGCCTGGCGGTCGAGGCCGACGAGTTCGACCGGTCGTTCCTGCGCCTCTATCCCGACGTGGCGGTGGTGACGTCGGCCGATGCCGACCACCTCGACATCTACGGCACGCACGAGGCGCTGAAGGAGGCCTTTGCGCAGTTCATCCGCCAGATCCGCCCCGACGGATTCCTCATCATCAAACAGGGGCTCGACCTTACGATCGACAACTCCGAGATCACGGTCTACCGCTATGCCTACGACACGCCGTGCGACTTCTATGCGCGGCACATCGAGCCGCTCGGCAACGGTCACTACCGCTACGACATCGTCACGCCGTCGGGTGCGATCGAGGGATGCACGCTCGGCATCCCGGGGTGGATCAACATCGAGAATTCGGTGGCGGCGGTGGCCTCGGTGTGGTGCGCCGCGCAGGTCACGGGCAAGGCGCTGGATGCCGACCGGCTGCGGGAGGCGCTGGCGTCGTTTGCCGGGGTGAAGCGGCGCTTCGAGATCTACGTCAACACTCCGAAGCAGGTCTACATGGACGACTATGCCCACCATCCGCGCGAGCTGGCCGCAACGCTCACCTCCGTGCGGCGGATGTTCCCCGGACGGCGGATCACGGCCCTTTTCCAGCCGCACCTCTACACCCGTACGCGCGACCTCCACACGGAGTTTGCCGAGGCGCTGTCGCACGCCGACGAGGTGGTGCTGCTGCCGATCTATCCGGCGCGCGAGGAGCCTATCGAGGGGGTCAATTCGGAGCTCATTGCCCGGCAGGTGACCGTGCCGTGCCGGATCGTCGACCGCGAACACCTGGTCGAGACCGTGGCCGCCATGCCCACCGACGTGGTCATCAGCTTCGGCGCGGGCAATATCGACGCCTGCTGCGAGGCATTGGCCGAATGTTTGCGGCAGAAGAGCTGATCTTCCGCTTTTGACAAGAACCGTCTTCGAAACGCCATGTCCCCGCGTACCGTCCGAAAGATTGTCCTGACCCTGATGTGGGTGGCCGTTGCCGCATACATGATCTGTGCGGGCGCGGCGGCACGCCGTGAGCGGAAGTCCCGGCAGGTCACGCGTCTGGCCATCGAGGTGGTCGACAGTACGGCCCGGGGGCATCTGGTCTCGGCGGCGAAGGTGCGGCGGTGGATCTCCGGCAGCGGCATCAAGACCGTCGGGGCGCCGGTCGACGAGGTGGACCTGCCGGGCATCGAGCAGCTCATCGCCCGCAACGGATTTGTCGACCGCGTGGCGGCCTACGTCTCCTATTCGGGGACGCTGCACGTGAAGATCAGCCAGCGCAAGCCGCTGCTGCGGCTGCTGACCGACGGAATGAATGCCTACGTGACGGCCGACGGATATGTCTTTGCAGCGCCGCAGGCCTCGTCGCTCTACGTTCCGGTGGTGACGGGTTCGTACCGTCCGCCGTTTGCCGACAACTACACGGGCAGCGTGCGGAAGTATGTCGACGAGCGGCTGCGGGAGATCGACGCGCGCATTGCCGAACTCGAACACGAAAAGTATCCGCTCTACACCGCCGAGCTGGAGAACGACCGCAATACGTCGGCCCTGCGGCGCATGCGCATCAAGCGGGAGTGGTGGCGTCTGGAGAGCTCCGAGGCGTTCGACAAGCGGGTTGAGGCGCTGCGTGAGAAGAAGGCCTCCCTGCGGCGTGCGTATCGCTATCGGGGGCGTGTGATTCAGCAGCAGATCGAGCGTCTCGGGGAGCAGCAGGAGGCCGAGCAGAGGAAACAAAAAAAATTGGAGAAAAGCTACGAAGATTTCATGAAACTCCTTACCTTTGTGGAAACGGTCGAAGAAGATGCTTTCTGGGGGTCGGAGGTGGTGCAGATCGCCGCGTATACGACCTCCAGCGGAGCATTGGAGGTGGAACTCGTTCCGCGCAGCGGGCGCTTTACGATTCGATTCGGACGTCTGGAGCGTGTGGAGGAGAAGTTCGACAAGCTTCAGCGCTTTTATCGTCGCGGGCTGTCGGTCCTCGGGTGGGAGACCTATCGGACGATCGATGTGCGGTTTGCCGATCAGGTGGTATGCCGCAAGTAACCGGGGCCGGCAAGTAACCGGGGGTGCCAGCAAGTAACCGGGGGTGCCAGCAAGTAATCCGGGGAGCCGGCAAGGGTCCGGTGGTAGGAGTAACCCGGGGAGCCGGCAAGGACTCGGGGATGAAGTGGAACTCGGGTGCCGGCAAGGGCCCGGTGGTGAAGTGGAACCCGGCGGCGAAGGGAGAATTGGCGGCGAGGAGTCGGATCTCCCTTGCGTTGTGTGCCTGCGACAAGCGGGGGCTGCATGTTCAGCATATAAAAGTTTACTATATACTGTGGAAAGAAAGAATTATATCGTTGCCATCGATCTGGGCTGCTCGTCGGTCGTGGTTGCTGTCGGTGAGAAGACCCCGGAGGGAGAGCTCTCCGTGGTGAGCCTCGTCAGCAAGCCTTCGGACGGCGTCAAGGCGGGGCAGATCGAAAATATCGAACTGGTGAGCCACTCCATCCGCGAGGCGGTCGCTGCGGTCGAGGAGCAGCTCGGAATCCGTATTACGGAGGCCTATGCCGGCATCTCGGGCGATTTCGTCCGCTGTGCGCGCCACACCGACCATGTCTTCGTCTACGACCCCCAGAACGGGGTCAGCCAGCATGATGTCGACGCGCTGTTCGATCGCATGCGCAACGTCCAGGCCCCGGACGACGAGACCATCATGGAGCGCGTGCCGCAGAACTACGTGGTCGACGACAACCAGGAGGTGCGCAACCCCGTGGGGTCGTTCGGCAAGAAGCTCTCCTCGACGTTCAACTTCATCCTCTGCCTCCGCACCCCGATGCAGCGCCTCGACATGGCGCTGAAGCGTGTGGGAATCCGCCTGCTGGGGGTGATGCCCAATGCGCTGGCTACCCCCGAGGCGCTGCTCACCCCCGACGAGAAGGAGGAGGGTGTTGCCGTGGTCGATGTCGGCGGCGGCGTGACCGACGTGACGGTCTATTACCGCAACGTGGTGCGCTACATCGCCTCGATCCCCATGGGAGCCTCGGCCATCAACCGCGACATCCGCACGATGAGCGTTCCGGAGAAGCACGTCGAGAGCCTCAAGTGCAAGTACGGCTCGGCCGTGGCGGAACTCGCCCCGGAGGACAAGCTGATCCGCGTCAGCGGCCGCACGGCGCGCGATGCGAAGGATATCCTGCTGCGCAACCTTGCCACGGTGATCGAGGCCCGCGCCATGGATATCGTTGAGTTCGTCCTGCAGGAGATCAAGGATTCGGGCTACGCCGGAAAACTTGCCTACGGAATCGTCCTCACGGGTGGTTCGGCCAAGCTCAGGGACCTCGACGAACTCTTCCGCAGGGTCTCGGGGCTCGACGTGCGTGTGGCCGTTCCCGAGATCGGCGTGGCCGAGGAGTCACTCGAACGGGTGGCAGATCCGGGTTACGCCACGGTGGTGGGACTTCTGCTCAAGGGCGCCGCGAAGGGCGGCTGTACGGTCGTGGAGCGTCCTTCGCAACCGACCCAGACCCCGCCGACCCCGGCGCCGGATCCTGCGCTGCGGCGTCCCTATGCGCCGACGCAGCCGGCCGGAGGCATGCAGCGCCCCGCTGCGGCAACTCCCGGCGTTCCGCCTACCCCGGTCCAGCCTTCCGCGGCCGGCACAACCGTGCCGCCGCAACCGCAGCCGGACCCCGACGAGGAGTCCTCGGAGCCAACGGCCAGGCACAAGGCCAAGCGCGATTGGGGATCGATCTTCCAGCGGGCGTTCGACAAGATCAACAAGGGCTTCGCGGCGGGCGACGACGAGGAGATCTGATCCGGTGCGTCGAAGGCCGATGAGCGGGAAACATGCGATGCACGCCGCGGCGGACGGAGAGCCCGGAGCCGGGCGTGTCCCGGATGCCGCGGAGCCGCTGCTCCGAAAGGCAGGGAGCGCAGGGCGTCCGGAAATATTGGATTGATAATAAGCGAAAAGAGATATGACAGACGAATTGATGTCGGAAATCAAGGCCCCCCGAACCAGCAACTCGATCATCATGGTGGTCGGAGTCGGCGGTGCGGGCGGCAATGCGGTGAACCACATGTGGAACCTGGGAATCCGGGGTGTGACCTTCATGGTGTGCAACACCGACCAGCAGGCGCTGGACAAGAGTCCCGTCGAGCAGAAGATCCGCCTCGGCTCCGAGGGACTCGGCGCGGGCAACGATCCCGAAAACGGACGGCGTGCCGCCGTGGAGACGCTTCCCGAAATCCGCCAGGCACTCGAGGAGGCCGGCACGAAGATGATCTTCATCACGGCCGGTATGGGCGGCGGCACGGGAACCGGCGCTTCGCCCGTGATTGCGAAGCTCGCCCGCGAGATGGGGCTGCTGACCGTGGCGATCGTCACCTCGCCGCTGGCCGTTGAGGGCAAGATCCGCTACGAACAGGCACAGCGCGGTATCGAGGAGCTGCGGCAGAACGTCGACTCGCTGCTGATCATCAACAACGAAAACATCCTGGAGATCTACGGACGGCTGTCGCTCAAGCAGGCCTTCGGCAAGGCCGACGACATCCTGGCCTCCGCCGCGAAGGGCATTGCCGAGATCATCACCGTGGAGAGCGACCTGGTGAATGTCGACTTCGCCGATGTCTCGAAGGTGATGCGCGACAGCGGCCGGGCGCACATGGCCGTGGCGACGGCCGACGGCGACAACCGCGCCGAAGCGGTTGCCGAGGCGTCGCTGCGTTCGCCGCTGCTGGACCACAACCTCATCTCCGGAGCCAAGAACATCCTGCTCAACATCTCGGTGGCTAATGCCGACAGCCTGATGTACGAGGAGGTGGTACGGATTCTCGAATACATCCAGGCGCACGCCAGCGTGCAGGACGAGCGCGGCGTAATCCACAACGCCAACATCATCTGGGGAACGAGCGAGAAGCCCCAGCTGGGCAATGCCATCGAGCTGGTGGTCGTTGCCACGGGCTTCGACGATACCGGTGCCTCGGAGACGATGACGCCGATTCTCCCCGCGGAGCCCGCTGTCAAGGAGCCGGTCGTCACGGCGCCTCCGGTGCTGGAGCCCATCAAGCCGGTCTCGGCGAAGCAGCCCCAGCGTCAGCCCGAGCAGGTGATGCTCGGCGCGAAGTCCACGCGCTACAACAACATCGAGAGCCTGCTGGCCAAGCCGGCCTACCAGTCGCGCAACTCGAAGTTCATCGTTCAGATGCCCGGCGGACGCAAGGAGGTCCTCAAGACGGAGTCTGCCGAGCAGACGTCGAAAAACTCGTCGCAGGGCGGATCGCTCTTCGACTAACCGATCACCTAAACGCACGTCACCTTGGAAGAGCTGCAACCCTGGATCACCTTCAACGGTTTTACGCCGCACGTCATCGTCCTGTGTGTGGTGACAGCCTTCCTGCTGTGCATTTCGGCCCTCGTCTCGGGAGCCGAGATCTCGTTTTTCTCCCTGTCTCACAACGACATCCGGCAACTTAAGGACCGGCGCAGCGCCCGGGCCGAGGCGATGCTGAAACTGCTCTCGGACGTCGATCTGCTGCTGGCCACGATTCTGGTTGTCAACAATCTGGTGAACATCTGCATCGTCATCCTCACGGCCGGCATCATCGATTCGCTGTTTGTCTTCGAGCGCTTCGTCTTCCTCTTCAAGACCGTGCTGGTGACCTTCCTGCTGCTGCTCTTCGGGGAGATTCTCCCCAAGGTGCTGGCGCAGAGCATGCCGCTGCGTTTCGCCTCCCTCGTTGCGCGGCCGCTTCTGCTGCTGCGGTGGATCTTCTATCCGCTGTCGATAGCCCTCGTGCGCACGAGCAGCCGCATCAGCGAGAAGGCTGCGCACCGCAGCGAGATCTCGCTCGACGAACTGGCCGATGCCGTCGACATGACGCAGAGCAGCAGCCCCGAGGAGCATGTGATGCTTTCGGGCATCGTGAACTTTGTCAACACCGAGGTGCAGGAGATCATGAAGCCGCGGGTCGACATGACGGCGCTCGACATGACCGACGACTACGACACGGTGAAGCGCACGATCATCGAATCGGGTTTCTCGCGCATCCCCGTCTACGAGGAGGATGCCGACCACATCCGCGGCACGCTCTATGTCAAGGATCTGCTGCCGTACATCAACAACGACCGGGACTTCGCCTGGCAGCAGTTGATCCGCAAGCCCTGCTTCGTCCCGGAGCACAAGAAGATCAGCGACCTGCTGGCCGACTTCCAGTCGAAGAAGGTGCACATGGCGATCGTTGTCGACGAGTACGGATCGACGCTGGGCCTGGTGTCGCTGGAGGACATCATCGAGGAGATCGTCGGGGAGATCTCCGACGAGAGCGACAACGACGAACACCTCTATACGCGTCTCGACGCCCGCAGCTACCTCTTCGAAGGCAAGACGCACATCGGCGACTTCGAGCGCATTGTGGAGGTCGACGAGGATACCTTCTCCGACATCCGCGGCGAGGCGGAGACCCTTGCCGGGCTGATGCTCGAACTCAAGCGGGACTTCCCTCACCAGGGCGACATCTTCACGGCCCACGGCTTCCGCTTTACGGTGCAGGAGATGGACGGCCACCGCATCGACAAAATCCGTGTAGACATTCTCTGATCCCGCGCCCATGACCCGGGAACTGCTCATATCCCCCCTGCTTTCCGCCGAGGCGTGCACGCCGTGGACAACCCGTGAGGAGCGGCTTCGGGCCGGGACATTCGCGGCTCCCCGACGCCGTGCCGAGTACCTCACCTGGCGGACGCTCGTGCGCCGCCGCCTGGGCGCCGGCGTGTGCATTGCCTACGATGAAATCGGCGCCCCGGTGCTGCCGGAGCGCCGGGAGTTTCTCTCCGTGGCCCACTGCCCCGGGCGGGTGGTTGTCTGCCTCTGCGATGTGCCCTGCGCCGTCGATGTCGAATCCTCGGAGCGCGACTTCCGCCGGGTGCTGGAGCGTGTCGCCTCGTCCGGCGAACGGACACTCAGCACGGATGCCCGCTGGCCGGGGGTGCTGTGGTGCGCCAAGGAGACCCTTTACAAGTATGCCCGGCATCCGGGGGCGGATTTCGCCCGCGATCTGCTGGTTACCGCAGTCGATTTTGCCGGCGGCACCGCCTGCGGCGTGGCCTTCGGGGCGCGAGTGCCGCTGACGCTTCGCTTCGACGGGGGCTTTACCATTGTCTCGGCTCCGTGAGCGCGGGTCCCCTCTTCATTCCAACAAAAAGCCGGTCCTCATTACCTGAGGGCCGGCTTTTTTCGTACGGGGCGGCGGTGGCGGATCCGCCGGTTTTTACTTCACGCCGATCTTCTTGAGAATCTCCTTCGGAACGCCGTTCTTGTTGACCAGGATGGTCATCGTCTTGTAGGCCACGAAGGGACGCGAGAAGTACCAGTATCCGTCGTAGGGACCCGTCACGTCCCAGGAGTTCTTCACCTTGTAGTAGGCGTTGCCCTTCTGGTCGACGGCCGCGCCGACGATCTGCATGCCGTGGTCGTCCGTCGTCTCGTAGTTGTCGTATCCCTGCTGGCGCAGCTCCTGCGTGATGGTGCGCTCCTTGCCGGGCTTGTCGAACTTGTAGAGCGCGGCCTCCTTCTCACGCTCGGTGAGCTTGCCCCACTTCTCGGCCTCGGTGCCCTCCATGCCTTCGAGATCGGCCTCCGGAACGATGGCAAGGCCCATCGTGCGGCTGAAGCCCTTCTCGCTGACGTCCGTGCCCCAGGCAATCGTGTGGCCCTTCTCCAGCGAGTAGTCGATGATCTGCATCATCTCGTCCAGGGGCACGTTCCAGGCCTTGTCCCAGCTCCAGTTGTCGGGGACCTCCATGGCGAATTGCGTGTAGAAGGGGTGATGGGTGAACGACGTGAATTCGAGGTAGTTGTCCAGGTCGATCGGCAGCGAGGCAGCAAACGTCTGCGGCGTGTACTCCTTGCCCTCGTAGGTGAAGGTTTCGGGACGCGGGCCGAAGTAGGCATCGAGGATTCCGTTGAGTCCGTCCTGCCATGCCGTGGTGAGCTTCCCGCCGCTGCGCTTCTCGGCGGCCTTGATCACGGCGTCGGCGTAGGCCTTGATCACGGCGTCGATCTCGTCGAACTGCGGTTTGTCGGTGCCGTAGTTCAGACCCGGATAGATCTCCTCGGGGACGATGCCATAGTCGCGGATTCCGTTCGTGACGTCGTGCGCCTGGCCTCCGACGGCCAGGTTCAGCGATCCGTGGAGCCGTACGTACTTCACGGCCTTCTCGAAGTAGATGTTGCGGACGATCCACATCTCCGAGAGATCGAGTTCGGGACCTCCGGCCTGGAGAATCTCGCTCTCGATGAACGAGAGCGTCGAGTAGCACCAGCAGGTGCCGCTGCGGCTCTGATCCTTGACCGACGTGGCGGGCAGGGTGTTGGTTTCGGTGAACTGATAGCCCTCGGGGGTCTGGGCCGAGACTCCGGCCGTCGTGCCGAGTGCGAGCAGGGCGAGTAACAGTTTTTTCATCTTGCGGGTATTAGCGGGTTGGTAATCGGTGGATTATTTCTTGGCGTTGGCGACGATCTTCAGACACTCGTCGAGCGTCAGCTCCTCGGGTTTCGAGCCCTTGGGCAGGCGGTAGTTCTTGCCCTTGTAGGCGATGTAGGCTCCGTAGCGGCCGTTCTTGACCAGCATGTCCGGGTCCTCCGGGAAGCTCCGCAGCGGCGTGTGCGAGGCCGTGATGGCCGCCTGACGTTCGTGCACGAGCTCCACGGCGCGGTCGTAGGTGATCGTGTAGGGATCGTCGCTCTTCGTCAGCGAGGCGAACAGCTTTCCGTGGCGGACGTAGGGGCCGTATTTGCCCAGTCCGACGACCAGCTCCTCGCCGTCGAGTTCGCCCAGCTTGCGCGGCAGGGCGAAGAGTTCGAGCGCCTCCTCCAGGGTGATCGACTCGATGAGCTGCCCCTTCTTCAGCGAGGCGAAGCGGCTCTTCTCCCCCTCGGCGCCCTCGATCTCGACCATCGGTCCGTAGCGGCCGATGCGGGCCTTCACGACGTGCCCCGTCTTGGGGTCGGTCCCCAGGATGCGCGCCTCGCGGTGCGTGTCGTTCTGTGTGGCGATGGCGGCGTCGACCATCTTGTGGAAGGGCCCGTAGAACTGCTTGATCATGCCGTTCCAGGTGATGTCGCCCTCGGCAATGCGGTCGAACTCCTTCTCGACGTTGGCCGTGAAGTTGTAGTCGATGATCGGCCCGAACTGCTTCTCGAGGTAGTCGTTCACCACCATGCCGATGTCCGTCGGCGAGAGGCGGCTCTTCTCCTTGCCGTAGTTCTCCGTGAGGCTCTTCTGCGTGATCTTGTCGCCCGTGAGGGTCATCTGCGTGTAGGAGCGCTTCTGACCCTCGAGGTTCTGCTTGACGATGTAGCCGCGGTTGATGATCGTGGTGATGGTCGGGGCGTAGGTCGACGGACGGCCGATGCCCAGCTCCTCGAGGCGCTTGACGAGCGACGCCTCGTTGTAGCGGGCCGGGGCCTGCGTGAAGCGCTCGGTGGCGGTGATCTGCTCGGGCTGCAGCACGTCGCCGGACTCCAGCTTCGGGAGCAGCGAGCTGGTGCTCTCTCCCGTCGGTTCATCGTCTGTCGACTCGGAGTAGAGGCGCAGGAATCCGTCGAAGCGGATCTCCTCGCCCTGGGCCACGAACTGCTGCGTCGATCCCGAGATGTCGATGGTGACGTTCGTGCGGTCCAGCTCGGCGCAGACCATCTGCGAAGCGACCGTGCGCTTCCAGATCAGGTCGTAGAGGCGTTTCTCGGCGGGCGTTCCCTCGATCTCCTGCCGGTCGATGTACGACGGGCGGATGGCTTCGTGAGCCTCCTGCGCCCCCTTGGTCTTGGTCTTGTAGTTGAACCACCGGGAGTACTTTTCGCCGAAGAGCTTTGTCACCTCCTCCTTGCACTGGGCCAGGGCCTGCTGCGAGAGGTTCACCGAGTCGGTACGCATGTAGGTGATCAGTCCCTGTTCGTAGAGGTGCTGCGCCACGGACATCGTCTGCGAGACCGACATGCCCAGTTTGCGCCCGGCCTCCTGCTGGAGCGTCGAGGTGGTGAACGGCGGTGCGGGGTATCGCTGGGCGGGTTTCTTCTCCACCCGGGCCACGGTGAAGGTGGCTCCGATGCAGCTGCGCAGGAATGCCTCGGCCTGCTCGGCGGTTTCGAAACGCGTGGGAATCTCGGCCTTGAAGAGCGTCTTCCCGTCGTCGCCCGTCGTGTGGAACTGTGCGACGACGCGGAAGTAGGGCGTGGGGTGGAAGGCGATGATCTCGCGCTCGCGCTCGACGATCAGCCGCACGGCCACCGACTGCACGCGTCCTGCCGAGAGCGACGGACGCACCTTTTTCCACAGCACCGGCGAGAGCTCGAAGCCCACCAGACGGTCGAGAATGCGCCGGGCCTGCTGTGCGTTGACCAGATTCATGTTGACCGTGCGCGGATGCTCGATGGCCTCGAGAATGGCGCGCTTGGTGATCTCATGGAAGACGATGCGCTTGGTGCTGTCGACAGGCAGCCCCAGGACCTCGGCCAGGTGCCAGGCGATGGCCTCTCCCTCGCGGTCTTCATCGGAGGCCAGCCAGACGGTCTTCTCCCTGGCCAGGCGGGAGAGTTCGTCGACGACCTTCTTCTTGTTGTCGGGGATTTCGTAAATGGGCTTGAACCCCTCGTCGATATTGATTCCGAGATCCTTCTTCGAAAGATCGCGGATGTGTCCGAAACTCGATTTGACGATATAGTCCTTACCGAGAAACTTCTCGATGGTCTTGGCCTTGGCCGGAGACTCTACGATGACTAAATTTTCCTGCATGGGGGCGGAGCGTCTTTTTTCAAATGCGAAAACCTAAGTTGCTCACTTAGGTTCCGCGAAAGAGTATTGTTTCTGTTTTACTTGATCAGGTTGTACAGGATGTCGAACCGTATCGGGGCTTCGGGTCCCGCGTCGGTGCCGCCTTCGTCGGAGGCCATGCCCTGCATGATTCCGTACGAGGGTGAGAAGACGCTGTAGGCTTCGGGCCCGATGTATATCTTCCGCAACGGGACATTCTCCCAGTTGATGTCGCGGTTTTCGGATTCGGCCGCCTGCTTCTCCTTGAGGTAGCTGTTCCACATCTGCTGCACGTGTCCGGTGACGTCCATCACGTAGCAGGCGCGGCTGCGGTTGATCTTTCCTCCGTAGGCGAGCGTTGTGTTGTAGTTCGCCTCGTAGCTGTAGGCGTAGTCGGCCACCGGCGTCAGGGTCTTGTAATTGGTGTAGAGTCCCAGCCGCTCGGGGAAGGTGCTCATCTGGTAGAGCAGACGGTTGCCGTTGGCAAACGGGTCGATGGACTCCCAGTCATACTTGCTGTCGGGGAAGTAGATCGACATGCGCACCTGGCTGAAGGCCAGCGTGGTGAAGTTCTTGCTTTCGGCCTCGTTTGCCGAGCGGATGCGCTCCTCCATCGCCTCGAAGAACTCCGGGCGGAAGATCATCTCGGAGATGATGCCGTTGTACCCTTCGACATGGATCGTCGAGGTGAGCGCACGGTCCGTGTTCGACTCCCGGGCCTGCTCGATGTCGATCCGGGGCGCCGAGGTGAGGGTATAGTCGTGGCTGAAGGTGTTGACCGAGAGGTTTCCGTGCTCGAGCCCCGAGGTATAGAAGTAGTAGACGGCTCCGACGGTATCCTTGATCAGCTGCGGATCCTCCTTCACGCGGTTGCGGCAGTAGATGGCGAATCCCGACATTTCGAGTTCCGTGGCGTAGATGTTGCCCTTGCTTTTTTCGTTGACCTCGGCGCCGGGCTTCGGACAGATGTAGAGCCCGCGGAATTCGTCGACCCACTGCTCGAGACTGTCGAGGCTGTAGATCGAGTAGTCCTGGTAATATTTCTCGCCCTTCTCCTGGAGCATCAGCCGGTTGACATACCGCTTGCCGGCTTCGGTGGGCACCAGCGTAATGGCCGTGGAGGTCGAGGGTTCGCGGTCGCCGCCGAGGGTGAAGGTGAAGAGCGGTTCGGCGGGGTTGTAGACCGCCGCGGCCGTGTGTCCCACGGGGTCGGGATCCAGGGGGTCGAAATTCAGGTAGAAGACCGAGTCACCCGCGGGATGCTTGGTGATGTAGTCGTTGCTGAGCACCTCGTAGATGGCGAACTCCTGAACCGTGAGGGTGTCGTTTCCGAACCCGCTCACCGACAGGAAGATCTGTGCCGAGTCGAAGATCGGCCGATAGCCGAAATACCCCGAATCCACGGTATAGTAGCTGACCATCTGCGAGAGGAATCCGGCCTGACGCCGGCCGATGGTGTCGTTGTACTGCGAGCCGAAGTATCCGTAGGTGAGGTTCGATCCCACGATGGAGTCGGTCTGGAAGAGCCGGGTCTCGACGTATTTGCGGGGGTTGAGGTCGCTGATTGCCGGCAGTTGGATGTACCCGGCCTTCATCTGCTGGTTGTCGGGGATGAGGTTTCCTCCCAGCGTGTCGTCGACTTTCGAGCAGGCGCCCGTGGCGAGGGTGATGCCGAGAAGCAGGGCCGCGAGGCCGAAGATACGGGAGCGGTTTTTATTGAATCGCTTCATAGAATCGGTTGTAATTGTCGAAAAACTCCTCGGTGTCGGGGGCCTGGTATTCGAGCAGCGGTTTTTGGCTGCTGCGGACGATATCCAGGATTTTCGGGTCGATGTTTGCGGAGCCCGCCACCACGCCGTCGGCATAGTGCATAACGAAGCTGATGAGATTTTCGTATGAAGGAGTCTCGAGAATTTCGAGATTTTTATCCTTGACGCCCTCGCCGGCGATCTTCTGCCGGAACTCCTTGTCGAGGGTCCCGGGGAATGCGTCGTCGTAGAGCGACACGACGATCTTCACGTCGCGGAAGATGGGGTCGTCGGCGAAGACCGACTTCAGGTAGACCGGCACGACGCTGGCGAGCCATCCGTGGCAGTGTACCACGGTCGGGGTCCAGCGGAGCTTGCGCACGGTCTCCAGCACCCCGCGGGCGAAGAAGATGGCGCGTTCGTCGTTGTCGGGGAAGAAGTTGCCCTGATCGTCGACCAGAATCGCCTTGCGGGCGAAGTAGTCGTCGTTGTCGATGAAGTAAACCTGCACGCGGGCCGAGGGGATCGAGGCGACCTTGATGATGAGCTGGTGGTCGTTGTCGTCGATGATGAGGTTCATGCCCGAGAGGCGGATGACCTCGTGGAGCTGGTGCCGCCGTTCATTGATACATCCGTAGCGGGGCATGAACGTGCGGATCTCGTTACCCCGCTCCTGCATCGCCTGCGTCAGCGCACGGCAGAGCCGGGCGCTCTCCGTTTCGGGGAGGTAGGGCGCGATCTCCTGGCATACGTACAGAATCTTGCTCGCCATGGTTTTCTGAGGGTTTACTCCTGCAAAGATACTAAAAATTTTTTAAAGTATGAGCATGGCGTCGCCGTAAGTGCCGAAACGGTAGCCTTCTTCGCGTGCGACCTTGTAGGCGTTCATGACGTGTTCGTAGCCGCCGAAGGCCGCGACCATCATCAGCTGCGTCGAATAGGGAAGGTGGAAGTTGCTCACCATGGCGTCGGCCACCGTGAAGTCGTAGGGTGCGAAGATGAACTTGTTGGTCCAGCCCTCCATGGGTTTGATCATTCCGTGCGTCGACACGGCGGTTTCGAGCGTCCGCATGACGGTCGTGCCGATGGCCACGACCTTGTGTCCCTCGGCCTTGGCCGTGTTGACGGCCTGCGCGGCCTCCTCGGTGACGAAGAACTGCTCGGAGTCCATCTTGTGCTTCGAGAGGTCCTCGACGTCGACGGTGCGGAAATTCCCGAGCCCCACGTGCAGGGTGATGAAGGCGCGGTCCACGCCCTTGATCTCCATGCGTTTCATGAGGTGCTTCGAGAAGTGCATGCCGGCCGTCGGGGCGGCCACAGCGCCTTCGTGCGCCGCGAAGATCGTCTGGTAGCGCTCGGCGTCCTCGGGTTCGACCTTCTCGCGCACCCACTTCGGCAGCGGGGTTTCGCCCAGCGAGAAGAGCGTCTTCTTGAACTCTTCGTAGGATCCGTCGAAGAGGAATCGCAGCGTGCGGCCTCGGGATGTGGTGTTGTCGATCACCTCGGCGACGAGCAGGTCGTCGTCTCCGAAATAGAGCTTGTTGCCGATGCGGATCTTGCGTGCCGGGTCGACCAGCACGTCCCAGAGGCGCAGTTCGCGGTTCAGCTCGCGCAGGAGGAAGATCTCGATCTCCGCGCCGGTCTTCTCCTTGTTTCCGTAGAGGCGTGCGGGGAAGACCTTGGTATCGTTGAGCACGAAGAGGTCCTTCTCTTCGAAGTAGTCGAGGATGTCTTTGAAGATGCGGTGTTCGATGGCTCCGGTCTTGCGGTTGACGACCATCAGCCGAGCCTCGTCGCGATTTTCGGCCGGATACTTGGCCAACATGTCGGGGGTGAATTCGTACCCGTACTGCGATAACTTCATGAATGAACCGATTTTGCGTAATGACAAACTAAAGTCTATACGCAAAAAAGATTATTTTGTTTCACTGTTTTGCAATTTTTTCAGAAATTCTTCGAGATTCCAGGCGTTTTCGACCGTGAAGCCTCCGCTGCGCGTGCGGCGCAGGGCGGTGAGGTGGCCTCCGCTGCCGAGCGCCTCGCCGATCTCCCGGGCCAGCGAACGGATGTAGGTACCCTTGCTGCAGCGTACGCGGATGCGGATCTTCGGGAGTTCGCACGCCAGGAGCTCCATTTCGTAGATGTTGATCAGCGCCTGCCGCACGGCGACCTCTTCGCCGGCGCGCGCCAGTTCGTAGGCGCGCGTACCCTCGATCTTCTTGGCCGAGTAGACGGGCGGGGTCTGGAGACGCTCTCCCGTGAGACGCTTCAACGCCTCCTCGACGGCTTCGCGCGTGATGTGCTCCCAGGGGTAGGTGCGGTCGATTTCGTGTTCGAGGTCGAAGCTCGGGGTCGTGGCGCCCAGCATCACGTCGGCCGTGTACTCCTTCTCTTCGGACTGCAGGGCGTCGACCATCTTCGTGGCGCGGCCGATGCAGACCAGCAGCACGCCCGTAGCCAGGGGATCGAGCGTCCCGGCGTGTCCGACCTTGATCCTGCGGTATCCGATGCGGCGCAGCGCGAACTTGATCTTCCGCACCACGTCGGTCGAGGTCCACCGCAGGGGTTTGTCGAGGACGGCGATGTATCCCTCCTCGAAGTTGATGCCGCGCAGGTCGTGCGCCTCTTGCAGGTTTGTCGTCATCGGGCGGGGATCAGCAGAGGGTTGCAACAATGGAGACCACGCCGGCCAGGGCGCAGTAGAGGGCGAACCAGATGAGCTTGCCGCGCTTGACGATCTCAAGCATGAACTTGCAGGCCAGACACCCGGTGATGAACGAGGCGAGGAATCCGGCGGCCAGCGGTCCTGCGGCGACGCCTGCGGTGAGCTCGCCGCTCACGGCTTCGAGCAGCGTCTCGCCCAGAATCGGCGCCAGCACCATCAGGAAGGAGAATTGCGCCACGGCGCTCTTCCGGTTGCCCAGGAGCAGGCCGGTGGCGATGGTCGATCCCGAGCGCGAGAGTCCCGGCATGGCGGCGCAGGCCTGGGCGATGCCGATGATCAGGGCATCGCGGTAGGAGATGGTCTCCTTGGGGCGCGGTTTGGCGTAGTAGGCGAAGGCCAGCAGTGCGGCGGTGAGCAGCAGCATGGCCCCGACGATGACGAGGATGTGGGGCGATTCGAGCAGGGCGTCGAGCTGATCCTTGAGGAGGAATCCCACGATGCCGATGGGCACCATCGAGAGGATGAGCTTCAGCACATAGGCCTGCTCCTGGTTGAAGTGCCGCGAGAAGAGCCCCCTGACGAGGCGCACGACCTCGCTCCACAGCACCACGATGGTGCTCAGCACCGTTGCGGCGTGCAGCGAGACGTCGAACGTCAGGTTCTCTTCTATCTGTACGCCGAGCAGCTCCTTGGCGATCTGAAGGTGCCCGCTGCTCGAGACGGGCAGAAATTCCGTAATTCCCTGCACGATGCCGAGCAGGATGGCTTGCAATGTATCCACGATTCAGCGTTTCGGGTGATCAGTAACGTTTGAGAATGGCGTATATTTCGAAGGCGAAGCCTCCGATCACGAGGATCGGGGCCAGGGTGATCCGCCGCCAGGAGAACATGGCGTAGTTGAATTCGTCGGGCGAGTCGCTGCCGCCTCCGGCCATGAGGATGAACCCGAGGATGATGACGGCGAATCCGATGGCCAGCAGGATGTAGTTGCGGCGCGAGAGGGGCATGCGCGCATCGTTGTTCTCCTGCGGGGTGGTGTTTTTCTGCGTCTGTTTCATATATTTAATAGAGGTATATCTTGTTGGACTTCATGTTTACGAACTTGTTGAGCGCCACGAGGGTGAAGAGTCCCGAGATGATGACGCCGCCGAGGATCATCGCGCCGATGATCATGGCGATCTTCCCGATCTCGGCCAGGGAGCTCAGCTCCGGGACGGCTTCGTTGAGGCCGAAGACGGCCACGGCGAAGAGCACCGAGGCGGCAAGTCCCGAGAGGATGCCCTGCGTGATGCTGTTTCCGAGGAAGGGGCGCATGATGAACCACTTCGTGGCGCCGACGAGCTTCATCGTGTTGATGAGGTATCGCTTCGAGAAGATGGCCAGGCGGATGGTGTTGTTCAGCAGGATGAGCGACACGAGCAGCAGCGCGCCGCCGAAGAGCAGCAGCACGAGGCGGATCTTGCCCACGGTGGTGTGGAGCCGTTCGACCATCATGGCGGGGTAGGAGACGCCCTCCACGCCGTCGAGCCGCTCGACGGAGGCGATGAATGCGTCGAGCTGCTCCTTGTCGGCCGAGGCGGCCGTGAGGGTCAGCTCGTAGGAGTCGCGCAGGGGGTTCTCCTCGAGGACCTCCTCGAAGGTGCTGCCGAACATCTTGCGGAACTCCTGGTCGTCGAGTTTCTCCTGTTTGCCGACGAACGAGATCGTCGCGACGATCTCATCCCCGGCCAGCTGTTTTTCAATGGCCTGACGCTGTTCGTCGCTCAGGTCGTTGCCGAGCTCCACGCTGACGCTGACGCTCTGCTGAAGCGTATCGGCGACCTTCATCGCCGCGACCATCAGATACCCCACCGATCCCAGCAGGAAGAGCACCAGCGTGATGCTCACCGTCGAGACGATGTAGGAGTTGCGGACTTTCCGCTTGAGTCGTTTGTCGTCTTTCATAATCCGTCTTTATCTGCGTGCGCCCCGGCGCGGAGTCTCTTCGGGCGGAGGCGCTTCATTTTGTGTGGCCCGTTATGCTTCGTTGTGGCCCGTTATGCGGCCGTTTTCCCGCTCTGCTGCGGGGTGTCGGGACCCTTTCGGCGTCCGAAGCGGCGATATCCCCAGAGACCCAGGGCCGCGAGTGCTCCGAAGAGGATGATTCCCGAGCAGAGGCCCGTCACCCCCTCGACGGCGCCCCAGTTCGGGGCGCGGAACCGCCACTCGACCGTGTGCTCTCCGGCCGGGAGCCGCATGGCCCGCAGCACGTAGTCAGCCCGGAAGTAGGGGGCCTCCTCGCCGTCGATGAAGGCCTTCCAGCCCTTGTCGTAGTAGATCTCCGAGAAGACCGCCACGGCCTCTTCGGGCGTCGAATATTCGTAGCGGAGGTAGTTCGGGCGGTACTCCACGAGGGCGATGCGTGCCGAGGCGTAGATGCCGGGGTGCATCGGACGCGCGGCGTCCGCTTCGGCCTGCGCGGTGTTTGCGACGGCCGTCGTGCGGAGGTTCACCTGCCCCAGCAGGTCGATCTCCTCCTGTGCGGAGGCGGCGCCGGCCAGCGAATCGACGAACCACGCCGCGCCGTAGGCTGTCGTGCGGCGCTGCGCCTGCGGCTGTCCGTCGGCCCCCGGGACGATCACGTAGCGCGTGTTGAGCATGTCGAGCACGGCGTCGTCGTTGCGCGAAAGGTAGCGGTCGATCAGATCCTGGTAGCGGGCGAGCTTCGCCCCGTGGTAACCGCCCACCGAGCGGTGGAAGTAGGAGGTCGTGGCGTCGTTGAAGGGGCTTACCGTAAGGTTCAGCACGCGGTATCCGGGGTCGGTGTCCTGCATGATGGCCTTGTCGGCGGCTGTCGGCGTGACCTGCTGGCGGCGTGGGGAGTCGAAGCTCTCGTGCGAGAGGAATCGCAGGTCGACCGGCACCAGGTCGAGGAGCATGACGCCCGCAAGGATGCCCGTGAGGGCGTATTTGCCGATCCTCCGCAGGGCGAAGAGCGCCACGGCGCCCGCCGCGAGGAGGATCATCACCAGTGAACGCCAGGCGTCGGCCCTCATCATGGCGGCGCGGTCGGCGGCCATGGCCCGGGCGGTCTCCTCGCCCCACTGGATGTCCATGCCGCGGTCGATGTACTCCTGCATGCCGTTTGCCTCGAAGAGGTGGCGGAAGGTGTCGGTCATCGAGACGGTGCTTGCCTCGCGTCCGAAGTCGAAGAGGAGGTTTCCGCCGACGATGAAGAGCAGGCACACGCCTCCGGTGATGCCGGCGGCCCATGCCAGGGCGCGCAGCAGTTGCTGCCGCGGCACCTCCTCCCTCCAGAGGCGCATCAGGGCCAGGGCGCCCAGCAGCGGCACGGCCCACTGCACGACGACGAGCGTCATCGACACCGTGCGGAACTTGTTGTATCCGGGGAGGTATTTGAAGGCCAGCTCGGTGAATCCCATGAAGTTGTGCCCCCAGGCGAGCAGCAGCATCAGAAGGCTTGCGACCAGAATCCACCACTTGTCGCGTCCGCGGGTGAGCAGGATGCCCAGCAGGGCGAGGAATACCGCCGCGGCGCCGAGGTAGGTCGGCCCGGCCGTGTAGGGCTGTGTGCCCCAGTAGGCGGGCAGCTGCTGCGCCGCGCCGCGCAGTCCGTAGTCGTTGAGCACGGCGGCCGTCTCTCCGTCGGCGGGGAGGGGCGTCGCGGAGTCGCGTCCCATGAAGTCGGGGATCAGCAGGTTGAAGCTCTCGGCCTTTCCGTAGCTCCAGGCCGTGGCGTATTCGAGGTCAAGTCCGTCGGCCGAGGTCTCGCTGCCGGCCGGGGATACGGCGAGCTCCGAGCCTCCGCGGGTGGTCTCCGGGGAGTGCTGCGCCGTGTACCAGAGGGGCGCGAAGTTCGACCCCACGGCCAGTATGCCGGCCGCCGCGAGCAGTGCCGTGCGCCGCGCGAAGTTCGGCAGACGCTTCCCGCGGATGGCGACGATGCCCTCGCTGATCCAGAAGGCCGCCATGGCCACGAGAAAATAATAGGTGATCTGCGGATGGTTGGCGCCGATTTCGAGCGAGGCGGCGAGTGCCGTGATCGCCGCGCCGTACCACATGTTTCCGCGCAGGGTCATCCACGCGCCGCCCATCATCAGCGGGGCGTAGACCAGCGCCCACATCTTGGTGACGTGTCCGGCGCCTATGATGAGCAGGAAGTAGGTCGAGAGTCCGTAGGCGAGTGCCGCGACGATGCCCACCCAGGGGTTCACGCCGAAGATGAGCAGCATGACCCACATGGCCGTCATGGCGAAAAAGAGGAAGGCCGCGGGGGTGTCGAGAATCTTGACCGCCTGCCCCACGGTGCGCTTGACGGCCTGGGCCGGATAGGCGACGTTGATCAGGTAGGCGGGCATTCCGCCGAACATGCCTCCGGTCCACTGGGGGTCTTCGCCCCGTTCGGCACGCATCTGCGTGATATCGTGGGCCATACCCTCGTACTGGATGACGTCGTGCTGCGGAAGGACCTCTCTGCGGAACTGCGGGGCGAAGTAGGCGGCGCACACCACGAAGAAGAGGAGAAGGGCGACGGCCGTGGGAAGCAGCTTCGAGGCTGCGGAGTTCGAAAAATTCATGTTCCCGAGTCTTAATCAATGGCCAAAGGTACGAAAAAACAGCGACAGTCCGTGCCTTGAAAGCGAAAAATGACTATCTTTGCAGAGTATGATTACACTCGATGACATTCGCAAACCCGTTACGGCGGAGTTGGCGGCCTTCGACGAGTTCGTCGAGCGCCAGTTCACGGCCGAAGGGGAGTTGCTTTCCGATATGCTGCGTTATGCCCTTTCGTCGCGCGGCAAGGGGATCCGGCCCCTGCTGGTGATGCTTTCCGCAGCGATGAATGCTCCGGTCAAGGGGGCGTCGCTCGGACGCCGGGCGTCGCTGGCGGCGATGCTGGTCGAAATGGTCCATGTGGCGTCGCTGATTCACGACGACGTGATCGACGAGGCCGACACGCGCCGCGGCAAGCCCTCGGTAAATGCCCGCTGGCAGTCGCACAAGGCCGTAATTCTGGGCGACTACATCCTGGCCCGGAACATGAACATCGGCCTGCAGAGCGGCCAGTTCGACCTGGTGACGCACGTCTGCGGCTCGATGGCCTCGCTGTGCGAGGGCGAGATCCTGCAGGACGACTGTGCGGCGAACCGGCTGATGAGCCGCAAGACCTACTTCGACATCATCTACAAAAAGACTGCCAGTCTGTTGGGCATCAGCTCCTCGGCCGGCGCCCTGGCGGTGCATGCCACGCGCGACAGGGTCACGACGATGCGCCGTTTCGGCGAGGCGCTGGGCATGGCGTTCCAGATTCAGGACGACATTCTCGACTATACGCCCTCGAACCATGCGGGCAAACCCGTGGGGAACGATCTCTGCGAGGGGAAAATCACCCTGCCGCTGCTGACCGTTCTCGAAAACTCCCCGGAAGAGCGCCGCGCGGAGCTGCTCGGGCACCTGGCGCGCTGCGGAGAGGATGCCTCCTCGGTGGAGTACCTGCGCGGTGTGGTTGCGCAGGAGGGGGGCCTGGAGGCTGCCGCCGAGGTGATGCACGGCTACATCACACGGGCCGTGGAGATGCTCTCCGACTACGAAGACACGCCCTACCGCTCGTCGCTCATCAACCTGTGCGCCTACGTCGCCGAACGCGACCGGTGACCCCGCCCCCGAACCCCGAAGCCAGATGACCCGAATCCAGATGACCCGAAGTCAGATAACCCGATAACCCGAACTCCGAAAGTCAGAATCCCGAAAATCAGAAATAACCATCCTTCGAACACCACTCCTGAAACATTAACCTAATTATTAATATTCAATGGAAAAAAAGCAAAACTTCATTCTTCCGATCATCGTGATGATCTTCCTCTTCGGCATGATCTCCTTCGTGACGAACCTCGCTTCGCCGATGGGTGACATCCTGAAGTATCAGTTCAATGTCCCGAACTGGATGGGTACGCTGGGCGTCTTCGCCAACTTCGTGGCCTATGCCATCATGGGCTACCCCGCAGGCAACATGCTGCAGCGTTACGGATACAAGAAGACCGCGCTGGTTGCCGTGGCCGTGGGATTCATCGGCGTGGGCATCCAGACCCTTTCGGGTACCGTGGAGAGCTTCGGCGTATACCTCCTGGGCGCCTTCATCGCAGGTTTCTCGATGTGCCTGCTCAATACGGTCGTGAACCCGATGCTGAACCGTCTGGGCGGCGGCGGCAACAAGGGTAACCAGCTGATCCAGGCCGGCGGTTCGTTCAACTCGCTCTGCGGTACGGCGGTCATCATCCTGACGGGTCTGCTGATTCCCGAGGGCATCAAGAATGCGCAGATCAGCCACGTCTTCCCGCTGATGTATGCGGCTCTGGCCATCTTCGCCTTCGCCTTCATCGTGATCGCCCTGACGAAGATCCCGGAGAACAAGCCCGAGGCAGCCGACAAGAAGAAGTCCGCTTCGGCCGGCAAGTACGGTCCGATGTCGTTCCGTCACTTCGTGCTGGGCTCGATCGCCATCTTCATCTATGTAGGTGTTGAGGTGGGTGTTCCCAACGTGCTGCAGAAGTGGCTGCAGAATCCCGATCTGAATGTGCTGGGCAGCGGTGTCAACGCCGAGGCCGTTGCCGGATCGGTCGCTGCAACCTACTGGTTCCTGATGCTCGTCGGCCGTCTGCTGGGTGCCGTGATCGGCAGCAAGGTATCGGCCCGTGCCATGCTGACGGTCGTCGCCAGCCTGGGCGTGCTGCTGACGCTGGGCGCCATCTTCTCCTCGCCCGCAACGCTTGTCAACCTGCCGGTATTCAACGGCTCGGCAGGCTTCGGACTGGTGAACGTGCCCGTCAATGCGGCGCTGCTGGTATTCATCGGTCTCTGCACCTCGGTGATGTGGGGAGGTATCTTCAACCTGGCCGTCGAGGGTCTGGGCAAGTACACCGAGAAGGCTTCGGGTATCTTCATGGCGCTGGTTTGCGGCGGTGGTATTCTTCCGCTGCTTCAGAATGCCATCGTTGACTACACCAACAACGGTGAGGGCTACCTGACCAGCTACTGGGTAATCGTTGTCGGTCTGTTGTTCCTGCTTTACTACGCCGTGTCGGGTTCGAAGAACGTCAACAAGGACATCCCGGTCAACGACTGATCGTCGGAGCGTCCGCAATAATAAAAGAGGCGCCTTCCCTGTGGAAGGCGCCTCTTTCGTCTCCGTCTCCCGATCCCGGCTGCCTGCCCTTGGTCCGGCTGCCGCCTTTTTCGCTCTCGCTCTCCCTTTCGCTCTCCCTTTCGCTCTCCCTTTCGCTCTCCCTGCTCCCCGGTACAAAAAAACAGGACCGTTTCCCCGAAGGGACGGTCCTGTTTTTCGCTCGAAGCGCTCCGGCCTACTTCTTTTCGGCGCTGGTCATACGCTTCTCCTTGATGCGGGCCTTCTTGCCGGTCAGATCGCGCAGGTAGTAGATACGTGCACGACGTACGACACCGATCTTGTTGACCTCGATCTTGTCGATGTGGGGCGAGTAGAGCGGGAAGATACGCTCCACACCCACGCCGTTGGAGATCTTGCGGATGGTGAACATCTTGGTCTTGCCCTGACCCTTGATCTGGATCACGACGCCGCGGAAGCTCTGTACGCGCTCCTTGTTACCCTCGATGATCCGGTACGATACGGTGATCGTGTCGCCGGCCTTGAACGACGGAATGTCGGCGTCCGTCTTCGGCCACATCTGCTCGTTGACGAGCTTGATGATTGCATCTTTGTTCATTGTTGCAACAAAAAAATTAATGTTTCGCATTCGACATTCCCGCTGTACCCGGACTACCATACGGCACCTTGCCGTAATCCCGCGCAAGCCCTTGTCGCGCTTCGTTTCCGAAGCGGCTCCGCACCTTCCGGTCCGGGGCTCCGCTGCCGCCGCAGTACCCAATGAAAGAGGTCGATATACGCCCTTGGGGAGTGCAAAGGTAGGAAGAAAATTCGTAAGTTCAAGCCCCGGGGGATAAAAAATGCGATTTATCGCGTATCTTTGCAACGATTTGCTCCGCAGGGGGGCGATTCGCGCCGCGCCCGCAGGCCGGCCGTACAGCACTAAAGCGTAAAACGATGAACGAACGATTGATACTTGTCACCAACGACGACGGATACCAGTCCCGGGGGCTGGCGGCGGCCATCGAGGTCGCCCGCGGCTTCGGGCATGTCTTTGTCGTGGCTCCCGAGACCGCGCAGAGCGGCATGAGCCAGGCCATCACGATGCACAACCCGCTCTACCTGCGCCGCGTGCGTCAGGATGCCGATGTCGAGGTGTACGCCTTTTCGGGCACGCCGGTCGACTGTCTGAAGATGGCCTTCGACTACCTGCTGCGCGAGCGGCGTGTCGATCTGGTGATCTCGGGCATCAACCACGGCTCGAACTCGGCGGTCAACGTCCTCTACTCCGGAACGATGGGCGCGGCGCTCGAAGGGAGCTTCTACGGATGCCCTTCGGTCGGGCTGTCGCTCGACGACCACTCGGCGGAGGCCGATTTCGACGGCGCGGTCCTCTACGGACGTCAGATCGTCGGGAGGGTGCTCGACGCGCAGCCGGCTCTTCCGCTGTGTCTGAACGTCAACGTCCCCGTGGGGCGTCCGGAGACGATCCGCGGGGTGAAGCTCTGCCGGCAGAACCGCGGCTTCTGGCGCGAGGAGTTCTACCGCCGCGAAGATCCCCGCGGGCGGGAGTACTTCTGGCTCACGGGCGAGTTCATCGACGGTGAGCCCGAGGCAACCGATACCGACGAGTGGGCCCTTCGCAACCACTACGTCTCGGTGGTTCCCGTGCAGTCGGACCTGACCGACTACCGGCAGCTGAAAAATCTCGCCTCCGTACTCGGGTAACGAATTTTTCGTATCTTTGTAGGGAGCATCCCCCTGCGGGCCCTTCACCGGCGTGCGGCGGACAGCTCCCAACACCCTGTGCCTATGCTGATCAAGTTCCTGCTCATCCTGTCGATCCTGATCCAGACCGTCGCCACGGTCTACGCCCTGCGTCTGGTGCGCACGACGAAGTACAACTCGGTGTGGATCCTCTTCATCGTGGGCTTCTCGCTCCTCTCGGTCGAACGCCTCGTGCAGCTGCTGGTCGCCACCGGACAGTACGTGCCGCGGTGGTGGTTCGCCTACCTGGGCATCGTCATCTCGATCTGCCTGTCTATCGGCGTGATGTACGCCCACAAGCTTTTCAAGTATATCGCCCGGATCAACCGCCAGCGGACGCTGCTCAACAAACGGATCCTTACGGCCGTGCTGCGTACCGAGGAGAAGGCGCGTTCGCGCTTCTCCAAGGAGCTGCACGACGGCCTGGGCCCGCTGCTTTCGTCGGCCAAGATGTCGCTCACG
This sequence comes from uncultured Alistipes sp., assembly GCA_944321765.1. Classification (GTDB taxonomy): domain Bacteria; phylum Bacteroidota; class Bacteroidia; order Bacteroidales; family Rikenellaceae; genus Alistipes. The sequence goes on from CALUMQ010000012.1 coordinate 49,745, forward strand.
GCCCTTTCGCGCGACGAACACGACGCCGAACAGCGGGAGATCATCGCCAACACGACCTACGTCATCGATGAAGCGATCCGTTCGCTGCGCGAGATCTCGAACAACCTCTCGCCGCACGTGCTCAACGACTTCGGACTGGCGCGCGGCGTGCAGCACTTCATCGACCGCAGCGTGGCGATGCACGACGTGAAGATCCGCTTCACGACCAACCTCCGCTCGGAGCGCTACGACTCCGACGTGGAGGTGATTCTCTACCGGGTGATCTGCGAGCTGATCAACAACTCGCTCAAGCATGCCGCCTGCAAGTCGATCAACCTCTCGCTGTCGCAGATCGGCACGGAGCTGTCGCTCGACTACTCGGACGACGGGCGCGGCTTCAACCCGCAGGCGATGATGGACTGCGGCATGGGGTTGTCGAACATCGCCTCGCGCATCAACTCCCTGGGCGGAACGTTCGATATCCGTTCGTCCAAGGGCAAGGGCATGCAGGCGGCCATCCGCATCAACCTGGCTCCCGAGCCGGCACCGCGTTCGCGGCGTCGGCGCCGCGGCTGACCGCCGTCGGTTCAACCGTTCAACTCATCAAGATACTTTTCCCGCGATGTATAAAATCATTCTTGTTGACGACCATTCACTCTTCCGCAACGGCCTCAAGGGGCTGTTGGAACATTGTGCCGACTGCCGTGTAATCGGCGAGGCGGGAAGCGGCGAGGAGTTTCTCTCGATGCTCGAGGCGGGGAGTCCCGACGTGGATGTCGTATTCATGGACTTCGCCATGCCGGGGCTCGACGGGGCGCAGACCACCGAGCGCGCCCTGGCCCGATGTCCCGATCTGCGGATCATCACGCTGTCGATGTTCGGCGAGGAGGGCTACTATTCGCGGATGGTCGAGGCCGGCGCGCGGGGCTTTCTACTCAAGGATTCGAACATCGAGGATGTGATCGAGGCGATCGAGACGGTCGTTGCGGGAGGGAGTTACTTCTCCGCGGAGCTGCTGTCGAACCTTGCCGGGCGGATGCGCACGCGGAGCGACGTTCCCGACGAGGCGCTCTCGTCCCGCGAGCGGGAGATTCTGGTGGCCGTCTGCCGGGGTCTTTCGAACCAGGAGATTGCCGACGAACTCTTCATTTCGAAACGCACGGTCGACAAGCACCGGGCCAACATTCTCGAAAAGACCGGCTGCAAGAATACCGCCTCGCTGGTGGTCTATGCCATTCGCAACGGCATCGTGGAGGTCTGAGGCCCCTTCCCGTTCCGGGGCGGCAAAGCCGCCCTTCCGCCGTCCGGAGCCTCTCTTTCTGTTCCGCTACCCCTGCACGGATTTCCGGCAGGGCCTTTTTTTTGTGCGGGAAGGGCCGGGAAAATTTGCAGAATCGGTAAAAGATGCGTATATTTGTTCATACATGTAAAGCATTATAAGAACAAACTATGCGCACCTCGATTGTCTCCGGAATTGTGCCTCTGATTCCGGGGCTCTGTCTTGCACAACAGAGCCCCGCGCGGAGCGATACGCGGGAGGAGCGTCGTCCGAATATCGTCTATATCATGACCGACGATCATGCCTGTCAGGCTGTCGGAGCTTACGGACATCCGATTGCGCGGTTGGCCCCGACTCCGAATATCGACCGGCTGGCTCGCGACGGAATGCTTTTCCGCGAGTCGTTTGTCGAGAACTCGATCTCGGCACCCTCCCGGGCAACGCTGCTGACCGGAATGTACAGCCATCATCACGGACAGAAGACCCTCGAGTACGGGATTATGGATACGACCTGCGTCCATTTTCCCGAATTGCTCCGCGATGCCGGTTATCGTACGGCCCTTTTCGGGAAGTGGCACCTGAGCATCGAGCCCCGGGGCTTCGACTGGTACGACATCTTCTACGACCAGGGCGATTATTACAATCCCGCGATGAGGACTCCGGCGACCGACGGCGCCTATGTGCGTCAGCCGGGGTATGCCACGAAGATTGTGACCGATCATGCGCTGGCGTGGCTCGAGGAGCATCGGGAGGAGGGGACGCCCTTCTGTCTGATGATCCACCATAAGGCGCCGCATCGCAACTGGATGGCCGAACCCCGCTATCTCGAACTTTACGAGGAGGTGACCTTCCCCGAACCCCCGACGCTTTTCGACGACTACGCAACGCGCGGGGAGCAGATGCGTCAGCAGCAGCTGACCATTGACCGGTACATGGGCTATGCGTTCGATTTCAAGGTCGAGGAGCTGAAGGACGAGCCGACGCTGCCCTATATCCGGGCCAGCTGGGACCAGGCCATGCAGACCCTGACGCCCGAAGAGCGCCGCACGTGGGACGAGGCCTACCGGCGGATGAACCGTGCGTTCCTGGCCGACCGTCCCCGGGGACGGGAACTGCTGCGCTGGAAGTACCAGCGCTACATCCACGACTATTGCCGTACGATCCGTTCGGTCGACGACCAGGTGGGGCGTGTGCTCGATTACCTCGAGGAGCACGGGCTGGCCGAAAACACGATTGTGGTCTATGCCTCGGACCAGGGGTTCTTCCTGGGGGAGCACGGGCTCTATGACAAGCGGTTCATGTACGAGGAGGCGTTCCGTACGCCGCTGCTCATCTCCTGGCCGGGGCATATCCGTCCCGGAACGGAGTGTCGGGCGCTGGTGCAGAACATCGACTGGGCGCCGACGCTGCTCGAGGTGGCGGGAATCGAACCTCCGGCGTCGATGGACGGACGCTCGCTCGTCCCCCTTTTCGACAACGGCCGGGCAAAGGGCTGGCGCCGGTCGCTCTATTACCAGTATTACGATTATCCGGCCGTGGGGAACGTGCGCAAGCATTACGGAATCCGGACCTCGCGCTACAAGTTGATCCACTGGTTCGGGCCGGGCGAGGCGGGAGATCCCGCCATTGACAGTTGGGAGCTGTTCGATCTGAAACGCGATCCGCACGAGGTAAACAATCTCTACGGGGATCCCCGCTACCGGAAGGTCCGGGCGGAACTCGCGGCGGAGCTTGCGCGGAAGCGTGAACGGATCGGAGCAGAGTGATGTTCGAACAAGTAATTGATATGTATGTTGCATGTTCTTATGGCCTTTTTGCTCTTTTGAGACATTGTCTTCCGAAAAATATTCGGGGCTTGTTTACGGTCCATGTGCATTACTTTGAAAAAAATTATATCTTTGTTGTGTATTAACTGTCTTATTACTAACTGAGAACCGTTATGATACTACGCCTCGATCCCAACTCTTCGAAGCCGTTGCATCAACAGGCCGAAGACCTGCTGCGTGAAATGATCCAACAGGAGGAGTATCGCAAGGGCAAGCTGCTGCCCAATGAGGTCGAACTCTCCAAAACATTGAACATTTCGCGCAACACCCTGCGCCAGGCCATCAACAAACTTGTCTTTGAGGGACTGCTCATCCGCAAGAAAGGTTACGGAACGACCGTGGCTCCGCAGAATGTCATGAGCAACGCCCGCAACTGGATGAGCTTCTCGCAGGAGATGCATGCCCAGGGCATGGAGGTCCAGAATTTCGAACTGCACATCAGCCGCCGCGTCGCACCGTCCGATGCCACGGAGTTCCTGCAGGCGCGCGAAGGCGCGAAGCTGCTCTGCCTGGAGCGGCTGCGCGGACGCCCCGGGCTGCCGTTCGTCTACTTCATCTCGTACTTCAACCCGGCCATCCCGATGACCGGCGAGGAGGACATGGCGCAGCCGCTGTACGAGAACCTGCGCAAGAACTACGGCATCGTGGTCAAGACGTCGCGCGAGATGATCTACGCCCGTTCGGCGAGCCAGGAGATGGCCGACAAGCTCGACATCTCGGAGGGCGATCCGCTGCTGGTCCGCAAACGCTTTGTGCTGGATGTCAACGACATGCCCGTCGAGTACAACATCGGCTACTACCGTGCCGACAGCTTTACCTACTCGATCGAGTTTACCAACGACTGACGCTGACTCATTTGTTGTACTCACATAATTTTCTAACCCCAAACCAATGAACAAATCCATTTACAAACTGCTGCCCGTGCTCTTCGGCTTCTTCGTCATGGGCTTCTGCGACGTGGTGGGCATCGCGACGAGTTACGTGCAGAAAGACTTCGGACTGAACGAGACCCTGGCGGGGTTCATACCCTCGATGGTCTTCGTGTGGTTCCTGCTGCTGTCGATCCCTGCGGCCGTCATGATGAACCGTATCGGCCGCAAGCGCATGGTGCAGGTCAGCAACGTCATCACGATCGTCGGCATGCTGATCCCCTTCATCGACTACAACCTGGCAACCTGCATGGTGGCCTTCGTGCTGCTCGGCATCGGCAACACGATCCTGCAGGTGTCGCTCAATCCGCTGCTGACCAACGTGGTCAAGGGTGAGGCGCTGACCAGTTCGCTGACTGTCGGGCAGGTGGTGAAGGCCGTGTCGTCGTTCTGCGGCCCCTTCATCGCGTCGTTCGCCGCCTCGGTGCTCGGCAACTGGCAGTATCTCTTCCCGATCTTTGCGGGCATCACGCTGCTGTCGGCCCTCTGGCTGCTCTCGGTGCACATCCCCGAGGAGGCTCCCGAGACGAACCGCTCGTCGCTCGGCGGCGCCTTCCTGCTGTTGGGCGACCGCGCCATCCTGCTGCTCTTCCTCGGCATCTTCTTTGTCGTGGGCGTCGACGTCGGAACGAACACCGTGGCTCCGAAGCTGCTGATCGAGCGGTGCGGGCTGAGCGTCGAGGCTGCGGGTTACGGCTCGAGCGTCTACTTCGTGTGCCGCACGGTCGGGGCGCTCATCGGCTCGATCCTGCTCGTAAAGCTCAGCGACGTCACCTACTTCCGGATCAACATCCTTGCGGCGCTGGCCTCGGCCGTGGTGCTCTTCTTTGCCGACGGCATGCTGGCCATCCTCATCCTGCTGGGTCTTATCGGATTCTTCTGCTCGAGCATCTTCTCGGTAATCTACTCGGCGGCGTTGAAGAGACGTCCCGAGAAGGCGAACGAGATCTCGGGACTGATGATCATGGGAGTCTTCGGCGGTGCGGTGATTCCGCCGCTGATGGGCGTCATGGCCGATGCCCTGCATTGCCAGGTGGGCTCGCTGCTCGTGATTGCCGCCTGCATGGTCTATCTGGTCGGCTGTTCGCTCTGGCTCGGACGCGCACGCGGTTGAAACACACAGTTGACGCGCACGGCTGGCGGCGCACCACAGAAGCGCACGCCGCACACCACTCAGGGGCGCACCGCGCAGCCGACGTCCGCCGGGGGCTTTGCGAAAAACCGGAAAACCATCCATCCCGAAAACGAGAGAGCGGGGAGTGAATCGTCACTCCCCGCTCTCTCGGTCTTTTATGACGGGAACCGCCCGCCGCCGTGCGGCGTTACTCGATTCCCCACTCCCTGTTGGGTTCGGGGCCCATCTCCACGACCATCTCTCCGCCGCGGAGGAGCTCCGAGGCGGGGAAGCGGAACGACTGGAGCGGTTTCCCGTTAAGCGTTACGCGCTGTACGTAGATGTTCTTGCGCGAGGCGTTCGGCGCCTTGATCACAAAGCGCTTGCCGCGTCCGTAACGGCCTCCGAGGTCGATGGTGATCTCCTCGAATGCCGGGCTGGCAATCTCGTACATCGGCTCCACGGCGCATCCTCCGTCGATCTGGAACAGGCCCAGCGAAGCCATTACGGCCCAGGCGCTCATCTGTCCCTGATCCTCGTCGCCCAAGTAGGCGTTGGCAATGCCGCAGCCGTAGTAACGGTCGAGAATCGAGCGGCTCCAGCGCTGGGTGTTCCACGGCTGCCCGGCGTAGTTGAACAGGAAGGCGAAGTGCATCGACTGCTGGTTGCCCTGCACGACGGGGTGGTCCCAGTACTGGTCGTTGGGGGCGTTGTACCGCCAGGCCTCGTCCTGGTTGAATCCCCAGAGCAGGCGGTCGGTGAAACGCTCGCGGCCGATCTTCTCGACCAGCGCCGGCACGTCCTGCGGCACGAAGAAGGTGAGCTGCCAGGCGTTTCCCTCGACGTAGTGCTGGTTGGCGCCGCTGCGGAACGGGTCGAAATCCTTCATCCACGCGCCCCGGCTGTCACGCATGTGGCAGTACCCCTCGTCGCTGATGACGTTGCGCCACCAGTATCCGCGGTCGTTGAAGGTGCGGTAGGTCGCCTCGTCGCCCAGCGCCCTGGCCAGCTGTCCGACCGTCCAGTCGTCGTACGAGTACTCCATCGTATTGGAGAAGCGTCCCTTGTCATAGGGTACGTAGTGGTACTTCATGTAGGCCACCAGGTCGCGGTTTCCGGCAAATCCCTTGAAGACCTTCTGCGCCGGGGTGGTCTGCATCTTCACGGCCGCTTCGAGGGCCTTGTGTGCGTCGAAATCGCGGATGCCCATCTGCCATGCCGAGACGATCTGCGGAATCTCGTGCTCGCCGACCATCACCGGGATGTAGTTCATGCCCGCCGGGCCCTTGGCCAGCCATCCGTTGGCGTCGTACATCTCCAGCTGCGAGTGTGCCCACCGCGACGACCATTCGGGCGTGACGAGGTTCCACAGCTGGTTGAGGTTCCAGAAGGTGTTCCAGAAGGCGTCGCAGCCGAGCATCACCTCGTTCGACGGATCGGCCACGCGGCGTACCTTGCCGTCGGTCGAAACCCACTCGCCGTTGACGTCGCTCCAGGTGTTGCGGCTGCAGAGCGCGCGGTACATGTTGTTGTAGAAGCGCACCTTCTCCAGACGGTCGTCGGTCGAGATCGTGACACGTGCGAAGAGGTCGTTCCACGTGTCGACCTGGTGCCGGCGGATGGCGTCGAAGTCCCATCCGAAGGGCTCCGAAAGCTCCGTGCGGAGGTTCTCGTCGGCGTTCTCGACGCTCACGAGCGAGATGCCCGAGCGTACCTGCACGACGGGGCTCTGCGCGGGGTCGAAACGCACGAAGAGTCCGGCATGGGTGCATGCCCCCGTTTCGAGTCCGCGGACGTTGTCCGAGACCGTGTCGTCGCACCACGAACCCAGGCCGGCGATCGGCCGGTCGAACTCCAGGACGAAGTGCAGCGTGTAGTCCTGATCGGCGTCGGTGCTCCATACGCCGGGCGAGTACTGGTGGCACCACCCTTCGAGGCGGCGGTCGCCGACCTGCTTGACCGAGACGCCCTTGATCTGAATGCCGTATTCGGTCTCGGGGTGGAGCTCGACGAGGATGCGCCCCTCGCCGCGGTCCGTCGGGAAGGTGAAGCGCTCGAATCCGCAGCGGGTCGTGGCCGTCACCTCGGCCTTGATGCCGTAGTCGGTCAGGTCGGCGGCGTAGTAGCCGATGCCGGCCTGCTCGGTGCGTTTGTCGATGCGCGAGCGATACCCTTTGTCGGGCTTCTGCTCGTCACCCACGCGTGTCTGGAGCGGGCCGTTGGCGGCCATGATGCCCAGCCCTCCGAGCGTCCACTCGTGGATGTGGCTGAAGCATCCGATGTTCTCGAACGACGGCTGGTAACCGGCCTGCCATCCCGTATTCTGGTTGTCGGGACTCATCTTCACCATGCTGAAGGGCATCCACGGCCCCGGGGCGATCATCCAGCGCGAGTGAGCCGTTCCGATGCGCGTATCGACATACCCGGCCGGCGTCTGCTGCGGCTGCGGTGCGCGGTCGACGCTGCCCGAGGCGATCTCCCGGCCGTCGGCAAAGATGGCGTAACGGCTCGTCCTGGCCCGTTTCACGGCCGGCATCGGAGCCTCGAACTGATAGCGTCCGGCCTCGACCGTGCGGCTGAAGATCTCCTTGCCGTCGAGCTCCACACGCAGCGTGGGGGCTCCGGTGAGGTGCTCCACGTCGACGATCAGCGGCTGGCTCTTGCCGATCTGGTAGTCGGCTGCCGTGACGTTGCGCACGAAGGCCTCGTGCGGGGTTGTCGTGCGGACGCCCGAGGGGCCGAGCAGCGCGATGCGGTCGAAGAGGATCCACGACCCTTCGAGAACGGTGATCACCACCTCGTTGCCGCCCTTGCGGAGCGTGTTTCCGTCTACGGGGATGGTCAGCCGTTCGGGCGTGGCCTTTTCCAGATGTCCCGTGATGGAGAGCGTATCGACAAGGGGTTCGTTCTGCCGCGGTTTGGGTTGTGCGGCGAGGTCGCAGCCCGGGGCCTGGAGCTGGAACTTTGCATCCTGGGCGTTGACGCTGACCTTCACGAGCGGGAGGAACTTCTTGGCGAAGTCGGCGAGGTCGATTTCGAGCGTGCAGGCTCCGCTCGGCGCCTCGTCCAGCCCGAAGAGGATGTTTACCTGATGGGTCCGCCATCCGGAGGTGGGCCAGGTGCCGCCCCAGGTGTCGGTCGGTCCGGGGAGGACGTAGGGGAGATCGACGGCCGGGTCGGAGTGTCCGACGAGGAAGAATTTGTCTTCGTATCCGAAGTCATTGGCGAGGAAGTCGCGGAAGCGGTCGGGAGCCAGGGCGAATTCGTCCGGCGAGCGGTCGGCGTTTCCGATGCTCCAGATCACCGAGGAGGGGTTTTGCGCGACCAGCGTATTGGCGAAGAGCGCGGCCGCGAACCCCAGAAAGAGTTTGGTTTTCATAGGGGTGAGCAGTTATATGTTCATACAATATGGCACAAAGTAAACGATTTTTCGCCAGAATTACAACACGCAACTCGATTTCCGGATTAAAAAAATGGTCGGAGGAAGGATGAAATGTCCTGTTCCGGCCGAAAAAACGACCGAATCGCCGAATCCCCGGATGAAGCCGGCGTATTAATGTGCTGGACATGGAAAAGCGCCTGTAAATCTTCGGACTGTATCGCTGAAACGGCGAATGGCTCTCTGTCTGTTTTTTATTTAATTATAGGAGTGGCTTGAACGGCCCTGTTTTCCTGTTTGACTGAACTTTTTAAACGCAGGCATGGCCCGAATGACAAATTTTTTATTGAATGTGTTTTTACATTCGGAAAATATTCCTACATTTGCGGCGGGGTATTGTATGGACATAAAGCTGCACGCTTCAACATTTATGCCCCATGCGGCCCTCTGAACCTTATGAAACCAACCGCCATGCAGAAACTTCTCGTGCATTCGCTACTCCCGCTCCTCCTGACGCTTGGGGGAATCTCCCCGTGCCGGGCCCAGCAGGTTCCCGTCTACCGTCAGATCCCTTCGTCGGAGATTCGTGCTACGGCCAGCAGTGCCATCGGCAGCTCCCCGGCCTCGCAGGCCGTTGACGGCAGCGGCATGCAGGGTGAGGGGCATGTCGCCAACAACCTCGGAGAGGGCATGTGGGTCTCGGAGGTCTCTGCCGGCAAGGTGCGTTACTGCGCCTCGACCCGCGAAGGGGCCGTATGGTTTCTGTGCGAGATCGGCGAGCGGGAGCTTCCTCCCGTGACCATCGACCAGATCAGGGTCTGGAATCACAACCAGAACGAACATACGCGTCGCGGATTCAACAAGGTCTACATCGAATACTCCGCCGATGGACGGGAGTGGCATCTGCTGCCTTCGGCCACGGCCGAGTGGCATCTCTTCCCCGAGTCAGTGGGACGCAATCCCGAGTCGGCCGATTTCCGGCTGGAGACTCCGGGGCTCAAGGCGCGGTACATCTGTTTCACGGCCGCGGCGGACGGCGAGGGGAATCACTACGACCGGAGCGATTCGATCGTCATGCGCGAGACGCGCGACATGCACCAGAATCCCGATTACTATGGACTGGCCGAGATAAGGTTCTATCAGCGTGAAAAGACACCCGTGCAGCAGCTCGATCCCGTTCGGAGGGTTGCGCTGTCGGCCTCGCAGGGGTATCTGAAGCGTCCCGAAGGCCCTTCGCGCGAGTTCGCGCTGACGTTCGACAACCCGTTGTATGCCGGGGCTTCGTTGACGTTCCGCTCGAACGGAGAGGAGTGGAGCGCACGCATCGCCGCCTCGCCCGAGGGCGTCGTGCGCTACGACGGCTGCTTCCCGGCCGGATACATGGAGGAGGCCTCACGCCTCGAAGTGAGCGTCGAGAGCCGTCAGGGATCCCTCGACACCATTTTCGAGGTCCCCGCAGCCCGGCGGTGGACGGTCTGCTTCCTGCCCCATTCCCATCAGGATATCGGCTACACGCATCGTCAGATGGATGTCATGCATCTTCAGTGGCGCAATCTCGAACGGGCCATCGATCTGGCCGAACGTACGAAAGACTACCCCGAGGGGGCGCGCTACCGCTGGAATACCGAGGCGACGTGGTCGCTGATGGGGTATCTCGAGGCCTATGCCGGCACGGAGCGCGCCGAACGCGTGCTGCGGGCCATCCGCGAAGGGGTGATCCATGTCGATGCCACGCTGGGCAGCATCCTCACGGGCATCTGCCGCCAGGAGGAGTTGATGCATCTGTTCGACGATGCCCACCGCATTGCCGAGCTTACGGGCGTCCCCTGCACGACGGCCATGATGAGCGATGTCCCGGGACAGGTGTGGGGCCTGGCCACGGCCCTGGCCCAGAACGGCGTGAAATACTATTCGCCGGGTCCGAACTACGTACCCTTCTACGGCAAGATCGGCAACGACCGCGCGGCGGCGCTGCACACCGAGTGGGGCGACCGTCCCTTCTGGTGGGAGTCGCAGTCGGGGACCGACCGCGTTCTGGTCTGGCAGGCCGGACGGGGCTATTCGTGGTTCCACGGCTGGTTGGCCGGACGCCTCTCCGTCTGCGGGGTTGAGCCCATCTGGCGCTATCTTGAGGAGCTGGAGACCGACGAGTTTCCCTACAATACCTGTTACCTGCGTTATACGGTCCACGGCGACAACGGACCTCCCGACGAGTTGATGCCCGATGTCATCCGGGCGTGGAACGAGCGTTACGACTCGCCGCAGTTCCGGATCTCGACGACCGGGGAGTTCTTCACCGACTTCGAGGAGCGGTACGGCGACGTGCTGCCCACCTACCGCGGCGACATGACCCCCACGTGGGAGGACGGCGCCGCATCGACGGCGCGCGAGACGGCGATGAACCGCGAGAGTGCGGCGCGCCTGGCCCAGAGCGGAACGCTGTGGAGCATGCTGCGCCGGGATTCGTTCCCCGCGGAGGCGTTCGACGCCGCCTGGAAAAACGTCCTGCTCTTCTCCGAGCATACGTGGGGCGCTTCGGCCAGCGGTCCCGATCCCCATTCGCAGTTCACGCGCGACCTATGGGCCGGGAAGAAGATGTATGCCGACAGTGCCGACTGCCAGTCGCGGCGGCTGCGCGCCGAGGCGCTCCGGCCGCTTGCGGACGGCGGGGAGTTCCTCCACGTACTCAATACGAACCTCTGGCCGCGGACCGACGTCGTGACGCTCGATGCCGCTGTCGATCTTGCGGGCAGGGCGCTGCTCGATGCTGCGGGGCACAGCATTCCCGTGCAGCGGCTGCACGACGGACGCTGGGTATTCCTTGCCGAGGAGGTTCCGGCCCTGGCGTCGGCCGTCTACCGGATCGTGCCGCAGCCGAAGGCCCGAAAACATCGCGACGAGCCGCAGCCTGCGTCGTCGCTCGTCTCCCCGACGGTGCTCGACAACGGCCTGGTCCGTGTGGAGCTCAACCCCGCCGACGGAACTGTCTGCTCGCTGCAGGCCGTGGGCGACGCCTTCAACTATGTCGGGGCGCAGGGCGGACTGAACGATTATCTCTATACGGGACGTGTCGGCGCCGATCCGCGTCAGGGTGCCGCGGTGCGCAGCATCGAGGTGCTGGACGACGGCCCCGTGGCGACGACGCTGCGTGTGGTGTCGGACGTCCCGGGTTGCGAAAGCCTCTGGCGCGACATTACGCTTTATCGGGGCCTGGCCCGCGTGGAGATTCTCAACACGGTGGACAAGACCGACATCCTCGACTTCGAAAACGTCCGCTTCGTCTTCCCGTTCAACTTCCCGCACCCCGAGGTGACGATGGACCTGGCCATGAGCGAGATGCATCCCGAACGCGAACAGCTTCCCGGGGTCAACAAACACTACTATTCGCTGCTCAACGGCCTCTCGGTGGGGGACCTCGAACACGGCATCTGCCTCACGACGCTCGATGCGCCGTTCGTTGAGCTGGGCACGCCCTCGGGCGAGGACTACCGCCTCAATCCGCGCTACGGCTACGGCTGGTGGCTCTCGGCACAGATCTCCCCGGTGGTCTACTCGTGGGTGATGAACAACACCTGGCGGACCAACTACAAGGCCTCGCAGGGCGGCGTGGCGACGTTCCGCTATACGCTTCAGCCGGGCGATCCCTTCGATCTGCGTCTCAAACAGCGGGGGCTGGACCGCGAACAGCCGCTGGTTGCCGTGTGCAGCAGCCGTGAAGGGGCGGTCGGGCCGCTGTTCCGCCTCTCGGGACGCCAGCGCATTGCCGTCTCGGGCATCACGCCCTCGGCCGACGGGCAGGGATACATCGTCCGCCTGCACAACACCGGCAAGCAGGCCGTGCACACCTCGTTCGTGTGGGGCACGCTCCGCGGCCGCGAGGTCTGGATCTGCGACGAGTGTGAACGCCCCGAGGCGCCGTTCGACGCCTCGTCGTTCTGGATGCAGCCCTACGAATACCGGATCCTGAAGGTCATTACCGAATAAATACCGAATTCCCGATATGAAAAAACACCTCTTCACAACGCTTCTTCTGGCCGCGGCGGCAGGGCTGACCTCCTGTGCGGCTCCCGAATCGCTGACCGACTATGTCGACCCGCGCATCGGAACGGCCCACTCGCGATGGTTCTTCTTCACGCCGGCGGCCGTGCCGTTCGGCATGGCCAAACTGGCTCCGACGACCGACGGACACCTGGGAAATCCCGGCGGGTGGCAGGCCGTGGGTTACGACGCCCGCCACACCTCGATCGAGGGTTTTGCCAACTTCCATGAGTTCCAGGTGGGCGGCGTCGTCCTCGCTCCGACGGTCGGGGCGCTGCAAACCGTTCCGGGCGATCTGGAGCATCCCGAAAGCGGCTACCGTTCACGCTTCGACAAGGAGGATGAGGTGGCTCAGCCGGGCTACTACTCCGTGCTGTTGAAGGATTACGGCGTGAAGGCCGAACTGACGGCCACCAAACGCGTCGGATTCCATCGCTACACCTTCCCGGCATCGGAGGAGTCGAACCTGATCTTCAACATCGGCACGCGCATGGGCGAGAGCGGCCCGGTGTGCGACGCCGAGGTGAACTATACCGACGACGGACGCATCGAGGGGTGGGTGACCACCGAGCCGGTCTATGTCGACATCTATCAGAAAGGGGCCACGGTGACCATGTACTTCAGTGCCGTCGTGGATGCCGAGCCTGCCTCGTGGGGAACCTTCTCCGGAGAGGAGATCTTTGCCGGCGAGCGTTCGCGCAAGGGCCCCGGTGCGGGTCTCTACCTGCGCTTCGACACGCGCGGGCGCAACGACGTGGGGGTGAAGATCGGCCTGTCGTATACGTCGGTCGAGAATGCCCGGGCCAACCTCGAGGCCGAAGCTGCGGGGCTGGATTTCGACAGCGCGCATGAAGCGGCGCACGAAGCCTGGGAGGAGGCGCTGGGCCGCATCCGCGTCGAGGGAGGTCTGGAGCAGGACCGCGTGAAGTTCTACACGGGACTTTTCCATGCGCTGCTGGGCCGCGGTCTGGCCAGCGACGTCAACGGCGCCTATCCGACCAACGACGGACGCGTGGGGCAGATTCCGCTCGGCACCGACGGAAAGCCCCTCCACAACCACTATAACACCGATGCCATCTGGGGCGGATTCTGGAACCTCACCCAGCTGTGGAGCCTGGCCTGGCCCGAGTACTATGCCGACTGGATTTCGAGCCAGCTGCTTGTCTATCAGGATGCCGGATGGCTCGGCGACGGAATAGCCTGCAGCCGGTATGTCTCGGGCGTGGGGACCAACTTCACGGGACTCGCCATCGCTGCGGCCTACAACGTCGGCATCCGCAACTTCGATGTCGAGCTGGGATACGAGGCGGCGCTCAAGAACGAGATCTGCAGCGAGAACCGCCCGGCGGGAGCCGGCAAACTCGATGTGGGACAGTTCGTCGCGCGGGGCTATTCGCCCTATTCCCCCGACCTGCACATGCAGACCACGCCGCGCGGCTCGGGTTTCTCGGCCTCGCATACGCTCGAATACAGCTTCAGCTCCTACGCCGTGGCGCAGATGGCCCGCCAGTTGGGCCGCGACGCCGATTATGCACAGCTTTCGAAGCTCTCCGAGGGGTGGAAGCTGCTCTTCGATCCCGCGACCAGGCTCATGCGCCCGCGCGACGAGGAGGGAAACTTCATCGCGGATTTCGACCCCTATGCTCCGTGGGTAGGATTCCAGGAGGGGAATGCCGTGCAATATACCTATTACGTGCCCCATCACATCGAACAGCTTGTCGAGATGGTCGGCCGGGATGAGTTCAACAACCGGCTTGACAGCACGTTCGTCATTTCGCAGGCAAACGTCTTCGGCGGCGGCAAGACCATCGACGCCTTCTCGGGGCTGCACTCCTATTACAACCACGGCAATCAGCCCAACCTGCACATTTCGGCACTGTTCAACTTCTCGGGCCGTCCGTGGCTGTCGCAGAAGTGGATGCGTACGATCTGCAACGAGTTCTACGGCACGGAGGGCGTTCACGGCTACGGCTACGGTCAGGATGAGGATCAGGGACAGCTGGGCGCCTGGTATGTGATGGCTGCGATGGGGCTGTTCGATGCCAAGGGACTCACGGCCCCCGACCCGACGTTCCAGGTTGTCAGCCCGCTCTTCGACCGGATTACGATACGGCTCAATCCCGACTACTATGAGGGTCGCGAGCTGGTGATCGAAACCGAGGGCAACGCGCCCGAGAATCTCTACATCCAGTCGCTCTCCTGGAACGGAAAGCCGCTGCAAAGCATCCAGCTGCCGTTCAAGGAGGCCGTGCGCGGCGGACGTCTTCACATCGTGCTGGGCGCAGAACCCGCCACGACGCTCACCAAATGATGATTTGTCCGGTACGGCATCCGGCAAACGACCTATTTGACGATGAAACCCTTGTAACTGCTGAAAAAGACACTTCTCCGCATGCCGGAGGTGTCAATAAACCAAACCCAATTAAAACTTTGCAAACATGAAAATCTCTATGAACCTGAAAAACCTTGTCGGGTTTTTGCTGTGTGCGGTACTCGTCTCGACGACGATGCCGATGCAGGCTCAGGAGCAGACTTTCCCCGTGTCGGGAATTGTCAAGGACAGCGCGGGTCAGCCGGTTGTCGGAGCTACGGTTTTCGATACCAAGACCAAGCGCGGGGCCGCTACGGATACCGAGGGGCGTTTTACGCTCGAGGTGGAATCCGGATCGGTGCTCCAGGTCTCGTTTATCGGCTATACCGAGCAGACGATTCCGGTATCGCGCTCGAAAACCGAGTACGATGTGGTCCTGGCGAGCGATGCCGTCGGTATTGAGGAGCTCGTGGTCGTGGGTTACGGAACCCAGAAGAAGGCGACGTTGACCGGAGCGGTTTCGGCCATCACCAACGACGAGATCATCTCGACGAAGAACGAGAACCTGCAGAACATGCTCACGGGCAAGATTCCCGGCCTGCGTGTGCGCCAGAACTCTTCGGAGCCCGGACAGTTCAACACCTCGATGGATATCCGCGGTTTCGGATCTCCGCTGGTGGTCATCGACGGAGTTCCCCGTGACAACATGGCGCGCCTGGATCCCGAGGACATTGAGCAGATCTCCGTGCTGAAGGATGCCTCGGCCGCCATCTACGGTGTGAAGGGCGGTAACGGCGTTATCCTCATCACGACGAAGAAGGGCAGCAAGGGCGCCCTCAGCATCAACTATTCGGGCAATGTCTCCTGGCAGCGTCCGTCGAACTTCCCCGATCTGGTGGATGCCGCCGACTGGATGACGCTCTATAACGAAAAATACTCGATGCACAACGTCGACAACGTGACCTTTGTGCCCCAATACAGCCAGGAGGATATCGCGGCCTACCGCAACGGGGAGAAGACCTCGTACAACTGGAAGGAGGCCGTTTTCCGCAACTCGGCGCCCCAGACGCAGCATACGATCAGCGCAAGCGGCGGCAACGACCGGATAACCTTCTACACCAGCTTCGGTTATCAGTACCAGGAGAGCTTCTTCCAGGAGAATCCCATCTCGTATGACAAGTATACGCTGCGCAGCAACATCAGCGCAAAGGTGGCGAAGAATCTGACGCTCGACGTGAACCTCGCCGGGCACATCGACGAAAAGAAGATGCCCAATTTCGCCTCGTCGGACATCGTGCGCAGCACGTGGCTTTTCACGCCGCTCGATCCGTTCTATTACGATGAGGAGCAGCATCTCTACCATACGAAGGATGACAATACGGGTATTGTCAACCCGCTGGCCATGATCGACAAGGATACCAACGGCAACCAGAGCCTGATCAGCCGCTGGTTCCAGTCGAACTTCTCCCTGCGTTGGGACGTGCCTTTCGTCCCGGGCCTTTATGCCAAGGGCTTCTACAGCTACGACTATATCATGAACGACAACAAGTTCTATCGCAAGGCGTTCAATACCTATACCTCCACCGGAGCCGCTACGAGCTTCCTGCAGGGTGACGAGGCCAACTATTACGTGCAGCGCAACTACTACGGCAAGAACCACCGCCAGTGGCATGTTCAGGTGGGTTACGACCGTACGTTCGGACGTCACAGCGTCTCGGGTATGCTGCTCTTCGAGGACCAGCACAAGGTGGGTGACAACTTCTACGGAAGCCGCGAGGTGATGCTTCCCAAGGACGAGGTCTTCGTCGGTATCGGCGAGACGCAGCAGTTCAACCAGGATTCCGGCAGCGGAGCGCTCTACGATTATGCCTACCAGTCGCTGGCCGGACGTTTCAACTATGACTTCGGCGGCAAGTACCTCGCCGAGTTCGTCTTCCGTTACGATGCCTCGTCGCGCTTCCCGGAGGGAGATCTGCGCTGGGTGTTCTTCCCCTCGGCCTCCGTCGGATGGCGCATCTCGGAGGAGGGCTTCTGGAAGGAGTCCGCACTCGACTTTATCGAGAACCTGAAGATCCGTGCCTCGTACGGCAAGACGGGATACGACGGTGATCTGAATTACGAATTCCTGACGGGCTTCACCTATCCTTCGGGCGGAGCGATCCTCGGCGGCGACTACGTCAACGGCTCCGCGCCCAAGGGTATCGCCAACAAGAATATTACCTGGCAGACCATCAAGATGTTCGACATCGGTCTGGACTTCAGCGCCTGGAACGGCAAGCTGGGGATTACGTTCGACTGGTTCAACCGTCGCCGCGACGGTCTGTACGCCACCCGCGTGCTGAGCCTTCCGGGCAGCGTGGGAGCCAGCCTCCCGAAGGAGAATCTGAACAGCGACCGTGACCGCGGTTTCGAACTGGAGGTCAGCCACCGCAACCGTGTGGGCGACTTCTCCTACGAGGTTCGCGGAAACGTCTCGTTCACGCGCCGCATGACGCTCTACTACGAGCGTTCGGCAGCCGGCAACTCCTACCTCAACTGGCGCAACAACAACAACGACCGTTTCAACAACATCTGGTGGGGTTACGGCGAGGCCGGACGTGTCACCAGCTGGGACCAGATCTACTACAATCCCGTTTACATCGGCCGCGGAACGCTTCCCGGCGACTACCTCTATGAGGACTGGAACGGCGACGGCATGATCAGCGACCTCGACGTGCATCCGATCGCCTACAACGACACGATGCCTATGGTCAACTTCGGACTGACGATCAACGCCTCGTGGAAGGGCCTCGATCTCTCGATGCTCTGGCAGGGTGCCGGCAACCGCTACATCATTGCCCGCGAATTCCTCTACGAGCCGCTGTGGTCGCGGACCAATGCCATTGTCGAGCACATGGACCGCTGGCATCCGGCCGATCCGACAGCCAATCCGTATGATCCGGCCACGCAGTGGATCTCCGGGACGTACGCCTATACGGGAACGCTCCCCAACTCCAACTCGGAACATGCGCTGCAGAATGCCCGTTACTTGCGTCTGAAGAACCTCGAGATCGGTTACACGCTTCCCCGGAAGTGGGTGTCGAAGGTCGGCATCGAGAATCTGAGGGTTTATCTCAGCGCCTACAACCTGTTGACGATCACCGGTCTGGATTACCTCGACCCCGAGTTCTACATCCATCCGACCGACGGAGGTGTCAGCAATCTGGGATACTTCTATCCGATCAACAAGACCTATACCATCGGACTGAACGTCAAATTCTAAAAAAGCAAAATCATGAAACGTCTGAAATATTATCTTCTGATTCTTTGCGCAGGTGCTTTCGCCTCGTGCACCGATCTGGACATTCCGCCGAAAAACATCTTCAACGAGCAGGATATTTTCGGTACCGCCGAGGGTGCGACGAGCTACCTCGCACGCATGTACGGGCTGCTTCCGATGGAGGATTTCCGCTACAGCTTCGAGAATGGGTTCAACTATTCGGGAACCATCTACCGCCAGATGTGCTGCGCCACGGGCGAAGCCGTAGGCCGCGATACGCAGTCGTTCTTCGCCGAACCCGGCAGCAACATGTGGGACAGTGCCTATCAGTCGATCCGCGAGCTCAACCTCTTCCTGGAGACCCTTCCCCAGTACCAGAACGGTTTCACCGAGCAGGAGTACAAAATGTTCCTGGGCGAAGCCTACTTCATGCGTGCCTATTTCTACTTTGCGCTGGTCAAGCGTCTGGGAGGCGTTCCGAAGATCGACTATGTGATCGACTATCCGGCCAACGCCACGCTGGAAGATACCTGGACCCCGCGCGCTTCGGAGGAGGAGTGCTGGGATTTCATCGGCGAGGACCTCGATCGGGCCATCGCCAACCTTCCCGAGACGAATGACTCGGGACGTGCCACGCGTTATGCCGCCGCAGCGCTCAAGTCGCGGGCGATGCTTTACGCCGGGTCGATCGCCAAGTACAACACGGTGAATGAGGAGCATCTCGGAAAGCGCATCTGCGGCATTCCGGCCGAGCGTGCCACGGATTACTTCGAGGCGGCCTACAAAGCCTCGAAGATCGTTGACGAGGGGTCGTTCAGCCTCTACAAGCAGTTGTGGGCTGCCGACAATCCGACGGCACAGGCCGAGAACTTCACGGCGCTGTTCCTCGACGAGAGCGAGGCCAATACGGAGACCATCTTTGCGCGTTATTACAAGGAGAAGTTCCTCACGCACGACTACGACAACTCGGTGCAGCCGCGTCAGACCTCGACGGGCGGCAACGATTCGGAGGTCAGCCCGTCGGTCGACTTCATCGAGATGTTCGACGGGATCGACCTGGACGAGGAGGGGCACTTCAAGTTCCTTGACGAGAATGGCCACTACCTGCTTTACGACAACCCGATGGATGCCTTCGCCCATGCCGAGCCGCGTCTGCTGGGAACGGTGATCCTTCCGATGTCGGAGTTCAAGGGACAGCATATCGAGATTCGCCGCGGCATCTATACCGGTGCGGTGGGAGACGGCATCGAGCGCCTGATCAAGGAGGGCGAGACGGCCGCCTACGAGACGCTGAACATTCCCAATCTGCTGACGACCGCATCCTTCAACGGAGGCCCCGCCGTCGAGCTCAAGACCCCCTATACGCCCTATCCGGGCGCCACGCCCGTTACGTCGATGAACATCACGGGTCCCAACGGTCCCGTGAACGGCTGGAACTTCGGCAACATCGGCGGAACCTACCTGCGCAAGTACCTGGATCCCGAACTGGAGAACAACTCGGGCGGCAAATCCACCCAGCACTGGATCGACATGCGTTATGCCGAGGTGCTGCTGAACCGTGCGGAGGCCGCCTACGAGTTGACGCAGCTGGGCAAGACGACCGCCGAGAGCGGGGAGAGCTACCTCGACGAGGCCTTCCGCTGCATCAACCTCATCCGCGAGCGTGCCGGAGCCACCCAACTGGAGTCGGCCTCCGATCTCAACTCGATCGACATCGTTCGCCGCGAGCGCCGCAAGGAGCTGGCCTTCGAGAATCTCACCTACTGGGATCTTCGTCGCTGGCGCATCTTCTACGACGAGCAGAACACGACGCGTTACCGGATTCTGATGCCGTTCTTCGCTTCGGATGTGAATAAATATTTCTTCGACGTGCGTTATACCGAACCGCGAAGCGGATATAATTATATCTTTACATACGATACGCGCTATTATTATCAGCCGCTGCCGTCGGGCGAGCTGACGAAGAACCCGAATCTGAAGAACAACCCCGGATTCTGATGCTCCGTAACGAACGAAAAACGAGACTAATACCATGAAAAAGTTCATATATCTTATTTCCTGCCTGGCGCTGCTCGGCGTTTCGTGCAGCAAGGACAACTACGATGAGCCGCAGGAGACCTTCCGCGGGAAATTCATCGACAAACAGACCGGCGAGCCGTTCCAGACGGCCATCGGCAATACGGGCATCCGTATCCGGATGATGGAGTACAGTTGGAGCGATAACCCGCAGCCGTACGACTTTTATGTCAAGCAGGACGGGACGTTCCAGAATACGAAGATCTTTGCCGGGGAGTACGGCATCACGCCTTCGGGGGCCTTTGTACCCCTGGAGGAGGAGCGCCTGAAGATCCGCGGAACGGTCGAGAAGGTTTACGAGGTGGAACCGCTGCTGCGCGTGGAGTGGGTTGGCGAACCCGTGGTGAACAGCGACGGGACGGTCGACGTGAAGGTGAAGGTGACCCGCGGAACCGACAACCCCGACTACCAGCAGCCGCTGGCCGAGGCGTGGCTGTTTGTCAGCGAGACGAATTATGTGGGTGACTTCAGCTACAGCCCCAACTATTCGACCCGTATAGCCAGCGGAGCGATCGAGTCCGTCGAGTTCGACAAGGTCTACACGATCCGCACCGGTCAGCCGGGCGGTTACAATCCCGACGGACCGTTTACGCCGCTGCCCAACTACGAACGCAAATGGTTTCTGCGTTTCGGAGCCCGCACGACCATGCAGTTTGACGGAACGAACCGTTACAACTACACGACCGTCAAGGAGATAACGGCTCACGCCCGATAGAGGAAGTTCAATACTCCCGGAGCGTTTCCCCGAAGACGCTCCGGGTTTTTTCGCCAATATGACACACACTGAAAAAATCCGTTATGCCGTAGGAGCCGATATCGGCGGAAGCCATGTCTGCACGGCTGTCGTGGATCTCGCATCCGGAACCCTGTGTGCGGATCCCGTCTCTGTCCCGGTGGATTGTCACGCCGGAGCCGTAGCCATTCTCGAAGCGTGGGCCGAGGGAATCCGGCAGTCCGTTCATCGTTCGGGAGTCTCCCCGACGTGCGCGGGGCTGGCATTTCCCGGACCGTTCGATTATCGGCGGGGGATCTCGCTGATCCGCGGGGTCGACAAGTTTGACCGTATTTACGGGCTGGATGTCGCGCAATCGCTTCGCGACCGGCTCCGCGATGTCGGAGTCGGGGATTTCCGTTTTGTAAACGATGCCTCGGCCTTTGCCCTGGGCGAGTGTCTGGGAGGCGTTGTCCGGGATGCCGGGCGGGTGGTGGCCCTGACGCTCGGAACAGGCGTCGGTTCCGGATTTGTCGCAGAGCACCGTCTGGTCGAGAGCGGCGATGAGGTCCCGACGAACGGCTGGGTCTATCATCTTCCCTTCGAGAACGGAATTGTCGACGAGGCCTTCTCCACACGCTGGATCTGCTCCCGCTATCATGAACTGACGGGCCGAAAGGTCGAGGGGGCGAAGCAGGTTGCCGACCGTTACGCCGAGGATCCCGCGGCACGCCGCCTTTTCGACGAATACGGCGAACGGCTGGCTGCGTTTGCAGGTCCCGTCCTCGAGCGCTTCCATTGCGGGGTGCTGCTGCTGGGCGGCAATATCGCCCGGGCCTACGAATTGTTCAGACCGGCGCTCGAGCGTCGTTTTGCCGAGGACGGCCGACAGGTGGAGGTTCACATCTCGCAACTGCTCGATCGCGCGGCTCTGTTCGGCGCCGCCTCGTTGTTTTTATAGCTTACTACATCCCAAATACCATATGTCAGAGTTGAGAAAAACTACCCAGTATCTGCTGCCCGTCGAGAAGCGGGAACAGCCGGAAGGCTACGATCCCTATCCGCTTCATGACCTTGGGGAGGGGCGCATCTTCTGCGATTATCTGTCGTTGGCCCGGCGGCTGGCCGGCCATCGTCAGGTTGTGATCGACGGATATGTCGGCATACGTTTCGATCTGTTCGCCCGGCATCTCGGCGAGGCTTTTGCCGCGTTGGGCATACACCCCGTCTGGTGGAGCACGAAGGCTGCGATGAAGCCGTCGTCGGAGATCGATGCACTGATTGCCCCCTATCTGGGCGGCGATGACCCGATTTTCGGATTCCGGGCCCCGCTGAGTCTGACCGATTTCTTCGACCCCGGACTCCTCGGGGCTCTCCGTCCCGATCCCGCCGCCGAGATGAACATCCTGCTGGGCGAGGGCGCCGCACTGGCCGGATGGGAGGGACCGCTGGTCTACCTCGATATCCCGAAGAACGAGATTCAGTTCCGTTCGCGCGCCGGCAGCGTCGTCAACCTGGGCGCCGAGCAGCCCGAGGCACCGAAGAAGATGTACAAACGCTTCTATTTTGTCGACTGGGTGGTGCTGAACCGTCACAAGAAGGCGATTCTGCCGCGTATCGACGTCATGGTCGACGGACAGCGCGAGGAGGAGATCACCTGGGCCGAGGGGAGCGATATCCGCAACGGCCTGGAGTATCTGTCGCGGAACGGCTTCCGCGTGCGTCCGTGGTTCGAGCCCGGAGCCTGGGGAGGTCAGTGGATCCGGGAACATATTGCGGCGTTGCCGCACGACGTGCCGAATTATGCCTGGTCCTTTGAACTGATTGTCCCGGAGAACGGCGTGATCTTCGGCAGCTCGGGGTGCATGCTCGAGGTGTCGTTTGACATGTTGATGTACGAGGCCGGCGAACAGGTGGTCGGCCGGGAGTGTTATGCCGCCTGGGGCGACGAGTTCCCGATCCGTATGGACTACCTCGACAATTTCGACGGCGGCAACCTCTCGATCCAGTGCCATCCGCAGCTCGACTACATCCGCAGGAACTTCGGCGAGGTGCTTACCCAGGAGGAGACCTACTATATCCTCGATACGCGTCCGGGTGCGGAGGTGTACCTGGGGTTCAAGCAGGGGGTCGATCCCGCGGCCTTCGAACAGGCCCTGACGGAGAGCGCGCGCAACGTCACCCCGCTCGATGTCCCGAAATACATCAATGCCGAGCCGTCGGAGCGTCACAAGCTGTTTCTGATTCCTCCCGGCACGCTCCACAGCTCGGGCCGCAACAACCTGGTGCTGGAGATCAGCACCACGCCCTACATCTTCACCTTCAAGATGTACGACTGGCTGGCGCTGGATCTCGACGGCAAACCCCGTCCGCTGAATATCCGCCGCGCGATGGAGAATCTCTGTTTCGACCGTCAGGGCGAGAAGATCGCCCGCGAATTTGTATCGCATCCCGTGCTGCTCGAGAAGGGTGCGGACTGGGAGCTGTGGCATCTGCCCACGCATCCGAACCATTCGTATGACGTGCACCGCTACAAGCTCGCCTCGTCGGTCGAGGTGCATACCGAAGGGAAGTGTCACGTCCTGAATCTGGTCGAGGGCGAAACGGCCGAGATCCGTACGGCGGGCGGTCAGCGTTTCCAACTGCACTATGCCGAAACGTTCGTCGTCTCGGCGGCCGCCGGCTCCTATGAGATCGTCAATACCTCGGGCCGGGAGATCATGGTGGTGAAGGCCTTCATGAAGTAGCGGCAGCGCCGGAACGTTGAAAAGAAAGAGGCCCGGAAACAGTTTCCGGGCCTCTTCTTGTGTCGTGAGCCGTCTCAGTCGGGCCGGTTCGCTACATCAGCGGTG
This sequence comes from uncultured Alistipes sp., assembly GCA_944321765.1. Lineage (GTDB taxonomy): Bacteria > Bacteroidota > Bacteroidia > Bacteroidales > Rikenellaceae > Alistipes. The sequence goes on from CALUMQ010000012.1 coordinate 73,499, forward strand.
CGAAGATGCGCATGAACGACTCCCCCAGGCGCCGCAGGCGCGGACGCCGGAACCATTCGCCCGGCTTGACCGCATGGCAATGCTCGGCATCCGCCGCAAAGATCCGCGCCATGCGCGCCGTGAAATCGGCGTCGTAGACAAAGGCGTTGATCTCGAAGTTGTGCTCGAAGCTCCGGAAATCCATGTTTGCCGAGCCGATGACGGTCAACAGATCGTCGATGATCAGCAGTTTCGAGTGGAGGAACCCCGGCTTGTAGAAGAGGATCTTCACCCCGGCCTTCATCATGTCGTCGAGGTAGGAGTGCGACGCCAGGTCGACGGCCCGGGCGTCGGAGCGCGCCGGAAGCATCAGCCGCACGTCGATGCCGGCCAGTGCGGCGACCTGCAGCGCGGAGTTCAGCACGTCGGACGGAAGGTAGTAGGGCGTCTGGATCCAGATGCGCTGCCGGGCGTTGGAGATGGCATAGCTGTCGGCCTGCAGCAGCGCGCGCCACTTGCCGAAGGGGCCGCTCGGGACGATCTGCATGATGTCTTTCGAAAAGTGTTTCGTCGCCGGGAAATACTCCGCCCCGCTGATGCGCTGGCGGGTCGTTGCCGACCAGTCGCTCAGGAACGACGTCTGAAGACCTGCGGCGCCGCTGCCCTCGACGCGGAAGTGCGTGTCGCGCCACACGCCCCATTTCGTGCCGCGGATGTAGCGGTCGGCGATGTTCATCCCGCCGATGAACCCCACGCATCCGTCGATGACGGCGATCTTGCGGTGGTTGCGGTAGTTGACCTTGCTGGTGAAGAGCGGGAACTTGACGTGCAGGAAGGCGTAGACCTCGATTCCCTCGCGGCGCATCGAGTCGAAGAAGGAGCGTTTCACGCCGCTGCACCCCACGTCGTCGTAGAGAATCCGCACCTTGACCCCTTCGCGGGCCTTGGCAATCAGGGCGTCGCGCAGACGGCTCCCCGTCTCGTCGTCGCAGAGAATGTAGTATTGCAGGTGGATGTGGTGCCGTGCGCGGGCTATCTCGGCCAGCAGCGCTTCGAGTTTCGTGCGTCCGTCGGTGTAGGGGGTGATGCGGCTTCCGTAGAGCGGCACCGAGTGCATCGTGTTGGCGAGCAGTCGCGCCAGGGCCTTGTGCTTGGCGGGAATCTCGAGCCGCTGGGAGGCATCGGGCTCGGCAAGCTGCAGGGTGATGCGTTTGCGCATGCGGCGCGAGATGATGCGGCGCTTCGAGAGGTTTTGCCCGAAGAAGAAGTAGAAAACCAGTCCCACGACCGGGGCGAGTACGAGCACGATGATCCACGGCAAGGTTTTCAGCGGGTTCCGGTTTTCGGTGATGATGACCAGAACGACGCCGAGAATCGTGACCGAATAGAGGGCGACGAACAGATATGTCAGGAGCTGCGACATGCTCTTATCCGTTTCGGAGTGCAGACCCGCCCGGGGTGCTCCGTGGAGGCTCCGGGACTATTTCCCGGAGGTGTTGTCGTTCGTGTCGGGGAACGTGACCGTGTAGAGCAGATGTTCGAGTCCGCGCAGGTAGTTGCGTTTGCGGGGTTTGTTCAGGTCGGGGGCGTAGACGTAGCAGTCGAGCGTGAAGACCCGGTTGGTGCGGGTATCGACGGTCGTGTAGCTGACGAACGGCCCGCCCATGAAATCGCCGTGGACGTCCCAGAATCCGCGCAGCTCGCACCACAGGCGACCTTCGAGCCGGAAGGCGCGGTACCCCGGAGCAAAGGCTTCGGAGGTGATCATGTAGGAGCCGTCGGAGGGTCCGGGAATGCGTGCGGCATACTTGTTGCGTGCGGCGACGAGCGCCTCGGGGGTCAGCGACTCCGCGCCTTCATAGGGGTAGGAGTAGATGAAGAATCCCTGGCTGGCCGTGGGGTATTCGAAGCGTGCCCAGAGGAAATCCGGCTGCTGGTTGGCAAGGACATACCCTTGGGGCACCTTCATGTCGACGCCGAACTCCTTGCGGATGGCCGCCTCGATGCCCGTGTTGTTGTAGGTCGAGTTGGCCTTGATGGCGCGGTCGCGCTCGGCCTGTTCGAAGACGTGGACGATCTGGTCGCGGTTCTCGGAGACGTAGGCGACCATGGCACTGTCGGAGGGAGCCTGGAGGGTGACGATGATCTGCGGTTCGGCGGTGACGTCGTACTGCACGGCGGCTTCGGCCTTCGGAACCTGCGGATCGACGACGACCTTGAGGACATTGCGGTGGTCGGCGATCATTCCCGTAAATCCGCGTTCCAGGACACGGTAGACGTCGAAGAGCGGCTCGTCCTGGTTCAGGTAGGGAACCGGGGCCGTAAGCACGGTGCGCAGGGAGTCACCCACGGCTCCGGTCCATTCGGGCTGGTCGCAGACGACGATCAGTTCGTAGGGTTTTCCCTGGGAACTCTTTTTCTTCGAGAGGGTTTTGAAGGCGTCGCAACCCACCGTCACGGCGGCGATCAGGGCAATGAACGTGATACGGAACAGGATCTTTCTCATCGGAGCAAGTTTTTTGACAGTAACAAATATAGCATATTTTTTCCAAATGGTGTGGATTTTGACTATTTTTGCCCTCGTATGCGATTGAAGCCGCCGAAAATAATCCGACGTCTGATGCCGGATCTGATCTGGGAGATCGACGATGCCGACGGGGTATTCCTGACCTTTGACGACGGCCCGACACCCGGAGTGACGGAGTGGATTCTGGCCACGCTGGACAAGTATGATGCCAAAGCAACCTTCTTCGTGCTGGGCAAGAACGTCGAGATGTACCCGGATCTGTACCGGAGGATCCTCGATGCCGGGCACCGTGTGGGGAACCACACCTATTCGCACCAAAAGGGGTGGGGCATGAGCCTGGAGCGTTATACGGAGGATGTCGATTTTGCCAACGATCTGATCGATACCGATCTCTTCCGGCCTCCCTATGCGCAGATCACCCCGGCGCAGGCGCGGCTGCTCGGACAGCGCTACAAGCTGGTGATGTGGGACATCATCTCGCGCGACTACAACCGGCAGCTGTCGCCGCGTACGTGTCTGAAGAATGTGACGCCCTACCTCGCTCCGGGGGCCATCGTCGTGTTCCACGACAGCGAAAAGGCCTTCCGCAACATGCGTTACGCCCTTCCGCGGACGCTGGAGAAGATCCGTCAGCTCGGGCTGCGCTGCAAGGCGATCGAGCTGTAAGGCGGGGGAGTCGTGCCGGGAACGGCGCCCCGCATGCCGGCTTCCTAACCTCGAAGGGGCTGCCGCTGCGGCGTACGTGCCGGCGGCGCGCCTGCGGATTAGGAATTTCGGGAACTTTTTGTTACCTTTGCGCCCGCACGAAAACTCAAATACAACATAATATACAAAATACCATGGCAACAACCGCAGATATCAAGATCGGAATGTGCATCGAGCTGGACGGCAAGACGTTCCAGATCGTCGACTTCCAGCACGTGAAGCCGGGCAAGGGTCCCGCCTTCGTGCGTACGAAACTGAAGAACCTCGAGAACGGCCGCGTGCTTGACAACACCTTCTCGGCCGGAGCGAAGATCGAGCCGGTGCGCGTCGAGCGTCGTCCGTACCAGTTCACCTACGAGGATGACCTGGGCATGCACTTCATGCACACGGAGACCTTCGAGGAGATCATCATCGACAAGAACCTGATCAACAACTACGACCTGATGGCCGACGGTCAGATTGTCGAGGTGA
>CALUMQ010000013.1 GCA_944321765.1 uncultured Alistipes sp.
TAAGCACGAACGGTCCACGCCCATGGACGTGAACCTCCGCTGCTTACTCTCGTGTACTTCAAAAAATTTACCAGATTTCGCAAAGTCGAGAATAAGAGCTAAAAGCTCAATTAGTTATATGTTGATATAGTCTTTTTCTCTTGTCGTTATTCTGTTTCTTGGTTTTACGGATTCAAAGATAGGAAAAATCCTGGGATTTATTTCATCCGGGAGCTAGATTCGGTCCTCGATTTACCGCTTGATGGTGTGTCGTCGGATGACGGGACGTTCGGGACGGACGGGGTAGCCCAGACGGGTCATGAGCTCCACATACCGTTGGCGGAACCAGGCGTGTGCGGGTTGGCGGTCGATGAACAGCAGGAAGCCTCCGGGACCGTTCGGATCGCGTTGCAGGCGGATCTCGGTATTCGAGACGTCGAAGCGGTGCGAATACTCCGGTGCGCGGAGTTCGCCCGAGACGTAGAGGGGCTTCATGGCAATGATCTCGCGGGCACTCGACTCCGAGATTCCCATGTCGCGGCAGTATTCGCCCCAGCTGATGAGCGTCTGCGTGTCGGGCAGCCAGTGTTCGATGCGGTCGAGCTTTGCCTGCAGCTGCTGTTCGGCCTGCTCATGCCGGGCCTTCTCCTCGCGGTTGGCACGGTTCAGCGTTCCGATCTGCTCGTGCAGGAGGGCGTTCTCCGCGTTGAGGCGGTCGATCTCCTGTTGTTGCCGCTTAACGCGGGAGGTGCCGATCATCGCCCCGATCCCCTCGACGATATTCGACCCGACCTCCGCCGCGGCGTTTTTCAACTTGGTACCTTTCAGCTCGCCCTTCACGCTCTTCAACTCGGCCTCAGTGCGGTTCAGTTCGGCGCTCTTCTGTGCCTGGAGCGTGGTGGTCTGTTCATATTCGGTGCGCACTTGCCGCTCCTGTTGTTTGAGTAGTTCGACGGCCTTCCGCTTCTGCTCTTCGAAACGGAGCAGCGCGTCGATATTCTCCTGCAGATCCTGCTGCTGGGCGATGGCCTGGCGGTAGAACTCCTGCGTGGTGATGTGGCGCGCCTCCGAGCCGTCGATGCCGCGCTCCAGTCCGTATTTGGACATCGCCGCGGCATAGCTGTCCTGATACTGCTTGAGGCGGACGCGCGACATGACGTCGTCGGCGCAGAGGCGGGGCCGTGCGGCGGATTTTGTGCGGTAGTGCCGCTTGTCCGGGGATTCGGATGCGGTGGTGCGGGCCTTGCGGCGCTCGCCCGTGACGATGGGCACCACGGCGGCGTGGATATGCGGGGTCGATTCGTCGCGGTGTACGACGGCCGAGACGACATTCTCCGCCCCGAAGGTCTCGCGCAGCCAGGCGAGGTTGTCGGCACACCACTCCGGTAGCCGTCCCTCTTCTTCGATGCGCTTCATCGCGTCGTGTGAACCGGTCAGCATGACGCGGATCACGCGCACCTGGTTGGTGCCGATCTTGCGTGTGAGACCGGCGTGTTCGAGGCGGTAGTTGATCGCCTCCGTGCGGTCGGCCACCTCCTCGGGAAACTCGACGAGCTCCTCGTTGAGGCAGGTGCGTTCGGGCGAAGCGTTGATAGGTATCTTCGTGCGGGCGATGTGGGCAGTCATGGCCGCCTCGTTGCCCGGGGCTTTGTCGAGATGCAGAACGGCATATCCCATGGTACGGTCGTTTTTCGGAGGTTGTGTGGTTGAAGAATGGACCGCCTCGGCGGTCGGCGTGCGCAGCACGACAGGGGGGGGGTGTCCAGAGGGGCTTGACCCTTTGGCCTATTGGGGCTTTTTCAGCGTCGGCGGGCCGATGCGTCGGAAAAAGCCCTAATAGGCTATGGCTTTTTCCTCGGGGGAAAAGCCGCGGGCGCGAAGCGGCCGATGGGTGGGCGACGATTCCGGCGTCATTCCGGGCGACGTTACAATTTGCGGCCGCGACGACGCGGTGTGCGGGAAACCTTTGCGGAGCGTCGGAGCGATTCGTTCAGATCCTTGTGGGTGCGGTAGCTCTCCGCACGGTCGATGACGGTCGCACCGGACAGGGCGCTGCGCAGTCGTTCGAGGGTGAGGCGTCCCGCCTCGTCGTTGTCGAGGAAGGCGTGGATCGTGGCGTGGCGTGCGAGAAACGGAAGGGCGTGGGGAAGGTTCACCACGGAGTTGAGCACGGCGGTGTCGACGGTCTGCTCCGACTTGTGTTGCAGCGTCAGGTAGGAGAGCAGGTCGAAGAAGCCCTCGAAGAGCAGCGCCGTGTCGCCATGCCGGTCGAAGGTTGTGATGGTTTTCGGGGTGCTGCTCCCCTTGAACTGCGGACTGCGCAGCTCCCAGCCTCCGGCGTCGTTGCGGAAGCCGATGGCGAAGAAGCACCGCTCGCCGACGGCGTAGTGAATCTCGCGGCACAGCGCTCCGGCCACGGCGGGGTCGATGCCGCGTTCGCGCAGATAATTGATCAGTGCCGGGTGGCGAATCTCCCTGATACCGAGGATCCGCAGCGGGGAGTCTTCGCGTGTCAAGGCGGTCGGGAGGGGCTGGAAGGGAACTTCGTCTGCGGTCCCTTTGCGGAGGCGTCGGATGGCTTCAGCCATGCCGCACCCTTCGAGGCGCATGACCAGCTGAAGGAGCGCGCCCCCTTCACCCAGTCCGAAGTCGTACCAGAGCCCCTTGTCGTAGTTGACGCTGAAGCTGGGGGTGTGCTCCTTGCGCAGTGGCGAGAGGAACATGCCGTGGGTGGCGGTTTCGTGGTGGGGTTGCAGTCCCCGGCGGAGGAGATACTCCCGGATGCCGATGCAATCTGTTGTCGTCTTCATGGCTATCGGCTTTTGATGGGGACAATCCGGTGCAGAGCCGCCTCGACGTCGCTGTCGCGGAAGAGCACGCGCCCTCCGATCTTGTGGGCGCGGATCCGCCCGCGGTTCACCCAGTCGTTGAGCGTCACGAGCGAGATGCGCAGGCGGCAGGCCGTCTCGCGGCGGGTCAGATAGTTCGGCGTCTCGGCGGAGGTTTCGGGGTGGAGCTGCCGCAATTCGTCGCGCAGCGATTCGCGAATCATCTCCGAGAGCTGGTCGGCGGTCATGCCGCTCAGAAAGATTTCCTTGGTCATAA
>CALUMQ010000014.1 GCA_944321765.1 uncultured Alistipes sp.
TGGTAGAGCGCAACCTTGCCAAGGTTGAGGTCGCGGGTCCGAGTCCCGTTTTCCGCTCTCCGGGTCAGAAGAGAGGACGAGCAGAGAACTGACCAAATCCTGGAAAGCCTTGTATATCAGCGATATACAAGGCTTTCCTTTTATTATCCCACTCTTGTTGACGCAAAAGGCAGCAAGTATTTCATGCCTTAATCGTGACCTTTTTTGCCCGGACCGGAAACAGGTCGCGATTTAGCTCTATTTCGCTGATCTGCATCATTTTACATTGCAATGTTCCGGTGCTGAAGATGCTTTACTTCTCAAAATAGCATTAAACGGAAGGCAAAAATTGATCAAATTTACCGTTTCGGTCGATGCCTGCCATCAGTTGTGAAAACATTTAAATATAAAGCCTGTCGATCTTTTCGGGAAAATAAAGGTGCTATTGCGAATATCCAATCGTTTGAGAACTCGGTTTTTTTAATCATATTCAGTTGATTATAGGCAAAGTCGAGGTTGTTCGCTCCGTCATGGATCATGTCCCTGCAGGAGTCGTAGTCGTCATTCCAAAACGTCGAAGACAATCATTCCCAGAATATAAACATCACATTGTCCGTCAATGCTCGAGCAACAATTTTGCATGCTGTGATTATGCAGGGAGGTCCTTATTTAAGGGCTTCCCAATGTTAATTCTTAACGTTACAATAGTTATATTTTCACCAACTCTCGAGTTAGATATATTCATAAATCTGGATTTATGGGGCTCGGCGTGGTTATCGATGATAAACAGTATTCCCTATACCACTCGTCTTTTATAACGAAATAAGATTCGATTTGGTAGAATATAGAGATTTGTGATATATACTTGCTGATATCCTCCGCGATCCCTGGCAACTCTCGTGTCTAAATTCCCAATTCAATGTTCATACATCCGCCTATTGCCGCTTATGGTAGGTGAATGCGGCCAATCCGTTGAACATCAGAGCAAAAATGCCGAGTGCAATATAGGAGGTTCCCAATTCGATGATGGTGGTTCCTTTCAGATAGACCGAGCGCAGAATTTCGACGAAGTACCGGGGTGGCAGCACGAGGGTAATCCGTTGTGCCCACTCCGGCATGGAGGCGATCGGGGTCAGCAGTCCGCTCATCAGCATGAAGATCATGATGAAGAAGAACATGACGAACATGGTTTGCTGCATGTTTTGCGAGAAGTTCGCCGCGGTCAGGCTGAATCCCGAGATGGTCAGGATGAAGAGCATCGCCCCCAGGTAGACCGTCCCGACCGAGCCTGCCGGGGCAAGTCCGTAGACCAACCGGGCCACTGCCATGGCTATCGTCAGCACAAAGAGGCCGATCAACCAGTAGGGAATCAGTTTGGAGAGGGTGAAGGTTAGCCGGCCGACGGGAGTGACGTTAATCTGCTCAATGGTACCGCGCTCCTTCTCGCCGACGATACTCAGCGCCGGCAGGAAGCCGCAGATGAGGATGAACAACATGATCATCAGCGCAGGAATCATGTAGTGGCGATAGTCGAGCGTCGGGTTGAAGCGGTTCTGAACCGTGATCAGTTCCGAAATCGGTGCCGGGTTCTGTTCGGAGCGGATTTCGCCCAGCGTGCGGGCCACGGACTGTACCAGATACTGCATGGCGAGCGATCCCTTGGTGGCATTGACCCCGTTGGCCGTAATTTGAATCCTGTCGGGCGATCCGGCCATCCAGCCGTGCTCGAACTCCCGCGGAATCTGCAGGATGACATCCGCATCACCGTGCTCCAGCAGCTGCCGGGCGTCGTCGTATTGCGTGGAGAGGCCTACCAGCGTGAAATAGGTCGTTGCCCCGAGGTGTGAAATAAGCCGTTGCGACGTCGACGAACGGTCCAGGTCCACGGCGGCCACCCGGACGTGGCGGACGTCCATCGTCATCACCATCGGCAGGATGAGCATCACTATGATAGGGAAGGCGACGATCAGCCGCGGCAGGAAGCGATTGCGCCGGATCTGCAGGAACTCCTTCTGCAACAGAACGAAAAAGGCTCTCATCGGGTTATTCGAGTTTGTCGTTGAACTTGCGGAACGATACGCCGAGCAGCAGCCCGGCCATTGCGAGCAGCACGGCGCCGTCCACCCATACGTCGGCCATCGAGGCTCCCTGAATCATCATCCGCCGCATGGCGTCGATATACCAGCGGGCCGGCACGACGGCCGATACCCATTGGAAGAAACGCGGCAGATTCTCAATCGGGAAGATCATTCCCGAGAGCATCAGGATGGGCAGCAGCATGACCATCGCCGAGATGAGCAGTGCGGCGACCTGCGTTCGGGCAATGGTCGAGACCAGCAGCCCCAGCGCCAGCGAAAGCACCAGGTATAGCAGCGACATGGCGAAGATTCCCGCCACGCCGCCGCTCATCGGCACGCCCAACAGGTAGCGGGCCAGCAGCAGAATCAGGATCAGAACGATGCACGAAATGGCGAAGTAGGGGATCATCTTGGCCAGAATGATCCGGAACGGCCGCACCGGAGAGACGAGCAGCACCTCCATCGTTCCCGACTCCTTTTCGCGTACGATCGAGACCGAGGTCATCATGGCGCATACCAGAATGAAGATCAGTCCCATGATGCCCGGGACGAAGTTGAAGGCGCTCTTCATCCGTGGATTGAACAACATGCGGGTTTCGAAGAGCGTCTGCGGCGAGGCCTCGCCGAGCAACACTCCCTGCAGCCAGGCGGCAGCCGTACCGGCCGTGTTGACGTTCGAGGCGTCGAGGATCAGCTGGATGAGGGGCGGCTGCGGCGTGCCGGAGGCAGCCTGCAGCCTGCGACGGTCGTAGTCCGGGGCGAAGACTGCAACGGCATCGACACGGCCCGTGCGCAACATCGGGTCAATGCGATCTTCGGTGATGTAGCCGCAGAACGCAAAGCTGTCGTTGCGGACAATCCGCTCGACGGCCTCGCGCACGCCGTCGGTCCGCTCCGGTGCGACGACGGCGATGCGCACCTCGTTCACCTCGGTCGAGATGGCGAAACCAAACAGCACCATCAACACCACCGGGATGAGCAGCACGATGAGCATCGTGCGCCGGTCGCGCAGGATGTGGAGCGTCTCCTTGCGGACAAAGGATGTGAAGTTGCTTTTCATGGGCTATTCGCTTCGTTGGGCGCCGCGGGCCAGGAGTCGGAAGAGTTCATCTATCGACCGGGTGGCGTATTGTTGTTTCAAGTGCGCAGGGGTGTCGAGCGCGCGGATGCGGCCGTCGACCATGATCGAGACCCGCGAGCAGTACTCCGCCTCGTCCATGTAGTGGGTCGTGACGAAGAGGGTCGTGCCGCCGGCCGCCGCCTCGTAGATCATCTCCCAGAACTGGCGGCGCGTGAGGGGGTCTACGCCTCCTGTCGGCTCGTCGAGAAAGACCACTTCGGGACGGTGGAGCGTGGCGATGGAAAAGGCCAGTTTCTGTTTCCATCCCAGGGGAAGCGCTCCGACCAAAGTATTGCCCTCCGAGGCGAAGTCGAGCCGGCGGAGCAGATCGTCGCTTCGAGTGCCGGTCTCCCGACGCGAGAGCCCGTAGATGCCGGCAAAGAGGCGGATGTTCTCCCGCACGGTGAGGTCGTCGTAGAGCGAGAAGCGCTGGCTCATGTAGCCGATATGACGCTTGATCTCTTCGCTCTGTCGCACGATGTCGCATCCCGCGACGCGGCCGCATCCCGAAGTCGGACGGCTCAATCCGCACAACATGCGCATGGCGGTGGTCTTTCCGGCGCCATTGGCCCCGAGGAACCCGAAGATCTCCCCGCGGAAGACCTCGAACGAGATCCGGTCGACGGCCGTGAAGTCGCCGAAGCGTTTGGTCAGTTCATGGACCGATATGACAGCTTCGTTCATCGTTTCATCCATTGAATAAATACATCCTCGATGGTCGCCTCCGCGGGTTCGATGTGCAGTCCGGGCATCGGGCCCAACTCCCGGGCAAGGCGCCGCATGTCGAAATCCGCTCCGGCCACCAGGTGGTGTGTCTCGCCGAAGGGGTAGCACGCCTCGACCCCCTCGATGCGGCGGGCGGCGGCGAGCAGCGCAAACATCGCATCGGCACGGATGGCGTAGAGCCTGCCTTCGAAGCGGCGGACCAGCGCCTCGGGTGTGTCGATTCCCAGCACGCGCCCTTCGTTGCAGAGGGCAATCCGATCGCAGCGTGAGGCCTCGTCCATGTAGGGTGTCGAGACAAGGATGGTCATGCCGTGCTGTCTGAGGCTGTCGAGCATCTCCCAGAATTCGCTGCGCGAGACGGCATCCACGCCTGTCGTGGGTTCGTCGAGGAAGAGAATCTCCGGGCGGTGGATCAGGGCGCACGACAGGGCCAGCTTCTGCTTCATGCCGCCCGAGAGTTTCGCGGCACGGCGTCGCCGGAAGGGCTCGATCTGCCGGTAGACGGGCGCTATGAGGTCGTAGGAGGCTTCGACCTCGACGCCGAACAGCGCGGCGAAGAAGCGAAGGTTCTCTTCGACCGTCAGATCGCCGTAGAGCGAGAAGCGCCCGGGCATGTATCCCACGCGCGAGCGGATCGCGCGATAATCGCGCACAATGTCGCAGCCGCCGACCCGGGCTTCACCGCTGTCGGGTGAGAGCAGCGTCGCAAGCAGCCGGAAGAGCGTGGTCTTTCCGGCACCGTCGGGCCCGATCAGTCCGAACAGTTCGCCCGGATGGACGGAGAAGGTCACCGCATCGAGCGCCTGTACCGCGCCGAACCGCTTCGACAGCCCTTTGACTTCAATGGCTTCCATCGTGCAGCCGTACTTCGCCTGTCAGACCGATTTTGAGCCGTCCGTCGTTGCGCACGGCGATCTTTGCGGCATAGACCAGGTTGGCCCGTGAATCCCGGGTCTGGATCGTCTTGGGGGTAAATTCGCTCTCGGGCGAGATCCATGCGATGCGCCCCTCGTAGTCGTAGCGCTGATCGCCTCCGAAGTCAGCCGTCACCGTCACCCGATCCCCGAGGCGGATCGAGGCGAGCTGCTCCGAGGTGAAGTAGGCCCGCAGATAGAGGTGTTCCAGATCGGCCACCTTCAGCAGGGGCTTGCCCACGGCAGCCAGCTCGCCCGCTTCGGCATACTTTGCCAGCACGACACCCGCGATGGGCGATGCGATGCGGCACCGTGCGATCCGGTCATCCAGCGCGGCGATCTGTGCTTCGACGACTGCGGCGTTTCCGTCGATCGTGACGGTGCTCTTGTCCAGCGACGAGAGGGTTGCCGACAGCTGGCTTCGCAGAATCCGGATCTGTGCCTCGATGTCATCGCGCTGTTTGGTGGTGGTGGCCCCGTCGCGCAGCAGGTTCTCTACCCGCGCGAGTTCCTGCTCCTGCTTGGCGATCTGTTCGCGCAGGGCAGCGGCCTGCGCCCGGATGTCGGGCCGGCTTGCGAGCAGCGCCGCCTGCTGGGCCAGCAGCTGCCGCCGTTGCAGATCGAGCTGCAGGGTGTCGATCTGACCGATCGTTCCGCCGGGTTCGACAGTCGTTCCCTCTTCGGCATCGAACCGTAGAATACGTCCCGCAGCCTCGGCCGAAACGACGACCTCGGTAGCCTCGAAGCTCCCCTGTGCGTCGAACTCCGCCTCCGCGCCGCACGACACTGCAAGTGCCGCTGCGGCCATACAGACAATTCGTTTCATGTGCTTATCGATTTAATTCGTGTTTCAACTTGTATAGAGCCTGGAGCAGTTCTATTTCGTGGGTGCTGCGGTTGAGTGCCGCTGCGGTTTCGTCGGTGATCTTGCGCAGCAGGTCGGTGGCGTCGATCACGCCGTTCTCCAGCTGCGACTCTGCTGCCATGCGCACCGCGCGGCGCAGTTCTACGATCCGGGTGTCGGAGGCCACGGCCTTGCGTAGACGGGCGATTTCGCCCTCTTCGTGAGTCGCCTGCAAACGGGTGTTGAAGTTGAAAAGATCTCGTTGCACGTCAATCTGCTGCCGGGCCGTGCGAAGCTTTCCGAGGTCGTTGCGGCGGGTGTAGAGGGCTCCGATATTCCACGACATGCGTACTCCCACCAGAGCATTCAGCGTTCCGTCCGACGACATCATGCTTTGGAACATGTCCAGCCCCGGGTAGCCGTAATACCCTTGGGCAAAGGCACTGAATCGCGGCATGAGCGCGCTTCGGAGCGCTTTGCGGCGTACGTCAATCTGCTGAGCCCTGGCATCGAAGAGCTCCAGCTCTGGCCGCTGCGACCCGCTGCCGGGTGCGGGCTCTTCCGGACGTTCCAGTTTCTCTGCCGTGAGCGGCTGTCCGATGAAAATCTCCAACATCCGGCGGTAGCTGGCGCGGGATGCCGCAATCTGCTCGAGCGTCTGCCGGACGGTCAGCAGCTCGGCCTCGATGGCGTCGGCATCCGCCCGGGTTGCCGTGCCGTTCGCAACGCAGCTCCGCATGCGTGCGAGGTTGCTCTCCAGCAGGCTGATTTGCACCGAGGTCTGCGTCAGGCGTTCGTCCAGCAGGAGAATTCCGAAATAGAGGTCGTCGACTCTCGATTGCAGGGCGTAGAGATCCACCTCCGTTCGCCGGAGCTCCTCCGCAGCTTCGGCCTGCGCCATCTCTTTTGCCACCCGGGAGTGCCCTCCGTCCCAGATTGTCTGCGAGATGTCGATCGCCGCCCGGTACTGCTCCCGGCGGATCCCCTCCATCTGCATGCCCCGCGCGGCGAGTATCTCGCCGAGTGCCCCGGGGAACGTGGGTGTTGCGCTCTGCCACGACGCCTGCCCCGAGAGCGTGATTTGCGGAATCCACGCCCGGGCTGCATTCGACAGATCGTATTTCTCGGTCTGTGCGATCAGGTCGTATTGCCGGATCTCGGGATAGTGCTCCCTCGCCAGGCGGCGGCACTCGTCGAGAGTCTGCCCGCGGAGTGTCGTCATCGATGCTGCCGCCAGCAGCATCAAGGCTATTCTCTTCATGGTTTCTGTTTTTGAATTCTTCGCAGAATGGTTTCGATGGCTTCGGCCTTTCGTGCGGCCAGGAATTTCTCGCGGTCGCCGGCCAGGTCTCCCAGCAGCCGTTCCGCAAACGGAAGGGCCAGAAACGGAAAGACATTGAGCGACACGATGCTGAGAAAGAGGTGTCGCATGTCGACGGCCTCCATCTCGCCGGCCCCGGCTGCCCGATCCGCCTCCGTCTGCAATTGCATGAAGAGCGCCGAGATACGCTCCTTCAGCGAATCGTTGAGCAGATTGTAGCGTTCGGGGCGCAGCACTACTTCGTTCAGAAAGAAGCGTGGCAGCAGCGGATGGGCCGCCACCAGATCGAAATGCGACGCAACGCCGGATCGAATCCGTTCGACGATCGGTTTTTGCGGATCACCCATGGCCGCAAGTACGGTCTGCGCGACAAGTGCCGTGATTTTGGCGACAATCCGCTCGAAAAGCTGCTCCTTGGTGCGGAAGTAGTAGTGCAGCATGGCGTGCGTCACGCCCGCCCGTTCGGCAATGACCGTCGTGCGGGCTCCGTCAAATCCCTTCGTGAGAAACTCCTCCTCGGCTGCCTCAAGGATCAGCTGTTCCGTGGTCGTTTTTTCCTTTTTATCCATGATATTTTTTATTAACAACATGGTTTAACAATATTGTTAATACAAATTTACGATAAAAAAACAATCATGCAATATCCGGGATGTGAAATTTTTGTGAAATGGGTGTTCTGCGGTTATTTCCGCTTGGCGGTATCTTTATGTCTTCTCTGACCTTATGACAATGCTTCCGGTTCTTGCGTTTTACCTACAGCGAGACGCCGATGATCTCAAGCCGATCCACTTGTTTGCAAAATTCTCTTCGCGACTCTGTCGCCTGATGAAGACTTCGTTTGCAACCGGGTTGTAATCGGATACGGCTATCTTTGCAACATGAATCAAAAGATCGAATCATGGCAGCATCCCTTCATGAACACGCCCATTCGCAACAGCATGGTCAGAACAGCATGAGAGCGAGGATCGTTCTCATTGCGGTTACGGCCGTTCTGCTGGCCGGGGCGGTTCTCATCGAAAAACACTGCGGGCTTTCGCCCCTGCAGTTATTACTGGTCTATCTGGTCCCTTACCTGCTGGTGGGTTACGATACGCTGAAAGAGGCTTGTGCGGGAATCGTTGAGGGCGATCTGTTCAACGAGCATTTCCTGATGTCCATTGCCACGATCGGAGCGCTCGGCATCGGCTTCCTGCCCGGGGCCGAAACGGAGTATCCCGAGGCGGTATTCGTGATGCTGTTCTTTCAGGTGGGGGAGCTTTTCGAGGATTACGCCGAGGGCAAAAGCCGCGACAGCATCTCGCACCTGATGGACATTCGTCCGGATACGGCCCACGTCGAGCGAGGTGGCCGGACGCTTACCGTTGCCCCCGGGGAGGTCGGCGTGGGCGAGATCATTGTGGTACGGCCGGGCGAGAAGGTTCCCCTGGATGGAAAGGTTGTCGAGGGCAACACCACGCTGAATACCGTAGCGCTGACCGGTGAGAGCATGCCCCGGGAGTTGGGCGTGGAGGACGAGGTGATGTCCGGCTGCATCAATCTTACGGGGGTGATCCGCGTGCGTACGACCAAAAGCTTCGGTGAGAGCACCGTGTCGAAAATCATCGGTCTGATCGAGCATGCCGACGCCAAGAAGTCGCGCAGCGAATCGTTCATCACCCGTTTTGCCCGGGTATATACGCCCGTTGTAGTCTTTGCCGCCCTGTTGCTGGCCTTCGTGCCACCGCTGTTTTCGCAGGGAGGCTACCTCGACGCATTTCCCGAATGGCTTCACCGGGCGTTGATCTTTCTGGTCGTATCATGCCCGTGTGCTCTGGTTATCAGCGTCCCGCTGACTTTCTTCGGCGGACTTGGAGGTGCTTCGCGTCGGGGTATACTCATCAAGGGCAGCAACTACATGGATGCGCTGACGCGTGTCGACACCGTCGTTTTCGACAAGACAGGGACACTGACCCGGGGAGAATTTGCCGTGGAGGCGGTCCATCCGGACGATTTCAACGAAAAGGAGTTGCTGCACCTCGCCGCACACGTGGAGCATTTCTCGACCCATCCGATCGGAGAGGCGCTTCGTTCGGCCTTTCCCAACGAAGCCAGCGACGGATGTCGGATTACGGATGTCGAGGAGATTGCCGGGGAGGGTATCCAGGCCGAAGTGGCGGGCCGACACGTCTGCGTGGGTAACCGGAAGATGATGGATCGCCTCGGTATTGCGTGGCATGACTGCCATTGCGTCGGTACGATTATCCACGTGGCCGTTGACGGCCGCTATGCCGGACACATCGTCATCAACGACCGCATCAAGGAGGATAGCTTCGATGCGATAGCGTCACTTCGCAGCCTGGGCGTCGGTCGGACGGTGATGCTTACCGGCGACCGCCGGGAGGTCGGGACCGATGTCGCCCGACGGCTGGGCATCGACGTCTGCCATGCCGAACTGCTGCCTGCCGACAAGGTGAGATACGTGGAGGAGCTGCTTGCCGCGAAGCCGGCCGGAACGACCCTTGCCTTTGTGGGCGACGGCATTAACGACGCCCCGGTGCTGAAGCGGGCCGATGTGGGAATCGCCATGGGCGGGCTCGGGAGCGATGCCGCCATCGACGCCGCCGATATCGTGTTGATGGACGACAAACCCTCGAAGATCGCCATGGCCATCCGAATTGCCCGACGCACGATCCGCATTGCCCGCGAGAATGTGTGGTTTGCCATCGGCGTCAAGGTTGCCATCCTGATCCTGGCTACCGTGGGCCTCGGTACGATGTGGATGGCCGTCTTTGCCGATGTGGGAGTGACCGTGCTGGCGGTGCTGAATGCCATGCGCGCCCTGAATGTCCGCAACAGCGGGGTATAGCCCCTCCCCGGAGCCTTTGCTTTCCGAGTCTCAGAGCAGTTTCAGATCCTTGGCCATGCGGCATGCCTCGATGGAGTTCTTCACCCGCAGCCGACTCAGAATCTCCTGGCGGTGCCTGCTGACGGTGTTTACGCTGATGCAGAGCATCGCGGCGATCTCCTTGCTGGTCAGCCCGCGGTCGATCAGCCGCAGAATCTGCTTCTCCCTTGAAGAGAGTATTTTCGTATGTCCCAGGGCTTCGGATTCCGCAATGTGCCCGTCTGTGGAGTTGACGATCATGTAACTGGCCGGGATGTCGAAGAAGAGCGGACTGTAGAGGCACAGTGCCAGCCATTGGGTTTCGTTCGACGAGGTCGAGACGTAGAACATTCTGTGCAGCACGGGCATGTAGGCGTTTGTTCCGATTCTCATTCTGAGTTTGCTTATCAGATGATATTCGGATCGTTTTTTCCGCGGCTGCCGCTTGACGAAGTGAAAGAAGCAGAGCTCCTGCAGATGTTTCCGGGCCAGATCGTCGGGATGAATCATCCGAAAGATCTCCTCCTCCCAGATCGACGAGACCTCCCGGATCTCCCCGCTGCGTCCGATTCCCAGCGTGCGGGCGAATGCACCGTAATAGATGTAGCTGACTTTGGCCTGGAGATCGCTCAACACGGCGATGGCATGCTCCATCCGGGCGTAGTTTTCGGCAATCGCCCGGCATCTGTCCAGCAGCCGGAGTTCGGAACCTCCGCGGGAGAAGTCCTGCGCAGAGAACTCCCTGTTGAGTTGCGATACGGTGTCCATCATCGGAGAGTCGAGAAATGGTTATTTATAATCATTGTCGGGTCGAGAGCAAAGCGTTACTTTTGCAAAGATAATTAAAACAATGGTTATTTGCTCCCGTTGAAGTGCGGCGTTCTGGACCCCGGAAGGGCGTGATCGCCGGACGGAGACGGGAATTAACAACGAACACCTCAGCAAACATGAAGATGAAAAAGATTTTTGCGCTGGGCGCTCTGCTGCTTGCGACCTCGATGTCGGGCATGGCGCAGTCGCTCGAAAAGATGCAGTGGTTCAACGAACCCGAAGTGTGGGAGATCCAGGACAATGCACTCACCATGGAGGTTACGCCGCAGACCGATTACTGGCGTATCTCCCATTATGGATTCACCGTAGACGATGCGCCGTTCCTCTATACGGTTCGGGGCGGGGAGTTCGAGGTCAAGGTTCGGATCTCGGGCGATTACACGAACCGCTTCGATCAGTCGGGGCTGATGCTTCGTCTCGATCATGAGAACTACATCAAGGCCGGTATCGAGTTTGTGGACGGGAAGTACAACCTGAGCTGCGTGGTGACGCACCACACGAGCGACTGGAGCATCATCACGCTCGACAAGCCCGTCCCGTACGTGTGGATCAAGGCTGTCCGGCGCCTCGATGCCGTGGAGGTTTTCTACTCCTTCGACGACAAGGAGTACACGCTGATGCGCAACGCCTGGATGCAGGACAACCATCCCGTCATGGTGGGCATCATGGGCGCTTGCCCGGACGGCGACGGCTTCACGGCGAAGTTCGATCACTTTACGATCAAGCACCTCCCCGATCTTCGACGTCTGGAGTGGCTGAAGGAGAACAGCGCGGAGTAGAGCGACTGACGTACGACGCCACGCCGACCGATGATGCGCCGGATAGGGCAACCCTGTGAAAAAGCCTTGTAAACAATCCGTTTACAAGGCTTTTTTCTGCCCTCGAGGCAGCGCGTCGCCCGCCTCGCCTTGCCCCGATTCGTCCGAGCCCGACATTCTCCCGGGACTCGGAGCCCGGGCGTCAGAACCTTCGGTGCTTCGTCCCGACGCTTACAGCTCCTTGATCTTGATGTTGCGGAACCACACCTCGTCTCCGTGGTCCTGCAGCAGGATGTAACCCTCCTCGGCGTTTCCGAAGTTCTCCCAGTCACGGTATTTGCTGTAGGCCACCAGGGCATTCCACATCTGGTTGTCGCGCTCGTATTCGACCATCTTTACGCCATTCAGGTAGTGGGTCACCCTTTTTCCCTCGACGACGATCGTCGCCGTGTTGAACTCCTTCTTACGCATGGGCTTCTGCTCCGGGGCCGGAATCAGGTCGTAGAGCGACGCCGCCTTCCGGTTCCCCTTCACTCCGAGTTTGGCATCCGGATGCCTGTCGTCGTCGAGAATCTGGAATTCGCACCCGATGGCCGATCCGGCACCCTTGTTCAGATCGGGGTTTACAAAGTATTTGATGCCGCTGTTCGCTCCTTCTGTAATCTTGAAGTCCACCTTGAGGATGAAGTTGCGGTATTTGCGGTCAGTAATGATATCCCCGCCGTTGGCGGATTCCGCGCCGTCACTCTTGCAGACCTTCAATACGCCATGCTCGATGACCCATCCGTGCCGGGGAAATCCGTCAAGTTTTGCACCTCGCCATCCGGCCGTGCTCTTCCCGTCCCAGAGCAGCACCCATCCGTCGGCAACTTCGGCATCCGACAGCGTGTTGGGAACGCAGTTCACCTCCGGAGCGGTCTCCCGGGTGAGGTGCTTCTCGGGATGCCGTGTGCAGATCCGGATGTTGCGCCAGGCGACGGTTTTCCCTTCGTCCTTCGGGTCGCTGATGGCGTGGACCTGCAGGGCGATGAATCCTTTGTGGGTCATGTCGTCCCAGATGTTTGCACAGGGAATGCCGTTGATCCACGTGCGGATGCTCTTTCCGACAGCCTCGATGCGTGCCTTGTTCCACACGCCGTGGCGATAAGCGCTCTGGGCCGCGGGATTCTCCGTCAGCGGATAGAGCCATCCCCGGCGTGCCTCGTCATAGATTCCTCCACACCAGGCCCTCGCCGAGGGATCTATCTCGAACTGATATCCGTGTACGCGGTAGTTGTTGTAGTCTTTGCGGCTTTCGCTGCGGATCTGCACGCCGGAGTTTAACCCCTCGTCGATCCGGAATTCGAATTCGAGGATGAAATCCCCGAAGGTCTGCTTCGTAGCCAGAAAGGTGTTGGGCTCCCCGAGGCGCGAGACGCCCACGATAGCGCCATCCTGCACCTTGTATTCGGCCTTTCCGTTGAGCCGTTCCCATCCCTGAAGGTCTTTGCCGTTGAAAAGTTTCTGCCAGCTCTGCGCTCCGGCCTGGACGGCGCAGAGCAGCGAGACGAGCAACAGGATCGTCTGTTTCATGGTTATTCGGAGTTTTGTTGTTGTCGGTTACAGTTTGTAGAACTCTTCCCAGTCCTTGCGGGGCGGGATGCCGGCCAGCATGGCATTGGCAAAGGCGTTGTTGGTGATCTGCTTGGTCCGCGGGTCGAAGAACAGCTGGGTGTTGAGCCGCTGCGCCATGACTCCCAGCGAGAATACCTGGCTCAGCACGCCGTTGATCTCGAAGGGCGAGCGGGTCTTCTCCAACCCCTGACAGGCGAGCAGGAAGTTCTCGAAGTGATTCGATGAACTCGGTGGTACTTCCGGAAGACGCCCGGCCATCTCCCGGGCCTTCTCCTGCGGAATGATGCTCAGCGTGCTTCCGTGACTGCCGCCCTTGAAGGTCAGCTCCTTCGAGTAGATGATCTTGCCCGGATTGAGTGTCGCCCGCGGGGTGTCGCCCTGGTTCGTGGAGGGGATGTCGGCGTTGTACTCCGAGCCTCCGTACCCTTCGGGCAGTGGCGGAAGGTTGTCGATCCCGTCGTACCAGGTGACGTCGACGGGCGGCATGCCCTTGCGCTGAGCGAAGCGGAAGAGTATCGTCGAGGAGTAGGGGAAGAAGTAGTCGTTGTGCCCCTTTTCGTGGAGCAGCGTGATCTCGTAGGGAAGCCCGAGTTCGAGGAACTCATGCACCGTGTCGAGAATGTGTGCCCCCCAGTCTCCGAGGGCCCCCATGCCGAAGTCGTACCAGCTGCGCCACTCTCCCTGATGGTATTTGCTGCTGTAGTCGTGGTACGCTGCGGCACAGAGCCACGTGTCCCAGTCCATGTTGGCAGGCAGCGGCTCGGCCTCGGGGTATTTGTAGATCGACGCGTCGAAACGGTGCCAGCGCCGCGGATTGTTCATGTGTGCGGTGACTGCCGTCACGTCCTTGATGATTCCGGCCTCCATCCAGGCCTTGAACTGGAAGTAGTTGGCCTCCGAATGTCCCTGGTTCCCGACCTGCGTGGCCAGCTGGGGGCGCTTTCGTGCGGCCTGCATGAGCAGTTCTGCCTCGTAGAAGGTCCGGGCGAGGGGCTTCTCCACGTAGACGTGCTTCCCACTGGCCAGGGCGAGCATGGTGATCGGGAAGTGCGAGTGGTCGGGTGTGGCGATGGCAACGGCCTCGAAGTCGTTGCCTGCCTTGTCGAACAGTTGCCTGAAATCCCTGAACCGTTTGGCCTTCGGATACATTCCGAGGACCTTCTGCGCCTGGGAACCGTCGAGATCCACGTCGCAGAGGGCCGTTACCTCGACCATTCCCGTGCGGCTGAACTCTTCGATGATCTGCTGCCCGCGGTTGCCGATTCCGATGTATGCGATGCGGACCTTTTCGTGCCGTTTCTTCGGCGCCGAGGGGCGCTCCGCGCCGAAAAGTTCCGTGCTTCCGAGCGCGAGCCCTGCCGAGGCCAGCGCCATTTGTTTCAAGAAGTCTCTTCTGTTGACCATAGCGTGAAGTTTTGGGTTTATGTCAATTCGTAGTATTGTACCTTTCCGAAGCGTTCCGCCAGAAGGTGCCGTTGAGGCTCCCCGGCGAGAAATAGACTCGTGGAGAGCATCTCTCCCGAAGCGCCGCTCTGCGTTACGACTCCGACGGCTCCCCGACCTTCCCGCAGAACTCCCGTCCGCGGGTCGACGATGTGCCGACGCGTGGGGGAGTCGTTGCCCGAGGTGGTCAGAAACCGATCCTTCAGCACGATGCCCGGCGTCGATGCCGCTGCACCGAAACACCCGTTGTAACCGATGCGCCATCCCTCCTGCCGTCCGTCGCTTCCGCAGGCGTATACCGAACTGTTGCCGAGGTTCACGAGGGCGTCCGTGACTCCCTCCTCGCGGAGGATCTCCCTCACCCGGTCCAGGGCATACCCCTTGACAAATCCCGAGAGATCGATCTTCAGCCCGGGCTCCTCGTAGAAAATCCGCTGCTCCCCGACGCGGATCCGCTCGGCCGTCGTCGGACGGTGATGCTCCGAGCGCACCGTGATGTCGAAGAGCCCGCCGGTGCGCTTGTGACCGTCGAGACAGATGCGGATCATCGTCAGCAGCTCGCTGCTTGCGACGACGGGTGCCGCCGCAGCCCCGGCATTCACCCGCGACAATTCGCTGCACGGGTCGAAATAGCTGGCCACGCGCTCGATCCCCACCAACCGATCCTGGATGCGCTCGGCGGCCCGTCTGGTCTCCACCTGCGGATCCGTACGCCACAACAGCAGATCGCAGCGCGTGTGCATGACCGGAAAATAGGCGTAGAGCAGTTCCCGCCCGCCGTATTGTCTGCACACGCAGTTCATCGCTTCCGGATGATGGCGCGTACCGTCCCGGCGATGAGCCCGACGCATCCCCTGACGAGCAGCGTCAGCAGATAGATTACGACCGTGGCCGTCAGGACGTAGAAGAACGATGTCAGCAGTTCCGAGGCGGGACTGTGATACGAGACGATCGCATAGATGTTGATCGCATTGGCGAGGAGAAAGGCTCCGGCCAGCCAGAGCAGTTCACGCTTTTTGCGCCGGGCGGTGAGTACCGTATCTTTCATTGTTTCGGTGATTTGTGGTTGAGGTAGTCGAGCTTGAACTCATCGGGGAAATATACCGTGCGCTCCTCCTGCAGAGCCTGGTCTCCGAGCAGACAGAGGGCGCTGGCATAATACCCCTCTTCGGCAATGCGCTCGGGCTGCCGGCGGGTGATCACGGCCTCGGCAAAAGCCTCGAGCGCCAGCGACGTACCGTCGGTTTTGGGACGTTCGCCGAGGATGAACTCTCCGGTATTCTCGTTGGCGGTCTCCGGTGCCCAGCTTGTTCCGGCAAACGGAATGGCGTCGAACAGCCGGTTTTCCCACTTGTTGACCAGCTGCAGGAAGGCCGGGGCGGGAGGAATCTCCTCGAAATAATATTTCCCCTTTTCGGGCTCGACGGTTCCGAGGGTCCCGAGAATCTGCTCCTCCAGGCCGTAAAACTTGTTGGATATCACCGAATCGAATGTCATCTTCACGCCGTTGCCGAAGACATACATGCAGTGGACATTGTCGTAGACCTCGCGGCCGTCTTTCCAATGGGTGATGGCCCCGTGGCCCATGACCCGATCGGGAATCTCCTGCAGGGCCCAGCTTCCGACCTGAAGCTGATGGCAGGCGAGTTCTGTCATCAACCCCTTGGAATATTCCCGGTAGAGACGCCAGTTGATGTGCCGTTCGAGTTTCGGATCCTCGACCTTGCGCCGCCAGTCGTTGTTGCGGTACCAGAACGTGCGCACGGCGTTGATCTCCCCGAACATGCCGCTGTGGATCATCTCCATGACCTTGATGTAGCGGGGATCGAAGAGCCGCTGCTGCCCGGAGAAGAAGATCCGGCCGCTGTTGCGGTAGTGCCAGTATATGTCGTAACACTCCTCGATGGTGTATCCGAGTGTTTTTTCACAATAGACGTCCTTTCCGGCATCGAAGGCGTCGACAGCCATCCGGTGGTGACGGTCCAGGGGTGTGGCGATCACTACGGCGTCAATCGTCCGATCGTCGAGCAGCTGCCGGTAATCCTTGTACACCCGGGCTTTCGGTGCAATGCCGAGGGCGGCGTCGATCGACGGCTGATAGATGTCGCAGATGGCGGCGAGTTCCACCTTGGGGTTCCGGGCCATGAATCCCATGAGAAAGCAACCTCTCGACCCGGTGCCGATCACGCCGATGCGGCAGCGTTCGCGGTGTGTCTCCCCGGCCCGGGCAAATACCGAGAGCCAGGGGGATGCAAGGAGCAATCCCGTGGCGCCGGCCGCCCCAAGTTCCTTGAGGAACCTGCGGCGGTCGATTTTTTCCTTTTCCGTCAAGTCATTCATGTGCGAGAAGTTTTGGGTAATGTGTAGTTTATCGGTTTCAACAATGTCTGTCTGGTTCAGGGAAGCAGCTCCGCCTCCTGGAGCAGAAATTCCCGGTGATAGGGGAGGTTCTCCCTTACGACGATGCCGATGGGCATGTCACGGTGCGCTGCGGGTTCCGTGCGCTTGTAGAGCAGCCACCCGATGATCGACTGCATGGCTTGAAAGCCCTGCATTTCGGGATACTGACACAACACGGCCCACATCGAACCTTCGTTGATGCATTTGATGTTGTTGGCTGTCGTGTCGAACGAGATGAGCCGGACTCCCTGGATTCCGTGACGCCGGAGGATGTCGGCAATGATGTGCCCGCGGGAGTTCATCACGGCAATGCCCCGAACCCGGGGGTTCTCCGCAAGAAACCGCAATACCTCACGCTCTCCCTCTTCGGGGTCGAGTACCGAGAATTCGCTCTTCGTGACACGTTCGGGGGCCCCGGCAAAGAAATCCCGGAAGCCCTCCTCGCGGGCGAGCATGTTGTAGGCGTTTTCGTTCCCGATCCGCTTCGAGTTGAATATGGCAAACGCCGATCCCGGGGGAGCAATTGCGTCGAGCAGCTTGGCACACAGATGCCCGCAGGCGCTCTGCTCCGTGGCAAAGGAGGCGATCGGCCGGGTCTGCTCGATGCGCGAATCCACGAATACGTAGGGAATCCTCCGTGCTTCGAGGAGCTCGCAGAGCCTGCGGGCTTCGGAGACGAAGGTTGCACCGAGAATGACGGCATCGGGATTCTGTGCGGCAATTTCGTCGAAGGAGCTTCGGCAGGAGTAGATGTCGAACTGATTGTAGTAGGCAAACGTACAGTTGAGGCGGATGTCCGAATACTCCTCGACGGCCCGTTCAATGCCTTTGCGTATGGATCCCCAATACTCACCGGTCACGGCTGTCGGAATGGCTGCGACGATGTTGTATTCTTTTCGCAGCGAGATTGCCGAGGCGTGTATATTGAAGCGATACTTCACTTCGGCCAATACGCGCTCCACGGCCTCACGACTCGCCGCCGAGACGTTGCCTCTGTTGTGCAGCACCCGGTCGACCGTTCCCGGAGAGACTCCGGCACGGGCAGCGATCTCCTTTATCTTGATCTGTTTTGCCATCCGAACTGTTCTGATGTCGCCGTGTACGTTCCCGTCCGGGCCCGTGACTTCCACAAATATCGCAAATTTCTCCCGTTTCAGCAAGTAAATCCGCAATTTTGTGTACGAACACAGTAATATCTTTTTTTCCAGTCGCTTCCGGCCGCTCCCGACCGGCGAAACCCCGGACCGCGGACCGGCATACCGCAGAGCGACGCCCGAACGTGTAACAGATCCTTCTCTCGGAGACCGCCAATCGCAGCCCTTGGCCAAAAACAAAAGGACCGAAGCTCTCCTCCGATCCTTTTGCAGCGTTTGTAGCGAGTTATCTCTCCTTCCGACACCTCTTTACGGCCGGTAGTCCCACTGCCGCAGGGCATCGCCCCAATATCGCTCGACGGTCAGCGTCGTTTGCAGATCGAAGACGTATTTCTTCTTGCGGAAGTTGCGCTGGGTGGCCAGATAGCGCTCCATGGCGGGACGCACCCGCTCGAAATCGCCCAGCGACAGCCGGTCGTAGATCTGCGCGGTGATCTCCAGGGGCGAGGCCTCCAGCTCCTCGAAGCGTACCTCGAAGAGCTGCCCTGCGGGGATCAGCTTCTTGTCGTTCTCGTAATGTTCGTACAGCGCACGGTAGTTGAGCAGAATCTGGCGGTCAAGCTCTTCGGCCGGGATTGTCTGCATGCGCACGGCCTCGAGTGTTGAACTGAAGAAGTTGCGCGTGGATTCGTAGACGACGTACGGGTTGCGGATCAGATAGATGAACCGGGCCCGGGGATATCGCTTCAGCAGCATCGCGACACGCCCCGTATGAGGCGGGTTCTTGCTCAGAAACTGCCGCTTGCCCGAGACGTGCAGGGCGATGCGCATCACCTTGTCCTGAGCTGCGAGAAACTCTTCGCGTTCGCTCTCCGACGCCGTTTCGAAGGTGAGGTATCGATCACGGTATTCGGCCATGCGGCGGGGAAACATCCAGAAATGGTAGTGCGAACAGGGGGTCATGTTGCTCAGGGCAAACTCCTCCTCCTGCGGGAGATCCACGCCGAGCTTCATCGAGTCTGTCGGACGCGACGACGGCATGATTGCCGCCATGCATCGCTTGAAGAAGGGACGTCCCCACAGCATCAGATGCGGAAATACGGTCTGATAGGTCGAGCAGTACCCGAACCGGTCGTCGCACGAGAGCAGATTGTGTGCGTAGGTCGTTCCGCTGCGCCAGTGTCCGATGATGAAGACCGGATCTTCCATGTCGGATATTGCGGGGAGCTTTGCGTATCGGCGTTCGTTGATCCGGTAGAAGGGGTCGAGCAGTTGCCGGACGTATTTTGTCGTGAGATATTTGCGCCGACACGCCTCGTCGATCTCCGCGCCGCGCGTTACAGCCTCGAAGGTCCTCCGGTCGGCACCCACCAGCGTGTTGACCGGCAGGTCGTTGAAATTCAGGTTGAGAATGCCCATGCTGTCCGTTATTTTCTGACACACTTGATATCGATGCCGGCCTTCTCCCAAAGCATCCGGCAGAAGGCGGCGATCGCCTCGTCATGCTCGGGGCCGATGTCGCTTCCCGACAGATCGACGACGATCCGTCCGGATTCCAGTTCGGAGACGCTGTCGCTCTCCGCTTCGGGCGCGACGATCATTCCCACGGCCGACGTGAAGTTCGTCACCGGATCGATGAGGATGAAAGCCCCCGTCTGCCGGTTTTTGCGATAGCTGTCGAAAATCAGCGGTTCGTCCACCACGAGCGACACCAGGGCGATTTCGTTCAGCTTCATGCCGTCGGCCTCGACCGCCTCGCCGACGTTGATCTCCACCCGGTGGTGAATCTTCTCGACATGGGCCCGTGCGGTGTGTGTCGTATGTTTCAGATAGAAGGCCTTTGCGCGGTCCAGCGGATGTTCGTCCATCCAGACCATCATGGTCCGGAACCGGTGCCCGACGTGCGGCAGCGCATCGGGGTGCACGAGCATTTCGCCGCGCGAGAGGTCTATTTCATCCTCCAGCGTGAGCGTCACCGACTGCGGGGCGAAGGCCTCCTTGAGATCACCGTCGTAGGTGACGATGCGTGCGATGCGCGATGTGCGGCCCGAGGGGATAGCGACGACCGGATCGCCGGGGCGGACGATGCCCGAGGCGATCTTGCCGCTGTATCCGCGGAAGTCGGCGTCGGGACGCAGGACATACTGCACGGGGAAGCGGAAATCGTGCAGGTTGATGTCGCGGTCGATGGGGACGGTCTCCAGATGGTGGAGCAGCGACGGCCCGTCGTACCAGGGCATGCGCGCGCTGCGTTCGACGACGTTGTCGCCTTCGAGCGCCGAGAGCGGTATGCACTGCAGGTCGGGAACGTCCATGTGCTGCTCCTCGATCCAGGCCTTGTACTCGCCGACAATCTCGCGGAAACGCTCCTCGGAGTAGTCCACAAGATCCATCTTGTTCACGGCCAATACGATGTGCCGGATTCCGAGCAGCGAGACCAGGTAGCTGTGGCGGCGTGTCTGGGTGATGACACCCGTGCGGGCATCGACCAGTATGACGGCAAGATTGGCCGTCGATCCGCCGGTGATCATGTTGCGCGTGTACTGTTCGTGTCCCGGGGTGTCGGCGATGATGAACTTACGGCGGTTGGTAGCGAAATAACGGTAAGCCACGTCGATGGTGATTCCCTGTTCGCGTTCGGCCTTCAGCCCGTCGCACAGCAGGGCGTAGTCGATGTGGTCGCCGGCGTTTCCACAGCGTTTGCTGTCGCGCTCAAGGGCGTCGAGCTGATCTTCGTAGAGTTTCTTGCTGTCGAAGAGCAGCCGGCCGATGAGTGTCGACTTTCCGTCGTCGACCGATCCGGCGGTCAAGAATCGCAGCAGGTCCTTGCGTTCGTCCTGTGCGAGAAATTCCTCTATGTTGCGTGCCATGATGCTTCTGCGTTAAAAATATCCTTCGCGTTTCTTCTGTTCCATGCTGCCCTCCTGATCGAAGTCGATCACGCGGGTCGTACGCTCCGAGCGGGTTGTGGTCATCATCTCCTCGATGATCTTCTCGATGGTGTCGGCCTCGCTCTCGACGGCACCCGTCAACGGATAGCAACCCAGCGTGCGGAAGCGCACCTTGCGCATCTCGGCCCGGCGTCGCAGCTCTTCGGGCATGCGGTCGTCATCGACCATGATCAGGTTCCCGTTGACCTCTACCACCGGACGCTCCTTGGCGAAGTAGAGCGGCACGATGGGGATGTGCTCCTGACGGATGTACTGCCAGACGTCGAGTTCCGTCCAGTTCGAGAGCGGGAAGACGCGGATGCTCTCGCCCTCGTGAATGCGCGTGTTGTAGATGTCCCACAACTCCGGACGCTGGTTCTTCGGGTCCCATTGCTGGAACTGGTTGCGGAACGAGAAGATGCGCTCCTTGGCACGGCTTTTCTCCTCGTCGCGGCGGGCGCCGCCGAATGCCGCATCGAACTTGTGCTTGCGCAGGGCCATCAGCAGCGCCTGGGTCTTCATCAGATCCGTATGCACGCGGCTTCCGTGGGTAAAGGGTCCCACGCCGGCCTCATAGGCCTCCTTGTTGTATTCGACGATCAGATTCCAGTGGTACTTTTTTGCGTAGGCATCGCGGAACTCGATCATCTCGCGGAACTTCCACTTCGAGTCGATGTGCATCAGCGGGAAGGGCACCTTCCCGGGATAAAATGCTTTTTCGGCCAGACGCACCATCACCGACGAATCCTTGCCGATGGAGTAGAGCATGACGGGGTTCCGGAATTCGGCCGCCACCTCGCGGATGATGTGTATGGCTTCTGCTTCGAGCGTTTTGAGATGGCTCAACTGATACTCTTTCATGATTTATGGTTCTGTGGTTGCCGATTCGGTCGGCAGCCGGTCGTTCAATGTTCGGATTTTATTTGCGGCAGGAGCGCCTGCAACATTTGTGCAACGCACTCCTCGACGCTGCGTCCCGAGGTGTCGAGCCGCAGGGCGGGATGTTCGGGCTCCTCGAAAGGCGCCGAGATGCCCGTGAAGTCACGGATCTCGCCCCTGCGGGCCTTGGCATAGAGGCCCTTTACGTCACGGCGTTCACATTCGGCCAGGGGCGTGGCCACGTATACCTCGCGGAACTCCTGCTCGCCGACAATCTCCCGGGCCATGCGGCGCAGTTCGCGCGTGGGACTCACGAAGCAGGCCAGCACCACGATGCCCGTGTCGACAAAGAGCCTGCATACCTCCGCTACGCGGCGGATGTTCTCGCGACGGTCTGCTTCTGTGAATCCCAGCCCGGCATTGATGCCGCAGCGGACGTTGTCTCCGTCGAGGATGCGGCAGAGGATGCCGCGCGCGGAGAGTTCGCGTTCGAGCGCAATGGCCAGGGTGCTTTTTCCCGAGCCCGAGAGCCCGGTAAACCATACGACGATGCCGTGCTGCCCGAGCAGCCGCTCCTTGTCGCTGCGGGATTCCATACGGTCGAAGATCGGATGAATGTTTTCCATGGAGAGAGGTGTAGAGATGGAAATGCGTGTCAGACGGGGACCGCCTCGAAGGGCCAGAAGAGCGGGATGAGCACCATCGACACGACGAATGCTATGATATTCAGCGGCAGGCCGATTCGCACGAAGTCGCGGAAGCGGTAGTTGCCGATGCCTTGTACGATCATGTTGGTCTGATAGCCGATCGGCGAGGAGAAGCTGCACGACGCGGCGATGCATATTGCCACGAAGAAGGGTCTGGGGTCCATGCCGAGCTGCGCGGCGGCCGACAGCGCCACGGGAAAGGCGAATGCTGCCGCGGCGTTGTTGGTGATGAATTCGGTGATGAGGTTCGTGGTGATGTAGAGCACCGCCAGAACGATCCACGGCGATGCGACGCCCGAGAGCCCTGTCAGCCCGGCGGCAATCCAGTCAGCAAGCCCCGAATTGACCATGGCGCGGCTGATGGCCAGCGCCGATGCAATGGTGATGAGAATGTCCCAGGAGATGAATTTCGTGTATTTCTTGGCCGGGAAGATTCCGAAGCAGGCCATCAGCACCGCTACGATGCATACCCAGAAGAACATGTCGAGCTCCAGTCCCGGGATGAGCCGTGCCATGAAGGGCATGCTTCCGAATGTGGCACCCCCGATCATCACGACCAGCAGCCCGAGTGCCAGCCATTTTTTCCATCGCGGAGATTCGGGACGGTGTTCGGAGCCGTTGCTCAGCATCAGAAAGACGCGCGATTCGCCCCACGTTTCGATGAACGAACCGTCGGCGTCGAGCACCAGCGTGTCGCCGGCCCGGAATACGGCCGTTCTCAACTCCTTTATCTCCTTGCCGTTTCGGCGTATGGCACAGACGTCGACTCCGTAGTGGCTCTTGAAGTCGAATTCGCCGAACGAGCGGTTGATTCCCGGGAAACGGGGGCCCAGGACGGCTTCCACCACGTGCCTTGCTGCTTCCTCCTCGGAGGAGTCCTCCTCGGGGGCGCCTCCGGGCAGCCGTTTGTCTCCGAAGAAGATCAGGTAGAGCAGTCCGACGACGGCGATACATCCTCCGACCTTTCCGAGTTCGAACATCGAGAAGCCCCTGAATCCCTCGTCGAGCATCATGCCGTGCACGACCAGATTGGTGGAGGTGCCGATCAGCGTGCACATCCCCCCGAGGATGGCGGCATAGGAGAGCGGGATGAGGAACTTGCGCACGGCGAGTCCCGCACGCTGTGCCCACTGCTTGATGATCGGGATGAAGACCACCACGACGGGGGTGTTGTTCAGAAAGGCCGATACGGAGGCGATTGTCGGCAAGATGCGCAGATAGCCTTTACGGACGGTCATGCCGCGTCTGACGGGCAGGAGCCACTTGACCAGATGTCCCAGCGCATCGCTGCGTCGCACGCCCTCACTGATCAGAAACAGCAGTCCGACGGTGATCATGCCCTCGTTGGCGAAGCCTGCGAGGGCTTCGCGGGGCGAAAGTACGCCCGTGCACATGAATAGCACCACTCCGGAGAACAACACGAAGCCGGGGCGGAGCCAGTCTGCGATCAGGGCACCCATCATCAGACAGAGGCCTGCGAAGACGATCCATATTTCGATATTCGCGTCCATAATTCTCACAAAGTTATGATTTTCTCCGCGGAGCGCAAAACGGCCTTTTTCCCAGGAGTCCGGATCTTGCAAGGCGCCGCCGCTTCAGCTTTTGATGACAGGTTGGCATCCTGCCTGCTGGGGAATCCAGCTCTTCGGGGCAGATGCGCTTCGACGACTTTCGAGGCTCCTTGTGTCCGAATTGCGATTCGGATGATAATTCGTTGTGCTATAAATAATTATTAATCATTGTGTTGTATTCTGTTCCCGCGGCCATTCGCGTCGGGAGACCTTTCGTTCGGTGGCTGTGGTTTTCTTGATCGGCAGGCCATCGCAAAATCCTTTCCGAGTCGATTCGGACCTTCTTCCCGAGTTGAAACGTGCCGTTGTTCTCGGGTCCGAAAGTGCTCTGAAAAGGCGTATTTTGAACAATATTCTGTATTTTTCAAACAGAAAAAAGTTCCGGAACAACAGACCGATTTTCGGACTCCGAAGCGCTTTCGAATCCCGCCCCTGCGCGACGTTTCCCATCCGATCCTGCAGACCTATGGCAAAACGCGAAAAGCCCGGTAATGCCGTGCAGGACGTTACCGGGACTTTTCGGGGTGCGAAGGGGCTTCAATCCAGCTCCATGTCGTGGATTACCTCCCAATTGTCATTGACCACCAGTTTGATCTCGTGCTTGTTGTTCAGCGAAACCGGAGCATCCTGCTCTTCCGAACCGGGTTCGGTATCGGTACCGCTTCCGGGATCGTTGCTCGTGCGGGTTCCGAGTCCGTAGATGTGGTTGCGGACGATGTTGTAGGAGTTCTTGTCCTCGGATACCGACTCCTGCGAGGTGAAGGTGCTGGAGAGCGTGTCCCAGGTGTAGAGCCTGTAGGGATCGGAGTCCCCCGTGGGACGGTTTACGTTCCACGAACGTTTCACTTCGCCGCCTGCGGTTGTCAGTTGCAGCGTCAGCGTCTGGGTCCGGTCAACCTTGGCGAACGGGATGACGAATGCGCCTCCGAAGACGGCTCCCTTCTCAAAGGTGGCCTTTCCCTCGAATTCGGCGGGTTTCTGCCACTTGGAGGCATCGATCAGCGTTCCCGAGGCCTCGATCGACGAGAACCAGTCGTTCAGATCGATCCGCAGGAGCGTCTTGTCGAAGGCCGACTCTTCGGAGAATCCGTTGACCACGGCCGACGTGATGCTGTTCCCGGCGCCGTTGTTGTCCAGATCCCGGTTGTCGAACTGTCCGAGTACCAGACGGTTGTTCTCGGCGGAAGCGACGAGGCGCAGCTCGGTGGCCGATGCGATGTAGGGGATCTCCTTGACGTAGACGTAGACACCGGCCACCTGGCGGTTGAGTACGATCTGCTTTTTGAAGCCTTCGGACTTCCGGACCTCGAACGGCTCGGTCGAGCCGGCAAAGATCTCCTCGGCACCGCCGTCCGTCGAGAGCTTCAGTACGGCATTCTCGTTGAATGTCGATCCGGACTTCAGAGCATTCTCGATGTCCTCATAGCTGCTGTCGTTGTGGTAACCGACGGCGAAGATCTGATAGTTTCCGTCCTCGAGCTTCGTTTCGAGCAGAAATTCGGCATATCGACCGTCGTCGGTGTTGTGCTCCGACGATTCGCTCTGCCAGGAGGAGAATTTCTTGGTCTGTTTGATCTCCTTGTCGGCCGAGTTCACGACGTAGACGACGACGTTTTCGATGGTCTGGTTGGCCTCCGAACTGTACAACGGACGTCCGGCACGCGTCGTGACGTGGTTTCCGTTCAGTACGGCCAGCGAAATGACCTGGTTGGCTTCGGTGAGCCCGCTTTCGGCTCCTTGGTTGTCGGAGCAGGCGCAGAGAGCCAGTGACCCGGTCACGGCCATTGCGAAAAGATGGAATTTTTTCATGATATGAATGATAATGGAATAAATAGGGTGCGAGAGATGAGTGCCGCCGGGAGCCTCCGCGCACCGATGGTGCGGCGCCTCATGGGGCGCCGTACGCTCTCAATGGCTGTATATCGGCTCTTTCCGGTCATGCGTACAAACTTTTTGCTCCCGCCTTCCGGCTTCCCGGAGGAAGCCTGGAAACGGTGCGGCAAAAATAGTTTGTCCGCAGATGCCAACATCGGGGCGGTTCGGGAAAGAACCTCCAACGGGCAACGATTTTCATCCAAAGAGCCGGAATCTACGCTTCGTTGCGATGCGCCGCACCGTTTTTGCGGATGTCCAACGGAGCGCCACCCAGGTGTTGTTGGCAAAAGACATTGAAGTAGTTGGCCGAAAGCCCGTATTTCTGTGCGAGCTCCTTCGTCGAGAGCTCCGTCATCAGCAGGTCGCAGAGAATATTTCCCTTTTTTCTGTCGATCAGCCATTTGCGGGGTGTTGTTCCGAACACATCGACGAATTTGCGGTTGAAACTCGTCGGCGGCATGCCCGAGCGGTGGATCAGCTCCTGAACGTTGATCGCCGGCGAGTAGGCGCCGAGTACGGTCTGTTTGAATTCGTAGTCTCTGCTCAGCGCCGGGGCGAAGAGCCTTGCAAGCTCCTCCTTGGCATAGAAACCCCTCAGCATCAGAAGAAAGATGTCGCGTTTGTCGCGCTGGTAGTGGTAGCAGAAGAGTCCTGTGGTGAGAGCCGTCCGCGTAACGGCGAGTTCGGCCATCAGCAGATCGCTGATGGGCAGCACCACGGGCACCTCGTCGTCGGACATCTTCTCCGGCATGAAGTCGACCAGATTCTTTAACGTATAGGTATTGCACAGGGCAATCGAGGCGTCGAGGAAGCAGAGGATGACAACGGATGCCTCCCGGGCTCTTCCCCAGCACGTTTCGCCCTGGGGTACGAAGAAGAGTTCACCGGCTTTCGCTCCATGTTCTTTCCGCTCTGCGGGACAGAACCCCAGAGCACCCTCCAGCACGAAACAGAGTACGGAGCGTTGGTCGCTCTCGTGGTGGATGTATTCGCCCGCTTCGAGAACCCGCAACTGAACGACGGGACCGTCGGCTGCATAGTGTTTGCAGGTGAAGTGCTCCTGGAGATAGAGCCATCTATTCTGTTCTTTCATCGGTTCTTTGTGCGTTTATATCTGTGTGCATAGCCTCCCGGCGTATGAATACGGATCTCCGGAGCGATACGTCATATGCCGACCGGAATCTTCATACGGAGGATGCTCCCGGAGGAGAAGAACGCCGAAATTGCGTTTTTAGTTTGGACGAGCTGAAAATTTCGCTCACGACTGCACGCCTTTGCACTCATCGGGGAAGCAGCTGCTCGGAGCCAGCAATGCGTATCGTGCAGCTTTGTTTTTGCAGCTCCCCCTCTGCGCGGGGTTGCGAGCCGCCGATGTAGCACACGATCTCTCCCGGCCGGCAGACCGTCCGCCCGTCGCTTCGTACCAGCGCGAGATCGCGCGGCGTGAGGGTGAACGATATGACCTGCTCCTCACCGGGGCCCAGCAAAATCCTCCGCACGCCCTTCAGGGCTCGGATCGGCTTGGGATCCGGCGCACCGGGATGGCTCACGTAGAGCTGCACGACCTCCTCGCCCGTCCGTTTACCCGTATTGCGCACGCGCGTGGTCAGCGTAATGCTTTCGCCCGTGCGGGCCTTGCGCACGGAGCACGTAGGAGTGCCGTACTCGAAAGTCGTGTAACTCAACCCGTATCCGAATCCGTAGAGTGGTTCTCCGTCGAAATAGCGATACGTGCGGCCGCGCATCGAGTAGTCGTTGAAGTCCGGCAGCTGTGCATCATCGGCATAGAAAGTCACCGGCAGCCGCCCCGAGGGGTTGCAGTCGCCCCAAAGGATGTCGGCAATGGCCGTTCCTGCCGCCTGTCCGCCGTACCAGGCCTGCAGAATGGCGTTTGCATGCTCGGCCTCCCACGGGAAGGCCACGGCGCTTCCCGACATGGATACGAAGATCAGGGGAACACCCTCCGCATGAACCCGCTTCATGACCTCGGTCTGTGCTTCGGGCAGCCGAATGGTTGTCCGGTCGCCGCCCGAGAATCCTTCCGGTGCGTTGTTTCCCGCATCGCCCTCCTCGCCTTCGAGCCGCGGGGAGATGCCACCGACGAAGATCACCAGGTCGGCCCCGGCGATTGCCCGCGAGATCTCCTCGGGAGAACTCTCGACGGCGGTATAGTCCGTGGCTTTCAGATAGGTTACTTCGGCTCCCGTTTTTTCACGGATGGCAGCCAGCGGGGTGACGATCTCCGAAGGAAATCCGTTGTAGTTTCCCAGCTGCACCTCCGGGGCGTCGGCATTGGGTCCGAGGACAACAATCCGCCGCAGGTTGTGGTGTAGCGGGAGTATCCCGTCGTTTTTCAGCAGCACCATCGACTCCTGGGCCAGCTTTAGCGCATGGGCCTTGTGCGCGGGAGACTCCAGCACCGAATAGGGGAGTGAGGCGTAGGGATCGCGATCGGCGGGGTCGAATAACCCGAGCCGGAAACGGATGGTCAGCTGCCGGGCAAGGGCTTCGTCGATCTCCTTTTCGTCGATCAGTCCGCGTTCGACAGCCTCCGCCAGACTTGAAAAGATATCCCCGCAGTCGAGATCGACGGTGTGAATCACGGCATCGGCTGCTGCTGCAGGACGGTCCGTATGCGTGCGGTGGTTGTAGACGAAGTCTGCGATGGCTCCGCAATCGGAGGTGATGTAGCCCGAGAAGCCCCAGTACCCGCGCAGAATGTCGTGTAAGAGCAGGTCGTTGGCGCAGCAGGGCTGCCCGCGGAAACGGTTGTAGGCTCCCATGATGCCGCTCACGCGGCCCTCGACGATCAGCGCGCGAAATGCCGGGAGATAGGTATCCCACAGATCGTAATCACTCACCTCGGCATCGAAGACGTGGCGTGACGATTCGGGTCCGCTGTGTACGGCGAAATGCTTGGCGCAGGCCGAAACGTTGAGCCGCAGGGAATCCGATCCCTGCAGCCCCCTGACGATAGCCTTTCCGAACGCTGCGGTCAGATAGGGGTCTTCGCCGTATGTCTCCTGCCCGCGGCCCCAGCGGGGATCGCGGAAGATGTTGATGTTCGGGGTCCAGAACGTGAGCCCCTTGTACTGCATGCCGCCGTGTCCCGTACGGTTTGCCTCGTTGTAGATGGCGCGGGCTTCGGTGGCGATGATCTCGCCCATGCGCTCCACGGCCGCGGGGTCGAACGTTGCGGCAAGTCCGATGGCCTGTGGAAATACGGTCACCTTGTCGCCCGAGCGCCCGACGCCGTGCAGACACTCGTTCCACCAGTTGTAGTCGGGGATGCCGAGCCGTTCGACGGCCGGGGTGAAGTATTGCATCTGTGCAACCTTCTCTTCGAGGCTCAGCCGCGCGACGAGATCCTCGACACGCTCCTCGATCGAAAGATCGGGATTCTGAAAGGGGTATTGCTGGGCATGAATGGCTGTGCCGGCAAGAAGCGCGAGCGACAGCGCGGCAAGACGGAGGTTTCGGATCATGATGTTTTACGGGGTTAGGGTGCAGCCTGCCGGCTGCACCGAACAAAGATACGAAAAACTTCGTGTCGCCGGACCTTGCCGCGCCGAATCTTTCGTCCTGTCTTTGCTGCCCGCTACGCCAGCCTTGAGGCAAGGATGTGCAGGGGATGCTCACACGGCTTCGAGGTCGACATCTCGATCTGCCACTTGCAGGTTTCGCAGTCGGTGGCCACCAGATCGGCTCCCGATGCCTCGATCTGCCGGAACAGCGGCTCGCCGATGGCCTGCGACGTGGCGTAGTTCTCCTTCTTGAATCCGTATGTGCCGGCGATTCCACAGCATTGCGAGTCCAGAACAGTCACCTCCACGCCGGGAATCATCCGCAACAGCTCGATCGAGTAGTACTCCCATCCCATCTTCTCCATGTGGCAGGGCGTGTGGTAGGCCACGCGCAGCGGAGCGGCATCCTCCCTGAACTTCAGCTTTGCACCATTCTCCCTGATGAGCCGGTAGAGGTAGCGGGTGGCCAGTTCGATCCGGTCGCGCACATCCTCGTTTTCGAGTTGCAGCAGGTGGGGGTACTCGTCGCGCAGGGTGAAGGTACAGGTCGACGAGGTGGTGATCACATCGAGCCGTCGGCCGTTTACGGCCGTGCGTATCGACGCCATGTTCACCTCGGCCTGACGTTTGGCCTGCTTGTAGAGACCGTTGGAGATCAGTGCCACACCGCAACACTTCTCCTTGTCGAGCAACTGTACGCCGTATCCCAATGCATTCATGATGCGCAGCAGGTCCTTGCCCAACTGCGGGTTGTTGTAATTCACGTAGCATCCATGGAAATAGGCGACCTGCTTCGGATAGGCTGCCTGCTGCGCCGCAGCGTGCTTGCGATACCATGTGGTGAATGTTCCGTGAGCGTATTTCGGGAAGATCCTCCGGTGGTCGATGGCCATCACCTTGTCCATCACCATGCGTACGGGCTTGAGCGCCACGGCCGTGTTGACAATCGGAGCCAGCGGTGTGGCGAGCGATCCCACCAGATCGGTGTTCGACAGCACGAAGTTGCGCAACGAGGTGTTCCGTTGCGGGCCGTACTTGATGCGTGCGGCCTGGATGATGTCGCCGATCCGCACGTTCGAGGGGCAGGCGACCTCGCAGCGCTTGCAGTTCAGACAGTATTTCAATGCACTGTCGTAGAAGTCGGGCTTCTTGAGACGCAGCCGTTCGCCGTCGGGTCCTGCCTGTTTGGGGCCCGGATAATCGGGATTTACGGCTGCGACGGGACAATACACCGTGCAGATGGTGCACTTGATGCATTGTTCGAAATTGTTTTCGCTGACGGTATTCTGCTGGATGTTCATGACTTCAAGCTGTTTAAGATCCGATCTGCGACGAAGAGCGCCGAGATGAGCGATACGCCGGCTCCGCACCCCTCCTGTACGGGGTGGAATCCGGACAGACCGGCTCCGATTCCGTAAAGATTTTCCATGACCGAGCCCTCCTTGAGGAGCTTGAGCGAGCGGTCCGTACGAATGCCGAAGGCCTCGTAGTTGTGACGGTCGAAGAAGTGCTCCGTGTACCACTCCGTGCGATTGGGCACAAAGTCGGTGTCGGCCCCGAAGACAGGCTCGACGATTCGGTCGGGTGTGGCGATCAGTCCGCGGCTGAAGAAGCTTCCCGAGGCGAGCACGAACGCTTCGGCTTCGAAGGGAATGTCGCCGTGGTTTACCGTACGGATGCTCTTCACACGGTTTTTCTCCACTTCGGCCGACAGCACCGAGTCCCCGAGGAAATATTCGCCGCCCAACGCCCGGAAGCGATGCTGGAGTGCCTGCTGCGCCTTGATCCCGGGGATCGACGGCGGGAGAGTCGGAAGCAGGTAGAGCGGCAGATCGACCTTGGCCTTCAGTACCTCGAACGCGTCGCTGCGGTTGATGCCGATGATGGCAGGCAGGATGACGGCCTCACACTCCCGGGCCGCTTCGCGGATCCGTGCGGCCAGTCTGTCGAGATTCTGCTCGTGGTCGAAGACGCGTGCGATGTTTGCCGAACGCATTTCACTCGGATTGCGGCGGATGTTCTCCAGATCGGGGCTGTTGACCGAGGCGAAGCGGCAGCTTACTCCATGCCGGCGGAATGCCTCGGCGATGAACTCCGGATAGAAATCCAGAAAACCTTCGACGTTGACGATGCAGACCGAGCGGAAGGGCAGGACCTCGGGACTCGGTGTCGTGAGGTACCCGTCAATGGTGAGCCACGTGGGTTTTGCCATGCCCAGGGGCGTGATTCGGTAGTGGTTGCGGCGGGGTGATCCCGAGACGGGAATCCCGGCCTCACACAGCAGCTTCCGGGCAGCCTCGGCGTAACGTTCGCACGCCTGGGCGCCGATCCGGGCGTAAGGATGCTCCGGGGCGCATTTCTCCAATGCGGCGATTCCTTCTGCGGGATCCTCTACGGGCGTTCCGTCGGGCAACTGCCCGAGCAGGTCGAACGACCCCGACGAGAAGTGTATGGCGCTCTGTCCCTGCGAGACGATGGCACATCGCCTGCCGGCTTCGGCCAGACGGATGCCGCAGGACAATCCGGCCAGGCCACCTCCGATGATTACGGTATCGAATTTCATTTTGCTGCAGTTTTCTCGGTTATCACCTCCTGGTCCGACAGGCCGCAAACGCCTTCGTAGATCCAGGTCGTGTATTCGCTTTCGCGCAGGGTGTCGCCCCAGGCAATGGGGGCCATTCCCTTCCAGCGTTCATTGAGGAAGTTTGCCAGATCGGCTTTGGCTTTCCGGGCGCAGACGGGGTCCTTTCGTCCCATCAGCCCTGCGGCACGGCAGGCGCACAACTCTCCCTGACAGGTTCCCATGCCGACGCGCGTGCGGCGTCGCAGATCTACGAGGTTGTTTACCGCGAGGTGCTCCATGGCGTATTCGATCTCTCCGATCGAAACCTCCTCGCATTCGCAGACCAGACTGTTTTTGTAAGAGTCGTTTCCTTCGATCTCCACGGCCAGGGCTCCATGTCGCGCAATGGTCGAGCGGCGTTGTACGACGGGTTTGCCGTGCAGTTTCTTGTCCACCTCCTCGCGGCTTTCGGCCGATCCCGGCAGGGGAATCTCTGCCGTCTGGCACTTCTTGTCGATGGAGAGCTTTTTACATACAAGATCCGTTGCCCACTCCGCCATGAGCCGGTAGGTCATGAGCTTTCCGCCGGTGATGGTGATGAATCCTTCGATTCCGTCGCGGGTTGCATGATCCAGCAGCACGATGCCGCGGCTGACGGTGCGCCCGCTGGGATCGTCGTCCGAGGCGACCAGCGGCCGCACGCCGGCATAGGCTCTCAGGATGCGCGTCTGAGCCAGCTGGGGCGAGAGTTTCTCTCCTTCGCGCAGGAGCAGATCCACCTCGTCGGGCGTAACGACCATGTTGTCCACCTGGTCAAAGGGGACCTTGCTCGACGTGGTTCCGATCAGCGAGATGGTGTCTCCGGGAACGAGGATGTCGGCATCGGCCGGTTTCCGACAGCGGTTGAGCACCATGTGGTTGACCCGGTGTCCGAAGATGAGCAGAGCGCCCTTTGCCGGCAGCATGTTGACCGTGATTCCGGCCTTTGCCGCGATACCGTGTCCCCAGATGCCTCCGGCATTGATGACGACCTGTGCATAGTACCGCTCCTCCTCCTTCGTGTGGTGGTTGTATGCCTTGACGCCGATGATGCGGTTCTGTTCGCGGAGAAGCTCCGTTACTTCGGTATAGGTGTGTATTTCAGCCCCGTGCGTCTTGGCGTCGAGGATGTTCGACGACGTGAGCCGGAAGGGGTCGATGGCGCCGTCGGGGACGCGCACGGCGCCGATCAGCGTGCGGTTCACGGAGGGTTCGAGACGAATGGCCTCTTCGGGATCGATGACGTCGGCGCGGATGCCCGCCTTGCGACATGCCTCGACGAATACCGACTGGTACTCGAGACTGTCTTCGGGCAGTGTGATGAACAGACCGTCGGTCTCCTCGACGCAATGGGCGGCGATTCTGCGCAGGATCATGTTTTCGCGGATGCACTCCTGGGCCGATTCATGGTCCGTGACGGCATACCGGGCGCCGCTGTGCAGCAGACCGTGGTTACGGCCCGTGGCTCCGGTCGAGATGTCGGAGCGTTCGAGCAACAGGGCCTTGATGCCGCGCAGGGAGCAGTCACGGGCTATTCCGGCCCCGGTGGCGCCTCCGCCGATGATGATGACATCGTAGGTATTGTTCATATCGGGAGTAATTTTTTGCGAAATTAGTAATTTTTCACGACAAACAAAACAAAACGAAATGAAAATAATTTCATTTTCTTTCGAATAGGCGGAATTTTTTCCGGAAATATGCAATATAAAATTGTAAAATGGCGGATTTTGGTTGTGGTACGAAACATTCGGGCATCTTTGGATATCTCCGAACGGACAAACGCCCGGACGTGCGACTCTTTGGAAGTCGTACGCCCGGACGTTGCGGAATGCGGACGGGAGATTGCCTCAGCGCTCGTCGGGCCAGGGACAGGGCTGCCCCGTTGCCTTGAATGACGGACGCATGGCGCCGACGCTGCGCAGGTATTTGCCCAGTTCGGACGAGAGTTTTGCGACGATTTCGGGACACTCGGCCGCCAGATCATGCTTTTCGGAGATGTCGTTCGGAATGTTGTACAACTCCTTACGGCCCGTTTCGTAAAAATAGATCAGCTTCCAGTCGCCGCTGCGCACGGTCGCAGTTGCCGCAATGCCGGGTCCGGGGGAGTCTGCCCAGAAATTGGGGAAGTTCCAGTAGAGACTGCGCTTTTTCGAGGGGTCTCCGCTGCCGTCGAGCAGCGGCACGAAACTTACGCCGTCGACCTCCTGACGGGTTTTGTATCGGTTGATACCGGCCATTTCGAGAATCGTCGGAAAGAAGTCCTCGATCATCACGTAGCTGTTGCAGCGGCTTCCGGGCTGCGTGATCCCGGGCCAGCTGACGATCATCGGTTCGCGGATACCTCCTTCGTAGGCCGATCCCTTGCCGCAGTTGAGCGGGTAGTTCTGCGTGTAGAGGGGCTCGTCGCGCCAGGCGGTGCTTGTCGAGAATCCGCCGTTGTCGCCCATGAAGAGGATGATTGTGTTGTCGGCCATGTCGTTGGCCTCGAGCCAGGTCATGATGTCGCCGAGGCTCTTGTCCATGCCCTCGATCAGTGAGGCGTATGCCGCCTCCTTGTCGGAAAGCCCCTTGGCCTTGTATTTTTCGAAGTAGCGTTCATCGCGGTCTATGGGCACATGAATGGCGTAGTGCGACATGTAGAGGTAGAAGGGCTGCTTGTAGGCCTTGGCCTTGTCGAGCGCGTGGAGGGCCTCCTGCGTCAGGGCTTCGGTCACGAAAGTTCCCGACTGCCAGTACTTTTCGAGTCCCGGTACGGCGAAGGGCGAGCGGGGATTTCCCTTGTCGTCGTAGCCGTAGTTCCGTTCGCTGAGATAGGTGGCAAGACCACCGGCGGCATGCCCGGCGATATTGGTCTCGAATCCGAAGTGATTCGGAGACTCTCCGGGGGTGTCGATGGCTCCCCAGTGTGCTTTTCCGCAATGGATGGTGTGGTATCCGCTGCGGCGGAGCAGTTCGACGAATGAATCTGCGACAAAGGTGTTGTTGGTCCCTTCGACCTGCGCGATGCCGTTGTAGTTCCAGTCGGGAAAGGTGAGGAGATTGGACGCTCCGTCGGTCGACGTGTCCCGGTAGAGGGTCCAGTTCGTCACGCCGTGGCGCGCGGCGTTGCATCCGGTCATCAGACTGCAGCGCGAGGGGGAGCTGAGGCTGCAGGCATAGGCCTGGGTGAAGATCATGCCTTGAGCGGCGAGCCGCTCCATGTTGGGGGTTTCGTAACGGTCGTTGTAGAAGGTCCGTTCGCTCCAGAAGGGTACCGATGTATCCTGCCAGCCCATGTCGTCGACCAGAAACAGGATGATGTTTGGCCGTTTGTCGACCGAAGCGGAGGGGGTAGCGGGGCGGTTGTCGGCCGCGGATCCCGATGCGGGGATGAGCGAGGCGGCCAGGGGCAGAGTCAGCAGTGGATGATGCATGGAAGTTGTTTTTTGCGTGTCAGG
Organism: uncultured Alistipes sp.; assembly: GCA_944321765.1. Taxonomy (GTDB): domain Bacteria; phylum Bacteroidota; class Bacteroidia; order Bacteroidales; family Rikenellaceae; genus Alistipes. The sequence continues at coordinate 35,511 of CALUMQ010000014.1, forward strand.
CGCGTACAGGACAAAGATAGAAAATTTTCCGAATTTTCCATGCTCCTGTCTTTTCGGATGCTTTTGAGTCTGTTTGAGAAAAGAATCGGAACAATCGTACACAATTCATCCCGAAATGATCACTCGATCCGTCGGAAAATGATGTCATTTGCACCAAATTTACCATATATCATAAATTCGGATGAAACAGCAAGAGCAGCGCGGAGATTCCCAGACTCCGAATCCGCGGCGAGGAAATCCTGTCATGGGCATATTGTGGGGTGTATTGATCGTTCTGTTGTTGAACGGACTGATCTTTCCGAGCTTTGCTCCGGGACGGATCGTCGGGACTGACTATGGAACGTTTATCGAACGAGTGAACGAGGGCGTCGTAAAGAGTGTCGTGATCAAGAGCGGCCAGATTTATTACACGATAGAGGAGTCGAAGGGCAAGACAACGACATGCCAGACCGGTGCGATTGATGATCCGCAACTGGTAAACCGCCTTCTCGAAGCCCACAGTCCCAATGAGAACGGCCGTATTTCGTTCAACGAGGTAGTTCCCGAGGAGAACTCTCCGATACTCAATTTTCTGTTGATGTGGGTCCTTCCGGGACTTTTGTTCTATATGCTCTGGCGACAGGTCGGCAAGGGCATCCAGGCGCGTATGGGAGCCGGCGGGAATTTCATGTCGTTCGGAAACAGCGGGGCAAAGATCTATGCCGAGTCGGAGGTGAAGACGACCTTTGCCGACGTTGCGGGGCAGGACGAGGCGAAGGAGGCCCTTTCGGAGATTGTCGATTTTCTGCACAGCCCCGGGAAGTATGCCGAAATCGGGGCGTCGCTGCCCAAGGGAGCGTTGCTTGTCGGACCTCCGGGAACGGGCAAGACGTTGATTGCCCGCGCCATTGCCGGTGAGGCGAAGGTGCCGTTTTTCGCCATTTCAGGTTCGGAGTTCGTGCAGATGTTTGTTGGAATGGGTGCGGCCAAGGTGCGCGATCTTTTCCGACAGGCGAACGAGAAGGCTCCGTGTATCATCTTTATCGACGAGATCGACGCCATCGGCAAACGCCGTGATGCGGGATTCGGCGGCAACGACGAACGCGAGCAGACACTCAATCAGCTGCTTACCGAGATGGATGGATTCGACGGCCGCAAGGGAGTCGTGATTCTTGCGGCGACGAACCGTCCCGAGAGCCTTGACAAGGCACTGTTGCGCCCCGGACGTTTCGACCGTCGGATCCAGATGGAACTTCCCGACCTCGAAGGCCGCAAGGCAATTCTGCGCGTACACCTTGCCAAGGTTCGTCACGAGTCTGTCGATCTGGATCTTGTGGCGCAGGCCACGGCGGGCTCCTCGGGCGCCGAATTGTCGAACATCGTCAACGAAGCAGCGTTGCGTGCGGTTCGCCTGGGTCGCAAATCGGTCGTGACGGCCGATCTGGAGGAGAGCGTCGAGACGGTGATCGCCGGGGCCCAGCGGAAAAACAAGGCCCTTGCGGCCGATGAAAAACGGACCGTTGCCTACCACGAGATCGGTCATGCGCTGGTCGCCGCCCTGCAGACGCAATCGGCGCCGGTCCACAAGATCACGATCATCCCGCGCACGTCGGGCGCTCTGGGTTATACCATGCAGATCGACGAGGGCGACCGACAGTTGATGAGCCGGGAGGAGTTGTTCAATCGCATCGTGACGCTTACCGGCGGACGTTCGGCCGAGGAGATCGTCTGCCATACGGTGACAACCGGGGCTTCGAACGACATCGAACAGGCCACGAAACTGGCCCGGGCTATGGTCACCCGCTTCGGCATGAGCGACAAGTACGACATGATGGGCCTCGAGACGGTCGACAATCCCTATCTGAGCGAGGATCGCTCGCTGACGTGTTCGTCCGTGACGGCGGCCGACGTCGACCGCGAGGTGCTCGACCTGGTGAAGCGTGCACACGTCAAGGCCCGCGGCCTCGTTTCGGACCATCTGGAGATCATGCACGAGGCGGCCGAATACCTGATCCGCCGCGAGACGATTACCGGCGAGGAGTTCATGCGGATCGTCCGCAAATACGTTTCGCTCCCTTCGTCCGATACAAAGGCCTGAGGCTGTGGCCGGATTCGTTTGACGCGCGCAACGCGTTTGGCGGTTTGCGCGGCGTGTCGTATCTTTGCGGCGCAAAACACGCATGACGATGGCAGACGATTACCTGGGTCGGAAAATGGAGGAGTACCGTGCGCGGGCGGCGACACCCGCCGTGCGGCGAGCGCATGCGACGCTCAACGGCCTGCTTTTGAAGAACCGCAGCTACCGCGGCTATGATCCCCGTTACGAGGTCCGCGCGGACCAGCTCCGCAGCATGATCGAGGTCAACACCCGCATTCCGTCGGCCCGGAACCAGCAGGTGCTGCGTTTCCGGCCCGTTCTTTCCGACGAGGCTCCGCTGCTGCTGCCGTTGCTGCACATGGGTGCGGCGCTTCCCGAACTGCACCTTCCGTTGCCGGGGACCGAACCGCGGGCCTTCATCGTCGTCTGTTCGACGATCCCCGAAAACCGTTACGTCGATATCGATCTCGGCATTTCGGTGCAGAGCATGCTGCTGCGTGCCGCCGAGATCGGCCTGAACGGATTGTGTATCGCGGCGTTCAACGCGGCTCAGGTCCGCGAGACGCTTCACCTTCCGTACGACCCGCTGCTGATTGTGGCCGTAGGGCGCGGTGCGGAACGGATCGAACTGAAGGAGATCAGCGCCGGGGACGATCACTCTTATTATCGCCGCGACGGGGTGCACTACGTTCCGAAGGTGCGCCTCGACGATCTGCTGATCGAACGTTGAGACCCTTTTCACGGCCCTTCCCGGGCGTGTTTTGCATTGCATTTGCAGCACTTTGGAAAACACGACATACATGGAACGATTCAATGGCTGGATCTCCGGCATCAACGATATTCTGTGGGGCTATCTGCTGATTGCGGCCCTTTTGATCTGTGCGGTGTGGTTCACCCTGCGCATGCGGGGCGTTCAGTTCCGTATGCTGGGCGAGATGCTTCGTGTGTTGGGCGAATCTCCGGGCTCGGCGCCCCGCGGTGAACGGCACGTCTCGTCGTTTCAGGCCTTTGCCGTGTCGCTGGCCAGCCGCGTCGGCACGGGCAACCTTGCGGGCGTGGCGACCGCCATCGTCATCGGAGGTCCGGGAGCCGTCTTCTGGATGTGGATCATTGCACTGCTGGGTGCGGCGAGCGCCTTTGTGGAGTCGACCCTTGCCCAGCTTTACAAACGCCGGGGCCGGGATTCGTTTCTCGGCGGCCCGGCCTACTACATGCAGTACGGACTCGGCCGCCGGTGGATGGGCATTCTCTTTGCGGTGCTGATCTCCGTAACCTTCGGCTTCGCGTTCAACTCCGTGCAGAGCAATACGATCTGTGCGGCCTGGGAGGGCGCTTTCGGACTGGACCACCGCTGGCTCGGCATCGTGCTCACCGTCATGACCCTCATGATTATCTTCGGAGGTATCCACCGCATTGCCCGTGTCAGCAGCGTGATCGTCCCGGTCATGGCGTTGGGTTACATTCTTCTGGCCGTGGGTATCGTCGCGGTCAACTTCCGCCGATTGCCCGAGGTGCTGAATCTGATCGTCTCGGAGGCGTTCGGCTGGGGACCCGCACTGGGCGGAGGCGTCGGCGCGGCGCTGATGCAGGGTATCAAACGGGGACTTTTCAGCAACGAGGCCGGTATGGGTTCGGCTCCGAACGTTGCAGCCACAGCCCATGTCTCGCATCCGGTGAAGCAGGGACTGATCCAGACACTCGGGGTCTTCACCGATACCTTGATCATCTGTACCTGCACGGCCTTCATCATTCTCTTCGGCGGAGTCCCCGATGCCCGCTTGAACGGCATCCAGCTGACGCAGGCGGCGCTGGTTTCCGAGATCGGGCCTGCCGGAAGTGTCTTTGTCGCCGTGGCGATCTTCCTCTTCGCCTTCTCGTCGATCATCGGCAACTACTATTACGGCGAAGCGAACATCCGTTTCATCACCTCCCGCCGCTGGGTGCTGATGGGCTACCGGCTGCTTGTCGGGGTCATGGTCCTCTTCGGAGCCCTTGCGACACTCGACCTTGCCTGGAGCCTTGCCGACGTGACGATGGCCCTGATGACGCTCTGCAACCTCGCGGCCATCGTTCTGCTGGGCGATCAGGCCCGGCGGCTGCTCGCAGACTACGTCGTTCAGAAGCGCCGGGGCGTCCGGAGTCCTGTTTTCCGGAAGGAGCAGCTTCCCGGTCTGAAGGGCGATATCGACTGCTGGTAACGACCTTTTCCCGCGAAGTTTTTTGTACCTTTGCATCATGAAAGAACATTCGCTCGAATATACGTCACGCGATTTTACCGCATCGCTTCCGACTGCTGAATACATTGCCGTCTACCGCGATGCGAAGCGTTTCGGCGCCTGCTGCCGTGCCTGCCCGAACTACGGCCAAAGCTGGGCCTGCCCGCCCTTCGACTTCGACGTGGATAAGTATGTCTCGACATACCGTACGGCGCTGATCATCGCCACGAAGATTACACCGCTCTGTCGCACGCTGCCGCTCGATGCCGCCGAACGATTGCTGCTTCCGGAACGGATCTGGCACGAACGGTTGCTGCTCTCTCTGGAGCGCCGCTACGACGGAAGGGCGTTTGCCTATGCCGGGCGATGCCGCTATTGCCCGCCGGGGAGTTGCACACGGCTCACGGGCGAGGCCTGCCGCCATCCGGAGTTGGTCCGCCCCTCGCTCGAGGCGTGCGGATTCGACCTGGGACGCACGACCGAATCACTGCTGGGCATTCCCCTGCAGTGGGGTGAAGGCAATCAGCTCCCCGAGTATCTCACACTGGTGGGCGGTTTCTTTCACAATGCCCCGGAGGTAGATCTTCCATCCGTATGGCAGGAGCTCCGTCGGTCTGACGGGGTGAAATCCGTTTAAGGGGGCGCGCTCCATTCCCTTCGAATACCCCAGTGAAGAGAGGCCTTGCAGACAACACGTTTGCAAGGCTCCCTTTTTGTGAAACAGGCGCACCGTTCGCGGCCCCACGGTTGTTGCGAACGGCGAAAGGGACGTACTTTCGAAACCTTTCATTTCGCTTTTTTGACCGTTCATCCCTCAAATCGGACAATTCGGCCGATTCCGGACCTTGCCGGCCGACAGATAACATACCTTTGTCCCCATAATCAAATTTTTCCGATACCATGTTTCAGAACATAGTCCGCTTTGCGGTCACGAAAAAACTATTCATCGGACTGACGACGCTCTTTCTGCTCGCAGGAGGTATCTATGCGATGCTGACGCTCCCGGTCGATGCCGTTCCGGACATCACCAACAACCAGGTGCAGATCGTCACCGTCTCTCCGACGCTCGCTCCGCAGGAGGTCGAGCAGCTCATTACCTTCCCGATCGAGGTGGCGATGAGCAACATCATGAACGTCGAGGAGATCCGTTCCGTTTCACGATTCGGACTTTCGGTCGTCACGGTCGTCTTCAAGGAGAGCGTCCCGATCCTCGATGCGCGGCAACTCATCAATGAACAGATCCAGACCGTAGCGGGGGAGATCCCCACGGAACTCGGCACCCCGGAGATGATGCCCATCACCACGGGCCTTGGCGAGATCTACCAGTATACGCTCGATGTGGCTCCGGGCTACGAGGACCGTTACGATGCCATGGAGCTGCGCACGATCCAGGACTGGATCGTCAAGCGCCAGCTGTCGGGCATCCCTGGCATTGTCGAGATCAACAGTTTCGGCGGCTACCTCAAGCAGTATGAAGTCGCCGTGGATCCCGATGCGCTCTATTCGCTCAACATCACGATCGGCGATGTTTTCGAGGCGTTGAGCCGCAACAACCAGAACACCGGCGGCAGCTATATCGAGAAGGTGAACCGGGCCTATTACATCCGGTCCGAGGGTATGATCTCGTCGCTTGACGATATCGGACACATCGTGGTGGCCAACCGGGGCGGCATTCCGATCCACGTAAGTGACGTCGGAACGGTGAAGTTCGGCTCGGCGAAGCGCTTCGGCGCCATGACGCGCGACGGCAAGGGCGAGTGCGTGGGCGGTATCGCCATGATGCTCAAGGGGGCCAATGCCAACGTGGTGACCAAGGAGCTCGAGGCCCGCGTGGCGAAGATCCAGAAGATGCTGCCCGAGGGGGTTTCGATCAGTCCCTACCTGAACCGTTCGGAACTTGTAAGCCGCAACATCTCGACGGTGATCCGCAATCTGATCGAGGGCGCCATCATCGTGTTTGTCGTGCTGATTCTCTTCCTGGGCAATGTCCGTGCGGGCTTGATCGTGGCGTCGGTCATTCCGCTGGCGATGCTCTTTGCCTTCATTCTCATGCGGGTGTTCGGTGTGTCGGCCAATCTGATGAGCCTCGGGGCCATCGACTTCGGTATTGTGGTCGACGGTTCGATCGTCATTGTCGAAGGAATCCTTGCCCACCTGTACAGCCGATCGAACTTCGGTCGGAAGCTTTCGCACCGGGAGATGGACGAGCAGATCATCACGGGCGCCGGCAGCGTGGTGCGCTCGGCCACCTTTGCCGTGATCATCATTCTGATCGTCTTCTTCCCGATCCTCACGCTGACGGGCATCGAGGGTAAGTACTTCACGCCGATGGCCAAGACGCTTGTCTTCTGTATCATCGGAGCGCTGCTGCTGTCGCTGACCTACGTGCCGATGATGTCTTCGCTCTTTCTCAAACGGCGCATTCATGCCAAACCGACCCTTGCAGACCGCTTCTTCGTGTGGCTGAACCGCATCTACCAGCGGTGCCTGGCCTTCTGTCTGCGCTTCAGCTGGGCGACCGTCGGGGTGGCCGTTGCGGCCTTTGTCGGGAGCCTGATGCTCTTCACGCGGCTGGGTGCGGAGTTCATCCCGACACTCGACGAGGGGGACTTCGCCATGCAGATGACCCTCCCGGCGGGCAGCTCGCTGACACGAAGCATTGCCGTGTCGGAACATGCCGAACAGATTCTGATGGATAACTTCCCGGAGATCAAGCATGTTGTGGCAAAGATCGGAACGGCGGAGGTCCCGACCGACCCGATGGCCGTGGAGGATGCCGACGTGATGATTGTCATGAAGCCCTTCAAGGAGTGGACGAGCGCCTCGTCGCGGGCCGAGCTGGTCGAGAAGATGAAGGCGGCGCTCGACACGATCCCCGGAGCGGAATTCAACTTCAGCCAGCCCATCCAGTTGCGCTTCAACGAGCTGATGACCGGAGCCAAGGCTGATATCGCCATCAAGCTCTACGGCGAGGATATGGCCGAGCTCTACGCCAAGGCCCAGGAGGCGGCGCGCTACGTCGAGCAGGTGCCCGGGGCCTCGGACGTGCTGGTGGAGCAGGCGATGGGACTTCCGCAGCTGGTCATCAACTACAACCGTTCGAAGATCGCGCGTTACGGCATCAACATTGAGGAGTTGAACAGCATCATCCGTTCGGCCTATGCGGGAGAAACCGCCGGTACGGTCTTCGAGAACGAGCGGCGCTTCGACCTTGTCGTGCGCCTGGACCAGAAAAAGGTTGCCGATCTGAATCTCGACCGGCTCTTCATCCGCACGGCCGAGGGCATCCAGATTCCGGTGAGCGAGGTGGCGACGATCGACCTGGTGAACGGTCCGCTGCAGATCAACCGCGATGCCACGAAACGCCGCGTGGTGATCGGTGTGAATGTCCGCGATGCCGATATTCAGCAGGTGGTAGCCGCAATCCGTGAGACGCTCGAACGGAACGTCACCCTCAAGCCGGGCTACTATTTCGAATACGGCGGCCAGTTCGAGAACCTCCAGAACGCCATCCGCACGCTGCTCGTCGTGATTCCCGTGGCGCTGCTGCTGATTCTGCTGCTGCTCTTCTTCGCCTTCAAGAGCGTGACCTATACGCTGGTGGTCTTCTCCACGGTGCCGCTCTCCATCATCGGAGGTATCCTGGCGCTCTGGCTGCGCGGCCTTCCGTTCAGCATATCGGCCGGTGTGGGCTTCATCGCACTCTTCGGTGTCGCGGTGCTCAACGGCATTCTCATGATCAATCATTTCAACGCTCTACGCGATATGACACCCTATCATCTTTCGACCCGTCGGATCATCGCACAGGGTACGCAGCACCTGCTGCGACCGGTCTTCCTTACGGGACTGGTTGCCTCGCTGGGCTTTGTGCCGATGGCCGTTGCCACGACGGCGGGCGCCGAGGTTCAACGCCCGCTGGCGACCGTCGTGATCGGCGGACTCTTTGTCTCGACGCTTCTCACGCTGTTTGTCGTTCCGGTGTTCTATAAACTCGTGGGCACGGCCTCCCTGCTTCTGCGCAAGCCCTTTGTCCGCCGGTTCTTTCCCCTGATGCTTCTTCCCATGCTGCTGCTCCTGCCGCAGGAGGGCATGAGCCAGCAGCGCGTGACGCTTGACGAGGCCGTCGCCATGGCTTTGGACAACCACCCGCGGCTCAAATCCGCCGAGGCCTCGCTCGAACGCACGAAGGCCATGCGCGGCGAGTCGTGGGAGCTGGCCCCCACGACGGTGGACTACTCCTTCGGACAGCTCAACGGTACGGAGCGCAACGACCGTGAGATCAGCATCACGCAATCGGTCGGATCGCTGCTGACGCCTTTCTACAAAAATGCGCTTGTCCGCCGGCAGACCGAGACCGGGAACCACTACCTGGAGCTCGTACGTCGGGAGATAGTCGCCGAGGTCAAACGGGCTTGGTCGTACTACCTCTATACCCAGGAACTTTGCGACCTTTATGCCGATCAGAATACGCTGGCTTCGGAACTTTCGCGGACGAGCGAATTGCGTTACGAGCAGGGTGACATCACGCGCCTCGAACGCAGCATGACGGTCACGATGGCCGCCGAGATGCGCAACAAGCTTTTCCAGGCACAGGAAGAGCACAAGGTGGCCGCTGCGCGACTGCAGTGGGCCTGCTATGCCGATGCGCCCCTCGTTCCGGCGGACAGCATCCTGACGCGCTTTGCCGTGACGCCCGGAGTCTCGACCGATCTTCAGCGCAGCTACTACGATTCGCAGGTCCGTGAGGCCGAGGCCCGCGCCCGTGTGGAGAAGAGCCGCTTCTTCCCCGAGCTGTCGTTCGGCTATCAGCGTCAGAACATCCTGCCCGACAAGGGGCTGAATGCCTACGTTGTCGGAGCGTCGTTCCCGATCTTCTTCAACTCGCAGCGCAGCCGCATCCGGCAGGCGAAGGCCGACGCCTACATCGCCCGCAACGATGCGGAGATCAATCTGCGGAGCGTAGCCAACCGGGTCACCGAACTTGAGGCCAACCTGCGCCGCTACGACGAGAGCCTGCGCTACTACGTCGAATCGGCACTTCCGGAGGCGGAGACGCTCATTCGTGCCGCGAAACTCCAGCTTGCCAACAGCGAGACGAGCATCGCCGAGTACATCATGAGCCTGAATACGGCGCTCGAGATCCGGCGCGGCTACATCGAGACGCTCAACCAATACAACATTGCCGCCCTTGAATACGAATTATACCGATAAATACAACCACCATGAAAAAGATACTTGTTCCCTTAGCAGTTTTGCTTGGTGCCTGCTCGACATCGGGCACATCGACCCCGGCGGCGGATGCAGCCGTTGAAACGGCCCGGACGACCGATACGCTGGCAGCAACTCCATCCGAAGCTCCCGCAATGACGGCCTCCGAAGTCGATGCGGCCTCCGGAGCCACCTCCGTGCCGAACCAGACGTCGTTCAACGGCATTCTCGTAACCCCTCCGCAGAACCATGCCACGGTGACACTGACGATGGGCGGCTCGATCCGCAGTACGACGCTGCTGCCCGGTGCCTATGTCCACGAGGGCGACGTGCTGGCGACGCTCGAGAATCCCGAATTCATCGCTCTTCAGCAGTCCTACCTCGACAGCCACGCGCAGCTCGAATACCTGCGCACGGAGTTCCAGCGCCAGCAGACCCTTTCGCGGGAGGAGGCCTCCTCGCAGAAGCGCTTTCAGCAGAGCAAGGCCGAATACCTCTCGATGCTCAGTCGCATGGATGCCGCAGCCGCCCAGCTTGGATTGCTGGGTATCGACACCGCGCGCCTGCTCAAGAGCGGCATTGTTCCCTGCCTGGACATCAAGGCTCCGATCAGCGGCTACGCCGCGGACGTGAAGATGAATATCGGACGCCACTTCAGCGTCGGCGAACCGCTCTGCGAGATTGTCGACAAAAGCAATCTGATGCTTTGTCTGACGGCTTATGAAAAGGATCTTGCGGACCTGAAGACGGGTGCCTCCGTTGAGTTCCGTGTCAACGGCATGGACATGCAGAGCTTTCACGGAGTCGTTACGATGATCGGGCAGCAGGTCAACAACGAAAACCGGTCGATCGACGTTTATGTCCGCATCACGGAGCAGAATCCGCAATTCCGCCCGGGAATGTATGCAACGGCACGTATCCAGCGGAAATAATCGTATCTTTGTATCGTGAAAGCCCCACGTCTGTTCAAGGACCGATATCTGCTCTCCACGCTGATCGTCTCGGCCGTGGTGGCTGTTCTCATCCATTTCCCGGAGGTGCTGTCGCTTTCCGACAGTTTCGAGCGTCAGGAGCTCTTTGCCGGGATGGAGTTTCGGGACGTGTTCAACGAGATTCTCTTCACCTTTCTCTCCCTGCTGCTGCTTTTCTGGATCAATGTGCGCATCTTCCGCTTCAACTCCCCGCTGGTGCGGGTGACGAAGGGTAAGATGACGCTTTCGTTCTTTCTGACGTGGGCGGCCAGCAGCCTCTTCGGACAGCTTTTCGTGTGGCTTCACCGTCAGTTCGATATCCCGGCCATCGACGCCATGGTGCATCACTACCTGCATCCGCTTCGCGACCTGATCATTGCCGGCATTGTCACCGGGAGCAACTATATCTTCTACCTGATTGTCCGCCAGCAGCGCATTGTCGTCGAGAACGAGGAGCTGCGCACGGAGAGCCTTCGGCACCAGTACGAGTCGCTCAAGAGCCAGCTGAACCCTCACATGCTCTTCAATTCGCTCAATACGCTTCAGTCGCTGATCCGCGAATCTCCGTCCCGGGCGCTCGACTATACGCAGGAGTTGTCGCAGGTGCTGCGCTATACGCTTCAGGACAACGACCGGCCGAGCGTGACTCTTGCCGAGGAGATGGCGTTCGTCGAGGCGTACATCTACCTGATGAAGATGCGCTATGAGGAGAATCTGCTTTTCCGGATCGATATCGACGAACGGACGAAGGGACTGCTGCTGCCTCCGATGTCGGTGCAGCTGCTTATCGAGAATGCCATCAAGCATAACGAGATCAGCAACCGCAATCCGTTGACCATCTCGATCCGTACCGATGCGACGATGCTTGAGGTCTGCAACCGTATTCAGCCCAAGCGGGTTCCGCCCGGCGGTCCGGGCATCGGCCTGGACAACCTGGCCAAACGTTATCGTCTGCTGTGGCAGCAGGAGATCCAGATATCGGCCGAGCATGGCCTCTTCTGCGTCCGCCTGCCCTTACAACCCGACAACCATGAAAGCACTGATCATTGAAGACGAGAAGGCTGCGGTCCGCAACCTGAAGGCGCTGCTGAAGGAGGTGTCACCCGAAACCGAGGTTATCGATGTGCTTGACAGCGTGACGGACAGCGTTGCGTGGTTCGAGACGCACACGGCTCCGGACGTTGTTTTTCTGGATATCCACCTGGCCGACGGCTCCTCATTCGAAATTTTCGAACATACGCGGATCGACGCTCCGATCATCTTTACCACGGCCTACGACGAATATGCGCTCAAGGCCTTCAAGGTGAACAGTATCGACTACCTGCTCAAGCCGATCAGTGCATCCGACCTGCGACAGGCCCTCGACAAACTGGCGGCGTTGCACGGTGCATCCGGTTCCGGAGAGTCGTTGACGGAACTTCTCCGCAGCCTGCAGCGCCGTGGCCGCTACAAGACACATTTTCTGATTCCTTACCGAGGGGACAAATTGCTGCCGCTGGCGGTTGACCGGGTACAGTTTTTCTGTATTGCCGACGGCGTAACGAAGGCAGTTGTGAGTGATCGGGAGAGCTACGTGCTGCCCCATACGCTCGACGAGCTGACCGAGAGTCTTGATCCCGATCGTTTTTTCCGTATCAACCGGCAATATCTCATCTCTCGCGATGCAGTCCGGGATATCGACCTGTGGTTCAATAATCGCCTGGCCGTCAATTTGAAGGCGGGTACTGACGAACGGATTCTCGTCAGCAAACAACGTGTCAACGAGTTCAAAATCTGGTTCGGAGGAGATTGAGCCATTCTTGAAATCCCGGGAGTCTGGGAGTCTGGGAGTCTTCTCTCTGAGCCTTGTTTCTAAGGAAAATGCGCTTAAATAAAAAGAGGATGTAAATCGTATAAACTTTTGATTTACATCCTCCTGCTGGCGGTGCGTAGGGGAAATGAACATTCGCCCACACCAGAAAGATTATCAGCAAGATAGGCGATTACAAAACGTTGTCCACCGATTAGGTGTCTTCACAATCGCATCGAATTACATCTTGCTTGCCTTGTGCTCTTTTACGACATAAAAGTAATCGTTTTTTCGAAAAAAAGCAACTGCCGCTATCTTGGTGCGCAGGTGTATGAAATGCAGCCCACTGACCTTACGGTAGCGGGCTGCGGTGTCTGTATGATGTTACCGGGCACAAATGCTCCCGCCCGGAATGGGAGTTCCTTTTATTCTCATATCTCCCTTTTCCAATGAATTGCCGACCACGAACCGAGGCAGTGACTGAATGAAAGTGAGTGCATCGGACAATACTGACAACGCCTCGGCATACCGCTTGTCTTCATATACTGCCGCCATCATGACATGCATGTTCAGCAGCCGCGGCTGACGTCTGCCGGCATAGCCGGTTGCGGCACGCTGCATATAGCCGCCGTCGCCGCTGGTTTCCCGTTCCAGATTGACGAGAGAGACCACCAGCTTGTTGGGGCATTGCTCGCCGGCAGAGCCTATCAGCCCGACCTCGGCCATCCCTTCGGGCTGCCGGTGTGAGCGGGCCGGATATTCATCCAGCCGTGCAGCGAAAGTTGTCAGTATCTTGCGTATCATAAATGCCTACAATTTACTATTTTATATCCAATCAGCCAAACTTTTGGGCTGCCATTTTTATGGCCTTTACATCAATACAATACAGGTAATGATTGTACGAGGTCGATTTTGTACGTCCTTAAACCGTTCAATGCGGTGTTCATATTATTAACGGCATCCTGCCAGGTAACGGTGTCGTCCACCTTGATGGTTTCGCCGGTGCCTGCCTGATTGTAACCGATGCCTGCGTCGGAATTGCTTCCCCAGTAGCAGGCGGTGATGACAGGGTCATAGAAAGATTTATAGTTCCGTCCAGCCACGCCGCCTGAGATTCCGGCCGCGCTGCTGACAGTCCCATTGGCATGGTAGCAAGCGGTCAGGGTACCATCATTATTGGTTCCCGTTACGCCGCCTACATAGATGGTGCCGCTTCCGCTACCGCTCGCGCTGCCCCAGGCATAGCAGGCAATGAGAGTGCTACTGTTGGTGTTGCTTCCCACCACACCGCCGGCAAAGTTGCCGCCTTGGTTGATACTTTCAAGGGTCACGTCGCCCGTGGCATAGCAGCCTGTCAGGGTGGCAGACTGCGTGCTACCTGCCACGCCACCAGCTACATTCCCGGCATTCACAGTGGCCGAGGAGCTGCACCCGGTAATGGAACCGTCCCATTGATAGCCTACTACACCGCCCGCAACGCCGTTAATGCCGCTGCCGCTGACTCTGCCCGACACCGAGCAGTTTTCTTCAGTGCCTTCGTTCTGTCCCGCCACGCCGCCGACAGCGCTCATTTCGTTATCGCTTTCTATCTGTACGCCCTCCAGCTTCACGTTCATCACCTTGCCGCCGGAGCCCATACGTCCGAACAGGCCCGCATATTGGTCACTCGTCGTAACGGTCAGCTCCGTGATGGTCTTATCTTTGCCGTCGAAGGTGCCGGTGTATGGTTGGCTTTCAGTGCCTATCGGCGTCCACTCCATATCCGTCAGGTCGAGGTCTGTATCAAGGGTGATGTTGATGCCGGTCGCTCCGCTGTTCACCCGGCTGGCGAGGTTCTTCAGGCCTTCGGCGGAGGTCACAGTGTAGTTGCCCTGTCCGTCGTCGGTATATCCCTTGTCCTTGTTCAGCGTGATGTTGTAGAACTTGCCCGCCTCGGGGGTGATGGCGGAGGAGAGAGTGCGCTCCTCGGTGCCGTTCGCCATCAGCTTGGTTATCGTGTAGTCGGGCACCACGTTCGCCTTCCAGCAGGTCACCTTTTGGTCTTCAATCGTATAGACGCATTTCATCATCTCTATCCAGTCTTCTTGCGAGCCTTGCACTACTGTACCTTTTTCATAAGTACACTATGTAATAGGTATAGAGCTTGAGGCTCTGCACCTCGCCGAGTGCATCGTCCGAAGGCGTGATGCGTACCTTCGCCAGAGCATGGGTGAAGTTCAGCGTGACGGGGTCCGGATATTTGCCCGTGCCCGTACCGCCCAGCAGATAGGCAAGACTTTGGCTCTGGTTGCCGAGGTCGATGGTGCCGTCCGTAGCGGGGTACCAGGCGGTGACGGTGTGGTCGTTGCGGTCGCTCCAGTACAGGGGTGTTTCGGCTCTGACGGTGTGGTCGTCCTGCACGGTGTAGGTGCCGACCTCTTCCTTGCCGTCTATTTGCACGGCGAACAGGTCGCCCGCGTCGAACATGCTGCCCGTGCCGTCCCGGCTCTCGCTGACGCGCGTCTGCGGTGCGCCCCAGGGCTGCGCCTCGCCGCCCTCCACGCCGAGGGTGATGCGGGATATCTCAAGGGGGTATTGTCCTTCGGGCAGACGGTCACCGTCCGCCAGTTCGTCCGTCGTGCAGGCAGCCGTGGCAAGGAGCAGCGCGGCTGCTGCAAGAAGTAGATGGATGGAATTTCTTTTCTTCATATCGGGTTGTTTTTTATTTGTTTCCGGTTTTGTGCTGCCGCCGCCTGCGAAGGCGGCTGTCGCACCATCGTGTCTATGGGTAGCTCCGGCTTGACGCTTGCGCCGGGGCAGCGGTATGTAGGGCTTACAGCGTGATGCTTACATTGTTCGAATCTCCGGGTTCCCACGGGGTAATCTCCGGTTCTTCCACCGTGATGCCCTTGTTGTTGAGCGTTATGTTGTAGGTATAGGCATAGCCTGCGGAGAACTGATTCGTTTCGGGCTTGGATGGATTCGGCAGTGTGGTTGTATAGTCCAGTCCGTTGAAAGACACTTTAAGTTCAAGAGAGGAGTTCACTTCCTGCGGGAGAATGATGACTTGCGAAGTGGTGGCACCGCCCAGCTGCATGGTAATCGGCGATTCGACGGCTGCGGTTACGGCAGTCGTTCCGGTAGCCGTGTCGAAAGTGCCTTCGTGCTTCAGCCC
>CALUMQ010000015.1 GCA_944321765.1 uncultured Alistipes sp.
CCGCGGGCGATGAACAGACCGTCCATCTTCTCGAGGTCGTTCTGAAGACCGTCGTAGTTGCGCGAGAGCAGTCCCGGAGCCAGCGTCACTTCGAGCATATGGCCTTCGAACTCGACCTTGTCGCCGATCTTCAGCCCGCGGGTGCTGTCAAAAACCTGTACATAGGCCGCATCGCCTATGACCTTGATGACCTCGGCCATCATTCTGGTATCGCCCGTCCACACGTGGCAGATCTCGTTCTGGCCCACAGGTCCGTCGGCCTTGACGATCACGATGTTGGAGATGATACCGTTTACACGTCCTGTCGTTTTCATTGTATGTCGTTATTGTTTATTTTCAATCAGCTCCCGCCCGTCGAGCTCCTGCAGCAGCCGGGCGAAGAGTTCCCGGCCCCGGGCGACGTCCAGATGCGCCCAGCGCGCCACGATGTTCACGCGCACCAGGTAGGACAAAATCGCATTGATGTCGAAGTAGTCGAACGTGGAGAGTTCCGACGCCTCGTTCCAGCGGATGCGGTCGATCTTGTGCTCCTTTTCGAGGAGGTTCGACTCGTCGTTCACCGCCGCGATCACGGCATCGATATAGGGAAGTTCGCCGCGCAGTCCGAAATCGGAGGCCGAACTGCGGCACATCTGGCTCACCAGGTCGTCGTTGCCCACGACAACCTCCTCGACGGCACGCCCCGCGGCGCGTGCGGTCACGGCCGCGGCGACGTTGCGCAGCGTGCGGTCGAACTCCGACCACTGACGCAGGAAGCGGCTCTTCGACGCGGCGCACGTCGTGTAGTAGGCGCCGAACAGCGCCTTTTCGAAACGTTGCGCCGTGTCGACCGTCTCGGCATCCTCACCCTCGGGCTCCGACCAGGCGCGCAGCACCTGCGCCACGGCCTCGGGCAGACGCCGCGGCCGCTTCATCTCCTCCTCGAGCTCCTCGCGCGAGAGGTTGCCCAGCGGGTTGTGCGCCGTACGGCCCGCACGCAGAGCGGCGAGATTTTCGCAGTCGTAGTAGCCGTAGAGCAGGTGCACCGTACGGGCATCGCTCTTCGAGAGCTCCTCGAGGATCGAGGCCCGGATGGCCGCCGCATCGAAGCCCTTCGTATCGGCATCGAGCGCGTACTCCCGCAGCGAGGCTACCAGACAGTAATATTCGTTCCCGAACATCTCGTTTAGGCCTTAAACAGCAATTGATAGACTTTGTCGCGCAGGTACTCGGCCAGCAGCGCCTCGACATCGGCGTCGGAGAAGGAGATGTAGTAACCGCCATCCTTGGCGCCGACCTTGAAGCCGCTCTTCACCTCCTTGGAGTAACCCACCTCGATGCCGGCGTCGAGCAGCGCCCGGGCGCTCTTGGCAAAGGCCGCGTCGAACTTCGCACGCTCGGACTCGGGAAGCAGCGCCTGCAGCTCCACCTTGCCCGAATCGGCGCCGTTCCAGTTCTTGGCTACCGCCACGAGCATCTCCTCGACAAACGCGGGATCCACGACAGCACTCTTCACCCCTTCCGCGGTGGATTTGGTGATGATCAGCGACGCGATCTCCGCCTTGATCTTCGACACGGCCTGCTTTCCGGCCAGGGAGATTTCGGTCATGGTGTTCTTCTCGACATCCTCGGCCTTGCTCTGGGCCTTGCGGAGGATCTCCTCGGCCTTGGCGTTGGCCTCGGCGACGATTTTCTGAGCCTCGGCGCGGGCATCGGCAACCAGTTTGTCGGCATCGGCGCGACCCTTTTCGAGCCCTTCGTCGTAGAGCTTCCGGGTCAACTCTTGCAGTTTGTTTTCCATATTATGTTGTGTTTGATTATATTTTTCAATTTGCGCACACAAATATAGAAAAGATTCTTCGAAAATCGACAACCCCCCGCGTCGTTATCGCCCATTTTGACAAAATTAGGGAGAAAAACGGCGAAAAAAGATCCGGACGCCGCAGCATCCGGATCCGAAAACGACGAACGGGTATTCCGTTCTTTCAGCATTCAGGGAGAGTCGGGGAGAAACGGCGGGTCTCCGCCCCCCGGCGCCCGTCAACGGTGCTGCGGGCGCAGCAGGTCGAGCACCACCTTTACCGGGGAGAAGGTCGTGATCGGAACGTCGACAAAGACCGTGTTCCAATGCGCCATGGCGCCGTTCCACAGCCCGGGAAGCTCCTGGGCGCGCAGCTCGCGACCGCCGCTCGATTTCGACGAGATGAATCCCGTGGAGGGATCGGTGTAGCGCCGCAGGTCGAATTTGCCACCCTGCGAGGTGCGTACGCCGCAGACCAGATCCACCGGGTTGAAGTGCGTGGCGGACTTCATCAGCGGCAGATCCTCCTCGGCGATCTGGCTCGACTCGGCAATCTGCAGCGACTCCGTACCGTCGGGATTCGCCACCCAGAAGGGGCCGCCGCCCGGCTCGCCCTCGTTGCGGACCATGCCGCAGACGCGGATCGGACGGTCGAGAACCGCACGCAGCAGCGCCGCATCGTACGACGCGGGGAGCTTCACGCACAACTTCCGCTCGACGAACGCCGCAACGGATGCCAGGTCGGCCGTGGCGTTGTCCAGCGCCCGGAGGTGTGCGAAGGCCTGCTCCTGCAGGTCGAGCAGCACGCCGGCCAGCACCTTCTTGTAACGGATCGTGTCGCCGCGATGCGCGTCGGTGGTCACGTTGTCGATATTCTTGATGAAGATCACGTCGGCATCGATCTCGTTCAGATTCTCGATCAGCGCCCCGTGGCCTGCCGGACGGAAGAGCAGCCTTCCGTCGTCCTGGCGGAAGGGCGTGTTGTCGGGATTCACGGCAATGGTGTCGGTCGAGGGTTTCTGCACCGAGAAGGTGATCTCGTAGCGGATGCCGAAACGCGCCTCATAATAGGGCACCTTCTTCGCGAGCAGGCTCCGGAAGGCCTCCATATGTTCGGGTGAGACGGTGAAGTGGATGCGCGCCACACCCCCCGCGGCGGCGTAGGTCGCCCCTTCGACCAGATGCTCCTCGACAGCCTTGCGCGCCCCTTCGGGATAGGCGTGGAAGGTCACCAGCCCCTTGGGTTTGTGGCCGTATCCGAGTCCGTGGTTGACGATGGCATCGACCGTCGTGCGGTCGTCGGCGCCATCGGGCAGCACCCGCAGCAGTTCGGGCCAGAAGGCGAACTCCGGGAGATGTTCGAGCAGAATGTCGATACCCGGGCCGCGCCGGCCCTCGTTGACAAACGCGAAGAGCTCCTTGAACATGCGCGTCGCGGCGCCCGACGCCGGGACGAACTTCACGACGCGCAGTCGCCCGACCGTCTCTTCGTAACGCTTCACGGCGGCATCGGCCGCCGCCCCGTCGACCGGCAGCACGCCGTCACCCGGCGAAGCGGCCCGTACGACATTCAGCGGAGGAAATCCGCGGCGGAAGTTCTCCAGTTGAAGTTCCACCTGTTCCGGCGTCAGACCGTGTTCGGCGATCTGCTGCAAATCCTGTTCGGTAAACATGTTGTCCATCATTTAAAGTTGCACACGATGTTCCGCCCCGGGAGATCCGCACATGGACGCCGCCGGAAGGATTCCGGCATCACCCGCGGGCCGCACGGCGGAACATTCGCAAAAGACGGGAGAACCGATTCGGCACTCCGCGGCACAATGACGTCCGCCGTCATTCAAAAATAGTAAATTATTTCGTAACTTTGCACATCATGATCCGAGAATTTCACCATATCGGCCTGCGCGACCGCAACAGTTTCGGTGTCTGCCAGCAGGCCGCCCGTCTCGTCGAGTTCGAAACGCCCGACGATCTGCGCGATTTTTTCGCCCCGGGGATCCCCGACCGCTGGACGGTCCTCGCCGGAGGCAACAACATCCTCTTCACCGAAGACTACGACGGCGTGCTGCTGACGCCCGTCGCCCGCGCCATCACCCCCCTATCCGAAGAGGGCGACACCGTGCGCGTGCGCGTCGAGGCGGGTGTCGAGTGGGACGATCTGGTGGCCTGGGCCGTCGACCGCGGACTCTGGGGCATAGAAAACCTCTCGCTCATCCCCGGCAGGGCGGGCGCCGCTCCGGTCCAGAACATCGGCGCCTACGGCTGCGAGGCGAAGGATGCGATCCGCCGCGTGGAGACCTTCTGCGTCGAGTCGGGGGCGCTGCTGACCCTCGACGCCGCGCACTGCGGATTCGGGTACCGCGAAAGCGTCTTCAAGCACATGCTCAAGGGGCGGGTCATCATCACGGCCATCGAGATAGAACTCTCGCGCACGCCGCACCCGAAGCTCGGATACGGAGACGTCGAGCGCGAGGTCGCGGCGCGCGGAGGCGCCACGCTGCACAACATCCGCGAGGCGATCTGCGCGATCCGCCGCGCGAAGCTGCCCGATCCGGCCGTGCTGGGCAACGCCGGGAGCTTCTTCAAGAATCCCGTCGTCGAGGCGCCGGTGGCCGGGGAGCTGCTGGCACGGTATCCCGACATGCCCCACTACCCGGCCCCCGACGGACGCGTGAAGCTGGCCGCCGGATGGCTCATCGACCGCTGCGGACTGAAGGGCTGCCGCGAAGGAGCCGTCGGCGTGCACGAACGCCAGGCCCTCGTGCTGGTCAACTACGGCGGCGCCACGGGCCGCGAGGTGATCGACTTCGCCCGCAAGATCCAGGCCCGGGTCCGCGAACAATTCGGCATCGACATTGACACCGAGGTGAACATCCTATGAATACGAATCTTCAGGAGGCTTTCCAACACTACATCGACGAGAACGAACTCGTCACGCACGACGACCGCATTCTGCTCACCGTCTCGGGCGGCGTCGACTCGATGGTGCTGCTTTCGCTCTTCATCAACGCGGGATACCGGGTGGGCGTCGCCCACTGCAACTTCCAGCTGCGCGGGGCCGAGAGCGACGAGGACGAGGTGCTCGTCGAGCAGCAGGCGGCGAAATTCGGCGTGCCGTTCTACAACCGGCGCTTCGATACCGCGGGCGAGATGGAGCGCACGGGCGAATCGATGGAGATGGCGGCCCGGCGGCTGCGCTACGCCTGGTTCAACGACCTGAGCCACGAACACGGATACTCGGCCATCGCCATTGCCCACCACGCCGACGACTCGATCGAGACCTTCTTCATCAACCTGCTGCGCGGCACCGGGCTGCGCGGCCTGACCGGCATCTCGACGCAGGTCGGGAAGGTCATCCGCCCGCTGCTGTTCGCCTCACGCAAGGAGATCCTCGAATACGCCGTGCAGCACCACATTCCGTTCCGCGAGGACTCGACGAACCGTTCGACGAAATACCTGCGCAACAAGATCCGCCTGGGGCTCATCCCCCGCATCCGGGAGATCAACCCCAAGTTCACCCCGCTGATGATCCGCAACCTCGCGCGGCTGACCGACGCCCAGCGCTTCATCGACCACGGCATCGAGCGCATCCGCCGGGAGGCCGTGACCTCGGAGGCGGGCATCGACACGATTCACCTCGAACGGCTTGACCCGGACTTTCCGCGCGAATTCGTCATCTACGAACTCCTCGCCTCGGCCTACGGATTCAAGGGCGACGTCATCGACTCGCTCTGCCGGGCCCTCGAACAGAAGGGGGAGACGACCACCGGCAAACGCTTCTACGCCCGCGACCGGGTGGCCTACATCGACCGCGGACGGATCGTCGTCACGCAGATCGCCCCGGACGACGAGTGTCGGACGACCATCCCCCGCGGAACCCCGCGCGCCTACTGCGGCAACGCGGCGCTCTACTTCGAGACACTCGACATCGACGCCATCAAGAACTTCGGTGTCCCGGAGCAGATCGCCCAGGTCGACGCCGACCGCCTGCACTACCCGCTCACGCTGCGCCGCTGGAAGGAGGGCGACTGGTTCATACCCTTCGGCATGACGGGCCGCAAGAAGGTGAGCGACTTCCTGATCGACGCCAAGGTCTCCGCCGCCGAAAAGCAGCGGCAGTTCGTGCTGCTCTCGGGCGACGACATCGTCTGGCTCGTCGGCCGGCGCATCGACGACCGCTACCGCCTCACGCCCGAGACCGAGAACGTCCTGCGCATCACCAAAGAGATCGTCTGACATGGCCAAGGGAACGCTGAAATTCAAGGATTCGGTCGCCGCGTTCGAACGCCTCAGCGCCGACATCGGGGCGCGGAAGTTCGCCCCCATCTATCTGCTCATGGGCGAGGAGAGCTACTTCATCGACGCACTGTGCGAGCAGCTCGCCTCGACGATTCTCGACGAGGCGGCCCGCGCCTTCAACCAGACGACCGTCTACGGCAAGGATACCGAGGCGGGGCAGGTCATCAACCTCTGCCGCCAGATGCCGATGATGGGACAGTGGCAGGTCGTGATCCTCAAGGAGGCACAGCAGCTGCGGGGGCTCGACAAGCTCTCGTACTACACGCAGAAGCCCTCGCCGACGACTATCCTCGTCATCTGCCACAAGGAGAAGAACGTCGACCGCCGGTCGGCCTTCTACAAGGGCTGTGCGGCCCACGGCGAGGTCTTCGAGTCGGTGCGCCCGCGCGACTACGAGATCGCCTCGTGGCTGCAGCAGTTCATCGCCCGCCACGGCTTCACGATCGACCCGAAAGCCCTCTCGATGCTCACCGACCACCTGGGAACCGACATCGCGAAGATCTCCAACGAGCTGCACAAGCTGACCGTCTCGCTCCCCGAGGGTACCAAACGCATCACCGATGCCGACATCGAGGCGAACATCGGCATCTCGAAGGATTTCAACAACTTCGAATTGTGCAGGGCGGTCGTCACGCGCGACATGTCCCGGGCGCTGATGATCGCCGACCACTTCGCCCGCAATCCCAAGGACAATCCGCTGCTGCTCACCGTCATGGCACTCTTCGGACAGTTCCGCGACCTCTTCATCGTGAACTACCTGCGCTGGCTCGCACGCCGCCGCAACCAGCCCTTCCCGTCGGACCAGGAGCTGATGCGCCTGCTGCGCAAGAACAACACCTTCGTACTCGGGGAGATCAAGCAGCAGGCCGCGCTGTGGGACAACCGCAAGGTCTTCCAGGTGCTGGGGCTGCTGCGCGAATACGACGCCAAGAGCAAGGGACTCAACGCCGGCGGGGCATCGGACGGCGAACTGCTGCGCGAGCTGCTGCTGAAAATCTTCCTCCAGTGAGCGACATCTACCTGTATCAGACGCTGCACCTGGCAGCCGGACGCACGGTGCGCAACCTCGAGGCACACATCGCCGTGCTCGACGGAGCGTCGCGCCGGCTCTTCGGACGTCCCTACGCGCCCGGCGCCGAGGCGCTCGCCCGGCGCATTGCGGCCCTGGCCACGGAGGAGCGTCTCCCCACGCGGGTCTCGGGATTCGTCCGTCTGGAGCTCGGGCCCGACGGCGAAGAGCGCCTCTCGCCGGCCGGCGTCTCGCTCTATGCGGGCTATGCGTTCCGCAGCCTCACCCCCTCGGCCGCCATTCTCAACTACGACATCCCCTTCTCCGAAGCACCGACATCGGTCCGCGAGGCCACCGCACGCTGGGCCTGTCACGAAGCCATGCGCCGGGGGGCCGACATCGCCGTGCGCTGCGACCGCACGGGGGTGCTCCGCGAGAGCGACAACGCCCCGCTGCTGTGCGCGACGGACCGCATCGTGCGCATCGCCCCGGGGCTGGCGAGCGTCGAACGGCAGCTGGCCACGGAGGCGGTCCGCGCCGCCGGACTGGAGCTTCGCGAGGAGCCGTTCGGCCGCGACGAGCTGCCGCAGCTCGACGAGCTCTTCTTCGTCGACCACCGCGGCGTCACGGCCCTCTCGCACTGCGACGGACAGCCGCTGATGACACTCCTCGCCGAGCGTGTCGCCGAAGCGCTGGAGGGGCTTTTTGCGAAGAAGGAGCGGCCTTTCGCGAAAAAATAGAAACCCCGCGGGCCCCAAGGCAACTATCTTTCGGGAACAAATCCCCCAGATTCCCGAAATCATGCAGAAATACCTTATTCTTTACGCGGCGGTCGCCACCGCCCTGCTCATCTTCGTCTTCCGCCACTACCGGGGCGAGAACCGACGCCTTACGCAGAACCAGACGGCCCTGGCCTCCGAGGTCGAGCATTACCGCACGCGGCTGGGCGAGGAGGCCGCCTCAACCCAGGCATTACGCCTCCGCTGCGCGGAGTTCGAGGAGCTGCGGGCCGCCGATGCCGAGCGGATCCGACAACTGGGAATCCGGCTCCGGAGGCTCGAAGCCGCCGGGAAGCACATCACGCAGAGCGACCTCTCGCTCCGGGCGCCGCTGCGCGACACCCTTGTCGTGCTGCGGCGCGACACGCTTCCGATTGCCGAGCCGGCCCGTCATTTCCGCTGGCAGGATCCCTGGGTGCGGGTCGAGGGCATCGTCGGCCGCGACTCGGTAGAATGCCGCGTGCGGAGTGTCGACACGCTGCGGCAGGTGGTGCACCGCATTCCGCGGCGGTTCCTCTTCATCCGCTGGGGGACGAAGGCCCTGCGGCAGGAGATCGTCTCGTCGAACCCCCACACGCACATCGTCTATACGGAATACATCCGGATCGAGCGGTAAAAAACCGAAAAAAAACAGAAAAAAGAGCGGTTCTTCCCGTAAGGGTGGGCCGCTTTTTTCGTGTCTTAAAGGTAAAAACGAGATCGTATGGCCATCGACAACGAACACTGGAACCTCATCATCGGCGCACTGAAGGGCACGCTCGATGCCTCGTCGCAACAGGAGTTCGACCGGTGGTCGGCCGACCCCGAGAACCGCCGCTTCTTCGCCCGGATCTCCGGAATCTGGAACGATATCCAACGACGCGCCGCGGCCTACGAACCCGACCGCGAAAGGCTCTGGCAGCAACTGCGCCAGCGCATCGAGGCCGGCAACGCCGCACCGCAGCCCCGCGTCCGCAAGCGGCGCTGGATGCCGCTGCTGCGAACCGCCGGACTCATTGCCGCGAGCGTCGTGCTGACACTGCTCGTCGCCCGGGAGTGGAGCGCAGCCCCGGCTCCCGAGGAGCACCGGCAGGAGCTGCACGCCTTCGGCGGAAAGTCCCGCGCCACGCTCGCCGACGGCTCGACCGTCTGGCTCCAGAACGGCTCCTCGCTGCTCTTCGACACCCGTTTCGACCGCAAGGAGCGCCGCGTGGCGCTGCAGGGCGAGGGATTCTTCGAGGTGGCCCGGGATGCCGAACGCCCCTTCATCGTCGACGTGAAGGGACTGCACATCCGCGTCCACGGCACGAAGTTCAACGTCCGTACCCTCGGGGACGAGGCTGTCACCGTGTCGCTGGTCGAAGGCTCCGTAGCCCTCGATGCCGGAAACGGCATGCAGCAATGGCTCCGCCCGGGAGAGATCGCCCGCTACACCCCCTCGACACACGACCTGCGGATCATGAGCGGCAACGTCGAGCTGGAGTCCTGCTGGGCCGCCGGGAAACTCGTCTTTACACAGCAGCCCCTGGGCGAAATCTGCCGCTACCTCTCGCGGTGGTACGACATCCGGATCGACATCGCCCCGGCCCTTATCCACAACTACGCCTACACGTTCACCATCACCGACGAACCGCTCGAGGAGATTCTGCGCATCATGAGCCGCATCAATCCGATCGACTACAGCTTCTCGGATAACAACTCCGTCTCGATCACCGAGCTTGAGTGAACACCTTTCCAGGCACACTTCCCTACCGAAAACCAACCAACCAACCCATCACGAATTATTAACCCTGAATAAACCCGACGCCTATGAAACCCTGATCTACACTCTACGACCCATCGCAACGCAGCATCACAAAGTATTCGCTGCCAACCCCATTCACCCATACTTAACATTGCAATCATGAAACATTTCAGACTATTCGCAATGCTGTTGCTATTCGTCTGCGGATGGACATCGGGCGTACACGGCCAGAGCGGGGAGGCCACGCTGAACGTGGAGTTCTCCGACATACCGCTTTCGGAAGCGATCTCACGCATCGAACAGAACAGCAAATATACCTTCTTTTATGACGCCGGGCAGACCGATCTGACCCAGCACGTGAGCCTCAAGGCGTCGAACATGCCCATCTCGCAGGCCCTGCGCGAGATGCTCGCCCCGACGGGCATGGAGTTCACCATCTCCGAGCGGCAGATCGCCCTGATCCCCGCACGCACAACCGCTGGGACACAGCGCACCATCACCGGCGAGGTTCACGACTCGGCCGAGACGCCGCTGGCCGGTGTGGCCATCACCCTCGAGGGCGACAACACGCGCGGAACCGTCTCCGAGGCCAACGGAACCTTCTCGATCTCCGTGCCCGACGGCGACGTGACGCTCAACGTCTCCTACCTGGGATACATCGGCAAGAAGATCTCCGTACCGGCGACCCAGCACCACGTCACGGTCTACCTGACCGAGGATGCCGTGCGGATGGACGATGTCGTGGTCGTGGGCTACGGCACGCAGAAGAAGGTCAACCTCACGGGCGCCATCTCCACGGTCGACGACACGCAGCTGCAGAGCCGTTCGGCACCGTCGGTCGCCCACATGCTTCAGGGTTCGGTCCCGGGACTGACGATCACCACCTCGTCGGGACGTCCGGGCAACGAGGCGAGCCTGAACATCCGCGGCATCACCTCGATCAACGGCGGTTCGCCGCTCGTGCTGGTCGACGGCGCCGAGGGCGACCTGATGAAGATCAACCCCAACGACGTGGCCTCGATCTCGGTCATCAAGGACGCCTCGGCCGCAGCGATCTACGGAGCCCGCGCCGCCTACGGCGTGATTCTGGTCACCACCAAGGAGGGCGACAACTCGGGCAAGACCCGCGTGACGTACAGCGGCCGCTGGGGATGGAACGAACCGACGACCTCGACCGAATACGAAACCCGCGGCTACTACTCGGTCTACATCAACGACCTCTTCTGGCATGCCGACGCCGGCACCAACTACTCGAACTACACCGAGGCCGACATGATGGAGCTCTGGGCGCGCCGCAACGACAAGACCGAGAACCCCGCGCGTCCGTGGGTGAAGATCGACCAGCGCGACGGCCGCGACACGTATGTCTACTACGCGAACTTCGACTGGTACCACTACCTCTTCAAGGACGAGCACCCCAACACGAGCCATAACATCACGCTCTCGGGCGGCAACTCCAGAGTCAAGTACATGCTCTCGGGAAACTACTACAGCGAAGAGGGGCTCTTCCGTCAGGATCCCGACCGGCTGCAGCGGGTGAATTTCCGTTCGAAGATCTCGTTCGATATCAACAAGTGGCTGAAGATCAGCAACAACACCAGCTACTACAACTACCAGTACTACTATCCGGGACCGAGCGGTGTCAACACGGCCTTCTCGCTGGGCACCGTGCATGCCCTGGCGTCGATGATGCCCTACAACCCCGACGGAACGAGCGTCTACTACACCTCGCTGTCGAAGTATGCCATCATGGACGGACTGCCGACGATCATGAACAAGGGCGGGCACTACAACAAGGACAAGACCGACAACATGTCGACCACCACGGAGTTGACCTGGACGCCCGTCAAGGGGCTGGAGATCAAGGGTAACTTCACCTACATGTTCAACACCACGCGTTATCTCAACCGTCAGGTCAACACCGAGTACTCGCAGTATCCGGGCGAGATCAAGACCCTCTCGACCGGCAGCCGCTTCGAGGACAAGCTCTACGAGAAGACCATGATGCACAACTACTACCAGGCCAACGCCTACGCCACCTACGAACACACGTTCGGCGAGAACCACAACTTCAAGGCCATGGTCGGCTTCAACTGGGAGACGAAGTATCTGAAGGATGTTGCGGCAACGGGCTACAACCTGCTCTCCGAGACGCTCATGGACCTGAATCTCGTGGGTCAGGGCGCCGACGGAAACGAACGCATGGAGGTCAGCGGCGGACAGAACGAATACGCCCTGATGGGTTACTTCGGACGTCTGAACTACGACTACAAGGGCAAATACCTCGTCGAGGTGAGCGGCCGCTACGACGGCACGTCGCGCTTCAAGCGCGGACACCGCTGGGGCTTCTTCCCCTCGTTCTCGCTCGGATGGCGCATCTCCGAGGAGCCCTTCTTCGACGCCATCCGCGACAAGTTCAACAACCTCAAGATCCGTTACTCGTACGGACAGCTCGGCAACCAGAACGTCGGCTACTACGACTACATCCGCAAGATCTCGATCAGCAACCAGAGCTATCTGTTCGGCGGCGACAAGCCCACCGTGGCAACGATCTCCGACCCCGTGGCCTCGAACCTCTCGTGGGAGACCAGCGTCCACAACAACCTGGGTCTGGACATGAGCTTCCTGAACAACCGGCTGGGACTCACCGCCGACTTCTACATCCGCGACACGAAGGACATGCTCACCGAGGGTGTCGCCCTGCCGTCGACCTACGGCGCCGGATCGCCCAAGATGAACAGCGCCGACCTGCGGACCAAAGGCTACGAGCTGACGCTCAACTGGCGTGACGAGTTCCAGGTGCTGCGACGCCCGTTCACCTACAGCGTGACGCTCACCTTCAACGACTACGTGACCAACATCACGCGCTACGACAACCCCGACCGCACGTTCGCCAAGGCCTACTACGAAGGCATGCGCTGGGGCGAGATCTGGGGATACCGCATCGGAGGGCTCTTCGCCTCGGACGAGGAGGCCCGGAACTATGCGGTCGACCAGACGGCGGTCAACAACCGCATCAACGCCGCCGCGGGATCCGAACGCGGACTGCATGCCGGCGACCTGAAGTTCCTCGATCTGGACGGTGACAACGTCATCTCGATCGGCAAGAACACGGTGGACGATCCGGGCGACCGCGAGATCATCGGCAACAGCCAGCCGCGCTTCCAATACGGAGCCACGCTCAGCATGTCGTGGATGGGCTTCGACTTCTCGATCTTCTTCCAGGGCATCGGACGCCGCCACTGGTATCCGACGGCCAACACCATCGCCTTCTGGGGTCCCTACGCACGTCCCTACGCAAGCTGGATTCCGAAGGATTTCCACACGATGTACTGGACCGAGGAGAATCCCGACGCCTACTTCCCGCGTCCGCGCGGATACGTGGCCCTCTCGGGCACCAACCGCGAGCTGACGGCCGTCAACGACCGCTACCTGCAGAACATCCGCTACTGCCGACTGAAGAACCTCACGGTGGGATACACCCTGCCGAAGAAATGGACCCGCAAGGTGCTGATCGAAAGCCTGCGCGTCTACTTCACGGGAGAGAACCTCGCCACCTGGTCACCCATCCACTCGGACTACATCGACCCCGAGATGGCGGCCATGAACGACCAGATGCGTACCTACCCCTGGCAGAAGACCTACATGTTCGGCGTGGACGTCACGTTCTAAACACTTAACAAGAAGAGAATCATGAAAAAGATACTTTGGATCCTGACCGCATGCGGCGCGCTGACGCTCGCCTCGTGCGAAGAGTGGCTCGACAAATACCCGCTGGCCCAGATGTCGCCCGAGACGTTCTTCTCCAACGAGAACGAACTGCAGGCCTTCAGCAACCAGTTCTACGTCATGTTCCCCGCAGGGGGCATCTACAGCGAATACTGGGACAACATCATCCACAACGATCTGCCCGAGGAGATGCGCAACGGGCGGACGATTCCCGCCTCGGGAGGCGGCTGGTCGTGGGGCGACCTGCGCGACATCAACACCCTGCTCGAATATTCGGGCAACTGCACGGATGCCGAGGTCAGAACCCACTACGACGCCCTGGCACGCTTCTTCCGCGCCTACTTCTACTTCGAGAAGGTCAAGCGTTTCGGTGACGTGCCCTGGTATGCGAAGCCGCTCGGTTCGGCCGATCCCGAACTCAAGCGTCCGCGCGACTCGCGCGAATACGTCATGCAGGAGATGATCAAGGACATCGACTACGCCATCCAGAACCTGCCGACGCAGCACGACCTCTACCGCATCACGAAGTGGACCGCCCTGGCCCTGAAGTCGCGTTTCTGCCTCTTCGAGGGGACCTTCCGCAAGTACCACGGCATCAACGGATACGATCACGACTGGGCGTGGTACCTCGACCAGGCGGCCAAGGCCTCCGAGGAGTTCATCACCAACAGCGGCTACGGCATCTACACGGGCAGCGGCACCAACGTCGCCTACCGCGATCTCTTCGTCTCGGAGCAGGCCCAGGAGATCGAGGTCATCCTGGCCCGCGACTACAACAAGAGCCTCGGGGTGTTCCACAATGCGACGTTCTACTCGCTGAACACCTCCTACGGACGTCCGGGCCTGACGCGCAAGATCGTCGACAGCTACCTGATGGCCGACGGCTCGCGCTTCACCGACCGCACCGGCTGGGAGACCATGGAGTTCAAGGATCAGTGTCAGAACCGCGACCCGCGGCTGGCACAGTCGATCCGCACCCCGGGCTACACGCGCATCGGCTCCACCGAGAAGCTCACGCCCGATCTGGTGACCTCGATGACCGGCTATCAGCCCATCAAGTTCGTCGCTCCGGTGAGCTTCGAGTCCGACGGATACAACCTCTCGTACACCGATCTGCCGATCTTCCGCAGCGCCGAGGTCTACCTGAACTTCGCCGAGGCCAAGGCCGAACTGGGAACGCTCACGCAGGAGGATATCAACATCTCGATCAAGAAGCTCCGCGACCGCGTCGGGATGCCCAACCTGGATCTGGACGAGGCCAATGCCAACCCGGACCCCTACCTGTCGGATCCCAAGACGGGATATCCGAACGTCAGCGGCCCGAACAAGGGGGTGATTCTCGAGATTCGCCGCGAGCGGACCATCGAGCTGCTGCAGGAGGGCTTCCGCTACTACGACATCATCCGCTGGAAGGAGGGCAAGGCCTTCGAGCAGCCGCTGCTGGGCATCTATATCCCCGCCAAGGGCGAATATGACCTCGACGGCGACGGAACGCCCGACGTCTACTTCGCCTCCAAGGGGGAGACGCCCTCCACACAGGCCAAACTCACGCTGGTGCTCGATCAGGATATCGTTCTCTCGGAAGGCACCTACGGATACGTCTCGCCGCACAAGAACAA
The DNA here is from genome assembly GCA_944321765.1 of uncultured Alistipes sp. Classification (GTDB taxonomy): domain Bacteria; phylum Bacteroidota; class Bacteroidia; order Bacteroidales; family Rikenellaceae; genus Alistipes. Next base: position 14,939 of record CALUMQ010000015.1, read on the forward strand.
CCCCGGAGAGTGGAACGAGGAGCGCGACTACTTCTACCCGATTCCGACCGACGACCGTTCGCTGACGGGCGGCGCCCTGACGCAGAATCCCGGGTGGAACGACGGACTCGAATTCTAAAACCGAAAAACCCACAAAAATGATTACTGCCATGTTAAACCTGCTGAAAAAATACTTTGCCGTCGTGCTGCTGCTCGCCTTCATCTGCCCGGCCACGGCCTGCGGAGGCGACAACTCGGGAGCCGGAGACGAGATTCCGCCCCATCTGAAACCCGACGAACCGGGCCAGCTGCCCGACAAGGTCTACTATCCGAAGGAGGATGGCGTGACCCGTCTGGTTACCTACAACGTCGGGGTCTTCTCGAAATACGACGAGAACGGATGCTACCAGATGGTGGCCGACATGATGACCGAGGTCGGAGCCGACGTCATCGGCTTCAGCGAGCTGGACAGCTGCACGGTGCGCACGAAGCGGATCTTCCAGCTGAAGAAGTTCTCCGAGCTGATGGGCAAGGAGTGGAGCTACGAATACTCCCGGGCCATGGCCTACCAGGGCGGCGCCTACGGCGACGGAATCGCCAGCCGCGAGAAGCCGCTGCGGGCCTTTGCCGCCCCGCTGCCCCAGGGCGACGGCGCCGAGCCGCGCGTGATGGTGGTCATGGAGTTCGCCGACTACGTCTTCGCCACGACGCACCTCGACCATGTGTCGGACCGTGCGCAGCTCGGGCAGGTGGACGAGATCAACAAGGTCATCGGCGAGGAGTTCGCCGAATCGCGGAAACCGGTGTTCCTGGGCGGCGACTTCAACGCGCGCCCCGATTCGCAGACCATCCTCAAACTGCAGAACGACTGGACGATCCTCACCCCGCACGGGGCCGGAGACTTCACCCACTCCTCGGAGAATCCCAACAAGTGCATCGACTACATCATGCAGTGGAAGGGCAACGGAGCCTCCTGCGAGGTGAAGGGCACGAAGATCATGCTCTACTTCAACAAGGGCGACATCAAGAAGGCCTCGGACCACATTCCCGTGCTGCTCGATGTACGCTTCTAACGCAAAACGAACCGTCAAAAGCAAACGATTATGAAACGACATAACAGAATGCGTCTTCTCACGGCCGCGCTGCTGCTTCTGGCAGCGGCGGGCTGCAAGGAGGACGACGGACCGGTGCTGACACAGCCGGCCGTCCTGGGGATCCAGGGCGCCACGCCCGAGGCCGAGGTGTTCTCGGTGGAGAGCCCCAAGAAACAGACCGTCAACGTGCGTGTGGCAGCCGAGCAGATCAGCGGCCACTACGTCACCGTCACCCTGAAAACCGCCCCGGAGCTGGTCGAGGTCTACAACAAGGCCCACGGAACCTCGTACACGCTCTGCCCGTCGGAGGCCTACGAGGTATCGACCTCGGAGGTCATGCTGCCGCGCTACAACACCGTCTCCTCGACCATGGAGCTGGAACTGCTCAGCGAGCGCATGCCCGACGAAAATCCCTACCTGCTGCCGATCACCATCGACTCGATCAAGGGAGATTCCCGCGCGACGGTCTCGGCAACGAGCGGCGTGCTCTACATCCTCTTCAACAAGATCGTCAAGCCGGGACCGCCCGATCCCGTGCTGCTCGACCGCGACGGATGGAAACTCCTGGCCTCGCCCAAGACGAAGGTGAACTACGAGGTGGAGAAGGCCTTCGACGACGACATCAACACCTTCGGCTATTGCAACGCCGACGAGGAGAAGGCCGAACCGCCCTATGACTTCGTGCTCGACCTGGGCAAGACGGTCACCGTGCGCGGCTTCCAGTTCAACCAGCGCTACATGACCACCGGCAAGCCCGAGGACGGCGCGCGCTACGGCATCGCCCACATGGAGGTCTGGACGGCCGAGACGATCACGGGCGACGGCCTGGGCTCGGAGAACGACGCCAACTGGACCTATCACCAGGAGTACTGGGACTACCGGACCGATCCCGAATCGCCGCTCGATCCGCTGGCCGTCATCATCAATCCGATGCTCGATGACTACCAGCACGCCCGCTACATCAAACTGCGGATCCACAACAGCTACACGAACAAGACCTACAATCCGGTGTTCCGCGGCTGGTGCATTGCCGAATTCAACGTCTGGGGCAACAACGAGCTGCTCGAGTAGCCCGTCCCCCGCGAAGCGACCGAACGGAGTCTGCCGAGAGATCTCTCGGCAGGCTCTTTTCGGCATTCGGCGGCAGGAGGCCCGGAAGCCCCGGAAGGTTGAGAAGGGGCCCGCGGAGGAAGGTTGCGAAGAGACTCGCGGGGAAGCCGGCATTTTGTCACACCAAATTCACGACTCCGCGCGTTGCATTGTGCCGCAAAGGACGTATCTTTACTGTCGAAATACTCATCCAAGGCGTAAAAATGACGGAAAACGACCATGACATCATGCTCTGGGGACGCATCTGCCGGGACCGGGATCTGACGGCCTTCCGGGAGCTGTTCGACCGGCATTACCTTCCGTTGTGCCGCTTTGCCGAGTACTGGCTGCGCGACGCCGGGGCGGCGGAGGAGATCGTTCTGGACCTCTTCACCCATCTCTGGGAGCATGCCGACGAACTGCGCATCTCCTCCTCGCTGCGCGCCTACCTCTTCCGCTCCGTGCGCAACCGTGCACTCAACCGGCTGCGCGACGACCGCTTCGCCTACATCCCGTTCGAGGAGTTGAAAACACTCCTCTACTGTCCGGAATCCCGCCAGCTGGAGTTCGACGAGATCATGCAGCTCACCGTCGAGGCGATCGACCGGCTTCCGGAACGCTGCCGCGAGGTCTTCATCAAAAGCCGCACCGAGGAGCTCTCGAACCACGAAATCGCCGACCGGATGCACATCTCGGTAAAGACCGTCGAGGCCCAGATCACCAAGGCCCTGAAGCAGTTGCGCAAGGCACTCTCCGACGCATAGAGGCCCCGGCGGCGAATAATCGCCGGAAAATGCAGGGCTTTCGGTTTTTTTTCATACCTTTGTCCGATATGGAACGGACAGCCATCTTCCCGGGGTCGTTCGACCCCTTCACGCGAGGTCATGCCGCACTGGTCGACGAGGCCCTGAACCTCTTCGACCGGATCATTATCGGCATCGGCAACAACTTCGCCAAAAACAGCCTGATGAGTGTCGAGAACCGCAAGCGGCTCATCGACGACATCTACCGCGACGAACCGCGCGTCGAGGCCCGCATCTACACGGGGCTGACCGGGGAGTTCGCCGAGCAGGTCGACGCCTGTGCCATCATCCGCGGCGTGAGAAACACCACCGACTTCGAATACGAACGCACGATGGAGGCTACCAACCACCGCATCTACCCCGCCATCACCACCGTGATGCTCTTCACGCCGGCACCCGTTGCCGACATCTCCTCGTCGACCGTCCGCGAAGTGCTCGCATTCGGGCGCAACGTCGAGGAGTTCCTGCCCGAAGGAATCGATATCAACAAATACCTATAATAAGAGATTGTTATGATGGAATTTTCGGCCGAAATGATTGCCGGATTTCTCGGCGGAGAGGTCATCGGCGACAAGGATGCCCGGGTGCATACCGTCTCGTCGATCGAAGAGGGGAAGGCCGGAGCGCTGAGCTATCTGACCAACCCCAAATACGAACCCTTCCTCTACACCACCCACGCCTCGATCGTGCTCGTCGACCGTTCGTTCGAGCCCTCGCAGCCGGTATCGGCCACCCTGATCCGGGTCGACAACGCCGCGGAGTGCGTGCTGAAGCTCCTCGAGATGTACAACGCCGCCAAGCCGCGCCGCGAAGGAATCAGCCCCCGTGCCGTGATCTCGGAGAAGGCTTCGCTCGGCGAGAAGTGCTACGTCGGGGACTTCACGGTCATCGAGGAGGGCGTCGAGATCGGCCGCGACTGCCAGATCTACCCGCAGGTCTACATCGGCCGCGGCGTCAGGATCGGTGACGGCACGACGCTCTACCCCGGCGTGAAGATCTACGAGGGGTGTGTCATCGGCAGCCGCTGCATCCTCCATGCCGGGGCGGTGATCGGCGCCGACGGATTCGGATTCCTGCCCAACGCCGCAGGGGGCTTCGACAAGATCCCCCAGCTGGGCAACGTCGTCATCGAGGATGACGTGGAGATCGGCGCCAACACCTGCATCGACCGCGCCAAGACCGACTCGACCATCATCCGCCGGGGCGTGAAGCTCGACAACCTGATCCAGATCGGCCACAACGTGCAGATCGGCGAGAATACCGTTTCGTCGGCACAGACCGGCATCGCCGGAACCTCGCGCGTGGGCCGCAACTGCTTCCTCGCCGGGCAGGTCGGCATCGCCGATCACGTCACGGTCGGCGACCGCGTGAAGATCGGCTCGAAGAGCGGCGTCGACAAGAACGTCCCGGACGACGAGGTGCGCCTCGGCTACCCGGCTCTTCCGGGCATGCAGTACCACCGCTCGTCAGCCGTCTTCAAGAACCTCCCCGAACTCGCGCGCCGCGTCGCGGAGCTCGAAAAACAGCTCGAGAATCTCAAAAAACAATAATCCGTCATGAAAAAGATCCTTCTTTTCGCAGCCTCGGCGGCCTTGTTGTCGAGCTGCGCGCCCAAGAACCAGTACGTCATCAAAGGCAACCTCGCCGGCTTGACCGGCACGGTCTACCTCTTCGACGAGGAGCAGAATGTCGTAGACTCCGCAGCCGTCGACAACGGCGCGTTCCGCTTCAAGGGAACGGTCGAGGGCCCGGCCGTGTACATGCTCAGCGACGCCAAGGACAATCCCGGCTCGTTCTATGCCCGCCTCTTCCTCGAACCCGGCACGATCACCATCGCCGACAGCAGCGAGGACCCGATGTACAAGGTGGCTACCGGCACCCCGTCCAACGACGCCAATACCGCCTGGGGTGAGGCCGCCGACGCCCTGATCCGCGAAGCCCGCAACCCGGAGATCACCGACGAACGCAGCGCCGCTCTCGAGCAGGAATACTACGCACTCTTCGACTCGACCTACCAGGCCAACCGCGACAACTACTTCGGGGCCCTCATGCTCGTACAGCAGGTGACGGAGCGCTCGGCCCAGGAGCTGCTCGACGAGATCGACGTCTTCCCGCCCGAACTGCAGGCCACGAGTCTGCTGACGGAGCTCAGACAGACGGCCGAGGCAATGCTCCGTACCGACATCGGACAGCCCTACATCGATATCGTACAGCCGGATGCCGACGGCAAGGAGGTATCGCTGAAGTCGGTCGTCGAGAATCCGAAGAACAAATACGTGCTGCTCGACTTCTGGGCATCGTGGTGCGGTCCCTGCATGGGTGAGGTGCCCCACTTGACGAAGACCTACGAGAAGTTCCACAAGAAGGGCTTCGAGATCTACGGCGTCTCGTTCGACGACGACCGCGAGAAGTGGCTCGGCGCCGTCAAGGAGAACAAAATGAACTGGATTCACGTGAGCGCCCTCAGCAGCTGGGACAACCAGGCCCGCGAGGATTACGCCGTGCAGGGCATTCCGTCGAACTTCCTGATCGACCACGAGGGCAAGATCGTCGCCAAGAACCTCCGCGGCGAGGAGCTCTACGAGAAGATCGCCGAACTGCTCAAATAGCCCCTCCGCCGCCATCCATGAAAAGGTTCCTGCTTCCAGTCCTTGCCGCAATCGCGCTGTGTGGCTGCGCCGATCCCAACCGGTATGTTATCGAGGGACAGATCGGGGGCGAGGACCGTACGCTGTATCTGTATCTTTTTCAGGACGACACGCCTCTGGCCACGGTAGACACCCATGAGGGGCGCTTCCGGCTGGAGGGAGACGCCGGGATTCCCGCCATCTCGATACTGTGCGATGACCCCGACATGGAGGGCGATCTTCTCACGGTCGTATTTCTCGAACCCGGGACAATCACCGTCGCCGAAGACGACCAGGCCCCGGGAATGGTTCTCGCCTCGGGAACGGAACTGAACGACTCCTACCGTCACTACTCCATCGCCCAATCCCGGCTTCTCGACGCGTGGGGATCCGGGAGTTCCGAGGAGGAGCTCCTGTGCACCATGGACAGTCTGTCCGAACTGACCCGGGCGAACCTGGAGGCAAACCGGGACAACCTCTTCGGCGTCATGATGCTCATTGAGTCGAGTGATCTCTCCGCCCGGGAGATTCTGGACGAAATCGATCGCTTCTCCGAGCACATGCAGCAGACCGACGAGCTGACCCGCCTTCGCGAGCAGGCCGAAGGAGATCTCGGAACCGAATCCGGGTATTCCTGCAGCGAGATCGTATTGCCCGACATGGAAGGCTCCGACGTATCGCTCTTCTCGGTACTCGATGACCCCGGGAACCAATACGTGCTGCTCGACTTCTGGGCTTCGTGGAACGACGAGTGCATGGACGAGGCCGCCGGGCTGACAACAGCCTATGAAGCCTTCCACGACAGGGGTTTCGAGATTTACGGCGTCTCGCTCGACGACGACTACGAACAATGGTTCAATGCCATCGTGGAGAGTGGGATGCTATGGATCCAGGTCTGCCCGTGTGAGGAGACGAACCCTGCGGCAGAGGAATACGGCATCGAATCCGTTCCGGCAAACTTCCTGATCGACAAGGAGGGTCGGATTATCGCCAGAGACCTTTACGGAGAAGCCCTTTACGAAAAGCTCTCCGAACTGCTCTGACAAAGGGAACAATGTACAACATCGCAGTTACGCACAAGCCCCTCCTTTCCGCGACAACCGGAGGGAGGGGCCTTCGTTCCGGTGCACCGGCGCCGGGCGGAGCCATCAGCGACCAACAGAAGCCAACCGGCAACAAGAGATGAATCCCCAGGAAAAATACCGCATCATGGGCATCGACCCCGGCACGAACTACATGGGTTACGGCGTGCTGGAGATCGAAGGCCGCACGCTGCGCTCGGTGGTGCTGGGCGACATCGACCTGCACAAGCTCTCGGACCCCTACGCCAAGCTGCGCTACATCTTCGAACGCGTCGGGGCGCTGGTCGACGAATACCGTCCGCGCGAGGTGGCCCTCGAATCACCCTTCTTCGGCGAAAACGTCCAGTCGATGCTCAAGCTGGGACGTGCCCAGGGCGTGGCGATGGCTGCGGCGCTGAGTCGCGGGCTCGCGGTCTTCGAATACGCCCCGATGCGCATCAAGCAGGCCATCACCGGACGCGGTTCGGCGGCCAAGGAGCAGGTGGCGGCCATCGTCTGCCGCACGCTCGCCGTCGAACGTCCGCTGCGGAGGCTCGACGCCACGGACGGCATGGCCGTGGCCCTGTGCCACTACTACGCCACGAGCAGCCCGCTCAACGCCGTGATGGGGCCCGAACGGGTCAAGGGACTCGGCGGGGGGAAGAAGGCTGCCTCGAAAGGGGGTTCGCAGAGCTGGGAACAGTTCCTGAAGCAGCATCCCGACCGGGAAATCAAGTGACGAGGCGGAAATCCGCCCCGAATCGGGAATTTTTCACCGGGAGCACAAACAGCTGACAACCAGTAAAAAAAGCCGCAAAGATCAAGATACACACACAGCGGAGGAAAATTTTTTAAAAGATTTATTTGCGAGTTTGGGATTTTTGCCCTACATTTGCAATCGCAATTCGGCGCCGTAGCTTAATTGAATAGAGCATCTGACTACGGATCAGAAGGTTACAGGTTTGAGTCCTGTCGGCGTCACGAAGGAGGAGCGTTCAAAAGAGGCTCCTCCTTATTTTTTATCCCACCGCTGCACCCCTCCCGCCCGGGCGCATATTTGCAAAGGTCGCGCCGATTCACTACCTTCGGTCCCGATACCGAAACATTCGAAACGGCATGAAACCTCTCTTCCCAACCCTTTCGACGCTCCTGCTGACAGCCCTGGCCGTCCTGATGTCCGCCTGCTCCCCGGGGGCCGACACCCGGGAACGCCTCTCCCGGGCCGAACAGCTGCTGCACGAAGCTCCGGACAGCGCCCTGCTCCTGCTGAACGCCATTCCGACCGATGAGCTTCGGGGCAGGGCCCTGCGTGCCCGCCATGCGCTGCTGCTCGCCGAGGCCGCAGACCGTGCCGACGCCGACGTCAACTGCGGCCCACGGCTCGAAGAGGCCTGGCGCTACTACAAGGGACGCCCGCACGAACTGCGCAACAAGTGCAAAACACTCTACTTTCTGGGGCGCGCCCGGCTGCGACAGGGCGACAAACCCGGAGCGCTCCGGGAGTTTCTCCAAATCGAGGAGATGCTTCAGAAGATCGACGAACCCTATTACCTCGGACTGCTCTATCTGCGCATCGGCGGAGTCTACCACAACGAACTCAACTTCGTGAGAGCCTACCGCTACTACCGCGACGCACGCGATCTGTTCATCCGTTCGGGAGACTCCCGGCGCACGGCCGAGGCTTTGCTCGGCATGACCGCCTCGGCGCTGCGGCTTCAGGACGTGGAGCGCGCACAACGCGCCTGCACCATGGCCCTCGACCTGGCCGACGAACTGCAGGACGACACGCTTCGGAAGCGAAGCCTCGCCAGCTTCGCCACGCTCTATACCATTGCCGACACACTGCGCATCTCCGATGATCTGCTGCGACGCATCGAGCGCACGGTACGCAACGACACGACAACCACAGGGCTCTGCACCCGGGCCCAGACCCTCCTGCTCCGCAACCGTCCGGACAGTGCGCGCCGCTGCCTGGAGACCGCCCTGGAACGAACCCCGGAGGTGGTCCGTCACCCGATGCTGCTCTACACGGCCAGCCGCATCGACGAACAGGCCGGGCTCTACCGCCAGGCCATGCAGGAGCTGCGGCGTTTTCTCTTTCTGAACGACTCGCTGACCCGTGCGGCGCTGCACACCTCGGCCGGAATGATCGAGAAGGAGTATTTCCGCGAACGCTCCGCCTTCGACGACTACCGCATCCGCAACCGCCGGACCTGGGAGCTCGTCACGGCGGGATGCATCCTGCTGCTGCTCGGCGTGGCCGCGACAGTCATCCGTCAACGGGTACGCCTGCACAAGGAGCGCAACGAACGCTACCTGGTGCTCGTCAGGGAGGCGCAGGCGGAGTATCGCGAACTGGACGGGGCGCTGAAGCAGAAGAGTCGCGCGGAAGCCCGGCTCAAGGGGATCATTGCCGCACGTTTCGACATCGTCGACCGCCTCGGGAAGACCCTTTACGAACGCGAAAATACCGTCTCGGGACAGGCCGCCATGGTCCGGGAGGTCAAACAGCTCATCGACGGATTCGCCGAGAACGGCGAGATGCTTCAGGAGCTGGAGCAGATCGTCGACATGGCTCACGACAACGCCATGCAGCGGCTGCGAAGGAATTTCCCGAAGATGAAGGAGTCCGACTGCCGCCTGCTCTGCTACATCTTCGGAGGCTTCTCGCCGCAGGTCATCAGCCTCTTCATGCACGACAGCGTGGCCAACGTCTACGCCCGCAAATCGCGCCTCAAGGCCCGCATCAAGGCCTCCGATGCCCCCGATCGGGAGCTGTTTGTATCCCTGCTGGAGTGAGTGTCAGAGGGTTGTTAGACCGCGCGCTGCCACAGAATCACAACACACTGATTATCAACACTCATTTTTCCGAAGTGTTAGATTTACGGATCCGTATCGCAACCCCCGTTCGATACGGATCCGCTACTTTTGCATCCAGAAACCCGACACTCCGGGGAGGCCGGAGACGGGAGCAAACAAATCAAGACAAAAAAAAGAGAAAAATGAGAATTCATCTGATTACCGCCATAACGGCATGCCTGGCACTGGCCGGGGCGTGCAAGAAAGAGACACCGGAGCCCCGAGCCAAGGAGACCGTGGTAGAGATCTCGGTCCGGGACATGCAGGGCAAGCCCCTTGGGGGCGTTCCGGTCCGCATCTACGACGAAGCCGGATACAAACGCTTCAGCGAACACTCCGACACGAAGCCGCTCCTGCTCCTGACTGCCTCGGCGGAGGGAACGATCGTCTGCCGCTTCCCGGCCCGCGTGTGGCTCTCCGGCGGACCGCGCCTGCTGCACTTCGTGATCCACGAACAGCTCGATGAGAAGAATTTCCAGACCTGGGCCGTCGGTCGGACCATTGGCGTGAAGGCCACGGAGCAGATCGATTTTCAGATAGACCTCCGCCCCGCCGTGGAGACCGACGAGGAGGAGACCGGAACGGCCGTCGAACTGCACGACGAACAGAACGGCCGCACGCTGCTGGCCGGAGCCGTCTACCTCGACACACAGCGGCACCTCTGCGGCGGAAACCGATACTCGTTCGTTGATGCCGGACCGGTCCGCGGACTGAAGGCCGTAGGCGAGGCGCAGATCGAAGGCTTCGCGGACCGTCTCCTCATACAGCCCGGCCGTGGATATTTCATGTACAAGGATATCTCGATGATGGAGTTTCCGTCGGGAAAATGGGGCGTATCGATCGCTACGGAGTATGCAAAGATATATGTCTCCGAGTGGATCTTCGGCAACGGAAAGGTACGCGGAGCCCGTATCAGCTACTCGACACACAAACCGGCCGGACACGGACTGCCGGAATGGGGACAGCAGTTCGACGTGTCACTTTCGGGGGAGAGGTCGGCTACGATCTCTCTTCCGGAGGCCGGGGAGTGTGAATGCTCGACCAAGCGGACGGATCAGCTCTCGATAGAGACCTCGGCAGACCGGGTGACGGTCCGGGTGACGGATGTCAAGGCTGCAGCCGGCAAAAAGTATCCGCTCTACATCCGCTCGGGGAGCTTCTACACGGAGGTGAAGATACACATCCAGGATTGAGACGTCGCAAAGTCGTCGGGCGGACGCTGGGAGTGTTCCCGAAGCGGTGCGACGGTCGTCGCGGACGACCGCACCCTCCGCGCGGAGAAAAGAATGCATGTGGGTAGTAATGAGTAGTAAATAGGGACTCCGCGCAATACGGGAAAGAGCCGCACCCCGCCAGACGGACATACGAAGAAGGCGCTTGCCGGAGCCGCACAACAGACCGCAGAGGCTCCACATAGACGGCAGGCGGACAACAAGGGTTTGGGCGAATGAAGCGTATGCAATCCGTCGCGGCAGCGAAGTGCTGCACGCACGAGCGGGAGAAGCCCCGAAGCGCCGTACCCGACGACACGACGGCTCAAAAAAACAATACACGCACCGATCCTCGGGTCGGTCACAAAAACACGAAAAGAATGCTCATTGTCACGCTGTTGATTCTTTGGCGCACGGGCGCGGCTCTCCGCCGCGGCCGTCCCGGCACCCCGCTGCCGGAAACCGGAATGCGGGGATGGAACCTTTGGCGGCAACGGGCGGTCGGGGTCCTGACGGCCTCCGGACGAAGCTCCGGGTCCGGCCCATCGGACACCTGACAAACTATCCGGAACGGGACGGCCCCTCTTGGCGAAAGCCCGCAATCGGGAGCTGGAACGATCATCGGTGTTCCTTCCCGGAGCGATGCTTGAGCCTTTTCAGGAGAGAGGATGAAAAAAGCAGAGGGGTCAACCCTTCCGGATATTTTTTATATGGAATATGGAGACGCCACCCGGGGCTGCCGCTGTTGCAGCTCCGGGTGGCGTTTTTCAAGGGCGCAGCTCCAGCCGCGGCGGCACCGGCCGCCGCAGGGATCATTCGGTCCGAAGCCGCGTCGCGTCGGGTTTGTCGGCCGGAGACGCCGGAGACGCCGGATCGACCACCGCGGTCTTCAGAATGCGCACGTTGGTCAGCGGCCGGTCGGCGGCGTTGGTTGCCGACTGTTCGATACGCGTCACGACATCCATTCCCTCGACCACCTCTCCGAAGACCGTATAGCGACCGTCGAGGTGCGGAGCTCCGCCCTGCGTCGTATAGGCTTCGAGCTGAGCCTCGGTGAAGTGCAGCGGCGCCTCGGCGAGCGTATCGACGATCGAGGCGTTGCGCTGCCGTTCGAGATCGTGAAGCTCCTCGCGCGTGTAGCGGCGTCCGGTGACGATGTAGAACTGGCTCCCGGAGGACTCCCGCTCGGGATTCACGTCGTCGCCCTGACGGGCCGCAGCCAGCGCCCCCCGCTTGTGGTAGAGTCCGGGGCGGAACTCCGCCGGAAGCGCATAGCCGATGTCGACCAGCCCGAGCGAGGCGGTATCGGCGGCATGACGGCTCTCGGGATCTCCGGCCTGCACCATAAACGATGCAATGACACGGTGAAAGAGGATGCTGTCGTAGAAACCTTCGTGGACCAGCCGCAGGAAGTTGTCTCGGTGCACAGGGGTTTCGTTGTAGAGTTTGAGTGTAAAGTTGCCGAGCGTGGTTTCAAAACGCACGAGAGGCTCGGGTGCCGCCTCGACGTTTTTGGCGCGCCGGGAGGTGCAGGCCGTGGCGCAGCAGGCCGCCAGCAGCAGGCATAGAAGGGTTCGTTTCATATACGGAACAGATTTGCGGTAAAAATAGGCATTTTCGCACAGCTTTGCAAGGTGCGGCCGAAAGGTCCGGACCGCCCGGAAGGGGCCACGCCCCGTTGTCAACACCGGAAGGAGGAGCGATGTTTCCAGACACACGTCCCGGGTTCCCTTCCCCAAGCCCCGTGAGCCTCGCGAGCATAAAAAAAGCGACGGACGTGAAGTCCGTCGCATCCGCCTTTCCAGAATCGGAGCGGAGAGAGAGGGATTCGAACCCCCGGTACAGTTACCCGTACACCGCATTTCGAGTGCGGCCCGATCGACCACTCCGGCATCTCTCCGTGTATCGTCCAAAAGCATCGTTTTGGGACTGCAAATATAGACATAATTTTTATTTTTACACACCCCGGAGCAAAAAAATCGCACCTTTTTCTGAAAAATCGCCTCCCGAGGCCCTCAAAACACGTTTCTGTCACGAATTATCACTATCTTTGTTCGGAACCCCCGATGCAGTATTGGCCCCCGCCACCCGTTTATAAGGTAGAAACCATACTAAAATCGGTACGGTTTTCGTTTTATCGACAAAGACACTTAACGTGTGTGCGCCATGAAAAAGTTCAATCTTATACTCGGAACCATCGTCCTGGCAGGAGCCCTCTTCACCTCCTGTTCGTCGGCCTACTTCGCTTCGGCGAGCTACGCCTCGGACGATCTTTACGCCGTGCATGACCGCCAGCAGATCGCACTCAAGAAACAGGCCGAAGCCGAGGCCCGCAAAGCCGAGGCCGAGGCGCGCAAAGCCGAATGGGAAGCCATGATCGCCGAGGCCGAAGCCGCCGCCGCGGAGAATCGCTACTACGGATACAACGCCGATGTGAATCCCTACGAAAGCATCCTGGCCGACGACTACCAGAGCGCCTATGCCCGCCGCCTGCGCGGTTTCGAATCACCTACCTACAAGATGCCGTCGAGCTACCTCAACGCGCGGTACAGCTCCGCATTCACCTACGCCTCGGCCTATGACCCCGCCTTCTACAACATCGTCATCTCCGGCGATCAGGTATGGGTCGAGCCCAAGTACATCACCTCGATGTTCGGCGCCTGGGGCGGAACGGTCCTCTGCGCCGACCCGTGGTACTACGGCTGGAACTACCCCTGGAGCTACGGACTCTCGTTCGGAAGCTGGGGCTGGAACTTCGGATGGAGCTCCTGGTACAACCCCTGGTATTACGATCCGTGGGGTCCCTGGGGCCCGTGGTACAGTTCGTGGTACCGTCCCTGGTGGGGCTGGAACTGGGCCTACGGCCCCGGATGGGGTCCCGGTTGGCACGGACATCACCACTGGGGCGCCCCGGGATATGTCCGCCCGCGCTACGGAAACCTCGTGCGCCGGCCCAATCCCTACACCTCACCGTCGGGAACCCGCTACGGGATCGGTTCGTCGCGCTACGGAAACGCCCCGTCGAGCGTCTCGCCCTCGCGCGGAAACTCGAACAGCCGCAACTACTTCGGAATCCGTGACAACAACTCGTTCTACAACAACCGCGGAACTACCAGCCGCTCGTACCGCGACGACAACAACAGCCTGTGGAACAACCGCAGCAATACCGGAAGCAACAGCTTCAACCGCGGCAGCAGTTCGTCGTTCAACCGCGGAGGCGGTTCATCGTTCGGCGGCTCGGGCGGCGGCTCGGGAACCCGTCCTTCGGGAGGCAGCTCGCGCAACGCCGGAGGGCGCTGATGCCGGGAACAACCTTTTTTAATGTTTGAAAACTATGAAACGCTGGATCTTCATACTGGCCGCTGCCGTCTCGACAACGGTGGCGGCCTCGGCTCAGAATCAGAATGTGAGCGGAACATACGGGGGCCTTATCATGGACAAGGACCTGCTGATGCCCTCGGACTTCTTCGAGCTGTCGCAGACACAGTTCAACTTCGGAACGGCCCGCGCCATGGCCATGGCTGGAGCTTTCACCTCGCTGGGCGCCGACCTCTCGTCGATGTCGATCAACCCCGCCGGTCTGGGCATGTACCGCCACAACGACATCTCTATCACCCCGATGATGTCGTTCATGCGCGCCGAGTCGAACGCCGACCCCTACGGACGCAACAAGCGTGACCGCTTCTCGATGGCCAACATCGGGTTTGTGGCCAATATCTACGAGGGTTCGGGACGGCTCGTAAGCCTCAACTTCGGGTTCGGATACACCCGTATCGCGGACCTCAACTACGACTATTCATACCAGCGCTGGGGACAGCAGGCAACCATCGGCGACGTCTATTCGCGCCTGCTCAAGTGGGACGGCATCTCGAAGAACGACTTTTACAACAACGGAGGCTCGGGCGACTGGAACTGGGACCGCATCCCGGCCGAATACTTCAATGCGGCGCTGGGATACCGCGGGTTCCTGATCGACCAGACCGATGCGTCGGATCCCTCGACGTGGCAGCCTACCTGGGTGGTCAACAACGCCGACATCGCCCACTTCACCTCCATGCGCAGCCGGGGATCGATCGGTGAATACGACATCTCGCTGGGCGCCAACATCAACAACAAGCTCTACATCGGCGCCACGCTGGGCATCCAGAGCGTCTACCAGCACAAGTACCTCGACTACGCCGAGGAGTTCTTCTACAACGACGGCACGGGTACGGCGGCCGACGGACACGGTCAGTCGGGGCTCGACTACCAGCTGCTGTGGTGGAAGCTCAACCAGGATGTGGTGATCAACGGCACGGGCATCAACTTCAAGGCGGGCATCGTCTACCGGCCCATCGAGAACCTGCGGCTCGGTGCGGCGATCCACACGCCGACCTACTACTCGCTCGACTACAAGTTCCAGAGCGCCGCGGCGGGTCTGGCCTACGCCAACAACGACACCGATCCGAACGTAAGACCCGACCAGAACGGATTCATCTCGACTGCCGGAGACGGGAACATGACCTCGCCGATGCTGGTCGACGACGGCCCGAACAGCTGGTCGTTCGTGTCGCCCACACGCCTGATGTTCGGCGCCTCGTACTCGTTCGGCGACCGGGGCCTGATCTCGGTGGACTACGAGCGCGACTGGTACAACGGCATCCGTGTCAAGGACAACCCCACGGGACTCGACCCGCAGACGTGGTACAACGACACCTTCCGCAACTGTCTCAAGGGTTCGAACATCCTGCGCGTGGGTGCGGAGTTCAAACCGCTGCCGGTGCTGGCGCTGCGCGCCGGATTCGGATACAGCGGCTCGGCATTCAAGGATGACAACGTGGTATTCTCCTCGCCGGTCATCAAGCAGACCACCTACTACGGCGCCGGTGTGGGATTCGCCATCGCCCGGGGCGTGGTGCTCGACGTGGCCTACCAGTACCTCTCGTCGAAGACCACCGACTACTACCTCTTCTACGTCCAGGACAGCGAGGGAATGGCCGAAAGCGCCCGCTACAACACCACCTTCACGCGCCACAACGTGGCGTTGACCCTCGGCTTCCGGTTCTGATTCCCCGCAGCATGCAATTTATAGGGTTCGTCGTGCGGACGAACCCTTATTTTTTCGTATATTTGCAGTCCGAAACGAAAAAAAGTACAACAAAAGACAAGATACCTATGGCAAAGGAACTCAAAGACCTCACCAAGTCGGACGAAAACTATTCGCAATGGTACAACGACCTGGTGGTCAAGGCGGGGCTGGCGGAAAACTCCGCCGTCCGCGGATGCATGGTCATCAAACCCTACGGCTACGCCATCTGGGAGAAGATGCACGACGCCCTGGACAAGATGTTCAAGGAGACCGGACACCAGAACGCCTACTTCCCGCTGTTCATCCCCAAGTCGTTCTTCTCGAAGGAGGCCCACCATGTCGAGGGCTTCGCCAAGGAGTGCGCCGTGGTGACCCACTACCGACTGAAGAACGATCCCGAGGGGAAGGGTGTCGTCGTGGATCCCGATGCCAAGCTCGAGGAGGAGCTCATCGTGCGCCCGACCTCGGAGACCATCATCTGGAACACCTACAAGAACTGGATCCAGTCGTACCGCGACCTGCCGATCCTCTGCAACCAGTGGGCGAACGTCGTGCGCTGGGAGATGCGCACGCGGCTCTTCCTGCGCACGGCCGAATTCCTCTGGCAGGAGGGACATACGGCCCACGCCACGCGTGAAGAGGCCATCGAGGAGGCTACGAAGATGATCCACGTCTACGAGCGATTCGCCCGGGAGTGGATGTCGCTGCCGGTGATCATGGGACACAAGTCGCCCAACGAGCGCTTCGCAGGCGCCGAGGATACGCTCACCATCGAGGCGCTGATGCAGGACGGCAAGGCCCTGCAGAGCGGTACGTCGCACTTCCTGGGGCAGAACTTCGCCAAGGCCTTCGACGTGCAGTACGTCACCAAGGAGGGCAAGCTCGAATACGTTTGGGCCACGTCGTGGGGCGTCTCGACGCGTCTGATGGGTGCGCTGATCATGGCCCACTCGGACAACAACGGTCTGGTGCTGCCGCCGAAACTCGCCCCGATCCAGGTGGTCATGGTGCCCATCTACAAGGGTCCGGAGCAGCTCGAAGAGATCCGCCGCCGCTTCGAGGCCATTGCCGGGGAGCTGAAGGCCAAAGGCATCTCGGTGAAGATCGACGACCGTGACAACGTGCGTTCGGGCTTCAAGTTCGCCGAGTACGAGCTGAAGGGCGTTCCGGTGCGTCTGGCCATGGGCCCGCGCGACATCGAGAACGGCACGATCGAGCTCGTGCGCCGTGACACGCTCGAAAAGGAGACCGTGCCGCAGGAGGGACTCGTCGAGCGCATCGAGGGTCTGATGACCGAGATCCAGGAAAACATCTACCGCAAGGCCCTGGCCTTCCGCGACTCGATGATCACGAAGGTCGACACGTGGGAGGAGTTCAAGGAGGTGCTCGACACGAAGGGTGGCTTCATCTCGGCCCACTGGGACGGCACCGTGGAGACCGAGGTGGCGATCAAGGATGCCACGAAGGCCACGATCCGCTGCATTCCGTTCGACGCTCCCGAGGAGGAGGGCACGTGCATCTACTCCGGAAAGCCCTCGCACCGCCGCGTACTCTTCGCCCGCAGCTATTAGTTATTAGTCGGACCTTCAGCAACAGGGACCCCGTCGGGGGCCGCAAAGAGATTCCGGAGCCCACGGAAGCGCCGCACAACGCATG
Source organism: uncultured Alistipes sp. (assembly GCA_944321765.1). Taxonomy (GTDB): domain Bacteria; phylum Bacteroidota; class Bacteroidia; order Bacteroidales; family Rikenellaceae; genus Alistipes. The sequence continues at coordinate 32,386 of CALUMQ010000015.1, forward strand.
GCGCCGATCCGGGGCTCCGTTTTTAAAACTCCCTGCGCGGCAAATGCGCAGGCAATGCACCGCAAAATCTGGAAAGACATGTCGAGTGAATCCGAACTCCGCACAAGCAAAATCTATCGCGTGACCATCATCGGGTCGATCGTGAACCTCGTGCTGTCACTGCTGAAACTCGCCGCCGGCATCCTGGGGCGAAGCGGCGCCATGGTCGCCGATGCCGTCCACTCCTTCTCGGACCTGGCCACCGACGTGGTGGTGATCGCCTTCGCGCGCATCTCGTCGAAGCCCAAGGACGACGACCACGACTACGGACACGGGAAGTACGAGACCCTTGCCACGATCATCATCAGCCTTGCGTTGGGAATCGTCGGCGCAGGGATTCTGGTCAACAGCATCCGCGACATCCGCACCGTGGCCGAAGGGGGTGTACTCGAACGGCCCGGACTGGTTGCATTCGTGGCGGCGCTCGTCTCGATCCTCGTCAAGGAGGTGCTTTACCGCTACACCGTGCGCGTCGGGCGCGCTGTCAACAGTCCGAGCGTCATCGCCAACGCCTGGCACCACCGCAGCGACGCCCTTTCGTCGCTCGGCACGCTCGTCGGCATCGGCTGCGCCTACTTCCTGGGACGGAAGTGGCGCATCGCCGACCCGATTGCAGCGCTCATCGTGGCGATCTTCATCTTCAAGGTGGCCTTCGATCTGATCCGCACCGGACTGGGCGAACTGCTCGAGCAGTCGCTCCCGGCCGAAACCGAGGCGGAGATCCTGCAGATCGTCACTGCCAGCCCGGAGATCCGCGAGCCGCACAACCTCCGCACGCGGCGCATCGGCGCGGCCATCGCCATCGAGGTGCACGTACGGGTCGACGGCGCGTTGACCGTCGCCCACTCGCACGAACTGACCGTCGACATCGAGCGGCGGCTGCGGGAGCGCTTCGGACAGGAGACAATGATCGCCATTCACGTCGAGCCGCTCAAGACATCCGCGGAGACCGGCCGATAAGCGGAGCGAGGGCGGGGAGTTGTGGCACGGTATTTGTCTCTACGGCCGCAGAGTCGTTTCACCCCGAAAAAACTCCGGTTGGGCGGGAAAATTTGGATTTTCGAAGAAAAGTTCATAACTTGCTCTCGCCGAATCGAGATATACCAATGGCCGTTGAATCGATTCGACGCTAAGAATCAACAGTTTACACTTAACGAATTTGCCTATCGGAACAGACTCTACTCTTAGTAACTAACAGGAGAAAAGAGTATGAACGCACAAGTATTGAGCGACAAGAATCTGCTCAACCAGTACCTTTCCGGTGACAAAAGTGCCATATCGAGCCTTATTGAACGTCACAGCCGCCGTGTGCGTGACTATATCAATATGATGGTCAAGGACCGCGATGTGGCCGACGATATCTTCCAGGAGACATTCATCAAAGCCGTGCGCGTGATTGACGAAGGCCGTTATACCGATAACGGCAAGTTCCTCTCGTGGATCCTCCGCATCGCCCACAACCAGGTCATCGACCACTTCCGCGCCCAACGCCAGGACAAGATGGTCAGCGAAACCGATGCCGGATACGACGTGCTCGGGACCCTGCGCCTCTCGGAGCGCACCGTGGAGGATGCGATGGTCAGCGACCAGATCGAACGCGACGTGCGCGCTCTGGTCGAGCTTCTTCCCGAGGAGCAGCGCGAGGTGGTCATGATGCGCTACTTCGCCGGACTGAGCTTCAAGGATATCGCCGAACAGACCGACGTGAGCATCAACACCGCCCTCGGACGCATGCGCTATGCACTGATCAACCTGCGGCGCATGATCAAGGAAAAAAACATCGTTCTGTGCTGATCAAGGCACAATATTCTTCCCGGGCTGACCGTTATATTAATGCAAACGATAAAACTGCAGCCTATGGAGGATATCGACCAATGTGAAGTCTCAAACAACGGCATCTCCGACGACGAGGATCTGATGATGCGGGAGGTGATACAAGGCGATGCGGATCTCTGCTATCTGCATCATTACCTCTCGGAAATCTTCCGAAAAGGAGATATTTAAGGGTTAATTTTTGATGGGAGAGGGCGCCGCAAGGCGTCCTCGTTTTTTTGTGCGCTCTCCGACCGAAAGAGAACTCCCGCCCCGGACGACCGCGGCGTGCGCGGGTCCGGAAGCGGGAGTCGGAAAAGGGGTGCCGGAAAAGGGTTTCCGGCAGGTCGGGCGCCTACCGATGGTGAGCCTCGGCCATGTGGTGTGCCGTGCGCAGCTGCATCGACAGCGAGAGCGTCGAGGCTCCGGCGAAGAGCAGCGAGATGCCCACCCATACGACAACGGCCGTCGAGCCGAAGACCAGCGGCTGGAAGAGGATCCACAGCGCGCAGATCATCAGCAGGATGCCCAGCAGAACGGTCCAACCGGTTCCGGGGATTCCGAGCAGACGCATGTCGCTGCCCAGACCGATGGTGCTGAATCCGCGCATGAGCAGCCAGAATCCGAGGAAGATCGGCAGCGTGACGGCCGAGAGGGCTACATTGAGGATGAGGATCGCTCCGAGGACGATCTCGATGATTCCGCCGGCCAGCATCCACCCGCGTCCTGTGACGAAGTGTTTGCTGCTCAGCGCCATCACCATCTCCATCACTCCGGAGAAGAGGATCAGCCACCCGAAGACGACCGACAGATCGAAATAGCTGCGGGCCGGATAGATGAATACAAGCACCCCGACGACAAGCAGCGCAATGCCGACGAGCAACAGGAGCCACCAGTGGCGGACGGCCTGTTTGGACTGTTCGATCAGAGAAGAAATTTTATCCATGGCGTAAACGTAAAAAGAAAAAACTTCCTCGAAGCGGGCAATTTGCGTGCCAACCTCTCCGAAGACCGCATCGGACGCCGAAGCCCCGTGTGGCGTGCCGAGGCCGCATCCGAGGCGGGAAGGGGAGGGAAGGGGAGGGAAGGGGAGGGAAGGAGCAACCAGCCATCCGCCGTACGGGAAAGCGGGAACTCGCGTGCGCGTTATTTTTTCGACGAGAGGGGGACAAACGTCGAACCCGCTCCGTCCCAAAGAGCGAATAACCGCCGGAGGCCGATCCCCGGGAAAAGCCCGTGACAAGAGACCTCCGGAAAAGAGATCCCGGGCAAACCCCGGGAGATGGAAGGCGGGAAATTCAAATGATTTTTTGTATCTTTGATCCGGAACTCGAAAACGATGCTGCTACGATCACTCCATATACTCCTTTTCGGCATTCTGCCGTTGTGCGGCGCCCTACTCGCGACGTCATGCCATCGGAATGAGAACCAGCCGCTTATCGAGGAACTCGACCAGGCCATCGCCAACAAGCCGATGTACGATGCCCAAAAAGAGCAGCGCATCGACGGACTGAGGCGCCTGCGCGCCATCCCGGACTTCTCGCCCTCCCAGGAGTATGAAATCAATACGCAATTGTACCGGGAGTTCAAGAAATACAAACTCGACTCGGCCGTGCGCTACGTCGAGCGCAACCTCGAACTCGGCCAGCAGACCGGCAACACGGAGTACATCGTCGAGTCGAAGACACGTCTGGCACGCCTCTACTCCTCGTCGGGCATGACCCTCGAAGCGCACGACCTGCTGGAGTCGATACACCCCGACACGCTTCCCGACAAACTGCGCCACGACTACTACCGGGCCTACGCACAGTTCTACCAGCACTACGCGGCCCTGGCCGACAAACCCGCCTACAACGAAATCTCCCAGCGATATGTCGACTCGATGCTCGCGGTCCGGCAGGTCGGATCGCTGCGCTACCGCCTGGCCTACACATCCCGGCTTACGCGAAGCATCCCGGCCGATTCGCTCGAAAAGGCCCTGTTGCAGCTCTTCGACGAGATTCCCGCCAACGATTCGCACCACGCCGAAGCCGCCTTCATGCTCGGCAGCTTCTACCGGGGACAGGGCGACGAGACAAACTCCCTGAAATACTTCATGATCTCCGCCCTGACCGACGTGCGTCTCTCGATCAAGGAGAACGCCTCGTTCCAGTCGCTCGCCACGGTCTACTTCGACACGGGCAATCTGGCCCGGGCCTTCAAGTATTCGCAGGCGGCCATCGAGGATGCGAAATTCAGCAAGGTACAGTTCCGCACGGCCCAGATGTCGGAGCTCTACTCGATCATCTCGGACATGCACCAGTCCAAGGAGGTCAACGCCAAGAACAAGCTGCAGCACTATCTGATACTCATCAGCGTTCTCTCGGTCGTGCTCGTCCTGCTGCTCGGCTTCGTCTTCCGGCAGATGCGCAAGTTCTACCGCATCAAGGAGGAGCTGTCGCACATCAACGGAGAGCTCGCACGGCTGAACGACGAACTGGCCGAAAAGAACGAGGCGCTCTCCGACGCCAATGCCGTCAAGGTGCAGTACATCGCCCGCTTCTTCGATCTCTGCTCGATGTACATCGACAAGATGGACGACTACCGCAAACGACTCAAGAAACTCGCCCAGGACCAGAAGTTCGACGCCCTGTACCGACAACTCAACTCGACCTCGATGCTCGAAAACGAGCAGGTGGAGCTCTACAAGAACTTCGACGCGATCTTCCTGAATCTCTACCCTTCGTTTGTCGAGGACTTCAACGCCCTGCTCAACGACGACGAGCGCATCGTCCTTCCGTCGGACGCCCTGCTCAACAAGGAGCTGCGGATCTATGCGCTGCTGCGGCTGGGCATCACCGACAGCATGAAGATCGCCTCGTTCCTGCGCTGCTCGATCTCGACGGTCTACAACTACCGCTCGAAGGTCCGCAACAAGGCCGCCGTCTCGCGCGAGGAGTTCGAGAAGATGGTCATGAAGATCGGAACAGCCCGGAAATCCGAGGTCTGAGGGGTTCCGAAGCATCTACATTTTCGGGGGCCGTTTTTCACAATCATACGCTGTATAACAGCATATTACGTCAAAAATACAACTACATTTTTGGCTTTAACACTCGGATTGCCTTTTTTTTCGGATTATCTTTGTAAAGAGACGCCGGAGGAGGGTCGGATTCGCATCCGCATCCACCGGCCATGACCCGAACGGAAACCTGAACAACCAAACTTCTTCGATACAATGAATCCTATAAAGGTAGGACTGATCGGCTTCGGCAGAATGGGTGAATTCTATCTCGAGCAAATGCAGAAAAGCCCGAAATGGGAGGTCGCATACATCTGCGACACCTCGGCCGAATCCCGTGAATACGCACATAAAAAAGCTCCGGAAGCAAAGATCGTTGCCGACGAACAGGCGATCTTCGACGATCCCGAGGTGCAGGTGGTCGGACTCTTCGCCCTGGCCGACTCGCGCAAAGAGCAGATCGAGAAGGCCTTCGCCGCCGGCAAACACGTCATCGCCGAAAAACCCATCGCCGATAACATGGTTAACGAATGGAAGGCCGTGGAGCTGGCCGAAAAGACCCCGCTGCTGTCGACGGTAAATCTCTATCTGAGGAACTCCTGGTACCACCAGACCATTAAGGAATTCATCAACAGCGGCGAGATCGGCGAACTGGCCATCATCCGCGTATGCCACATGACCCCGGGCCTGGCACCCGGCGAAGGACACGAATACGAAGGCCCGGCCTTTCACGACTGCGGCATGCACTACGTCGACATCGCCCGCTGGTACGCCGGTTCGGAATTCCGGACGTGGCACGCCCAGGCCCTGCGGATGTGGAGCTACAAGGATCCCTGGTGGCTGCAGTGCCACGGCACGTTCGACAACGGCGTGGTCTTCGACATCACCCAGGGACACGTCTACGGACAGCTCGCCAAGGATCAGACACACAACTCCTATATAGATATCATCGGAACGAAGGGCATTGCCCGCATGACGCACGACTTCAAGACGGCCGTCGTCGAGCTGCACGGAGTCACGCAGACCCAGCGTCTCGAAAAGCCCTACGGCGGAAAAAACATCGACGCCTTGTGCCGCCGCTTCGCCGAGTCGCTCGAAACGGGCGTTCGCGACAGGCATCTGCCTCAGTTCCGTGACGCCGCCATCGCTTCGGAGTATGCCTGGCGGTTCCTTGAGGATGCCCGCAGCCACGACATGCCGGCCATCGGCACCCTCGAAGAGCTTGAGGCGATCCGCGAACGGCGCCGCACGATGACCAACGGCTACGGACTGCTGCACAAACGCCACTGACATCGGACCCGCCCTGGCCGGAACTCCTTGAGCAGAATCCGGCCGCGGAGAACAAAAAATGACCCCCGGCCGGTGAATAGATCGCCCGAAAAGGATGTTTTTCCGCAATAAATTCGTACATTTGAAAGAATTTTGAACCGAAAGTCATACTCACATTAAAAACGCAAACCAAGATGAATCACTTCTTATTCCTCGGCAACCTCGGAGCCGGTGAGATCATCATCATCGCACTTATCGTCCTGCTGCTCTTCGGCGGCAAGAAGATTCCCGAGCTGATGAAAGGAATCGGCAAAGGCGTCCGCAGTTTCAAGGACGGGATGAACAATATCGAGCGCGATATCGAAAACACCGACCAGGACACCAAACCCACTACCCCCAGCAAGCAATAACCAGCTGCCCCACCCCCGAAAAAAGCTACACCAAACCTAAAATAGCGATTATCATGGCAAACGAAATGTCAAGAAGAAAGTTCCTCAAAGCAGGAGCTGCTGCCGCCCTCGGTCTGGCGGTTGTTCCCAGCACGGTACTGGGCAAGAAGTTCGGCTACACGGCCCCGAGTGACAAACTCAACATTCTGGGTGTCGGTATCGGAGGCCGCGGCGCCGCCGTGCTCCAGGGCCTCGAAAGCCAGAACATCATCGGTCTGTGCGACGTGGACTGGTCCTATGCCGATCACGTCTTCAAGCGCTACCCTGCCGCCAAGAAGTACAACGACTACCGCAAGATGTACGACGAAATGCTCAAGTCGGCCGATGCCGTCATGGTCGCCACGGCGGACCATACGCACGCCATCATCGCCGCCGACGCCATCACCGCGGGCAAGCACGTCTATGTGGAGAAACCGCTGACGCACACCGTCTATGAGTCGCGTCTGCTGACCAAACTCGCCGCCAAGTACAAGGTTGCCACGCAGATGGGTAACCAGGGCGCTTCGGGCGAGGGCGTCCGCAAGATCTGCGAATGGATCTGGAACGGCGAGATCGGCGAGGTCCGCAAGGTTGAGACCTTTACCGACCGCCCCATCTGGCCGCAGGGCCTCGCACGCCCCGAGAACGACATGCGCGTTCCGAAGACCCTGAACTGGGATTCGTTCATCGGCCCGGCCCCCTGGCGTCCCTACAACTCGATCTACACCCCGTGGAACTTCCGCGGATGGTGGGATTTCGGTACCGGCGCCCTGGGTGACATGGCCTGCCACATCCTCCACCCGGTATTCAAGGCCCTCAAGCTCGGATACCCGACCAAGGTGCAGGGAAGCTCGACGCTGCTGCTCACCGAGTCGGCCCCGATGGCCCAGCGCGTGAAGTTCGTATTCCCGGCCCGCGACAACATGCCGAAGGTTGCCATGCCCGAAGTCGAGGTGCACTGGTTCGACGGAGGTCTGCTTCCGGAGCGTCCCGCAGGACTCCCCGCCGGCAAGGACCTCAACATGGACGGCGGCGGCGTGATCTTCTACGGCACGAAGGATACGCTCATCTGCGGATGCTACGGCGTGAACCCCTACCTGGTTTCGGGTCGCGTGCCCAACGCTCCGAAGATGCTGCGCGAAGTCAAGGAGTCGCACCAGATGGACTGGGTGCGCGCCTGCAAGGAGGATCCCGAGGATCGTACTCCGTCGGCTTCGGACTTCAGCGAGGCAGGACCGTTCAACGAAATGGTCGTCATGGGCGTACTGGCCGTGCGTCTGCAGAGCCTCAACCGCGAACTGGAGTGGGACGGCGAGAACATGCGCTTCACGAACATCCCCGACGATGCAACGATCCGCACGGTGATCAAGGACGGTTTCCACATCAACGACGGTCACCCGACCTTCGACAAGACCTGGACCGATCCGGTCAACGCCCAGCAGTTCGCTCAGGAGCTGATCAAGCACAACTACCGCGATGGCTGGAAGCTGCCTGACATGCCCCGCTAAACCTCAATTGAAAAACAAACCTTTAAATTAACGAACCAATGAAAATGAGCGTATTATTCTCTACGTGCATCGCTCTCTCCGCAGCGCTTGTAGCATGCGGCGGCCAGAGCGGAAAGAAGGCCAAGACCGCCGAAGATGCTGCTGCGGCCGAGGCTGAAACGAAAGCAGCTCCCGCATACACGGTCATCGAAAAGGAGCAGGTAGACCTCTCGACCTTCCCGAAGGACAAGGACGGCTACTATGTGATCTTCGACGGCAAGAGCTTCAACGGATGGCGCGGCTACGGCAAGGACTACGTGCCTTCGCGCTGGACGATCGACAACGGTGCCATCAAGTTCAACGGCTCGGGCGGCGGTGAGGCCCAGACCAGCGAGGGCGGCGACCTGATCTTCGCCCACAAGTTCAAGAACTTCGAGCTCGAACTGGAGTGGAAGGTGTCGAAGGGCGGCAACTCGGGTCTCTTCTACCTGGCCCAGGAGGTCGCTACGACCGATGACAAGGGCGAGCAGCGCCTCGAGCCGATCTACATCTCCTGCCCGGAGTACCAGGTGCTCGACAACGAGAACCATCCCGATGCCAAGCTGGGTGTCGACGGCAACCGCATGGCCGCATCGCTCTACGACATGATTCCCGCCAAGCCGCAGAACGCCAAACCCTTTGGCGAGTGGAACAAGGCCAAGATCATGGTTTACAAAGGCACGGTGGTTCACACGCAGAACGACACCAACGTCCTGGAGTATCACCTCTGGACTCCCCAGTGGACCGACATGCTCCAGAAGAGCAAGTTCAGCGAGGAGAAGTGGCCCCTGGCCTTCGAACTGCTCAACAACTGCGGCGGTGAGAACCACGAGGGTTACATCGGCATGCAGGATCATGGCGACGACGTCTGGTTCCGCAATATCCGCATCAAGGTTCTTGACTAAGCACAGGATTTCCAAAGGATGAGAAAACAGCTTTTGGCAATCTGCATGCTGCTCGTCGGAGGAGGCATGAGCTCGTGTGGAGCCGCCTCCTCCGCGACCGAGCAGCTGCCCCGCAAGGAGATCGGCATTCAGCTCTATTCGGTGCGCGACCTGATCGGTGTCTTCGGACGCAACCAGCAGGACTACAACGACGTACTGAAGAAGCTGGCCGAGATGGGCTATACCTCGATCGAGGCCGCCAGCTACAGCGACGGAAAACTCTACGGACAGACACCGGCCCAGTTCCGCAAGGATGTGGAGGCCGCAGGTCTCGAGGTGCTCTCGTCGCACTGCACGACCAACCTCTCGGACGAGGAGCTGGCCAGCGGTGACTTCTCCCGGGCACTCGCATGGTGGGATGCCTGCATCGCCGCTCACAAGGAGGCCGGCATGAAGTACATCGTGGCCCCCTCGATGCGTAACATCGACAACCTGAAGGATCTGCAGACCTACTGCCGCTACTTTAACGAGGTCGGCGCACGCTGCAACGCCGCAGGGCTGAAATTCGGGTACCACAACCACTCCGGAGAGTTCCGCAAGATCGACGATCAGGTCGTCTACGACTACATGATCGAAAACACCGACGCCGACAAGGTCTTCTTCGAAATGGACGTCTACTGGGCCGTGATGGGCCAGGCCAGCCCCGTCGACTACTTCAACAAGTATCCGGGACGCTTCCGCCTGCTCCACATCAAGGACCGCCGGGAGATCGGTCAGAGCGGTATGGTGGGCTATGATGCCATCTTCAACAACGCCGACAAGGCGGGCGTGGAGAACATCATTGTCGAGATCGAGGCTTCGAGCTACAACGACATGCTGCGCAGCGTCGGCGAATGCGTCGACTACCTGCGTCGCGCGCCGTTCGTCAAGGAGTCGTACAAACACTGAATCTAAACTTTTCTGCCATCGGAGACATCCGGTTATCTATGGGTAGCCGGATGTTTCTTTGGAACACCAACTCCTACGAGACATGGAAGACAAACAACTCGACGACGCCCAGATGATGACATTCTGGGGCCACCTCGAGAATCTGCGCTGGGCTCTGATGCGTGCGGTAGGCGTACTGCTCGTATTCATGATCGTATGCTTCTGCTGCATGCCCTATCTGTTCGACCACTTCGTGCTGGCCCCCACCAATTCGGAGTTCCCGCTGTACAGGTGGCTCTCGCGGCTCGGAGAGATCAGTTCCCTCTTCCCGGACTTCAGCGATGACACCTACTCGGTAGACATCATCAACATCAACGTCGCCTCACAGTTCATGACGCACATCAGTACGTCGTTCTGGTTCGCCCTGGTGCTGATGTTCCCCTATCTGGTCTTCGAGATCTGGCACTTCGTACAGCCGGCGCTATTCGTCAACGAGCGCAAAAGCGTAGGATTTGCCTTCTTCTTTGGAACCGTCATGTTCTTTCTGGGGTGTTTCGTGGGATATTTTCTCGTCTTCCCCTTCACGTTCCGCTTCCTGACGGAGTATCAGTTGAGCAGCATGATCACCAACCAGATCTCACTGAACTCCTACATGAGCAACTTCCTGCTGATGATCTTCATCATGGGAATCGTCTTCGAACTGCCGCTGCTGGCCTGGCTGCTCTCGAAGCTGGGGCTGCTCACTCGATCGTTCCTGCGGCAATACCGACGCCATGCAATCATCGTGCTGATGATTCTGGCGGCCATCATCACCCCTACGGGCGATCCTTTCACACTGATGGTCGTCTTCCTGCCGCTCTACCTGCTCTATGAGTTGAGTATCCGCTTCGTGCAGGAGCGACCCGAGGAGGAAGAGGAGGAGGAGAGCTCCGGAGAGAAGCAGGAAGCCTGATAAATCCGTCGGCAAGTCTGACCCGGCATGAAACAGCGGCCCGCTCCCGGTTTGGGGGCGGGCCGCTGCCCTGTTTTCGCAGGTGGCGCGTCGGCAGGAGACACGGTGCAACACTGGCAAGACAACGGATTGGAAAGGCAACGTCAGCACCCACGACAACGGGCCGGGCTGCACAGCCCGGCCCGTCGAATAATACGGGAAAAACCCGACAGTCCCTAACGGGCTGCAGCGTCGCCGGCCGCCGCACTCATCGAGAAGGGACGGCTTTCGGGCGAGGTGCCGCGATCGGTATCGGGCTCGGCCTGCATGTCGATGTGCAGCGTCGCACCCTTGATCAGCTCCGAGTAACGGAGGTAGTTCCGGTCGTACGCCTTGCCGTTGAAGGTCATCTTGCCGATGTAACGGTGTTCGGCGTCGTTGTCCGGAGCCTCGATCACCACCTTCCTGCCATTCTCCAGATGGATCGTCGCCTTGCGGAAGAGCGGCGCGCCGAGCGCATACTCGTCCGACCCCGGGCAGACGGGATAGAATCCAAGGGCCGAGAAGACGTACCAGGCCGAGGTCTGCCCGTTGTCCTCGTCGCCGCAATAGCCGTCGGGCTTGGCCGAATAGAGGCGGTTCATCACCTCACGCACCCAATACTGCGCCTTCCACGGCTGTCCGCAGTAGTCGTAGAGATCGATCATGTGCTGGGCCGGCTGGTTGCCGTGGGCATAGTTGCCCATGTTGGCCACCTGCATCTCGGTGATCTCGTGGATGCGGCCTCCGTAGTAGCTGTCGTCGTAGATCGGCGGCACGACGAAAACCGAATCGAGCATCTTTGCAAACTCCGACTCCCCGCCCATCAGTGCGGCAAGGCCTGCGGGATCGTGGAACACCGACCACGTGTAGTGCCAGGCGTTGCCCTCGGTGTAGGCGTCGCCCCACTTGTAGGGACTGAACGGCGACTGGAACTCACCGTTTTTGTTACGCCCGCGCATGAGCTTCGTCTCGGGGTCGAAGAGGTTCCGGTAGTTGTACGAGGCCTGCTCGATCTTCGCGGCATCGTCGCTCCTGCCCAACTTCTTCGACACCTGCGCGATACACCAGTCGTCGTAGGCATATTCAAGGCTGCGGGCAACGTTCTCGTTGATGCCCACGTTGTAGGGAATGTAACCCAGCGTGTTGTAATACTCGTGTCCGAGGCGTCCGGTCGACGAGACCTGAGGATGGACGGACTCTCGTCCGTGAAGCATCGCCTCGTAAAGTGTGGCGATATCCTCCGCGGGCGTCACACCCTTGAGGATGGCATCGGAGACCACCGACGCCGAGTTGTTGCCCACCATGCAGCCGCGGTGCCCGGGCGATGCCCATTCGGGCAGGAAGCCGCTCTCGCGGTAGGTGTTGGCCAGGCCTGCCTGGATCTCGGCGTTGACCGACGGATAGGCCAGGTTCAGCAGCGGAAAGAGGCAGCGGAAGGTATCCCAGAAGCCCGTGTCGGTATACATGTATCCGGGCAGCACTTCACCGTTGTAGGGGCTGTAGTGCACGGGGTTGCCCTGGGCGTCGATTTCGTAGAATTTGCGCGGGAAGAGCACCGAACGATAGAGGCACGAGTAGAAGGTCCGCAACTGATCCTCGCTGCCGCCCTCGACGGCAATGCGTCCCAGCACGTCGTCCCAACGCTGCCGGGCCTGCTGCTTCACCTGCTCGAAGTCGTTGTCGCCCAGCTCCCCGAGGTTGCGCAGCGCCTGCTCGCCGGAGATGAACGACGAGGCGATGCGCAGGTTCACCTGCTCGCCGCGCGTGGTGGTGAAGTGCACCTTCGCCACGGCATGGTTGCCGCCGATGCCCTTGCCGCCTTCGGGATAGAGCACCTTGCCGCCCGCCTTGTAGGAGGAGGGATCATCGGTGAGTTCCACACCGCTGAAGGGCTTGTCGAAGCGGATGACAAAGTAATTGCGGAAATTCTCCGGCACCCCGCCGCTGTTGCGCGTCGTATAGCCGACCACCGTACGGTCGTCGACGATCTCCAGGTACGATCCGCGATCGAAGGCGTCGATCACCACGCCCGACTCCGTCGATTCGGGAAAGGTGAAGCGCATGATGGCAGCCCGCTCGGTGGGCGTCACCTCGGCCAGGATGTCGTGATCGGCCAGATAGACCGAATAGTAGTAGGGTTTTGCAGTCTCCGACTGGTGCGAGAACCAGCTCTTGCGCGACTCCTCGTCGAGGGCTCCGTCACCACGCACGGGCATCACGGCAAACTGTCCGTAGTCGTTGATCCACGGCGAGGGCTGGTGCGTCTGCTTGAGGCCGCGAATGGTGTGGGTGTCGTAGGTATAGGCCCATCCGTCACCCATCTTGCCGGTCTGTGGCGTCCAGAAGTTCATGCCCCACGGAAGGGCAATGGCGGGATAGGTGTTTCCCGTCGAGAGGAGGAACTCCGACTGCGTGCCCACGAGTGTCGAGACATACTCCGAGGGGCGTTTTGTCGAGGAGCCGCCGAGTGGCTCTGCGCAGGCGGACATACCGCCCAGGAGAAGGGCCAGGCAGATCGGCCAGGTGATTTTCTTCTTCATCATGATACGTTTTTCAAATATGCGTTGAGTTAATAGAGTTATCTCGTTCAGTCAGCGATCCGCCGTGCGGCGGAACATTCGGACACCCGTGCGCTATTGCGCATCGCCGACCGTGTACCACAGCGCAGGCTCGGGGCCCATCTCGAAGAGAAGCTCCCCGCCCGCCATCAGCGCCGCATGGTCGATATAAGGTTTCTCGTAGGGCTGTCCGTTGAGCCGCACGCGCTGGATGTAGCGGTTTTCGGCCGAATTGTCCTGTGCCACGATCGTCAGCGTACCGCCCGGCACGGCGATCTCCACGCGGTCGAACAACGGCGATCCGAACCAGTAGCGACCGCCGGCCGGCTCAACCTCGTAGAAGCCCATGGCCGAAAGGATGTACCACGACGACATCTGTCCGACATCCTCGTTGCCCGACAATCCGTCGGGGCGGTCGTGGTATAACGTCGTCAGTACCTCGCGCACCTTGTCGGCCGTCTTCCACGGCTCGCCAAGCATCGTGTAGAGGTAGAGGATGTGGTGCGAGGGTTCGTTGCCGTGGGCATACTGCCCGATCAGCCCCGAGATATCGGGTGAACTCTCGCCGCCTTCGACCACGGAGCTCACCGTGAAGAGCGAGTCGAGTTTCGAGATCATCCGCTCGCGGCTTCCGAAGCAGGCCTGAAGCCCCTCGATGTCGTGCGGAACAAGCCATGTATACTGCCAGGCGTTGCCCTCGCAATAGTCGTCAGCGCGGTGTGTCGAGGCAAACGGATTGAAGGGCGTGCGCCAGCCGCCGCGGCTGTCGCGTCCGCGCAGGAAGCCCGTCCCGGGGTCGAAGTAGTGGCGGTAGGAGTGGCTGCGCTCCGTGAAGCGTGCGGCATCCTCCGTCTTGCCCAGCGCCGCGGCAGCACGTGCGGCGGCCCCGTCGGCCAGGGCGTACTCCAGGTCATAGGCCACCGCCTCGTTGAACAGATCGCAGGGAATATAGCCGTGCTCCATGCGCAGGCCGTTGCCGCGCCCGGGGTTCATCGCCGTCTTGCGGATCGCCTCGAAGGCCCGCTCGCGGTCGAAACCGCCGATCCCCTTCACGATGGCGTCGGCCACCACGGGAATGCCCGGATTGCCCACCATGCAGTCGGTTTCGTTGCCCCAGAGATGCCATACCGGGAGGCGTCCCTGCTCGTCGGCAATGGCCAGCATCGTCTGGATGATCCCTGCCATCTTCTCGGGATGCAGCACCGTCATCAGCGGCATCGCGGCGCGGTAGGTATCCCACAGCGAGAAGGTCGTATAGGTCGTGTATCCGGGATTTTCGTGAACCCGGCCGTCGGCGCCGCGGTAGTCGCCGTTCGCGTCGCAGAACTCCGACGGAGCCACCATCGTGTGGTACAGGGCCGTATAGAAGATCCGCCGGGCCGCGTCGTCCGAGGTCGAGACCTTCACCTTCGAGAGCTCCTCGTTCCACTTCTCGGCGGCAGCTTCGGCCGTCTCTTCGAAGTCCCAGCCGGGAAGCTCGGCCTCCAGGTTGGCCTTCGCCCCCTCGAGGCTCACGGGCGACAGCGCGACCTTCAGCAGCACCTCTTCGCCGTCGGACGTTGCGAACAAGGCCCGTCCGTAGCGGTCTCCGATCTGCTCGAACTTCGGAAAAGGCTTCGAGCACTCGGCCACGAACCACACCCGCTGGTCGCGGGCCCACCCTTCGGAGTAGCGCCAGCCGCAGACCGTATGGTCGTCCACCACCTCGATGTGGGTCTCCGTGGCCTTGTCCCAGCAGCCGCCGTTCTCGAGGTCAAAGACCAGCGCCGCGGCATTCGAGGCCGGGAACGTATATCGATGAAAGCCGACGCGCGACGTGGCGGTCATCTCGGCCGTAATGCCGTAACGGGTCAGCGGTACGGAGTAGTAACCCGGGCGCACGACCTCCTTCGAACGGTCGGCATAGGACCAGAGACCCGACGCAGGATCATCCTCCGTCCCGCGGGCATAGGTCACATCGCCCGTCACGGGCATCACCGTCACGTCGAACAGATCGCCGATACCCGTACCGCTGAGGTGCGTGTGCGAGAATCCGATCACCGTGGAGTCGCTTTCATGGTAGCCCGAGCACCAGTCCCAGCCCTGGGGAATGCTCGTGGGACCCACCTGCACGAGTCCGAAGGGGACGTTTGCCCCGACGAATACGTGTCCGTGGCCGCCCGTTCCGATCTTCGGATCGACCCATCGGGTCAGATCTTCGGCTGCGGGCTGCGGAGCCGCACACGCCGCGAGGGTCACAAGCGCGGCAGCGGCAAAAAGTTGAGAGAGGTTTTTCATGGATTTGATTTGTATAGGGAATAGTCGTTGAATTCACATGCCGCCATCCGGGGCTTCAGACCGCGGTGCCGCGGCGTCGGGAAACGACGTCAAAGCAACGTCGCAGCTTCGGCCGCGACGCAAAGAAGGATTCCCGATCATCCGGGGATATTGTTTTTCTTCGTGAACGCCACGATCTCGGGGATGTAGCCGCGAAGACCATCCCCGTCACCGTATCGGCGCATCCGCAGTAGACGGCAATACGCCCGACGACCGGGTTGGCCGGGCAGGGCCACAACACCTCATGCGAACCAGCGGGGCAATCCTCCCGGGGCATCATTGCCAGGGGTTCGTCCATGATTTTCAGCGCTTCCATAAACGTTTCAGACATTGGGATCCGGCAAGCATTCGTTTCCGAGCTGAAAGATACGATTTTTTGGCCAAATGCACAACCCCCGGCCGGGGATTCAGCCCCCCGTGACGAGCCGGGGCCCGTAAACGCGGCCCACGCGGTCTGCCGGGAGAAAATAGCCCGGACAGGAAGGCACACGCGTCGGAATTTTACGTATCTTTGTGCCCACACAAACATCCGATTATGGAATCGCTCAAACAGCTCTATAAAATCGGCAACGGCCCCTCGAGCAGCCACACGATGGGCCCCAAGCGTGCCGCCGAACAGTTTGCCGCACGCTGCCACGATGTCGATGCCTATCGCGTGACCCTCTACGGATCGCTCGCAGCAACGGGCAAGGGGCACCTCACCGACGTGGCCATCTGCTCCGTACTCCAGCCCGTGGCCCCCACGGAGATCATCTGGAAACCCGACATTGTCCTGCCATTTCACCCCAACGGCATGCTTTTCGAAGGGCTGCGGGCCGGGCAGGTCGTCGATTCATGGACGATCTTCAGCATCGGCGGCGGAGCGCTGGCCAACGAGGAGACCGTCCACGAAGAGCCGAAGAGCATCTACCCGCTGACCACCATCTCGGAGATCAAGGCGTGGTGCTACCACGAGGGGAAGACCTTCTGGGAGTATGTCAACGACTGCGAAGGTCCCGAGATCTGGGACTACCTCGATCAGATCTGGACGGTGATGTGCGAAACGATTCAGCGGGGGCTGAACAACGACGGCGTGCTGCCCGGCGGTCTGAAGGTCGCACGCAAGGCCTCGACCTATTTCGTCAAGTCGAAGAGCTACTCCGATTCGCTCTCCTCGCGGGCCAAGATCTATGCCTACGCCCTGGCCACCTCCGAAGAGAATGCCGCGGGAGGCATCGTCGTCACGGCCCCGACGTGCGGATCGAGCGGTGTCGTACCTGCCGTACTCTACCACCTGGCCACGTCGCGCGACTTCCTGCGCATCCGCATCCTCCGGGCACTGGCCACCGCCGGGCTGTTCGGCAACATCGCCAAGACCAACTCGTCGATCTCCGGAGCCGAGGTCGGCTGTCAGGGCGAGGTCGGCGTAGCGTGCGCCATGGCGGCTGCCGCAGCCTGCCAGCTCTTCGGAGGTACCCCCTCGCAGATCGAATATGCCGCCGAAATGGGTCTCGAACACCACCTGGGACTGACCTGCGACCCGGTTTGCGGACTGGTGCAGGTGCCCTGCATCGAGCGCAATGCCATTGCGGCCGCCCGGGCCCTCGACGCAAACATCTACGCCACGCTCTCCGACGGAACGCACCTGGTCTCCTACGACAAGGTCGTCGAGGTGATGGCCGAGACGGGCCATGACCTTCCGAGCCTCTATCGCGAGACCTCCGAAGGGGGCCTGGCGCGCAACTACGACCGCAGGTAACGGCCCCGCCACGAGCGTCTTACGACACTCCTCCGGCAGTCACAAAAAAGCCTCCTCCCCACACGGGGAAGAGGCTTTTTCTCTTCATTGGCAGGGTCGGCTGAGTGCTCCACCGCTCACAGCGGAACACTCCCCCACCCGCTATCATCACTGCGCCTGTTGCAGCGCCTCCATGTCGTTCTTCGACGTTACCACCAGGTCTTCGTACTCGCGAAGTCCCGTTCCGCCCGGGATCAGGTGTCCGCAGATAACGTTCTCCTTGAGGTTCTCCAGCGGATCGACCTTCGCCTGGATGGCAGCCTCGTTGAGCACCTTGGTCGTCTCCTGGAACGAAGCCGCCGAGATGAAGCTCGAAGTCTGCAGCGCGGCGCGGGTGATACCCTGCAGCACCTGCGTCGAGGTTGCCGGAACGATGTCGCGAACCTGTACCGGACGCAGATCGCGGCGCTTGAGGCTCGAATTCTCGTCCCGCAGCTTGCGCAGCGAAACGATCTGCCCCGGCTGCAGCGCCGTCGAATCGCCGGCATCCGTCACGACCACCTTGTCGTAGAGCTCGTCGTTCACATCCATGAACTCCCACTTGTCGACGATCTGATCCTCGAAGAAGCGCGTATCGCCCGGATCCTCGATCTTGACCTTCGACATCATCTGACGTACGATGACCTCGAAGTGCTTGTCGTTGATCTTCACACCCTGCATGCGGTACACCTCCTGCACCTCGTTGACGATGTACTCCTGGACCTTCGTCGGACCGAGGATGTTGAGGATGTCGCTCGGCGTGATGGCACCGTCCGACAGCGGGCTGCCGGCCTTCACGTAGTCGTTCTCCTGAACGATGATCTGACGCGACAGCGGCACGAGGTAACGCTTCACATCGCCCTGTTTCGAGGTGATGATGATCTCGCGGTTACCGCGCTTGATCTTGCCGAACGATACCTCGCCGTCGATCTCCGAAACGATGGCGGGATTCGACGGGTTGCGCGCCTCGAAGAGCTCGGTGACACGCGGAAGACCTCCCGTGATGTCGCCTCCCGACTTGCCCACGGCACGCGGGATCTTGATCAGGATATCGCCCGCCTTGATCTTGGCGTTGTCCTTGATGACGATGTGGGCCGAAACGGGAAGGTTGTACTGCTTGACCTCCTCGCCCTCCTTGTTCTGGATCTTGATGACCGGGTTCTTCGTCTTGTCCTTCGACTCGATGACCACCTTCTCCGAGAGGCCCGTCTGCTCGTCGCGCTCGTCACGGTAGGTGACGCCCTCGATGATGTTCTCGTAGACGGCCTTACCCTCGTATTCCGAGATGATGACGGCGTTGTACGGATCCCATTCGCAGATCAGGTCGCCCTTCTTGACCATCGCCCCGTCGGCCATGAACAGCGTGGCGCCGTAGGGCAGGTTGTGCGTATAGAGGACGATCTCGGTCTTCGGGTCGACGATGCGGAACTCCGACTGACGCGAGATGACGATGTCGATCGCCTCGCCTGCGGCGTTCTTGCCCTTGACGGTGCGCAGCTCGTCGATGTCCAGACGACCCTCGTACTTCGAAACGACGTTGGTCTCCACGGCCGTACCGCCGGCCACACCGCCGACGTGGAACGTACGGAGCGTCAGCTGCGTACCCGGTTCGCCGATCGACTGTGCGGCGATCACGCCCACGACCTCACCCTTCTGCACCATGCGTGCCGTAGCGAGGTTTCGTCCGTAGCACTTCGCGCAGACGCCGCGGCGCGACTCGCACGTGAGCACCGAACGGATCTCCACGGACTCCAGCGGCGACTTCTCGATGGCTTCGGCAATCGACTCGGTGATCTCCTCGCCGGCCTTGCACATCACCTCGCCCGTCAGCGGGTGGATCACGTCGTTCAACGCCACGCGTCCCAGGATGCGGTCGTAGAGCGTCTGCACGACGTCGTCGTTGCGCTTGATGGCCGTAGCCGTCAGACCGCGCAGCGTGCCGCAATCCTCCTCGTTGATGATGACATCCTGCGCCACGTCGACCAGACGACGCGTCAGGTAACCGGCGTCGGCCGTCTTCAGCGCGGTATCGGCCAGACCCTTGCGGGCGCCGTGCGTCGAGATGAAGTACTCCAGCACCGAAAGTCCCTCCTTGAAGTTCGAGAGAATCGGGTTCTCGATGACCTGCTGGCCACCCTCGACTCCCGACTTCTGCGGCTTGGCCATCAGACCACGCATACCGCTCAGCTGACGGATCTGCTCCTTCGAACCACGGGCGCCGGAGTCGAGCATCATGTAGACGGGGTTGAATCCGTCGTCATCCTTGACGAGCGTGTCGATCACGGCCTTCGTCAGCTTGGAGTTGATGTTCGTCCAGACGTCGATGATCTGGTTGTATCGTTCGTTGTTGGTGATAAGACCCATGTTGTAGTCGTCCATGATGGCGTCGGCGCGCTCGTAACCCTCCTGCACGAGTTTCTCCTTCTCCTCGGGGATGATCACGGCGTCGAGGTTGAACGACAGTCCGCCCTGGAAGGCCATCTTGTAGCCCATGTCCTTGATGTCGTCAAGGAAGTTGGCCACCTTGTCGGCGCCGGCCTTCTTCATCACCACGGCGATGATGTCACGCAGCGAGCGCTTCGTCAGCACCTCGTTGATGTAACCCACCTCCTTGGGGACCACCTGGTTGAAGAGGATACGGCCGATGGTCGTCTCCTTGAGCACGCGGACCGGATTGCCCTGCTCGTCGATATCGTCGACAAGGCACTTCACGATGGCGTGCAGGTCGGCGCGCTTCTCGTTGTAGGCGATGATCGCCTCCTCGGGGCCATAGAAGACGTGGCCCTCGCCCTTCACGCCCTTGCGCGGCTTGGTGATGTAGTACAGACCGAGGACCATGTCCTGCGAAGGCACCGTGATAGGAGCGCCGTTCGCGGGGTTAAGGACGTTGTGCGATCCGAGCATCAGCAGCTGAGCCTCCAGGATGGCGGCGTTGCCCAGCGGCAGGTGAACGGCCATCTGGTCACCGTCGAAGTCGGCGTTGAAGGCCGTACAGGCCAGCGGGTGCAGCTGCATGGCCTTGCCCTCGATCAGCTTGGGCTGGAAGGCCTGGATACCCAGACGGTGCAGCGTCGGGGCGCGGTTCATCAGCACCGGGTGTCCCTTGATGACATTCTCCAGAATGCCCCAGATGACGGGATCCTTGCGGTCGATCACCTTCTTGGCCGACTTCACCGTCTTGACGATGCCGCGCTCGATGAGCTTGCGGATCACGAACGGCTTGTACAGCTCGGCGGCCATGTCCTTCGGAATACCCATCTCGTGCATCTTCAGCTCCGGGCCGACGACGATCACCGAACGGGCCGAGTAGTCGACACGTTTACCCAAAAGATTCTGACGGAAGCGGCCCTGCTTGCCCTTGAGCGAATCCGACAGCGACTTGAGCGGACGGTTCGACTCGTTCTTCACGGCATTGGACTTGCGCGAGTTGTCGAACAGCGAGTCGACGGCCTCCTGCAGCATGCGCTTCTCGTTGCGCAGAATCACCTCCGGGGCCTTGATCTCGATCAGACGCTTCAGACGGTTGTTGCGGATGATGACACGACGGTAGAGGTCGTTCAGATCCGACGTGGCGAAACGTCCTCCGTCCAGCGGCACCAGCGGGCGCAGCTCGGGCGGAATCACCGGAATGACGCTCAGCACCATCCATTCGGGCTTGTTCTTGCCCTTCGAGGCGCGGAACGACTCGATGACGTTGAGGCACTTCAGCGCCTCGGACTTGCGCTGCTGCGAGGTCTCGGTCGAGGCCTTGTGGCGCAGGGCATAGGACATCGAGTCGAGGTCCACCTGCTTCAGCAGCGTATAGATGGCTTCGGCACCCATCTGGGCGACGAACTTGTTGGGATCGCTGTCGTCGAGCTGCTGGTTGCCCTTCGGAAGTCCCTCGAGCACCGTCAGATACTCCTTCTCCGAGAGCGTGGCCAGACGCTCGATGCCCTGCTCCGAAGCGGCGCCGGGGTTGATGACCACGTAGCGCTCGTAGTAGATGATCGCCTCGAGCTTCTTCGACGGAATGCCGAGGAGGTATCCGATTTTCGAAGGCAGCGAGCGGAAATACCAGATGTGAACCACCGGAACCACCAGCGAGATGTGTCCCATGCGCTCACGGCGCACCTTCTTCTCCGTCACCTCCACACCGCAGCGGTCGCAGACGATGCCCTTGTAGCGGATGCGCTTGTATTTGCCGCAGTGGCACTCGTAGTCCTTCACCGGGCCGAAGATCCGCTCGCAGAACAGACCGTCCCGTTCGGGCTTGTAGGTGCGGTAGTTGATGGTTTCGGGCTTCAAGACCTCACCGCTCGACTGCGCCAGGATCTCCTCCGGGGAGGCCAGGCCGATCGAAATGCGGCTGTAACCATTGTTCGGTTTGTTGTCCTTGGTTGACATATCTTATTATCTCGTTTTTCTTGTCTCTAAAAACACCTTACTCGAGTTTGACCGAAAGGGCCAGACCGCGCAACTCGTGCAGCAGCACGTTCATGGCCTCGGGGATGCCGGGCTTCGGAAGGTTCTCGCCCTTGACGATGGCCTCGTAAGCCTTGGCACGGCCCGTCACGTCGTCGGACTTGATCGTCAGGATCTCCTGCAGGATATTGGCGGCGCCGAAGCCTTCGAGCGCCCAGACCTCCATCTCTCCGAATCGCTGACCTCCGAACTGGGCCTTACCGCCGAGCGGCTGCTGCGTGATGAGCGAGTACGGACCGATCGAACGGGCATGCATCTTGTCGTCGATCATGTGGCCGAGTTTGAGCATGTAGGTGACACCCACCGTCGCCGGCTGGTCGAAACGCTCGCCCGTGCCGCCGTCGTAGAGGTACGTGCGGCCGCTGTGCGGAAGTCCCGCCTTGGCCGTGTAGTCGTTGATCTGCTCCAGCGAGGCGCCGTCGAAGATCGGTGTGGCGAACTTCACGCCCAGCTCGCGGCCCGCCCATCCGAGCACGGCCTCGTAGATCTGGCCGAGGTTCATTCGCGAAGGCACGCCCAGCGGGTTCAGACAGATGTCGACGATCGTTCCGTCCTCGAGGAACGGCATGTCCTCGTCGCGCACGATCTTCGCCACGATACCCTTGTTTCCGTGACGTCCGGCCATCTTGTCGCCAACCTTCAGTTTACGCTTCTTGGCGATGTAGACCTTGGCCATCTGGATGACGCCCGTCTGCGGCAGTTCGTCTCCGTTGGTGATGTTGTATTTCTCACGCTTGATCGCCGCATCGGCCTTCTTCCACTCGATGGTGTAGTTGTTGACCGTGGCCTCGATCAGCGCATCGACATGCGCGTCGCCCGTCCAGTTGCAGGTGCCCAGATTCAGGTAGCCCATCGCCACGCCCGTCTTCTCATCGGTCGTCTTGCGGGCGATCTCCTCGAGCATCTTCTGCGAGAACTTCGTCCCGGCCGGATAGAGCTCCACGCCGAAGTAGTCGGCAACGCCCGTCGTGGTCTTGCCCTGGAGCAGCGTCCACAGTTTGGAGACCAGACGCTTGGTCAGCTCCGAAATCTCCTCGGCAAACTTCTCGTCGAGCTTCTCGAGCTGCACCTTCTCGGCCGTCTTGCCCTTCTTGCCCTCCTTGTTGGCGCGGCTGTAGAGCTTCGTGTCGATCACCACGCCGTGCAGCGACGGCTGTGCCTTGAGCGAAGCGTCCTTCACGTCGCCGGCCTTGTCGCCGAAGATCGCGCGCAGGAGCTTCTCCTCGGGCGACGGATCGCTCTCGCCCTTCGGGGTGATCTTGCCGATGAGGATGTCTCCCGGGTGGATGTTGGCACCCACACGGACAATACCGTTGGCATCCAGATCCTTCGTGGCGTCCTCCGAGACGTTCGGAATGTCCGACGTCAACTCCTCGACACCGCGCTTCGTATCGCGCACCTCCATAATGTACTCGTCGACGTGCACCGACGTGAAGATATCCTCACGCTGGATACGCTCCGAGATCACGATGGCATCCTCGAAGTTGTAACCCTTCCAGGGCATGTAGGCCACCTTCAGGTTGCGGCCCAGAGCCAGCTCGCCGTTCTGCGTCGAGTAACCCTCGGTGAGGATCTGACCCTTGGTCACGTGGTCGCCCGTCAGCACCGTCGGACGCAGCGTCACCGAAGTGTTCTGGTTCGTGCGGCGGTAGCGCGGCAACTCGTAGGTGGTCACCTCCGGGGCGAACGACACGAGAATCTCGTCCTCCGTGCGTTCGTATTTGATCTGAATCTTCGTGGCATCGGCGAAGACCACCTCGCCGTCG
Source organism: uncultured Alistipes sp. (assembly GCA_944321765.1). Lineage (GTDB taxonomy): Bacteria > Bacteroidota > Bacteroidia > Bacteroidales > Rikenellaceae > Alistipes. Next base: position 56,102 of record CALUMQ010000015.1, read on the forward strand.
CCCTCGGCCACAATCTGGATGCGGCTGTCGGAGATCATGTCCTTCTCGATACCCGTGCCGACGATCGGGGCTTCGGTGGTCACCAGGGGCACGGCCTGGCGCATCATGTTCGAGCCCATCAGCGCACGGTTGGCGTCGTCGTGCTCGAGGAACGGAATGAGGCTCGCGGCGATCGAGGCGATCTGGTTCGGAGCCACGTCCATGAGGTTCACCTC
>CALUMQ010000016.1 GCA_944321765.1 uncultured Alistipes sp.
AGTGCGGGAAACGGATTACAATAAGTTAAATTAAACGTAATGGATTCTTTAAGTTACAAGACTATCTCGGCCAACGCCTCGACCGTCACCAAGGAATGGGTGGTGATCGATGCCACGAACGAGGTACTGGGACGTCTTGCATCGCAGGTCGCGAAGATCCTCCGAGGCAAGAACAAGCCCTGCTACACGCCCCACGTGGATTGTGGTGACTATGTCATCATCATCAATGCGGAGAAGGTGAAGCTCACGGGCAACAAGATGACCGACAAGGTCTACACTCGTCACACCGGGTATCCCGGAGGCCAGCGTTACGCTACGCCCGCCGACTACCTGGCCAAGAAACCGACGTTTATCATCGAGAAGGCTGTCAAGGGTATGCTCCCCAAGACGCGTCTGGGCGATAAACTGCTCATGAACCTGAAGGTTTACACCGGCGCAGAGCACCCGCATGCCGCCCAAAACCCGAAGACCATTAAATTAAACGAGATTAAGTAAGAGTTATGGAAGTTGTAAACACCGTAGGTCGTCGTAAGGCCGCTGTGGCTCGCGTATTCGTGAAGCCGGGGAATGGTCAGATTACAATTAACCACAAGGAACTCGCCGTATATTTCCCGCTCGAGATTCTCCAGTTCCAGGTAAAACAGCCTCTGCTGGCTACCAACACTGCCGAGAGCTATGACATCACCATCAACCTCGATGGCGGTGGCATCAAGGGACAGGCCGAGGCCGCACGTCTGGGTATCGCTCGCGCATTGTGCGAGATCGACGCCGAGATGCGCCCGGTACTGAAGAAGGCCGGATTCCTTACGCGTGATCCGCGCGAGGTTGAGCGTAAGAAGCCCGGACAGCCCGGAGCACGTCGCAAGTTCCAGTTCAGCAAGCGTTAATACGCACGACCGGAAATTCGGCAACGCACGGTGTCGGTTGCAAATCGGAACGACCGCATATTATATATGTATTACCTTTCGGTTGCCGCACCGCGGAAAACTCCCGGGATCGACAAGGTCGCTACCCGCCGGAGTTGAAGAAAAGAGATTTAGAATAAGTTAACGAAACGAATTAAAATGTCACGTACAGATTTTAATACCTTACTGGAAGCCGGTGCGCACTTCGGTCACCTGAAGCGCAAATGGAACCCCAAAATGGCTCCGTATATCTTCATGGAGAAGAACGGCATCCACATCATCGACCTGCACAAGACCGTGATGAAGATCGATGAGGCAGCAGCAGCGCTGAAGCAGATCGCCAAGAGCGGTCGCCGCGTGCTGTTCGTTGCCACGAAGAAACAAGCCAAGGAGATTGTTGCCGAAAAGGTGGCAGCCGTCGGAATGCCTTACGTTACGGAGCGTTGGGCCGGCGGTATGCTGACAAACTTCCCCACCATACGTAAAGCCGTCAAGAAAATGGCCACCATCGACAAGATGACCAGCGACGGCACGTTCGATAATTTCTCCAAGCGTGAGAAGCTCCAGATCGCCCGTCAGCGTGCAAAACTGGAGAAGAACCTCGGCTCGATTGCCGATCTGACGCGTCTTCCCGCAGCGCTGTTCGTCGTGGACGTACAGAAGGAGGCCAACGCCGTGAAAGAGGCCAAGCGTCTGAGCATTCCCGTCTTTGCAATGGTAGATACTTGTTGTGATCCGACCGACATTGATTACGTTATCCCTGCAAACGACGATGCTACGAAGTCCATCGCAGTAGTTTTGGATGCCATGTGCGCCGCTATTGCCGAGGGCACCGAGGAGCGCAAGCTCGAGAAGGAGAAGGAGGCCCAGGAGGCTGAGGCTGAAGAGGGCGCCGCGAAGAAGGAGGGCAAGCCGCGCATCAAGAAGGCCGTGAAGGCTTCGATCGATGCCGAGGAGGCTGCTGTCGCCGACGTTGTGGCTGCCGTGGAGACTCCCTATGAGGAGCCCGCTGCCGTTGCCGAGGCTCCTGCTGCAGAAAAGGCAGAGTAATTGCATGTAGAAACAATCGAAAAAAAATCTGAAACTATGGAAATCAAAGCTGCTGATGTAATGAAGCTGCGCAAGATGACCGGCGCCGGCATGATGGACTGTAAGAAAGCCCTCATCGAGGCCGAAGGCGATTATGCGCGTGCTCAGGACATTATCCGCGAAAAAGGCAAGCTCGTTGTCGCCAAGCGTGCCGATCGTTCGGCAACCGAGGGCGTTGTCGTAACGAAGATCGTGGGCCAGAAGGCATACATCCTGTGTCTGGCTTGCGAGACCGACTTCGTGGCACAGAATGCCGAATACAGCGCATCGGCCAACGCCATGCTGGATGTAGCCGTCAAGACCGACGCTGCCGACCGTGACGCGCTGCTGGCTGCCAAGAACGACGAAGGACACACCGTCGAGGAGATGGTTACCGAGAAGTCGGGCCAGACGGGCGAGAAGATCGAGCTGGCATACTATGCCCGCATCGAGGCTCCCTACTGCGCAGCCTACGTACACTTCAACAAGAAGCTGGGTACGGTGCTGGGCTTCAACAAGGAGGTTCCGGCCGAGGTTGCCCACACGGTGGCCATGCAGGCTACGGCCATGGCTCCGGTGTCGATTTCGGAGGCTGATTGCCCGGCCGAGGTCGTTGAGCACGAGCGTAAGATCGCCGTGGAGGCCATGAAGCAGGATCCGAAGAATGCCAACAAACCCGAGGCTATTCTGGAGAAGATCGCCGAGGGTAAGATGCGCAAGTTCTTCGAGGAGAACACGCTGCTCAACCAGTTGGTCGTAGGCGAGAAGGAGACGATCGCCGAGTATATCCACAAGGCCGACAAGGAGGCTACGGTAATCGCCTACAAGCGTTTCGCACTGGGCGAGTAACCGACTTCCGAAATGCGCTGCGCCCTTTGTGCAAGCGAAGGTTGCGCTGTCAAATGAAAACAGGACTCTGCATGAAAGCAGAGCCCTGTTTTTTTATCGGGAAATTCCCGGCTACGGCGGCTATACTACCCGTTCGATCTCTCCACGCCGCACATACCAAAGATACCCCTCCGTACGGACATATCCCATCTCCCGTAACAGTCGGCAGTATTCACGGATCTGGCTGCGGTAACGTTCGGCATCGAGAGCTCCGAACTTGTAGTCGACCACCACAGCGCGGTCGGCCGATACCATGACGCGGTCGGGGCGCCGTACGGAGGCATCGCCCGGAATCACTATCTCCTGTTCGTTGCGGACGTGCTCCCACTCCCCGCTGAACCATTCGCGAACCTCGGGACGTGTGAGGGCCTGGTCGATCATGCGACGCAGCGTCTCGGTATCGGCCGGTGAGAGGGATCCGTCAGCCTGCATCTGGTCAACCGTCCGGAGAATCTCCTCCTCGTTGGAGGCCTGCTCGAAGGCCCGGTGCATCAGGATGCCGAGATCGCGCGGTGAAAGACCCTCCGCTCCGCTCTCTTCGAAATAGCGCTGCGAGGGGAGCCGCAGCCGTAGTTCGGGACGATGGGTTGGATAGGCATCGAGAATGACGTGACGGATCTCGGAGTTCTTCTTCCCGGAAGCCGAAGGCCCTTCGAATGCTCCGAAGGTGATGTGCCGTCCGGCTTCGTCGGCGTGGAATTCGCCCTCCAGAGAGCCTCCTAATGTGGCCTTGTTGCCCTCGATGGAGATGCTGTGCAGCAGTAATTCGCCGACCGTATGGTCGCACCGTTCGGGAATGAAGATATGCAGGGATTCGGCCGCGCGCGTCAGTGCCACATAGAGCAGATTGATATTGTCGACGTGGGTGTAGACCTGTTCCCGATAGTATTCGGACGAGAAACTTGACGCGGCCATCGCCGATTGGTAGCGCACGGGGAATCGCCCGAGGCTTTCGCATTCTTCGCCCCGGGGCTCGGCCCAGACGATGTTCTGCAGTCCCGACGTCTTGGGATTGAGCGGCCACGAGCAGTAGGGGATCAGCACGACGCGTTTTTCGAGTCCCTTGGCCTTGTGAATGGTCGAGATCTCGACTGTCGAGACGCTCTCGTCGACGCTCAGCGAACGCGTGGAGCCCTGTTCGTCCCACCACCGCAGGAAGAGGGCGATATCGGCGATCTTCGAGGCTCCGAAGGCGATAATCTGTTCGTGAATGGCTTGCAGATAGGCTGTTTCGCGGGGAGCGTCGTGCAGCGCATGGCGCATGACGATCCGTTCGAAAGCCTCCTCGGGAGAGAGCAGCCGGATCGAGCGGAAGAAATCCCGATCTTCGTCCGAGAGCGCACGGTCGAAATCCGCGCCGAGGTAGCGGTTGTAGATGGCGCGCGAGAGCGAGTCGTCGGGGTTGAGCGCCAGGCGGAGTGCCGCGATGATGAACGAACTGACAGGGGCTTTGCCGATGATCAGGGCCTCCTGGGTCATTACGTCGAACCGGTAGCGGGGCTCCTCGTTGCGCCGCTTGAAATCGAGCAGCTCGGCGGCGATGCGTGCACCGTCTGTGGCCGAGCGTACGAGAATCATGATGTCGCAGGGCCGAAAACCCTTGTCCAGCAGCGTGCAGATACGCTCCACGACAGGCGGATGCCCGGCAAAGGTCTCTACCGATACGTAGCCCGGGTATTCGGCCTTCCGTCGGGGTATCTGTGCATGCTCGCGGTAGGCATCGGCGAGCGTATCGCTCCATGCGGAGCACTCCGCTGCGGAGATGTCGCCCCGGGCCGCTGCCGCTGCGAGCGAGTCGTTGAGCCATCGGTTGTCGGCAGCGACAATGCGCCCGATGATGTCGTTGTTGAAGTGCACGACGACGGGCAGACTGCGCCAGTTTTCCCGGAGTGTTACGGTCTGCGTGTTGCGCTCGCCGAGAGCCCGGGCCGCCTCGGAATGGAGAATCTTCCAGTCGCCGCCCCGCCAGCGGTAGATCGACTGCTTGATGTCGCCGACGATCAGCACCGAGGTCTCGTCGCTCTGCGCGATGGCGTTGAGCAGCAGCGGGAGGAAATTCTCCCACTCCTTGGCCGAGGTGTCCTGAAACTCGTCGATCATGAACCGCTCGAAACGGTTGCCGACCTTCTCGTAGATAAACGGAGCGTCGTTGTGGGCGATGAACTCCGAAAGGATGTATTTCGTCTCCGAGAGGAGCATCGTGTTCTGCTGCTCGCACAACTCGCGGACCTTTGCGTAAAGATCCGACAGCAGGGCGAAACTGCGGTAATTCTCGCGCAGCAGGGAGGCGGTGTTCCAGAGTCGGATGTTGCGGTCGTAGTCGTCGCACAGCGTACGCAGCAGCGGCTGCAGCTCGCCGACCAGCGCCTGCGCCGGGGAGCCTTTGGCGCACCATCCGTCGGTCGTCGAGGCCATCTTTGCCACGGTTGCGGTGTAGGGTTTCAGCGTGCCGTCGGCCACGGTGAAGAAGTAGTTTGCGAAGCTGCGGCTCTTTCCCGAGAAGTCGGCGGCCGTAAGTCCTGCCGAGGTGATGATCTCCACGGCGCGACGGGCCGTCGTGCGCATCTGCTCCTTCGACGCTTCGGCACGTCCGACGGTGCGGTCGACAATCGCCTTGAGCTCCTTGCGCGAATGCATGGCGCCGAGCGTCGCCTTGTTCTTCTCCTTGAAGATCTCCCCGCCGAGCGACAGCACGCCGTCGCGGATATCCCAACGGCGCCCCTCGTCAATGCGCTCCTGGACAAAGGCCGTCAGCCACTGCTTGAGCTCCTCGTCGACGGTGATCTGCTCGATCAGTGCGTCGGCGCTCTTCGACAGCACGGATTCGGTCTCGATCTCGACGTTGTAGTCGAGGTCGATGCCCAGCTCCTTGATAAAGGCCCTCAGGATACGTTGGAAAAAGGTGTCGATGGTCAGCACGGCGAAGCGCGAGTAGTCGTGGAGAATCTTCGCACGGACCTCGGCGGCGCGTTGACGTACGGTGTGCTCGTCGAGCGACAATACGCGGCAAAGATTCTCGCTGCCCGGCCCGAGGTAGGTGCTGTCGGCTCCGGAGGCCAGCAGGTGAATCTCCTTGAGGATTCGCGACTTCATCTCCTCGGTGGCCTTGTTGGTGAATGTCACGGCGAGGATGTGCCGGTAGCGGGCCGGCTGGTCGATCACGTCGCGGACGTATTGGAAGGCAAGCTGATAGGTTTTCCCCGACCCGGCGCTTGCATTGAGAATCTTGGCTCTTGCTGTCATCCGAAACACTTTTTCCGAAGGTAAAAGTACAAAAATAGAATGGGATGTTGGCAATAAATTCGTAAATTAGCCCAGCAAAAAAATGGATTTTCTATGAGAAAAACGATTCTTGCAGCCCTTCTGCTGACCCTTGCCGTCGCAGTCCGGGGACAGGAGCAGCCCGCTGAACCGGAGGGTGTGCGCGACTGGCTGACCACCTTCACGGCGGTCGAGGTGACGGCACCTGTCGATATCACCTTTGTCCGCGTGCCCGACAACGAGGCTCCGCGGATAATCTACGATACGAAGGGCGCCACGACGACACGCTTCCGCGCCGAGGTGAGCAACAAGGTGCTCTATATCTCCGAACGTCCCGATTCGCGACGTATCGAACGTACCTCCGTGACCGTATACTACAACTCGCTGGAGCGCATGGCCGTTGCCGATGCTGCCGCAACGGTCGCCGACACGCTTTCGGCCACGCTGTTCGATCTGACGCTGGGTGGCAGTGCACGGCTGACCGCACACCTCGACGTCAAGGACCTCAAGATGGAGCTGACGGGAAAGAGCACCGCCACACTGTCGGGCGCCGTGCGTTATCTTTCGCTCTATGTGTCGACCGGAACATGCCTGGCTTCAGACCTTGAGGTGATGTCCGCGGAGGTCAACGTTACGGGTTCGGGGTCGGCGTCGCTGTGGGTGACCGACCGTTTCCAGGGCAAGACCTCGACCGGCGGAAAGATCCTCTACAAGGGCACGCCGACCGTCGTGCGTCGCGACCTGAAGTTCATGGGAGGGGATATCACGCATCTTGAAGAGTAGATTCCGTGGAGACCTTTCTGCACGAAGTCGCTGCCGATCTTCACGCGCGTTACGGCGAGCGCCTCTCCGAATGCGAGGTGCTCTTTCCGTCGCGTCGTGCACGGCTCTTTTTCATCGATGCCTTGTCGCAACTCGTCACGCGGCCCTTGTGGCAACCCGCATGGACCACGATCGACGACCTGATGACCGAGATATCGGGGTTGCGTGCGGGAGACAGGGTGCGGCTGATTGCGGAGCTCTACAAGATTTATTCGGAGTATCACTCCGAACCTTTCGACCGCTTCTACTTCTGGGGCGAGATGTTGCTCAACGACTTCGACATGATCGACAAGTATTGTGTCGACGCGTCGATGCTGTTCCGCAATATCGAGGATATCAAGGAATTGGAGGCTGATATCTCCTATCTTACTCCAAGTCAACTTCAGATTCTGAGCTTCTGGTCGACGCTCGGTCCCGAAGCTGATCTTTCGGAGGAGAAACGCCGCTTCCTGGCTATCTGGCGGACCCTGGGACCCATCTACGAACGCTTCCGCGAACGTCTTGCCTCCTTAGGCTTTGCTTATGCCGGCATGATCCAGCGCACGGCCGCCGACCGGCTTCGCGCGGGGGATTTCGACTTCTCGCGTCCGCGAAACTTCGTCGTGGCGGGATTCAACGCCCTGTCGAGCTGTGAGAAGGTGCTCTTTCGCTTCCTCGCCACCCATGCGCGTACCGATTTCTACTGGGATTACGACTCCTATTACAGCGCACATTCCGAGCAGGAGGCCGGCATGTTCGTGCGTGAGAACCTGGCGGCATTTCCCCCGCGTTGTGACGTCTCGCACGACCACATGAGACTCGGAAAGGAGTTCACCTCGGTGGCCGCCGTGTCGAATGCCGTGCAGTGCAAGCAGGTGGCCTCGATCCTCCGCTCGCTTGTCAAGGCCGGCGGCGGCAAACCCCTCGACAAGACGACAGCCATCGTGCTGACCGACGAAAATCTGCTCCTGCCGTTGCTCTACGCCCTGCCGCCCGAGGCCGGGAAGGTCAACGTCACGATGGGTTATCCGCTGCGGGCGAGTCTTGCCTATACGTTTGTCGAGCGTCTTCTCGAGTTGCAGGCCCACCGTCGCAAGCGTCGCTCGTCGTGGACCTTCTATCATACGGACGTTGTCGGAATCCTCTCGCATCCCTACGTTGCCGACAGTGACACGACGCTCGTACGGGAGATGCAGGAGGAGATCGTGCGCGAACGGCGCATCTCCATCGATGCGGCCTGGTTGCGGCGTACGCCGCTGCTGGAGACGCTCTTCACCGAGACCGCCACGTGGCGCGACTGTTCCGACTGGCTGCTGCGCGTGGTCGAGACCGTGGCGCGAGTTCCCTACGTCGGGGACGATGCCCGTCAGCGCGTGGAGTTTCTGGCCGTGATTGCCGAGGAGCTCACCAAACTGCGCAATGTGCTCGACGGTTGCGACATAGACCTGACTCCCGAGGTGTATGCCTCGCTGCTGCGCCGCCACCTCCAGACCCTGCGCATCCCTTACGAAGGCGAGCCGCTCGAAGGCATTCAGGTCATGGGTATTCTCGAAACCCGCAACCTGGATTTCGAAAACGTCATTTTGCTCTCGATGAATGACGACAATTTCCCGGGCAATCACATGGCTCAGGCGTCGTTCATTCCCTACAATCTTCGGGCGGCCTACGGGCTTCCGACGCCCGAGCATCACGAGGGTGTCTACGCCTACTACTTTTACCGCCTCGTGCAGCGTGCCCGCCGCGTGTGGATGCTCTACTGCTCGCATGCCGACGACAAGTCGACCGGCGAGCCGAGCCGTTACATCCGCCAGATCGATTACGAAAGCGGCATGCCGGTCGAGAAGATCGAGGTGGGGGTGGATGCCAACCTGGCCGATACGCCGCCGATCGAGGTGGCCAAGGATGCCTCGGTGCTGCAGCGCCTGGCGCGCTTCACCGATCCCGAATCGAAGGCCACGCTTTCGCCGACGGCCTTTTTCCGTTACGTGGCCTGCCCGCTGCGGTTCTACTTCCACTCGGTGGCGCGCATCGAGGCCGACGAGGAGATCTCCGAAGAGGTCGATGCCCCGATGTTCGGCACGATCCTTCATGCCGCGGCCCAGAAGCTCTACACCCGGATTCTCGGCGAAGCACATCCGGGCGCCACGCTCCGCGCCCTGTTGCGTACCGATGCCGTGGCGGAGTCCGTCGATGCGTCGATCCGCGAAAACTACCTCAAGGATCCCTCGGCTTTGGTCGACGACTATACGGGCAATCTGCTGCTCGTACGCGATATTGTCATCCGCTACCTGCGCGGGGGCGTGATGCCCTACGATGCTGCGAACGATGGATTTACGGTTACGGATCTGGAGCAGGAGGTGGCCTATGGATTCGAATTCCGGGTGAAGGGGGAGGAGTCCCGGAGGATGAAGTTTGCCGGAATTGCCGACCGTATCGACCGGCTGGACGACGGAACGCTGCGCGTGGTGGATTACAAGACCGGAGCTCCGCATCTGGAGTTTGCCGGACTCGAAAGCCTCTTCCGCGGAGAGGGCAAGCAGCGATTGTCGAACATCCTCCAGACACTGCTCTACTCGATGATGCTCTACCGTACGCGCGGGGTCGATGCCGTTCCGACGCTCTACTACGTGCGTTCGATGAATCGTCCCGACTATCGCCCGACGCTCGACGACCGGGAGCTGGGCATCTGCGGCGCACCCTATACGCAATACGCCGAGGCATTCGAGACGCTGGTGCGTGAAACGCTTGCGGAGATGTACGATCCTTCGGTGCCGTTCCGCCAGTGTGCGGATGCCGACACCTGCAAATACTGCGATTTCAACGCTATCTGCAAGAGATAGGACAGCTCTACAGACGAACCACAACGTACGATGCTCCGCTGCGTTGTGCGGCCTCGATGCCGATCCGCGAATCCTCGAAGATCAGCGTCTCGCGCGGCGTGCATCCTTCGCGCCGCATGACCTCCAGAAAGCAGTCCGGAGCGGGTTTCGGTCGCTCGATGTCGAGTCCCGAGAGAATTCCGTCCACCCCGTCGGCAATACCCAGATGGTGCATAACGTTGTCGATGTTGGCCCGGCTGCCCGTCGAGACGATCCACACCCGGCCGCCCGTCGAGCGGAACTGCTGGCAGAAGTGCCACAGCGGTTCGTTGAGCCGCACGGTATCGAAACACGTGGGGTAGAGGGCGATCTTGCGCAGCCGCAGCCGTTCGCGCTCGTCGGGGTCCTCGATGCCCAGCCGTGTCAGAAATTCGTTGCACCGCATGCCGAAATAGTGTGTCATGTACTCCTCCTCGGTAAGCGTGCGGCCCGTCTCGCGCAGGGCGGCGATATAGGCGGCCGCATTGGCGCGCCGCGTATCGACCAACGTACCGTCGAAGTCGAGAAGAATGAGTTTTATTCGGCTGTTGCTCATTGCAATGAGAGGATTATCGTGTGAATCGCTTTAATTCATGAGCTTTTGCGTGACTCTTGGTCTTCTGCCGGGTACGTATCAGTCGAACGACTGCATGCCTGCCTGCGCAATGCGCATCAGCCGCTGGTACTCCGAAGGCGAGAGCTCCATGAAGAAGTAGTGGATCGGGTCGACGCGCATGCCGTCCTTGCGGACCTCATAGTGGAGGTGCGGGGAGAGTGACAATCCCGTGTCGCCCGACAGTGCGATGATGTCGCCGCGCCGCACGCGCTGTCCCTTGCGGACGTTGATGCGCGACAGGTGGCTGTACGAGGTCTCGTATCCGTTGCCGTGATCGATGACCACCGTCATGCCGTGGGTCGAACTGCGTCCCGAAGCGTCGCGCACCACGCCGTCGGCCGTGGCGAAGACCCGCGATCCTTCGGGAATCGTATAGTCGACGCCCTGGTGGGCTTGCAGCGTCTTGTAGAAGGGGTGGAAGCGCATGCCGTACGAGGCGGTGAGCAGCGTCAGCTGTTTGTTGATGACCGGCTGGATCGACGGAATGTTGTCGCACTGGCGTCCCAGGGAGTCGATGCGCGTCTGCAGGGCAAGGTAGGAGGCATTCAGCGCTTCGAGGCGCTGCTCCATGTCGAGAACCCCTTCGCGCAGTTCGCGTTTGAGCTGGCGTGTCGAACGCCCGACGATCTTTTCGTAGGTCGACGACTGCTGCTCCTGCTTTTCGGCGTCGAGGTCGTAGGGCTCCGATTCGAAAAGGATCCGGAAGACACTCCGGTCACGTTCCGAGAGGTTGCCGAGGACCATGCTCAGCGAGTCGTAGCGTTGCGAGAGTGCTTCATACTCGTCGCGCAGCTGGTCCGTGGAGTGCTTCATCTGGTACTCGAACGGCGTATCAAAGAAGATCGAAAAGCCGATGTAGTAGAGCACGGCCATGCCGAACCATACGAACAGGTGTATCGTGCCCCGTATGATGCGCTGTTTGCGCCGCTTGCGCCGGCGAAGGCGCTCGAGATCCTTTTTGCCTGTCATGTCAATACTTTTCGAAATTCGTCTCGCGCAGGTTTTCCATCAGCTTCTCGTACTCTTCGGCCGACATGTTGCGGTTGAAGTAGTTGATCGGGTTGACCGGGATGCCCTTGTGGATCACCTCGTAGTGTAGGTGCGGCCCCGTCGAGCGTCCCGTATTGCCCACTCGGGCGATGATTTGTCCCCGTTTGACCGTATCGCCCACATGGACGAGCACGTCGCTCAGGTGGGCGTAGCGGGTCTTGTATCCGAAACCGTGGTTGAGCAGCACCTGGTGTCCGTATCCGCCGTTGTAGCCTTTGTCATCGGCCATTTCCACGGTGGCGTCGCCCGTGGCGTAGACCGGAGTGCCGCGGTCACTGCCCAGGTCGATGCCCTCGTGGGCGACGACACGATGCAGAACGGGATGGAACCGCCGCGGGTTGAAGGCTCCGATATGGTTGTTGTGCAGCGCCTTGCGGTCGATGGGCCAGATGGCCGGAACGGCCGTGGCCAGCTGCTCCTTGTTCTTCGACAACTGCTGCAGTTCGTCCATCGACACCGATTCGAGGTAAAGCGTGCGCGCCAGGGCATCGATCTGCTGCCACGTTCCGATCATCAGCGGGGCGTATTCGTCGTCGGACATCGAGGCGTATTTTGACTCGGGGTAGGGCATCCATACACCCGGAATGGAGAGCGTATCGGTCGAGAAAAGCGAGCGGTAGACATAGTTGTCGCGGTGACGGATCTCGTCGACCTGCTGCTGGGCCGTGCGGATGCGGTCCTGGAGAATGCGGTAGCGGATGACCGTCTCGCGGTTGTCACGCAGAATGCGGTACATCTTGGGCGTATAGAAAAAATAGGAGAAGACGACATTGGCGATCGAGACAAGGATGAATCCCAGGATGATCTTGCGGATCAGCCGGTAGGTCTTCAGCCGGAAGGCCACCGAAATGACGTCGTGCGTCAGCACCTGAGCCTCATGGGTGAGCTCCTCGGCACCGGCCCGAAGCGTCTCGGTTCCGAATCTGTGCGCTTTTTGCCTCATCGCGGAAAAATCTCTTTTGGAAGATGCAAATTTAGTTTAAAATGTGTAATTTTGCAACCCGGGATCCGAAACGGACCGGCGCGCAGGGATCGCGTTGCGGCGGAATGACGGCCGAGCGTGTGATCCGAACTCCCCGGCGGTACCGATGTCGGGCCATCCCCAGACAAACGCTCAATCGAGTAAATTTCATATATGGAATCGAATAAAATTCGTCAGGCCTTTCTCGATTTCTTCGAGAGCAAGGGACATGTCATCGTTCCCTCGGCCCCGATGGTCGTGAAGGACGACCCCACGCTGATGTTCACCAACGCCGGCATGAATCAGTTCAAGGATATCTTCCTCGGCAATGCCCCGCGCAAGTATCCCCGTGCCGCCGACACGCAGAAGTGTCTGCGCGTCTCGGGCAAGCACAACGACCTGGAGGAGGTCGGACACGACACCTACCACCACACGATGTTCGAGATGCTGGGCAACTGGTCCTATGGCGACTACTTCAAGAAGGAGGCGATTGCCTGGGCCTGGGAGTTGCTCCACGACGTCTACAAACTGCCCGCCGAGCGGATGTACGCCACGGTTTTCGAGGGCTCGGAGGAGGACGGCGTGCCGTTCGACCAAGAGGCCTACGACTATTGGAAACAGTTCCTCCCCGAGGACCACATCATCCGTGGCAACAAGCACGACAACTTCTGGGAGATGGGCGAAACGGGCCCCTGCGGTCCCTGTTCGGAGATCCACTACGACCTGCGAGACGAGGTGGAGATTGCCGCCAAGCCGGGGCGTGAGATGGTCAACGCCGGACACCCCCAGGTGATCGAGATCTGGAACCTCGTCTTCATGCAGTTCAACCGCAAGGCCAACGGATCGTTGGAGGAGCTCCCGGCGCGCAACGTCGATACGGGCATGGGCTTCGAACGGCTCTGCATGATTCTTCAGGGCAAGAAGTCGAACTACGATACGGACGTCTTCCAGCCGACGATCAGCCGCATTGCGGCCATGGCCGGCAAACGCTACGGTGACGACGAGAAGACCGACGTCGCCATGCGCGTGATCGCCGACCACCTGCGCGCCATCGCCTTCTCGATCGCCGACGGACAGCTTCCGTCGAATGTCAAGGCCGGATACGTCATCCGCCGCATCCTGCGGCGCGCCGTCCGCTACGGTTACACCTACCTCGGATTCACCGAGCCGACGATCTGCAAGCTGGTCCCGGGTCTCGTCGAGCAGATGGGCGGCCAGTTCCCCGAGCTACGCTCGCAGCAGACGCTGATCGAGAAGGTCATCGCCGAGGAGGAGTCCTCGTTCCTGCGTACGCTGGCCACGGGTATCAACCTGCTGGACGGCGTCATCGAGCGTACGAAGAAGGAGGGTCGGACACAGATCTCCGGAAAGGATGCCTTCGAGCTTTACGATACGTTCGGATTCCCGATCGACCTTACCGAACTCATCGCCCGCGAGCAGGGCGTGGAGGTCGATCTCGATGCCTTCGAGAAGGAGCTGCAGGCCCAGAAGGAGCGTTCGCGCAACGCTGCGGCCGTCGATACCGACGACTGGGTGGAGCTGATCCCCATCAAGGAGAGCGTCTTCACGGGCTACGATACGCTGACTGACCAGATCCATATTGCCCGCTATCGCCGCGTGACGTCGAAGGGCAAGACCTCCTATCAGCTTGTCTTCGACCGCACGCCTTTCTACGGCAATTCGGGCGGTCAGATCGGTGACGTCGGTGTGATCGAGAGCGTCAACGAACGCATTCCGATCGTTGCCACCGAGAAGGAGAACGGATTGATCATTCACATCGTCAACCAGCTTCCCGAGAATCCCGCTGCGGAGTTTACCGCCCGCGTTGATGCCGAGAAGCGTCAGAATGCCGCCAACAACCACACGGCAACGCACCTCATGCACGAAGCTCTGCGCAAGGTTCTCGGACCGCATGTCGAGCAGAAGGGTTCGCTCGTCACGCCCGAGGTGCTGCGTTTCGACTTCTCGCATTTCCAGAAGGTGACCCCGGAGCAGCTTCGCGAGGTTGAGCAGCTGGTCAACCGTGCCATTCGTGCCGACTATCCCCTGGTCGAGAAGCGCGATGCCACGAAGGAGGAGGCTGCGGCGGCCGGAGCGATGATGCTCTTCGGCGAGAAGTACGGTGATCGGGTGCGCATGGTGCGCTTCGGAACCTCGGTCGAGTTGTGCGGCGGCACCCACACGCGTGCTACGGGAACTATCGGATTCTTCAAGATCCTCTCCGAAAGCGCCATCTCCGCCGGGGTGCGCCGTATCGAGGCCGTTACGGGTGAGCAGGCTGAGAAGATTCTCTATGCAGCCGAGGATACGATGCACGACATTGCCGAGTACCTCAATAATCCGCAGGTCGTGCAGGCCGTGAAGAAGATGCTCGAAAACAACGAGCAGCTTTCGAAGGAGGTCGAGGCGATGCGTCGCGAGCAGGTGGCGCAGTGGGCCGACAAGATCGCTGCATCGGCTCCCGAACGCGACGGTATGACGCTCTTCAGCACACAGACCGACCGGCGTCCCGATTTCGTCAAGGATCTGGCCTACAATTTGCGGCAGCGTCTGCCGAGGCTGGTATTCGTCGTGGGATCGCTCGTCGACGGAAAGCCGACGCTGACGGTCATGCTCGGCGACGAGATCACGGCCCAGGGTGGAAATGCCGGAGCAGTGGTCCGCGAGGCTGCGAAACTGATGCAGGGCGGCGGAGGCGGACAGGCCTTCTTCGCAACGGCCGGAGGCAAGAAGGCCGAAGGTCTGCAGGCAGCCATTGACAAGGCCGTGGAGTTGATCGCGGCACAGATGAAGTAACAATCAAAAAACACGTTGAGATATGAGCAACAAGGTATTATTGATGATTCTCGATGGCTGGGGAAACGGCCATCACGACAAGGCCGATGTTATTTCGACCGTTCATCCTGCCTACATTTCGGCCTTGACCGAGCAGTATCCTCACGCCGAACTGCGCACCGACGGCGAGAACGTCGGCCTGCCTGACGGACAGATGGGCAACTCGGAGGTCGGACACCTCAATATCGGCGCCGGACGCGTTGTCTACCAGGATCTGGTGAAGATCAACCGCGCGTGCCGCGACAATTCGATTCTCAAGAATCCCGAAGTGGTCAAGGCGTTCGAGTATGCCAAAGAGAAGGGTGTAGGCGTACACTTCATGGGACTGACCTCGAACGGCGGAGTACACTCGTCGTTCGAACACCTTTTCAAACTGTGCGACATCGCCCAGGAGTACGGCGTCTCGGAGCGTACCTACGTGCACTGCTTCATGGACGGCCGTGACACCGACCCGCACAGCGGCAAGGGCTTCATCGCCCAGCTGGAGGAGCACCTCGCAAAGACGGGCGGTGCGATCGCCACGGTGATCGGCCGCTACTACGCCATGGACCGCGACAAGCGTTGGGAGCGCGTGAAGGTGGCCTACGATGCACTGGTCGAGGGCGTTGGCGAGCATGATACCGATATGGTTGCCGCCGTGCAGAAGTCCTACGATGCCGACGTGACGGACGAGTTCATCAAGCCGATCGTTCATGTCGACGCTGCGGGCCAGCCCATCGGACTGATCCGTCCGAACGATCTGGTGATCTTCTTCAACTACCGCAACGACCGCGCCAAGGAGCTGACGATCGTCCTCACGCAGCAGGACATGCCCGAAGCCGGGATGCACACCATGCCGCTCTATTACTGCTGCATGACGCCCTACGATGCCAAGTTTACGGGGCTGCACATCCTCTTCGACAAGGCCGACGTGCCCGATACGATCGGCGAGTGGGTTTCGAAGCAGGGCCTCAAGCAGCTGCGTATCGCCGAGACCGAGAAGTACGCTCACGTGACCTTCTTCCTCAATGGTGGCCGCGAGGACAAGTTCCCCGGAGAGGAGCGTATTCTGGTTGCCTCGCCGAAAGTGGCGACCTACGATCTTCAGCCCGAGATGTCGGCTCCCGAAGTAGCTGACAAACTGGTGGCTGCACTGGGTGAGCAGAAGTTTGACTTCATCTGCCTGAACTTTGCAAACGGAGATATGGTGGGTCACACGGGCGTCTACGATGCCATCGTGAAGGCCGTGAAGGCTGTGGACCAGTGCGTGGCGAAGGTGGTCGAGGCTGCCAAGGCCAACGGTTATGAAGTAGTGATGATCGCCGACCACGGCAATGCCGACAACGCCATCAATCCCGACGGCACGCCCAATACGGCACACTCGTTGAATCCGGTGCCCATCGTGGTGGTTTCGGACCGCGTGAAGGCCGTGCACAACGGCATTCTGGCCGACGTGGCTCCCACGGTGCTGAAGCTCATGGGACTTCCGCAGCCCGAGGAGATGACCGGCAAGGTACTCGTCGAGATGAAATAACCTGCCCGACAGAACGAGTAACTCATAAACAACAACCGCGGGGGAGGGCTTCAAGCAAGTTCTCCCCCGTTTTTTTGACTGTCAAGCTACTGTTTTATGAAAACGACAAGACTCTTCAGCGTCGCGCTGGTGGCTCTCCTTCTTGTATCCTGCGTCCGCAATCTCGGCTATACGATCGAGGGCGAGGTGGATTCCTCGTACAACGGTCAGGTCGCTTATCTGCTCGATTACCAGAATGAAGCAATCGTCGACAGCGCTGTTGTCACCGACGGCAGGTTCCTCTTTTCGGGTACCGTCTCCCGCGACTCGATTCGCCGCATCGACCTCGGACGGGAGTATGCCAACCTGATTCTCGAACCGGGGCGCATCGTGGTGCACATGGATACGCATTTGGCCGACGGCACGCCGCTCAATGATGCCAGGAAGGCCTATCAGGTGCAGTTCGATTCGCTGGTGAACGATTTGAGAAGCCGGAGTACGGCCATTGCCGCTGACTCGACGCTTGACGAGACGACCCGCCAGGCGCGGATCGAGGAGACGATCGACGGTGGCACTCGCCGTTTTGCGGCATTCCTGCATCCGTACGTTTCACGCGAGGATGCACTCGGCGCTACGGCCTTGTGGAACTGGGCCTTTATTGCGCGAACGCCCGAGGAGTTCGAATCGCTCTACGCCGAAGGCTCGGAATATGCACGAAATTTCGGTCCGGTGGTGCGCATGGCCTCCGTTTTCGAGGCACTGCGCAAGACAGCCGAGGGTATGCCCTTCACCGACTTTACGATTCCGACGGGTGCAGCCGATTCGACGGCCGTGTCGCTCTCGGACTACGTCGGGCGGGGCAAGTATGTGCTGGTCGACTTCTGGGCTTCGTGGTGCGGACCGTGCCGCGCCGAGATGCCGACCATTCGTGAGGTATGGGATCGGTACGACCGCAGCCAACTTGACGTGCTGGGAGTAGCTGTGCTGGATCGCCGCGACGCTTCTATGAAGGCTGTCGAGGAGATGGGACTGCCGTGGCCGCAGATTCTCGATGCCGGGACGATCCCGACCGACCTCTACGGCATCAGCGGCATTCCGCACATCATCCTCTTCGGCCCCGACGGCAAGATCGTGGCCCGCAACCTGCGGGGCGAGGGGTTGAAAGCGCGATTGGCGGAGCTGCTCGGACATTGAGGCGGGGCCTCCGGATCCGAACCTCTCTGTGTCAGAACTTATCCTTGATGTCCTCGATCCAGATCGGGAACCAGTGCAGGGCCTGCTCCGTCTGAAACAGCGCCTGAGCCGTGTTTGCGGCGGCAAACTCCATCGAGATCTGGAAGCGTCCCGGCTCGGCCATGCATTTGCAGAGGTACTTCGAGCGGTTGATGTCGTTGGCGATCGTAAGCAGTTCGTCCAGCGACTCGTTGGACTCGAAGACGATGCGGAATTCGGCCAGGGCATATCCCTCATCCGTCATCTTGATGATGGCGTAGTAGACCAGATCGTCCATCGTGAACTGGATGTCGCCGTCGGAATCATAGACGGTTTCGTATCCGCAGTCGTCGTGCAGATAGGTGAAGACGGCCGATTTGATACGGTCATTGCTCTGGGCATTCGATGCCGAATATCCGCAGAGAAGCATCAGCAGAGTCAGCAGCAGCTTTTTCATGAGAGGTTAGGTTATTTGTTTGAAAGGGTAGTTTGATGCCTCAAGTTACGAAAAATATCCGATTCTGTTCAGTAGAGATCGAGAAATTCGTAGCTGTTGCCCACGGCGGCGAGGTATTTTGCAAACTCTTCGCGGGAGATGACCACCGTGGCGCGGTTGTCGTTGGGGTGGAACGACAGGGCAGGGTAGCCCTGCAGTTGTGCGTCGAGGAACAGATGTACGTGGTTCGTCGGATCGTTGATCAGTCCGAAGGGTGAGACCGATCCGGGGCGCAGTCCGAGCCACCGCTCCATGCGCTGTTCAGAGGCAAACGACAACTTGCCCTGGTGCAGGCGGTGTTCGAGGTCGTGGATGGCCAGCGACTGCTCGCAGTCGAAACATACCAGATAGTGGCGATCGCCCTTGTGGTTGCGAAAGAAGAGGTTCTTGCAGTGTTTCGAGCCATCGTTGTGCCAGTACTGGCGGGCGATCTCGATGGTCGGCGCCTCGGGATGTTCGTACCACGTATAGCGGATGGCGTGGGCGTCGAGCCACTCGAAAACGCGCCGACGGCGTTCATCGGGCGTCAGGGGAGATAGGTTGGAGGTCTCCATGGCCGTCATTCCGTCGGAAAGGTTTCACGGATGTTTCTGACGATGCACTCTACAAGCACCGCGACCGCCTCGACGGGAGACCAGGCGTTGTGGGGCGAGAGCAGCAGCCGATCGGGCTCGCGGATTGCAAGCAGCGGATTGTCCGTGTCAAGGGGTTCATGAACGAAAACGTCCAGGGCGGCGCCTCCCAATGCTCGGGCGTCGAGTGCTGCGGCCAGCGCCGCCTCGTCGACGATGCCTCCGCGTGCGACGTTGATCAACAACGCCG
This sequence comes from uncultured Alistipes sp., assembly GCA_944321765.1. Classification (GTDB taxonomy): domain Bacteria; phylum Bacteroidota; class Bacteroidia; order Bacteroidales; family Rikenellaceae; genus Alistipes. Next base: position 19,266 of record CALUMQ010000016.1, read on the forward strand.
TGGACTTCATGAGGGCCAGCTCGCGGGTGCCGATCAGTCCGCGCGTACGGTCGGTCAGCGGACAATGAATCGACACCACGTCGGCCCATGCCAGCAATTCATCAAGCGGCATGCAGGGGTAGGCCTCCGGGCGAGCAATGCCCGAGGTCGAGGTGTAGGCTACCGAGCATCCCAGCGCTGCGGCGACTTTTGCCACGTTATGCCCGATGTTGCCCAGCCCGACAATGCCCCAATGCGATCCATAAAGCTGGTGTGTCGTGCGGCCGAAATGGAACTGTCGCTCCGAACCGGCGTAACACTCTTTCGTAAAGCGGTCGTAGTAGACCGTCTGACGCATCAGGGCGATGGCCGCGCCGATGGTGGTCTCCGTTACGGCGTGGGTCGAGTATCCCACGGCATTCTTCACCGCAATACCGAGTTCGGCCGCCGCCTTCAGGTCGACGTTGTTCGTACCCGTGGCTGCGACGCAGATCAGCCGCAGGCGCGGAAGCTGCTCCAGCGTCGCGCGGTCGAGCAACACCTTGTTGGTAATGACGATGTCGGCTTCGCGGCAGCGTTCGATGACTTGTGACGGCTGCGTGGTTTCGTAGCCGGTGTAGTTGCCCAGCGCGCGGATCGGGGAGAGGTCGGCCTCTCCGAGGCTGTATTGGTCGAGAAATACGATGGTGGGTTTCATGCTTGTGTGTTTTATGGTAGGTACGGACACCTTGCGTTCGGATGCGGATATCCGGAAAACAAAGATAGTGTCTTTTGGCTTTCGGTCGACGGTTTTTCGTATCTTTGTACGTCGAAAACTTTTAACGGATGCAGCCCATGATGTTACGCTCTTTTCCCCGGATCCTTGTCTGTGTGATGGTTGCCACGGCCGCCGCAGGATGTGCCCGCCAAGGCTTCGATGCTCCCGAGCGGCGGTTGATTGCCGAGAGTCGCGGCGGAATGATGCGCGTGCTGACGATCGCCGATCGCAGCGACTCGCTCTTCCTGCGCCGCTCCGCAACCCCGTTGACGGCCGAAGCCGTGCATTCGCGGGAGTTCGCGCAACTTTGCCGCAGCATGCTTGCCACGGTGCGCAACCCCGAAAACGAAGGAGTAGGCATTGCGGCCCCGCAGGTGGGTATCTCGCGCCGGCTGGTTGCCGTGCAGCGCTTCGACAAGCCCGGAGAGCCGTTCGAGGTATATGTCAATCCCGAGATCGTCCGCATGTCGGATTCCGTGGCTCTGGGACCCGAAGGGTGTTTGTCGGTGCCGGATCTTTATGGCAGGGTAGAGCGTGCACAGGAGATCGGACTGTCGTACCGCGACACGGCGTTCGTTGAGCGCACGGAGACCGTCCGCGGATACACGGCCGTTATCTTTCAGCACGAGATCGACCACCTCGACGGCGTGCTCTACATCGATCGGCTTGTCGGTGCACCGTTGCGACCGCACGCTGCGCCTCAGGAAAAGTAATAGGGTAGTCGGGGTTGGGCGGTACGGACATTGTCGCTGACGTTGCGGATACCGGTGAGCTTTCAGTCGAGTTCGCCGATCAGCCCGCGGATAACCACCGACGCACAGCCGATGCCGAACAGCGGCGGAATGTAGGAGATCGTGCCGACGTTCGACTTCTTGTTCTGCTCCTCGCAGAGAATCATCGCCCCTTCGCGGATCGGCTCGGGCGAAAAGACCGCGCGGAATCCGCTGCGGATGCCGAGTTTGTGCAGCCGCTTGCGCAGCATGTGGGCCAGCGGGCAGTGGTGCGTCTTCGCGATGTCGGCAATCTCCAGACGCGTAGGGTCCATCTTTGCCCCGGCGCCCATCGAGCTGACCAGCGGGTAGTGACGTTCGAGCGCCGCGACGATCAGCGCCAGTTTCGGCGAAAGGGTGTCGATGGCGTCGACCACATAGTCATATCGCGCGGCATCGAGCAGGCGGTAGGTCTCCTCGTCGCGGATGTAGCGGTTGACGACCCGCAGATCGATCCCGGGATTGATGTCGCGCAGCCGCTCGGCCAGCACCTCGGCCTTCTGCCGGCCGACGGTGGAGTGCAGGGCCACGAGCTGTCGGTTGATATTGGTTTCGTTTACCGTATCGGCATCGGCAACGGTCATCGTCCCGACACCCGCCCGGGCAATCATCTCGGCAGCGTAGGCTCCCACACCGCCCAGTCCGACAACTAACACATGGGCCCGGCGCAGTCGGCCGAGCTTCTCCTCGCCGAGCAGCAGCTCGGTGCGTTCCAACCAGTTATCCATTCTTTTTTCCGAAAATTCGTTCGTAACTCTCCAGGGTTGCGCGCCGGAGCGTGTCGATCGTCTCGCCGCGCAACTTCGCTGCACGGTCGTAGATTTCGTCGATCGGTACAGGCGCGTCGTCGGTCTCCAGAAAGAGCCGTTCGAGGGGTGTGGTGCGCAGCGCCTCGATCGTGCGTGGCGAGACGAAGGTCCGCAGCCCGAATGAGAGGTAGTATCCCCTCGCGACGGCTTGTTGCGCCTGCTCGGGTGAGCCGATGAATCCGTGAAAGATCACCGCCCGCGGCGGGCAGGCGGCGAGTTCGCGCATCAGCGGTTCGAAGGCACGCACGCAATGCAGCACAACGGGCAGCCCCCGTTCACAGGCCAGCTGCAGTTGCATCCTCAGCGCGGCGATCTGCACGTCGCGCTCGGGCCCCCGGACAAAGTCGAGCCCGATTTCGCCGAGAAGTTCGGCCCGCTCAAGTCCGGGAATCGTCGCGACGGAGTTCTCCGACAGGAGGTCGGCCTCCCAGGGATGGATACCTGCGGTCACGGGTGTGATCTCGTCGGGCTGCGGGTGGTGGGTGTGTATGTTGACGTACGGCTGCATGGCGTTGCAAATGTAATGATTCCGCGTGGTTTCTGCAATCCGTTGCGAGACGAAATGCCGCTGCTGAAAGTGCCGCGGCCCGCGGCCCCGGCGCCCGGAAATCGGGAGGAAGAGGAATTTTAAGTATATTTAGGAAATAATGTGTCCGGGATGGGAATTTTCGGAAAAAAATTCGTATTTTCGCACGCGAATTATTGTGTTAGCCTGCTAACAATGTCCCGTATGCGCGAAGAGATCTCCTGCTGCCACCTCGTGACGGATTCCGGCACGGCGGTTGTTTTCGTCGTATCGCTCCGGGAGTCTCGCTACATGAAGGGATGTTGCGGCGGCTGTATGGATTTCTCGACAAATCTGTTACAAACATACACACACAATCCAAAAATCTTAACTCTTTAACCATGTCGAAAATCATTACTCTACGCAAGGGTTTAGACATCAATCTGGTGGGCAAGCCCCAGGAGTCGCTGGCCGACGCGCCGCAGGCTTCGGAGTATGCCCTCTCGCCGCTCGATTTCGAGGGCGTGACTCCCAAGTTGCTGGTTAAGGTGGGCGATCAGGTAAAGGCAGGTGCGCCGTTGTTCTTCAACAAGTACAACGAGCGTATCCTCTTCACGTCGCCCGTCAGCGGAACGGTGGCCGCCGTCAATCGCGGAGAGAAGCGCAAGATTCTCTCGGTGACGGTGACGCCCGACGCACGGCAGGAGTACGCGCCGTTCGAAAAGCCCGATCTGGGCAAGGCGACGCGCGAGCAGATCGTCGAACTGTTGCTCCAATCGGGCCTCTGGCCGATGATCGTGCAGCGCCCCTACGGCATTATCGCCAATCCGAGCGATACGCCCAAGGCGATCTTCATCTCGGCGTTCGATTCCGCGCCGCTGGCCCCGGACTACAACTTTGTGCTGAAGTCCGAGCAGAAGAACCTTCAGGCCGGTATCGACCTGCTGCGCCGTCTCACGCCGGGCAAGGTGCACCTTTCGGTGCGCGCGAAGGCCGAGGGGCAGATGACGGCCCTCAAGGGCGCAGAGCTGCACACCTTTGCGGGCAAGCACCCCGTGGGCAACGTCGGTGTGCAGATCCACCACATCGACCCCATCAATAAGGGTGACATCGTCTGGACGGTCAATATTCAGGATGTGGCCATCATCGGCCGCCTGGTGAACGAGGGCCGTGTCGACATGACGAAGATCATCGCCGTGGCGGGCTCCGAGATCGAACATCCGCAGTATGTGCGGGTGATCGCCGGCGCCAAGGTCGACTCGATCGTCAAGGGCAACGTCAAGCCCCAGAGCGAAGGCAACCATATCCGCTTCATCTCGGGCAACGTCCTCACCGGTACGAAAACTTCGCTCGACGGATTCCTCGGCTTCTACGCCAACATGCTGACGGCCATCCCCGAGGGCGACAAGTACGAGCTGCTCGGCTGGGCAATGCCGCGTCTGAAGAAATTCTCCGTATCGCGGGCCTACTTCTCGTGGCTCTGCCCCCGCAAGGCCTACGACCTTGACACCAACATGAACGGCGGCGAGCGTCCGTTCGTTGTGACGGGCCTCTACGAGCGTTACCTTCCGATGGACATCTATCCGATGTATCTGTTGAAGGCCTGTCTTGCCGGCGACATCGACAAGATGGAGAACCTCGGTATCTATGAAGTTGTCGAAGAGGACTTTGCCCTGTGCGAGTTCGTCGATCCCTCGAAGACCGAGATCCAGCAGATCATCCGCGACGGTATTAACTTAATGATTAAGGAGGCATAAACGATGAGCGCATTACGTAATTTGGTTGACAAGATGAAGCCCACCTTCTCCGAAGGGGGTAAGCTGAGCTTCCTGGCATCGACGTTCGAGGCCTTCGAAACATTCCTTTTCGTTCCCAACACCACCACCACGAAGGGTGCCCACATCCGCGACTGCAACGACATGAAGCGTACGATGATCATGGTCATCGTGGCTCTGATGCCGGCTTTCCTCTTCGGATGCTGGTGGACCGGCGCACAGGTCGGACTCGAGGGCTTCCAGGCCTTCTTCTACGGTCTGGTCCGCGTGCTGCCGATGGTTTGTGTATCGTACATCGTGGGTCTGGCCATCGAGTTCGGATTTGCCCAGGCCCGCGGACATGAGGTCAACGAGGGATTCCTCGTGACGGGTCTGCTGATCCCGATGATCTTCCCGATCTCCACGCCGCTGTGGATGGTCGCCGTATCGACGGCTTTCGCCGTGGTCTTCGGCAAGGAGGTATTCGGCGGTACGGGCATGAACGTCTTCAATCCGGCGCTGCTGGCCCGCGCCTTCGCATTCTTCGCCTACACCCCCTCGATGTCGGGTGAGACCGTCTGGTACTCCAACTGGACGATGATGGGCGCCCAGGTCGACGGCGTCTCCGGCGCCACGGCCCTCGAGCAGCTCGCATCGACCGGCACGATGACCTACTCGCCGCTCGACGCCTTCCTGGGCATGATCCCCGGATCGTTCGGCGAAACCTCGACGCTGGCCATTCTGATCGGTGCCGTGATTCTGCTGTGGACCGGTATCGCCTCGTGGCGCACGATGATCTCGGTATTCGTCGGAGGTCTGGCCATGGGGTATCTCTTCCAGGCACTCGGCGTGACGGAGTATCCCGCCTGGTGGCATCTGATCGTCGGCGGTTTCGCCTTCGGTGCGGTCTTCATGGCCACCGATCCCGTGACCTCGGCCCAGACCAACAAGGGCAAGTACATCGTGGGTCTGATGACCGGTGCTCTGGCCGTACTGATCCGCGTGGTGAACCCCGCATACCCCGAGGGCATGATGCTTTCGATCATCTTCATGAATGCGTTGGCGCCGCTGGTCGACTACTACGTGGTCGAAGCCAACATCTCGCGCCGCAAGAAACGTGTCAAACTCGCAAAATAGGCAGACATCATGGCAACGAAAAAATTCAAATGCAACGTTTGCGGCTACATCCACGAGGGTGACGCCGCGCCCGCAACGTGTCCCGTCTGCTCGGCTCCGGCTTCGGAATTCACGGAATTGAAGGAGCCCAAGAAAGGCCTGTTCAGCGACAAGAACAGCAATGCCTATATTATCATGTACTCGACGGTGATGGTCGTCATCGTGGCTACGCTGCTGGCGCTGGCCGCCCTGGGACTCCAGAAACGTCAATATGAGAACGAGCTCAACGAGAAGAAGAAGTCGATCCTTCTGTCGCTCTATGCCGGAGAGGCTCAGCAGCAGGGAGTTCCGGCCGAAGAACTGATCCAGTCGGTGAAGTACGACGATGTGATCGACGCTTATGTGGTCGACAGCAAGGGGCAGCGCATCGAGGGCGAAGATGTCTTCGCGCTGCTGAACGACCTGCCGGGCGCCTTTGCTGCCGGGAAGTTCCCGATCTTCGAGGCCAAGGACGGCCGTGTGGTCATCCCCGTGACCGGTATGGGCCTCTGGGGACCCGTGTGGGGCTACCTCGCCCTGCAGAGCGACATGAACACCATCGCCGGTATCATCATGGCCCACAAGGGTGAAACGCCGGGTCTGGGTGCCGAGATTGCCACGACGAAGTATCAGTCGAAGTTCATCGGCAAGACGATCTTCGAAGGCGACGAGTTCGTGTCGGTGAAGCTGCGCAAGGGCGGAGCGAAGGACCCCGCTCACGAGGTCGATGCCATCTCGGGCGGTACGAAGACTTCGGACGGCGTGTCGGCCATGCTCTTCGACAGCCTGAAGAACTACCTGCCGCTGCTCGAGGCGAAACGTCAGGCCGCCAAGAGCGCGACGGAAGTGTCTAACGTAGAAAATGTGGAAAACAATGAGTAAGATGGAAAAGGAGCCCTTGTTTTCGGCCAAAAATATGAAGTATCTGACGGGTCCGTTCTCGGCAAACAACCCCGTCATCGTACAGATCCTCGGTATCTGTTCGGCCCTGGCCGTCACGGTGCAGCTCAAACCCGCCATCGTCATGGCGTTGAGCGTGACGGTCGTTACGGCCTTTTCGAATCTCGTGATGTCGCTGCTGCGTAACGGCGTGCCGTCGCGCATCCGCATCATCGTACAGCTCGTCGTTATCGCTGCGCTGGTGATCCTCGTCGACCAGGTGCTCAAGGCCTTTGTCTACGAAATCTCCAAGCAGCTCTCCGTCTACGTCGGACTGATCATCACCAACTGTATCGTCATGGGCCGCGTCGAGGCCTTCGCGTTGGGCAACAAGCCCTGGGCTTCGTTCCTCGACGGTATCGGCAACGGTCTGGGCTACGGCATGATTCTGGTCATCGTGGCCTTCTTCCGCGAACTGCTCGGATCGGGCTCGCTGCTCGGTTTCCGCATCATTCCCGAAAGCTGGTACATGACCGAAGGCGGTTTCTATTCGAACTGCGGTCTGATGTTGTTCCCGCCGATGGCGCTGATCATCGTGGGTTGCATCATCTGGGTGCACCGTTCGCACAACAAGGACTTACAGGAAAAATAGGAGATTAGCATATGGAAGCTTTGAATATCTTTATCCGGTCGATCTTTATCGACAACATGGTCTTCGCCTTCTTCTTCGGCATGTGCTCCTACATCGCCGTGTCGAAGAGCGTGAAGACGGCTCTCGGTCTGGGTGCTGCCGTTACGTTCGTGATGGTGATGACCGTTCCGCTGAACTACCTCCTGTACGAATATGTGCTGAAGGCCAATGCCCTCGTCGAGGGTGTGGACCTGAACTTCCTGTCGTTTATCGTCTTCATCGCCACCATTGCAGCCTTCGTGCAGCTCGTGGAGATGATCGTCGAGAAATTCTCCCCGACGCTCTACAGCCAGCTGGGTATCTTCCTCCCGCTGATCGCCGTGAACTGCGCCATCATGGGCGGTTCGCTCTTCATGCAGCAGAAGGTCGATGCCGGAGAACTGACCACGTTCTGGCAGACGGTTGTCTATGGCCTGGGCTCGGGTCTGGGCTGGTGGCTCGCTATCGTGATGATGGCTGCCATCCGTGAGAAGACGACCTACTCGCACATCCCCGCAGCGCTCAAGGGCCCCGGTATTGCCTTCATCATTACCGGTCTGATGGGCATTGCGTTCATGATTTTCTCGGGTATTCAGTTCTAATCGTTAAACGGAGATTTCGAAACAATGACTACAACGATTTTAATAGCGATCGCAGCCTTTCTGGTGATCACGCTGGTACTGGTGGCCCTGCTGCTCTATGCCAAGGCGAAGCTCACCACTTCGGGCGCTGTGACGATCGACATCAACAACGGCGAGAAGGTCATTACCACCGAGAGCGGCTCGACGCTGCTCGCGACGCTTGCCAACAACAAGGTGTTCCTCCCTTCGGCCTGCGGTG
>CALUMQ010000017.1 GCA_944321765.1 uncultured Alistipes sp.
TCACGCGTGGCGAAGATGATGTCGACGATGTACTTCTCGATCTTCTCGTCCATGTAGACATCCTCGACCACCTTGCGCGCCTTGACGATGTCCTCCGGGGTGATGACCTTGTTGACCTGGGGCATCCCGGCGCCCGAGAGGTTCATGCGCACGATGTCGCGCTCCTCCTGCTTCGAGGGGTAGGAGATCTTGACCTTGAGCATGAAACGGTCGACCTGCGCCTCGGGCAGCGGATAGGTTCCCTCCTGCTCCAGGGGGTTCTGCGTGGCCAGCACCAGGAAGGGCTGCGGCAGGGCGTAGGTGTTGTCGCCGATGGTCACCTGACGCTCCTGCATGGCCTCGAGCAGCGCCGACTGCACCTTGGCCGGCGAACGGTTGATCTCGTCGGCCAGGACGAAGTTGGCGAAGATCGGGCCCTTGCGGACGACGAAATCCTCGCTCTTCTGCGAGTAGATCAGCGTACCGATCAGGTCGGCAGGCAGCAGGTCCGGGGTGAACTGTATGCGTGAGAACCCGGCGTCGACGGCCTTTGCCAGCGTGGTGATGGCCAGGGTTTTCGCAAGTCCCGGGACTCCTTCGAGGAGGATGTGCCCGTTGGACAGCAGTCCGATCAGCAGGGTCTCGACCAGGTGGTTCTGACCCACGATGACCTTGCCCATTTCGGTGCGGAGCGTATCGACGAAAACCGATTCGCGTTCGATGCGTTCGTTGAGTTCCTTGATGTTGATGACTTCGCTCATGGTGTTATGCTTGTTGTGTATTGTTTGATCCTCGGCACAATGCCCCGGGGCGCGTTCCGCACGCCCGGTTCATCTTTTTAACGATTCGAATGCAAAGATATTATTTTCTTTGAAATATTAATTCTTAAATTTATTTTTGCGGACATGGAATCTCCGATATTACAAGGTCTGAACCCCGCACAGCGCGCTGCCGTGGTGAATTACGATTCGCCGTCGCTGATCATCGCCGGAGCCGGCTCGGGCAAGACGCGCGTCCTGACCTCGCGCATCGCCTACATGATCGAACAGGGCGTGCAGCCGTGGAACATCCTGGCGCTGACCTTTACGAACAAGGCCGCCGAGCAGATGCGCGAACGCATCGCGGCGATGCTTCCCGACGCCCGCAGCCGCTACATCCGCATGGGGACGTTTCACTCGGTCTTTTCGCGCATCCTGCGCGAGAACGCCGAGCGCATCGGCTTCACGCAGTCGTTCACCATCTACGAACCCTCCGACAGCCGGAATCTGCTGAAGAGCATCATCCGCGAGCTGAACCTCCCGGACGAGAAGTACAAGCCCGCCCGCATCGCCTCGCGCATATCCTATGCCAAAAACTGCCTGGTGACCCCCGGGGCCTACCTGGCCAACACGGCCTATGCCACCGAGGACCGGCAGGCGCAGATCCCCGAGTTCGGGAACATCTACAACATCTACTGCCAGCGCTGCAAGCACAACGGCGCGATGGATTTCGACGACCTGCTGCTGCAGACCAACATCCTGCTGCGCGACTGCCCCGACGTGCTGGCGCGCTACCAGGATCAGTTCAAGTACATTCTGGTCGACGAGTACCAGGACACCAACTATGCGCAGTACGTCATCATCCGGCGCCTCTCGCAGCACCACTCGAAGGTGTGCGTCGTGGGCGACGACGCGCAGTCGATCTACTCGTTCCGCGGGGCGAAGATCGAGAACATCCTCTCGTTCCGCAAGGACTACCCCTCGGCCGAGGTCTTCAAGCTGGAGCAGAACTACCGCTCGACGCGCACGATCGTCGAGGCGGCCAACTCGGTGATCGTCCACAACGCGAAGCGCATGGAGAAGACCTGCTTCTCGGAGGGCGCCCAGGGGGAGAAGATCCGCATTCTGAAGGCCTACACCGACCGTGACGAGGCCGAGATGGTGGTTTCGGACCTGCGCGACAAGGTGCGTGCGGCGGGCGACGCGTGGTCCGAGGCGGTGATCCTCTACCGCACGAACAACCAGTCGGCCGTGCTGGAGGACAACCTCCGGCGGCGCGGCATCCCCTACCGCATCTACAAGGGCTCGTCGTTCTACGACCACAAGGAGATCAAGGACATGATGGCCTACATCCGCGTGGTGATCAACCCGCACGACGACGAGGCCTTCCGGCGCATCGTCAACTACCCGGCGCGGGGCATCGGCGAGACGACCGTGCAGCGCATCGCGCAACTGGCCGCCGCACGGGGCGTGTCGCTCTGGGAGGCCGTCGACGCGCTGGTCGCCGAGCCGCCGAAGGATGCCGTCGAACGGGCCATCGTGCGCAAGGTCTCGGAGTTCGTGGCGATGATCCGCCAGCTGGGGCAGGTGCGCAGCGAGAAGAGCCTCTACGAATTCGGTCTGGAGATCGCCTCGCGCTCGGGCATCCTCGCCACCTACCGCGCGGAGAACACCCCGGAGGCGACCTCGGCGCTGGACAACATCGAGGAGCTGCTCAACTCGATGCAGGAGTTCAAGGAGCGCTGCGATGCCGAGATCCGCAACGGCGAACGCCCGGCCGAGGAGGAGGCGACCATCGAGGAGTGGCTGCAGAACATGATGCTCATGACCGACATGGACAAGGACGATCCGCAGGACCGCAACAAGGTGACGCTGATGACCGTCCACTCGGCCAAGGGGCTCGAATACAAATATGTCTATATCGTGGGCATGGAGGAGAACCTCTTCCCCTCGCAGCGGGCCATGGAGACGCCCGACGGACTGGAGGAGGAGCGGCGGCTCTTCTACGTGGCCCTCACGCGGGCGAAGGTCTCGGCGACGCTCTCCTATGCCGAGTCGCGCTTCAAGTGGGGAAGCATGGAGTTTTCGCGTCCGAGCTGCTTCTTGCGGGAGATCGACCCGCAGTACGTCGATTCGGAGGCGGATCTCGACGACCTGCGGCCGCGCAACGCCCTCTCCGACGACGGCGGAGAGCAGCCCTCGGCCATCGAGGAGCTGCGCCGTCGCTACGATTTCCGCTACCAGCAGTCGCGGCAGGGCGGCGAGCGGGGCGGCTTCGGCGCCTCGCGCGGCTTCGGACGCCCCTCCGACGGGGAGTCGGGTGTGGCGCGCCGCTATGCCCGGGATCCGCAGGCCGCACGTCCGGCCGCACGTCCGGCCGCCGCGCCGGCGCGTGTCGAGCCGCTGCGCACGTCGACCGCCGGGCTGCGGCGCGTGGAGACGCGTCCGGTATCGGCCGTCGGCGCTTCGGGCAGCCCGGCAGGCGGTCTCTCCGGCGGCGCGGCGGGCCGGACGGCTTCCGGACTCTCGGCCTCCCCGGCCTCCGCAGCCCCGGCGTCGGGCGGCGGTTATGCCGTGGGGCAGCGCGTCTCCCACCCGATCTTCGGCCCCGGCACCGTACAGCGCATCGAAACCCTTGCGTCGGACTTCAAGCTCGTGGTGGCCTTCGACCGCGCCGGCGAGAAGACCCTGCTGGCGAAGTTCGCCAAACTCTCCCGACTCTGAAACCCGACTCTGAAACACACCTCAGAAATACGCCTCACCCATGGATACGCCCCTCGTCTCGGTCTGCATGACCACCTACAACCACGAAGCCTACCTCCCGCGCGCCATCGAGAGCGTGCTCGGGCAGCGGACCTCGTTCGGGGTCGAACTGGTCCTGGGCGAGGATTGCAGCACCGACGGCACGCGGAGGGTGTGCGAGGCCTATGCCGCGCGGTATCCCGACCGGATCCGGCTGGTGACCTCGGCGGAGAACGTCGGGTGGCGGGCCAACTACCGCCGCACGTTCGAGGCGTGCCGCGGGAAGTACGTGGCCTACCTCGACGGCGACGACTGGTGGTGCGACGAGCGGAAGCTGCAGCGCCAGGCCGACCACATGGAGGCGAATCCCGCCTGCGGGATGTGCTACACCCGGGCGTCGAACTTCTGGCAGGCCGACGGCCGCACGGAGCCCGACCATCCGGAGCACTACACCGATTTCGACCGCCTGCTGTGCAGCCTGACGATCGCCAACTGCGCGACGCTGGCGCGCCGCGAGCTGATCGCCCGCTACTACGCCGAGGTGCGTCCCGAGGAGCATCCCGAGTGGAAGACCGACGACGCCCCGATGTGGCTGTGGTTTGCGGCGTGCAGCCGCGTGGACTACCTTCCGGAGATCACGGCCGTGCACCGGCGGCTGCCCGACAGCGTGAGCCACAGCACGGCCTACCGGCGGCGGATCGCCTTCTGCGACGCGCTGATGGACGTAAGCCTCTGGTTCGACGTGCACTACGGCACGGGCCGCAACCGCTTCCGCATCCTGAGGCGCCGCAGCTCGGTGGCGTTGTGGGTGCTGTCGTGGGAGGGCGGCGTCGGGGAGTACGTGGCGCGCTGGCGGCACGACATCAGGGAGTGCCCGCGGCTGCTGCTCTGTCCCGAAGGGGCGGGGCTGCTGGTGAAGAAGATCCTCTTCCGACGCCGGGGGCGCCGCAAAACCCGATAAAAACCCTTTCCGTATGACGACCAAGGAGCGATACAACGGCATTCTCGCCTGGTTCGCGGAGCACATGCCCGTGGCCGAGAGCGAGCTTCACTACGAAAATCCCTACCAGCTGCTGGTGGCGGTGATCCTCTCGGCGCAGTGCACCGACAAACGGGTCAACATGACCACGCCGGCGCTTTTCGAGGCCTTTCCGACGCCGCAGGCCATGGCCGGGGCCACGGCCGAGGAGATCTATCCCTACATCCGGAGCATCTCCTATCCGAACAACAAGGCGCGCAACCTCGCGGGCATGGCCCGGATGCTGTGTGCGGAGTTCGGCGGGGAGGTTCCGAGCGACCTGGAGGCGCTGCAGCGGCTGCCGGGCGTGGGGCGCAAGACGGCCAACGTCCTGGGGGCCGTGCTGTGGCAGAAGGAGGTGATGCCCGTCGACACGCACGTCTTCCGCGTCTCGGAGCGCCTGGGGCTCACCACGCATTCGCGGACGCCCCTGCAGACGGAGCTGACTCTCGAAAAGAACATTCCCGGGCACCTGCTGCCCGTGGCGCACCACTGGCTGATCCTGCACGGACGCTACGTCTGCACGGCGCGCTCGCCCCGGTGCGGGGAGTGCGGGCTGACGACCTGGTGCCGGTGGTATGGCTCCAGTGCGCGGCGGCGTGCGGCGGAGTCCTCCAAGGTGACGAAACAATCCTGACAACGATGAAAAATACCCTGATGAAAGATCTATTCCGGGCGGCGCTGCTCGCGGCGCTGTCGTTCGGCGCGGGATGCGCCACCTCGGGTCCCGATTCCGAGACGCCGGGCGGCGGCACGGGCCCCGGTCCCGATTCCGGAACGGGCACCACGGTCGCCGACGACCGCGAGCTCAAGGAGTGGATGTTCGACTACATGCTGGACCGCTATCTGTGGAACGATGCCGCAGCCCGCGTGACGCCCGACTATACGCTCGGCTACGAGGCCTTCCTGACGAAGATCCTGGAGGACATTGCGGCGCAGGAGGACGTGAACCACGACGACGGACACTGGGTCGACGGCGTGCGGCAGTACTTCTACTCGAACATCGTGCGCTATGAGACCGACGCCTCCGACGCACGGGCGACGCGCGGCGTGCGGGAGACCTCCGACGATGCGGGCTTCGCCTACCTCTACTACATGTACCGCGACCAGACGAGGACCGACTGCCTCCTCCTGGTGGGCGGCGTGTCGCCCTTCTCCCCGGCCGGAAAGGCGGGCCTGCGGCGCGGCGACTGCATCGAGAAGGTGGACGGCGAGAGCTTCGACGCCTCGCAGATCGACGCCGTGTACAATCGGGTCGTCAACCCCGAGGGGGAGGTGACCCTCTCGCTGCTTGCGAACGGCGATCAGCCGGCGCGGGAGATCACCTACCGCCGGGAGTCGTATGAGGACAATCCCGTGTGGAAGGTCTCGACGCTGACCACTCCGGGCGGGCGGCAGGTGGGGTACCTCTGCTACAACTCCTTCAACTACTATTACGACGACGAGCTGCTCGAAGCCTTCTCGACGCTGCGCGAGGCTGACGTCGAGGATCTGGTTCTCGACCTGCGCTACAACGGCGGCGGACACGTCGTGTCGAGCCTGCTGATCGGCACGGCCGTGGCCGGCGAGGCCCACCGGGACGAGGTCTACATGCGCTCGGTGATCAACGCCTCGCGCGAGGCCTCCGGGGAGTCGGGCGACGTCTACCGGATCGGCACCGCGGACTTCGGCAGCGGACGTTACGACAAGACCGTCTCGGCGCTGGACGTCTCACTCGGCCTTCCGCGGGTCTACGTGCTCTGCAAGGAGCAGACGGCCTCGGCCAGCGAGCTGGTGATCAACGGCCTGCGCGGACTCGGCATCGACGTGCGGCTGGTGGGCTCCGTCACCAACGGCAAGAATGTCGGCATGGAGATCGACTCCCGGATCTTCGACGGCTACGAGTACGACTTCAGCCCGATCACCTTCTATTCGGAGAATGCCCAGGGCTTCCACGACTACGGCGACGGATTCACCCCCGATGTGGAGGCCTCGGAGGGCAGCCTTGCGATTGCCGACTGGGGCGACCCCGACGACGGACTTCTCGCCCTGGCCCTGGCGTGGATCGACACGGGGCAGAAACCCTCCGTGGATACCCGCGCCGTGCGCTCCGGCGCGGAGCGGATGGCGCTCCCCGCACCGGAGCGGCCGCTGCAGGGCATGATCGCGCAGCGGGATTTCCCGCAGCCGTGACCTCCCGGAACACACCCCGCAGGGCGACATTTGATATGTCGCCCTTTTTTTCGTACCTTTGCGCGTAGCACCAAGCCATTTGCCGCATGAAGATTCAGCAAGAGAATATCCTCCGGTTGCGCGAACTGCTCGCACAGCCCGGGCAGCGCGTCGTCATCCTCTCCCATACCAACCCCGACGGAGATGCCGTCGGATCGTCGCTCGCGTGGGCCGAACTTCTTCGTACGATGGGGCACCGTGTGACCTGTATCGTTCCCAACAAGTACCCCTATTTCCTCGACTGGATGCCGGGCATCGACCAGGTGGTGGTCTTCAAGACCGATGCCGAGGGGCGTGCGGCGGCGGCCATCGCCGAGGCCGATCTGATCTTCTGCCTCGACTTCAACGCCGTCACGCGTCTCGAAAACCTGACCGAGACCCTCGAATCGAATACCCGCGCACGCCGCATTCTGATCGATCACCACCTCTCGCCCGATCCGCACTTCGACCTGTCGTTCTCGTTCCCCGAGTCGTCGAGCACGTGCTTCCTGGTCTACAGCATCATCGAGGCGCTGTGCGGCGTCGACGTCATCACGCAGCGCATGGCCGAGTGCCTGTATGTGGGCATGATGACCGACACGGGCAACTTCGCCTTCTCGTTCCTCACCCCCGAACTCTTCCGGGCCGTGGCCGTGCTCATCGAGAAGGGGCTGCAGATCCCCGACATCCATAACAGCGTCTACAACGCCTATACCGAGGGGCGCGCCCGGCTGTTCGGCTACGCCATCAACCGCAAGATGGAGCTGATCGAGGACGGGACGGTGGCCTACATGTCGCTGCTCGAGAGCGAGATGCGGAGGTTCCAGTTCCAGCAGGGCGACAGCGAGGGATTCGTCAACTACGCCCTGACGATCAAGAAGGTCAAGATGTCGGCGATGTTCCTCGCCCACCGGAAGTTCATCCGCGTGTCGCTGCGTTCGCGCGGGGATGTCGACGTGAACCTCTTCGCCCGGCGCTACTTCAACGGCGGAGGACACAAGAACGCCGCCGGGGGCAAGTCGTTCGTCTCGATGCGCGAAACCATCGACCACTACATCCGCTCGGTGAGGGAGTTCGCCGAAGAGGGGCATCTGGGGTGATCCGTCATGGATGATTTCCGTCTGAAGGTCTTTGTCGCCGCGGCCCGCACGCTGAGTTTCACCCGGGCGGCGGCGCAGCTGTGCATTTCGCAACCGGCCGTGAGCAAGCACATCCGCGAGCTCGAATCCCGCTACAAGGTTCCGCTCTTTGCCCGGCGCGGCAGCCGTCTGGAGCTGACCGACGCCGGAGCGACGCTCTTTGCCGCCGCCGAGCGGCTGGCCGACGATTACCGGCGTCTGGAGTATGAGATGAGCCTCTGCACGAGCCGTGTCGAAGGGGAGTTGCGCCTGGGGGCCAGCACGACCGTGTCGCAGTATGTGCTGCCGCCCGTGCTGGCGCGCTTCACGGCGCGTTTTCCCGGCGTGCGGGTCTCGCTGCTCTCCGACAACAGCGACCGCATCGAGCAGGCGCTGCTGCGCGGAGGCGTCGACCTCGGGGTGGTCGAGAGCGTCAGCCGCCACCAGGGGCTTCACTACACGCTCTTCCGTCCCGACGAACTGGTCCTCGTGGCACGTCCCGGAGGGCGGTTTGCCCGCGTGGAGTCGGTGACGGCCGTGCAGTTGTGCGACATTCCGCTGGTGCTGCGCGAGAGCGGTTCGGGAACCCTGGAGGTGATCGCCTCGGCGCTCGGGGCGCACGGAATCCGCCTCTCGCAGCTCAACGTCGTGATGCGTCTGGGCACGACCGAGGGGATCAAGGCCTTCGTGCGCCACAGCGACGCCATGGCCATCGTCTCGGTGGCGTCGGTTGTCGACGAACTGCGGAGCGGCCTGCTGCGGATCGTCGACTTCGGGGACCTCACGCTCACGCGCGACTTTCTCTTCGTGCATGCGGCCGCCGAACCGCCGCGTCTGGCGGGGCAGTTCATCGATTTCGCCCGGGTCGACGCCTGACCGGGGGGGGCTGGCGAGAGGGGTCTGATGGGAGGTCTGACCGAGGGCCTGACAGAGGCCTGACGAGAGGGAGTTTGACCGGGGGCTGGCGAGAGGGGTCTGATGAGAGGAGCCTGTTTGAGGAACCTGTCAGGGGGCCGAGAGGGGGGGGTGACAGGGCCCGACGAGGGGAAGTTGCCGTCGCGCTGATTCATGCCTGCCGATTTGCGCCTGCTGCGCCGGTCTGTCCGCCGTCTGTATAACCTTTTGTTATGCGGCATGCCGAAATGTCGCTTCCATATCTCGGAAAAAGGCCCGATCTTTGCCGCCGATAAATCAAGGTTATCCCTCAAGCAACTCTTACCCCTATGCTCGAAAAAGGAAATCGCGCCAACACCCTGCACGGCATTCTGCTGATCGTGCTCTTCTCGTTTGCAGCCTTCTACATCGCCGGATTCTCCTTCGTCAAGGAGCTCTCGCTCAGTCCTCTGATCATCGGCATCGTCCTCGGCATGCTCTATGCCAACAGCCTGCGCAACCGCCTTCCCGAAACCTGGGTCCCGGGCATCAAGTTCTGTTCGAAGCAGATCCTCCGCTGGGGCATCATCCTCTACGGATTCCGCCTTACGCTGGCGCAGGTTGCCGCTGTCGGCGGTCCGGCCATCGTCGTCGATCTGATCATCGTCACGGTGACGATTCTCGGCGGCGTGCTCCTGGGACGCCTGCTCCGGCTCGACGGCGACACGGCGCTGATGACCTCCACCGGAAGCGCCATCTGCGGCGCCGCAGCCATTCTGGGCGCCGAGCCCGTGGTCAAGTGCGAGGGGTACAAGACGGCCATCGCCGTGTCGACGGTGGTGATCTTCGGCACGCTGTCGATGTTTCTCTACCCGGTGATGTACCGCACGGGGATGCTCGGCGGACTCTCCGATACGGGCGTTGCGATCTATACCGGAAGCACGCTGCACGAGGTGGCGCACGTCGCCGGGGCCGGCAACGCCATGGATCCGACCGATACGCTCGGCATCGCCGGAACGGCCACCATCACGAAGATGATCCGGGTGATGATGCTGGCGCCGGTGCTGGTCATCATGAGCTTTGTGCTGGCGCGACGCCGCCGCACGTCGGATCCCGCCGCCGCGAAGAGCCGCATCACCATTCCGTGGTTCGCCTTCGGGTTCCTCGGGGTCATCTGCCTCAATTCGCTGCTGCAGTACCTCACCGGGGCCGCCACGGTGCGCGAGATTCCGCTCAACGGCGCCATCGAATACCTCGACACCTTCCTGCTGACGATGGCCATGACGGCCCTCGGCACCGAGACGAGTCTCGACAAGTTCCGGCAGGCGGGAGCCAAGCCCTTCGTGCTGGCCGGCATGCTCTACGTATGGCTTGTCGTGGGCGGCTATTTCGTCACGAAGTTTGTCCTTGCGCTCTGGTAGGGTGGTTTCGCCGAGCCGCTCTTTCAACAAAGGGCCCCGCATGCTGCGGGGCCCTTTCTTTTGGTATCGGGGTTATTTCGGGCCGCTGTCTCTGGCCGCTGTCTCTGGCCGCTGTCTCTGGCCGCTGTCTCTGGCCGCTGTCTCTGGCCGCTGTCTCTGGCCGCTGTCTCTGGCCGCTGTCTCTGGCCGCTGTCTCTGGCCGCTGTCTCTGGCTGCTGTCTTTGGCCGCTGTCTCTGGCTGCTGTCTTCAGAGGCTTTCCCTCCTGCCTCTCCCGTGCTGAGAGCGGCGGTTCAACTGCTCCTGTTCGAGCTGCGGAGGCGTGCTGTTCAGCCTCCTGCGCGGCCTGCCTCTCCGAGCTGCCGGGTGTGCTGCATCTCGGCTTATTCGATCTGCGGAAGCGTCGCCTCCTCGTGCTCGGAGTATTGCAGCACGCGCTCGCGTACGAACCCGGCCAGCGCCCGGGCCTCCTCATGCGGCAACGGCCCGGGATAGCTCATCAACACGAGGCGGTGCGTCTCGAAGGGGCGCCGGAACGAGGGGTGCAGGTAGTGATAGGGGTTCTCGACGAAGCCCAGCCGCTGGTAGAAGTGCAGCCGGCGGATGGAGATCTCATCCTCCGGAGGGTCGATCTCCAGCACGACGCGCTTGCCCTGGCAGAATGCCGCAAGGGCTTCGGAGCCGATGTTCCGGCCGCGCATCGAGGGGTCGATGGCCAGGTGTTCGCCATAGTACCAGTCGTTGAATTTCCAGTAGTAGAGCAGGCCGGCGAAGTGGCCGTCCAGCCAGATTCCATCGGCCCGGAAGAGCGGGTCGCTCAACGCCCTGAGGTGGTCGGCCGCCGAGCGGATCTCTTTGGCGGGGAAGGCCGCGTTGTAGAGTTTGGCAGCGGCCTCCCAGCCTTTGTCCGCCGTGCCGCGAAAGGGTTTGAATTCAAGTTTGTGGCTCATGTTCGTGTCGCTCTCCGTTTGGTTGTCGGGGACACAAGGGGTACAAGGGGTGCAGTTCGGAATCTTGTAGGCCTGTACCTGTAAGTTCGGATCTGACGTCCCGGTTATTTTGTGTTCCCGCGGTGTTGAAGATACAACTTTTTTACGCTTTATGCAACCGCGTGTCGCCCCTGTCGCCCCTGTCGCCCTGATGCTCTGTCGCCCCGCCGTGTCCGCCGCCCCTGTTGCCCCTGTTGCCCCTGCTGTGAGTGCAGTTTCTGCCCCTGCAGCTCCTTTCCCACCCCTGAACGCCCAAAAAAAGAGGCCTCCGCCCCAAGGGGTGGAAGCCTCTCTTACCGGTGTTCGGCACCTAAGGTTTACTGTCGGTTGTAGCCGAGCGTCTTCGATGCTGCGTAGGAGATCTTCAGGGCGTTGGCCCGGCGAAGCTCCTGCTTCACGTCCGTGATGATACCCATCTTCGTGGCCTGGTCGGCCTTCAGGCAGATGGTCATCGAGGCACGGTCAGCCTCGCTGAGCTTGTCGCGCTCCGCGGCCACGAAGTCCAGAATGTCACGCGTCGAACGATACGAGTCATTGAGCTGGATACGCGGGGCGGTACCGAATTTTGCCTGCATCGACAGGGACGGGGGACCGATGTGGATATAACTTACGAGCGATTTCTTCTCGAGTTTCTGCACCTCGGTGGCCTCGGGGAGTTTGTAACGTACGAGCAGTTCCTGATCGCGCATGGTCGTGGAGACCATGAAGAAGAAGAGGATCATGAAGATCACGTCAGGAAGCGATGCTGTCGAAATACCGGGCAGACTCTTGTCGCCCTTCTTTTTCATTACTGCCATGACTTTCTACTTCTGAATGTTACGCGGTTCAGCCTCCGAAATCTTCAGAGGTACGGCTTTCGCTACGGCATTGCGCTCCTCCTCGGAGAGATCGGTATATTTCACACCGAATTTCCGCATTGCCACTTCGTCGCGCACTTCGTTGAATGCGCGTGTGAGTTCGTTCTGCACCATGATGTACGACTGGTAGTCGGTATCACGGGTGGTTTGCAACGAGATGACGCCCTCGCTCACGGGATATGTCCATTTGCTGCCATCGGGGAGTTCGATCTCCTTGGCAACCTTTTCGGGAAGGTTGTCAGCGTCAAGCGGGTTGACGATGAACTCCTTGGCCCGATCCTTGAGCTGGCTGAGGTCGATCTGCTCCTGATTGCTGATGGCTCCTGCCATGATCTTGCCGCTGCCTGAGATAAGTACCAGGAACAGGTTGCGGTCCTTGATCTTGACCTCCTCCTGCTCTTGGTCCTCAGGAGGCATCGGCGGCAGCACACGGGCGATACCCGTATCGGTATTCATCGTGGTGGCCACGAGGAAGAATATCAGCAACAGGAAGGCGATGTCGGCTTGAGATCCAGCGTTGATTTCTGGAGTTTTTCTTTTATCTATTGCCATTGCCTTTTCTGTTTCTTACTATTTGAATGCACTCCAGATTTCGGTTGCGATGGCCGTGAGGAATGCGGCGACGAAAGCGACATAGGTTACGATGATGCTCGTCTCGGTGATAACGGTCTCGGGATGTCCGAAGTATCCGTTGTTCTGCAGGTCAACGATGTTGATCGTGTGGCTTGCCGAGTAGAAGTACGACACGCCGACAACGATGATGACCAGTGCCAGGGAGATTATCGCACCCTTGACCCCCGCGGGGTTCTGAATCATTCCGAAAATGGCGCAGAAGAGGGCGGCGGCGATGGCGAACACGAAGAGGAAGTATCCCCACATGAGGTTGATACTTATCGCTGCATCCGAACCGCCCGTGGCAATCGCGTAGATCAGGAGGACCGCCGTGATTGCCATCAGTACGCCCAGCAATATGTTTAAAATCTTTTTCATTGGTTAGCGACTTTTACTGCGTTCGATTATTTCTTGCTGTAAGCCGTGAGCATGTCCATCAGCGTGATGGAGGTGTCCTCCATGGAGTTGACGAGCGAGTCGATCTTGGCGATGATGTAGTTGTAGAACAGCTGAAGAATAACCGCAGCGATAAGACCCATGAGGGTCGTCAGAAGGGCCACCTTGATACCACCTGCAACGAGCGTCGGGCTGATGTCACCGGCTGCCTGGATGGCGTCGAAGGCGTCGATCATGCCGACCACGGTACCCATAAATCCGAGCATCGGG
>CALUMQ010000018.1 GCA_944321765.1 uncultured Alistipes sp.
GTAGATTTCCTGTCGGAATCCGCCGGTTGTGATGCGTGCGCTGATCGGTGCCTGCCCGTTTTTCTTGGGCCTTCCCTTTCGCATCAGGAAAAGGATTGTAAAAGACTCTTGTCTCATGGCTTTGAAATTTTTGGGGTTAACAAAACGCCGACAAGAAAAATCTATTGCGATGCAAAGTGCAGCAATTCAATGCATTATGCGCTAAATCGGGAGTAATGGTCCGCGAAAGCCTCATTTTGGAGGGCTTGTTCCCTAATGCCCACCCGAAATCGGGAGCAAGGATGCTTTTGACAGCATCTTTCGTTATAAAAGAGTCTGTTCGATAATTTGTTGATATACAACTGTTTTGCACTGTTCTGCATCCGGATTCCCACAAAAAAAGGAGCCTCGAAAAAGGCTCCTTTGTGCGGATAAAGGGACTCGAACCCCCACGCCGTAAGGCATCAGATCCTAAGTCTGACGTGGCTACCAATTACACCATATCCGCATCTTGAGGACAAAGGTAGGCAAAAATTCACAATTCACAACCCGCTACCGCCGCAATATGCTATTTTTTATATACTTTTGTGCCAAAATCATTCAGTTGTCCCTCTCTCGTCATGCCACGGTCGATCACCCTCACCCTTACCCCGAAACAAGCCGCCGACGCCAAAACATACACCGCCCTGGCGGCCCGACAACTGGGAATCCGGGAAGACGACATCGCCCTGGCGCGCGTCGTCAAACGATCCATCGACGCCCGGCAGCGACAGATCAAGGTCAACCTCGCACTCGAGATATACGTCGACCGCGAACCCCAACCCGCCCCCGTGCATTTCGACTACCCTTCGGTCTCGGGACGCACCGAAGTCATCATCGTCGGATCGGGTCCCGCCGGGCTGTTTGCCGCCCTGCGGCTCATAGAACTGGGGTTGCGCCCCGTCATTCTGGAGCGCGGGCGCGACGTCTCGGCCCGCAAGCGCGACATCGCGCAGATCAACCGCAACGGTGCCGTCAACCCCGATTCGAACTACGCCTTCGGCGAAGGAGGCGCCGGAACCTTCTCCGACGGAAAGCTCTTCACCCGCAGCAAGAAACGCGGCGACTACAACAAGGCGCTGCAAACGCTCGTCTTCCATGGCGCGACGCCCGAGATTCTCTTTGAGGCACACCCGCACATCGGCACCGACAAACTGCCGCGCATCATGCAGAACATCCGGCAGACGATTCTCGAAGCCGGAGGCATCTTCCGCTTCGAGAGCCGCGTGAGCGACCTGATCCTTGCCGACGGGCAGATCAAAGGGGTACGGTGCGGCGACGAACCGATCGAAGGGGCGGCAGTCATCCTCGCCACAGGGCACTCGGCACGCGATATCTACGAACTGCTCCACAGCCGGGGCCTGCGTCTCGAGGCCAAACCCTTCGCCATGGGCGTGCGCATCGAGCACCCGCAGGCGCTGATCGACTCGATCCAGTACCACTGCGAAACACGCGGCGAATATCTCCCGGCAGCCTCCTATTCGCTGGTGAGTCAGGAGTCCGGGCGCGGCGTCTACTCGTTCTGCATGTGTCCGGGAGGCTTCATCGTCCCGGCAATGACCGATGCTGCGCAATCGGTAGTCAACGGCATGTCGCCCAGCGGCCGTACGTCGCCCTTTGCCAATTCGGGCCTGGTGACCGAGATCCGCCTTGAGGACTTCGAACCCCTGCGCGCCCAATGGGGCGAATTGGCCGGGCTGCGCTTCCAGCAGCAGTTCGAGGAGCTGGCGCGGCGCGAAGGCGGCTCCCACCAGATCGCCCCCGCACAGCGCGTTGCCGACTTCGTGGCGGGGCGCGCCAGCGGATCACTGCCCCGCACCTCCTACATTCCAGGCATCACCCCCTCGCGTCTCGACCGCTGGATGCCCGAATTCATCGCCCGCGGACTGCGGCAGGGACTGACCACGTTCGGACGCCGCATGCGGGGATTCGTCACCAACGAGGCGGTGGTCGTAGGCGTCGAATCGCGCACCTCGACCCCCGTACGCATTCCGCGCGATCCGGCAACGCTCATGCACCCCACCACCCGGGGGCTCTTCCCGGCAGGCGAAGGCGCCGGATATGCCGGAGGAATCATCTCCGCAGCATTGGATGGCCAACGCATCGCCGAAGCGGTCCGCAGCTACATCAAGTAACCTCTCGCAACCTCTCACCTATGGACAGCAACCCTGTTTCGGCCGCACCGACGGTTTCAATCATCATTCCGGTATATAACCTGCAGACATATCTTGCACCCTGCCTGACCTCGCTCCGCAAACAGACCTTCGGTGATTTCGAGGCCATCGTGGTCGACGACGGATCGACCGACGGATCGCTGGCCGAGATCCGCAGGCTTGTGGAGACAGACAGCCGATTCATCATCGTCCCGACCGAGAACCAGGGAGTGGCCCGGGCCCGAGCGACGGCTCTCGCCCGTGCCCGGGGCGAATATGTCTGCTTCCTCGACGGAGACGACTGGTGGGAACCGGAGATGCTCGAACGCATGGTCTCGGCAATACGCTCGGACCGAGGTTACGACATCGTCTGCGGAAACTACACCCGCGTGTGTGCGACCTATCAAACGGTCGTCCGGGAGAGGCGCACCGACGACCTCGAAGCGTTCGGGTACCTGTGCGAGGTGCTGACCTTCGGCATCGCGCCCTCGCTCTGGGGAAAACTCTTCCGACGTACGCTCTTCGACAAATCCCTCCACCACTACCCCATGCGCCGGGGACAGGACACGCTGGTCAATATTCAGATCGGATGCCGCCGTCCGCGTGTGCGGTTCATCGACTATGCCGGCTACAACTACCTCCAGCGCCCGGGATCGGAGATCCACAGCCGCCTCTCGTTCGACTACTGCAAGCAGTACGCCGCGGCGGTTGCCGACATTTTTCAACGCAACGCCGCGGCGCTTGCCGGAAGTCCTGCCGAACGCTACCGAACCGTCAACGCTCTCTGGTGGTACATCGGATACATCAACCGCAGCAGCAACCCCTGGGTCGGCAGCGATCCCTATGTCCAGCGGCTGCGCATCGAAGCGTCGGGGCTCCGCGCCGAACTCCACAAGCACTTCTCGTTCGGAGAGTTGGCGATGTTCGATCTCGACCGTTGGCATGCGCTGCGTCCGGCGGTCATCTGCCTGCTCACGCTGCGCCGCTGGAGAACAAGCCTTCTGAGACGCTTGTCGCATTGATTTTTTTCGTATCTTCGTTTTATGAAGCATACGGAACCCGTCTTCCAGATTTTCGCAACCCCCACCTGGGGCGGCGGCGAACAGTTCGTCTACGACCTCACGCGTCGGCTGCTCGACGACAAACGCCGTGTGGTGCTGATCTCGCGTCCGAGTGAAATCATCCGCCAGCGTGTCGAGGGGTTGAACGCACCGTATCACACCCTGCCGCTAAAGGGAGCGCTCGACCTGGTGTCGGCCTGGCGTCTGGCCCGGCTGATGCTGAAATACCGCCCGGAGATCATTCACGTCCACCACTTCAAGAACGCCTTTACGGCGGCCTATGCCCGTCTGCTGTGCCGCCCGTTCGGCATCAGACCGCGCATCATTCTGACCCGCCACCTCGTGCGGCGTGGCAAACGCGGAGGACTCTACCGCTGGCTTTACACACAGATCGACCGTATCGCCTTCGTCTCGGAACTGGCCCGCCGCGAGTTCCTGGCCGGCAATCCGGGAATCAACCCCGCAAAGCTCTGCGTCATCCACAACAGCGTGCCGGAAATCGACTCACTCCAAACAGACGGTCCATTGCCCGACCTGCATCGCAAATACGAGGTTCCGGCACAAACGCCCCTGCTCCTTTTCAGCGGCCGCCTAGTTCCCGAAAAGGGATGCGAGGTGCTGCTGAGGGCCTGCGCGCGGCTTGGTGAGAGACCTTTTGCCCTCTTCCTTGCAGGAAGCGGCTCGAAGGAATACGAGAAACGGCTGCACGAGATGGCCCGGCAGACGGGCATCGCCCCGAAGACCCATTTTCTGGGATTCGTCCGGCATGTGAGGCATCTGCTGCAACAAGCCGATCTCTGCGTCTTTCCCTCCGTCTGGGCCGAGCCCTTCGGACTGACCATCATCGAGGCCATGCAGGCGGGACGTGCTCTGGTGACGACCGACAACGGGGCACAACCCGAATTTGTCGACAACGGCATCACGGGACTTCTCGTCCCGCCCTCCGACGACGAGGCCCTGGCCCGGGCCATCGCCCGACTGCTGGACGACGCCGACCTGCGCCGGCGCATGGGAGACGCCGCCCGACAGACTTTTGAACAGAAACTCTCCTACGAACGCTTTTACGAACGTTATCTTACCCTCTACGCCTGAATGCCATGGACACGAAAAGCCTCCGCATCGCCTTCGACGCGAAACGCATCACCCACAACGCCACCGGACTGGGAAACTACGGCCGCACGATCGTGGCGATGCTGGCACACTTCGCCCCCGAAAACCGCTACGAACTCTACTCTCCCGATCCGGGACGCGAGGAACTGCGCCGGCGGCTTGCCGGGATCCAGCAGGTGGAGTTCCACTATCCCCGCCATCCGAAACACGGGATCGGCAAGGCCTGGTGGCGATCGTTCGGCATTGCACGCGAGCTGACGCCCGGAACCGATCTCTTCCACGGGCTCAGCGGCGAACTGCCCGCGGGACTCCGCCAGCAGAACGTACGGTCGGTCGTCACGATCCACGACCTGATCTTCCTGCGCTTTCCGGCCTACTACAAACCCATAGACCGATGGATCTACACCCGGAAATTCCGCAGCGCCTGCCGTCGCGCCGACCGGATCATCGCCATCAGCGAGGCGACCAAACGCGACCTGATACACTTCTTCGGCACCCCCGCGGAGAAGATCGACGTCATCTACCAGGGATGCGACAAACGTTTCAAGCAACCCCTCTCCGAGGAGCGGCTTCGCGACGTGCGGACACGCCACGCGCTGCCCGAACACTATCTGCTCTCGGTCGGGAGCATCGAGGAGCGCAAAAACCTCCTGCTGCTCCTGCAGGCCAACGCCTGTCTGGCCGCTCCGCGCCATATCGTGGCGGTAGGCAAGCGCACCCCCTACACGCAGCGCGTCGAGCAATACGCCGCCGCCCACGGACTCGGCGATTACCTTCATATCCGCGACCACGTATCGTTCGACGACCTTCCGGCCTTTTACCAGGGGGCCGATCTGTTCGTCTACCCGTCGCGGTACGAAGGATTCGGCATTCCGATGATCGAGGCGGCCTGCTGCGGAGTGGCTTCGATCGGCGCCACGGGATCGTGCCTCGAGGAGGCCGGAGGCCCCGGCGCGGTGTATGTCAATCCCGACGATCCGCAGGAACTGGCGCGCCGCATCGAGGAGATTCTTGCCAACGACGCAATGCGCCGGCGTATGATCGAACAAGGACGGGCCTATGTCACACGTTTCGAGCCCGATATCATCGCCGCAGACCTTCTGGCCACCTATCGGAGGGTGTTGTCGGATTAACAGCTGCGGCACGGAGCACGTAAACCGTTAATAATCAGCACACTCTTTTCTTTTATTAAAAAATCTCAAAAAAATTTGAAATTTTTTTACTAAAAACTTGCACACTTCGTTTTTCAACCTTATCTTTGCAGCGAAGTTTTAAGGTTCATTTAGGTTAGTAGTTTTAGGTTGGTGAGGAAACTGTGGACAAGGAGCAATGTTCCAAGTCCGAGTTTCCTTTTTTTGTACCCATACTGTCCACAAAGCATCACAACGAGGATTTTCTCTGCAACAAGACAACTTCCGTCCTCGCGTCTTCTCTTTTTTTTCACGGTCCCGCCCTTGGTCATCGAATCAAGACCCGACTCCCTACAAACCACATTTTCGGCTTTTTCCGTGCCGTAAAACACACCGCCGGAGTATGATCATACATACGATCGAATGTTACGGGGCAACAGATCAGATGGCCGCCCACAGAAAACACAAAACCCTAAAAATCAGCAACAAAAACTACATCAGATGGTTTTCGGAGACATAGTACAATGTTACCAAATTGTTAAATATATTTAAAATATTCATAAAATATTTGCATAATATATTTCAGACCCTTATCTTTGCAGTGAAGTTTTAAGGTTCATTTAGGTTAGTAGTTTTAGGTTGGTTGAGGAAATCGGCAGGTTGCAACGGGTCTGACCCGCGGCTAAGACCACGGAGGCGGTGCTCGCCCCAAGGTCGAATACCTCCGATAAAACCTCATTTGGAGGGGGTGGTTCCCCACCAAAGAAAAAGGTCACAGTCGAGAAGACTCTGACCTTTTTTTATTTTCCACATGAATGCTTCGCACCGGGAACGTACTGCCGCCGCCCCGGGGAGGCCTCAACGTCCGGCAAAGCGCCCGGACAACTCCTCCCAGGTGAACGCCACCTCAACGCCCCCCAGGGCATAGCAGCCTATTTCGTAGGGATTGTAACAGAAGGTAATCCCCTCGGGGGTGATGAGGAAATTCTCCGTGAGCCCGATGCTTTCGGGGAAAAAGCCCAACGCCGAGAGCTCCTCGTCACTGGTCGCGCCATGTTCGTCGGCGATCTTCTCCCGAATGGCCCGGTTCAGGATCTCCAGCTGGCGGGCTTCGAAAAGATCGGCCAGCGAGAGTTCGAAACCGTCCGTCAGGGAGTAGGTATGGCATACGGTAGCGTACATGCCGTGAGCACCGCCCGTATAGCTTGAACGCGTAATGACGTAGCAGAGCAACGAGTCAACCACCGAGGCCTCCGATTCCACGGAGAGCTCCCCTTCCCAAAGAATCTCACCCCGGGGAGCGACACCGTCCGGGACGTCCGACGGCATGGCATACTCCCGGGCAAAGTGCGCCATGGAGGAGTCGGCAGCCTCGCGTGCGGAGCCGGAGAAGTTCTCCAGATCGAAGAAATAACCGACATTGGCCCGCTCGATCGCCTCCAGCGCAGGATGTCCCGCAGCATTCCGGATCGAGGCAAAGCGGTATTCGACATGGCAGACAAAACCCTCACCGCGAAGCAGCGAATCGATACTCTCGGTGGTGAAGCGTGGTTGAACGGGACGTTTCGCACAACCGGCGAAAGCCAGCAGCACGACACATGCGAGCAGAAGCGACGTACGGGTTCTCATCTCTTTGAAGGTATAAGGTATGGAGTAAAGATAGGCAATAAAAGGTCTCAGCAAAGGCAAAGTGAAAAAAATTTGCAGTTTTGTCTCAAAAATTTTGGAGATTCAAAAGAAGACACTATCTTTGCACCACCAAACAAAACCGGTGGATTCATCTAAGGGTTAGGATACATGCCTCTCACGCATGACATAGGGGTTCGAATCCCCTATCCACTACCAGTCGAAACGGCGCTGTTCAAAGACAGCGCCGTTTTTGTTTTCCGCAGCGGCATTTTCATACTCCGGAGTCATTTCACCTCCCGACCCTCTGCCCTGCGGTCCCCACGTGTTCGGCCCCCTCACGAAAAAAATACACCGGACGCTCACTTGGAAGCGCCCGGTGCGGCATCAAAAAAGTTAGGTTAAAGATTGGTGGGTATTTTATTTCTCGAATTTTCCCTTGAACTTGTCCAACTGTCGCTTCAGGGCATCGATCGCTTCGTCCACCGACTCCTCGAAGGCTTTCGACTGATGGCAGGCCACCAGATCTTCGCCGGGCATGTGCAAGGTGATCGTTGCTATCTTGTTTCCTTTTTCATGATCCTTATCGAGTTTGAGAATGACCTCCGCGCCTGTCGAGCGATCGGCGAAACGGTCCAACTTCGCCATCTTGGCATTCACGAATTCGACGAGCTTCTTGTCGGCGTCGAATTTCACGGACTGAATCTGTACGTTCATAGCCTTACGGTTTATAAAAGTTAATCACTTGCCCTCCTTTTCGCGGGGATGGGCCTTCGCGTACACCTCCCGCAGCCGTGCGATGCTGTTGTGTGTATACACCTGCGTTGCCTGCAGCGACGCATGACCGAGAAGTTCCTGGATCTCCCGCATGTCGGCCCCTCCGTTCAACAGATGTGTCGCAAAGGTGTGCCGAAGCACATGCGGGCTCTTCTTTCCCTGCACTCCTCCGCGCCCGAGCGCCTCGCAGACGATGCGGTAGACGGTCGTGCGGGATATGCGTTTTCCTTTATGAGTTAAAAATAGTGCTTTTTCCGATGATTTGCAAATATTTTGCCGTTCAATTAGGTTCAGATAGTGCAAAATCTTCTCGCGCAGAAATTCCAGCACCGGGACCATGCGCTCCTTGTCTCCCTTGCCGCGCACGCGCAGCGTCGTGAAGTCGTCCGAAAAGTCGTCCCGGTTGACCGCGAGAAGCTCCGCAAGGCGCAATCCGCAGGTATAGAACATCAGCACGATGAGCGAGTCGCGCTCCGTGGAGAAGTTCTCCGAGTCGTATTCGCACTCGCTGACGATTCCGCTCATGCGGCTCTCGGGGACGAACGCCGGCAAACGATGGGGCGTGCGCAGCGAGGAGACGAATTGCGCGACGTTGCGCTCGACAGCTCCCGTGCGTTGCAGCCAGCGGAACAGCGACCGCAGCGAGGAGACCTCGCGGTTGACCGATGCCGCGCTCAGGTGCCCCTGATCCGAGCGGTAGAGGATCCATTCACGAATATCCTCCGCCGTGATCCTTCGGGGGTCAAAACGTGCATCGTCGACCCCCAGCCACTCGAGAAAGGCCGTCACGTCGCGACGGTAGTTGCGGACCGTAAGCGGGGAATAGCGGCGTTCGGTTTCGAGGTATCGGATGAATTCGTCCAGCATGGAAGCAAAGATACGAAAAAACCGTTACCTTTGTCCTGCGGACCCGACGCGTAAACATACTTATTATATAATTAACAATCGTTGTCGCGAAAGATGAAACAGAACTGGAAACCCGGAACGGTGCTCTACCCGCTGCCGGCCGTGCTCGTAAGCTGCGGCGCAACCCCCGAGGAATACAACATGCTGACCGTGGCATGGACCGGCACGGTCTGCTCCAATCCTCCGATGTGCTACGTTTCGATACGCCCCGAACGGCACTCCTACCCCATCATCCGCCGTACCGGTGCCTTCGTCATCAACCTCACCACGCGCTCCCTGGCCCGCGCCACCGACTGGTGCGGCGTGCGTTCGGGGCGCGACCACGACAAGTTCCGCGAGATGGGCCTCACCCCCGTGGCTTCGGAGTGTGTCGAGGCGCCCGTCATCGCCGAAGCGCCCGTCAACATCGAGTGCCGCGTGCGGCAGGTCCTGCCGCTCGGGAGCCACGACATGTTCCTGGCCGAGGTGGTGGGCGTTCAGGCCGACGAAGCCTACATCGATCCGGCAACGGGCAAATTCTGCCTCGAACGTGCCGAGCCGATCGTCTACTCACACGGAGAGTACTTCGCCCTGGGCGAAGCGCTCGGGCACTTCGGATGGTCCGTGCGCAAGAAAAAGACAGGCAAGCGATAAGGCGCGCCGCATCCACGACGGACCGTGACTTCAGCAGCCCGGCCGAAGGACAGCCCGGCAGCGGAGACTGACGAAACGGATGATTATTTTCCCGACTCCGGTCACCCGTTGGAAAAATTTGATTATCTTCGCAAAAGGCATATCGACGACACCGCGTCTTCGATCCGGAAAGGCATGGGCCCCTGCAACGACGAACCAGAAACCAACCAATAAAACAAACCAACCGAAAGAACCCGCCATGATGAAAAAAGTGATTCTGCTACTCAGCGTCGTGCTGCTGAGCGGAGCGACATTCGGAGCCGAGGTGAACATCGTCCCGAAACCGCTCTCCGTAACCCTCCGCGAGGGAAGCTTCCACGTTACGTCCCAGACGAAAATCGACTTCGGGAAGAGTGCCGAACTGCGCCGCAGTGCCGAGATTTTCGCCGAGGCCGTTGCCCCGGTCGTGGGCGGCGTGATGAAGAGCGGCTCGCAGGGAGCCATCTCGCTGACAGTCGATCCGTCGCTCGAAACCGAAGCCTACACCCTGGAGGTTACCCCCGAACGGATTGCCATCCGCGGAGGCTCGGCCCAGGGAGTCTTCTACGGCCTGCAGAGCCTGCGTCAGATGATCGTCGACGGGCAGGGTACGATCCCCGCCGTATCGATCGAGGACAAGCCCTACTTCGGATACCGCGGGGGCATGCTCGATCCCTGCCGTCACTTCTGGACGGTCGACGAGGTGAAGGAGTACATCGACATCCTGGCCATGCACAAGATGAACCGCTTTCACTGGCACCTCACGGAGGATCAGGGCTGGCGCATCGAGATCAAGCGCTACCCCGAACTCACGCGTGTGGGATCGATCCGCAAGGAGACCCTCGTGGGACAGTACATGCACTCGAACGAGTATGACAAGACCCCCTACGGCGGATACTACACGCAGAAGGAGATCCGCGAGGTTGTGAAGTATGCCGCCGAGCGCTTCATCACGGTGATTCCCGAGATCGAACTGCCCGGACACGCCGTGGCGGCGCTGGCCTCCTACCCGTGGCTGGGGTGCAGGGGCGAAGGCTATGAGGTCCGCACCACCTGGGGCATCAGCTCCGAGGTCTACTGCCCGGGCAAGGAGACGACGTTCGAATTCCTCGAGAACGTCCTCTCCGAGGTGATCGAGCTCTTCCCGTCGAAGTATATCCACATCGGCGGCGACGAGTGTCCGAAGGAGAGCTGGAAGAGCTGCCCGCTGTGCCAGCAGCGCATCAAGGATGAGGGGCTGAAAGACGAATACGAACTGCAGAGCTACACGATCCACCGCATCGAGAAGTGGCTGCGCGACCACGGCCGGGAGATCATCGGCTGGGACGAGATTCTCGAAGGCGGAGTCTCGAAGACGGCCACCGTCATGTCGTGGCGCGGTTCGTCGGGAGGTATCGCCGCGGCAAAGGCCGGCAACCACGTCATCATGACCCCCAACACCCACTGCTACCTGGACTACTACCAGACCAGCACGCCGGTGTATGAGCCGCAGGGCATCGGAGGCTTTCTACCCGTGAGCCGCGTCTACGCGCTCGACCCCTACGACCACCTCAACGACACGGAGCGCAGCTACATCCTCGGCGTGCAGGCCAACCTGTGGACCGAATACATCGCCACGTTCACCCACGTGAAGCACATGCTGCTGCCGCGTCTGGCCGCCGTCGCCGAGGTGGGATGGTCCTACGACCGCAAGGATTTCGAGGATTTCCGCCACCGCATGAAGAGCCTGCGCAAGAGCTACGACGCCGCAGGGATCAACTACGCGACCTACTTCTTCGACAACCTCGACGAGGTGAAGCAGGAGAAGTAGCCGGAAGGTCCGGCTTCGACACAAGGGCCGTATCCCGAATCGGGGATGCGGCCCTTTTCATCTCCATCCGTACCGGTGTCGCAGCGGGGTATACCGGCATGCTGCACACGAACGGAGCGCTTGTTACCGGGAGCGCTTGCCCGCGCCCCATTTGGGGGTGATCGAGAGGAAGAACTCGGCATTGATGCCCGGCATCGGGCGTGCCAGCACCGAAAGATACTCTTCGTCGAAGAGGTTGTTGACGGCGGCCTTCAGCGAGAGATCGCACCACGGGAGCGCGAAGCGTTTCGTCACGGAGAGGTTGTTCATGAAATAGGGCGGAAGGTAGCCCGTGATGGTCACATCGTTGCTCGACATCGTGTAGCGCTGGCTGTAATAGCACCACTGGTAGAGCAACTCCCACGTACGCCAGGTCAGACGTCCCGAGACGGTCGACGACCAGAGCGGCTCGTAGGGAAGCTGCTTGCCCACCGACTGGTCGGCCGGGCTCATCTTCTCCCCCACGTTGATCGACGGCGCCCACGAGAAGGTGCCGTTCATGCCCAGCTTCCATTCACGCGCCAGCGCCACGTCGAGGGCCGCCTGCAGCTCCACGCCATAGGCGTGCACCTTCTTGACATTCACCGGCGAGAAGAAGCCCTTGGTCGTGGGCAGCCACAGGATCCAGTCGTCGATGCGCTGATCGTACCACGAAGCCGAACCCGAGAGGGTGTAGCGCCCCTCGCGCCCCACGGCGAACGAGAGGCCCGTTTCGTAGGCCAGGCCGTGTTCGCTCCGCAGGTCGGGGTTGCCGCCCGGAAGGAAATAGAGGTCGTTGAGCGTCGGGAAGCGGTAGTTGCGCGACACGGAGGCCCGCAGAACGAGGTTGCCGCGCCGCGAAAGGAGGTAGTCGGCAAAGAGAGCCGGAATCGGCGCCCACTCGTCGCCGTACACCTCGCCGCGCAACACGGCCGAGAGGCCCAGCCGCTCGACGGGGCGCCACTTGACCGAGGCCGAGGCCGAAAGCTCGACACGCCCCTGATCGTATCCAACCACGGCGCGGTCGCCCTCCTGAAGAATGATGTTCTTGTCGACGCTCGTGACCAGATGCTGGTAGGCGGCCAGCGATCCGGTGAAGAGCCACCGCCGCCCGATGGCATACTCGCCGTCGAACTGTCCGTAGAAGGTATCGACCCGGCTCCGCGAACGGGTCATCGAGGTCATGATGCCGTTGCCCGGATCACGCCGGTAGTCGTAGGCCATCCAGGTGTGGATGTAGCCGGCCCGCGCGCCGAGTTTCCAGTCGCTGCGCAGGTGGTCCCACGACACGACGCTGCGCAGCGTATGCTCCCGCTGCCGGTTCTCGAACTGCCGCTCTTCGGCATAGTCGGTCGTCAGCATCGGCAGCTCGCGGTTGGAGTTCACGTACCAAAGGTTCACGCCGAAGCGGTCACCGCGTCCGGTGTTGTAGTAGACCTCCTGCAGCAGGTGCAGGTCACGGAACGATCCGCTCCGGTTCCGCTCGACGGGATAGTACGACCCGATGATGTTCATCTCCTCGTCGTAGAGGTTCTCCTTCTTGTCGCGGTTGCGGTACTTGAAGTCGTTGGCCGAGGACTGACAGACGGCTCGTGTGGAGAGCTGCCAATGCTCATCGCCCCACGTCAGGCGCAGGAATTCGTCGAACGTGCGGAACATCCCCACCCCCTGGACATACTGGAGACCGAATCCGTCGGCCGCGGCCGGACGCGTCGAGAGCTTCACCAGACCGCCCAGACCACCGCCCGTTTCGTTGACCGACGAGGAGCCGTGCAGCAGCGAGGCATCGTCGATGAAGTAGGCCGGGATCATCGAGAAGTCGGTCATGCCCAGCATGGGGTTGTTGATCCGCATGCCGTTCCACGTCACCTGCGTGTGCGAAGGGCCCGTGCCGCGGAACGAGACGGTCGAAAGCGTTGCACGTCCGTACTGCTTGACGAAGAGTGAGGAGTTGAACGTCAGTACGTCGGCCACCGAGAGGGCGATATTCTGGCGAAGGACCGTCGAATCGAAGCGCGTCTGGTCGACACCGATCGACTTCATCGGCCGCTGGCCCCAGACGGGCACCTCGCGGATGGCAATGGTCCGGGCGGCGGACTCCGCCTCGGGGGATCCGGACTGTGCGGCAAGCCCTCCGGGGAGAAGCAAAAACCCCGAGAGGCACGCGGCGCACGCCAGGCGGCGGAACAGGCGGAAAGATTGTTTCATGCGAAGGGTCGTCATTGTTTCCAACAGAAGGCTCCGGGGATAATTCCGACATAGAACCGGTCGATCAACTCGCCGTCGGCCGCATAGCGGTAGACGATGCCCTGCTGCTGGTAGTCGATGGCATCGGCCACGTAGACGTCGCCGTTCGACGGATCGACCGTCAGTCCGTAGTATTTCGTATCCTGGTAGGCGATGAAGGGCTGCGTGGGAAGGCTCCGGGCTTCGACCGGCATGCGCCAGATGTCGCGGTTGATCCAGTAGAGGGTGTCGCCCGCGCCGTTGAGCTGGATCTCCGAGGGTGCGTCGCCCAGGCTGAAGGTGAACTGCCGCACGACATGCATCGTTTCGGGATCGATGCAGTAGAGCGACGGAGCCTCATAGCCGTAGGGGCTCCCCTCATACCCGCCGTCGGTGATTGTCCAGAGGAGGTTGTTGCGGTCGAGCACCAGCGATGTGGGCTGGATGCCGACCTGCAGTTCGTCGACCACGCTATCCGTCTCGGTATCGATCTTCAGAATGCGGTTCTGGTACGACCAGCAGTTCACGAAGAGGTATTTGCCGTACTGCACCATCTGCTCCGTGGAGCCCGACTCCATGCTCATCCCCGGGCATTCGATGTAGCCCGTGATTTCGTAACGCCGGGGATTGACGATGAAGATGCGGTTGTCCCAGATCTGCGTGACGTAGGCTTTTTCGTCCGAAAGGAAGTGGATGTAGCGCGGCGAGGTCAGACCCGTGATGCGTCCCACCTCGCGGGCCGTCGCGAGGTCGATGGCGAAGATCACGTGCGAATTGTTCACCACGACCCATCCGACGTCGTTGCGGATGGTCATCGACTGGGCGACGTCGCCCAGCTTGAAGCCGTTCGAGCGGTAGAAGATGCTGTTCTCGACCTGCCGCGTCGCGGGATCATAAAACGACAGGGTGGCATTCCCGTACTGGAAATTGCCCTCGTTGGTGATGAAGAGTCCCGAATCGGCCAGCGTGAACTCCTCCATCGTGCCATAGTCCCACTTCATGCATCCGCCCGAGGCGGCCACACACAGCCACACGCCGCACAGTTTCGCGACAAGGCTCCTCCAGGGGATTGAACGACGTTTCAAAACATCCATATCCGTAACGACCATTTTCCGCGGCGCCGCCCTCCGATGAGGAAGCGCCGCCCTGCCGCCTGCCGGGAGGTCCGGGCATGGAGAACCGACTGAATGCGTGGAGATCACACGGTGCGATTTCTGCCTGAAACCCGCAGGAGCAAATCATGCAACAAAGGCAAGGCCGGTCTTCTGACTCGTTCCGTCGGCCGCGCCTTCCCGGTCGAAACCAGTGGCAGAGAGTGCGGCAGGCGACGCGGCCCTGCACGGGGCAGGGCGGCATGGAAGGAACTCACAGCAGCAGGTACTGTTCCGGATTTGCACCGGATTCCCGTTTCACCGGCCGGGAGTCTTCCCGGCGGAGGAACCTTGCGGGGCAAAGATAGTGAAATTCCCGCAGATTCCCCGCCCCGCAGGCCGAATGGGGTATAAAAAAGAGGATAAAAATTTTGCGCGTCCGACGGTTTGGATTACCTTTGTATGCGCCGATTCCCACTCCCCGCCGGGAGCGGACAAAAGCGGCCGAACCCGAGAATCCGCAAAACCTAAATATCCCAACATGTTCGACAAGTTTTCAGATCGACACATCGGTGTCAGCAACGAAAAGGAGTTGAAGGCCATGCTCGACGTCATCGGCGTCGGATCGGTCGATGAACTGATCGCGCAGGTCATCCCCTCCTCCATCCGTCTCAAGAAGCCCCTCGCACTGCCCGCCGAGGGGATGAGCGAATACGAATTCGCCGCACACATCCGGGCCCTGGCCGACCGCAACCGCACGCTGCGGTCGTTCATCGGCATGGGGTACTACCCCTGCGCGGTGCCGGCGGCCGTGACGCGCAACGTCTTCGAGAACCCCGCCTGGTACACCTCCTACACGCCCTATCAGGCCGAGATTTCGCAGGGCCGTCTGGAGGCGCTTCTGAACTTCCAGACCGCCGTGATCTCGCTCACCGGCATGCAGATCGGCAACTGCTCGCTGCTCGACGAGGGCACGGCCGCGGCCGAAGCCATGCTGATGATGTTCGCCCTGCGCTCGCGCGAGGCCGTCAAGGAGGGTCGCAACCAGCTCTTCGTCGACCGCAATATCTTCCCCCAGACGCTCGACGTGCTGCTCACGCGCAGCGAACCCTTCGGCATCGAGCTCATCATCGACGATTTCGACGAATATGAGTTCACCGGACGCGAGTTCGGCGCCATCGTGCAGTATCCGGCCGCCGACGGCGCCGTGCGCGACTACACGGACTTCACCGCCGCGGCGCACGCCCGGGGAGCCCTCGTGACGGCCGTTGCCGACCTGCTCTCGCTGGCCCTGCTCAAGGCACCGGGCGAGTGGGGCGCCGATATCGCCGTGGGCTCCACGCAGCGCCTCGGCACGCCCATGGGCTTCGGAGGCCCGAGCGCCGGCTACATGGCCACGCGCGAAGCCTTCAAGCGCAACATGCCGGGACGCATCATCGGCGTCTCGGTAGACCGCCTGGGCAACAAGGCCCTGCGCATGGCCCTGCAGATGCGCGAACAGCACATCAAGCGCGAGCGCGCCACGTCGAACATCTGCACCGCCTCGGCACTCATGGCCTCGATGGTGGGCTTCTACTGCGTCTACAACGGTCCCGAAGGGCTGCTGCGCGCCGCCCGCACGGCGCATCTGGCCGCCGTGACCGTCGCCCGCGCCCTCGAAGCGCTGGACTACAAACTCGCCTCGAAGGAGTTCTTCGACACGCTGGAGGTCGAGGCCGAGGCCGCCGTCGTGCAGTCGCTGGCCCTCGACGAGGGGATCAACTTCTTCTATCCGTCGGAGGGCTGCGTACGCATGTCGTTCGACGAGGTGACGACCCCTGCCGAGGTGGAGGCCGTCGTGCGGATCTTCGCCGCAGCCAAGGGCCGCAAGGCCAAGGCCGTGAAGATGGCCGAGGAGCCGACGATCCCCGCCGCCCTGCGCCGCCAGTCGGCCTACCTCCAGGAGCCGGTATTCAACAGCTACCGCTCCGAGAGCGCCCTGATGCGCTACATCAAGCGGCTGGAGCTGCGCGACATCTCGCTCGCCAACTCGATGATCTCCCTCGGATCGTGCACCATGAAGCTCAACGCCGCGGCGCTCATGCAGCCGCTCTCGCTCGCGGGATTCCAGAACATGCACCCCTTTGCTCCGACGGATCAGGCCGAAGGATACATGGAGCTGATCTCCGAACTGGAGCACGACCTGGCCACGATCACCGGCTTCGCAGCCTGCTCGCTGCAACCCAACTCGGGCGCCGCCGGCGAATATTCGGGACTGATGGTCATCCGTGCCTACCACCAGAGCCGCGGACAGGGATACCGCAACGTCGTGCTGATCCCCGCCTCGGCCCACGGCACCAACCCGGCCTCGGCAGCGATGGCCGGCATGAAGATCGTGACGGTAGCCTGCGACGAACGCGGCAACATCGACGTGGAGGATCTCAAGGCCAAAGCCCGGGAGTACAGCTCGGAGCTGTGCGGACTGATGGTGACCTATCCCTCGACACACGGCGTCTTCGAGAGCCGCATCCGCGAAATCGTCGACGCGGTGCACGACGCCGGCGGACAGGTCTACATGGACGGTGCGAACATGAACGCCCAGGTGGGCCTGACGAACCCCGGATACATCGGCGCCGACATTTGCCATCTGAATCTCCACAAGACCTTCGCCATGCCTCACGGAGGCGGCGGTCCGGGCGTCGGCCCGATCTGCGCAGCCGAACACCTCAAGCCCTTCCTCCCGACGCATCCGATCGTTGCCACGGGAGGCGAAGAGGGCATCACGGCCGTAGCGTCGGCACCCTGGGGCTCGGCCATGCTGTTGCCGATCACCTACGGATACATCAAGATGCTCGGAGCAAACGGCCTGCGCCGCGCCACCGAGATGGCCATCGTCAACGCCAACTACATGTCGTCGGCCCTCAAGGATGAATACCGCACCTACTACTCGGGCGAAACCGGACGCGTGGGACACGAGATGATCCTCGATCTCACGCACTTCAAGAAGGATTTCGACATCGACTGCGGCGACATCGCACACCGTCTGATGGACTACGGGTTCCATGCCCCGACGCTCTCGTTCCCCGTGCACGAGACGCTGATGGTCGAGCCGACGGAATCGGAGCCCAAGGAGGAGATGGACCGCTTCATCGAGGCGCTGGTGCAGATCAAGCGCGAATGCGAGGCGGCTGCCGCTGCGGGCGAGAAGAACAACGTGGTGACCAACGCCCCGCATACGGCCGTCGAACTGGCCGGCGAGTGGCCCCATCCCTATTCACGCATGGAGGCGGCCTTCCCGCTGGAGTGGGTGCGCACGGCGAAGTTCTTCCCCTACGTGACGAAGATCGACAACGGATACGGAGACCGCAACCTCTGCTGCCGCAACTGCGACTGACACCGGTAAGCGGAGAGGTCTGTCCGGGCGGCACGACCGGGTGTTCCGGGCAGCTCCGAAACCCGAAAAACGGCGGCGAAAGGTTTCGCCGCCGTTTTTATGCGGTGCGGCATGATTTTCGGGAGACAAAAAGTCGTCCGAGAATTTGGCAACTCGCGCCGAAGTGCGTACCTTTGACCGCTCTGAGGAGAATTGGCAAAACAGAGAGGCCGGCGCCGATATCCGACCGGGAACCGGAGAGGCTGCAACCCCGGAATGCCGGAATACCGGAATGCCTTCTCCGTAGAAAAAACGACAAACTCTTAAAAGCACATACACATGAAAGTAGAACCGAACAAAATGGTCGGCGTAGATTACAAACTCACCGTCGACGGACAGATCGCAGACCAGTCGCGCCCCGGACAGCCGCTGGAGTTCATCTTCGGAACGGGCATGCTGCTTCCGAAATTCGAGGAGGCCATCCTGGGCAAGGAGCCCGGAGACTCGGTATCGTTCACCCTTTCGCCGAAGGACGGCTACGGTGAGGTAATCGAGGAGGCGATCGTCAACCTGCCGAAGAACATCTTCATGGTCGACGGCAAGCTGGCCGAGGATATCCTCTTCGAGGGGAGCCAGGTGCCGATGAGCGACGCCCAGGGCAACCGCATGATGGGTACGGTCAAGGAGGTCGGCGACGAGCACGTGAAGATGGACTTCAACCACCCGATGGCCGGCAAGACGCTCAACTTCGAGGTTGAGGTGGTGTCGGTGCGCGACGTGACGCCCGAGGATCTGCAGGGACACTGCTCGTGCGGATCGTGCGGCGGCGACCACGGATGCGGCGACGGCTGCTGCGACGACCACGACGGACACTGCAACTGCCACTAATCCTGTCGCTGGCCGACCAGGAACCGACCGGAGCCTTTCCGCTCCGGTTTTTGTTTTTCGCCGGAGCTCCGTCGGTTCCAGGCCGGCAGCTGCCGTTCCGTCATGTACACGCTTCGTCAATACCTCTTCGCACTCTCCGATCCCGAGGGGCTTCTGCGCTCGCTGCGGGATGTCGAGGTGTGTCGCGACG
Organism: uncultured Alistipes sp.; assembly: GCA_944321765.1. Taxonomy (GTDB): domain Bacteria; phylum Bacteroidota; class Bacteroidia; order Bacteroidales; family Rikenellaceae; genus Alistipes. Next base: position 19,008 of record CALUMQ010000018.1, read on the forward strand.
CGTCGGGAGCGCTGCAATATTCGACCGGCAACAGCGCCGTCGTCTTCCGCATCCGTCATGAAGGGCGCATCGAATCGCTGCGCTGCTACCTGCGGCCGATGCGTCATCTACGCGAAATCTACGGACCGCGGCATCTCGAACGGGAGCTCTTCATCTACGATGCGGCAGGTCGCGGCCGGTGGGTCGACGTGGTCCTCGGCGAATGGATCGAGGGCGAGACGCTCTCCGATGCAACGGAGCATGCCGTGGCGGCACGCGACATGCAGCGGCTGCAGCATCTGGCCGAGGCATTCGACCGTCTGGCCGCCGTGATGATCTCCGACGACCGTGCGCACGGAGACCTCAAACCCGAGAACATCATCGTCGATCGGGCGGGTGAACTCCATCCGATCGACTTCGACGCGGCGTTTCTTCCGGCATTCGCCGGAGAGCCGAGTCCCGAGTTGGGAACGGCGGCCTACCAGCACCCGGCCCGTACGACGGCGGACTTCGACGCACAGCTCGACGACTACCCTGCCGCACTGATCTCGACCGCACTGCACGCCCTGGCACTCGACCCCGCACTCGAAGGGCGTCATGCCCCGACCGACGGGCTGCTCTTCACCCCTGAACGCATCCTGAAGGGTACGGACGAGGCCTATCAAGAGGTCATGGCGCTGTTCGAACGCCGCGGTATGGCCCTCCGTTATCGGATTGCGCAACTGCTGACCTCCCCGTCGCTGCAGCTCTTCGGACTGGCCGGATTGTTGGAGGCTTCGGTGCGTGAGGCGAACGGGACTGCGGAGTGTGACGATTCGCAAATGCCCGAACTGTATGTCGAGGCCGGACGGTGGGGATTCCGCACGCCGCAGCGCGTGGTCATCCCGCCGCTCTACGACAACGGCTTCGACTTCTCCGAAGGGCTGGCGGCCGTGTTGCTGGGCAGCACGTGGCACTTCATCGACACGCAGGGACAGATTCGGCTGAGCTGTCCCGGATGCGACTCGGTCAAGCCGTTCCGCAACGGCCGGGCAAAGGTCCACAGTTACGGGCGAAGCGGCGAGATCATCCGTCGCGGAGCGTCGTTCGCCTGGCAGTGGGAAACCGCAGCGCCTGCCGGCGCCGATCGGACGGGCATCGATTCACCGGAAGAGCCCGCCGTCGCGTGTGCGGATTTTCGACGCAAATGATTATCTTTGCAATCAAAGAGTATGGAAAAAGAGGCTTTCAGATCGTTGACCGCAGCGGAGATCGCCGCGCTCGAGGCGCTCGGCAATACGGCCGAGGCATGGGACAAGGTATCGGTAGCGGAGGACTTTCAACCCGCACAACTTCTTCAGAGCCATTTTGAAGGGGTGGTCGAGATCGGGTCCGGATCCCGCGTCGTCCGTTCGTGTGTCAAGAACTACCGGCTCGGCAAACGGGTGACGGTCGAGAGCGTCACGGTCCTCGAATGCCGCCGCCGTTCGTCGTTCGGAAACGGCGTCGGCGTGGCCACGATGAACGAGTGCGGCGGCCGTACGGTGAAGATCTACGACACGATGTCGGCGCAGATCGCCTATGTGATGGCCGTCTACCGTCACCGTCATCAGACCCTTGCCGCCCTGGAGCGCATGATCGACGCCTATGCCGGGGAGCGCTCTTCGACAACGGGCGAGGTGGGAGACGACAGCCGGATCACCGGCGCACGGTTCATCCGCGAGGTGCGCATCGGCCGCAACGTGACGATCGACGGCGCCTCGGCGCTCGAAAACGGCACGCTGTGTGACGGTGTGCGCATCGGCGTCGACGTCAAGGCCTACGACTTTATCGTTGCCGAAGGCTCCGTCGTCGACAACGGCACGACCCTCGAACGGTGCTTCGTGGGCGAAAGCTGCCGCATGGACAAGGGCTTCTCGGCCGCCGAGTCGCTCTTCTTCGCCAATTCGCACTGTGAAAACGGCGAAGCCGCGGCGATCTTTGCCGGGCCCTACACCGTTTCGCATCACAAATCGTCGCTGCTCATCGCCGGGATGTTCTCGTTCTTCAACGCCGGAAGCGGCTCGAACCAGAGCAACCACCTCTTCAAGAGCGGGGCCGTGCACCAGGCCGTGCACCTCAGAGGCTGCAAGTTCGCCAGCGGGGCCTACGTCATGTCGCCGGCCCTCGAGGGAGCCTTCACGATGATCATGGGCCACCACTCCTACCACCACGACACCTCGGCGCTGCCCTTCTCCTACCTGATCGAACGCGACGGACACTCGCGGCTGATGCCCGGGGCGAATCTCACCAGCTACGGAACCGTGCGCGACATCGAGAAGTGGCCGGCGCGCGACCGCCGCACGGTGGAACGCGACGTCATCAACTTCGAGGAGTACACCCCCTACCTTACGCAGGCCATGCTCCGGGCCGTGGAGACGCTTCACACGCTGCGCGAGCAGGATCCCGACGCCGCCGAATACTCTTACAACAAGACACTGATCCGCGCCGCCGCCCTGGAGCGGGGGCTGCAGCTCTACAACAAGGCCATCGTCGCATCGCTCGGAGCGATGCTCGACTGCGGAGCCGACGACGCCCGTTATGACGGCAGCGGCGACTGGTTCGACGTGGCCGGACAATTCATCACGCGCCGCGAGATGGAGCGCACGCTCAAGGCCGTCGACCGGGGAGAGATCACCTCGACGGCGGCTCTGGACAACCGCTTCCGGGTCTTCGCAATGCACTACGACGACTACGCCCACAGCTGGGCATTGCAGCTCTACGCCTCGCTGCTGGGGCACCGCCCCACCATCGAGGAGTTCTCCGATGCCGTCAATGCCGGGCGCAACGCCCGGGAGGCGATGCGCCGCATGACGGACGCCGACCGCAAGCGGGACGAATCGCTCGACATGGCCGTCGGCTATGGACTCGATGCCGCCACCGAGGAGGAGCGCATCGAGGACTACTGCACCGTGCGCGGTCTCGAGAGGCCTTGACCCGAATCTGACTTCTCGATACCGCCACGAAACAACGAAAAAACTCTTTCCCGGACAGACAATGTATACGCAAAGTATCACACGCACACACCGCACGGCCTTCATCCTGCTCATCGACGGATCGGGCTCGATGAGCGAACGCATCCGCTTCGCAGGCCGCGCGATGAGCAAGTCGGAGGCCGTGACCGACATCACCAACGGGCTGTTGTTCGAACTCATCGAACGTGCCCGACGCAACGACGGAGTCCGTGACTATTACGACATCGCCGTGCTCGGATATTCGGGCAACGACGAGGTCTATTCGCTGCTGCCGGGAACTCAGCCGATGCACTCCGTCACCGAGCTGGCGGCCCTGGAGCCGCAGGTGAGACGCCGCACGATCGAGTGCCGGCAGCCCGACGGTTCGATCGCCCTGCGCGAGGTGCCGACTCCGGTATGGGTGGAGGCCACGGCTGCCGGGCAGACGCCGATGTATGAGGCCATGCGTCAGGCCCGCGACCTGGCGGCAGCATGGTGCGCCCATCCGGCCCACGCCGGGAGCTTCCCGCCGACGATCTTCAACATCACCGACGGCGAGGCGACCGACTGTTCGGAGGAGGAGCTGATTGCCATCTCGGAGCAGATCCGCACGCTCGGCACCTCCGACGGAAACGTCCTGCTGCTCAACATCCATATTGCGGCCGACGACACCCAGCGCACGGTATTCTTCCCGTCGGAGGAGGAGACCGACCTTCCGAACCGCTACGCCTCGACGCTCTACCGTGCGTCAAGCGTCATGCCGGCGATCTTCAACGAAGCCATCCGCGAGGCCAAGGGGCCGGGAGCTCTTCCGCCCTTCCGCGGCATGAGCTACAACGCCTCGCTCGACGAACTGATCGCCATGCTCAACATCGGATCCATCAGCGTAAAAACCGAATAGTCATGGTTGCCACGATACAGACCTTCACACGGGCCCTGCAGACGCCCGACCTCTCGTTCCGCACGCTGGGCGAGGCACGTCCAGTACTGGATGCCAACGGGCTTCCGCGACTGATGCGCACGACGCGCTTCGCCGAGGCCGAGATCTCGTGGCAGGGACGCCGCTGGCTGCTGGCTCTGCCGCTCTCGCCGGCGGCTCTGTTCACCCTCGAACGGACCCTGCAGCAGATGGCGCGGTGCAGCTCGCCCTGGCTCCCGGAGTGCCGGCTGCTCCGCGGCGAGATGTCGTGGTACGGCCCCACGGGAACACCCCGAAGCTACGACCTGTTGTTGCAGCTCCTGCCCGAAGGCCGAAGTTTCGACGAAGCGCTGTGCTGCGAAGGCGGCGAACGGCTCGTCGAGGAGCTCGACGCCCTGCAGCAGGAGTTGCGGCGGCTGAATCTCTGTCACGGCAACCTGCGCCGTGACAACCTCCGCTGGACGGGCCGGCGCTTCGTACCCATCCGCTTCTACGATGCCGGAGTGGGAACGCCCGAGCGCGACGATGCCGCGTTCGACACCCTGCGGCAGGAGGTGCTCCGCGCCGCGGGAATCCCGGGCGTCAGCGACGTCGAGGCGGACTATGAAGCTCCCGGCCGCTGGCCGGGCCATCGCTGGGTGAGCAACCTCTTCGAAGGGATGGTCTGCGTCGAGGACGAGACGGGCTACGGATACGTCGATGCCGAGAACCGTCCGGTCATCGCATCGCAGTACCTTTGGGCCGGGGATTTCCACGAAGGACGCGCCGAGGTGCAGACCGCCGAAGGCATGGGGCTGATCGACCGCCAGGGGCACTATGTCATACCGCCGGAGTACGAAATCGTCTCCTACGTCCCGGCCGAGAGCGTCTCGCACGTGCGGCAGAACGGCCGCTGGGCGTTGTTCGACTACCTCGGGCGGAGAATCTCCCCGTTCGTGGAGGACGGAGAGCGTCTCGGCGTCTGGGCGGAGGCGTAAGTCAATTCATTAAAAATCAGCAATTAAAACAATTAAAAACGACAACCATATGGAAGAATCGGTAAAAGTCCTCATCATCGGCAGCGGCCCCGCCGGGTACACCGCCGCCATCTATACCTCACGCGCCAACCTCGCTCCGGTGCTTTACGAAGGCATCGAGCCCGGAGGGCAGCTGACAACGACCACCGCCGTGGAGAATTTCCCCGGATATCCCGAGGGGATCGACGGTCCCGAACTGATGGCGCGCATGCGCGCACAGGCCGAGCGTCTCGGCGCCGACCTGCGTGCGGGAACCGTTACGAAGGTTGACCTCTCGCAGCGGCCGTTCCGCGTAGAGGTTGACGGCGAGAAGAAGATCCTCGCCGAGAGCCTCATCATCTCGACAGGCGCCACGGCCAAATACCTCGGACTGCCCTCCGAGACGAAGTTCCGCGGACAGGGCGTCAGCGCCTGCGCCACGTGCGACGGATTCTTCTACCGCAAGAAGGATGTGGCCGTGGTCGGCGGCGGCGACACGGCCTGCGAGGAGGCCACCTACCTGGCTTCGCTCTGCCGCAAGGTCTACATGATCGTCCGCAAACCCTTCCTGCGCGCCTCGAAGGCCATGCAGGAGCGCGTCTTCCGCACGGAGAACATCGAGGTGCTCTTCGAGCACAACACCGTCGAGGTGCTGGGCAACGACTCCGGCGTCACCGGCGCCCTGCTGCGCAAGAACGACGGCACGGAGCACATGATCCAGATTGCGGGATTTTTCCTGGCCATCGGACACCATCCCAACACGGAGCTCTTCACCGGGCAGCTGGAGCTCAACGACGAAGGATACATCAAGGTCGAGGGCAATACGTCGAAGACCTCGGTCGAGGGCGTCTTTGCCGCCGGCGACGTGAAGGACCCCAACTACCGGCAGGCCATCACCGCCGCCGGATCGGGGTGCATCGCCGCCCTGGATTGCGAGCGCTTTCTGTTGCGATAACGTCTCACACCACTTCTCAACATTCGATCGATGAAACGTATTACGACCCTCGTATGCGCCTTGAGCGCCGCCTGCGCAGTGAGTTCCTGCGCCGTAGAGACCACCTATATCGGCAAGGCCTATCCGGTAACCGACGCTCCGGAGCTCTACTTCAGCTGGGACGACGTGCCCGAAGGGTACGAGACCATGGGCCACATCATGGCAAGTCCCCGCTTCTTCGGAACGCTCGAAAAGGCTCAGAGCGTCATCGAGCAAAAAGCCCGCGAGAAGGGAGCCGACGCCGTGGTCTTCGAAGGGATCGGCATGACGACCTCCGATCCGACCTACACGACCACCGAGCACATCGAGCGGAACGACGACGGCAGCAGCACCCGTACGGCCACGACCAAACGTGACGTCTCGGTTTCGACCCGGCTTGAGGCGACCTTCATCAAATACAGAAGATAGAGACATGAGTTTTGCGGTGACCATCCTCGGCTGCGCCTCGGCCAAACCGACCGTGAACCGGCATCCGTCGTCGCAGGCGGTGAACATCCATGAGCAATACTACCTCGTGGATGCGGGTGAGGGTGCACAGCAGCAGCTGATCCGCTACGGCATCAATCCGCTGAAGATCCGCGCGGCGTTCATCTCGCACCTCCACGGAGATCATGTCTTCGGGCTCTTCCCGCTGATCTCGACACTGGGGCTCTACGGACGCCGCACGCCGCTCGACGTCTATGCTCCGGCACCGTTCGGCGAGATGCTCGGCGCCCACCTGCGCTATTTCGACACGGAGCTGCCCTACGAGGTGGTATGGCACGAGGTGGCGACGACCCGTCACACCCTGCTCTTCGAAAACCGCACGATGGAGGTATGGAGCATTCCGCTGCGGCATCGGGTGCCGTGCGCCGGATTCCTGTTCCGCGAGAAGGAGCCGCCGCTGAACGTCGACAAGTTCAAGATCGTCAAATACGGTCTCTCGATTGCGCAGATCACGGCGGCCAAGCGCGGTGAAGACGTCGCACTGGAGACGGGCGAGGTCATCCCGAACGGGGAGCTCACCTACCGTCCCTACCGCGCCCGGTCGTATGCCTATCTGTCGGACACGAACTTCTCGGCGCGTGCGGCGAATCTGTGCAAGGACGTCGATCTGATGTACCACGAAGCGACCTATGCGGCCGCCGAGCAGCGGTCGGCCCGCGACCGGGGCCACTCGACCACGACGGACGCCGCGAAGGCGGCGCTGAAGGCCGGGGCGCGGCGGCTCGTCATCGGACACTACTCGTCGCGCTACAAGGATGAACAGCTGCTGGTCGACGAGGCGCGGGAGCTCTTCCCCGAGACGTGGCCCGCCACCGAAGGAGTCACCTACACCATAGAAAAAGAGTCATGACCAAAGCCGACATCCAACTGGTCCGTGCGCTGGCCGACAAGCGCGGCCGCACGGAGTACGGGCTGTTCATCGCCGAAGGAGAGAAACTCATCGGCGAGCTGTGCGCCTCGGCGCTCCGCGTGCGGAAGATCTACACCCTGGAGGGAGTGTTCGAGGGTCCCGAGGTCGAGGTGGTCGCTCCGCGCGACATGGAGCGTATCTCACAGTTGAAGACCCCCTCGAACTCGGTGGCGCTGGTCGAGATTCCCCGTTACCGGCTGAAACCCGAGGAGCTGCGCCGTCAGCTGACGCTGGCCCTCGACGAGGTGCAGAATCCCGGCAATCTGGGGACGATCATCCGGCTGGCCGACTGGTTCGGGATCCGCGACATCGTCTGCTCGGAGGGCTCGGCCGACTGTTTCAATCCGAAGGTCGTGCAGGCAACGATGGGTGCCATTCTGCGGGTGAGAGTACACTACACTCCCCTCGCGCCGCTGCTCTCCGGGGCCGCCCGGGCGGGCATTCCCGTCTACGGTACCTTCCTCGAGGGCGAAAACATCTACGACACCGACCTCTCGCCAACGGGGATCATCGTCATGGGGAACGAGGGCCGCGGCGTGACGCCCGAAGTGGCGCAATGCGTTACGCGGAAGCTCTTCATCCCGCCCTGGCCCGCCGACCGCCGCGGCTCGGAGTCGCTCAACGTCGCCATGGCCACGGGCATCGTCTGCGCCGAATTCCGCCGCCGCAGCACCGCTACAACCCCCGCTGCCGCCCCCGCCGGAAGACAAAAATAGCCCGCGGGGCGTCGAAATTCGATTTTATCCCCCGCCAAGGCATTGCGGATTCTGAATATTTTATACCTTTGCAGGTTGTAACAGTTGCATTTAGCGCCCTCCCGGATTCCGGGTCGGCCCCACAACGAAAGAACTTGTTATGTCGGAACAGAAACTCAGAATAGGCATCACGCAGGGCGATACCAACGGTGTGGGCTGGGAGGTCATCCTCAAGGCTTTGGCCGATCAGCGCATCACGGACCTCTTCACGCCGGTCATCTACGGATCCCCCAAGGCCGCAGCCTATTACAAAGATACCCTCGAGGAGATCGGAACGATCTCCTTCAACCCCGTTGCCGGCGCCTCGGAAGCACGGCGCGGAAAGCTCAACCTGGTGGCCTGCGGCGACCCGGGGGAGATTACGCCGGGCGTCGCGACGCCCGAAGCCGGACGTGCGGCGGTCGAGGCCCTGCGCAAGGCCGTGCAGGACCTTCGGCAGGGAACGATCGACGCCGTGGTCACGGCCCCCTTCAACAAGGAGACTGTCCAGAGCGACGACTTCCGCTTCACGGGGCACACCGAATTCTTCGGCGCGGAATTCGAGGGCGAGCCGATGATGCTCATGTGCAGCGACGTGCTGCGCGTAGGGCTGGTGACGATCCACCTCCCGGTGGCCGAGATCGCCCCCAACATCACGCACGAGCGGATTCTCGCACGGCTGCGCACGCTGCGCCGCTCGCTGATCGAGGATTTCGGCATCGTGGAACCCCGCATCGCGGTGATGGCCCTCAACCCCCATGCCGGAGACGGCGGACTGTTGGGCCGTGAGGAGCAGGAGATCATTCGCCCGGCCATTGTCGAGGCCTTCGACGAGGGCATTCTGGCCTTCGGGCCCTTTGCCGCCGACGGACTCTTCTCCGGGAACGGCTACACGAAATACGACGGCATCCTGGCCATGTACCACGACCAGGGGCTGGCACCCTTCAAGACGTTGTCGCCCGACGGCGTGAATGTCACCATCGGTCTGGACGTCGTACGCACGTCGCCCGACCATGGCACGGCTTTCGATATTGCCGGAAAGGACCGCGCCGATGCCCAGTCGATGCGCAATGCCATCTACACGGCCATCGACATCGTCGAACATCGCCGGGCATGGGCCCAATGGACGGCCCACCCGCTGCCGCGCGCCGAACGCGAAAAATCGCATCGCGACGTTTCGGTGAAGGACCTCCCGCAAGGCGACAGGGAGGAGCAGTGACAAACCGCCCCTGCGAGCCGAAGAAGGAGCCAGGGGTGGAGAGAAAAACAGGGGTGGAGAGAAAAACAAATGAAAGATCCCGGGCAAACCGGAGGCGTATTCCGTCTCGTAATTGTGGAAGCGCCGAAGGCCCCGCAAACTTAACTTATTAAAAAAACGTATGATCAAGATCACTTTTCCCGACGGTTCCGTCCGCGAGTATGCCGAAGGGACGACTGCGTACCAGATCGCAGAGAGCATCAGCCCTCGTTTAGCTGCTGACTCCCTGGCGGCCTCGGTAAACGGCGCAACGACGGACATGATGCGCCCGATCGATGCGGATGCGTCGATCAAATTCTACAAATGGGACGACGACGAGGGCAAGCACGCCTTCTGGCACACCTCGTCGCACCTGCTGGCCGAAGCCCTCGAAGCGCTCTATCCGGGCATCAAGTTCGGCATCGGTCCCGCCATTGAGAACGGCTTCTACTACGACGTCGACAGCCCGACGCCGATCACCGAGGCCGATCTGCCGGCCATTGAAAACAAAATGATGGAGCTGGCCCGCAACAAGGAGCCCCTCATCCGCCGTGAAGTTCCCAAGGCCGAGGCCCTGGAGACCTTTACCGCCAAGGGCGACCAGTACAAGGTCGAACTGATCACCGACCTCGAGGACGGCACCATCTCGTTCTATACCAACGGAGCCTTCACGGATCTCTGCCGCGGGCCGCACATTCCCAACACGGGCTACATCAAGGCCATCAAGCTGACCTCCGTGGCCGGAGCCTACTGGCGCGGCAACGAGAAGAACAAGATGCTCACCCGTATCTACGGCATCTCGTTCCCCAAGAAGTCGATGCTTGACGAGTACCTCGTGATGATGGAGGAGGCCAAGAAGCGCGACCACCGCAAGCTGGGCAAGGAGCTCGAACTCTTCACCTTCTCGCAGCGCGTGGGTCCGGGACTTCCGCTGTGGCTCCCGAAAGGCGCCGCCCTGCGCGACCGGCTGGAACAGTTCCTGCGCAACGTGCAGAAGCAGTACGGCTACCAGCAGGTCATCACCCCGCACATCGGCAACAAGGAGCTCTACGTCACCTCGGGACACTACGCCAAGTACGGCAAGGACTCCTTCCAGCCCATCCACACCCCGATCGAGGGCGAGGAATACCTGCTCAAGCCGATGAACTGCCCGCACCACTGCGAAATCTACCGCTCGAAGCCCCGTTCGTACAAGGAGCTGCCGGTGCGTCTGGCCGAGTTCGGTACGGTCTACCGCTACGAGCAGTCGGGTGAGCTCCACGGACTGACGCGTGTGCGTGGATTCACGCAGGACGATGCCCACATCTTCGTACGCCCCGACCAGTTACTTGAGGAGTTCGAGCGTGTGATCGACATCGTGCTCTATATCTTCAAGACGCTGAAGTTCGACAGCTACACCGCCCAGATCTCCCTGCGCGACCCGAACAACAAGGAGAAATACATCGGCTCGGACGAGAACTGGGAGAAGGCTGAATCGGCCATCATGCAGGCCGCCAAGGAGAAGGGGCTCAAGACCGTTGTGGAGTACGGCGAGGCAGCCTTCTACGGCCCGAAGCTTGACTTCATGGTCAAGGACGCCATCGGCCGCAAGTGGCAGCTGGGAACCATCCAGGTGGACTACAACCTCCCGGAGCGTTTCGACCTTACGTACAAGGGTGCCGACGACAAGCTTCACCGCCCGATCATGATCCACCGTGCGCCGTTCGGCTCGATGGAGCGCTTCGTGGCCGTGCTGCTCGAGCATACGGGAGGCAAATTCCCCCTGTGGCTCTCGCCCCAGCAGGTGGTGGTGCTCCCGATCTCGGAGAAGTTCAACGACTACGCCCAGAAGGTATGCGAATACCTCAACAGCTACGACGTGCGTACGGAGGTCGACGACCGTAACGAGAAGATCGGCCGCAAGATCCGCGACAACGAACTCAAGCGCATCCCCTACCTGCTGATCGTCGGCGAGAAGGAGGAGGCCGAAGGTCTGGTATCGGTACGTGCCCAGGGCGAAGGCGACAAGGGCCAGATGTCGATGGAGGCCTTCCGCGACTTCATTACCGGACTGGTAAAGCAGGAGGTCGAGGCCAACAAGCTGGTGAAGAAGTAACAGCTCTAACACACTTATATTAACCTTTAATTTCGTACAACTATCGCAGCACCGAAACCATTCCCGCCGCGGCCGTTCAACCCCGGGAACAACAGACCGAAACCGGCCAATCCGCGCCTCGGACGCAGACCGGCCGAGAAGGAAAACCCGCACCGCATCAATGAGCAGATCACGGCTCCCGAAGTGCGTGTGGTGGGAGACAACATTCCTCAGGTACAGGTTATGCCCATTCGCGACGCCCTGCGACTGGCCGACGAGATGGAGCTCGATCTGATCGAGATCTCGCCCAAGGCCGATCCTCCCGTATGCCGCATTGCCGACTCCCAGAAGTTCCTCTATCAGCAGAAGAAGAAAGCCAAAGAGCTGAAGGCCAACCAGACGAAGGTCGTAGTGAAGGAGATCCGCTTCGGGCCCCAGACCGACGACCACGACTACAACTTCAAGCTCAAGCATGCGCAGAACTTCCTGAAGGAGGGTGCCAAGGTCAAGGCCTACGTCTTCTTCCGCGGACGTTCGATCGTCTTCAAGGAGCAGGGCGAAATCCTGCTGCTGCGCTTTGCCACCGATCTCGAAGATGTCGCCAAGGTGGAGATGATGCCCAAACTCGACGGCAAGAAGATGAACATGATGCTGGCTCCGAAGCCGAAGAAATAGGCATCTGCCACGGTTGCGTGTCGGGCCCGACACGTACTTCCAGATTGGACAAGTCACAACCCCCGGGGGAGAATCCTCCGGGGGTTGTCGCATGCAGCGATTTTTTGCGTACCTTTGCAACGATGATTCACTCCGACGACATATTCCGCCTGCGGCCGGACGATCCCGCAGCCTTCGAGCAGACGGCGCTGGAACTGTTCCGCTTCCAGGCCGCGGCATGCCCGCCCTATCGCGAGTATCTGGCCCGGATCGGCGCATGTCCGAATGAGGTGGCGAGGCTGTGCGACATACCCTTTCTGCCCATCGAACTCTTCAAGAGCCATGATGTCTATTGCGAAGGTCCGGAGCCCGAGGCGGTTTTCACCTCTTCGGCAACGACCGGCATGACCCCCTCGCACCACAAGATGCATTCGCTGGCAACTTATGAAAAGGCATTCCGCGGGGCATTCAGCACCTTCTACGGCGATCCGGCACGGTGGAGCCTCTACGCCCTGCTGCCCAACTACCTGCGCCGCAAGGGATCGTCGCTCGTCTACATGGCCGACCGGCTGATCGCCGACTGCGGATCGGGCGGCTTCTACCTCGACGACTACGACGCGCTGCTGCGCGACATGGCGGCCGACGCGAAGCCGAAAATTCTTTTGGGCGTGAGCTATGCCCTGTGGGATCTGGCCGAGCGTTACGCTCCGAAGCTGACCGACACCGTCGTGATGGAGACCGGCGGCATGAAGGGCTACCGCGAAGAGATTCCCAAGGAGGCCTTCCACCGCATTCTCTGCGAGGCGTTCGGCGTCGAGGCCATCCACTCGGAGTACGGCATGGCCGAGCTGACGTCGCAGGCCTACTCCCAGGGAGGCAACCGATTCCGCTGCCCGGCGTGGATGAAGGTCCTCTGCCGCGACGTGAACGATCCCTTTGCCCTCCTCCCCGCGGGATCGCGCGGAGGGCTGAACATCATCGACCTGGCCAACGACTGGTCGTGCGCCTTTCTGCAGACGCAGGATGTCGGACGGGTCGACGCCGACGGATCGTTCGTCGTCGAGGGACGCATCGACCACGCCGAGATCCGCGGCTGCAACCTGCTGGTACAGTAATCCAGGAACCTGCATTCCGAATACAAACCGATACACCAATGAAGACCGTTGCTTTCGTACCCATCCGCCTCAACAGCCAGCGCGTCGCCGGCAAGAACCTCCGCCCGCTGCGGGGCATGCCGCTGATGTGTCACATTCTGAGGACGCTGACCGAGGTCGAGGCCATCGACGAGGTCTACGTCTACTGCAGCGACGAGAGCATCCGTCCGCTGCTGCCCGAGGGGGTGCGCTTCCTGCGGCGCGACGCATCGCTCGACCGCGACACGACCCTCGGGAGAGAGATCTATGACGCCTTTACCGCCGAGGTCGAAGCCGACCTCTACGTGCTGGCGCACGCCACCTCGCCCTTCATCCGTCCGGCAACGATCGCCGCGGCGCTCGACAAGGTGCGTTCGGGCGAATACGACTCGGCGTTCAGCGCCGAGCGCATCCAGACATTTGCCTGGTACGAAGGACGGCCGCTCAACTACCGGCTCGACAATATTCCGCGCACACAGACCATCGAACCCGTCTACATCGAGACGAGCGCCTTCTTCATCTTCCCCAGGGCACTGTGGTGCGAACGCCGGCAGCGCATCGGCGACCGTCCGTGGATGGCCGTTGTCGACCGCATCGAGGGGCTGGACATCGACTATCCGGAGGATTTCTCCATGGCCGAGATCATCGCCGCGAGCCGCGACCTGCCCCGGTAGCAACAGCAATGCAGCCTACTCAGGACAAAACAAACCGTGACGCCCCTTTGACAGGAGGTCGCGGTATTGTTTTGCCGGATGCGGCGCGGGGTCAGTCGAGCGGATCGCGTTCGTAGGCATCGATCATCGAACCGCGCGTGCGGTTGACAATCCGCGCCCCGAGCCATGCGGCGTAATCGCGCAGCACTTCATGGCCGTGGAAGAGGTCGGCAACCTCGGCAAGGTAGCTCGCCACCGTGTAGGGGCGCGGCGGAACCTTCTGGAAGATGGGCTGCGGAGCTGCCGGAGTCGTGTCGTAGTAGTGACGGTCGATGCGGCAGAGACGGTTCGCCTCGTCGACCGTCAGGCCGTCGAGCAGCGTATGGTCCACACCGTAGAGCTCCACCGTACGGTACCCGAGCAGCAGGGCGATGTATTCGCACACCTGCACGACGGTGCCGTAGTTGGCGCTTCCAAGCCCCCGGCGGAAGAGGCGGAGATTCAGCGAAGGAAATCCGCGGTAGACCTGCGTGTGGAACGGAATGATCCGGATATTGGGGTTGGGCAGCGCGGCCCGGTAGTCGAAACGTTCGGGATTGTAATACTGCACGTAGAGGTGCATGGGCCACGCTACGCGTGCATTGAGCGTCCGGTAGAGTTCGGCCACCCGCTCCCGCTGGGGAGAATCACGGAAGAACATCGGGTCCGAAAGGACGTAGTAGGCCGGACGCACGGCCTCGAAACGCTCGTCGAGGGCAAAGTAGTTGACCGCCATGACATCCCGTTCGCGGAGGGCACCGCTCGCAAGCAGATGCGGCAGCTCGTGTCCCAACGCGGGACCATTGCCGAGGATCGCCATTACGGGATGCGGATTGCCGACCGTCCCGGCACGCCCGACATAGTTGCGGAAGTTCTCCTTCACGGCCATCACCGCAAAATAGAACGCCGTCTCGTAGAGGTTGCGCAGCAGATGATCCAACTTTTCGAATGCGGTCATGGCGGGCTTTTTTGCAAAAGTAGCAAAAGATCGGTATCTTCGCAAAAAACCGCCGCACAGATATGTCGAAACCCTCCATCACGGTCGTCATCCCCCTTTACAACAAGGAGCGCGAGATCGAAGGCACCCTCCGCTCGGTACTGGCGCAGACGCCTCTTCCCGACGAGATCCTCGTCGTGGACGACGGTTCGACGGATCGCAGTGCGGAGGTCGTGCGCGGAGTCGCCTCGCCGCGCGTGCGGCTTATCACCCAGTCCAACGCCGGCGTCAGCGCCGCCCGCAACCGCGGCATCGCCGAGGCGCGCGGCGAGTACATCGCCCTGCTCGACGCCGACGACCAGTGGGAGCCGGGCTTCCTGGCCGAGATCGAGGCGATGATCGACGAATTTCCCGGATGCGGACTCTACTGCACGGGATTCCGCGTCGTCGGGGACGACGGCGCCTACCCCGCCCCGGGGTTGCAGCAGCGCGGCGTGGTCGAAAACTTCTTCCGCGACTCAGCGCACCGTTACATCGCCATTCCATCGGTCAGCTGCATCCCCCGGCGCGTATTCGACACCGTGGGCGGATTCCCCGAGGGGATGAAGATCGGCGAGGACCTTTATGTCTGGATCCTCATCGCACGCCGCTATGCGGTCTGCTACTCCCCCGCCCTTCTGGTACGCTATTCGCGCGTGGCCTCGAACCGCTCGGCCGCGGGCTACACCCCCGAACGGACCGTCCATTCGTTCGAGGAGCTCTACGATCCGGCGGCACCTGTCGAGGAGCGGGAGTTCATCGCCCGGGCCGCCCTGGGCAAGGCGCTGATCCAGAGCGTCAAGGGCGGCACACGCGAAGCCCGGCGCGCGGCGCGCTTCTTCCGCTGGACACGCACCTACCGCCGCACGCTGCGCAAGGTACGCATCCTGAACCTGCTGCCCGTGGCGTGGCGCGGACCGCTGCTCGACGCCTACAACGCCCTGGCATGGCGCATCGCCCGCAAGGGACTGTGAAACCTCAAATCTTCCACCTCAACCATGAAACCGATCCCGATGTTGACGGGGCTCTGGCTCCTCCTCGCCGCAAGCGTCTCCGCGCAGGAGACCCGCACCGAAACCCTTCGTTCTCAAGGTGTCGAACGCACCTATCACCTTCACCTACCCGACGGACTTCCCGACGGCGCCCCGCTGGTTGTCGTCCTCCACGGATACGGCGGCACGGGCAACCCCGACCGCTTCGGGATGAACGCCACGGCCGACCGCCACGGATTCGCCGTCTGCTACCCCGAAGGTGAACGCGACAGCCGCGGCAAGCAGTGCTGGAACGTCGGTTACCCCTTCCAGGCCGACATGGAGATCGACGACGTGCGCTTTCTCGAAGAGCTGATCGACCACCTTCACCGACGTTACGGGCTGAGCCGCCGCAACGTCTTCTGCACGGGGATGTCCAACGGCGGAGACATGTGTTACCTGCTCGCCTCACAGCGGCCCGACCTCTTTGCGGCACTGGGGCCCGTGGCGGGATTCATGTCGGTAGCCATCCTGCGCGCCGACAGCGCCACGCACGCCGTGCCCCTCTTCGAGATCCACGGAACGGCCGATCGCACGACCCGCTGGGAGGGCGATCTGGAGAACAGCGGCGGTTGGGGCGCCTACCTTCCGATCCCGATAGCCGTCGGCTACTGGGCGGCAAAGAACAAGTGCCTCGAAGAGCGCGTCGACACCCTGCCCCGGGGCGCCGACGGACTGCAGACCATCGCACACCGCTACACGGGCGGGACCGACGGCAACGAAGTGTGGCTCTACGAAACCCTCGGGGGCAAGCATTCGTGGAGCGAAACGGGCGTCGACACCTGCGAGGAGCTGTGGCGCTTCTTCAGCCGCTACGTGCGGTAGTCCGATCCGCCGGAAGAGGTCAGCTGCACGCATGCGCTTCCCGGCGGGCACAAAAAAAGGGTTCCGCCCCTTTCGGGGTGGAACCCTTCGTTATTTTGCCTCTTCGAACGGTCAGTTTGCAAAGGTCAGACCGTTGGCATCGGCATCGATCGAGATGGGTTTCGAACGGTCGACCTCGCCGGCCAGAATCCGTTTCGAAAGATCGTTGACCACATAGCGCTGGATCGTTCGCTTGACGGGACGCGCTCCGTAGAGCGGATCGTAACCCGCCGTGGCGATCCATTCGCGGGCCTTGTCGGTGTATTCGAGGCGGATGTTGTTCTCCGCGAGCATCTTCCGCACCGAACCCAGCTGCAGATCGACGATGCGCTCGATGTCGTGGCGCGTCAGCGGCTCGAACATCACGATCTCGTCGATACGGTTCAGGAACTCGGGCTTCAGCTGCTGCTTCATCAGGTCGATCACCTCGCGGCGCGTACGCTCCAGCACCTCGGCCGGAATCTTCTTGCCGTCGAAGTCGGCGAAATTCTCCTGGATCACCTGCGACCCCATGTTCGAGGTCATGATGATGATCGTGTTGCGGAAATCCACCGTACGACCCTTGTTGTCGGTCAGACGTCCGTCGTCGAGAACCTGCAGCAGGATGTTGAAGACATCCGGGTGCGCCTTCTCGATCTCGTCGAGCAGCACGACCGAGTAGGGCTTGCGCCGCACGGCCTCGGTCAGCTGGCCGCCCTCGTCGTATCCGACGTATCCGGGAGGCGCTCCGACGAGTCGCGACACGCTGTGACGCTCCTGGTACTCGCTCATGTCGATACGCGTCATCATCTGATCGTCGTTGAAGAGGAACTCGGCCAGCGCCTTGGCAAGCTCCGTCTTGCCGACACCCGTCGTACCGAGGAAGATGAACGATCCGATCGGTTTGCGGGGATCGTTCAGTCCGGCACGCGACCGGCGCACGGCATCCGAAATGGCGGCAATAGCCTGATCCTGTCCGACGACCCGCTTGTGAAGCTCCTCTTCCATGTGGAGCAGCTTCTCACGCTCCGAGGCCAGCATACGCGTAACGGGAATGCCCGTCCAGCGCGATACCACCTCGGCAACATCCTGCGCGTCGACCTCCTCCTTGATCATCGAGCCGTTGGCCGAAGCCATCTTGAACTCCTCCTGGAAGGCTGCGATCTCCTTCTCGGCCTCCTGAATCTTGCCGTAACGGATCTCGGCCACCTTGCCATAGTCGCCCTGACGCTCGGCCTGCTGGGCCTCGACCTTCAGGTGTTCGATACGATCCTTGTTGGCCTGGATCTTCTTCAGCAGATCACGCTGTCCCTGCCATTTGGCCCGCATTTCGGAGTCCTTCGCCTTCAGGTCGTCGATCTCCTTCGTGAGCGATTCGATGCGTTCCTTGTCCTTTTCGCGGCGGATCGCCTCCCGCTCGATCTCCAGCTGACGGATCTTACGGTCGAGCGAATCGATCTCGTCGGGCACGGAGTTCATCTCCAGACGCAGCCGCGAGGCGGCCTCGTCAATCAGGTCGATGGCCTTGTCGGGCAGGAACCGCGACGTAATGTAACGCGTCGAGAGTTCGACGGCCGCAATGATCGCTTCATCCTTGATCCGCACCTGGTGGTGATTCTCGTAACGCTCCTTCAGACCACGCAGGATCGAAATGGCATCCTCCTGCGAAGGCTCGTCGACCATCACCTTCTGGAAACGACGCTCGAGGGCCTTGTCCTGTTCGAAGTATTTCTGATACTCGTCGAGGGTCGTGGCACCGATCGTCCGCAGTTCACCACGCGCCAGAGCCGGTTTGAGGATGTTGGCGGCATCCATCGCTCCGGACGACTTGCCCGCGCCGACCAGCGTATGAATCTCATCGATGAAGAGCAGGATCTCGCCTTCGCTGGCGACAACCTCCTTGACGACGGCCTTCAGACGCTCCTCGAACTCTCCCTGATACTTCGCACCGGCGATCAGTGCACCCATGTCGAGCGAGTAAATCACCTTCGACTTCAGGTTCTCCGGGACATCACCGTCGATGATCCGTCGGGCAATGCCCTCGGCGATGGCCGTCTTGCCCACACCGGGCTCGCCGACCAGGATAGGGTTGTTCTTCGTACGCCGCGAAAGAATCTGCAGCACCCGACGAATCTCCTCGTCACGCCCGATCACCGGATCGAGTTTGCCGGCCCGCGCCTGCTCGTTGAGGTTGATGGCGTATTTGCCCAGCGCATCGAACTCCTGCGAGTCGGTTTGCGAATCGACCGTCGCACCCTTGCGGAAGGTGCGGATCGCCTCAATAAGCTCCTTCTCCGAAGCACCGCTGCGTTTGAGCATCTCCGCCGCCTGACCGCGCTCGGCCACAAGAGCCAGCAGCAGGTGTTCGACCGAAGCATACTTGTCGCCGAAGTTCTTCGTGAAGTCGACGGCACGCTGGATCATCCGCGAAGCCTCCTGCGAGAAATACTGCTCGCCGTTGCCGCCCTCGACGCGCGGCAGCTGTCCGACAGCGCGGTTCACCTCCTCACGCAGCCCGCGGACGTTCACGCCCACACGCCCCAGAAGAAATGTCGCAAGCGAATCATCCTCGCGGATCAACACCGCGAGCACGTGGAGCGGCTCGACAGCCTGCTGTCCGCGCTCCCGCGCCAGGGTGAGCGCCGCTTGCAGCGCCTCCTGCGCTTTAATGGTCAATGTGTTGATGTTCATATCCGTGTTGTATTTATTTGTTTCATGTTTCGACCCGATACAGAGCAAAAGGCCTGCCAGGGCGTGACTCCGGACATTTCGGCACGCGATTTTGTCAAAAATGTCACAGATTGTCACTCCCGGCTGACAGCATCCGCCACCGCGACACAAAAAATGACGGGACGGCCGAAGCCTGTCCCGTCCTTCTGACACGTGTGGCGGCGGTCAATTGCCGCGATAGGTCGAGTAACCGTTGGCCGACATGGTGATCGGGATGTGATAGTGTCCGTCACCCTCGATGCGGAAGGTCACCTCGACAAAGGGGTAGATCGAGCGCTCGGCGTGTGCCGCAAAGTAGGGCTCGGTCTCGAACCGCAGTTTGTAGACCCCCTCGTTTCCGCCGGGCGTACCGACCGGCAGCAGGTCGGCGACCCTTCCGTTGCGGTCCGTCTCCCGACAGGCGGCCTCACGCCATCCGGCATCGGCATCCGCCTCATACAATGTCACGCGGACCCCGGCGGCCGGAACGCCGCGCGAAATATCCAGCATGTGCGTGCTCAACTGATAGACGGGTTCCTGTGCTACGGCCCATCCCACGAACAGCAGGACCGCCAGCCCTGCCGCTCCCATTCGAATCCATCTCTTCATACGATTCTGTATTAAAATATGTAAAACATCGGAGGAGATCCGCCGTGACCGCCTCCCCTCCCCGAAGAGAAAACACATTCCTTCGTTCGACGGATCAGGCCACGCAAAATTCGCCTTCCGGCTCCAAAATACGAATAATATTTCTATCTTTGCAACACCATGAGTGATTTCATCGTCAGCGCACGCAAATACCGCCCGGCAACCTTCCGTTCGGTCGTCGGGCAACAGCATATCACCTCCACGCTCCAGAACGCCATCGAGCGCGGCCAGCTGGCCCACGCCTATCTCTTCTGCGGACCCCGCGGCGTCGGGAAGACCACCTGCGCCCGCATCTTCGCCAAGGCCATCAACTGCCTGCACCCCCACGGCGCCGAAGCGTGCAACGAATGCGAATCGTGCCGCTCATTCAACGAGGGTCGCTCGCTCAACATCCACGAACTCGACGCCGCGTCGAACAACTCCGTGGAGGATATTCGCACGCTCATCGAGCAGGTGCGCATCATTCCCCAGGTGGGACGCTACTCCGTGTTCATCATCGACGAGGTCCACATGCTCTCGGCTGCCGCCTTCAATGCCTTTCTCAAGACGCTCGAAGAGCCGCCCGCACATGCGATCTTCATCCTCGCCACCACCGAGAAACACAAGATCCTCCCGACGATCCTCTCGCGTTGCCAGATCTACGACTTCAACCGCATCCGCGTCGAGGACTCCGTGGGATACCTCAAATACATCGCTTCCCAGGAGGGCATCACGGCCGACGACGAGTCGCTGAACCTCATTGCCCAGAAGGCCGACGGCGGCATGCGCGACGCCCTGTCGATGTTCGACAAGGCCGTGTCGTTCTGCGGCTCGACGCTCGACTACCGCCACGTGGCCCAGACGCTCAACGTCCTGGACTACGACACCTACTTCCGCCTGACGGAACTGCTCCTGGCAGGCAACTACGTCGAGGCGCTGGTAGCATTCGACGAGGTGCTCTCGAAGGGTTTCTCGGGGCAGACCTTCATGGCCGGACTCAACCGCCACATGCGCGACCTGCTGATGGCCAAGCGGCCCGAAACCCTCCGGCTGATCGAGATGACCGGCACGCTGCTCGAACGATACCGCGTGCAGGCGGAGGCCTGCAGTGTCGAGTTTCTCTTCGGGGCCATCGCCCTGCTGACGGAGCTTGACGGAAAGATACGGCAGTCGTCGAATCAGCGACTGCTTGTCGAGCTGGGCCTGATGAAGATCTCGGGTCTCGGCCAAAAAAAAAATAGCACCCTGACATCCTCCGGAGAGTACCCGCTCCCCGACCTTACGACTCCCCGCACGGCAACGGCAGCCCAGGCGGCAACAAAGAGCCCGGCAACGGCTGCCCCGGCAGCAGGCACGGCAGCGGCAGCCCGACAGACTCCGGCTCCGGCCCTGCAGACGAATGCAGCCATTACCACGACCGCACGGCAGACACCTGTGGTCTCAGCGCCGACAGCACAGCAGACGGTCGAATCCGCACCGACGCATCCGACCACCCCGACGCCGACGGACGCTGCACCTGCAGCACCGAAGCCCGCTTCGCGGACTCCCCGCAAGCCACTGATCTCCGGGACCTCGCTCTCCGAACTGCTGGCCTCGGGTGGAATGCCCCGTGAAGCACAGCCCGAGGCGGAGGCTGAAGAGTCGAACGGCGCCGCAGAGATCGATCCCCGCAGTGAAGAGAAACTTCTGCAACACCGGGACACGATACTGCGGCTCATCCGGGAGAAGCGTCCGCGCTTCGTCGCCGCCTTCGAGCGGATGGAGATTCACGACAACACGATTGGCGTGCGCGTGCCGACCCCGGAGTTGCGCGACGAGATGCTCCGCAGCAAAACGGAGCTGCTGCTGCAGATCCTCGAACTGGCCGGCATTTCCGGCAAGATCGATCTGAAGATCGCGGTCGACGAGCAGGTGCGGGCCGCCCGCCCGATCAAGCTCGAAGACCGGGTCAAATACATTACCGAGAAGAATCCGCTCGTTGCGGAGCTGCGCAAGGCGCTGGATCTCGATATCGAATAGAACGACAGGAGAATGGATCCGGAATGAGTGTCGCGAGGCGGCACGACTCCGAGTCCGGATAAAGACGAACAAAAAAAATTGACATAGAACCATGAAAAATTTCATCGAAGAGCTCGAATGGCGCGGCATGATCCACACGATCATGCCCGGCGCAAAGGAACAACTCGAAAAAGAGATGACAACGGCCTACCTGGGCATCGACCCCACGGCCGACTCGCTGCACATCGGACACCTGGTGGGCGTGATGATTCTCAAGCATTTCCAGATGTGCGGGCACCGTCCGCTGGCCCTCGTGGGCGGCGCTACGGGCATGATCGGCGACCCCTCGGGCAAGTCGCAGGAGCGCAACCTGCTCGACGAGGCCACGCTGCGCCACAACCAGGAGGCCATCAAGCGGCAGCTGGCGAAACTGCTCGACTTCGACTCCGACGCCCCGAACGCCGCACGCATGGTCAACAACTACGACTGGATGAAGGACTTCACGTTCCTCGACTTCATCCGCGACATCGGCAAGTGCATCACGGTCAACTACATGATGGCCAAGGATTCGGTCAAGAAGCGGTTCAACGGCGAGGGTGACGGCATGTCATTCACCGAGTTCACCTACCAGCTCGTGCAGGGCTACGACTTCCTGCACCTCTACGAGACGATGAACTGCAAGATCCAGCTCGGAGGTGCCGACCAGTGGGGCAACATCACCACCGGCACGGAGCTCATCCGCCGCAAGCTGGGCCCCGAGGCCGAGGCCTTTGCCATCACCTGCCCGCTGATCACCAAGGCCGACGGCACGAAGTTCGGAAAGACCGAGAGCGGCAACGTATGGCTCGATCCGCGCTACACGTCGCCCTACAAGTTCTACCAGTTCTGGCTCAACGTCAGCGACGAGGATGCCAAGCGCTACATCAAGATCTTCACGCTGCTCGACCGCGGGACCATCGAGGCGCTCATCGCCGAGCACGAGGCGGCTCCGCACCTGCGCGTACTGCAGAAGCGGCTGGCCGAGGAGGTCACCGTGATGATCCACTCCCGCGAGGAGTACGAAAAGGCGCTCGAAGCGTCGAACATCCTCTTCGGCGGAGCAACCTCCGAGGCGCTGCGCCGGCTCGACGAGGCGACGCTGCTGCAGGTCTTCGAGGGTGTGCCGCAGTACCGTATCGCCCGCACGGAGCTTGAGGCCGGCATGCCGTTCGTCGAACTGTGCGCCACGGCTTGCCAGATCTTTCCCTCGAAGGGCGAATGCCGCAAGATGGTACAGGGCGGAGGCGTGTCGCTGAACAAGGAGAAGGTCGCAGACCCCATGCGCACCGTGACCACCGAGGACCTCATCGCCGGGAAGTACCTCCTCGTGCAGCGCGGCAAGAAGAACTATTACCTCGTCATTGCCGAATAGCCGCATGGAGTACCGCATCGTCCTGCAGCGCATGGAGTTCCGGGCCCTGCACGGATGTTATGAGCTGGAACGCAAAGTCGGCAACCGCTTCACGGTCGACGTGGAGATCACCACCGAACTCGGAGAGGTCGCGGCGGAAGACAGCGTGGAGAAGGCCGTCAACTACCTGACGGTTTACGAGATCGTCCGGGAGCAGATGCGCATTACGCAGCGGACGATCGAGCGCGTGGCCATGAACATCATCGACGCGATCCACGCCGGGTTTCCGCAGGTCCGGCACGTAAAATGCACGGTTTCGAAGCTGGCGCCGCCGCTGGGCGGCAAACTGGAACGGGTGAGCGTCGTTCTGGAAAAATAAGCGCGATCCGATCGTTCGCAAACCGGACAGGAGGATCGAAGGTGAGAAAAGTAGGTGCGGATGACGCAGCGACAAAATGCCCGTCCGCCGGTCATTCATAAACATTTGCGAACTATGCATCATGTAGAAAGCCGAGCCACCCTGGGCGGCAAACTGAGCGCCGTACTGGTTGCCGCCGGCAGTTCCGTGGGGCTGGGCAATATCTGGCGATTCCCCTATGTGGCGGGAGACAACGGCGGCGGGGCCTTCCTGCTCATCTATATTCTCTGTGTTCTGCTGCTCGGCCTGCCGGTCATGGTGGCCGAGTTCACCGTAGGGCGCGCCTCGAAACGAAACGCCGTCGGCGCCTACCGCGCCCTCAATCCCCGCTGGAGTGCGCTGGGATACAACAGCGTCATTGCCGCCTTTCTGATTCTGGGATTCTACTTCGTCGTCTCGGGATGGACCGCCGAATACATGGTACACTCCGTGACCGGCAGTCTGGCCAAACTCTCCTCCCCCGAGGAGTACGGCAGCGTCTTCCAGAACTTTATCAGCAACCCCTGGCGGCCGGTACTCTACACGGCGCTGTTCGTGCTGCTGACCCACTTCGTCATTGCTCTGGGCGTACAGAAGGGTATCGAACGCTCGTCGAAGCTGCTGATGCCCCTGCTCTTCGTCATCCTCATCGCGCTGGCGATCCACGCCATGACGATGCCCGGCAGCGGCGAAGGGTTGAAATTCTTCTTCAAGCCTGACTTCTCGAAAGTCACCGCCTCGACCTTTCTCGTGGCATTGGGACAGGCCTTCTTCTCCCTCTCGATCGGTCTGGGAACGATGGTCACCTACGCCTCGTATTTCAAGCCCGACACCAATCTGCGCCACACGGCCCTCAACGTCACGATCCTCGACACGATGGTGGCCATACTCGCCGGCGTCGTGATCTTCCCGGCGGTCTTCAGTGCCGGAATCGAACCCTCGTCGGGGCCCTCGCTGGTCTTCATCACGCTCCCGGGGATCTTCAACACCATGCCGCTGAGCATGGTATGGTCGGCCGTCTTTTTCCTGCTGCTGGTCATCGCGGCCCTTACCTCGACCATCTCGCTGCACGAGGTCATCACAGCCTATCTGCACGAAGAGTGGCACATGAGCCGCCGGGCCGCCGCATGGGCCACGACCGTGGCGACGATGGCTCTGGGAGCCGTGGCATCGCTTTCGCTCGGCGTATTGGGCGGCTGGAAGATCTGCGGGTTGAATATCTTCGACTCGCTGGACTATGTCACGGCCAACATTCTGCTGCCCGTAGGCGGATTCTTCACCAGCATCTTCGTGGGTTGGCGGCTTGACAAGCGCATTCTCAAGGAGCAGATCACCAACAACGGAACATTGAAATTCCGCATTTACAAGCTCTACATCTTCCTGCTGCGGTACGTGTGTCCGATCATTCTGCTGTTGATCTTCCTGGACAATCTGGGAGTATTCTGACGCTTGTCGGAACAGGGTTCCGACAATGACCGCCGCTGCGTCAGAGCAAAAAAGAGATCCGACCTCACAAAAGTCGGATCTCTTTTTATACTCGTTCCCGTCAAACCGCAGGTTTGCAAAAATCCCCGCAGAATATAAAAGAATCAGTTGATGTTGCGACGATCGGGCTCCTTGTCGGGCGAGGCAGCCTCCATGTCGATCTGCAGCTTCACCATGTTGATGGCTGCGGCTGCGGCCTCGTCGCCCTTGTTGCCCAGACGTCCGCCACATCGATCCAGCGCCTGCTGCATGTCGTTGACCGTCAGCACGCCGAAGGCGATGGGCATGTTCCACTGGATCTGCAGCTGCGTGATGCCCTGCGTCACGCCCTGGCAGATGAAGTCGAAGTGGCGCGTATCGCCCTGGATCACGCATCCCAGTGCTATCACGGCATCGACATCGGTGTATTCGGCAAAGAACTGCGCCCCGAGCGCCAGTTCAAAGGTCCCCGGCACATACTTGATCTGAATGTTCATGTCGGGGCATCCGGCTGCCCGAAGCGTGCGCACGGCGCCTTCGAGCAAAGCCTCGGTCACTTCACGGTTCCACTCGGCCACCACGATGCCGAAGCGCATGTCCTCGGCCGACGGCAGAGGAGTGTCGATCTGGGAAAGGTTATGGTTTCTGGTCGCCATGAATCGTATGGGGATTGGAGCGTTTATTCGATGGTTCCGAGCAGCTTCTCGGCATCACGCGCCTCCATCGACGCGGGATACGACGTCAGGATCTCCTCGAAGTAGGCCGCAGCCTGCTCGTTGTTGCCCTGAGCCTGTGCCGCAAGACCGGCCTTACGCAGGTACATCGGAGCCGTCATGTTGTTGTCGGCAGCCTTCACCGCCTTGTCGTAGAACTTCACGGCGGCGGCATAGTCCTGCTGCTCGACGGCAACGTCACCCTGCAGACCGTAGTTCTGGGCGTTGACGATCGCACCCGGAATACCCTTCAGCGGCGAGAACTTGGCAAGGTACTTGGCGGCATTCTCCAGATCGCCCGTACGCAGGTAGCAGATGCCGGCGTAATGCTTGGCCAGGTTGCCCGAGGGCGTCGAACCGTACTTCTCGATCACGTCGAGGAATCCGGCACCGTTGGCATCGCCCGTCAGCGCCAGCTCGAAGTCGGGATTCTGGGCATCGAAACGGTTCTGAGCCTCGGCGATCATCTCGGCGGCCTTCTCGACACGCGGATGAACGATCAGCGCCCGATAGCCGTAGACCAGGGCTGCAAGGACGAGCAGCACCAGGAAAATGTAGGTCATTTTCCGGCCGTTCTTCTCGAAAAAGAGCTCCGTTTTGTTCATTGCTTCGCCGAGAGTTTCAGCTCCGGCGGCGTTCTGTTTTGCCATAATGCTTATGATGTTTTAGTTTATAATTCCGTCAGATAGCTTGCAAAGATACAAAACTATTCACAATGTACAATGTCGTCTCGGGAAATTTTGTATTTTTGTGCTATGTTTCTGAGGAAAATCGCACTGCTGAATTTCAAAAACATCGCCCAGGAGGAGCTCGATCTCTGCCCGGGCGTCAACTGCTTCGTCGGTGACAACGGTGCCGGAAAGACCAACGTTCTCGACGCCGTCTACTACCTGTCGATGTGCAAGTCGTCGCTGCAGATGACCGACGGCCAGAGCATCCGCCACGGGGCGGATTTCTTCCTGCTCGAAGGGCAGTACCTCACCGACAGCGGACGCCGCGAGAAGATCGTCTGCTCCTTCTCGCGCAAGGGCGGCAAGGTGCTCAAGCGCAACGACAAGGAGTACGAGCGGCTGGCCGACCACGTGGGGCTGGTTCCGGCGGTGATCGTCTCGCCGGCCGACAGCGCGCTGATCTCCGACGCCGCCGACGAACGGCGCCGCTACCTCAACGCCTTCATCTCGCAGCTTGACCGGTCCTACCTCGCCTCGGTGATGCGCTACAATGCCGTGCTCGCCGAGCGCAACCGCCTGCTCAAGATGCATCCCGACGAAACGATGCTCTCGATCTACGACCGGCAGCTGTGCGACCACGGACGCACGATCCATGCCCGCCGCCAGGAGTTTGTCGAACGCCTCCGACCGCTGGTGGCCGACTACTACCGCCGGCTCTCCGACGACCGCGAACAGGTCGAACTCTCCTACAAGTCGGAACTCAACGATCGCCCCTTTGAGGAGGTGCTCCTCGCCGCCCGGCAGAAAGACCTCGTCAACGAGTTCACAACGGCGGGCATCCACCGCGACGACCTCACGCTGCGCATCGGCGGCTATCCGCTGCGCAAATACGGATCGCAGGGGCAGCAGAAATCCTTCCTCATAGCCCTCAAGCTGGCGCAGTACGCCATTCTCGCCCAGGAGCGGCACGAACGCCCGCTGCTGCTGCTCGACGACCTGTTCGACAAGCTCGACGCCGGGCGCGTCGAACAGCTCATCCGCCTGGTGGCGACCGACGCCTTCGGGCAGATCCTGATCACCGACTGCAACCCCACCCGCCTGCAGTCGATCCTCGACCGGGCCGGCAGCGACTACCACCTCTTCCGGGTCGACAACGGCTCGATCGAGCAGCTCCGGAGCGCCCGCCCCGAGGCAGCGGCCGATGCATGTGAATCGATTCCCGAAACCGGGGATGCAACCTCCGCAGAATCATGAGACGTACCAAGACCCTGCTGATGGGCGAACTGCTCGACGAGTTCTTCAAACGCCCCTACGTTGCCGCAAAGGTTGCCGAAGGGAAGTTGCCCGACACGTGGCGGACGATTGTCGGCGAGCGCGCGGCCGACGACACGACCGAACTGCGCCTTGAACGGCACGTGCTCTACGTCCGGGTTCGTTCGAGCGTCCTGCGTTCGGAACTCTTCTACCAGCGGGAGGCGCTGCGCGACGCCATCAACCGGCAGTCGGGCATCCGGCTCGTCAACGCCGTCATCATCCGCTGACCCGCGCGACCGGGCGCGGCGCTGCAAAACAAAAGAGGTGCAGGATGTGACTCCTGCACCTCTTTTCCGTTACGAGGCTGCGTGCCGGGAGGAATTCCCGCCCGCAACGCCTCTCTCCCGACGCCCGCTACTGAATGATCGCGGCGCGGTTGGCATCCTGCACCTCCTTGAACGGATCGGGCGAGTTGCCCTTGCCCTCGTAGGTGAGCTGATCGGCATTGACGCCCTGCGAAATCAGGAAGTCGTAAACCCGTTTGGCGCGGTTCTCGGCCACACGCTTGTTGCCGCTCTTCGAACCGGTCTGCTGGTCGGCGTATCCGACAATCGTGTAGACGGCATTCGACGGGCCGCTCTTGATCTTGTCGGCCACGAGCTTCAGACGCGTCTGCTCCTGCGGCGTCAGCGTCGACATGCTGTAGTTGAACAGAATGATCGACTCCTCGTCGGCCACCTCCTTCGTGGCGGCAGCCTTGGCGGCGGCAGCCTCAGCCTGTGCCTGGGCAGCGGCTGCCTCGGCAGCTGCCTGTGCCTTCTTCGATTTGCTGAGCTGCTGCGAAAGGAGGGCATTCTCCTCCTCAAGCACCGCAGCGGCTGCCAGTCCGGCAGCTACGGCATCCTGGAACGCCTCGATGTCGGCCATCGTATAGCCGGGCAGCCCGCGAGTCCAGCTCCGCTGGTTGAATCGGAATGTCAAACCGGCCGTCGCCGTAAATCCGAAGAGGTATGCCCCGTCGAATGCCACGGGCGTATCGGCCGAACGCATCATCATTCCCTTGAGCTCCACGTTGAAATCCAGCGCCCGCGAGATGCGGAACTTGTTGAGCAGTCCGCCCGTCACGGCCATTCCGTGGTTCGTGCCCGAATGGTTGTCGGTGTGGCTCTTGTCGGTGAAGTTCGTGGCGATGTATCCGAAGCCGGCAAACGGTACCGCATAGTAGACCCGGTCGTCACGGTAGCCGCCGATCCAGTTCGAGAGGTTGATCATCGCGTCGGTATGAACGAACAGATAGGGCCAGGTCATCTTTCCGTACGTGGGGTCGAAGTTGTTGAACCATCCGCCCTGCAGCTGGGCACGCATACCCACAACCGGATGCACCCATTTCGTCAGCGAGAAGTTGCCCTCGAATCCGAAACGATCCTTGCGTGCTCCGAGGTTGTCGCCATTCGAGAAGGCCGTGCCGCTGCCGGCTCCGAGCGAAATCTCCCAGTTATCCCAGAACCCGTTGGTCACAAAACCCGCGAAACTGGGCTTCTGAGGCATCTCCTGGGCCGACGCCGCAGAAACGGCGAAGGTCAGGGCTCCTAAAAACAGTAGAGTTTTTTTCATAGCTCAATGATAATAAATGAATTGAATGAGTATTGGCTGTTTCACATGTTCTTTTCGCGCGTCGCGACGCGCGACGCAGCCATACCACTTCAAAAATCATTCATTATTCATCGCAAAATGCGAAAACCCGCCTCCGAAAGTCAAGAAGGGCCTGAACGCAACACGCTCAGACCCTTCGGGAACATATTCGGCGGAGCTCCTGCCCCGACGCGGCATCATCCGCACTTGGAGTAGCCGCACGACATACAGGTCAGACAGCCGTTCTGGTAGGCCATGTTCTCCTGTCCGCAGCTCGGGCACTTGCCCTTCGACTTCGTACCGTCGGCGATGTACTGCTTCAGCGCACGGCAGACACCCGTCTTCCACGTATTGATCGACACGCTGTCCAAATGGAGCGATTCGATGAGCGAAACCGTCTTCTCGATCGGCATGCCGTGGCGCAGCACGCCAGAGATCAGCTTGGCGTAGTTCCAGAACTCCTCGTTGAACAGACGCGAAATGCCGCCGATGGTGTTCGTATATCCGTAGCGGTCGGTATACTGGAAGTCGTAGCGCTTCGTGCCGTCGGCCTCGCGCACCTTGATGATGTAACCCTTCTTGATCTTCGGGGGGATGTACATGGCATCCTCCTCGATCTTACCCGTGAAGATCTCGTACGGACGGCCGTTCTGCAGTCCCACGAAGGCGATCCAGTCCTCCGAGCCGTTCTTGAACCGCACGATGTCGGCGGGAATCGACTTCGGACGCTTCGGAACCTCGCCCGGATGGCTCTCGCAGCGGCCCTTCTTCGAGCCCTTCTCCAGCAGCACACCGTCGCGGCATCCGTCGCGATAGACCGTCACACCCTTGCAGCCGCACTCCCAGGCCGTGCGGTAGACCTGGGCCACGAGCTCCTCCGAAACGTTGTTCGGGAGGTTCACCGTCACGGAGATCGAATGGTCTACCCACTTCTGGATTGCACCCTGCATCTTGACCTTCGCCACCCAGTCGATATCGTTGGCCGTAGCGCCGTGGTAGGGCGACGCCGCCACCCACTGTGCAAGCTCCTCGTCGGAGATCGTTGCCAGTTTCGACGTGTCGTATCCGTTGGCATCGAGCCACTTCACGAAGTTGTGGTGATAGACGTTGTACTCCTGGAACTTCTCGCCCGTCTCGTCCTCGTAGTCGACATGCGTGTCGTGGTCCGAGGGGTTGATCTTCCGGCGCCGCTTGTAGACCGTGCGGAATACCGGCTCGATGCCCGACGTGGTCTGCGACATGAGCGACGTGGTTCCCGTCGGGGCAATGGTCAGCATGGCGATGTTGCGCCGTCCGACCTTTGTCATCTCCTCGTACAGTGCGGGATCGGCCTCGCGGATGCGGGCGATCATCGGATTGTTGACCTCCTTGGCAGCGTCGTAGATCGGGAACGGCCCGCGCTCGGCGGCCATCTTCACCGACGCACGGTACGCTTCGAGGGCCAGCGTCTTCTGCACCTCGACGGCGAAGTCGATCGCCTCCTGCGAACCGTAGCGCAACCCCAGAGCCGCGAGCATGTCACCCTCGGCCGTGATGCCAAGCCCCGTACGGCG
The DNA here is from genome assembly GCA_944321765.1 of uncultured Alistipes sp. Classification (GTDB taxonomy): domain Bacteria; phylum Bacteroidota; class Bacteroidia; order Bacteroidales; family Rikenellaceae; genus Alistipes. The sequence goes on from CALUMQ010000018.1 coordinate 50,045, forward strand.
GCCCTTCAGGGCCATCGTGCGGATCTTCTTCCACAATTCGAGCTCCACGCGACGCACGTCGAGATCCTCGGGATCGTTCTCGATCTTCTGAATGATCAGTTCGACCTTCTCCAGCTCCAGGTCAATGATGTCGTCCATCATGTGCATGGCCTTGCCCACATGATCGCGGAACTTCTCGAAGTTGAACTTCGCTTCCGGCTTGAACGGATTATCGACATAGCTGAAGAGGTTCATCGCCAGCAGTCGGCACGAATCGTAGGGACAGAGCGGAATCTCCCCGCAGGGATTTGTCGACACCGTGACGAATCCCTCATCGGCATAGCAGTCGGGAATGCTTTCGCGGATGATCGTATCCCAGAACAGCACACCCGGCTCGGCGGACTTCCAGGCATTGTGGATGATCTTCTCCCAGAGTTTCCGGGCGTCAATATCCTGTTCGTATTTCGGATGATCGGAGTCGATCGGGAACTGCTGATGGTACTTCTTCCCGGCAAGCGCCGCACGCATGAACTCGTCGTCGATCTTGATCGAGACGTTCGCTCCGGTTACCTTGCCCGTATCGACCTTGGCGTCGATAAACCGCTCGGCATCGGGATGTTTGATCGAGAGTGTCAGCATCAGCGCACCGCGCCGTCCGTCCTGCGCCACCTCGCGCGTCGAGTTCGAGTAACGCTCCATGAAGGGAACGATACCCGTCGACGTGAGAGCCGAATTGAGTACCGGGCTGCCCGTAGGACGGATGTGCGACAGATCGTGGCCCACGCCTCCGCGACGTTTCATGAGCTGCACCTTCTCCTCGTCGATGCGGAAGATGCCTCCGTAGGAGTCGGCCGGATGCTTGTGGCCGATCACGAAGCAGTTCGACAGGGACGCCACCTGGAAGTTGTTGCCGATGCCGGTCATCGGACCGCCCTGCGGAATGACATAGCGGAAATGATCGAGCAGCGCGAAGGCCTCCTCGCGCGAAAGCGGATTGGGATACTTCTGTTCGATACGCTCGATCTCGGCAGCGATGCGTTCGTGCATCTCGCGCGGCGACTTCTCGTAAATGTTGCCGAAAGAGTCCTTCAGGGCATACTTGCTGACCCACACCGTGGCGGCCAGGTCATCCCCCTCGAAATACTTTTTCGACTCGGCAACCGCATCGTTGTAATCAACCTTCTGCGGCGAGCCTGTAGTGGCGACTTTTGACATGACTATTTTTTCAGATTATATTTTATCAGTTATTATCATTTATAAACCCCTGTTATGCAACCCCTGCAAGACAAGGAGGCCCTTCCGCCAAGGAGCGCCCCGCACCAAACGGATTCATTCAAAGAGTTCCTTCGGGGCGAAAATCCCATTTACAAAAAAAATGCTTTTCAGGCGAAAAAACCAGCATCCCGGAGCAAATTTATCGACAAGTTATCTACAAATCCATCGCTTCGAATCCATATCGGCTCTCCATGCTCTTTCGGGCCCGTTTCCGTCATTCCGGGCGACACAGACCGCCAAAACACAGCATTTTGAAGAAACGAAGCGCCGTTCAAGCAGGCGGACGACAAGGACTCCACACCCTGTTACGGCTGCGGAGTCTTCGGTTCGCTCCGTTTGCGGAGCAGCTACTTCACTGCAATGGCGTCGATCTCGACCAGCGCACCCATCGGCAGAGCGGCCACCTGGTAACATACGCGGGCGGGCATCTCGGAGGTGAAGTATTCGGCATAAACGCCGTTCATCGCCCCGAAATCACCGATCGACTGCAACAGCACGGTGGTCTTCACGACATTCGAAAAGTCGTACCCGGCCTCCCGGAGGATATGACCCAGGTTTTCGAGCGACTGGCGCGTCTGCGCTTCGATGCCCTCGGGCATCTTGCCCGTCGAGGCGTCGATCGGGAGCTGTCCCGAGAGGTAGAGCGTCGAGCCGTCCGCAACGGCCTGCGAATAGGGGCCCACGGCCTTCGGCGCGTGAGGCGATGCGATGATCTTTTTCATGATGCGAATACTTATATCTCTTGTTTTCAATTATATCGGATCCGTATACCGCTTCCGGGAAGATGTCACTCTCCCGGCACGGCCGTACAAAGGTACGATTATTTCCGTATATTTGCACGAACGAAAAACATCGAATCGCATGAAAATTCTATTCCGTCTCGCTGCGCTCGTCGCAACGGTCGCTCTTACAGCCGGATGCTGCAACTGCCGCTCCTACCAGAAAAAAACACGCCGTCCGCTCGTCGGAACCGAGTGGCAACTGATCCAGCTCGAAGGTCGGAACGTGAAGGCCGACCCGGGAACCTTTACCCTGCGTCTTGACGACGGAGGCAACGTCTCGGGCATGGGAGCCTGCAACCATCTGATGGGAAGCTACTCCACCGGAGAGCGCCGTGCGCTGAAGATCGGGCCTCTCGCATCGACGAAAATGGCCTGTCCGAATCTCGGGCAGGAGCAGCAGTTCCTGCGTGCCATCGAGGCAACGACCCACTACGACATGGACGGTCCGATGTTGCTGCTGCTCTCCAACGGAGAACTGCGGGCCGTTTTCCAGGCCAAGCCCTGATTCCGCAAAGGGAACGAACCTGCCTGACCTCACGCATTGGGAGCGTCGCAGCCCCCTCGAAAAATGAAGATCCCGGACGCCGCCACGCGGCATCCGGGATCTCTTCGTTTCAGGCTTCACCGACTCCACGCGAAGCCGGTAACAACTTCCTTACTTCAGGTTCGGGTTCAGCTCGCCCCACTTGTCAATAGCGGGCAGGACACCCATCTCGATCACCTCGTCACGCATCTTGCAGAGGTGCTCGTAGCTCTCCTGCAGCTTTTTGTGCTCCTCGGGAAGGCCCTTTACATCCTTGTAGTGTACGCCATCCTTGGTGATCTCCGTCTCCATGGCCATCATGATGTGGTTGAACTCTCCGTTGTTCACGTAGGTTCCGGCGGGATACTCGAAGGGTTTGCCGCCCATGGCTGCCGCGATCATGCAGATCGAGACGTAAGCCGGGCTCTGGAACGACGAACGGCCGCGCAGGTCGATGATGTGCTTGCCACCCTGGATTACACGCTGCTGCAGCTCTGCCCAGTCGCTTTCGGGCATCTTCGTGCCGATGAGCTCCGAGAGGGGCTTGCCGGCAACCATCGTCGTCGAGGCGAAGACGGCCATCTGCTCGCCGTGGCCGCCGTAGGTACGGCAGTTGCGAACCTCGTCGGGCGAGATCTTGAAATACTTGGCCAGCTCCGAACGCAGACGCGTCGAGTCAAGCGCTGCAAGCGTCGTAACCTGCGAAGGCTTCAGTCCGGAGTAGATCAGCGTGATGAGGCCCGTGATGTCGGCCGGGTTGAAGATCACCACGACATGCTTTACATCGGGGCAGTAAGCCTTGAGGTTCTTACCGAAATCCTCGGCGATCTGTGCGTTGCCCTTGAGCAGGTCCTCACGCGTCATGCCGGCCTTGCGGGCTGCGCCGCCCGACGATACAACGTACGATGCGCCGCTCAGCGCCTCCTTGACGTCGGTGGTCCACGTCAGGTTCACACCCTCGAATGCACAGTGGTACAACTCCTCGGCAACACCCTCCAGTGCCGGAGCAAAGGGATCGTACAGACAAATGTTCGGCGTCAGATGCAACATCATTGCCGTTTGAGCCATGTTCGAGCCGATCATGCCGGCTGCGCCCACGATCGTGAGCTTCTCATTCGTCAGAAATTCCATAATCGTTTGGTTTTTTTGTGAAACTTGTTTATTTCTGAAAACTTCAGTTATCCGTTCGTTAATTTTCCACTCTTTCCGCGGTCCCCACAACCTTTTCCGGATCTTCATTCAAGGCGGGGCCCCACCTCTCTCATCCGTCCGTCCCCCCCCGGTCTTACTCTATTTCCCGCCGGTTGAGCAGCGCGTGCGTGATGGTCAGTTCATCGACGTACTCCAGCTCGTCGCCGAAACCGATGCCCCGGGCGATCGAGGTAATCTTCAGCCCCGGGAACTGCCGGAGGCGGTTCAACAGGTAGAAGAGCGTCGTCTCGCCCTCGACCGACGTCGAGATGGCCAGAATCACCTCCTTCACGCCTCCTGCGGCGATGCGTTCGCACAGCAGGTCGATTGTCAGATCCGACGGTGCAATGCCCTGCATGGGGGAGATCACGCCTCCCAGCACGTGGTACAGTCCCCGGTACTGATGCGTGTTTTCGATCGATAACACATCGGCCACCTGCTCCACCACACAGATTGTCGCATGATCCCGCTCCGCATCGCTGCAGATCGGACAGATCTCCTCGTCGGAGAGGTTGTTGCAAACCGCGCAGTGGCGAATCTCGTTGCGGAATCGGTCGATGCTCCGCGTCATCTCCGCCACAGACTCACGCTCCATGCGCAGGATGTGCATCGCCAGACGCAACGCCGTGCGGCGCCCCACTCCCGGGAGCTTCGACAACTCGCCGACAACCTCCTGTAACAGCTGCGACATCTATATCGTTTCGATCGTTCGTGCTTCGAGCCACCCCTTCTTGCCGTCGGAGATGGTGACCTCGCACCATCCGTCCAGGCGATCGGAGATCTCGACAAGCGTTCCCTCGTGAAGCACGAAGAGGTCCGTCGCCGACTTGTCGGGCGAACTCTTCACGGCAGCCGACGAGGTCATCACCACCCCCTGCGAATCGTCGAGCATCTCGCGACGCTCGCCCAGGGCGAACCAGCTCGAAACCACGAACAACAGGAAGGTGACGATCGTGCCGTAGAATCCCGCCTTGCGCAACGTCATGCGCGAGGCCAGCAGATAGAGCAGGAAGAGCCCCAGCGCCGCGGCCAGCGCCACGAGCGAAATGATACTCCAGGCCGTGCAGCTCATCGTATGGCGTACGTCGCGGATCCACTTCGAGAGGAAGAACTCGGGAATCTGCTCGATCTTGTCCTTCGTCCGCGACTCGGCGACATGCAGGTTGTAGCGGATGTCATCGTTGCCCGGCGACATGCGCTGCGCCCGATGATAGAACAGGATCGCCTTTCCCAACTGGTTATCCTTGAAGCAGGAGTTTGCAAGATTATAGTAGAGTTTCACGGAGCTCAGTCCCCGGGCGAGCAGCGCCTCGTAAAGCTCCGCCGCGCCATGGTAGTCACCGTTGATATAGGCCGTGTTCGCACGGTCCCACAACTGTTCGGGGGTTGCCGCAGCATCCGTCGCCCCGGAAGCCGCCGCACCCTCCGCAGCGCCCGCCACGACCGTCTCCGCAGCCGGTTCCATCAGGCTGTCGGCCAGGCTGTCGGCATCCTCCCGGGTGTAGGTCGCCACGAAACTGCCGAGCAGCGTCAGGATAAGAATCAATCGTTTCATAACACGCTATCGTTTTATCACGGCCTCGATCCGCGAGATCAGATCCACCCCTTCGGAGTAGACGTCGCTCATGCGCGCCGACTCCGCCGGCGAATACTGCGCCTCGTCGCACTGCGAGATGATGTTGGTGAAGCGCTGCGAATCCTCGGCCGACACGCCGCGTTTGTGCAGCTCCTCACGGACGTTCTCCTTCGTAAGGTTGGCCACCGGGATGTTGAACTTGTCGCCCATGTAGCCCCACAGCGCCCGCAGCATCTCCTCGTAGAAGGCATGGCGGTTCTGCGCCTCCATATATCCCTTGGCCGCCTTAAAGCGCTGCACGGCAACCTTGTTGGCGCGCTTGCCGCGGATGAGCGCCAGATTCTGCGACTCGCGGATGCGCTTGCGCAGCGCGACATACACCGCGACGAATGCCACGACGATGAGCGCCAGCACGCCCCAATAAACCGCACTGAAGAGGAACGGAACGCGCGCTGTCCGCAGCTGCGGATTTCCCAGCTTGATGAAGCGGATATCCTCGCCCAGCAGCCGCACCTCCTCCTTCGACATGCCGCGGCCCGACAGCACCACCGCATCTCCGCCGCCATGTTCGTCGGGCGTAATTTCGAGAGTCAGCGGGCGCGACTTCAGGGTCACATACTCGTTCCGCTGGGGATCGAAGTAGGTAAACTCGATCGGATCGACCGCATAGCTTCCCTCGGCCCGGGCGATGAACGGATACTCGAACTGACGGTATCCCGAGATGCCCGACGACGAGGGGGTGATCGACTCGGTCGTCTTGACGTTGTACTGCTCGAACGAAGTCGGCAGCGGCAGCTTCGGAGCCTGCACGAAGGTGAGGTTGCCGCGACCCGAAATCTTCACCGTAAAGGTCTCGGCGGAGTTGGCCGCGAAGTGCTCCGACGGAAGTTTCGTATCCATCGTGAAGCTGCCCACGGCGCCCGTGAAGCTGGCCGGAGCTCCGCCGGGAAGTGCCTTGACCGTGACGCTCGTGCGCTGGCTCTGCACCTTGCGCGGCACGTTGTAAACCTCGTGTCCGCGGCCAAAGAAGGGGTCGGCGTTACGACTCTGCACCACAACCTGCGCCACGACCGTCAGATCGACCGGATCGATCGTCAGCGTTCCGACCTGCTGCGGATAGAGCAGGTAGTCGTAGAGCACGCGCGTCTCGTAGACCTTGCCGTTGTAGGTCTCGCGGCCCACGCGCGCCGCATTGGGATCCGACAGATCCTGTGACCAGAATCCGTTGAACGACGGCGCCGACTCGGGCACCAGATTCACATACGGAACCCGCGTATAGAGTTTGAAGGCCACGTGCAGCGGTTCGTTCTTGTAGACCGACTGCCGCGACACGACGGCACGCAGCAGGATATCGTCCTTGCCGATCTGATTCTGCACGTCGGGCTGCTCCCCGGAGGCGTTGCCGCCTCCCCCGCCCTGAGCCTGTGGTGTTTGCTGCGACGAGCCCTCGTTGACGATCTCGATGGGCATCGGCTCCGTACGATAGGTCGTGCCGTTGACCTTCACCTCCGCAGCGCCCAGCGTCACGTTGCCCGCCGCCTGCGGCAGCAGCACATAGGTAAAGGCGTAACTGTACGACTTGGTGATCGATCCGTTGATGTACTGGATCGACGACCCGGTCGATACCGACGGACCCGCGATGACGTCGAAACCCTCGAACGTCGGGGGCTGGAACGTGTTCTTGTCGGGTTCGGCATTGAGCGTGAACTCCACGCGGAAGGCCTCGCCGACTGCCACCGTCAGCGGAGAGCTGGCTTCAAAAGTGACCTTCTCGGCTCCTGTGGCCGAGAAGATCGCCAGCACCGAGAGTGCCGTCAGAAAAAGTTTTGCAACGAATGCTCTCATGGAGTCTGCAATAAGTTCTACATCCGATTCAACAACGAAAAACGCCGCGCATTAGTATGCTCCGGAGGGTTTTTTCAGTGCTTGAACTCGGCGAAGAAGTCGTTGCCCTTGTCATCGACGATGATGAATGCCGGGAAGTTCTCGACATAGATCTTGCGGACGGCCTCCATGCCCAGTTCGGGGAAGTCGATCACCTCGACCGACTTGATCGAATTCTTGGCAAGAATGGCGGCCGGACCGCCGATCGATCCGAGGTAGAAACCGCCGTTGGCCTTGCAGGCGTCCGTCACGGCCTGCGAACGGTTGCCCTTGGCCACCATGACCATCGAACCGCCGTACTTCTGGAACAGATCGACATAGGGATCCATACGTCCGGCCGTCGTCGGGCCGAACGATCCCGAAGCCATGCCCTGCGGTGTCTTGGCCGGACCGGCGTAGTAGACCGGGTGCTTCTTGAAGTACTCGGGCATCGGCTTGCCCTCGTCGAGCATCTGCTTGATGCGTGCGTGGGCGATATCGCGGGCCACGATGAGCGTACCCTTCAGATTCAGACGCGTCTTGATCGGGTACTTGGTCAGAATCGCACGCACCTTGTCCATGCCCTCGTCGAGGTCGATGTCCACCGCGGGCGACATGGCCGGAGCCTCCTTCGGCAGGAAGCGTGCGGGGTTCTTCTCCAGCTCCTCGAGGAAGATGCCCTCGGGCGTGATCTTGGCCTTGATGTTGCGGTCGGCCGAGCAGCTGACGCCGATGGCCACGGGGCACGAGGCGGCGTGACGCGGTGCGCGGATCACCCGCACGTCGTGGACGAGGTACTTGCCGCCGAACTGGGCGCCCACACCGCTTTCGCGGCAGATCTTGAGCACCTTCTCCTCCCACTCCAGATCGCGGAAGCAGCGGCCGCCCTCGTTGCCCGACGTGGGCAGCTCGTCGAGGTAGCCGGCCGAAGCCTTCTTGACGGTCGACAGACACATCTCGGCCGACGTGCCGCCGATGCAGATGGCCAGGTGGTAGGGCGGGCAGGCCG
>CALUMQ010000019.1 GCA_944321765.1 uncultured Alistipes sp.
CTGCGGAACGAGAACTTCTGGAAGATCATTGGTATGACCACCAGTGCTCCGGCGATGGCTCCCGTGGCGAGCGACAGGGTAAAATGGTTCATTGTCCGTTTGCGCTTTGTCCGGATGTCGGGTCGGGTTCGGTCACCGGGTTATTTGGCCGCGCGTTTGCGGTCGGTTTCGTGGAGCAGGATCTTTCTCAGACGGATGGCGTGGGGCGTCACCTCGACGTATTCGTCCTCCTTGATGTATTCGAGCGCCTCCTCGAGCGTAAAGACCTTCGGCGGCACGATCACGGCCTTGTCGTCCGAACCCGAAGCACGCATGTTGGTCAACTGTTTGGACTTGGTGACGTTGACCGTGATGTCGTTCTGACGCGTGTGTTCGCCGATGACCTGACCTTCGTAGACCTGTTCCATCGGACTGATGAAGAAGCGTCCGCGGTCCTGGAGCTTGTCGATCGAGTAGGCGTAGGCCGTGCCCGTCTCGCCCGAGATGATCGAGCCGTTGGTGCGCATTTCGATGTCGCCGGCCCAGGGTTCGAAATCCTTGAAGCGGTGGGTCATGATCGCCTCGCCGGCCGTGGCCGTCAGCATGTTCGAACGCAGTCCGATGATGCCTCGCGACGGAATGTCGAACAGCAGCCGCACGCGTTCGCCGTCCGACGACATGTCGCGCAGCGTACCCTTGCGGCGCGTGGTCATGTCGATCACCGTGCCGGAGTGCTCTTCGGGGCAGTCGACGGTCAGCTCCTCGACGGGCTCGCACTTCTTGCCGTCGATCTCCTTGGTGATTACGCGGGGCTGTCCGACCTGGAACTCATAACCTTCGCGGCGCATGGTCTCGATGAGCACCGAGAGGTGGAGCACGCCGCGTCCGAAGACGTTGAACGAGTCGGCCGACGGCCCGGGCGTGACGCGCAGGGCGAGGTTTTTCTCCAGCTCGCGGTCGAGACGCTCCTTGATGTGCCGGGAGGTGACGTATTTTCCGTCCTTTCCGAAGAAGGGCGAGTTGTTGATCGTGAAGAGCATCGACATCGTGGGTTCATCGATGGCGATGGGCGGCAGAGGTTCGGGGTTGTCGTAGTCGCAGATGGTGTCGCCGATTTCGAATCCGTCGATTCCCATGATGGCGCAGATTTCGCCGCACGGCACCTCGTCGACCCTTTTCTTGCCGAGGCCTTCGAAGACCATCAGATCCTTGATCTTGCATTTCTGCTGCGTGACGCCGTCGCGCTTTGCCAGCGTGACGTTCTGCCCGGCGCGGAGGGTTCCGCGGGTGAGCTTTCCGACGGCGATACGTCCCGTATAGGAGGAGTATTCGAGCGAGGTGATGAGCAGCTGCGGGGTTCCCTCGACGACGGCCGGTTCGGGAATTTCGTCGATGATGGCGTCGAGCAGCGGCACGATCGAGTCGGTTCGTTCGTTCCATTTGTGCGACATCCATCCCTGTTTGGCCGAACCGTAGATGGTTTTGTAGTTGAGCTGATCCTCGGTGGCGTTGAGCGAGAACATCAGGTCAAAGACCTGCTCGTTGACCACTTCGGGACGGCAGTTGGGTTTGTCGACCTTGTTGATCACCACGATGGGCTTCTTGCCCAGGGCGAGGGCCTTCTGCAGCACAAAGCGGGTCTGGGGCATGGTTCCCTCGAACGCGTCGACGAGCAGCAGCACGCCGTCGCACATGTTCAGCACGCGTTCGACCTCTCCTCCGAAGTCGGCGTGCCCCGGGGTGTCGATGATATTGATTTTGTAGTCCTTATAGATGACCGAGACATTTTTCGAGAGGATCGTGATACCCCGTTCGCGTTCCAGATCGTTGTTGTCCAGAATGAGGTCCCCGGTCTGCTGATTGTCGCGCAGAACGTGGCCAGCCAGAATCATCTTGTCGACGAGGGTCGTCTTTCCGTGGTCGACGTGTGCGATGATCGCTATGTTGCGCAGTTTTTGCATAGAACGAAATATGTATTTTGTGGCGCAAAGGTAACAAATTCTCCGGAATAATCCTTACATTTGCTTGATTGTTAAAAAAACTGAATAATGGAACCTGCTTTCAATGTCCGCAACCAGAGTGAAGTCTACATAGGCCCTGTGGCCGATATCTTGTCGGGTGTGCTGCCCGAGGCCCGGGTGGTGGTGGTCTCCGACGCCACGATCGACCGTCTGTACCATCCGTTGCTGGCGCCCTACGACACCGTGCTGATCGGCACGGGCGAGAGCATCAAGACGCTTCAGACCGTGGAGACGATCTACCGACGCTTCATCGAATTGGGGGTGGACCGCAAGACCTTCGTCCTGGGAATCGGCGGAGGCATCGTCACCGACGTGGCGGGTTTTGCCGCTTCGACCTACATGCGGGGCGTGCGGTTCGGATTCGTGTCGACGACGCTGCTCGGACAGGTCGACGCTTCGGTGGGCGGCAAGAACGGTGTGAATGTCGACGGATACAAGAACATGGCCGGGACATTCACCCAGCCGCAGTTTGTCATCTGCGATCCGGCGCTGCTGCGTACGCTGCCCGACCGGGAGTTTCGCGCGGGGCTGGCCGAGGTGGTCAAGGCGGCGGTCATTGCCGACGGGGATCTCTTCACGCGCCTCGAACAGACGACGTTCGAGACCCTGCGCAGCGACACCGATCTGCTGAACGACGTCATTTCGGCGGCCGTCCGCGTGAAGGCCGATATCGTCGAGCACGACGAAAAGGAGTCGGGCGAGCGTCGGAAGCTCAACCTCGGACATACGCTGGCGCACGCCATCGAGAAGTGCTCGAACCGCATGAATCACGGCGAAGCCGTTGCCGCGGGTACGTCGCTGATAGCCGGGGCAGCCGTGAAACTCGGGGTGCTGCGCGAGGAGGATCGGCAGCGTATCGACTCCGTCCTGATGCATCTGGGCTTCGAGCTGACGCCGCCGGTCGAGGTGAAGCGCCTGCTGAAGGAGGTGGGCAAGGATAAGAAGAGCGAGGACGGCCTGCTGCGCATTGTCCTGCCGGTGGGCATCGGCGACTGCGAGGTGCGCCCCATGACGCGCGAGGAGTTTGCCGCGCTGTTCGTGTAGGGACTTCCCGGCAGAGTCTTCCGACACGCGCAATACATGATCCGGACCGGCGGCCTGTTTGTACAGGCCGCCGGTCCGGTTTTTTGCCGCGGATCATTCTTTAGAACGTTCCTTAAGTTCCTGACGGTATCCGACCCGTTGGCGGAAGTGGTTGGGTGAGAGTCCTATCTGGGCCTTGAAGAACTTTCCGAACGACGACTGATCGGCAAATCCCAGCCGATCGGCGATCTCCTTGACCGATATGTCCGAACTGCGCAGGTACCTCCGTGCCTCGGCGCAAAGAAGTCCGGCCAGATGGGCGTAGACCGTATGACCGGTGATTCGTTTGACGATACGGGCGAGGTATGTGGGCGAGATGTGGAGCCGGTCGGCGTAGAAGGCTATGTCGTGGTGTGTGCGGAAGTGCTCGACGGAGAGACGTTTGAATGCCCGGAAGAGCTTGTCGGCGCGGCGGATGCAGTCGGCGTCCTGCCCGGGCGCATCGTCCTCGCGCAGGATGTCGGATAATTGCAGCAGAAAGAGTCCGCACCAGTGGCGGACGATTCCCGGACGGTGCTTCTCGAACGGAGCCATGGCGTGGGCGTAGAGCAGCGCCGTGTCGCGGAGGTGCTCGTAGGCAAGAGGCTCGGGATGGAGGATCGACGGAAGGCTTCCCTCACGGTGCCTGACCAGGCTGTTGTACATGGTCTGCGCGTCGGGCAGCGTGTCGAAGAAATCGGGGTCCATGCCGATGCGGATCATGATAAAGTCCTTCGAACTGTTACGTACCGAGCAGCTGCGGCTCGGGGAGAGGATCAGCAGATCCCCCCGTCGCAGCGGTCTTGTGCCGGAGTCGTCCACGATGAGCGCCGAGCCGTTTTCGACCATTCCGAAGAAGAATCCGCGTTCGAGCGACACCTCCTCGCGGGAGAGCCTTCGGTGGTCGATCTTTCCGAACGAGATCTTTCCGGCGTTTTCGTCTTGGTTCCGGGGCGCGAGCTCGTCGTCGTGTTCGGGGTGCGGCACATTCATAAAACAGGGCATTTTGGAACCAAAGGTACGATTTTGTTTCGGATTATACCAATTCCGGTTGTATCTTTATGATCCGAATCTCGGAAGAAAAGACGAATTTTGCACCCTGAAATTATCGAAAGCCCAAACATGAAAACGAAAAACGTTTATTTGCTGCGGCGATATCTGCTGTTTCTGGTCGCTCTTTTCGTCAATGCCTTCGGCATAGCGTTCATCACGCGGGCATTGCTGGGCACCTCGCCCATCACCAGTACCACTTATGTATTGAGTATGTTCACCCCGCTGACCATGGGGCAGTGGACCATCATTCTCAACCTGCTCTTCATGCTGCTCGAGCTCCCCTTCATGACGCGTCAGGACTTGAAGACCGATCGACGGATCTACCTGCTCCAGATTCCCGTGACACTCTTTTTCGGCACGTTTATCGACTGCTCGATGAGTGCGCTCTTCTGGCTGGTTCCCGAGGCGTATGTCCTGAAGATCGTGAGCCTGCTCATCGGCTGTGTGATTCTTGCCGTCGGCATTGCCCTCGAGGTCAAGGTCAACGTGGCCATGGCGGCCGGCGAATATTTCGTGCGGGCCATTGCGCGGCGGACGCGGGGCGAATTCGGATACGTAAAGCTGGGCTTTGACGTCACGCTGGTGATCCTGGCCTGCTCCCTGTCGCTGGCCTTCATGTCGGGAATCTTCGGGGTGCGCGAGGGAACCGTCATTGCAGCGCTTGTCGTGGGACCGATCGTGCATTTCGTCTCTCCCTCCTTCCGGCGTCTGGACCGCTGGATCGGTGAGGAGTCGGAGGATTTTGTCCAGGGATCCGAGCCGGCCGTTGCGCAGCATGTCGTCGTCACGATTGCCCGCGAGTACGGAAGCGGCGGCCACCAGTTGGGGGAGAAGCTCTCCGCGATGCTGCATATTCCGGTCTACGACAATGAGTTCATCCGCCTTGCGGCACAGAAGAGCGGCATGGACGAGGAGTATATCCTGCACAACGAACAGACCATTCCGTCGTTCTGGCTGAAGTGCATCTTTGCCCAGACCAACGGAGCGCGCATGGACCGCAGTCTCTCTCCCGAGGATGTACTCTTTGTTGCCGAAAACAGCGTCGTCCGCGACCTGGCGCGCAAGGAGTCGTGCATCATCGTGGGACGATGTGCCGATTTCGTCCTGCGCGACGATCCGCAGGCCGTACGGGTTTTCTGCTGCACGGATCCCGAAAGTGCGCGTAGGCGATGTGTTTCCGAATACGGCATAGCGCCTTCTGATGCCGAGGCCGAGGTCCGGCGCGTGAACCGCAACCGGCGGATGCATTATGAATATTATACCGGCGGGCGGTGGGACGACCCGCATCGTTACGATCTGACGGTCAATACGGGTCGCATGTCGCTGGATGATGCCTGCCGGCTGGTTGCAGGATTGTACGGGGAGCGTCTTGCCGCGTCGCGGAGCGCGGCGACGACATCCGCGAAGTCGAATGGCTGAACGGACGATTTTTCGTCTGCATAATCCGCCGGAAGGATAAAACGAGACGCCGGTCACGTGTGTGACCGGCGTCTCGCGTTTGCATCTCTTGCGTGATAATCGGAATTATCGCTCCGTAGCCTCCTTTTGCAGCCGTTCCGCATAGGCTTCCCAATCCGTGATGGGCTTCCGGGCAACACCCGATTCCACGGCCGCCTTTGCCACGGCGGTCGACACGACGCTCAGCAACCGCGGATCGTAGGGCTTGGGAATCAAATAGTCGCGGCCGAATTCGAGCCGCTCCAGCCCATAGATCTTCAACACGGACTCCGGGACCGGCTGCCGGGTCAATCCGGCCAGAGCGTGTGCCGCTGCGAGCTTCATGGCCTCGTTGATCTCCGAGGCGCGCACGTCGAGTGCCCCGCGGAAGATGTAGGGGAATCCCAATACGTTGTTGACCTGATTGGGGTAATCCGAACGCCCCGTGGCGAAGATGATGTCCGGGCGCGAGTGTATGGCCGTTTCGTAGGCGATCTCGGGATCGGGATTTGCCAGCGCCATGACGATCGGCGAGACGGCCATCGTGCGGAGCATGTCGGCTGTCAGAACGTTGGCTTTCGAGACGCCGAGGAATACGTCAGCGCCGCGAATGGCCTCGTCGAGGGTCGTGATTCGGCGGTCGGTGGCAAATTCCCGCTTCATGGGGTTGATATCTTCGCGGTAGACGGTGACCACTCCGTGGCTGTCGCACAGCACGATGTGTTCGCGGCGGATGCCGAGTGCGACGAAGAGCCGGGCGCAGGCGATGGCGGCGGCTCCGGCTCCGTTGACTACCACGCGCATCTTGTCGAGTGACTTTCCGGCGATCTGTGCGCCGTTGAGCAGCGCCGCCGAGGAGATGATGGCCGTGCCGTGCTGGTCGTCATGCATGACGGGAATGTCGAGCTCTTCGCGCAGCCGGGCTTCGATCTCAAAGCATTCGGGAGCCTTGATGTCCTCGAGGTTGATTCCTCCGAAGGTGGGGGCTATGGCCTTCACCGTGCGGACGAACGCCTCTGGGTCGGTTTCGGCCACCTCGATGTCGAAGGAGTCGATGCCGGCGAAGATCTTGAAGAGCATGCTCTTGCCCTCCATGACGGGTTTTGCGGCCAGGGGGCCGATGTTTCCGAGTCCGAGGACGGCGGTTCCGTTGGAGATGACAGCCACGAGATTGCCCTTTCCCGTATAGGTATAGACCTCTTTGGGGTCGGCGGCGATGGCTCGCGAGGGGGCCGCCACGCCCGGGGAGTAGGCGAGTGCGAGATCCTGCTGGGAGCGGTAGGGTTTGGTGGCCTTGATCTCTATTTTTCCGGGGCGGCCTTCGCTGTGATAACGCAGCGCGGCCTCATCGAGTTGCGTTTTTGTATTCATCTTAAAGTCTGTTTGATCGGTTTTCGGGGCAAGGATCCTGCCCTTGTTGCAAATATAGCAAAATATCGTTCCAATCTTAACATTTTTTAAGATTTTTCACAAAATTTTTATTAACCAACCCGTCCCGATTCATGCCAGCCAAACGTCAGGCGCCAGGGGTCAAACCTCAGAAGAGGATCCGCAGACCCCCGTTGATCGTAAGATAGGAGAAACTCTGGTTCTTCTCCTCGTCCATATCGTCCAGCCCGAACTCCGACGACGGGAAAGTCGACATATAGTCGGCCACGCCGAGGCCCACGGCCAGATGTTTCGACAGACGGTACTCGGCGCCGACATCGATGTGCACGCCGAATCCGTTGATCCGGACGGAGATATTTTTCAACCGTTCGCCGTAGGCGGCATATCCGAGGCCGAACGATTCGTGAAACCGCCAGCGTTTGCCCGCCTCCTGGCGCAGGACCAGCTCCGGCCCGACGTAGTGGAGGTGGATGTTGAAGCGCTGGGAGCCGATGCCCGTACCGGCCACCTTCGCCGAGGAGAAATAGCCCGCATAACGGAGTCCTGCGCCGATTCCGTTGTGCGAGGCCCACTGCAGGGCTGCGTTGAAGCCGAATCCCTGGCGGGGATTTCCCGTCACGCCGTTGACCATTTCGACCTTGCTGACGATGAAGGCATATCCGGCATTGACCATCAGCGTGAAGGGCATGCGGTAGGGCTGTGTTTCGAGCGACGTACCCCTTCTTCCGGCACTCCGGTTTGCCGAAACGGCCTGCGGGGCGGACGCGATGTCCGCATCTGTCGTACCCGCGATACCGCTCGCCGCGTCGGCTGCGGATGCTGCTGAGCCTGTCATTGCCTCTCCGGCCGCCGCGAGTCCGGCTTTCTCCGCAGTGCCGGCAGCTGCAGTTGCAGAACCTCCCGTAGCATTGCCGGCCAACTCCTTCTCATCGGGATAGCGCAGCATGTCGCCGGCAATCTGGTGACACGAGCTGCCGAATATCGCGGGATCCTTGTGCCAGGTGATGTGGAGGGCATTTCCTCCGGCGCGGTTTGTGACCTCCTTGGCCAGTTCCACCACGCGCAGGAAGCCGCAGTTGGTGGCCAGTCCATTGTCGAGGACCTCGACGCTTCCCAGCACCTCGGCGCCTTCGGGCATTGCATCGTTCAGGTATATGACTTTCACGGCCGACCCCTCCGGGCGTGCGGGATAGCTTTTCTGAAGCGTGGAGTAGACCTTGGGGGCGCACCCGAGACTCGGGAGCAACAGCAGGACGGCCGTCAAGCGGACCATCTGCCGGATACGGAACTGATGTTTTTTCATGGTGTTGGGTTAATGTTTTTTCTGGGAATATTCCGGGTATGGATCTTCACTGTCGGCAGATCCCGCCTTCCGAGGCATGCCGCGGTCGACAGGGCCGTCCTGCTCCGTGATGTCGGAACGACTCCTCGGAAAGAGTTCCGTTTCCGCTCCGGGAGTCAGAAAAGCGTGCCGCTGCCGTCCCCCCCCCGCATGGACAGAATGCCGAGGTGTTCATAGGCCAGTGGAGTGGCTTCGCGCCCCCGGGGTGTGCGTTTGAGGAATCCCTCCTTGATGAGAAAAGGTTCGTAGACCTCCTCGATGGTTCCGGCCTCCTCGCCCACGGCCGTGGCAATGGTGTTCAACCCGACGGGACCGCCGTTGAACTTCTCGATGATCGTTCCGAGGATCTTGTTGTCCATCTGATCGAGTCCGCGGGAGTCGATGTTCAGTGCCGATAGAGCGAAGCGCGTGATGGCCAGGTCGATGTGTCCTTCGCCTTTGACCATGGCAAAGTCCCGCACGCGCCGCAGCAGGGCATTGGCGATACGCGGCGTGCCGCGTGAGCGGAGCGCCACTTCGTGGGCCGCATCGTCGTCGATCGTGATGTCGAGGATCTTTGCCGAACGGCGTACAATGCCGGCCAGCACCGGAGCGTCGTAGTACTCCAGGTGGCACTGGATGCCGAACCGGGCTCTGAGGGGTGAGGTGAGCAGGCCGCTGCGCGTCGTGGCGCCGATCAGAGTGAAGGGAGCCAGCTCGATCTGTATCGAGCGGGCCGAAGGTCCCTTGTCGAGCACGATATCGATCTTGAAGTCCTCCATCGCCGAATAGAGATACTCCTCGACGATGGGGCTCAGACGGTGAATCTCGTCAATGAAGAGCACGTCGCCGGGGTTGAGGTTCGTGAGCAGACCCGCCAGATCGCCGGGTTTGTCCAGCACGGGGCCCGACGTTACACGCAACTGGGCTCCCATTTCGTTGGCGATGATGTTTGCCAGGGTGGTTTTACCCAAACCCGGAGGTCCGTGCAGCAACACGTGGTCGAGGGAGTCGCCGCGCATGAGCGCCGCCTTGATGAATATGCGGAGGTTCTCGACGATCTTGTCCTGTCCGGAGAAGCTTTCGAGCTCCTGCGGACGGATCTTGTTCTCGAATTCGAGGTCGCTTTCTGGATTGCGTACGATGGACATGACGCAAAGATACGTTTTTTCGCGGAATTTCGGCATCCGCGGCGAATGAAAAAGCACCTGTCGGGATCCGGAGTTGCGGACTCCGTCTTCGGTCTGCATGTTGCGGGCAAACGGGCATAATAGAAAACGGCCCGCACACGTGGGTGTACGGGCCGGGTGATCGTGCCTCGCGACGGGAGTGGCTACTTCTCCGCGTCTTCCTTGGGCAGATCGAATTTCAGGTATTTGGTGCCGTTCTCCTGCGTAAGGATGCGCAGCGTGATGCCCTTCTTGTCCTTGAGCAGGTCGGCCAGCGGCGTCACGTCGAGCGAGATGTAGTACCAGTAGGTATATCCGTGGATATCGCCGTCGGCATTGTGGCGGAGCTCGACGTCGAGGTATCCCTCATTGGTCTGCTCGGGTTCCTCGACGTTGTTGACGATCAGCGTGAAGGAGTGCTTCGAGTTGTCCGTCACGGGATAACCCACGTAGAGCGTCAGCCACTCCCGGGTGAGGTTGCTGAACGAGAGGTAGTCGGTCATGAAACTCGTAGGGTTGTTGGCCAGTTGGTCCAGCTCCTCCTGGGTGTCCACGACCTTCGAGGTCCCGGCGTAGATGTAGTCGACGCCGTAGAGGGCGATGTTGTAGTCGTAGCCCTGCTTGGGTTCGTCGAGGAGGTTGAACCACACGATGGCTCTCTTCTGTTCGGCGTCGGGTTTGAAGTAGGGCATGCGCGACTTGTCGCCCGGGTAGAGGGTTTCACCGTTGTCGCGCTGGAAGTAGAAGTCTCCGTCGTCGAGCGTGTGGATGCTCGTGATGAGCGAATAGCCGGGGTAGTCACCCTTGTCGTCGTTGCAGGACGGGAGCATGGCTGCAAAACCGGCTAAGAGCAGTATGAATCCGAATTTTTTCATCTTTTGACGTATTTTTTTGTTACCTTTCGCTCTTAAAACGTCCCCGGGGAGGAAATACTGCACGAAGGAAAAAATTTTTTTGTTTCATGCAGTCCTTGCGCCGCGGGTCCATTTATATAAGTGGTTTAGAAGATGCAAATGGACGAACAGATACTGGCCGATGGGTGCAGAGCGGGGAGCGATGCGGCCCGGAAGGAGCTGTATGACCGTTATGCAGGTCGTCTGCTGGCCATTTGCATGCGTTATGTCGGTGAACGGGCGACGGCCGAGGATCTGATGCACGATGCTTTTCTGAAGATTTTCGGGGCCTTTGACCGCTTTGCCTATCGCGGGCCGGGATCGCTCCGGGCGTGGATCGAACGCATCACGGTGAACGTGGCGCTCGAATGGCTGCGGAGCCGCAACCGCCTCGACAGCGTTTCGCTCGATGAGGGGCGTACGGCGGCGCGGCTTGCCGAGACGGAGTCGGAACCCGAACCCGGAGGGGCCGAAGTGACGAAGATCCCGCGCGAGGTGCTGCTGCGCTTCGTCGGAGAGCTGCCCGACGGTTACCGTGCGGTGTTCAACCTTTATTGCATCGAGGGATACTCGCATCGCGATATTGCCCGTCTGCTGGGCATTAACGAAAAGAGCTCCTCGTCGCAGCTCTCGCGGGCCCGCAGCCTGCTGGCGCACAAGGTCCGGGAGTATTTGAAAACGCATTAGCGAAAGATGAAACAAGAACGGAATAACGAGTGGATCGAGGCCCTGCGGCAATCGCTGCGGGATGCCGAACTTCCGCCCTCGGAGGATGGATGGGAGCGGTTGCAGCGAGAGCTGGCGCGCCAATCCTCGACACGCGGATCGGCACCGGAGCCCGAAGCCGTGAAGCGTCCCGCGTGGAAGATCCTGTGGCCGCGAGTCGCGGCAGCTGCCGCTGTCGTATTGATCGGCCTTGTCGCGGGCAACCTGCTGCTCCGGCCGGATCCCGTGTTGGAATCTCATGGAGACGTGATCGTTTCGGCTGCCGATGGCGAAACCCCGGCGGTATCGCTGCCACCGCAGGCCGATGCCCCGTCGCCGTCAGAGAGGCTTGCCGAAACGGTCGGACTCTCCGAAGAGCGCTCCGAGGTCTCCTCCTCCCTGCGGTCGCGGAGGCTTCTTGCGGCGAAGATTCCTGCCGATCGGGAACAACCGGCGGAGATCGAGCCTGCGAAGAATGCCGGCACCTTGACGGATGAGGCAGCCGCCCGATCTGCTGCTGCAGATCGGGAACTGCGTGCCGGGGAACCCGATCGGACCGATGCCGCAACGCATGCTGCCGTGGCACGTTCGGCGGCGGCTCCGGCCTCGCCCCGTGCGGCGACGCGTTTGCGGGAAGCCACCGGCGAGACACCTGCTGCCCGACGCCCGGCACGCAGCCGAGCCTCGTTCTCGGTACATGCCGGAGGGGGACTCTCGGGGGGCGGTACGACGCCGACATCGCTTCCGAAGATGCAGATGTCGGCCGTGAACGACCTGGCGATGACGGTCGGAACGGGTGACAACATGACCTACAAGCAGCGTTTCGATGCCGGGGACAACACCTACCGCCACCATCAGCCGCTGAGCTTCGGACTCTCGGTGTCGAAAGCCTTTCCCTACGGGTTGTCGCTCGAAAGCGGACTGATCTATACACTGGTTCGTTCCGACGTGCGGACGCGTTATTCCTCGGAGGATGTGTCGCAGAAACTCCATTTCGTCGGTATTCCGGTGCGTCTGAACTGGCAGTTTCTCGAGCGGGGAGCGCTTTCCTTATATATAGGAGCGGGAGGTATGGCCGAGAAATGCGTGTCGGCGAGATTCGGCACCACCTCGGTGAATGAACCGGGCCTGCAGTGGTCGGCACTGGCTGCCGTCGGTGTCCAGTACCGCCTGGGCGATGTTGTAGGACTCTATTTCGAACCCGAAGGTTCCTATTACTTTACGCAGACGCGGTTGCGCACCGTGCGCACCGATTCTCCGTTGACTCTGTCGCTACGGCTGGGCGTGCGTCTCACCTTTTGAGCCTCTGACATGATATCGAGGTGCGCCCGAGTGCGCCGTAGTAAGTCCGTACGTCTGTACGGACTTTTTTTGTGTCCATGGAAGTTTTTTCGCAGGATGGAGCGGTGTACGAATGAAGCTAAAATTGCTATTTTTTATTGTCGGGCTGAATTTTGTTATTATTTTTGTTGCCGGAAGCGGTTGCAGCCCATATGAGGAAGATTCCCGGGAAATAAAAACAGGCGCGAATATTTCGCGCCTGTGAGTAGTCCCGACGGGAATCGAACCCATATCGTAAGAACCGGAATCTTGTATTCTATCCATTGAACTACGGGACCGGGGTTGCAAAGATGCAAAAAAAATTTTAATTGTACAAAAAAATGCGGGAAAAGAGGAGTAATTGGCAGAGAGTCGAGGCCGTGATCAAGTGGGCGAACATGACGACCAACTATTTTGCACGGTACATCGGCTTGGCGAGAGGGGAGAACCTGTATCAGATAAAGCGCGGCAACAATGGCATATCGCTTGATGTGGCCAACCGTATTGTGGCGAAGTTTCCCCAGGTGGACAAACTGTGGCTGCTGACGGGCGAGGGGCAGATGTTTTCCGACGTGAAGCTGCGCGGCATACAGATCCCGTATTATCATGTTGAGGTCGAGCAGGCGATTGCGGAGCTCGAGCGGCTGGAGCCGGACAGCTATCTGGTGGTTCCTCCGGCGGGGGATTGTGACCTGGCCATGAACTACACGGGCCATGCCATGGGGCATACGATCCCTTCGGGGACGATCGTGCTGCTGAAGGCAATCGACCGGGATGCGATAATTCCCGGGTCGGAGTGTGTGATAGTCGGCCGAAAAATTGTAACTTTGCGTACGGTGCGTGTCGTACCCGATGAAAACAAGGTGCGGCTGGTTGCCGGAGATCGTGAGAACTATGATGACATTGTGTTGGATGTCAGCGATATAACAGCGGTCTATAAGGTAAAGGGAATGTTGATAATCAATAATTGAGACAATAAGCGTATGTTTTCAGGTATCGTCGAAGGCATGGCGGAGGTCGTATCGATCCGCACCGACCGTCAGAACAAGGATTTCACGCTTCGAGCGGATTTCACCCGGGAGTTGAAGATCGATCAGAGCATCTCCCACAACGGCGTGTGCCTGACGGTGGTCGACATCACCGGGGACACCTATACCGTAACGGCGATGAAGGAGACGCTCGAGCGCAGCAACCTCGGGCTGCTGGCGGTGGGGGATCTGGTCAACGTCGAGCGTTCGATGAAGCCCGATGCGCTGCTCGACGGACACATCGTGCAGGGACACGTCGACCAGACGGCCGTCTGCACGGCCAAGGAGGATGCCGACGGCAGCTGGTACTTCACCTTCGAGTACGAGCCGCAGGGCGGAGGCCTCTGCACGGTGGAGAAGGGTTCGGTGACGGTCAACGGCGTGAGTCTCACGGTCTGCGACCCTACCGAAAAGAGTTTCCGCGTGGCGATCATTCCCTACACGTTCGAGCATACGAACTTCTGTCGCATCGAAGTGGGGACGGTCGTGAATCTTGAATTCGACATCATCGGGAAGTATATCGCCCGGCTGATGCAGAACTATATGAAGAAGTAATACATCCATGCCAACCATCAAGACCAAAGAGGCGGCATCGGGCTGGATCGGCCTGCTTGCCACGGTAATTGTTGCCGGGGTACTGTTCGCCCTGCATGCGAAAGGGGTGCAGATCCGTTGGATCGCAGCAACCGGCGTATTGCTCGGTACGTTTGCGATTGTGACGTTTGTCGCGCTGTTCATCATCCGCAAGTATGTCTCCTACAAACTCAAGCCGATCTACTCGATCGTTCTCTCGCGCGACGTGCACACGAAGGAGATCTTCTCGGAGCTCAAGGACAAGAAGGTCGAGAACATTGGCGAGGAGCTCACGGCGTGGGCCGACACGAACGACAAGGAGATCACGCGGCTGAAGCAGGCCGAGCAGTTCCGCAAACAGTATCTGGGCAACGTGGCCCACGAGTTGAAGACCCCGATTTTCAACGTGCAGGGATACATCTCGACGCTGCTTGACGGGGGACTGGAGGACGAGCTCATCAACCGCAAATACCTTGAACGGGCCGAGAAGAGCATCGACCGGCTGATCAATATCGTCAACGACCTCGACACGATCTCGAAGCTCGAGAGCAGCATGAACAAGCTCAATCTGGAGCGGTTCGACGTGGTGGCGCTGGCCAAGGAGATCGCCGAGCAGACCGAGATGGAGGCCGACAGGAAACACATCAAGATCTCGATCAAAGGAGCGGAGAATCTTCCGTCTCCCTTCTGGGTGGTGGCCGACAAGCACTATGTGGGACAGGTATTCGTCAATCTGATCGTCAACTCGATCCGCTATGGCAAGGAGGGGGGACTGACGCGCGTCCGTTTTCGCGACATGCTGGACAAGATCCTGATCGAGGTCGAGGACAACGGACTGGGCATAGCGCGTGAGGATCTGCCGCGTGTCTTTGAGCGTTTCTACCGCACCGACAAGGGGCGTTCGCGCGAGCAGGGAGGTACGGGCCTCGGACTTGCCATCGTCAAGCACATTATCGAGGCCCATGGCGAGCGCATCACCGTGCGCAGCGAGCTGGGCGTCGGCAGCACCTTCTCCTTCACGCTTCGCAAGGCGAACCTCCAGGAGATGAAGTAATCCTGTGCCGGGATCCACGAGGGGCCGTAGCGAGGGGCCGTAGTGGGGTCGTAGTGAAGGACCTGTAGCGAGGGGCCGTAGCGAGGGGCCGTAGCGAGGGAGCGTAGTGAAGGGCTGTAGTGAAGGGGGTGAGTGCGAGACTGAATGTGAGGCTGAGTGCGGGACCGGAATGCGGAACCCGGAGAGGGCGCAACCATGTAAAACAATGAATTTATGATACACGCTTTGAGCATCGTATGGGATTTCGATCCGGTATTCATCAGTATCGGTTCGTTCGAAATCCGCTATTATGGAGTGATGTGGGCGCTGGCGATCCTGATCGGCGCATGGTTTTTCGACAATTTCTGCAAACGCGAAGGGCTTCCGCAGGAGGTTTCGGGGTCGATCTTTATCTATGGAACGATCGCTACGATTCTGGGTGCGCGCCTCGGCCACTGCCTCTTCTACGATCCGGTGGGTTATCTTTCGGAACCATGGACGATCATTACGGGATTCCGCGACGGCGGCATGGCGAGCCACGGGGCCGCCATCGGTCTGCTGATCGGCCTGTGGCTCTTTTCGCGCAAAAACCACCTTCCCTACATCTGGTCGCTGGACCGGATCATGATTCCCGTGGGCATCGGTGGTGCCATCGTCCGCATGGGCAACCTCTTCAATTCGGAGATTTTTGGTGAAGCAACCACGCTTCCGTGGGGTTTCGAGTTCGTGCGTTCGCATTTGTGGCAGGCCCGTTACGCACCGGCTGCCGTGCACCCCACGCAGATCTACGAAGCCTTGTGCTACCTTGCGACGTTTGCCATTCTGTGCTGGCTCTATTATCGTCGGGATATGGCTCGCCGGCGTCCGGGCATTCTGTTCGGCATCGGCCTGATCGGCGTATTCCTCACACGCTTCTTCATCGAGTTTATCAAGACCGAACAGGAAGCCTTCGAGGTGGGCTGGACGCTTGACATGGGACAATGGTTGAGCATTCCCTTCATCGTGCTGGGCCTCTACATGATCTGGCGGGGAGCCACGCGCCCGGCCGCCGATCCTTCGGCGGTTTCCCGAGCCTATGCCTCCGCCATGAAGCCCGCGGCGGGCAAAACCCCTAAAAAGAAGAAAAAATGAGTGCAAATCCGATGATGGAACAGGTGGGCCGACTGATCGGCGGCCTGTTGGCCGGCGGGGGCGAAGTCTTTTTGCCCGGCATCGGCTCGCTGTATACCGAACGGCAGCCTGCCCGGCGGATCAACCGTCGGGAGGTGATTCCGCCACACCGTTTTGTCCAGTTCACCTCGCAGCAGCGGGGTGCGTCGCTTGTCGACGAGATCGCCCGGGTGCTGCAGATCAACGGTGCCGAGGCGGAGCGTGTCCAGGAGATGGCCCAATCGGTTTACGACCGCTGGACGGCGCGGGCCCTGGAGTCCGAAGTTCTGACGATCGAGGGGGTCGGCGTGCTGAAGAACAAGCATTTCACACCGGACGAGGCTTTTGAGCGACGCTTGAACCCTCAGGGACGGGAGCGGGTGCGCGTTCCACGCCCGCGGCGTTTCGACTGGGTATGCTGGATCGGAGTTGCAGCCGTGGTGTGCGCGGCCGCCATTGGAATCTATGCCTGGCAGATGTTCCGGGTCGATACTCCCGACTCGGTTCCGATGACGCGCCTTGTGCCGGCCCGGCAGACCGACAGCCTTGCAATGGTCCAGCAGACCGATTCGACGGGTGTCGCGGCGACGGATTCCTCGCTGCCGACCTCCGGCGTGACGCCCGCGCAATCGTCCGAACCGTCGTCCGAAGCAACCTCGACGACTTCTGCCTCGACTCCGGCGCCGACCGACCGACCGGTCTCTGCGGACAACGCGACGAGTCCCGCTGCTCTGATCTCGGGGCATCACTATGTGGTGCTGGGCGTCTTCAGCACGATGGAGAATGCCCGGCGGGCTGCCGCTGGAGCCGCTTCGTCGCAGGAGGTGGCCATCACGTGCGGCGTCTACCGCTTCGGCGCGAAATTCATGGTCTCGCCGTTCGAATCGAATGATCCGGAGGCGTGCCGACTCTTCATACGTGCGCATGCCGACCGCTTCCCCGACATGTGGGTATATACGGCTCGCTGATGCGCCTCTCCGATTTTATAGTCCGACTGATCGACTGGTTCTACATCCGCCCCGTTGCGGCGATTGTCCCTCTTCAGGTATTTCGTTATGCCGTGTGCGGAGGTGTGAACGTCGTGTTCGGATGGGTATGCTACTTTTTGATCTACAACTACCTGATCGATAAACAGCTGATCGATCTCGGCGTCGTGGCCGTCTCGGCGCATGTCGCCGCCATGCTGCTGACCTTTCCGCTGACCTTCTTCGCGGGATTCTGGCTCAACCGCCATGTGGCGTTCCGCCGCTCGCCGCTCCCTTCGGGTACGCAGCTGTTCCGCTATCTGTTGTCGGTGCTGGGATCGATCGGAGTGAATTACGTGTGCCTAAAATTTTTTGTCGAGGTCTGCCATGTCTGGGCGACCCCCTCGCAGATGCTTGCCACGTGCGTAACGACGGTTTACAGCTTCTTCGCGGCCAAATACTTTACCTTCCGCCACGCCGAACGGTATTGATTCCGATGAATGCGTATTGATTCGGATGGCCACCCCGGGCCATGCCCCTCTTGATCCGGCCTTCGGCTACCTGCTGTATTGCTTGCTGCGGTTCTCCTCGCGCAGCTTCTGAAGTTCGTACATCCGGTCGCGGAATTTCGCTGCGGCCAGGAAGTCCAGCGACTTGGCGGCGCGCTCCATCTCTTCGCGCGCCTTGTCGATCAGCGCATCGAGATTCTCTCCCGCCGTTGTTGCCGTATAGTCGTGCTGTACGTCGGCGGCCGTTGCGTAGTGCTCCTCGACAATGGGGTACGCCGTGAGGTCGACCTTCGGCGTTTCGCCCTGCTGCCCGGCGAGCAGGGTGCTGGGGCCCGAACCGCTGCGCTGCGCACGGCGTGGCAGCATTCCGTGCTCCATGTTGAAGCGCACCTGCTTCTCGCGGCGGCGGTTGCTCTGCTCGATGGTCTGACGCATCGACTCCGTGCAGGTGTCGGCGTAGAGAATGACGTTGCCCTGGGCGTGGCGTGCGGCGCGTCCGGCGATCTGCGTCAGCGAGCGCACGTTGCGAAGGAATCCCTCCTTGTCGGCATCG
The DNA here is from genome assembly GCA_944321765.1 of uncultured Alistipes sp. Lineage (GTDB taxonomy): Bacteria > Bacteroidota > Bacteroidia > Bacteroidales > Rikenellaceae > Alistipes. The sequence continues at coordinate 18,160 of CALUMQ010000019.1, forward strand.
AGAATGGCTACCAGCGCCACCTCCGGGAGGTCCAACCCCTCCCGGAGCAGATTCACACCCACCAACACGTCGAACAGCCCGTTTCGCAGATCCTCCAGAATCTGAATGCGTTCCAGCGTGTCGACATCCGAGTGGATGTAGCGGTTGCGAACGCCCACGCGATCGAAATATTTCGACAGCTCCTCGGCCATGCGTTTGGTGATGGTCGTTACGAGGACCTTGTCGTCGTTCTTCACCCGTTTGTCGATCTCCTCGATCAGATCGTCGATCTGGTTCAGCGTCACGCGCACCTCAAGGGGCGGATCGACGAGCCCCGTAGGGCGAATCAGCTGTTCGACGATGACCCCCTCGCTCTTCATCAGCTCCCAGTCGGCGGGCGTAGCGCTGACATAGATCGAGGTGCCCTGGAGCTGCTCGAACTCCGCAAACGTCAGCGGACGGTTGTCCTTGGCGGCCGGGAGGCGGAACCCGTACTCCACGAGATTCTCCTTGCGGGCGCGGTCGCCGCCATACATGGCGTGCACCTGCGGCAGGGTGACGTGGCTCTCGTCGACGACCATCAGGTAATCTTTCGGGAAGTAGTCGATCAGACAGAAGGGGCGCGTTCCGGCGGCACGTCCGTCGAAGTAGCGCGAATAGTTTTCGATGCCGGGGCAGTAACCGATCTCCTTGATCATCTCCAGGTCGTACTCCACACGCTGCTTGATGCGCTGGGCCTCGACCATGCGTCCCTGCTTCTCGAAGAACTCGATCTGCTTTCCGAGGTCGAGATAGATCTGCTGCACGGCGGTGTTGATACGCTCCTTGGTTGTGACAAAGAGGTTTGTGGGGTAGAGCGTCAGGGAGTCGAGCGTCTGGATGCGCTGCCCCGTGGCGGGGTCGATCGACTGGATGGCCTCGATCTCGTTGTCGAAGAACATCACGCGGAAGCACTGGTTCCCGAACTCTCCGAAGGCGGCCATGATGTCCACCGTGTCTCCGTTGACGCGGAACGTGGCGGGCAGCAGCTCCCGCTCGGTGCGGGTGTAGAGTGCCTCGACGAGCTTGTAGAGGAAGTGCTTGTAGCTGACGACCTGCCCGACCTCGATGTGGATGGCCGTTGCGTGGAAGTCCGCGGGGTTGCCGGCTCCGTAGAGACACGAGACGCTCGACACGACCACCACGTCGCGGCGTCCCGAGAGGAGCGTAGCCACGGTCTGCAGCCGCATCTTCTCGATGTCGGCGTTGATCGAGAGGTCCTTCTCGATGTAGGTGTCCGTCGACGGAAGATACGCTTCGGGCTGGTAGTAGTCGTAGTAGGAGACGAAGTATTCGACGGCGTTTTCCGGGAAGAAGTTCTTGAACTCTCCGTAGAGCTGGGCCGCGAGGGTCTTGTTGTGGCTCAGCACGAGCGTCGGACGGTTGAGCTGAGCGATGACGTTCGCCACGGTGAAGGTTTTTCCCGAACCCGTCACGCCGAGCAGCACATTGTGCTTCGAGCCGTGGCGTATCGCCCCGACGAGCTGTTCGATAGCTTCGGGCTGGTCGCCCATCGGGGCGTAATCCGATACGAGTTTGAAATCCATCGGGACAAAGATAGGGAAAATTTGCCGTATGTGGAATCAAATTCCGCGCGTGCGGGAGGCCCGGGCACCATTGTCGGGAATTTTGCGTATCTTTGCACGTATGATCGACCGGGAGACAGTGGACCGCATCTACGCCGCGGCGAATATCGTGGATATCGTCGGCGACTACGTCACGCTCAAGCGCAAGGGCGTGAACTACGTGGCGTGCTGTCCGTTCCACAACGAAAAGACGCCGTCGTTCGTCGTCTCGCCCTCGAAGGGGGTCTACAAGTGCTTCGGCTGCGGAAAGGGCGGCAATGCCGTGACCTTTCTGATGGAGCACGAGAGCCTTACGTACCCCGAGGCGCTGAAGATGGTTGCCAAACGTTACGGCATCGAGGTGCACGAGAAGGAGCTCACCGAAGAGGAGGTGCGGCGCAACGACGACCGGGAGTCGATGTTTGCGCTCAACGGCTGGGCGGCGGACTACTTTGCCAACTACCTGCGCCATGAATCCGAGGGTATGAGCGTCGGGATGAGCTACTTCCGCCAGAAGCGCGGACTGACCGACGCGACGATTGCGAAATTCGGCCTGGGCTTCTGCCCCTCGAAGGGCGACCGGATGTCGAAGGACGCCCTGGCTGCGGGGTATAAACGGGAGTTCCTGCTCTCGACGGGACTTTCGCTGGCCCGGGAGAGCGACGGATCGCTTTACGACCGTTTCCGCGACCGGGTGATCTTCCCGGTACACAACATTTCGGGGCGCATCGTGGCCTTTGGCGGACGTACGCTGCGCACCGACAAGCAGGTGGCCAAGTACCAGAACTCTCCGGAGAGCGAGATCTACAGCAAGAAACGCGAGCTTTACGGGCTCTACTTTGCCAAGAAAGCCATCCAGCAGGAGGAGTACGCCATTCTGGTTGAGGGTTACCTCGACGTGATCTCGATGCACCAGGCGGGGATCGAAAATGTCGTGGCCTCGTCGGGAACGTCGCTCACGACGGAGCAGATCCGCCTGATCGGACGCTTCACGAAGAACATCACGGTGATCTACGACGGCGACTCGGCAGGTATCCATGCCTCGCTGCGCGGCATCGACATGATCCTCAAGGAGGGTATGAACGTGCGCGTGGTGCTGCTCCCGGAGCCCGAAGATCCCGACTCCTTTGCCCACAGCCATACGGCCGAGGAGGTGCGGGCCTATATCCGCGACAACGAACAGGATTTCCTGGAGTTCAAGGCACGGCTGCTGCTGCAGGATGCCCAGGGCGATCCGATCCGCAAGGCGTCGCTCATCGGCGACATGGCGCAGTCGATCGCCCAGGTTCCCGTTACCATCCAGCGTTCGGTCTACATCAAGGAGTGCGCGCGGATCATGGATATCGACGAGCGGATCCTCATCGGCGAGGTGGCGCGCAAGCGGCTCACCACGTCGGGCGACCGCGAGACGGACGAGTTCCTGCGGAGGCAGACGGCGCGACAGCGTCAGGAGACGCCCCCGCAGCCCGAGGTGGAGTACAAACAGCATGTCGAGGCGGGCAGCAGCGTGGAGGCGCTGGAGCGTGAGATCGTCAAGTACCTGCTCAAATACGGACACTGCTCGTTCGACTTCAAGGAGGGACGTACGATGGTGGCGTGCAACGTGGCCGAGGTGATCTTCTCGGAGTTGAGCGACGACAACATCGAGTTCCGCAATCCGGTTTACGCCAAGATCATGGCGCTCTACCGCGAGCAGTGGGAGCAGCTCGGAACGGGGGTCGAAGTTCCCGTGCACCTGTTTCTGAATCATGTCGATCCGGAGGTTTGCAACGCCTCGGTGGACCTGCTCACGTCGGACGACAACTACGTGCCGAGCGACATGTGGCGCCGTAAGGAGGTGCATGTCGAGAGTGATGAGGAGCTTTTGGCCGTGGGTGTGCCGAAGGCCGTCACACTTTACAAGTCGAAGGTTGTCGAGGGGTTGATCCGGGATCTTCAGAAGCAGCTTTCAGGTGAGTTGAGCGAGGAGCAGGAGTCCGAGATCATGCAGCGCATGGCGGGATACAACCGCGTGAAGGTTGCCATGGCCCGGAAGCTGAGGCGCATGATTTTATGAAAAAAGGGGGCGGGTATCGGGTTGCAGACGCATCCCTGCGCCTGCCGTGTGCAAACAGAAAATAAACAGAAAGATGTGTAAAACATATCAAAGATAAGAATAGTTACCTTGACCGATTCCCACCCCCGGGGTATGGACAAGCAATTTGTGTGCCGACACGCAGGGTGAAGAAAACAAAAAAGATGAGTGAACAGAAGAAGATAAATATACGAAACAAACGCGCGACGTTCGACTACGAGATTCTCGAGGAGTACGTGGCGGGCATCGTGCTCTTCGGCACGGAGATCAAGTCGATCCGTGCGGGCAAGGCGTCGATGGTCGATTCATTCTGCTACTTCGACAAGGGTGAGCTGTGGATCCGCGGTATCAATATCGCCGAGTATGCCTGGGGTACGTGCAACAACCATGTGCCGCGCCGCGACCGGAAGCTGCTGCTCACGCGCCGGGAGCTGGAGAAGCTTCAGCGGGCTTCGCAGGACCGGGGTCTCACGATCGTGGGGCTGCGGCTGTTTCTCAACGAACGCGGCCTTGCGAAGGTGGTCGTGGGGCTGGCGCGCGGCCGCAAGTCGTACGACAAGCGCGAATACCTCAAGGAGAATGACGCCCGCCGCGAGATGGATAAGGCTATGAAACACTACGCACGATGATCCGGGCCCTGTTTCTGGATGTTGACGGAACGCTCATCAGCTTCCGTACGCACGAGGTTCCCGCGTCGACGCTCGACGCTCTTGACCGCGCCCACCGGCGCGGTGTGCGGCTTTTCATCGCTACGGGGCGCGCTGTGGGGGATCTGGGACCTCTGGAGGCGATCCCTTACGACGGGGTGGTGGGACTCAACGGTTCGGACTGCCGGATGCGCGACGGCCGCGTCGTGTCGAACCATCCGATTCCGCCGTCCGATTTTGAACGGGCGCTGGCCCTCTCCTCCGAGCTGGACTTCCCCATGGGGCTGGAGCTCGATACGGGCATCTTCGTCAATCGGGTGACGCCCGTCGTGCGGAAGCTTGCGGAGCTGGTTGCCCACCCGGTTCCCGAGGTCACGGACCTGCGCGAACTGTTTGCCCGGGAGACGTGCTGCCAGATGTGCTTCTATCTCGATCCGGAGCTCGAACGACAGGTGATGGCCTCGCTGCCGGCCCTTTCCGCGAGCCGCTGGTGCCCGATCTTTGTCGATGTCAACGTCCGCGGAATCGACAAGGCCACGGGAATGACCGAGGTGGCCGGACACTTCGGACTGACGCCCTCCGAGACGATGGCCTTCGGCGACGGAGGTAACGATGCCGCGATGCTGCGTGCGGCGGGTATCGGCGTGGCGATGGGCAATGCGTGCGACGAAGCGCTTGCGGCGGCCGACTACACGACGACGTCGGTCGATGACGACGGCATTCTCCGGGCTCTGGAGCATTTCGGGGTGATCTGAATTCCGCCCTGCTGCGATTGGTTGTTTGAAACGTAAAATGATGTAATATATGTCACTGATTCTCTGCATTGAAACCGGTACGGACATCTGTTCCGTCGGTATTGCCAAGGATGGCGAACTGCTGTCGCTGCGCGAGAGCGACGAGGGGCGTGACCACGCCCGCAAGGTTGGGGTGTTTGTCGACGAGCTGCTGCGTGAAACGGGCATTGCTCCCGACGATCTGGATGCCGTTGCCGTAGGCAAGGGCCCCGGATCCTATACTGGACTGCGCATCGGCGTATCATTTGCCAAGGGGCTTTGCTACGGACTGCAGAAGCCGCTGGTGGCCATCGGATCGCTCGATGCATTGGTAGAGGTTGCCCGCGAGGATTATGAGGCGGGCATCATCTCGGTCGACGACTGGGAGCGTGCCTGGCTTTGCCCGATGGTCGACGCCCGGCGCATGGAGGTCTATGCGCAGGTCTTCGATACCGAGGGCCGCGCCGAGACGAAGGTTTCGGCCGAGGTGGTCGGCGCGGAGAGTTTTGCCGCATTCCGCCACGGCGACCGCCCCTTCGTGATCTTCGGTAGCGGCGCCCGCAAATGCGCCGGGACGCTCCCCGACGCTCGCCTGGTCGAGGTGACCCCTTCGGCCCGCGGATTGGCTCGCTTGGCGCAACAGGCCCTTGACGAAGGACGTACGGAGGACATTGCCTACTTCGAACCCTTCTACCTGAAGGATTTCGTCGTCACGACCTCGCGCAAGTCGCTTTTCTGATTCTCTGCCCGGGCTACACATGTCCGATGCCATGACCGACGCGGAACTCGTCAACCTGCTGCAGGCCCGCCTTTGCGAGGATTTTGCCGGCGACGCGGCGCGGCGTGTGCTTGCGGACGATGCCGTCGGCGTGTTGTACCGTGTGTCCACGTCGCCGCACGACGGACTTCCGAAAGCTGTCCGGCATCAACTGCTGTTTCGGGCAGCCTATGTGCTCGAACGGGTCTATTTTGATGCCCCGGAGCAGTTCCGTCCCTTGGCAGACGACTTCTGTCGCAGGGCTTTTCCCGAGTGTCGGGATGCGAGTGCAAGACGCTGCTTCGGAAAGATCATGGCCGATCTGCTCGATCATTTCACTCCCGAGCTGCCGGTGTTGGACCGCATCGCCGAGTGCGCTGCCGACTGGGCAACCGACCCCGGATCGAAGGTTGCCGTGCGGGTGTGGGCCGTGGAGATCCTGAAGCGGTGCCGGGAGCACGTTGCATGGGTTTCCGAGGTGTGGGATGATGTGGTGGAGGCCCAGACACGTGTTGCGACGCCGGGCATCGCGAGTCGTCTGCGCACGAGTTGGCGCGACGGGTCAACCTCCCTTTGAACAACCCTGTATATGAAAAAACCTGCAACCTCAAGTTGCAGGTTTTTTCAATGTTATCTGTGCAGGGTGAATCTTGCGCGAGCCTTCTTCCGGTTCAGAGCGTGAAGGAGAACTCCCGGGAGGCAGGCGGCATGCAGACATGGTCATCGCAGCACTGCCAGGTAACGGTGCAGGCCACCGTGCCGGTTCCCGATCCCGAGAGCGGCAGCGAGAGTGTTGCCTGCTCTTCGTAGATCATCGTCCCGGAGTTGCCGAGCGGCTGAGCCGTTGGCAGGACGAGCGTCCCGGCCGTCACCCCTTCGGGAAGCTGCGAGGCCTTGACTGCTACCGGAATGTAGGCATCCTCACCGGCAACCTTCGCATAGATGTGGAATCCCGGGTGAATGCGGAACTTCACTTCGATGCTGCAATCGTTTCCCTGACGCACAAGTCTGGCTGCCACGCTGACCGGCTCCTCCGGACTGGTGGCTTTCAACCCGGACTGCTCCTCCGAGGTCTTTTCGGCAGCTTCGGCCTGCTTCTTCTCCCGGGCGTGGTAATCGTTGCCGGGGAGCGTTGCGGGGCCGTCAACCATGAAGACCCATCCGCCCGCTTCGGTGAAGAAGAGCTTCTTCTCGTAGGTGTCGTACCACTGGCGCCACTCTTCGGGCGTTTCAAACGTGCAGAGCGTGTAACGGTTGAGAATGCGCTGTGCGCGCTCGACCTCTTCGCCCTTCTCGAGGCACGAAATGGCCTTGTCCAGCAGCCGTTTGTCGTTGTTGGGGATTCCCCAGGCCTTGCAGTCCTCATCCACCTTCAAAACGTAGGTGCCCTCTCCGCCGTAGAAGTAGTCGCGGTTCTCGTTGTAATACTTCGGATAGGCTTCGAGGTCTTCGCCCAGCACCTCGTATGCCTCCTTTTCATAGCGCTGAAGGTATTCGGCCAACGTCATAGGCTTCTGGGGCTTGAAATTGAGATAATATTTATCCTCGTTCGAGAGCTGTTCTCCGCGGGCCTTCTTTGCGCGGGCTTCGGCCTGCTTCTGAACCCCTTCGGCATTGGCCTGCTCGGTCCATCCCACGCGCTCCTCATAGGGCTCCATCGAGGCCAGGTAGATCAACTCGCGAATATACTCACGCGTGGCAATCCGGTCATTGTATTTGCGGGCGAGCATACCTTTTCCCTTGAACTGGGCGATGTAGCATACGGCATTGGCAAAGACGGCCTTGGCCTCCTCGGTCATGTAGGCCGGCGACGCGGCGAATCCCCAGGTGAGGAAGTTGCCGTGACGCCCGATGGCCACAGCGTCGAGCGTTTTGGCGCATACGCCGCTCGAGATGAACTCCGCGTCGGGCGAGTCGGTGTATCCCCACGGACGCGAAACCATCCCGATCGGGAATCCGTCGTCGGTCTTGTACCCTTTGGTCTGTACACGCCACATGCGCAGCGAATCGGGCATCGGCCCGTCATAATAATACGTGTAATGGTAGGCATCCTCGGGAGTCGGGAGCGTGTCGAAGGTCATGTGGGGATCGAAGGGACCCTTGAAGATCGGGTGATCCTCGACCATGTGGTGCGCATGAGCGTCGAGACACAGGCAGTACCAGTCGTTTTTCGAACCGATGGCGCGACCTACGGCTTCACCGGTCGAGCCGATGGTGATGGCAGCGCAGTCGAAATCGTCGGGCAGCAATTGCGACCTCACGTATCGGGTGATATTCCCCTGGGCATCGGTCTCACGGATTGCCGGCTTGAGTTCCGGGATCGGACCGTCGAAGATCGTGACGTCATAGTTTTCCGACATTTCGGGCTTGTACTCCATCCCATTGATGACGGCTACCGAGTCGAAGTAGTCGTGCAGCATGACGTCGAAAGCCTCCATGCGATTTTTGACCGACGCTTTGCGCTCCTCGGCGCTCCGTTTTACCGTGAAAGTATCGAAGTCGGGATTTCCGCCGACATAGAGGACCTTCAGCTCGGCCTTTCCGTCGGCATTCAGCTGGCCGGATGCGCATCCGGCCAGCATGAAGCAGCATAATGAAACAAACAGGTATTTCATCATTGGTGAACGGTTATCATTATCAGAATCAATAGGTATTTTGTTCGATGGCGCCCTTTGCCAGATCGATCTCGACATTCGGAATCGGCAGGGCGTAGTGGCGCGATCCGGGTTCCAGGGTGTAGGTCTGTACGGGATCGTTGTCCAGCACGGCCGACGAGTTGTAGGGATAGAACACGCGCGTGATGGTTACGTCATCCGAGGGGTCGTCGTTGGCGTTCAGACGCTTCAGATCGTACCAGCGCATGACGAAGGGCATTTCGCGGCGGCGCTCCTGAAGGATCTTCCGGATGGCGTCGGCCTGCGACGAAGCGGTGAGTTTGGTGTATGCCGATGCCTTGATGCGTGCCTGCCGCAGCGGGTCGATCGTCTCCATGGCCTCCTGCCAGTTGCCCTCGCGGGCCTGGATCTCGGCCTTGATGAGCAGCATCTCGGCTACGGTGGGTCCGGAGATGATGTTGTCGTAGTAGAACTGGCAGAAGCCCGGATAGCGGAATGCCGGATCCTTGTCGCAGTAGCGCAGCGAGAAATCCTCGGCGATGAAGTATTCGTAGCGCAGATCGTTCATCGGGTCACCGTCGGGAGCATCGATGGCGTAGGTATCGAGCAGATCCTGACTGGGAATGTACCACCACGAGGCGTAGGAGCAGGTACGAGCGAAGAGCAGGTCCTCCCAGGCAAACAGCTCGGGATAACCGTTCGAGCTGTAGAACTGGAGCTTCGTGTAGGGGAACTTCACGTAGACGGTCTCTTCGTTGGTCGAGGAGTTGATCGTGTACTGGTCGTCGTTCTGGCTGTAGTACATCGAGGTGTTGAAGTCCTTGAGCGTGCTGTACTCGTCGAGCACGGCCTCGACCTGGGTCAACGCATTGGTGAAGTCCCCGCGATAGAGGTAATAGCGGGCCGCAAAGGCGTGGATGGCCGCCGTCGTGCCGCGCCATACGCGCCGTTTGCCCTCCGAAACAAGCGGCATCGTGCTCTTGAGCGCCTCCTGAAGATCCGCGTCGATGAAGGCCCAGGTTGCTTCGAGCGAGGCTCTTGCGACATTCTCCTCGAAGGAGATGGTCTGTTTGAGGGTCAGACCCGGTTCGTTGCCGTTCGTTCCGTCATAATAGAGGGTGTAGGCCACGGCGAGCTGGAACATCGAGTAGGCACGCAGGAAATGTGCCTCGGCAGCGAGATTCGCTTTCTGTTCGGCCGTTCCCGACACTTCATCGATGTAGGAGAGCACGAGGTTCGCGTAATAGATCTTCGTGTACTCTCCGCCCCAGAGCAGACGGCTCGACGAGGTGCATTCGTCGTTCCAGAGGATATATTCCAGATTGCTGGGACTCATGCCGCCGCTTTGGTGATCGTGGATGTCGGTCGTCAGGCCGAAGTCGTCACAAGCGAGGGCCGTGTGGTTGTATTCGGAGTAGAAGCGGGAGTAGGTACCGAGCAGGGCATCCAGCTGATCGGCCGTCTTGATGGTCTGCTGGGTGGTCTTCGAGGGGTCTTTCTCCAGAAACTCGTTGCAGGCGCCCAGCATCAGGAGTGCGGCGACGGTGATCGCAGAAGAAACTATATTGTTGATTTTCATGTGACGGGACGTTTTAGAATTTGCACTTTATGCCGAAGGTGTAGGAAGCCTGCAGGCGAATGGAACCTCTCGGGAATTCGGGATCCTCGTTATACTTGTTGAAGTATACGTTGAAGGGGTTGTTGCACTGGGCGTATACCTGCAGCGAGCGGAGTCCGATCTTGCGGACGGCCTTCTGCGGGACGTTGTACGTGACGTTGAACTCCTGCAGACGCAGATGCGAGGCGCTTTCGGCCAGATAGGACATGTAGGGGAAGAAGCGGTCCCAGAAGTAGTAGCGGGTTTCGGTGTCGGTCTGCGGCAGGGGAATGATCTCGTTGGGATCGCCGTTGACCACCTCGGAGTACTTGCTGTTGGGGATCGAGCGGCCGGTCATGCCGGGATAGTTGAAGCTCTCGCGCATGAACTTGTGGCCGAATTTTCCGGTAATGATGAACGAGATGTCGAAGTCATACACGCGGAACGAGGATGAGATGGCCATGTTCCAGGGTGCGACGAGCGTTCCCATGGCATAGGCGTGATCCAGCGGATCGCCTGCGGGCCAGGAGTCGAAGGTCTTGTATTCACCGCCTTTGGTCACGAGGGTAGGCTTCATGACGGGCGAGGTTGCCGATCCGACGTTCTGCAAACCTCCGTACTTGTAGCACCAGAGCGTGTTCATGTCGTAACCTTCCATCCAACCGCTGCTGTCGCCGTTGCTCATGGCCAGCGTGTAGGCGGACGTGGGCTCGACGGCCAGACTCGTGATCCGGTTCTTGTTGTACGAGAGGGTCAGGCTTCCGGTCCAGGAGATGTGCCGCGTGATGGGCAGCGTGGATCCCACCTCCATTTCAAAACCGCGGTTGAGGAGTTCGCCGTTGTTGAGTTTCATCGTCGAGGTTCCCTGCACGGAGGGCAGCGAGACATCGGCGATCAGATCCTCGGAGTGCTTGTTGTAGACGTCGAACTTGCCGAAGAGTTTTCCGTGCAGCAGCGAGAAGTCCACACCGATGTTCCACGTTCCGGTGCGCTCCCACCGCAGGGTGGGGTTTCCGTAGCTGGACATCGATCCGGTGTACTCTCCGGTGACTACGTTGGGCGAGGTGGTGATGTTGACCAGCGGCTTGAAGGTGGTTGTCTTGTCGACGTTTCCGTTGTAGCCGTAAGTGGCACGCAGGCTCAGGGCATCTACCCAAGCGACATTTTGCATGAACTTCTCCCGGCCGATGTGCCAGCTTGCGCCGACGGACCAGAACGGGGCGTAGCGGTACTGGGGATCATCGGTGATGAGGTTCGAGGCATCGGTACGGATGCTGCCCGATACGGTGTACCGGTCATCGAAGGTGTAGGAGAGGTTTCCGAAGGCCGAGAAGTAGCGGTCCGTGGTGTAGGAGAAGCTGTTCTGGTAGCCGAAGGTCTGGTTGCTTCCCTGCCAGTTGGTCAACTGATAGACGCCGGTTCCGCCGATTCCGTTGGGGAAATTCCCGACGCTCAGGGTCTCGTCGTTGTACCCATAGGTCCGCGGGTATCCGAAATATTGGTAGACGCGGTCGATGGTTTCGATACCGGCGACGAATGCGATGGCGTGTTTTTCAGCGAAAGTGTGGTTGAAGTTGAGTTGGTTGCGGACCGTCAGCACGTCGTAGCGATAGCGGCTCTGGTCAAGAAAACCGCCGGTGGGCAGGTTGGGCGTCACTTCGTTGGTCTCCTTGTCCCACGAGGATGCCGAATTGACCGTCGAGCGGACCAGATAGGTGTTTTCGTTATAATAATTATGTGTATAGGAGTCGATCATCTCGTACTGGATCCTGGAATCGAAGGTCAGCCCCTGCCAGATCTTGACGGTCAGCCCGGCCTGGACGCGGGCATTGGTCTTGGTGGTGATCAACTCGCGGTTGTTCATCTCCTCGATGGGGTTCCAGCTCCAGTCGTCGTAGGGGAACTCCTCCTTCGGGACGTGCCGGTCGACATAGTTGAGATCGATGCTGTTCGAGTAGCGGATGAGCTTGCCGCTTTCGTCGACGAGCATTTCATAGGGCGAGAGGTCGGGCAGCCCGGTTCCGCTGTTGTCGTTTTTCGAATAGGTGTACGAACCGTTGAAGTTGAAGTCCAGCCATTTGAACAGATGCGTCCGGTTGCGGAAGTTGATCATGTACTGATTGGCGTTGTACTTCTTGTAGTGCTGCCGGTTGTTCTGATACATGGCCGAGAGCGTGTTCGAGGAGCGCTCGGTCGCAATGTTCACGGCAACGTTCTCCTGGTGGACGATCGGATTCTGCAGGAGGTACTTCTTGATCTGATCGTGGTTGCTGTAGTTGCGGAGCTGGTTGATCTGAGCGTTCATATCCGCATCGGAGAGGTGGCCCAGACGGTTTTGTGTCAGGAGTTCATAGATGCGGCTCATGCCTCCGCTGTAGTCGTTCTCCTCGTGGTACCAGATCGAGGAGTCCATGTGTGAGAATCCGTAGACTTCGTAGTCGATGATGTCGTTTACCGAGGCCTGCGAAAGGGTGTAGTCGAGGTCGAGTTTAGGCGAGACCTTGAGGAATCCGGAGTAGTCCACCGTGACGGAGGCACCGCTTCCCCCCCCCTCGGGTTTGGCATTTTTCGTCGTGACGACGATTACGCCGTTGGCGGATTTTGCGCCCCAGATTGATGCTGCGGCGGCATCCTTGAGGATGGAGATGCTTTCGACATCGTTGGGGTTGATCGATTCAAAGCCGCCTTCGATGGCGAATCCGTCAACGACGAGCAGCGGCTGGGTTGCCGAGGTGGTGAGGCTCGAACGACCGCGGATCTCGAAAACCGGGTTTCCATAGGCGTCCTGGGTGCTGGTCAGACCGGCGACGGATCCGATCAGACGGCTTGCGATGTTGCTCGAAGGTTTTTCGAGCTGAGCCTTGTTCAAGATGTCGAACGATCCTGTGGCACGTTCCTTCGAGATGGTCTGATAACCTGTGACCACAACGTCTTCGAGGTTCTCGACCGACTCCTGGAGTTCGATGTTGATGGCTGTTTTCTGTCCGATTTTCATCTCCTGGGGGTTGTATCCCAGGCATTGGAACAGGAGGACGTCGTTGGCAGCACCCTGGATGCGGTAATTACCATCGGTATCGGTGGTGGTTCCGCGGGTTGATCCCTTGACGGTTACGGTGACGCCGACAACAGGGGCGCCGGAGGTGTCGGTCACTTGACCCGAGATCCAGGTATTCTGCGCGAATGAGGGCAGTGCCAGGAAGCAGAGTGCAAGCACCAGAGAGGCGAAAAGTTTCTTCATACACACAAATAAGTTTAAATGACGTTACGGTTTGAAAGGAACACCTACCCGAGAGGGCGGAAAGCCGGTGTCCATACCGGACTGCGGCAGTCCAATTTTTGAGGATGAAAAAAGCCTGAAAGATCTATTTTTTTGTACGAATTTGCCGAAATATATGTACTTTTAGCGTGAAATTCAAGCGGTTTTTCAGAGTTTTTAAATAATTTTCAAATTTGCTTACACTCTTTAACCAAAAAGGATAAAAAAATGAAAAGATTGATTCTCGGAGCAGGCATTGCAACGATGCTTGCAGCCTGTGGCGGCAACGCTACGAATTACACCCTGACGGGTACGGTCGACACGTTGTACAACGGGGCGTATGCCTACCTCATGCATGGCGATGCGACCGACAGCGTGCTGGTGAATGACGGAAGTTTTGTTTTCGAGGGCCGGATCGACACGGCAGTCCGGGCCCGGGTTGTGGTCAAGAAGGGGAAACAGCAGGCCGTAGGTCAGTTGGTTCTTGAGGCGGGAGCTCCGACGCTTGCCATGGCGGACGGGAGTTCGGTATGCGGAGGCACGCCGCTCAACGACGTGTATGCACCTTATATGAAGAAGAGCGAGGATCTTTATGCAACCTACCGGGATGCCTACATGTCTCTGCGGAACAATAAGGATCTTTCGGACGAGGAGCGCGAAGCCGAGATGGAGAAAAACTACGAGACATACGCTGCGGGACACAAGTCGCTGAACGAGGCGCTCTTTGCCGCCAATACGAACAATACGCTGGGTGCCCTTGCCATGTTCCGACTTGCCGAGGACAAGGCGCAGTTCGATTCTCTCTATGCGATTGCCGGGGATGTTGTTCGCAACGACGCCTGGGTCGTCAAGGAGCAGAAGCGTTACGCCAACCTGGAGAAGACCTCTGCGGGCAAGATGTTTACCGACTTTACGATCGAGAACGGCGCTGCCGACGGTTCGAAGGTTTCGCTGTCGGACTACGTGGGCAAGGGCAAATATGTGCTTGTCGACTTCTGGGCTTCGTGGTGCGGTCCGTGCCGCGGGGAGATTCCGAATCTTGCCGAGGTCTACAAGAAGTTCAAGGGTGACAAGTTCGAGATCGTGGGAGTTGCCGTCTGGGACAAGCGCGCCGACACGGAAAAGGCCATGACCGAACTTCCGATTACGTGGCCGGTGATTTACGATGCGCAGCAGGTTCCGACCGACATCTATGGTATTAACGGTATTCCTCAGATCATTCTTTTCGGTCCCGACGGAACGATCGTAGCCCGGGATCTTCGCGGGGAGAAGATCGGGGAGAAGGTTGCCGAATGCCTGGCCGAGTAGTCCGGGTGCAGTATTCAATCTCCCAGCCCAAACTGTTATACCGTGAATACTGAAAAAAACACCGGAACCCTTTCGGATATAAAGAATTCCCGGGTCGTATTCCTCGACTATCTGCGTATTTTCGCCTGCTTTCTGGTCATCGTGGTCCATGCAAGCGAGAACTTCTACGGAGCGGCGGGAGCCGGCGAGATGGCCGGGCCGCAGTCGTTCCTTGCCGACGAGGCCGATCGCCTGTGGGTGTCGCTCTACGACGGCTTTTCGCGCATGTCGGTGCCGCTGTTCATCATGATCTCGGCCTACCTGCTCGTTCCTGTGGCCGATGGACGGAGCATGGGGCAGTTCTATCGCCGGCGTTTCAAGCGTGTCGTGCCGCCGTTCGTGATCTTCATGGTGCTTTACAGCACGCTGCCCGTGCTGTGGGGGCAGATCGACACGGCGACCATGTGGCACGACCTGTCGCGCATCCCGCTCAACTTTCCCTCGCTGGCCGGGCACCTGTGGTTCATGTATCCGCTCATCAGCCTGTACCTCTTCATGCCGATCATCTCACCGTGGCTGAATCGGGCTACGGCACGGCAGGAGCGCTTCTTCATCCTGCTCTTCCTGGTGTCGACCTGCATTCCCTTCCTCAACCGGTGGTTCGGCGAGGTCTGGGGCCAATGCTTCTGGAACGAGTATCACCTGTTGTGGTACTTCTCCGGTTACCTCGGCTATCTGGTGATCGCGCACTACATCAAGGTTCACCTGGCATGGAGCCGCACGACGCGGCTCGCCGCCGGCACGGCGATGCTGACCGTCGGCGCCGTGGCGACGATCCTGTCGTTCTACGTGCAGGCCGTTCCTGGTGTGATCCACTCCACGCCGGTTCTCGAGGTGGGGTGGGCGATGTGCACGCTCAACTGCGTGGTTCTCACGACGGGAGCCTTCCTGCTCTTTTCGTGCATCCGGCAGACGAAGGCCCCGGCCATCGTTACCGGGATGTCGAAACTCAGTTTCGGCGTCTACCTCATGCATATCTTCTGGCTCGGGGTGTGGGTCGTGGTCTTCAAGAGCACGCTGGCATGGCCTACCGTGGCCGCCATTCCTGCCATTGCGGTATGCACGTTCCTGAGCAGCTTTGTCGTGACGAAACTCATCTCCTGGATCCCCGGGAGCAAGTGGGTGATCGGGTAGACGGAGAATTCCTTCAAAACGAATACGTCCGGGAAAGATCGCTTTCCCGGACGTACTGTTTTTCGACCGCAGCCTGACCGCCGCATGAGGCGGCTATTTGCCGGATCCATCCGTAGTTTTTGGAGCCGTTGCCTCCGGCAGCGCTTCGGACGGCTCCTCTCCGTCGCTGCCGGCCGCTTCGAGCGTGCGTGCGGCATGCTGACGCTTGGTCTGCAACCGGGCGGTCTTGCGCAGCCGCTCGCCGACGCGTATGATGTTGTCGTTTCCGGTGCAGAGCCGCTTGTGGGCATCTTCGTAGGCGTCGCGCGCCTTGTCGAGGGCCGCCCCGACCCCTTCGAGCGAGGCGGTGAAGGCCACCAGCTGCTCGTAGAGTTTCAATCCGCAGGCGGCGATCTCCTTGGTATTTTTGTCCTGGTCGTTGTATTTCCACAGATCGGCCACCAGCTTGAGCAGCGCAAAGAGGTTCGTGGGCGACGAAATGATCACCTTGCGGTCGTAGGCGTCGGCCCAGATGGAGGTATCGTTCTGCAGGGCGGCGAGGAAGGCCGGCTCGTTGGGGATGAACATGATGACGAAATCCGGGGAGTTCAACCTCCGTTGATACTCCTTGCGCCCGAGTTCCACGACATGCTGGCGGACAGAGGCGATGTGCGCCGCGAGGTACCGCTGGCGCTCCTCCTCGCTCTGGGCCGAGGTGTATCCGACGAAGGCCGTGAGCGAGACCTTCGAGTCGATGACGATGTCCTTCTTCTCGGGAAGATGCAGCACGACGTCGGGCCGCAGGTTGCGCCCCTCCTCATCCTTGATGTTGTACTGCGTTTCGTAGTGGATTCCCTTCGAGAGGGCCGAGTTGTCGAGAATCGTCTCGAGCAGCATCTCACCCCAGTCGCCCTGCACCTTCGAGTTGCCTTTCAGCGCGTCGGTGAGGTTGCGGGCATCGGCCGAGATGCTCTGGTTCAACTCCATGAGGTGCTTCAGCTCGGCCTTCAGCTCTCCGCGCTGTGAAGTCTGCGTGGTGTAGATCTCCTCGACACGTCGCCGGAAGTCGGTGATGTTGTCGCGAAAGGGTTTCAGCAGCAGATCGATCTGCTCGCGGCTGCTTTGGCGGAAGTGCTGCGACTGTTCGCCGAGGACCTCCGTTGCGAGGTTTCGGAACTGCTCGCGGAATACGCTTTCGCGCTGTTCGCGCTCCTGCCGTTCGGCTTCGCGCTCCTCGGCGTTTTTCTGACGCAGGGCGGCGATTTCGGTCTCGGAGGAGGCGCGCAGGGCCGCGAGTTCCGTTTCGATGCGGCTGCGCTGCTCGGAGAGTGTGCGGATCTGCTCCTCGGCCCGCAGACGCAGCTCCCGCTCGGCTGCGGCCGACTGCTCGGCTACGGCCGTACGGGTTTCCGCGGCTGCGAGACGCGCAGCCGTCTCGCGCTCATGCGCTTCGGTCTGGGCGACCGATGCCCGCAGCCGGCGGACTTCGCGCTGCCAGAGGAGTACGATCGACAACAGGATGACGACCATCAGCACGATCGTCACGATAAACGGAGTTGGAGTCATGGAAAGGTTCGTTGTTTGGCACAAAAATACGAATTTTCCGGGACAAAAATTGCCGAAAATTGCCGTTCGTTTTCTGTTCCGTTCTTCGGAGAGGATTGTTTTCGTGAAATTGTTTGCCTCGAAGTGATGCAATCAGACAAAAATTTATACCTTTGTTTCCAGTAGTAAACCCTTAAATTCTTGCCTTATGAAACATCAGTTCCGTTCGTGGATGCTGGCCTGCTGTGCCGCAGCAGCGATGTTGTTCACCTCGTGCGGTGGCAATTCCGACTATCGGGATGTGCTTCCGGCCGATTCATACTTTGTCATGTCGGTGGATCCGGCGTCGCTCTACGAAAAGAGCGGAGCGGGTGATATTACGCAGCATCCGCTGTACGTCCGTCTGTCGTCCGAGCTGGAGAAGACGGAGGTTCTCTCTGCCGAGGAGAAGGAGTACCTGCTGACGCTGTTGAAATCCCCCGCGGAGTCGGGCCTCGATCCGCAGAAGGATGTTTACCTGTTTGTCTCGATGACGGCTCCGGCCGACGGATCGGCCATGATGCCCATCTCGCAAAAGCTCGGTCTGTTGCTGCCTCTGGGCGACCGTGCGAAGTTCGATGCGCTGATCGGCCGCATCTGCCAGAAGAGCGGACTCTCCACTGAAACTTCAGGCGGAGTGACCTGTGTGCCTGTCGGGGAGTCGGATCCCTACAGCGGAGTCTGCGCTTACGACGATCGCGCGGCGCTGCTCTATTTTGCCACGGGAGATCTTGCATCGGCCCAGGCCGATGCCGAGGCGCTCTTTGCCCAGAAGCGCAGCGAGAGCCTGATGGGGAATGCCGAGATTGCCGCCTCGCTCTCGACGTCGAACGATGTCAACATGGTTGTCTCGTATGCCGGACTTACGTCGCTGATGAACAGCAACCCGATGCTCTCGTCGATGCCGATGATGGAGGCGCTGAAGGCATTGACCGCCGTCGGTTCGATGAACTTCGAAAAGGGAGAGGTTGTCAGCGAATTCTCGGTTGTTTATCCCGATGATGAGAGCCGGCGCAAGGTCGAGGAGATTTACAGCTACATCAGCCCCATGTCGGGGGATCTGCTGCGCTTTGTGACCGATGCTCCGATCGGCGTGATGGGCTTTGGCCTCGACGGATCAAAACTTCTGGACCTTGTTGCCTCGATGCCGGGCGGTGCGATGATGACCTCGAATCCGCAGGTGGCTCAGGTCATGAAGGCTTTTGCCGGCGACATGCTCGTCGAGTTCCAGGGCATGACGTCCGATGGACGTTATCCGGTCGGTACGCTGCTGTCGCAGATCAACGATCCTTCGGCGCTTGACGTTGTTGTGGCAAATCTCGCCGGCATACCGGTGCAGAAGACGGGCGAAGGAGCCTATACGCTGAATCTGGGAGATGTGACGTTGTGGTTCGGAGTCAAGGAGAATGTTCTCTACGTGACGAACAGCGTCGCTTCGAAGGGGGCTATCGACGGCTCGCCGCTCGAACTGAACAAGGCCGTGGCAGCGCTCTTCGACGGACAGACGGCGGGATTCTACCTCCGGTTTGCGGGTGTGAACGACCTGCTGCTGCGCTTTGGCGGCACGGGGCCCGATGTGGAGGCTGCACGGTCGCTGCTGTCGATCTTCGACGTTCTGGAGGTGAGCAGCACGATGGAGAAGGGCCGGATGGTTGTCCGCATGACCGACCGGGATCAGAACGCCTTCAAGAGCATTTGCGACGCAATCGGCGCACTGATAACCCGTTACCTTCCCGAAGAGGGGATGTAATTTTGACAAACGAGATGCGAGAGCGGCCCTTCCCGGTGGGAGCGGCCGCTCTCGTGAATGATAGAACCTTACGAATACACATGGAGACCATTACGTTGCAGGAGGTGGTGCCTTCGGTTTTTGCGGGACGTCCGGATGCTGCCGCCTCCCAGGTGTGGCGCCGGGAGGTGACGCTGCACCGGGGCGAATATTGCCTCTTCGAGGCGGCCTCGGGAGCCGGGAAATCGTCGCTCTGCGCCTTTCTCTACGGCATGCGCGGCGATTATGAGGGACGGATTCTTTTCGACGGCACCGATATTCGGACCTTGGCCGCTTCGGCGTGGGACGGATTGCGGCGCCGGTCGTTGAGCTTTCTGTTTCAGGACCTGCGGCTCTTCGGCGAACTGACCGTTGCGGAGAACCTTGCGCTGAAGAACGATCTGACGGACTACCGCCGCGCGGAGGAGCTCGACAGCCTGCTCGCCGAAGCGGGTATCGCCGACAAGCGCGATACGCCGGTGGCGCAGCTTTCGATCGGACAGCAGCAGCGTGTGGCCTTCGTGCGAAGTCTCTGCCAGCCGTTCGACTTCATCCTGCTCGATGAACCGGTCAGCCACCTCGACGCAGCCAACGGAGAGGTGCTCTCGCGCATGCTCCTTGCCGAGGCGCAGCGCCAGGGAGCCGGCATTCTGGTCACATCGGTCGGCAACCGCCTGCCGTTGTCGTACCATAAAGTCTACACGCTATGAAGCTGCTCTGGAAACTTCTCCGCTGCCACCTGAGCGTGGCCCAGGTCGTCGGGTTCGCCCTGGCCGGGATGGTCGGCATGGCGATCCTGCTCACCTCCCTGCAGGCTTACCGTGACATTCGGCCGGTTTTCACCCAGCCCGACTCCATTCTTCGGGGCGACTTCCTCGTTCTTTCGAAACGTGTCAGCGCATTGCAGGCGCTCGGCGTGGGATCGACGGACTTCACGCCGTCCGAGCTCGATGAGCTGGCCGACCAACCGTTCGTCGCGGCCGTGGGTCCCTTCACGGCCGCCGACTACCGCATTTCGGGCAGCGTCGGAGTGGGGGGCATGCGCTTCTCGACGTACCTCTTCTTCGAGTCGGTTCCCGACCGTTTTCTCGACGTGGCGCCCGAGGCGTGGCACTACGAACCCGGCTCGAAGGAGGTTCCGATCATCATTCCGCGCAACTACGTGAACCTCTATAACTACGGCTTTGCCCGCTCGCAGGGGCTTCCGCAACTCTCCGAGGGAATCTTCCAGCGCGTGGGCATCGACCTCGAACTCTCGGGCAACGGACGTCACGAGACCTTCCGGGGCCGGATCGTCGGACTGTCGAACCGGCTCAATACGATCCTGGTCCCCGAGACGTTCATCCGCTGGTCGAACGAACGCTTCGGCCGGGGAGCCGACGTGCGGAATCCTTCGCGGGTGATCGTCGAGACGTCGCGGCCGGTCGACGAGGAGGTGACCTCCTATCTTTCGCAACGGGGTTATGAAACCGAGGGCGATGTGCGTGATGACGGCCAGGCAACGCGCATGCTGCAGCTGGTGGCGGGCGGCACGGCCGGCATCGGACTGTTGTTCAGCGTGCTGGCGGTCTACATCCTGATGCTGAGCCTCTTCCTTATGTTGCAGAAGAGCAGCGACAAACTGCGGGACCTGCTGCTGCTGGGCTATGCCCCGCGGCAGGTGGCCCGTCCCTATGTGCGGTTGGCCGTCGGGATGAACATCGCGGTGACACTCTTCGCCCTGGCGGCCGTATGGGGCCTGCGCACGGTCTACCTGCCGCTTGTGGCGCCGTTGCAGGAGAACTATGCGCCGTCCGGTATGGGCGTGACGGTGCTGTGCGGCGTGGCCCTGTGCGGCGTGATGTCGCTGCTCGACGCCGCTGCCGTGCGTCGGCGCATCGCCCGCCTGCGTCCGGGAGTCTTCGGAAAGTAATCCTTGGGGAAATCGCCTGCGAAAAGTCCGGTATGAAGGTTGCGCATGCATGAAAAAGTCCTATCTTTGCAGAGCGAGAAGAAATTTACCGATTTCACAGTGACCGCCATGAACAGAATCATAGCTCCTTCGATGCTCTCGGCCGACTTCGGCCATCTGGAGCGCGACACCCGGATGATCGACGCCAGCGCCGCCCAATGGGTCCACATCGACGTGATGGACGGAGTCTTCGTCCCCAACATCTCGTTCGGATTCCCGGTGATGAAGCCGATCCGCCGCGCGACGTCGAAACTCCTCGACGTGCATCTGATGATCGTCGATCCGGAGCGTTACGTCGAGCGTTTCGTCGAGGAGGGCGCCGATCTGGTGACCTTCCACCAGGAGGCCACGTCCGATCCCATGGGCTGCATCGAGCGCATCCGCAAGGCCGGCGCACGCGTCGGCATCTCGATCAAGCCCGCCACCGGAGTCGAGACGCTGTGCGACCTGCTTCCGTATGTCGACCTCGTGCTGGTGATGAGCGTCGAGCCGGGCTTCGGCGGACAGTCGTTCATCGAGGGATCGCTGGCTAAGATCTCACAACTGCGCAAGATGATCCGCGAACAGGGTCTTGATACGATCATCGAGGTCGACGGCGGCATCTCGGCGCGCAATGCCCGGGCGGTTTACGACGCCG
Source organism: uncultured Alistipes sp. (assembly GCA_944321765.1). Lineage (GTDB taxonomy): Bacteria > Bacteroidota > Bacteroidia > Bacteroidales > Rikenellaceae > Alistipes. The sequence goes on from CALUMQ010000019.1 coordinate 39,862, forward strand.
GGGCCGATGCACTGGTCGCCGGGAGTGCGGTCTTCAAGGCGGAGGATCCCGCGGCGGAGATCGTGCGGATCCTGGAGGCGTAAGCCCTTTTTTGCCACCTTTTTCGACTGTATCGTGCAGGCGCTCCGGATTACCCGGAGCGCTTTTTTGTCCTCCGGCGTTGAAATGTTTCGGAAAATGGCGCCTGCGCGAAGCCCGCTTGCGGAATTTCACGCAGAAATCGCTACCTTTGCGGAGACTTTCGGCAAGTTTCACCGGATGAAGCACGGCTGGAGTCGCAGAGCAACGAACGACTATGATATCACTCGATAACCTTACGGTAAGTTACGGGGGCTGGACCCTCTTCGACAATATTTCGTTTCTGATCAACCCCAAGGACCGCATCGGTCTGGTGGGGAAGAACGGCGCGGGCAAGACGACGCTGCTGCGGCTGATCACCGGCGAGCAGCAGCCCACTTCGGGCGCGGTGACGATCAACGGCGAATGCACGATCGGCTACCTGCCGCAGACGATGCGCGTGGCCGACACGACGACGCTCGTGGAGGAGACGGCCAAGGCTTTCGACGAGGTGCTGCGCCTCGAGGCCGAGATCAACCGGCTGACGCGCGAGATTGCCGAGCGCACGGACTACGAGTCGGCGGAGTACGAGCAGCTTCTGCACCGTCTCAACGACGCCCAGGACCGTTACCACATCCTCGGCGGCGAGACGCGTGATGCCGACATCGAGAAGACGCTTCTGGGCCTGGGCTTCAAGCGGGAGGATTTCGGCCGCGCGACGAGCGAGTTCTCGGGCGGCTGGCGCATGCGTATCGAGCTTGCGAAGCTGCTTCTGCGGCGTCCGTCGATCTTTCTGCTGGACGAGCCGACGAACCACCTCGACATCGAGTCGATCCAGTGGCTGGAGGAGTACCTGAAGAACTACAACGGCGCGGTGCTGCTGATCTCCCACGACCGGGCGTTTCTGGACAACGTGACGACACGGACGATCGAACTCTCGCTGGGCCATATCACCGACTACAAGGTCCCCTATTCGAAATACGTCGTGCTGCGGGCCGAACGCCGCGCGCAGCAGCTGGCGGCCTACGAAAACCAGCAGCGGATGATCGAGAAAACGGAGGAGTTCATCGAGAAATTCCGCTACAAGCCCACGAAATCGAATCAGGTGCAGTCACGCATCAAGCAGCTGGAGCGTCTGGAGCGTCTGGAGGTCGAGGAGGAGGATCTCGCGACGCTGAACATCAAGTTCCCGCCGGCGCCGCGCTCGGGACAGATCGTAGCCGAGATTCACGATGCGGGGATGTCGTTCGGCTCGAAGCACGTCTTCAGCGGGGCGAACTTCACCATCGAGAAGGGCGACCGCATCGCCTTCGTCGGACGCAACGGCGAGGGCAAGACGACCATGGCGCGGATGCTCATCGGGCAGCTGACGCCCACCGAGGGCTCGATCCGTCTCGGAGCGAACGTCAACATCGGCTACTATGCGCAGAACCAGGACGACCTGATGGACGGCGAATTCACGGTCTACGATACGCTGGACCGCGTGGCCGTGGGCGACATCCGCACGCGGCTGCGCGATATCCTCGGGGCGTTCCTCTTCCGCGGCGAAGATATCGACAAGAAGGTCAAGGTTCTCTCGGGCGGTGAGCGGGCGCGCCTGGCCATGGCACGCATGATGCTCGAACCGCGCAACCTGCTGGTTCTGGACGAGCCGACGAACCACATGGACATGCGTTCGAAGGATATCCTCAAGAATGCCATTCTGAAGTATGACGGCACGGTGGTCGTTGTTTCGCACGACCGGGAATTCCTCGACGGCATGGTCGAGAAGGTTTACGAATTCCGCGACGGGGGCGTGAAGGAGTACCTCGGGGGGATCTACTATTTTCTGGAGAAGCGCAAGCTGGAGTCGCTGCAGGAGGTCGAGCGGCGCGATACGCCGGCGCGTTCCGCGACAAAGAGTGCCAAGCCCGAGGATCCGAAGCCTGCGACCTCGGGACGCCTGAGCTACGAGCAGAAGAAGGAGCAGGAGAAGCAGCTTCGCAAGCTTCGCAAGGCCGTTGAGACGGTTGAGACGGAGCTTGGCGAGGTGGAGAAACAGATTGCGGAGTACGATACGAAGTTTGCGACGGCTACCGACTACAACGAGGCCGACTACAAGGTCTATAACGATCTGAAGGCACGCTACGACCACCTGATGCACGAGTGGGAGAAGGCGTCCTACGAACTGGAACTCACCGAAGAGCAATACAATGGATAACAGTCTGATATTCGGGATACGTCCCGTTGCCGAAGCCATCGAGTCGGGCCGGCAGATAGAGAAACTCTACATCCGCAAGGGAGCCGAAGGGCCGCTGATGCAGGAGTTCAAGGATCTCTGCGTGCGTCACCGCATCCGCTGGCAGGAGGTTCCCGTCGAGAAGCTGAACCGCCTCACGCGCGGCAACCACCAGGGAGTCGTGGCGCAGACGGCGGCCATCGAATACGTCGAGCTGACCGACATCCTGGAGCGTGTTCCCGAAGACGAGACGCCGCTGGTGGTTGTCTTCGACGGCGTGACCGACGTGCGCAACTTCGGGGCCATCGCGCGTTCGGCCGAGTGCGCCGGGGCGCACGGACTCATCACGCCGCTGAAGAACTCCGCACCGGTCAATGCCGAGGCGATCCGTTCGTCGGCCGGGGCGCTGACGACCATCCCCGTGTGCCGCGTGGGGTCGATCCGCAACACGCTCAAACAGCTGCAGACGGAGGGCTTCCAGGTGGTTGCCGCCACCGAAAAGAGCCGCAAGCTGCTCTATGACGCCGACTTCCGCCGCCCGACGGTGCTGGTGATGGGCTCCGAGGAGACGGGCATCTCGAAGGAGGTTCTGAAGCTCTGTGACGAACAGCTGGCCATCCCGATGATCGGCCACATCGAGTCGCTGAACGTCTCGGCAGCCGCTGCCGTGATGCTCTTCGAGGTCGTGCGCCAGCGCATCGGCGATTGATCCGGAAGCCCGGACGGCAGGGGAGGAAGGTTTCCCGCGAATCCTTTTCCGCCCGCCGGCTTTTACATACATTGCATTTCTCGAACATTCCAAATCTCAGAAGCCATGAAATGGAACATCCGAGCCCGTCTTGTCGAACTCCGCGTGGGGTTCCTCTCCGTTGTGCGCCGTTACCCGCTGGAGCTGCTGCTTCTGCTGGCGCTGAGCGTCATGCTGATTACCGCTCTGGAACTCGATCGGGAACCCAACGCCGCCCGCCTCATGGTCATGGGGTGGGGTGCTCTGGTACTGCTGGTTGTCAACCGACTGACTGAGCGAAGCGTCTGGCACCGCCTCTACTGGGTGGCGTGGACGCCTCTGGTTCCGCTGTTTCTCTGGCCGGGCCTCTCAGAATGGATCGGGTCGGCGCAGGCCGTCATCACGATGCTGATCCTCACGCCCCTGGCGCTGCTTGCCTGCCGGCGTGCCGTTTCGAACGACCGCTTCGTTGCCGATGTGCTGGTCTACGTGCGCTCGGCGGTACTGGCCATGCTCTTTGCCTACGTCGCTTACGGGCTCTTCGAGGCCATTCTCTGGTCGGCAGCCTATATCTTCGGATTTGCCGACGCCCGTTGGGTCGCACACCTCTCGGTCGACCTTTTGGTCGTGACGCAGTTCCTGACGGTGCCGATGCTCTTCCTGATGATGCTCGACCGTTGGGACGGAGCCCGCTTCAACGGCTCACGGATTCTGGAAGTTCTGCTGAATTACGTCGTCACTCCGGCGGTCGTTGCCTATGCCGCGATGCTCTACCTCTACCTGCTGAAGATCCTCTTTACGTGGACATTGCCCGACGGAGGCGTGGCCTACCTGGTCTTCGGCTTCACGATCACGACGCTTCTGATCAAGGCCCTTCGGCTGCTGCTCGAAAAGCGTATCCTGGAGTGGTTCTACGACCGCTTCAGCCTTGTGTCGCTGCCTCTTGTCGCCCTGTTCTGGATCGGCGTCGCCCGCCGTGTGAGTGAATACGGACTTACCGAGGCACGTATCTACCTGCTGGCCTGCGGGGTGGTGATGACCCTTTGCATCGTGCTCTTCCTCTCGTGCCGTGCGGGGCGTTATCTTTGGGTGATTCTCTCCGCCCTGCTTGTCTTTGCTGCCGTGGCTTATCTCCCGGCCCTGAATCCCGAACATGCCGCCCTGCGGTCGCAGACCCGGCGTGCCGAGCGGATCGCCTCTTCGCTCGGACGCCTCGATACCGCGACGGGTCACCTTTCGCTGGTTCCCGCCTCACTGGCTGATACGGTGCACCGCAAGGAGTACCGTGAACTCTATGAGGCGCTGGAGTATGTCGAACGCGACAGTGCCGCATTCGCCCGCTTCGGTATCGAATCTCCGGATGCCCTTGTGCAGACGCTTCCCGAAGCGATGCACGACTACGTGCGGTGGGGGGGGACGGCGGCCGTTGCGACGGAGATTGCGACAACATCCTCTGTTGAGGCCTATTTGCCCTACAATGCCGGGATCGAGGTCGACGGCAGCTACTCGCGCTGTTATGTCAACCTGACGGAGTGGGATCCGTCGAGCTACTCCTTCGAGAACGATACGCTGCGCCTCCGTGTGGGTGATGAATACCCCGTGCTGGAGATTTCGGGTGCCGACGTGCTGAAACGACAACTTGCCGTGAGCGGCTTCGACCCCTCGACGGATGTGGAACCGACCCGCGAACAGACGCTGCGCCTGCTGGACTACCGCGACGAGCACTGCCGAATCCTCTTCGAGCATATGACAATCGAGCCTCGCGACTCGGTTGGCGAAATCACTTCACTGACGGTGCACTCTCTGTGGCTGCGATGAGCGAACGGACCGTAGTGCAGCATCCCGTGGTGGGTGATGTGACGCTCTCGCCGAGCCCCCGTGCCCGACGTGTCTCGATCAGCGTGCGCGTTTCGGGCGAGGTGCGGCTCACTTTCCCGCAGCGCATGTCCGCCAAACGGGCGCTGACGTTCCTCGATGCGAAGAGCGACTGGATCCTGGCCGCCCGCGAACGCATGGCGCGCAAACGGGCCGCCCTGCCTGCGACGCTTCCTCCCGCGGAGCAGAAGACGCGTATCGAGGAGCTGCGCCGGGCCGCCCGGGAGGATCTTCCGCCACGCATCGCCCGACTCTCGGCCGCTACCGGCCTGCGTTACGAAAAACTCTCGATCCGGGCTTCGCGCACGAAGTGGGGGAGCTGTTCGGGTCGCAACCACATCTCGCTGAGTTTGTTTCTGATGACCCTTCCCGAGCCGCTGCGCGACTTTGTCATCCTGCACGAACTCTGCCACACGGTCCATCATAACCATTCGCCGCGCTTCCACGCGCTGCTCGATCGGCTGACGGGCGGCCGGGAAAAGGAGTTCAACCGCGCGCTGCGGCGCTATGCCATTCTTTGACGACCGTTTCAGACGTCCAAAGGCGGATTCCCGACGCGGCAGCACCGCCTCTTCGTGTCGATAAAAAAAGCGCCCGGCATTTGCCGGGCGCTCGAAGCGTCTTTGCGCAATTGCGCCGTCGCTATTCGTACACGAGCGTGTAGGTGGTCTTGCTGTTCGAATCGAAAGCACCTATCAGCATGTCCTTTCCACCCGTCGTCTCCCAGTCGATCTGGGAAACATATCCGTCGTTGTCGAAGGCATAGGTGATGGCGGGAGTCGATCCATCCATCTCCTTGAGGGTCGAGGGAAGTGCCATCGAGGGCTCTCCGGCCAGATTCAGGCAGATGGCTATCATATGGTCGGACTCGATGATGTTGATCGACTGCAGGCTGAAAATAAGTTTGGCAATGTCGATACCGAAGATGGCATTCTGTTGCGGAGCAGCATCGTAGGTGAACATGGTCTCCCATTCGCTGCCCAGGAACTTTCCGCCATCATAGGCCAGCAGCATATAGGGGCTGTCGCTGCTGTAGTTTACACCGGTCCACATTCCCAGGGCGTCGTAGACCCAGACATACTCGTTCTCCCGTTTCTCATAGGCGACTGCAGCCTGGTCGACACGACCTTTGTCCATCGTCCATACGAACGAACGCATGTCGTCGGAACCCTCTTCGAAGATGTTGTTGGTTCCCGAGATCTTGTTGCCGTCGACCGTGAAGGAGAACCATTCTTTGCCGGTCTCCTCGTAGAACTCTTTTTTGGCGATGTTCTTCGGATTGCCGTCGGCATCGTACGTGAAGGTGTACTCGGTGACCTCTTCGCTGTCGGAGAACATCGGAAGGAATGATTCCGCAGTCTTCAGGGCCTCCTCCATCGTGGGAGCGTAGCCCATTCCCAAAAGTACTTCGGCAAGAGCTTCCAGGGTGACACCCTCATATGCTGTGACAACCTTCTTGGAGAAACCTGCCAGACGCTTGTAGACGGCCGCCGGAATATTTTCGCCGAGGACCCATTCGTAGATGCCCTGCGTGAGGATTACGTTGTACGAACCGGCCTTCATGCCGTCGGGAATGGTGCACGAGACGCCGCTGCTCGAAAGCGCCGTCGTCAGTTCGGTTCGCGCCTTGTCGGAGGTGTTCTCCAGCGAAACAGTCATATCCTCGGAGAATCCGAGTCCTGCAATCTCCAGGGCCTGGTTCAGACGGATGGCCTCCGGCAGCACCACGTTGACTACGGGGCACTCCTTGTCGGCGGCCTTCGTCAGCGTTATCGCGCCGATCTCCCAGATTCCCTCCTGGTAGAGCACGACGGTGTAGTCGCCGGGGGTTATCGTCACGGGAACCGTTCCGGTGTATCCGGTTGCGGAGATCTGGGGATCTTCGAGTTTGGTCTCCGTGCCGTCTTCGCTCTGCAGGGCGATTTCGGCGGTTGCGGCAAATCCTTGACCGGCAATGGTCAGGGAGTTTCCGATCTCAGCCGTGGTCGGGACGCTGCACTCGACGGGACATACCGGCCCGTCATCCTCCTCATTGCAGGCTGTCGTAAGCGTCAAGGCGCCTGCCGCCAGCAGTAAAAGCCATAATTTTTTCATGGTAACAGGGGTTTAGGTTAAACAATAAATTATTTGGGGTTTTATTCATCCGTAACTCATAAATCCAGTTTTTCGAGATATGTTTCGATCCCCTCCGACGAGGGTCTCAGCATGTCGGCCTGCACGATGTGCCCCTGCTTGTCGAGGAGGATGAATCGCGGAATGCTCTCCACGCCATAATCCTCCGCGAAGCTGCTCGACGGATCGAGCCGGAGCTGCAATCCCGGGAGCTGCTCCTCGTCGAGGGCCTTCTCCCAGGCGCTGCGGTCGTTGTCGACCGAGAGCCCGAGGAAGAGGATCTCGCGTCCCGCGAAGCGTTCGGCCAGCCGTTTCAGATGAGGCAACTCCCGTTTGCAGGGCCCGCACCACGAGGCCCAGAGGTCGATGTAGAGGTATTTGCCGCGCAGATCGGCCAGCGTGTAGGTGCGTCCCGAGCGGTCCGAAGCCGAGAAGTCCGGCGAGGGACGTCCTGCTGCCGTGAGATCGTGACGGGCGATCTCGGCCTGATAGTCGGCGCGCATGCGGGGATCGGTGAGATAGGTGTTGGCGAGGTTCTGCAGCTCTTCAGTGCCGCGGATTCCCGAGACTTGAAGGTATTCGAGGGCCAGCGAGCGTATCATGGCCTGCTTGACGCGTCCTTCGGGGAACTTCTCGCCGATGTAGCGCATCGTCGCCACGGTGCGTTTGTAGGAGGAGTTGTCGAGATCGGCACCCTCCTCGCGCAGCAGCAGCGGAATTCCGAATCGCAGGAAATCCCGGTATTCGGGAACGTCGGCGAGCTCTTCATGCACGACGACCAGCTTGCGCACGGAGTCGGTCAGGGCGGTTCCGGCCCGGAATGTCGTGTCGCCGCACATCATGCGGTGTCCCATTTCGTAGACCAGCATCGGCTGTGCATAGGCATAGCGCAGCCGCAGCCGTTCGATCCGCGCGAAGTCCGGACAGAGCGAGTCGAGGCCTCGGGCCTCCATGAGGCGGACGATGCCGTCGGCGCGCTCCTGCAGGCCCCGGGCAAACTCCTCCCACGACAGTTCGTAGGAGGGTGCCTCGGTGAGGACCGTCGAGCGCAGATAGTCGTTTGCCGCGCGGTTCGCACCCTCCACCTCCAGGCTTTCCGTGAAACGCAGGCCGTCGAAACGGGCCCGAGCGCCGTCTCCGCGCTGGAGGAAGATCGGACGGGACTGCTCCCCGTAGACGAGCTGTCCATAGATATATTCGACGTCGGGCAGCGAGATGGTGGCCCGGCCCTGCTTGTCGAGTTCGGCGGTGTAGGCGGTGGTTCGGTCGACGAGGATCGCGACGTTCGAAAGCGTCGGATTCGCGACCTCGACCTCGAGCGACGTCTCCGAGGACCGCTGCGGCGTGCAGGCTCCGCAGAGGAGAGCCGACAGCACTAGGATCAATGATTTTTTCATGTTCTGATATCTCAACCGTTATTTGTCAAACATTGTTTCGAGATCGGCTCCGAGCCATCCGCCGCGAGCATCCAGACGCACGATCCGTCCCTGTCCGTCGACAAGGATCGACGTCGGCACCGATCCCGTTTCGAAGGCCCTGAAGCTCTCGCGCTGAGCGTCGTTGAACTGCCTCCAGGGCATCTTCTCCTCTTCGAGGGCGCCGGTCCATGCATCGTGGTGCTTGTCGACCGATATCCCGATGATGTCGAATCCCTTCGAATGATATTGTGCATACGCCTCGCGCAGATAGGGAATGTCGTCGCGGCACGGTGAGCACCACGAGGCCCACACCTCCACAAGCGTGCAGCCCTGCGAATGCAGCAACTCACGCAGACGATGCTTCGAGCCCTGCGCATCGACCACCTCCAGATCGGGGAGCAGCTCGCCGCCGATCATCTTCTTGCTCCGAAGCCGCTCTTCGAGATATTGTCCGGCAGCCGAGGCGCGGAGCCTGGGGTCGATCGTCGCGAAGAGCCCGGCGAGCGAGTCGCGCGACGGGGCGGCATGACTTCCGAGCACTTCGCCAAAAAGTTGCAGACTGACACCCGAACAGGGGTGACTTCTCACATAGTCGAGTTTGCGGGCGAGGATCTGACTGTCGATCTGCGAGAGCCTCCGGGCCAGGTCAATGCCGGCCTGCCTGTCGGCACGATGGTAAAAGGTCTCGACGTACTGGTCGAATAGCTTGTCGTACTCACCGCTCTGCGGCTCCAACTCCTGCCGGAATGCCTGCAGGGCCTGCTGCGAGGCTCCTCCCGAGAAGATGAACCGTTGCCCTTTGGGGCTGGCTTCGCAACGGGCCGACACCTCCGTGCTGTCGAGCAGCACTTCAAACGTGACCTGCGTTCCGCGGGATGAATGGTCGTTCGGGTCGAGATAGATGACGCCCCGACAACGGCGTGGGGTCTCCAGTTCACCCTGCATCCGGAACCGGCCGTTGGCGATGATCGCGCTGTCGAGCGGCTCGGCTTCTCCGGCGTCGATGGCGTAGAGCACCACGCTCTTTCCCTCCCACACTTCGGGAACCTCGCCCGAGAGCGTGTACCCCTGTCGGGACGAACAAGCCGAGGCTGCGAGTCCTGCGGCGACGGCCAGCGCCGTTTTTGCTATCGTTTGTTTCATAATCGTTCGGTCATTATATGTATCTGTGTGAGTTACTTGAGCATCTCCCGGTAGGTGATGTCAACGATGCGCCCCAGCCCCGTATGCACCTCGGGCTCCACGCGGCTGAAATCGCCGTTGGAGTCAAAACCCTCGTAGATCCGCAACGTGCCGGCCTCGCCCTTCACGCTTCCGACAACGAGGTCGTACGAGCGGTTGGCATTCTCATTGTATTGGTAGATGTTGAATTTCATGCAGGTGATCTGCTCTCCGGGGAGTGAGATCTGCCGCGAGGTCTGCACGGGACTCTGCGTGAGATCCACGGCATAGACCGTCCCGCCGACGGCATAGTACATCATGCTGCGCAGGGAGCTGAATGCGAACTGCGAGGCGCGGTCAATCTCCGGACAGGCCGAGAGATCTGCCCACGCTGATCGTCCCAGGGCGAAGGCGGGCCCTCCGAGACTGACGGCACTCCACAACTCTCCGAGTTGGGTTCCGTAGAGCGAGAACTCCTCGCCGTCGCGCAGCACCGTGTAGGTGATTCCCGTTCCGGTGTTGTTGGGGTCGTATTTCGTATTCTCCATCCACACGAACTCCTTGCCCTGGGGGAAGGTTTCGAAGGCCGATCCGATCACGGTTCCGCCGTTGTCCATCTCTGCGAGGAGCGTCACCAGGTCGTTCATTTCGTGCAGGGCGTCGTAACCGCCCACGTCGGAGCTCCGCAGATTGGGGGCGTACCCCACGAAACGCTTGTTATCCAGATCATAGAGCATGGCGACGGGAACCACGATATACTGCGTGGAGATATTCGTTCCGATGACCGGAGCGGCATGGAACGCCGCTTCGGTGATGGGGCCGAAGAGTCCTACGCCCACCATGCACTCGGCATAGTAGATCTTTCCGTCGCAGGCCATCATCTTGGCGGCCGTCACATCGGTGATGGCTTCGGGGGCGGGGTTGTCCGAGTTCCCCATTTCGTACTGCAGCCGGTACTCCTCCTTCCACTCGAAACCGCTGCGTCCCAAACGCGTAGCGCCGTCACCCGTGAGCAGATAATAGGGCGACTCGCTGTCGGCGAAACGCGACCACTGGATGCGGTAGGGGTTCCGCAGCTCAGGCATGCCGTTTCCCTTCAGCACGTCGAGGTAGGTCTCTCCGGTGACCTTCGAGACCATGTCCAGCCGGGCTCTGTTCTCCGATCCGTCGGCACAGAGGACCATCCACCCTTCGGAGGTCGATTCACTCACCTGCAGGTTGTATTCCGCCTGCCAGAATACTCCCGAAGCACGCTCTATGACACGGAAAATCAGCTGATAACTCCCGGGCAGGAGCTCCACCGTGTAATCCAGGTCACGGGTTTCGGCCAGGAGCGTCATCGTGGGGTTGTCGTTCTGCGAGAGCGCCCGCCACTCGAAGGTGTAGTCACTTTCGGGGAATTCGTGTTCTCCCAGATCGGGCCGAAGCTCCAGACGGCTGTGCGTCAACACGGCAATGTCGGACTCGATGCCCGAAATGACGGGCTCCTTCAGCTCATGGTAATCGTAGTTTCCCAGGTCCTGGGCGCACGAGAGCAGCAGAATCCCTGCGCCGACCGCTATCCATTTTGTAAAATTCATCGTTTTCACGTTGTGAGGGAGTTTTTAAGCGAAAGAGAGCGGGTTCCCGGCACTGTCGAACGCCCGTTCGTCATAGGGCTGTCCGGCTTCGCGCAGCCGCACCTGGTCGTCGACATAGGTAACCATCTTGCTCTGAATGTACATCCATTTGGCCGAGGAGATCTTTCCCTCCTCGTTGAAGTCCGCGCGGGCGATCTGCATCACGTCGCAGATGAGTTCGAACTTCTGTTGCGAGAACTCTCCGACGAACAGCGAGCGCCAGCCTGCGGGGGGAGCCGTGAACTGGTCGGAAAAGTAGATCGTATAGCGGACTGTCGAGACGGTATCGCCTCCCGACTGAACCTGCTCGGTGAAGGGGATGCAGAAGTCGTCGTTCGCGGCGAGTTCGACGATCAGCCGTTTTGTCTGGGTTTTCAGCGCCTCGGTGCGGTAGAGTGTGACGGGGAAGTCGAAGTAGGTGGCTTCGGCGGGCAGTACAGCTTCCTCGGAGACCGTATAGTCGATCCCTTCGGTGGCATCGGGCGAGGAGATGTTCAGATTCACCGGCCGCGGTGACGGGGAGGTGCGTCCCAGAAGCTGGATGCGTACGGGGACCTCCAGCACGTCGCGATCCTCATAGATGAACGTATAGGAGGCCGTATCGGCGATCATTCCGTTGTTCTGCTGGTTGTTGAAGTAGACCCCCTCGATGCGCTCGAAGTGCCGCGGAAGACTCTCCTGACACGCCGATGCCAGGAGCATCAGAACGGGAATCGCAAGTATCGCATGTTTTTTCATGATCATGATCTTATTGAATGTTGTCGGTTTCGGAGTCGGGCAGGGGCACGACGAATACGTTGCTGCTCGGCAGGGTGTTCTGGTTCGACGTTGCCGAGCGGATGATCGTCGTGAAGAGCCGCTTGTAGAGGTAGAAGAGCTGACCTTCGCCGTAGAGCTCGCGGATGTACTCGTAGATGAGCTGTTCCTGGGTCAGCGAGCTGAGCGAGGTGCTGATGCCCCGGTGGAGCCGCAGCATGTTGACATACGAGACGCCGTTTTCGAGTACGTCGGACTGCGCTTCGGCCGCAATGAGATACATCTCGCCGAGTCGCAGCATGGGAATCATGGTATTCTCGATCGATCCGGAGTTCTCCATGTCGGCATATTTGTAGAAGTATCGGTTGGCGCCCGAGGTGCTCCACACTGCGCGGTTGCGGTAGTCGTCCTGATAGCCACCCGTGGTCTGTCCGCCGCCGAAGATCACCTGACTGATGAGCGCCGACTCCATTTTGAAGACGAAGGTCGTGCGCGAGGGGCTGAAATAGTCGAGAAAGATCTGGTTGCGGTTGTTGTGCGAGAGTGCGAAGAGCACCTCCGAGGAGAAGATCCGGTCGGGGTCGTCCGTTCCGACGACCGCGGTGCGCTCCACGAAGGGGAAGATGCCCTTGTCGGCGGCCCGTATCACCTCCAACGCACGGTCGAAGGCTTCGCGCCGGTTTCCGGCGTAGAGCTGTACGCGTGCTTCGAGAGCCGTTACGGCGTAGTAGTTCAGCCGCAGGGCGCGGTAGCGGAGGAACGACGAACTTCCGCTGGGATCGGCACTCATGAGCGTACCCTGCGTGATGACGGGGTCGTTGGCCAGTTCGGTCCGGGTCCGGGCCAGATCCGTGAGGATCCGTGCGATCACTTCACTGGCCGGGAGCTGCGGTTCGGGAGTTGTCGTACGGGAGGTGTAGTAGGGGATCGCGAGGTCGTCGGGACGCTGCGAATAGACGGGGCCGAAGATTCTCAGCATGTCGAAATGCAGCATGGCACGCAGGGCCAGGGCCTCGCCGCGGATGATGGCGGCATGTCCCGCCGCGAAGAGCGCTTCGCGGCCTTCGAGCCCTTCGAGGAGCTTGTTGCAGTTCAGAATCAGCGAATAGGCCTTGTTCCACGTAGCGTCGAGCCGGTCGCGCCAGTAGTCGCTGGCGTAGTCGTATCGTTTCAGATCGGGGTAGTTGCCCCATTTCACGGCGTCGTCGCCGATTTCGTAGGCTCCGCCCATCACCTCGATCATCTCGGGCCCGAGGGCTCCGCCGTAGAGATCCGTGGCGCAGAGCTCGATGTAGATGCCGTTGAGGAGTTTCTGAAAGCCCTCTTCCGAACTGAAGAGCTGCTCTTCGGAGATCTGGTCATAGGGCTGGACGTCGAGCCAGCTGCTGCATCCGCTGCCGAGGGTTGCCGCGGCGGCGATCATACAAGTCGTTATGATGTGTTTCATGTTCATCGGAGTTTGGAGTGAAGGATCAGAAGGTTGCCGATACGGAGAGCGAGACCGTGCGGGCGAACGGGTAGTCGGTACCTCGTTCGTTCTTGACCGTCGAGAGACGGAACATGTCGTTCATGTAGGCCTGAACGGTGAGCGCCGAGAGCCCGAGCCGCTTGATGAACTTCTGGGTGAATTCGTATCCTATCGAGAAGGATTCCCCCTTGATGTAGTTCTCGTCCATGACGAAACGCGAAGATTTGTCGGTTTTCTGCACGAGGGAGATTCCCTTGAAGTATGCTTCGCGGTTGTCCGTCGACCAGCGGTCGTAGAGGGCGCGCTTGTCCTGGTTCTGGTAGACGTCGGCCGTGGAGATGTTCTCGACCTTCTCGAAGAGTGACGTGTTGAAGATCTGCCCTCCGAGCGCATACCGGAAGTAGGCCCCCAGGGAGAATCCCTTGTAGTAGAAGGTTGTGCCGAGAACACCCTCGATCGTGGGCTCCGTGTCTCCGAGCACCACCTCGTCGGCGGTGTCGTAGGTGAAGGAGTAGGATCCGTCCTTCTTGATGAAGAGCTCCTTTCCGGTGGCGGGGTCGATACCGGCCGAACGCACGCCCCAGATGGCCGTGGGACTGCCTCCGTCGTAGTAGCGCGTCGTTCCGGAGAGCGAATTGCGTCCCTCCTCGTTGAGCGAGGCGAAGGCGTCGCCGATCTTTGCGTAGCGGGCCTTGGCGTGGGTTCCGTTGAGGCTGATGTTCCAGTTGATGCGCTCCTCGGGCCGGTAGACGGGCGAGATGCGGAAGGTCAGCTCCACGCCGTTGGTCTTCTGCTGCCCGGCGTTCATCGCCAGCGAGGTGATACCCATGGATCCCGGCGTGGTGATGATGGCCAGCAGGGGGTCGGTGACCTTCACGTAGTAGTCGAACGTCACGTTGATACGGTTTCCCCACATCGTGGCGTCCAGTCCGGCGTTGTAGTTGATGGTCTGCTGCCAGGCCAGATCCTCGTTGCCCAACTGGTTGAGCACCACGCCTGTTCCGAAGACGTTGGTCATCCAGCCGTTGAAGATGTAGGTCGAGAACGCCTGATACGCCGCGAAGTTCTGGTTGCCGGGGTTTCCGGCCGATGCGCGGAGCTTCAGGAGCTGGAAGAAGTGCGTTCCGTCCATGAACCGTTCGTTGTGGATGTTCCATCCGATACCTGCCGACCAGGTGGTCCGGAAGCGGTTGTTCGTTCCGAACATCGAGGCGCCGTCGCTGCGGAAGTTCAGATCGAGGAGGTAGCGGTCATCGTAGGCGTATCCGCCGTTGAAGTAGAAGCTTGCGGCCCGTGTCTGGGTCTGGGAATAGGTCGATTTCCCGTCCTCGGGGTATCCGTTGGCGAACGACGGGGCTCCGAACTGGTCGTCGGTGAATCCGTTGGCGCGATAGCCGTTTACGACGGACTTGTTCGAACTGAAGTTGAAACCCGCCACGGCATTGACCATGTGTTTCCCGGCAAACAGTCGCCCGTAGGTTGCCGTGATGTCGCCCTCATAGCTGGTGCTTTTGGTCAACGAATGGGAGTAGAGTCCCTTCTCGCTCTCCTCCATGTCGTCGAAGTCCGTGTGCAGAGGCGAGAGCCGGTTGTCGGTCGTGGCGCTGGAGTGCGTGATTCCGAACTTGCCCCTCACACGGAAGTCGTCCATGACGAACCATTCGAGGATGAAGTTGTTCGTGAATCCGAACTTGTCGCCCATGTCGTAATTGTTCAGGTGTGCGTTCCAGAGCGGATTGCCGATGGCCTCGGTCTCTCCGGTCTGTTCGTCCTGGTAATAATAGAGGTATTTTTCGATCACACCGTCGTCATTGGTCTTCTTGTAGTAGGGGTTGGCGGCCGCATACTCGGCAAAGGAGACCGTCGGATCGTTGGTCTTCTGGTAGTCGATGGTGAGCTTGTTGCTGAACTGGAGTTTTCCCGTACGGTATATCAGGTCGATGTTTCCGCCGATGGTCTCACGGTCGGACCCTTTCATCACGCCCTGCACGCCGCCGTAACTCAAACCGATACCGTAGCGGATCTTCTCCTCGCCGCCCTCGGCGTAGATGTTGTGCTTGTGGGTGAATCCCACGCGCAGGGGTTCGCTCAGCCAGTAGGTGTCGATTCCCTGGGCAATGCCTTTCAGCCGTTCGTTGCGCAGTTTGTCGAGGCGGAGCTGGTTCGCGATGTCGTTTTCGTCGGTGTAGACTCCCGCAAGGGTCTCGAACTGCAGCTTTTCGGAGGCATTCATCAGGTTGTAGTCCGTCAGGTCGGCCGTCGTGACGCTGAAGTCACCCTTGTAGGAGAGCTGCAGACGTCCGCGCTCGGGAACCTTGGTCTCGATGACCACCACGCCGTTCGAGGCCTTTGAGCCGTATATGGCCGTCGAGGCGGCATCCTTGAGGAGCGTCACCGAGGCCACGCGGTTCATGTTGAGGTTCATCACCGTTTCGAGCGTTGTTTCGAACCCGTCGAGGATGAACAGCGGCTGATTGGGATCCGTGCCGTACTCCTCCTTGAGACCCACGACGCTGCTCTTGCCGCGGATCTCGAAATCGGGCATGCGGTTGGGGTCGGATCCGAACTGAACGCTCTCCGAGATCTTGAACGACGGGTCGAGGGTTGCCAGACTCTGCAGGACGCTCTGCGTGCCGACGGCCATCAGCTCCTTGCTCTTGAACGTGGTCGCCGAACCGGTGAAGCTCTCCTTCTTGCGCTGGTAGACACCCGTTACGACGACGTCACCCACCTCGACGGCCGACTGCAGGAGCCTCACTTCGCGAAACTCCTCCGCATTGCGTCCGTTGAAGTGCTTCACGTGCGGTTCGTAGCCGATGAACGAGAAGAGTACGTTGTAGATACCCTGGGGGAGCTGCAGCGACCATTTTCCCTCGGCGTCGGTAGCGGTGCCCACGGTCGAGCCTTCGACGACGACCGTCACGCCGACCATCGGCGATTTGTTGGCCGCATCGCGAACGACTCCCTCCAGCGTAATGCGCTGCTCGGCCTCCTCCTGCTTCGGGGCACTCTCCCCGGAGGGACGGTTGTAGACGACAATCGTCCGTTCCTGAATGCGTGCGGCAAAGGGTGTTCCGGAGAATATCTCGTCAAGAGCCTCCTGCAGCGGGGTATTGTCGAACGAGGCGTCGATGCGTTTGTCGATGTCGAGCAGCTGGCCCGAGTTGTAGAAGAATTCGTAACCCACGGCATTGCTTACGCGCAGGAGCGCTTCGCTGAGCGAGACGCCTTCGAGCCGGAGCGTGACGTGCGGAGCTTCGGCCCCGGACGAGGGTGCCCAGGCTGCCATCAGCACGATCATCAATATGTTGCGAAAGAGAGCCACCCTTTTTCCGAGGCGGGTTGTAGTCCGTTTGTTATCCATGTCGGTGGAGCGTTTAGTCTTGAGAATTTTTTCAGAAAGGCTTATTCGTTTTTTGTTATGTTTTGTTCAGATTGTACTTGTGGCCTCATAGAACAAGTTGTTCTCAGTTTCCCGTCAGCGGAGATACATCACGCCGTCTTCCACCTCGCACCGAATTCCGGTCGTTCCGGCCAACAGGTCAAGAATGTAGTCGATGCCCCTTTCGCGGCGTATTTTCCCGGAGAAGGTGTAGTTGCGCAGCGGCTCTGCAACGACGATGCGTATTCCGTAGGTTCGTTCGAAACGCTGGGCCAGGCGCCACAGCGGTTCGGCTTCAAACCAGAGCCATCCGTCGACCCATGCGGCATAGGCCTTGGCGTCCACGGTACTGACGGCCGTCTGCTCGGTGTCGCAGTCGAGCCGGATCTGTTGATCGGGTTTGAGTTCGAGATCTTCGGACGCTGCCGAGGCCCGGTAGGCGATACGTCCCTCGACGAGTGTGGTGACGTGTTCTCTCTCTCCGGCATAGGCGTTGACATTGAACCGGGTTCCCAACACCCGGATGCACTCACCGCCGGGCATCTCCACGCGGAACGGCCGGCACGTATCTCGC
This sequence comes from uncultured Alistipes sp., assembly GCA_944321765.1. GTDB lineage: Bacteria > Bacteroidota > Bacteroidia > Bacteroidales > Rikenellaceae > Alistipes. Next base: position 57,229 of record CALUMQ010000019.1, read on the forward strand.
TGAACGTCGAAGAAGGCCTCTCCCGAGAGCGAGACGCAGCGTTCCGCGCTTTTTTCGAACGATGCGGGATATTCGAGAGTCGATCCGGCGTTGAGCCACACGCGGGTTCCGTCGGCTAACGTGAGGTGAAACTCCCGGCCGGCCGGGACCTCGATCTTCAGCCGCTGGTTCTCCTCTACGGCAAAGGAGCTTTCCCGGGTGTTGAGGGCGAGCTCTCCGGCGGTATTCCGCTCGATGCTGGCCTCCTGGTCAAGATTCATCCGCTGCCCGCCGTCGGAGGTCATCACCACCTCGCTGCGGTCGATGCTGACGCCCATGCGTGCGAGCTGTTCGAAGGCATCGGGAGCGGGTTGCTCGGGGCCGCTTCCGAAGAGGAGCGCCAGGGCAACCGCTGCCGCGGCGCATCCCGACGCGGCGAACGTGCGGATCCTTCGGGTCCGGATTCTCCGGCCGATCCGCCGCTGGAGATCGGCATATCCTTCGTTGTCGGGTGTCTGTCGTTCGTTTGCGACGGTCTGCGCCCAGAGACTGTCGAGCAGATCTTCCTCTTCGTCGTCAATCTTGCGACGGGGAATGCGGGACTCATCCATATTCATTCGTACCTGTTCTTTACTGAATAAATACGGTTGAGGTCCAAACTACGTACTGAGAAATCAGATTTTTTTGATTTCGCGCCGCAGACGTTGCAGCGCCTTGTAGACGATGGTCTCCACGGTACGCCGCGAGATCGAGAGCTCGGAGGCGATGACGGCGTGTTTTTTGTGTTCGAAGAAGTTCATCTCCACGACGCGCCGGCTTTGCTTCGGGAGCCTGGCAATTGCCGGAAGCAGCGCCTCTTCGGGCCCGGGTTCTTTCTCGCTGTCGGGGATTTCGGCGCTTTTTTCGTGGAGGAGTTCGATTTTAAAGGCCTCCTTGCGATGCATCCGGAGCTCACGCCGCTGACATTCGCGCAAGGCGTTGTTATGCACGGCGCGCAGGAGGTAGTTGCGCAGGGACTTTGTCTCATCCAGACGCCGCCGGTTCATCCACAGCGACACGAAGAGCTCCTGCACCAGTTCGCGGGCATCGGATTCGTTGTGGAGGATGGTGTCGGCGTAGTGTCTCAGAGGAGCGTTCCACGCCATGTAGACCGCTTCGAAGGCGTCTTTGTTCCCGGATTTCAGGGCAAGAACGGTCCGGCGATTGTCCGATATGTCGAAGGAATCACCCATTTTTTAACCTAACCTACTCTGCAAATATACGAATTTCATCCGAAAAGGTAACGATTTTGGAAATAAAGGCAAAAATCCAGTTCCTTTTTTGAATTGTTTGGCCACGTGTGACGATTTTCCGAAAGAACGTGAGGAAATGCAAAAAGCCCTTCGGAATCAATCCGAAGGGCTTTTTGTCTATCCTGGAGTGGGACGACGACGATCGGCCATTTGGGCCGCGACCGCCGTCAGGGTCCGGGCTACGGATTCTGTCGCCGTTCTCCCTCTTTTTTATAGGTAAGAGCCATGAAGAGGATGGCCAGCAGGCAGGCTGCAATCAGCAGGACGAATGTCCAGTCCCAGCCGGCGGCTTCGGCAACGGTTCCGATGACGATGTTGGCCAGGATGGCCGTTCCGAGGAAGTATCCGAAGAATCCGGTGAGGCCCGCGGCGGTTCCTGCGGCATTCTTCGGCGCAAGGTCGAGGGCCTGCACGCCGATGAGCATCACGGGACCGTAGATGAAGAATCCGATGGCAATCAGCGACATGGTGACGATGATGTAGTTCGACGAGAATTGCCAGTAGAGGAAGATGAACACGGCGACAATGGCCATGAAGAGTATCGTCGGCAGGGCGCGGCGTCCGTGGAATACCTTGTCGCTCAGCCAACCGCAGATAAGCGTTCCGGGGATGGCCGCGAACTCATAGGCGAAGTATGCCCACCCGGCCTGCTTGATGTCGTATCCCTGCGCTTCGCGCAGATAGGTCGGAGCCCAGTCGAGGCATCCGTAACGGACCATGTAGACGAAGGCGTTGGCGATGGCGATGAACCACAGCAGCTTGTTGTTGAGCACGTACTTGAAGAAGATTTCGCGGGTCGAGAGCACTTCTTCCTGCTTGGCGCTGTAGTTGGCGGGGTAGTCGTTCCGCCACTTCTCGACCGAAGGCAGTCCGCACGACTGCGGGGTGTCGCGGATGAGCACGTAGGCGAGCAGTGCGATGAAGATGGAGACGACCGCCGGGAAGAGGTAGGTGCCGATCAGGAAGTACAGCTGTGCGTTGGCTCCGAAGAACCAGGATCCGAACCAGATGGCTCCGTAGACGGCCATGGGGCCGACGAGGGCTCCGCCGACGTTGTGGGCGCAGTTCCAGATGGACATTTTCGTGCCGCGCTCATTCTGGGAGAACCAGTGGGTCATGACCCGGCCGCATGGGGGCCATCCCATGCCGTTGAACCATCCGACGAGGAAGTTCAGCACGGCCATCAGCACGATGGCGAGTTGTTTGTGTTCCGGGCCGATGAGCGTCACGGGGACGATCATGAACATCATGGCCAGCGAGGCGAGGATCAGTCCCAGGGGCAGGAATACGCGGGCGTTGCTGCGGTCGGAGACGCTTCCCATGAGGAATTTCGAAACGGCATAGGCGATGGCGTTCATCGAGAGGACGATGCTCAGTTCGCTGGTGTCGAAGCCCAGGCCGGCGAGTTCGGGAATCGCCATCGAGAAGTTTTTGCGCACGAGGTAGTATCCCGCGTAGCCGATGAAGGCGCCGATGAATACCTGAAGGCGCATTTTTTTGTATTTGTCGTTGATCTTGTCGGCCGGGATTTCCTGCTTGAAGGCAGGGGGTTGTAGTATTTTCCACATAGGCATGTGCCGGGAGTCCGATGCAGCGACTCCGTTCGTTTATCGGTTGGTCAGAGAAGACGCCTTCCTGCATCGGAGGCGCCGGGTTTCCGAAGGTTCGGAAGCCCTTCGGGGTTTTCGTTTCGCAACAAAAATACAAATGCTTTTTTGTATTTCAAAATAAAGGAAGTTTCTATTTTGAAATATTTGAAACATTTGTGCCGGGGTTGCACGACATTTCCGGACGCGGGACCAGATTTTGTTCCGGGAGCTGTGCTGCGGATTTTTTTCTTTCCGTACGTTGAGGATATTTCAAATAAATTTTGTATATTCGTTCACTTATTAAACTTATTATGAGCAGACCAGGTGAAGACACCGTCCTAAGCCTTCCCGAAAGGCATAACCGTATTCTGATGCTCCTGCAGCAGCAGGGATCCCTGTCCGTAACGCAGCTGTCGGAGCAGTTCCGTGTCTCCGAGGTGACCATCCGCAAGGATCTGTCATACCTCGAGCAGCAGAAAAAACTCTATCGTACGCATGGCAGCGCGATTCTGATCAGTCCGTATATCAGTGACCGCCACGTGAGCGAGAAGGAGAAGAAGAACGTCCCGGAGAAACGGGCCATCGGCGCTGCGGGTGCCGCCCTGATCTCCCGCGACGATTCGATCGTGATCGCCTCGGGAACGACGATGGCGTTTCTTGCGCGGGAGATTCATCCCGTGGGCCATCTGACGGTCATCACCTCGTCGGTTCCCGTGACGCAGATCCTCTCGCAGCATGTCGATACGGACGTGATTCAACTGGGAGGTCTCACGCGTCGCAGTTCGGTGTCGGTCGTCGGGCCGTTTGCCGAGCAGATGCTGCGGAACTTCAATTGCAGCAAACTGTTCGTCGGTGTGGACGGCATCGATCCCGAGTTCGGACTCACGACGACCAACATGCTGGAGGCGTCGCTCAACGGAGCGATGATCGAAGCGGCCCAGAAGGTGGTGGTCCTGGCCGACAGTTCGAAATTCGGGCGCCGGGGCTTTAGCAAGATCTGCGACCTGGAGGCCGTGGATCTCATCATCACCGACAGCGGTGTTCAGCCGCTGTATCTGGAGCGGCTGCGCGAACGCGGCATCGAGGTGACGGTGGTCGATGCCCTCTGACGATTCGCACGCCCTCAAAAAAGCGACGGCTCCCTGTGCAGGGAACCGTCGCTTTCGTTTGACGGGCTTTCCGCATCCGTCGTGCGCCGCCGCTATTTCCGCCCTATTTCTTCAGCAGGGCCTGCAGACGCTCGGGGTAGTCGGTCGTGATGTAGTCGACGCCGAGGTCGATGAAGTATTTCATGTCCTCCTCCTTGTCAACGGTCCATACGTTGACTTCGAGTCCGAGATCCTGCGCCTCCTTCACCCATTCGGGATGTTTGCGCAACACCTTGTCCGAATAGTCGATACCGGCCATTCCGAGCTCCTTGACGCTCTTCGGGGCGAGGTCGCCGTTCAGAAAGAAGATCTTCGAGTCGGGGAGGAGCTTCTTGAAGGCCAGGCAGGCGTTGATCGAGAAGCAGATGATGTCCGTGCGCTCCACGAGCTTGTATTTCTTGAGAGCCTTGGCGATCTTCTCGGCGGCAATGTCTTCGCGCTTGATGTCCGAGAGGGACTTCATCTCGAGGATCAGTCGCGTATTGGGTTTCGTGAGGGCGAGTTTGAGGTACTCGTCCAGTGTGGGGATGTTCTCGCCGTTGGGCAGGACGATCTGCGTGATCTCCTTGGCGGTGGACTTCTCCATATTGATCTTGGTGCCTTTGTAGACCTTGTCGTGGTTTACGATGAGTTTGTTGTCTGCTGTGAGCCATACGTCGAACTCCGATCCGAAGACTCCGATGGCGTCGGCCTTGGTGAAGGATGCCAGGGAGTTCTGGGCCGATTCGGGAACTTTCCAGTATCCTCGGTGCGCGATGACCTTGGGCTGGGCGAGAGCGGCGCCTGCGAACAGGAGGCAGGCCGCCGTGAAAATGAGATTCTTTTTCATAATTCAGGTATGTAATTTTTTTGAGTTGGCGGTTTTTTGAAACCTTCGCTCTTGTGAAACGAAACCACTACAAAAGTACGAAACAATTCGGGATTTGCAAATCGAAATAGACGTCAACGTCGAAATTCGCCTGTTTTTTCACGGCTTTGTCAAATGAATTGCCAGTCTGCGACGCGGTTCGAGACGTGCTGAGGCGCGTGAAAGGATCTTTTCTCGGCGGAATTTGGCCGTTGAGGTGCTCAAATGCGAAAAATTTTTATTATCTTCGTATGTTTGGAATACCAAATCCACTTGAAACCACATAATTTAAATCACTTTAAAACCATGATGAAAGAGAAAGTCAGCAGCAAATTCAAGGAGTTGTTCGGCCCCGACGCCGCTCTTTTCACGTCGCCCGGACGTATCAACCTGATCGGAGAGCACACCGACTACAATGGCGGTTTCGTGTTCCCGGGCGCTGTAGATAAAGGTATCGTTGCCGCCATCCGGCTCAACGGCACCGACAAGGTGCGTGCCTATGCCCTGGACCTCGGCGAGTCGTCGGAGTTCGGCCTCAGGGAGGAGGACAAGCCCGCCGAGAGCTGGGCGCGTTACATTTTCGGCGTATGCCGCGAGATTCAGAAGCGCGGCGGCAAGATCGGCGGTTTCGACACCGTCTTTGCCGGAGATGTGCCTCTGGGAGCGGGCATGTCGTCGTCGGCCGCTCTGGAGTCGACCTACGCCTTTGCGCTGAACGAGCTCTACCAGTGCGGTATTGACAAATTCGAGCTGGCGAAGATCGGTCAGGCCACCGAACACAACTATTGTGGCGTGAACTGCGGTATCATGGATCAGTTTGCCTCGGTTTTCGGTAAGAAGGGCTGCCTGATGCGCCTCGACTGCCGTTCGCTGGAGTATGCCTACTTCCCGTTCGATCCCAAGGGTTACAAGCTCGTGCTGGTCGACTCGCGCGTGAAGCATGAACTGGTCGGCTCGCCCTACAACGACCGCCGGGCTTCGTGCGAGCGTGTCGCCAAGATGCTGGGTCAGGAGTTCCTGCGCGGGGCCACGATGGAGCAGCTGGACGCCATCAAGGATAAGATCTCGGAGGAGGACTACAAGCGGGCCCGCTACGTGATAGGCGAGGAGCGCCGCGTCCTCGACGTGTGCGATGCCCTGGAGAAGGGCGACTACGAGACGGTGGGCAAGCGTATGTACGAGACCCACTGGGGCATGTCGAAGGATTACGAAGTGTCGTGCGAGGAGCTGGACTTCCTGGCGGAGGTTGCTGCCGAGTGCGGCGTAACGGGTTCGCGCATCATGGGCGGCGGTTTCGGAGGCTGCACGATCAACCTGGTGAAGGACGAGTTGTACGATCACTTCATCGCTACGGCGAAGGAGAAGTTCAATGCCAAGTACGGCCATGAGCCGAAGATCTACGACGTAGTGATTTCCGACGGCTCGCGTCGTCTGGAGTAATCCTCTGCAGCGTGATAAAAGAGGAGCGGGCAGCCATCCGATGGCGCCCGCTCCTCTTTTTTATCGTTGGAGACCGGAGCTATTGCTCTTCAAGCATCTTTTGGAAGAAAATCACGTCGTGAAAACCTCCGGGAGTCCATATCCAGTCGCGCCTCGTTCCCGTTTCGACAAATCCCGCGGCACGGAAAAGCCCGAGGCTGGCAGTATTGTCGACACCGACCGTGCACCACAACTGATGCAGATTCAATCGCTCACGGGCGTACCGGCAGAGGATCCCGAGGGCTTCGCGGGCATACCCCTGACGGCGGTTTCGGGCGCCATAGATCAGAATGCCGATTCCTGCTCTCCGGTGAATGGGATCGTATTCGAACAGGTCGACGGCGCCGACCGCTTCTCCTTCCCATGCTGCTTCTCCATCGTTCTGCATTGCTGCACCTTCGTCCCGAACCGCTTCTCCATCGTCCTGTGCGGCTTTTCCTGCGTTCCGCACAACCGCTCCTTCCGTCCGATCTTCCCGTCCTTCCCGATCTTCCCGTCCTTTTCGTTCCGTCCGATCTTCCCGGCACACTTCGATGATCAGCCGTAACTGCCCGGAGCGCAACAAATCATCCCCTTCGAGCTGCCGTTCGACGAACCGTGCCATCTGCTCGTGCGAGAAGGGCTCGGTCGTGCCGCTCACGGTCCATAACTCGACGTCGTTTTCCCAGCGATACATCACCTCGATGTCGCGGGGCTCCACGGCGCGCAGACGCACGTTACGGCCTTCGAGCCTCATCGCAGGCCAATGACCTTGTTGCGGATCAGCATGGCCACGCCCCAGGCGTTGGCGCTTTCGGTCATCTTCGACACACGGAACTTCGTGTCCTTGTATACGAGGTTGAGCGAGTATTTGTTGGTCGCCGACTTGAGAGGCAGCATGATGTAGTCGCCCGCCGCTGCGAGGTTTCCGCCGACGATAACCGTTTCGGGATTGAAGGTGTTGATCAGGAAGGCCACGGCCTTTCCGACCTTTTCGCCCGCCTCCTCGATGAGTTCGATCGAGAGATTGTCGTCGTTTTTCGCCGCAGCGATGATGTCATCGATGTGTATCGACTTCTGCTTGTCGTATTTCTCCTTGAGGATGGTGTTCACGCCCTTCTCGATCATGCGGCAGATTTTCTCCTCAATGGCGATACCCGAGACTTCGGTTTCGAGACACCCCTTCTTGCCGCACGAACAGATGATTTCGTTGTCGAAGAAGGGAATGTGTCCGAACTCTCCGGCAAAGCCGCTCTTTCCGTAGTAGAGCTGGCCGTTGACGACGATGCCGATGGCCACGCCGCGTCCCATGTGGAGATAGATGACATTGCTCTCCTCCTTCGATTTGCCGCAGGTGTATTCGGCGTAGCAGCGGGCGCGTGTGTCGTTTTCGAGCAGCACGCGGATGCCGACGCGCTGCTCGATGATGTCGCGCAGCGACTGTTCACTGGAGGTGAAGTATTTGTAGCTGCGTCCGGTGTCGGGGTTAACGCGTCCGGTCATGCAGACGCCGAGGCCGAGGATTTTTCCACGGTCGATGCCGCAGTTGTTGATGAAGTTTTCGATATTCGTGCAGATGCGTTCGATGCACTGGGGTCTGTCCTGCAGTTCGAAGGTGAAGTCATTCTCCTCCTTGATGATGTTGTTCTGCAGGTCGGTGATCAGGAAGCGCATGTTGTCGCGGCCGACATTCACACCTGCGAAGTAGATGGCGGAGTTTGCCAGCCCGAAGATGTTTGGGCGCCGGCCCCCCGGGGTTTCGACCTTTCCGAGATCGGAGACAATATTTTCGTCGACGAGTTCCTGGACCAGTTTGGTGATGGTCGGAACGCTGATGTGCAACTCTTTGGTCAGTTCCGAGAGTGTGCACTCGCCGTTGACGGCCATGTGCGCGATGATGCTGCGCTTGATGATGTTGTTTTTGTGGGAGATTCCCTTGAGGGAGTCGTCTTCGTGTTTATTGAAGAATTCAGTCAGCGATGCCATGCCTGTTAATTCGGATTTTAAACATCACGACAAATATAGTGAGTATATTTATTAAAAGCAATGGCTTTTTAATAAAATTTAATAAAATTTTGCTCCGTCGAACTTTTTCTGTAATGTAAATTACTGAACGTCAACCGAGTCTTCAGACCGTTTCGATAGGCGATACGGTCTGTTTTTTGTTCTGAAAAGGCCGTAGGGGGCTGAAAAACGAACGCCCCGCAATCCACGCGGGATGCGGGGCGCTGCATGAGAGCATCTGCTGAGTGTTCGGCCTACAGGGTCGACTTCGACTCGACGGTAGCGTTGGGGTCGACCTTGCGGATGAGTCCCTGAAGGACGGTTCCGGGGCCGAGCTCGGTGAACTCCGTCACGCCGTCGGCGAGCATGTTCTTGACGATATAGGTCCAGCGTACGGGGGCGGTGAGCTGAGCGATCAGGTTGGCCTTGATGGCTGCCGGATCGGTGTAGGGCTTGGCGTCCACGTTCTGGTAAATCGGGCATACGGGGGTCTGGAAGGGTGCCTCGTGAATGGCCTTTTCGAGCTCCTGCTTGGCGGGCTCCATCAGCGGGGAGTGGAACGCTCCTCCGACGGGCAGCCGCAGGGCGCGGCGGGCACCGGCAGCCTTGGCCTTCTCGCAGGCGGCATCGACGGCTTCCACGGCACCGGAGATAACCAGCTGTCCGGGGCAGTTGTAGTTGGCGGCGACGACCACTCCTTCGGTCGATGCGCAGATCTCCTCGACAACCTTGTCTTCGAGTCCGAGGATTGCGGCCATTGTTCCGGGCTGGGCCTCGCAGGCGGCCTGCATGGCCATGGCACGTTTCGAGACGAGCTTCAGGCCGTCCTCGAACGAGAGGGCGCCGGCAACCACCAGTGCCGAGAATTCTCCGAGGGAGTGACCGGCCACGGCGTCGGGCTTCACCCCCAGGGCTTTGGCCATGATGACCGAGTGGAGGAACACGGCCGGCTGGGTGACCTTCGTCTGCTTGAGTTCCTCGTTGGTTCCTGCGAACATGATGTCGGTGATTCGGAAACCGAGGATTTCATTGGCTTTCTCGAAGAGCTCTTTGGCTTCGGGAACATTTTCGTAGAGGTCCTTGCCCATACCTACGGCCTGGGCGCCTTGACCCGGGAAAACGTATGCGTGCTTCATAATGTCGCAAATTTTGTGTTAGCGGGTGCAAAGATACGAAAATATTTCATATCTTTGCCACTGCATGGTTCACAAAGGGCGTTGCGCCCGGAGTGATCAAATGGGAATGCCGTGAGAATCGGCAGCAGTTCCCGCTGCTGTAAGTCCCGCGAGATGCCGCAATATCCCGAGCCACTGGATTTAGAATCCGGGAAGGCTTTGCGGCTGGGATGAGCCAGAAGACCTGCCATGCGACTTTCCCTGCGGGGGAGAGACTCTCATATTCGAGCGCATCTGCGGAGAACGGAGCATCGTGACAGGAAACATTCGGTCCCATATGCCGGAGGTTTGAGCCGGGCAGTTGCGTTGCGGAGTCGGGGAGTACGGTTCCGGAGCCTTGTTGCGTGCTGCAGGGAGAGTCCTCTGCGGAGGCACCGGGGAATTTCGACCCGCTGCGGGGAACGCCGGGAGGTGTGCTGGATAAGATCACATGCATTTATATAAAATATTGTAAAGATGAAAAAAACTATTTTTACTCCGTTGCTTCTGCTTTTTTCGGCTGCGGCGTTCGTGGCCTGCTCGGATGACGAAAAGAAAGATGGTCCGGATCCTGTGTACGAGGTGATCTCTTTCGAACCCTCCAAACTGCTTACCGCCGACGGCAAGGCCGTGTCGTTGGGCGACGTTACCATGAACATCTGGAATCTTGGCGGGGACTATACCTATCATAATGCCTTCTGCGGCAAGCCCTACGCCACAACGGCCGATTTTGACGACGTGCTGTTCACCACAGCCAACGGTTCCGCCAGCTTCCTCTCCTATTATGCTTCGCAGTTTGACGCCTGGGGCGGCATAGCATTGGCGGCATCTCCCGACATGAATCCTTCGGAGCAGCCCATCACGCAGCAGTTCTCGGTATGGGCCGGCGGCGGCGCCGAGGGCACGTCGACCTACGCCGTCTGCTACGATTCGAACACCCCGACCGAGGTTTCACCCGAATATATGACCGCCTCGGGTTACCCGACGATCCGCTTCTCGAAGGCCTGCAAGGTCCTCAATCTGTGGATCGCAAACTCCACGTATGTCTACAACTGGTTCCAGGGCGCTGCCGATGACCTGTTCCAGGTGAAGATCACGGGCAAGAAGGGCGGCTCGGAGACGGGCAGCACGACCGTGACGCTCATCGAGGGCAACGGAAAGCTCTCCGGATGGAAGAATGTGGACCTGCAGTCGTTGGGCGAAGTGGACGAGCTGGTCTTCAAGGTGCAGGGCATCGACGTGACGTCCGATCCGAGCTACTTCTGCATCGACGAGATCCGTCTTCAGCTGTTATGATATGATGTGTTGACAATACCTGCGGCTTTGTCGGATTCCGGAGAGCCGCGCCGCATCCGGGCGATGAAAGAGAGTGGAGATTAGTACATCGTCCGAATGGGAACCCGTAAGGCCTGCCTGCCCTACGGGTTCTTTTTTTGCCCGGAGAGTACGGTGGAGAGCCCGCAGAACGCCTGCATACGCTGCATGAAGGCGCTTTCGGTGCGGGGCTGCGGCGGATCCGTATTCGCGGGCGAATATTTCGGTCGGGGAGAACCTCCTCTGCCGGATTTTTTTGTATCTTTGTTGGCGCGAAACTTCACAGAACCCGCACAGAATTAATCACAAAAAACCTATAAACCCGTTCTATGTACAGCCATGACAACCGGGTGGTCATCACCCTCGATGCCGGCGGCACGAATCTGGTGTTCGGTGCCATGCAGGCCAATCAGTTCATCGTGGATCCCATTACGCTGCCGGCGCATGCCGATCAGCTCGACAAGTGCCTTCAGACCATGGTCGAAGGTTTCCAGACGATCATCTCGCGCCTTCCGGAGAAACCCGTGGCCATCAGCTTTGCCTTCCCGGGCCCGGCCGACTATCCCAACGGCATCATCGGAGGCTACCTTCCCAACTTTCCGTCGTTCCGCGAAGGTGTGGCGCTGGGGCCGTTCCTCGAGGCGAAGTTCGGCATTCCGGTCTTCATCAACAACGACGGCGACCTGTTTGCCTACGGCGAGGCTCTCGGCGGAGCCCTTCCGGAGGTCAATGCACGCCTTGCCGCGCTGAACAGCCCGAAACGTTACAAGAACCTCGTGGGCTACACCTTCGGCACGGGGTTCGGCATCGGCATCGTGGTTGACAACCGCCTGAACCGCGGCGACAACTCCTGCGTCGAGACCTTCTGCCTCAGACATAAGAAGTTCCCCGACATCATCGTCGAGGATGGCGTCGCCGTGCGTGCCGTGAAGCGTGTCTACGGCGAGGCCTCGGGCAACATGAACCACGGACTGGAGCCGAAGGATATCTGCGAGATTGCCGACGGAACGCGTCCGGGCGATGTCGAGGCTGCGAAAAAGGCCTTTGCCGAGCTGGGCGAGGTTGCCGGCGATGCCATGGCCACGGCCGTGACGCTGATCGACGGACTGATTGTCATCGGCGGCGGCATTACGGCGGCCCGCAAATGGATTATGCCGAGCCTGCTGCGTGAACTCCGCTCGAAGATCCACACGCTCGGCGGTGAGGAGCTCAACCGCGTGCAGATGAAGGTCTACGATCTGGACAACGAGGAGGAGTTCCGCGAATTCGCACGGGGTTCGCAGCGTCCGCTCAAGGTCTATGGCACGGACCGGTATGTGGCCTACGACCCGCAGAAACGCATCGGCGTGATGATCTCGAAGCTCGGGGCGAGCCGCGCCATTTCGGTCGGAGCCTACGCCTTTGCACTGAGCCAGCTCGATGCCGCCCAGAACAATGACTGAACAGCTGTTAAAACAGAAAAGATATGTACAAATTCAAACCTATTCTCAAGAGCGTGATCTGGGGCGGCGAGAAGATCGCTCCCTACAAGCAGATCGAGACCGATCAGCATGGTATCGGTGAGAGTTGGGAGCTCTCCGGGGTCAAGGATAACGAGTCGGTTGTGTCCGAGGGGCCCGAGGAGGGTACGAAGCTGCCCGATCTGATCGCTCGTCACGGCTCCACGCTGGTGGGTCGCGACAACTTCGAACGCTTCGGCACGGAGTTCCCGCTGCTTATCAAGTTCATCGACGCCCGCCAGGATCTTTCGATCCAGGTGCATCCGAACGATGAGCTGGCCTGGAAACGCCACCAGTCGAAGGGCAAGACGGAGATGTGGTACGTTGTCGGTGCCGACGAAGGGGCGCACCTGCGTTCGGGCTTCGCCAAGGAGGTGACTCCCGAGGAGTATGCGGCCAGTGTCGCCGACAACACGATCACCGATCTGCTGACCGACTACCAGATCCAGCCGGGCGACGTCTTCTTCCTGCCCGCAGGCCGCGTGCATGCTATTGGCGCGGGGTCGTTCATCGCCGAGATCCAGCAGACGTCGAATATCACCTACCGTATCTATGACTACGGACGCGTGGGCGCCGACGGAAAACCGCGTGAACTGCATACGGAATTGGCCAAGGATGCCATCGACTACACGGTTCAGCCCGACTACCGCACGCATTACCGCCACGAATACGACAAGCGCGTGGAGCTGGTTTCGTGCCCCTACTTCACCACCTCGCTCTACGATCTGACACGGCAGCAGAGCATCGATCTTTCGCGCCTCGATTCGTTTGTCGTGGTCATCTGCATCGAGGGGAGCGGGACGCTTACGACCGATGCCGGCTCGTCGCTTCCGATCCACCGCGGCGAGACGGTTCTGGTTCCGGCTTCCACGTGGTCGATGGGGATGATTCCCGACGGACGCATGAAGCTGTTGACCAGCTGGATTGCCTGACTGTGCGTCCGAAAATCTTACGAAATGTTCCGCCCGCCTTTCTTTGCGAAAGTGCGGGCGATTTTTTGTGTTGAGAGGTTGGAAATGTGCATTCTTTTCTGTAACTTTGAGAGCGTATAAAATTGCAACCTAAAACCGAAACGGGCCTTAACATGGAAAAACAGTTACACGACATCGCATCACAGTTCGCATTGGCAGCGCCCATTGCGACGATCAATTCTCTGGGGGACGGATTTATCAACGATACGTTCATCGTACGTACGGAGGGAAGTGCTCCGGACTACATTCTCCAGCGGAAAAACAAGAATATCTTTCCCGACGTTCCGGCCATGATGGAGAATATCCGCAAGGTGACGGATCACATCCGCCGGGGCGTGATCGCCGCGGGCGGGGATCCTCTGCGTGAGGTGATGACGGTGGTTCCGACGCACGACGGCAAGCTCTGCTACGAGGATGCGAACGGGGACTTCTGGGCCGTGACGGTCTACATTGCCGATACGATAGCCTACAACAAGGCGGATTCTCCCGAACTGGCCCGCAAGGGCGGTGAGGGGATCGGGAAGTTCCAGGCGCAGCTGGCGGACTTCACGGAGCCGCTTGCCGAGACGATCAAGGGCTTCCACAACATCCGCCACCGCTTCGAGCAGTGGGACGCATCGTTACGCAAGGATGCTGCCGGACGGGTGAAGGATCTTTCCGAGGAGATCGGCTGGATCGAGTCGCGCCGCGAGAAGATGCTCGACTTCTGGAAGAAGGTCGAGGACGGGACCATCCCTACGCACGTGACGCACAACGATACGAAGATCAACAACATTCTCTTCGACAAGAACGGAGAGGTTCTCTGCGCCATCGACCTTGATACGGTGATGAACTCCACGTCGCTCAACGACTTCGGCGATGCGATCCGTTCGTACACCAACACGGGAGACGAGGACGATCGGGACCTGTCGCGAGTCGGGATGTCGCTGGAGATGTTCCGTGCCTATACGGACGGATACCTTTCGCAGCGTGCGGGCCAGCTCGTGGAGTCGGAGATCGACAACCTGGCCTTCTCGGCGCTCTACATCACCTACGAGCAGGTGCTGCGCTTCCTGATGGACTACATCGACGGGGATACGTATTACAAGACGAAATATCCGGAGCACAACCTTGTGCGCACGCATGCGCAGTACAAGCTGCTTCAAAGCATGGAGTCGCAGTACGATACGATGTGCTCGATCGTCCGCGAGACGGTTGCAAAGTACAGATAGCGGCATATGATGGAGATTTGCAGGATCGCGGGAGTCAATCCCGATGATCGGGATGCCGTCGAGGCGGCGTTCGCGGGGATTGCTCCGCAGCCTATCGCCTGTTGCAACTGGGCGGCGGCCTATCCGTACGCTCCGCAGGTATCGTTCCGCATGTTCCATACGGGGGCGTGGCTGCTGGTGCGTTTCGAGGTTGCCGAGCGTTACACGATGGCGCAGGTCATCCGGGACAACGGCGAGGTGTGGACGGATTCGTGCGTCGAGTTGTTTCTTGCGCCCGACGCTTCGGGGTATTACAACTTCGAGGCTTCGTGTGCAGGACGTCTGCTGCTGGCCTACCGCCGCTCGCGTCATGAGAGTGAGAAAGCTTCATCTGAGGTGCTGGCGGCCGTCAAGCGCTACCCGTCGCTGCCCTTTGGCGAGACGTTCGGGGAGCGGGAGGGTGACAACCGCTGGACGCTGACGCTGGCCATCCCGCCGCGGGCGCTGTTCCGCCATGCGATTGACAGCTGGAGCGGTATGAAGGTGCGCATGAACCTCTACAAATGTGGAGACCGGCTCTCGCATCCGCATTTTCTGTCGTGGATGCCGATTCGTACGGATACTCCTGACTTCCATCGGCCGGAGTTCTTTGCCGAGGTGATGCTGGCCGAGTGATCGGCTGCGGCATGTGTCGAGCGTACGGCGTGCTGCCGCTTGTGTGAGGGTGCGGAAAGAGGAAGAGGTCCGGCGTTTCGACGCCTGAAAGAATTCAAAACAAACATAATACCATAAACCATGAACAACAAGTATTCATTGCCCAAGGACGGCGGATTGATCGCCGAGTCGGCACCGCGAGACATCATTCACCGCTATGAGAAGATCCATACACGGGTCTATGAAAACGAGTATGCCGGCGTTCTGTATGTTGCCGACACCATCGTCAAGGCCATTGACAACTATAACAAACTGCACTGCTCGAACGGCGTGTACGAGGAGTCTCAGCCGTTCGTGCTGGGATTGACGACGGGACGTACGCCGCTGGGGCTGTACCGGGAGTTGGTCAAACGTCATGAGGAGGGTCTGGTGAGCTTCCGCAACGTTGCGGTCTTCAGCCTCGACGAGTTCTATCCCATCAAGGCTACCGAGCAGCAGAGCCGCAACTTCCGCATTCATGAGGAGTTTCTGAATCACATCGACATTCTTCCCGAGAATGTCCACATTCCCGACGGCACGGTTTCGGAGGATCGCATTTCGGAGTACTGTGCATCGTACGACCATGCCGTTCGCAAGATCGACCTGATGATCATCGGAGTAGGAGAGGACGGACAGATCGGTTTCAACGAGCCGGGGTCGTACGCCCGTTCGAAGACGCGCCTCGTGCAGCTCACCTACAACACGCGCAAGATCCAGTCGGGATCGTTCTTCGGTCTGGAGAACACGCCGAAGATGGCCATCACGATGGGTATCGACACCATCATGCGAGCCGACCGCATCATTCTGATGGCTTGGGGAGAGAACAAGTCTCCGATCATCCAGAAGGTTGTCGAGGGCGAGGTTACCAATCAGATTCCGGCCTCGAATCTTCAGAACCATCCGAACATCGAGGTCGTGATCGACGAAAACGCCGCGCAGCTGCTTACGCGTGAGCAGACTCCGTGGATGGTAGGTCCGTGCGAATGGACCCCGAAGTTTGTCCGCAAGGCGGTGGTATGGCTCTGCGGCGTGGTGAAGAAGCCGATTCTCAAACTCACCTACAAGGATTACATTGAGAACTCGCTGGGCGAGCTGCTCGAACAGGGACGCACGTTCGACCAGATCAACATCGACGTTTTCAACGACCTTCAGCACACGATCTCGGGCTGGCCGGGAGGCAAGCCCAATGCCGACGATTCGACGCGTCCCGTTTCGTCGACGCCGTTCCCCAAGCGGGTGGTGATCTTCTCGCCGCACCCGGACGATGACGTGATCTCGATGGGCGGTACGTTCATCCGCCTTGTGCAGCAGGGTCACGACGTGCATGTGGCCTACGAGACTTCGGGCAACGTGGCCGTTCACGACGACGTCGTCCTGCAGAATATCGACACCGCTCGCCAGCTCGGTTACGGTGACCACTATGCGGAGGTTGAGAAGATCATTGCCGGCAAGAAGAAGGGCGAGCCGGAGCCCCGGGCGCTGCTCGATATCAAGGGTTCGATCCGTCGAGCCGAGGCGCGTGCCGCCGTTCGGTCGTTCGGACTGAATCCCGATACCAACGCGCACTTCCTGAATCTGCCGTTCTACGAGACCGGCGGCATCAAGAAGGGGCAGCTGACCGAGAAGGACACGCAGATCATCGTCGACCTGCTCCGGAAGGTGAAGCCGCACCAGATCTATGCTGCGGGAGACCTTGCCGATCCGCACGGAACGCATCGCACCTGCATGGAGGCTGTACTCAATGCGCTGGAGGTTGTCAAGGACGACGAGTGGATGAAGGATTGCCACCTGTGGCTCTACCGCGGGGCCTGGATGGAGTGGGATCTGGGCATGGTCGACATGGCGGTGCCCCTGTCACCCGACGAACTGATCATGAAGCGCCACGCTATCTACCGGCACCTTTCGCAGAAGGACATCATGCCCTTCCCGGGCGATGATCCGCGGGAATTCTGGCAGCGTGCCGAGGAGCGTACGCAGAATACGGCCCGACTGTACGATCATCTCGGCATGGCCGAGTATCAGGCCATTGAGGTCTTTGTAAAAATGTTCTGAACCAAAAACACCAAGTCCTATGCGCTTAATCATCGAAAACACGTCGCTGCAGGTGGCTCAGTGGGCCGCGAACTACATCATCCAGCAGATCAAGGCCAAGGAGCAGGTCACGAAGTCCCCCTTCGTGCTGGGGCTTCCGACAGGCTCCACGCCGCTGGAGACCTATAAGGAACTGATTCGCCGCCACAAGGCCGGCGAGGTGTCGTTCAAGAACGTCATCACGTTCAACATGGACGAATACGTGGGACTTCCGGAGAATCACCCCGAGAGCTACCACTCGTTCATGTGGAACAACTTCTTCAAGCATATCGACATCAACCCCGAGAACGTCAACATCCTGGACGGCAATGCCGAGGATCTCGTCAAGGAGTGCGCCGACTACGAGGTGCGCATTGTCGAGGCCGGGGGCATCGATCTGTTCATGGGTGGCGTGGGCGAAGACGGGCACATTGCCTTCAACGAGCCCTTCTCGTCGCTCAACTCGCGCACGCGTCTCAAGACGCTGACGCAGGATACGATCCAGGTCAACGCGCGCTTCTTCGGCGGCGATACGACGCTTGTTCCGAAGACCGCCCTGACGGTGGGCGTCGGCACGGTACTTTCGGCGAAGAAGGTGCTGATCCTCGCTACGGGACACAAGAAGGCGCGCGCCGTTCGCCACGGCGTCGAGGGTTCGTACAATCACCAGTGGACGATCTCGGCCCTTCAGGTGCACCCCAACGGTATTCTGGTTTGTGACGACGCTGCCGCCGAGGAGCTTCGCGTGGCAACGTACCGTTACTTCAAGGATATCGAGCGCGAGAACCTGATCTGACGCCCCAGGCGATCGCACCGCAGCCCGCCTGCAAAAAAGGAGACCGGCAACTGAAAGGTTGCCGGTCTCCTTTTTTGCCTGTACGGGTTTCAGACCCGGGTTCATGAATCAGATCTTGTGCGACAGATCGGTGTTGTGCACTCCGAGGACGGCCCGTCCCGAGGGATCGTTGCAGTTGGCAAAGGACTTGTCCCAGGCCAGGGCCTCGGCCGTGCTGCAGGCCACCGAGGGGATCGACGGTACACACTGTGCGGCAGTTTGCGAGGGGAAGTGCTCCTCGAAGATCGTGCGGTAGAAGTACTCCTCCTTGTTCTGCGGGGGATTGATCGGGAAGCGCTCGGCGGCGTGTTCCATCTCGCGGTCCGACACCGCTTCTGCGGTGATTCGCTTCAGCGTATCGATCCATCCATACCCCACGCCGTCGGAGAACTGCTCCTTCTGACGCCATACGATCTCTTTGGGAAGCATATCCTCGAACGCCTTGCGCAGCACCCACTTCTCGATGCGACCTTCTCCGGCCATCTTCGCCGCGGGGTTCATGCGCATGGCCACGTCGAGGAACTCCTTGTCGAGGAACGGCACACGCCCCTCGACTCCCCACGCTGCCAGCGACTTGTTGGCTCTCAGGCAGTCGTAGAGATGGAGCCGGCTGATCTTGCGCACGGTCTCTTCGTGGAAGGCCCTCGCATCGGGGGCCTTGTGGAAGTAGAGGTATCCCCCGAAGATTTCGTCGGCGCCCTCACCCGAGAGGACCATCTTGATACCCATCGACTTGATGACGCGAGCCAGCAGATACATCGGCGTCGAGGCGCGCACGGTGGTCACGTCGTAAGTTTCGATGTAGTAGATCACGTCGCGCAGGGCGTCCAACCCCTCCTGGATCGTGTAGTGTATCTCGTGGTGGACCGTGCCGATATACTCAGCGACCTTGCGGGCCGCGGCGAGGTCGGGCGATCCGGCCAGCCCGATGGCGAAGGAGTGCAGCTGGGGCCACCAGGCCTCCTCACGGCCGCCGCTTTCGACGCGCCGGTCGGCATACTTCTTGGCCACGGCCGAGATGATCGACGAATCGAGACCTCCCGAGAGCAGCACGCCGTACGGTACGTCGGACATCAGTTGCCGTTTGACGGCGGCTTCGAGCGCTTCGCGCAGCGCGCCGATGTCAGCCGGATTGTCCTTCACGTTGTCGTACTCCTCCCAGTCGCGCTTGTACCACCGCACCATCTTGCCCTCCTTCGACGACCAGTAGTGTCCGGGGAGGAAGGGCTGGATTGTGGTGCAGACTCCTTCGAGCGCCTTCAGCTCGGAAGCCACGTAGAACTGCTCCTCGCGGTCCCAGCCGATGTAGAGGGGGATGACGCCGATCGGATCGCGGGCGATGAGGTATTCGTCGCGTTCGATGTCGTAGAGCGCAAAGGCGAAGATTCCGTTGATGCGTTCGAGCAGGGCGACACCCATCTTCTGGTAAAGGGGCAGGATCACTTCGCAGTCGGAGCCTGTCTGGAACGTGTATTCACCGGCCAGTTCGTCGCGAATCTCCTGGTGGTTGTATATCTCGCCGTTGACGGCCAGGACGAGTTTTCCGTCACTGCTGTAGAGCGGCTGCCGACCCGACTGGGGATCGACGATCGAGAGGCGTTCGTGGGAGAGAATGGCCCGGTCTCCGCAGTATATTCCCGACCAGTCGGGCCCGCGGTGCCGGATCTGCTTCGACATTCTCAACACCTGCGTGCGCAAAGCATCCGATGGCTGCCGGATGTCAAAAAGACCTACGAATCCACACATACGATCAGTTGTTTTCGGGTCTGAGTTTGCGAACGACGGCTCCGGCCTGCCACATTTCGCTTTCGCGCATCTCCTTGAGTTCGGCGTTCAGCTTCTCACGGTAGTCGGGCTTGCTGTTGGCGTCGATCGATATCTGCGCTTCGTTTCCGGAGCGAACGCTCTCGTAGAGCTCCTCGAAGACGGGCTTCGTGGCGTCGCGGAAGCGCTTCCACCAGTCGAGGGCGCCGCGCTGGGCCGTAGTCGAGCAGTTGGCATACATCCAATCCATGCCGTTCTCGGCGATCAGGGGCATGAGCGACTGGGTCAGCTCCTCGACGGTTTCGTTGAAGGCCTCCGAGGGGGTGTGTCCGTGCGCGCGCAACGTGTCGTACTGCGCCGCAAAGATACCTTGAATGGCCCCCATCAGCGTGCCGCGCTCACCCGTGAGGTCGGAATATACCTCACGCTGGAAGTCCGTCTCGAAGAGGTATCCGGATCCAACGCCGATACCCAGGGCGATAACGCGCTCCATGGCATGGCCCGTGGCGTCCTGGAAGACGGCATAGCTGGAGTTCAGACCGCGGCCCTGGAGGAACATGCGTCGCAGGGAGGTACCCGAACCCTTGGGGGCGATCAGGATGACGTCGACATCGGCCGGGGGGATGATTCCCGTGCGTTCCTTGTAGGTAATGCCGAAGCCGTGCGAGAAGTAGAGGGCCTTTCCAGGGGTCAGGTGCTTCTTGATGGTGGGCCATACGGCGATCTGTCCGGCATCGGAGAGCAGGTACTGAATGATCGTACCACGCTCGGCGGCCTCTTCGATCTCGAAGAGCGTTTCGCCCGGCACCCATCCGTCGGCTACGGCCTTGTCCCAGCTTTTTGAACCCTTGCGCTGCCCGACGATCACGCGAAAGCCGTTGTCGCGCAGGTTGAGCGACTGTCCGGGGCCCTGTACGCCATACCCGATGACGGCGATGGTTTCGTCCTTGAGCACCTCACGGGCCTTATCCAACGGGAACTCTTCGCGGGTGACGACGTTCTCTTCGACGCCGCCGAAATTGATCTTTGCCATAATGATAAAAATTTTGAGGTTAACTGATTTTCAGATCTGTATTGTTTTTGTCTTTTTCGCGTTGACAACGGCGTTCGAACTCCTCGAGGTATTCGTTGAGCAGTTCGCGTTCCGATTTGCTGACGGCGACCGTTCCGCTGCGCACGAACTGCTGCACGCCGTAGGGTTGGAGCAGTTCGAAGAGCGCCTGGGTTTCGGCCTTGTGGCCGGTTTTCTCGACCACGATGTAGTCGGGATCGATCTCCAGGATGCGGACGTTGTGGTCGCGGACGAGCCGCTCGACGTTCCGACTGCGGTTGACCTTGTAGAGAGCGATCTCCTGCTGCACGACCTGGTCGGCCGTGTACACAAAGGTGCGGAGCACATCGACGCGTTTTTCAATCTGCCGCACGAGCTGTTCGACGCGTTCGGGGGTTGTTTTCACGACGATCGTGAACTTGTGAATGCCGTGTATGGCCGACTCCGAGGTGGTAAGGCTCTCGATGTTGACGCTTCGGCAGGTGAAGACCGTGGTGATCTGGCTGAGGAGTCCGACCTTGTTTTCCGAAAATACGGTGATGATATATTCCTGTTCCATGGTAGCTGCTGCGTGTTATTCGAAACGGATATCCGAAGCGGGGGCTCCGGCGGGCACCATCGGGAAGACGTTCTCCTCGTTCTCGACGCGTACCTCGAGCAGGAAGGCTCCGGGGGTCTCTTTCATCTCGGCGACGGCGTCGGCCAGCTCTTCGCGGCGCTCCACGCATCGGTATCCGATGCCGTTGGCGCGGGCTATGAGGCCGAAATCGGGATTCACCATCCGGGTGAACGAGTATCGGCTGTGATAGAAGAGCTCCTGCCACTGGCGGACCATCCCGAGGAAGGAGTTGTTGAGCAGAATGATCTTTACGGGGACCTGCGACTGATAAATGGTCGCCAGCTCCTGAATGGTCATCTGCAGACCGCCGTCCCCGACGAAGAGCACCACATCGCGCTCCGGGGCGCCGAGCTTGGCTCCGATGGCTGCAGGGAGACCGAATCCCATGGTTCCGAGGCCTCCGGAGGTGACGATGCTGCGCGTGCGGCGGAATCCGAAATAGCGGGCCGCAAACATCTGCTGCTGCCCGACGTCGGTGACCAGCACGGCATCGTTCCCGTAGGCGCGGGCCACCGCATCGACGGTTTCGCCCATCCGGATGTGCCCGCTTTCGGGATGAATGGCGCGGCGGATCACCGCGTCGTACTCCACCCGGTCGCATTCGCGGAATTCGGCGATCCAGGCGTTATGGCTGCGGCGTTCGATGCGGCTGGTGATCAGGGGCAGGGTCTCGCGTACGTCGCCGGCTACGGGAACATCCGCCGGGATGATCTTTCCGATCTCCGCGGGGTCGATCTCCAGATGGATCACGCGGGCGTTCTCCGCGAAGTGGGCGGGGTCGCCCGTCACGCGGTCGTCGAAACGCATGCCCACGGCCACGATCAGATCGCACTCGCGGTTTTTGATGTTCGGGCCGTAGTTTCCGTGCATGCCGAGCATGCCGACATATTGCGGCGCGTCGGTCGGCACGGCCGACAGCCCCAGCAGGGTCGACGCCACGGGCATGCCGCTCTTTTCGAGGAAATCCTTCAGTTCGGCCTCGGCATTTCCGAGCACGACACCCTGTCCGACCATGACCAGCGGATGCTGTGCACGGTCGATCAGCCGCGCAGCCTCCTCGATGCAGGCCATGTCGGGATCCGGCACGGGGATGTAGCTGCGTATGGCGGTGACCTTTTTGTAGTGGAACGGCGCCATGCCGCACTGGGCATCCTTCGTGATGTCGACGACTACGGGTCCGGGACGTCCCGACCGGGCGATATAGAAGGCCTTGGCAATGGCAGCCGGAATCTCTTCGGTGCGCTTCACCTGGCAGTTCCACTTCGTCACGGCCTGGGTGATCCCCACGAAATTGGTCTCCTGAAAGGCGTCCGTACCCAGCAGCGACGATCCCACCTGCCCGGTGACGAGCACCAGGGGCGTGGAGTCCATCAGCGCGTCGGCCAGTCCCGTGACGGTGTTCGTGGCTCCGGGGCCCGAGGTTACCAGACAGACTCCCACGCGTCCACTCACCCGGGCATACCCCTGGGCGGCATGTACGGCGCCCTGCTCGTGCCGCACGAGAATGTGCCTTATGCGGTCGCGGTAGTCGTACAACGCATCGTAAACGGGGATAATGGCTCCTCCGGGGTATCCGAAGAGGGTGTCGACACCTTCGATCAGAAACGATTCGATCAAGGCCTGCGACCCGCTCATGCAGGGCCCGGAGGCCTGTTGCTGAGCATCTGAAGTAGAGGTATTCATGACAGGGTAGCGTTAATTCTGTTTACGGTTTCTGAAACGGATCTTTGCGGCAGCGGTTCGGTTACTCTTCGTCGCCGAGGATGCGGACGGCTCCGCGGTCTGCGGAACTTACCATCCGGGCGTAAGCCCGGAGTGATTTGGGAACCTCCCGCTCGCGACCCGCCGGGCGGAAGTGCTGCTGTGCGGCCATGCGTGCGGCGATCTCCTCGTCGTCGGCCAGCAGGCGGATCGAACGGTTCGGGATGTCGATTTCGATCATGTCGCCCGTGCGTACGACGGCGATTTCGCCTCCTGCGGCGGCTTCGGGCGATATGTGCCCGATCGAAAGTCCGGAGGTTCCGCCCGAGAAGCGACCGTCGGTGATCAGCGCACACGCCTTGTCGAGATGCTTCGACTTGAGATACGACGTGGGGTAGAGCATCTCCTGCATGCCGGGACCGCCCTTGGGACCCTCGTAGCGGATGACCACCACCTCGCCGGGCTGCACCTCGTCGCCGAGAATGCCGTTCATGGCCTGCTCCTGCGACTCATAGACGCGCGCCGGACCGCGGAATACGAAGAGCTTCTCGTCCACCCCGGCGGTCTTCACGACGCACCCCGCACGAGCGATGTTTCCCGTCAGCACGGCCAGTCCGCCGTCCTGGAAGTAGGCGTGCCCGATGTCGCGTATGCATCCCGCGCAACGGTCCGTGTCGGGTTCGTCGTAGTATGTCTGCTGCGACCCCAGCTCGCGGCTGTAAAGACCTGCCGGAGCGCTCAGTGCACGGCGTCGCGCGGCGTCTGTGGCCGTGGGACTGAGGATATCGCATGCGGCGATTGCCTCTGCCAGCGAACGTCCTTCGACGCGGTAAACCGACGTGTCGAGCAACCCTCCGCGGTTGAGTTCACCGAGAATGGCGAAGATACCTCCGGCGCGGTTTACATCCTCGATGTGGAAGTGGGAGTTGGGAGCCACCTTGCACAATACCGGAATCCGACGTGAAAGCCGGTCGATGTCCTGCATCGTGAAGTCCACGCCGGCCTCGTACGCCACGGCGAGCAGGTGGAGCACCGTGTTGGTCGATCCGCCCATGGCGATGTCGAGCGACATGGCGTTCTCGAAGGCGGCTTTCGTGGCGATCGAGCGGGGCAGAACGCGTTCATCCCCCTCGAAGTAGTAACGTTCGGCATTGCGGACGATGAGCGCCGCGGCGTCCTCGAAGAGCTGCCGGCGGTTGACATGCGTAGCGACGATCGTTCCGTTTCCGGGGAGCGAGAGCCCGAGAGCCTCCGTGAGGCAGTTCATCGAATTGGCGGTGAACATTCCCGAGCAGGAGCCGCATCCGGGGCAGGCACAGCGCTCGACCTCGGCGATTTCGGCATCGCTGCAACGGTCGTCGGCAGCCATGACCATGGCGTCGATCAGATCGAGTCTGCGTTCGCCCATGCGTCCGGCCTCCATCGGGCCTCCGGAGACGAATATCGTGGGGATGTTGAGCCGCATGGCGGCCATGAGCATGCCGGGGGTTATCTTGTCGCAGTTGGAGATGCATACCAGGGCGTCGATCTTGTGTGCGTTGGCCATGTACTCGACGCTGTCGGCGATGATGTCCCGCGAGGGGAGCGAGTAGAGCATTCCGTCGTGGCCCATGGCGATTCCGTCGTCGATGGCTATGGTGTTGAACTCTGCGGCGAAGCATCCGAGGGCTTCGATGCGCTGTTTGACGTATTGCCCGATCTGATGCAGATGCACGTGTCCGGGCACGAACTGCGTGAAGGAGTTTGCTATTCCGATGACGGGTTTTCCGAACTGCTCTTCGCGCATTCCGTTTGCGCGCCAGAGGCTGCGGGCTCCGGCCATGCGTCGGCCTTCGGTAGTGGCGGCGCTTCTGAGTTGGTGTTTCATTTTCGTCGAGAAAAAGCGGAAATCGGACGGTTCCTGCCCCGTGCGGGGGGACCCCTGGAAATCAGAAAACCTTTCTCCGTTTCGGGAGAAAGGTTTCAAATAACCGTTCGGATATCCATGTCACCTTTCTCCCGTTGTCAGGCATTGACGACGAGCAGCAGATTAATGACGATGATATTCGAATGGATCAAGACAGTCATGTCCGAAGTTCCTTGTTGTTTGTTGGAATCAAAGGTAGGGATATTTCGTTTGATTGCCAAATAATTTCCTAAAAAAATTTAATTTCGTGACGATCCGGAAGTGATATCCGGGACGGGTGTTTCTTTTTTGACGTATAGCAGGCATTTGCCTTACGGTTTGCATGCGGTTTTTCGGCCCGTCCGACCCGGGTTGCTTCGTCTGAACCGGCTCTGAACGCGCTGACGGGGGATTGCTGCCGCTTTTTTAAAATTATTATATAGGTGAACCCTGTTTGTGACGCTTTTTCGATTACGAATTGTAAGCGGTTCTTGGAAATCCAGGATTTTTGATTTATATTTGTTGCCATGAAGCAGGGACGACATATCGCAGCGGCTCTTCCGGAATGCCTTCAAGAGGGCATTCCCGCTCGTTTTGTCCCCATCTCCATCCTGCTGACCACCACTACCGCTACGACTACCGCCACCACCCCCGTGGGGGTCAGGTAGTCATTGTTCCGTTGCATCGTTGTATGCATGTATCCCGGCCCAGGCTGCCGGAGCGGAAATAAACATCCTTCCAAAATATCCTTTCCGGCCGATATCGTACGACTGTATCTGTTCGGCGTTGCTGTTGCCGACCCTGTGGCAGCACCCGTTCCGCATCGGCGTACCCGGTATCGGGATTCTCAGGCCGGAGATTCATCAAGGTGGTTGAACTGATCAAAAAAGATTTCTGTATGAAACGCATGAAAATATTTGCCCCGGGTACGGTGGCCAATCTGGGTTGTGGATTCGATGTGATGGGTCTGACGCTCGACGGCGTGGGTGATGTGCTGGAGGTGGGCGTCGAGCCGGATGCCGAGGGACTTTCGGTCCGCAACGAAAGCGGAGTTTCACTTCCCGCAGACCTCGAAGCCAATGTCGTGACGCCGGCACTCCGAGCCCTTCTTGCGGCCTATGCACGCCCCGTACGCGTGGAGGTCGCCATTCTCCGCAAGATCGTTCCTGGCAGCGGTATCGGGTCGAGTGCGGCATCCTCCGCAGCGGCGGTCTACGGCGTGAACGAACTGCTGGGACGCCCCTTTTCGCCCGAACGGCTCGTGGAGTTCGCCATGCAGGGCGAGGCGTTGCTGGGGGGCGTGGCCCATGCCGACAATGTGGGGCCCGCGCTGCTGGGAGGTGTGGTGCTGATCCGCGGCTATGAGCCGTTCGATATCGTGCGCCTGCCCGTTCCCGACAACTTCTTCTATGCGGTGGTGCACCCCGACATTGTGGTCAGCACGAAGGAGGCCCGGGCGGTGCTTCCGCGCGAGATTCCCCTGACGCAGGCCGTCCGGCAGTGGGGTAATGTCGGGGGACTGGTTGCCGGATTTGCCCTGCGTGATGTCTCGCTGATCGGCCGCTCGATGCACGACGCCGTGGTCGAGCCCTACCGCAAGGGTTTCATCCCGGACTATGACCAGCTGAAGGATTCGGTCCTAGCCCAAGGGGCTCTGGCGATGAATATCGCCGGCTCGGGACCGTCTGTTTTCGCCTTGGCGTCGGATTATGCCGCAGCCGAAAGGATTGTCGCGGTCATGAAACGTCATTTTGCCGATCGGGGCATCGGCAGCAGAACCTATGCGGGCCGCGTGTCGAATGCCGGAGCCCGGGTTGTCGAATCGTAAAAGCATCACACACCATGAACTATTACAGCACGAGAGATTTGACGCGTGCCCACGGCTATTCGCTCCGTGAGGCCGCGATGATGGGCCTGGCTCCCGATGGGGGCTTGTTTGTCCCCGAACGCATCCCGCAGGTCGACATGACGGAGGTCGAACGCCTCGGCGCGGAGTCCTATGCGGCACTGGCCGGTTACCTGACCGGCCTGTTCTTCGGCGAGGAGCTCGATCCTCGGGAGTTGCAACCGGCGCTCGACGCCCTGTACGACTTCCCGGTTCCGTTGCGCATGACCGGCCGGGGCCGCTATGCGCTCGAACTTTTCCATGGCCCGACGTGCGCCTTCAAGGATTTCGGCGCGGGATTCATGGGCCTTGCGCTCGGGCGCCTTTCGGGCGGAACACGGCTGACAATCCTTACGGCAACGTCGGGCGATACGGGCAGCGCCGTGGCGCACGGGTTTTACGGCGTGCCGAATATCGACGTGGTGGTGCTCTATCCCGAGCATCGGATCAGCCGCCTGCAGGAGCGCCAGATGACGACTCTCGGCGGCAACATCCACGCCGTGCGCGTTGCTGGAAGTTTCGACGACTGCCAGCGACTGGTCAAGGAGGCTTTTTTCGACGAGGCGTTCCGTCGCCGCCGTGCCGTCACGTCGGCCAACTCGATCAACCTGCTGCGGTGGATTCCCCAGACGTTCTACTACTTCTGGGGCTATTGCGCATGGCGGCGTGCGACGGGAGGCGATCTTCCGGAGATCATTGTCCCGAGCGGCAACTACGGCAACCTCTCTGCCGGAATGCTTGCCCGACGCATGGGCCTTCCCGTCCGACGCTTCGTGGCGGCCTCGAACGCCAACGACGTGGTCCCCGCATTCCTTCGCACGGGCATCTACCGTCCGCGCCCGTCGGTCCGAACCCTGGCCAGTGCCATGGATGTGGGAGCTCCGAGCAATTTCGAACGCATGGTCTGGATGAGCGGCAGCGAATCGGCGCTGCGTGACGAACTGGATGGGTTTTGCTGCGACGATGCGCAGATTCGCCGCTCGATCGACGAGTTGTACGAACGTTTCGGCTACCGTTCCGACCCGCATAGTGCCGTGGGCTACGCGGCGGCCGTTGCACGCCACAGCCCGGGATTCTACCTCTCGACGGCGCATCCCGCGAAGTTCGGCGAGGTGCTCGAATCTGTCACCGGGTCGCGGGTTCCGCTCCCGGCACAACTCTCGGCTCTCGCCGACAGACCGTCGCACTCCTGCCGGCTGGAGCCCGACCTTCGCGCCCTTGAAGCCTTCATCGATTCGCTGTAGCGAGCGCATGCCGACAGCCCGATGCGAGCCGTGCGGCCGGAGCATCTGATTTTCCGACCGCACGGTTGCAGAAACGGAATATTATGCCTATCTTTAGGTCGATGAATCGTACGGCCGCCGACTTCGATCTGCATAAGCCTTCGAAGCGTGCGGCCGTTTTTGTTTCCGGCGCCATGACACCAGCCTCCCGAACCCCGAATACACCGCCTGCGGAGATCCCGTCTGCAGCGTTTGCGGACACCAAACCCCACTACGAACTGCTCGACGGACTGCGCGGCGTCGCAGCTCTTGCCGTCATCTGGTACCATGTTTTCGAGGGCTTTGCGACGAGTCCCTTCGACCAACGCTTCAACCACGGCTACCTGGCCGTCGACTTTTTCTTCATCCTTTCGGGCTTTGTCGTCGGGTATGCCTACGACGACCGCTGGCGGCAACGCCGGCTCTCGTTCGGAGGTTTTGTCAAGCGGCGCCTGATCCGCCTCCACCCGATGGTGGTGCTGGGTGCGGTGCTGGGAGCCGTCACCTTCTGCGTTCAGGGCAGCGTACAGTGGGACGGCACGCATGTAGCCTTTTCGCTGGTGCTGCTCTCGCTGGTGCTCCACCTTTTTCTGATCCCCGCACTGCCCGGCGCCGGCTGCGAGGTCCGCGGCAACGGTGAGATGTATCCGCTCAACGGCCCCACGTGGTCGCTGTTCTTCGAATACATCGGCAACCTCTGCTATGCGCTCTTCCTGCGACGGCTTCCGACACGCTGGCTCGCCGCCTTCGTCTCCCTGACGGGACTCGGCCTTGCGGTCTTTGCCGTGGGCAACGGCTCGGGGTACGGACACCTCGGGGTGGGGTGGTCGCTCTCCGACTGGAACCTTCCGGGCGGCCTGCTGCGCCTGCTCTTCGCATTCCCCATGGGACTGCTTCTCTCGCGTGTTTTCCGTCCCGTGAAGATCCGCGGGGCTTTCTGGATCTGCGGAGCGCTGATCGTTGCCCTGCTCGGCATGCCTTACATCGGTGACAGCGCGACGCTGTGGACCAACGGACTCTACGACACGCTGTGCGTTGTCGTACTCTTTCCTCTGATCGTGTGGCTCGGGGCCTCGGGACATGCAACCGACCGTGCGACATCACGCGTATGCAAATTCCTGGGTGACATCTCCTATCCGGTCTATGTCGTGCATTATCCCTTCATGTACCTCTTCTTCGCCTGGCTGTGGAGCGGAGAGCCGATCCCCTTTACCCGTGCATGGCCTGTTGCCGCGGGGCTCTTCGTCAGCTGCATCGTACTGGCCTATGCAGCCCTGAAGTGCTACGACGAACCCCTTCGCCGCTTTCTGGCCCGCCGCTTTCTGACCCGCCGATAACCAATCTACTAAATTATACCTCTTATGAAACACATGAAGACTTTCTGGATGGCCGGACTTCTTGCCGCAACGCTCTGTGGTGTGGCCCGGGCCCAGGAGGGTGACTTCGACCTCTCGTCGCAACGCTCCGAATCGCAGACTGTTCCACCCGTCCCGGGTCATAAGGTCGACCACCTCGGCGTGATCGTCAACCCGACGCCCCACCGGATGGAGATCGATGCCACACGGCGCCTCGACATCTCCGGGGGCGTGAAACTCAAGGACCGCCGGGGAGCCTTTGCCGACGATCTGGACTTTGTGATGTTGTCCCCGAAGGGCGGTGTGCCGCTCGATATCGATTTCGGAACGAAGCCCGCCGCCCGCCGCCACGTGAAGGCTGTCTCGGGGGCCTATGCCCTCGATATTGATACCCGGGGCATCCGGATCGTGGGCTACGACGAACGCGGTGCCTTCTACGGACTTCAGACGCTGCGGCAGCTTCTCGAAAGCCCCGCCGCGGCTGATGACGGACTGCCCTGCGTGACGATCGACGACTATCCCGATCTTCCGCACGGCGGAGTGGTCGAGGGGTTCTACGGCACACCGTGGTCGCATGCCGTGCGCCTGTCGCTGATCGACTTCTATGGACGCTTCAAACTGAATACCTATATCTACGGTCCGAAGGACGATCCCTACCACAGTTGTCCCAACTGGCGCCTTCCCTACCCGGCGCAGGAGGCCCGCCAGATCCGCGAACTGGTCGAGGCGTGCCGCCGCAACCGTGTCGATTTCGTGTGGGCCATCCATCCGGGGCAGGATATCCAGTGGAACGAGACCGACTACCGGAAACTTGTCGACAAGTTCAACGGGATGTACGACCTCGGCGTGCGGTCGTTCGCCATCTTCTTTGACGACATTTCGGGCGAAGGGACCAACCCGCTCCGACAGACCGAGCTGCTCAACCGTCTGACAAGGGAATTCGTCGAGGCGAAGGGCGATGTGGCCCCGCTTGCGGTCTGTCCGACCGACTATTCACGCCTGTGGGCCAATCCCACGCCGCAGGGCAGTCTGGCCATCTACGGAGAGACTCTCGATCCGTCGATCCAGGTCTTCTGGACGGGCGATGTGGTGTGCAGCGACATGACTCCCGGGACGATGGAGTGGGTCAACTCCCGCATCCGCCGTCCGGCCTACTTCTGGTGGAATTTTCCCGTGACGGACTACGTGCGACATATCGTGCTGCAGGGGCCTGTCTACGGACTTGACACGTCGCTCACGGCCCAAGAGGTGTGCGGCATAGCCAGCAATCCGATGGAGCACGGCGAGGCGTCGAAACTGGCGCTCTACGGCGTGGCCGACTACGCCTGGAACATTGCCGCCTACAACGCGCTGGACAATTGGGAGCGCGGGCTCGAAGAGCTGGTTCCCGAGGCTCCGGAGGCCTACCGGACTTTCGCCATCCACTCTGCCGATACCGAAAACGGTTACCGCCGCGCCGAATCGTGGGAGACCGGGACATTCCGTCTCGACACCTGGACGGATGCGGCGGCCGAGGCACTTTACCGGGAGTTCGAACGCGTGGAGCGCGCTCCGGCGATCCTTGAGGAGAAGTGCTCGAATACAGCGCTTATCAAGGAGTTGCAACCGTGGCTCGACGAGTTTGAAAAACTCGGTGCACGGGGTATGCGTGCCATTGATCTCATGCGCGAATACCGTTCCGGAGCCGACGATGCCGCTTTCTGGGAAGGTTACGTCTCGAATCTTATGAGCGCCGAGGATCGCGCGGCCTATGATGCCCACCGCTCCGGGACGATGAAACTGCAGCCCTTCTACGAATACGCCATGGACGACATGGGCTACGGCTTCCTGACGCGGCTCATGGGACATGCGCCCATGGCCCTGCGGGGCATCGGGTCGTTCGCAACCTCACGTACGACGCAGACCAAGCTCATGTTCGACAATGATTCGACGACCTTCTATACGTCGGGTATCGGACAGAAGGCCGGAGACTGGATCGGAGTCGATCTGGGGGGTGTTCATGCTGCCCGGGAGGTTTCGATCCTCCAGGGCCGCAACTCGACCGACGACGTGGACTACTTCGATCATGCCGTGCTGGAGGCTTCGGCCGACGGCCGGACGTGGCAGCCGCTGCTGGATGACCTGATCGGTCAGTATGTGATCGAGTGGCAGGGCGAGGCGGTCGATGCGCGTTATGTGCGCCTGCGCCGCCTCGATTCCAAACGCACGAACTACGCAGCGATCCGCACGTTTGAGGTAAATCCGCTGCGCATAGACAATCTCGGCTTTACACTGATAACCGATGATGATGCGGATGCGCTGTGCATGTTCGACGGGCGAATCGAGACATCGTACACCATCAACGGGGCATTTGCCTTTGGCGTGAAGCCCGGCGTGAAGAGCTGCACGCTGCTGATGAATACGATGACGACTCCGATCGAGGTGACGCAGGTCGCATCGGACGGGACGATACTTTCGAGATGGACAACCGACCGGCCCTACTGCCGTTTCGATATCGAAGAGGGCGCCGCGGCCGTCTGGGTCAATGGTACGGCCGAAGTATTCGAGATCGTGATGCGTTAGGCGGGACCTTCTGATATGCGAAAAATCCGGAACCGGGAATATTTTCGGTTCCGGATTTTTTTGCGTGCGGATTTTTCGGGTACGGTGCCTAACCCGGTAGCAAGATGTTTCTATTTCTGCCTGAAGTAGATCTGCATCGAAATGTCCGGTCGGGTGAAAATAAGCCCCCGCCTCGGCGGGGACTTGGGGGGCTGACTTGTAAACGCGGCCCGTGGTCGCGGGGCTTCGGCGACCGTATTCGGACGACATTCGAAAATACGCACTTGCATCCCGAAATGCACAAAAAGTCCCCCTTATCAAAGGGGGATTTAGGGAGATTGTCTGTACCGGATTTTTCGGGTATGCTGCCTAACCGGGGAGCAAAACGTTTCTATTTCTGCCTGAAGTAGATTTGCATCGGAACACCCGAAAAATCCCAGTGGGCGCGGATGTTGTTCTCCAGGAAGCGTCGATAGGGCTCCTTGATGTACTGCGGCAGGTTGACAAAGAAGGCAAACTGCGGCGTGGGCGTCGGGAGCTGCGTCACATATTTGATCTTGATGTACTTGCCCTTGGTGGCGGGAGGCGGATAGTTCTCGATCAATGGCAACAGGAATTCGTTGAGCTCCGACGTGGCGATGCGACGCTTGCGCGAGTGGTAGACGCGTATGGCCGTCTGCAGGACGTCGAAGATGCGCTGCTTGTTCAGCACCGAGGTGAAGATGATCGGAATGTCGTTGAACGGCGCGAGCTTTTTCTTGAGAAATTCCGTCCACTCCTTCATCGTGTTGCTCTCCTTCTCGATCAGATCCCACTTGTTGACCACGATGACACACCCCTTGCGGTTGCGGACGATGAGGTTGTGGATGTTCAGGTCCTGCGATTCGAGTCCCTGTCGGGCGTCAAGCATCAGAATGCAGACGTCGGAGTTCTCGATGGCGCGGATCGACCGCATCACGGAGTAGAACTCGAGGTCTTCCATCGTCTTGCCCTTCTTGCGCATGCCGGCGGTATCGATCAGGTAGAAGTCCATTCCGAACTTGTTGTACCGCGTATGAATGGAGTCGCGCGTGGTTCCGGCGATCGAGGTCACGATGTTGCGCTCTTCCCCCAACAAGGCATTGGTGAGCGAGGACTTTCCGACGTTCGGGCGCCCGACGATGGTGATGCGCGGGAGCTCTTCGTCCTCGTCCGAGGAGGGATCGGCGGGGAGCGCCGCAAGAATGGCGTCCATCAGATCGCCCGTGCCGCTTCCCGACATGGAACTGATGCAGTAGGGGTCTCCCAGACCGAGGGCGTAGAATTCGTGGGAGGCGTAGATCTGGTCGTTGTTGTCGACCTTGTTGCATACGAGGATGACCTTCTTCGAGGTGCGTCGCAGGATATCGGCCATGAGCATGTCGAGGTCCGTGATTCCGGTCGACACCTCTACCAGAAAGAGAATCACGTCGGCTTCGTCGATGGCGAGCATGACCTGGCGGCGGATCTCCTCTTCGAAGATATCCTCCGAGTTGACGGTGTATCCGCCGGTATCGATGATCGAGAATTCGCGGCCATTCCAGTCCGTTTTGCCGTAATGGCGGTCGCGGGTAGTGCCGGCCGTTGCGTCGACGATCGCTTTGCGCTCTCCGACGAGGCGGTTGAAGAGGGTTGATTTTCCGACGTTCGGACGTCCGACGATAGCTACGAGGCTCATGGATCAAATGTTTTGTGGTGGCAAAGATACAATTTTGGATCCGAATTTGAAAATGGCGATTATTTTTGCCTTTCGGAAGCTCTCTTGCACCCCTCCCTGCACGACGGGTCTCTTCTGGCCGGACGGGCTCTTGCTGCAAGGTAGGTACCCGCTGCATGACAACCCCCCCTCCTGTTTCGAATCTCCGAACGATCCGACCGCTTCACACCGGGACTCAAATGTACCGGCTTTCGGTGTCTCCGGCCTGCACGGGGTAGAGCAGCACGGAGCTGTACGCCGCGAAGTTGTGCTCCAGATAGGAGGGGATGCGTCCCATGGCCGGGTGGTAGGAGACTCTTTCGCGGCGGCTCATGACGAACCACAGACAGTCGTCGTCGCGCAGGTCGTGTTCGAGCGACGGGAGATCATCCCACGGGGCGAATGGCACGAAATCGATGTTCGCGGGGCGTTTGCGGCCGCGGGGACGCATGTATTTGAGCGTTTCGTCGGGGGCGTAGACGATGACCCGAGCTCCGGAGTTCATAGAGAGGTTGAGGATGCGGCGCATCCAGAGTTTGAATCCCGCCTCCTGCTCGGCCTTTCCGGGAACGATGATCAGGTGCCGTTTGATGGTTGAAATCGGCTGTACGGTGCGGTACAGGAAGGTGGTGAGGTTGCTCTGCGTGACAACCTCGGCGGCCATCCTGCCGATTCCCGGAGAGGGAGGCCCGGGGATGCCGGGAATGCCCGGCAACATCGGGACGACCGGAGCGGTGAGATGCATGCCCATGACGATGTCGGTGATGTTACGCTCACGGGCCACGCTGACGATGGCGTTGGTGATGTTCACGTCATAGCGCAGCAACTCCTGGAGGTATATGTCGGCCGCTGCGGCGGCCGTAGCCGCGGCGTCGAGGATCTTGTGGGCCCGTTTTTCGACATTCGGGTCATCTGCCTTGTTGTCTACGGCGTGCAGGGCATAGAGTCCGTTGTGCTCGCCCGCCCGCTTGAGCATTGCACTCAGGCCGATCAGTTCGTCGGCCGACTCTTCGTGGGCCACGGGGATCAGAATGTGGTCTTCGTCCTGCGATCGTTTCTCCTCCTTCTCCGGGGTGTCGTGCATGGCGATGTTGTGTGCTCCGCGTTGTGTGGCGAAGGTCGAGATGGTGCATGTTGCCAGGATCATGAGAATCGTGCCGTTGAGCACGCTCTCGTTGAGCAGCCGGATCGGTTCGCCGTCGGGCGTGTGTCCGAGGATGACGTTGTAGCCCACCATCACTGCGGCGAGCGTTGCGGCGACGTGCGCCGAGCTGAGTCCGAAGATCACCGTGCGCTGGTCGCGCGAGAGGCGGAATGACTTCTGCGTGAGCCATGCGGCGATAAACTTCGCGGCGGTGATCAGCACGATCATCACGGCGGCGACCTCGAGACTTTCCCAGTTGCGGAAGAAGGCGCGGTAGTCGATGAGCATACCCACGCCGATGAGGAAGAAGGGGATGAAGATGGCGTTTCCGACGAACTCGATGCGGTTCATCAGGGGCGACGTACGGGGGATCAGCCGATTGAGGGCCAGGCCGGCGAGGAAGGCGCCGATGATGGGTTCCAGGCCTGCAAGCTGGGCGAGGAACGCTCCGAGGAAGACCATCACCAGGACGAAGATGTACTGCGAGACGTTGTCGCTGCACTGCTTGAAGAACCAGTGGGCGATGATCGGGAAGAGGAAGACGATGATGGCGATGCAGAGTGCCACGGAGATTCCGAGCCGCCACCAGAAGGTATCGTCGACGTTTCCCGTAGCCATTCCGACGATGACCGTCAGCAGCAGCAGGGCGAGGGTGTCGGTGATGACGGTTCCGCCGACGGCAATCGTGACGGCCTTGTTGCGGGCTATTCCGAGTTTGCTGACGATGGGGTATGCGACCAGCGTCTGCGAGGCGAAGAGTCCCGCGAGCAGGATCGAGGAGTAGATCGAAAATCCCAGAACGTAGTACCCTGCGAGAATTCCCAGCACGAGGGGGACCGAGAAGGTGTAGAGTCCGAAGACGAGGCTTCGCCAACTGTTGTGTCGGAAGTCCGACATGTCCATTTCGAGTCCCGAGAGGAACATGATGTAGAGCAGACCTGCGGTTCCGGAGAGGATGATGCTGCTGTCGCGCAGAACGAGGTTGAGTCCGTGGGGGCCGATCACCGCGCCGGCGATGATGAGCCCCAGCAGATAGGGGATCTTGAGCCGGTTAAGCAGCAGGGGAGCCGCGAGGATGATGATGAGAATCAGGAGAAACTTCAGAATCGGATCCTCGAGGGGCAGTGTCAGGTCGATATGGGCGGAGAGCAGCATCGTGATTCGGTCTTTATACAAATATACGCAAATTTGGCGTCAAAAACAAGCTGTCGACGGGATTTTCCTCTTTTCTCCGGGGCTGGAAAGGCATTCTTCTGTACAGTAAAGCTTTACGAAACGCTGTGCCACGTTGCGGACGATCCGCCGCCCCGGAACAGGCATCCGCATTACCGGCAAATGTGCTTGAATCTTCCGCGCTCCGGGAGGACTGACAGCCAGTGCATAATCCGCTTTCCGCCGTGAAAGCATCCCTTCGCGATCCGAAATATCGGGGAGGTGGTGTTCGATATTTGCGAAAAAAAACGTAACTTTGAAAAATTTGTTACGAAACGTTTTTTGCGGATGAACGTCACTCGAGTGGATAAGAGACTGCTGGGTCCCGTATTGGCGGGATTCTTCATCATGGGGTTCAGCGATATCGTGGCTCCGATCACGCATTACATTGCCGCCGACCTGCCCGAAGCTCCGGCGGGCGCCGTGAGTTTTCTACCCACGATGGTTTTTCTGTGGTTCCTGCTGCTCTCGACCCCTGTGGCGCTGCTGATGAACCGCTGGGGCCGCAAACGCATGACGCTTCTGGGCTATGCCTTCACCATTGCGGGGCTGCTGGTTCCCTACGCTGCCGGCCGCTCGTGCCCGCTGGAGTGGTACTTCGTGGGTTTCGGACTGCTGGGCATCGGGGCCACGGTGGTCCAGGTGGCCGTCAATCCGCTGCTGGCGACAATCGTTCCTGCCGAACGCATGAGCGGGTATTTCACCCGCGGACAGGTGGCGCGCAACACGTCGTTGCTGCTCATGGCTCCGCTTGTGACGCTGTTCGTGGCCTGGACGGGTTCGTGGCGCCTGATGCTGCCGGTCTATGGCGTGCTGACACTTCTCTGCGGCGTGTGGCTGCAGCTGACGCCGGTGCCCGAACGGGGTCAGACGGTCCGTACGACCAGTCCCGCTGCGACCTTCCGCCTGCTTGCCGACCGCACGGTGCTGCTTGCGACGCTCGGCGTGGCCGCCTCGATCGCCACCGACGTCGGCGTGGGATACCTCTCCGTGCGGCTGATCGACGCCCCCTCGTCGATCCTCACCACAACGGGCTTCTATGCCTGCCGGATCGTCGGGACGCTGGTCGGCGTGGCGATGCTCATGCGCGTACCCGACCTGAAGTACCTCCGCTGGAACATGGCTGTAGCCTTCGTGCTGACGGTGCTGCTGCTCCTCATCCGCAACGAGGCGGCCATCTATGCCGCTTTCGGCATGTTCGGCTTCACCATGGCCTGCGCCTTCTCGGTCTTCTACGCCGCGGCAACCAAGGCGGCACCCGGACGGGCCAACGACGTTGCAGGCCTGGCCGTGATGTCCATCGCCGCGGGGGCGGTCTCCGCTCCGGCATGCCATGCGCTGATCGGCATCTCGGGTAATCCGCATCTTGGCATGCTCTTCGTGCTGTGCTGCGTAACCTACATGCTCTGGGCGACGCGGGCGCTCGAATCCCGCAAGAGCGATGCACGATAACCGGCTTACGCACGACCTGAAATGCAATATTTTTGAAGAATGGACAGTTTGATATAAGTAATACCCGTATGTTGAGAAAAATCGTATTGACCCTGTTTCTTGCGGCTGTTGCATGGAGCGCCGCCGCACAACGCCCCCGCACACGTGTGGAGTGGGGTGTGATCGGAGGTATCAATGTCCCCGATTATACGACCAGCATGTCGAAGGCCGACGTGAAGGACAAGATGGGCTGGCAGGTCGGCATCGTCACGGCGCTCAATCTGGGAGCGATAGCCGTGGAGCCGCAGCTGCTGTATGTCCGCCAGGGGCTGCGGATCCGTCCCGAAGGGCTTCCGGAGGTGAACGTCAAGTCGAAGTCGATCGACGTTCCGGTGCTGGTGTCGCTGCGTCTGCTGAGTCCCTTCCGCATCTATGCCGGTCCGGTGTTCACGGTGATGAACGACTGCAAGCAGAAATCGGGCGGTGATCTGCTCGATTTCGGACGGGTCCGTCCGACACTCTCCTATACGGTCGGTGCGGGTGTGGTGGTGCTGCGGCACCTGCTCATCGACCTTCGTTACAACGGCCAGTTCCGCGGCAAGCATGACGTGCTGCTGAACGACGACGTAACGCTTCCCGAGATTCGTTCCTACAACGTTGCCCTGAGCGTCGGCTACCTGTTTTAAAATCACTATGAGATGACAGACGCAGTCGGCAGAGAGATATTGATCGAGGGGGCCGATCCCCGTGAATTGTACGGACCTCAGAACGCATACCTCGAGCAGATCAAGACGTTGCATCCGACGTTGAAGATCGTGGCCCGGGGACAGACGCTCAAGGTGCTGGGCCCGGAGCGGGAGACGCAGCGCTTCGCCCGCCACATGGACGCACTGGTGGCCTACTACCTCAAGTACGGACACATCTCGTCGCAGGTTATCGACCAGTGTTTTTCGGGAGGGGCGCTGACCGACGATTCGCCGGTCGACAAGGACGTGATCGTCTATGGCAACAGCGGCAACATCGTTCGTGCGCGTACGGTGAACCAGCAGCGTCTGGTGAAGCTCTACGACCATAACGACCTGCTCTTTGCCGTGGGGCCCGCGGGCTCGGGGAAGACCTATACGGCCATCGCGCTGGCGGTCCGTGCGCTGAAGGAGCGCCAGGTGCGGCGCATCATCCTCACGCGTCCGGCGGTGGAGGCGGGGGAGAAGCTGGGCTTCCTGCCGGGGGACATGAAGGAGAAGCTGGATCCCTACCTGCAGCCGCTCTACGACGCGCTGAACGACATGATTCCGCCGCTGAAACTGCAGAAATTCCTCGAGGAGGGGACGGTCCAGATCGCGCCGCTGGCCTACATGCGCGGGCGAACGCTCGACAACGCCTTCGTGATCCTCGATGAGGCGCAGAACACCACGCTGTCGCAGATCAAGATGTTCCTTACGCGCATGGGGCGCAACGCGAAGTTCATCGTCACGGGCGACGTGACGCAGATCGATCTTCCGCGGCGCAGCGACAGCGGCCTGGTGCGCACGATGGAGATTCTCCGCCGGATCGAGGGGATCGGCATCGTGGAGTTCGACCGGCGTGACATTGTCCGGCACCCGCTGGTAAAATACATCGTCGATGCCTTCGACCGTCAGACGGCCGGGGGAGCGGACGAATCCGAAGAGAACCAAACCAAAAAAGAATAGCACATGAATCGCAATTTAACGGCTCTGAAACCGGAGCTTGTCTGGAAACATTTCGCCGAGATTGTGCGCATCCCGCGCCCCTCGTCGCACGAGGAGCGCATCCGGCGCTACATTCTCGATTTTGCTGCAGCACAG
This sequence comes from uncultured Alistipes sp., assembly GCA_944321765.1. GTDB lineage: Bacteria > Bacteroidota > Bacteroidia > Bacteroidales > Rikenellaceae > Alistipes. The sequence continues at coordinate 96,662 of CALUMQ010000019.1, forward strand.
GGGCTCGACGCCCGGGAGGATGCTGCGCACAACGTTTACGTCCGCAAACCTGCGACGCCCGGAATGGAGAACCGCAAGGGGGTGATCCTCCAGGCACACCTCGACATGGTTCCGCAGAAGAACAACGACAAGATCTTCGATTTCGAGAAGGATCCGATCGACGCCTACATCGACGGCGAGTGGGTGACGGCCGACGGTACGACGCTTGGTGCCGACAACGGTATCGGCGTGGCCTCGATTCTTGCGGTGCTTGAGGACCGCACGCTGTGCCACGGGCCGCTCGAAGCGTTGTTCACGGCCACCGAGGAGACCGGAATGGACGGAGCCTTCGGACTGGAGGAGGGGATGCTGCAGGGGGATATTCTGCTGAACCTCGACTCCGAGCAGGAGGGCGAACTCTATGTGGGCTGCGCCGGAGGTCTCGATGCCAACATCACCTTTACCTACGAGGAGACGCCCACTCCGGCATCGGGCTACACCGCGGCACGGATCACGGTCAAGGGTCTTCGGGGCGGACACTCGGGCATCCAGATCATCTGCCAGCGCGCCAATGCCAACAAGGTGCTCTTCCGCCTGCTGAATGCCGCGCCGTGCGAACTGCTCCTGGCATCGGTCGACGGCGGCGGACTGCGCAATGCCATCCCGCGCGAGGCCGAGGCCATCGTACTGGTTCCCGCCTCGGAGTTTGCAACGCTCACCGAGGCGGTGAAGAACTACGAGAAGATCATCCAGACGGAGTTTGCCGGCATCGAGGAGGGTATCTCGATTCGTGTCGAGGCGTGTGACAAACCCGCGGGAATGCTTCCCCGCGAGACGGCGCAGGCTCTGATCCGTGCGGTGGTTGCCTGCCCCGACGGAGTGCAGCGCATGTCGACGGCCATGCCGGGGCTGGTCCAGACCTCGACGAACCTGGCCCGTGTGGTCTCCGACGGACATCATGTCCGTCTGCAGTGCCTGCTGCGCAGCTCGGTAGCCTCCGAGAAGCAGGCCCTTGGCGAGGCCATTGCCGCCGTCTTCGCCCTTGCGGGCGCCACGACCGAACTCACGGGAGCCTACGACGGCTGGAATCCCGACATGTCGTCGCCGATTCTGGCAGCGATGACCGCCTCCTACGAGCGGCGCTTCGGCACGCGCCCGGCCATCACGGCGATCCACGCGGGACTCGAGTGCGGCATCATCGGCAGCCACTACCCGGGTCTGGACATGATCTCGTTCGGTCCGACGATCAGCTATCCCCACTCGCCCGACGAGAAGGTGGAGATTGCATCGGTCGAGAAGTTCTACGACTTTCTGGTCGACACGCTGGCCAACGTACCTCAAAAGTAGCCCGTCGTGTCGGTCGATACGGACAAATGGTTTGTGATCGTGAATCCCGTGGCCGGCGGCGGCCGCGGGCTCGATCACTTTCCACGGATCTCGAAACACCTGCGCGATGCGCACATTCTCTGCGAACCGGTTTTCACCGAGCATAAGTTCCATGCTACGGAGCTGACCGTCACGGCCGTTCGCGAAGGCTACCGGAAGATCATCGTCGTCGGTGGCGACGGAACGTTGCACGAAGTGGTCAACGGACTGTTCATCCAGCAGACGGTGCCGCCTTCGGAGGTGCTGCTGGCGGTCATCGCCGTCGGTACGGGCAACGACTGGGTGCGGACGTTCGGCATCTCGGAGCGTTACCAGGATGCCGTGAAGGCCATTGGCGAGGGGTATTCGTTCCTTCAGGATGTCGGTGTGGTCTCCTACGAGGAGGCGCACTTCCGTCAGAGCCGCTACATGGCCAACGTTGCCGGCGCGGGGTTCGACGCCCATGTCGTGCGGAAGCTCTCGCATCTGAAGAAGAAGGGGCACAGAAGCCGTTGGCGCTATACGTTCTGCCTGGTGAAAAACTTCTTTCGCTACAAGTCCACGGGCGTCAAGGTGTGGGTCGACGACCGGCTGGTCTACAACAACCTGCTGCTGTCGGCAGCCGTCGGCATCTGCAAGTTCAACGGCGGCGGTATCCAGCAGCTTCCCGAGGCTGTTGCCGACGACGACATGCTGGATCTTTCGCTGATCCGTCCGGTTCACTTCTGGCACCTGCTGTTCCGCTTCCACTACCTTTTCAACGGCGGTATCTACCGCATCCGTCACATTCTCAAGGAGCGAGGGCGCCACATTCGCATCGAATCCTCGCCCGAGGTCTCCGTGGAGATCGACGGAGAGCCGCTGGGCCATACGCCGTTGGACTTTACGATCCTGCACCGGGCTATCCGCATCGTTGTGGGGCGGGAGTTCTACGAACGATGCACGGCGAGCGGCGGTACGCCGCGGGCCAATACCTGATTTACTTGAGAGCGACCGGATGCTGCCGTTCATCCGTGGTGCGGAGATCAACCTCCGCTTCACGCAACCCATAAAAAAGAGATCTGCCCCGACAGGGGCAGATCTCTTTTTCGTACGACGGATGCGGACTCCGCCCGGAGGTCAATTCGTAGCTGCCGGAACGGGCTCTATCACGTCTACGTCCACTTCTTCCACCACCCAGCTGAAGAGATCGTTGGCACACTGACTTTCGAGCTGCCGGATCTGCGACATGTCGGTCGTGTCGGCCCATACGGCCTGGAAGAACTGATCGATCGACCAGAAGGCTGTGTTGACCTTTCCGGCCAGACATTTGTAGAAGGCCCGCTGCTGCCCGAGGTCCAGGCCCGAGGGGAGCACGCCCTGTGCCACGAGGGTGTTGTAGGGGAAGATATGTCGCATGTTGTGGGCATCGGCCTTGAGCTGTTCGACGATTGTCGTCACGACGACCATGTCGATGGTATCGTCGACGCCCTGCATCTCGATGAACTCCGTGTAGACCGGGTATGCCGCTTCGAGATCTACGGTGACACTGTCGGAGAATACCGTGAATTCGGGATCCGTCAGATCGTTGAGATAGACCATCTTTCGATAGGCTTTGAGGGCCTCGTGCATGGCTTTTCGCTGTTCGTGGTCCCATTTGCGTTGCTGGGAGCAGCTTCCGAATCCAATGATGAGCAGCCCCAGCAGGGGAAGAGAGAGTAGCAATTTTTTCATAAGCATGAGCGATTAAGGTTTTCACGCTTCAGAGCAATCCGTGTGCCAAAACAGATCGGATATTCGGACACATCACCTGTTTGAACAGAAAAGCGGGCCGGAGGAAAATAACGCTCCTCCGGCCCGCTTTATCGTTGGGACCCATCCGCGTCAGCAGGTGCCGAAGCGGAAGACGATCTTCTGGCAGTAGGTCTCGCCCGGGTGGAGCAGCGGCGAAGGGAACTCCGCGTGATTCACGGCATCGGGGTAGTTCTGGCACTCCAGCGCCACACCGGCATAATCCGCATAGCGGCCTCCGGACTTCGTCTCGGGACATCCGCCCGAGAGCCAGTTGCCCGTGTAGACCATCACGCTGGGCTGCGAGGTGAGCACCGTCACCGTGCGTCCCGACTTCATCTCGCGCAGCGTGCCCGCTTCAGTCAGGATATTGGGTTTCCAGCCGTCGATCGGGAAGGGGTGGTCATATCCGCGGAAGTCACGGATGTGGTTGAACTCCGCGTCGATGCCGGGACGGAATGCCCGGAACGTGCGGAAATCCTGAGGCGTTCCCTCGACGTCGAGCAGACGTCCCGTAGGGATCTGCTTGTCGTTCATCTCAAGAATTTTCGAGCAGTTGAGCTGCAGCTCGTGGTCGAGCACCGAGCCGCTGGCCTCACCCGCGAGGTTGAAGTATACGTGGTTCGTGAGGTTCACGACCGTCGTGCGGGTAGTCACGGCCCGGTAGGTGATCTCCAGGGCGTTGTCGTCGTCGAAGTCGAAGACGGCTTCGACCTGCACCTCTCCGGGATATCCCTGATCGCCGTCCTCCGACGTGAGAGCCATCACCACGCGGTTGGTCTCCACACGGCTCTCCCACACACGGTTTGCAAAGTTTTTCGTTCCTCCGTGGAGGTGGTTCACGCCGTTGTTGACCTCGAGCGAATATTCCTGCCCGTCGATGGTCATGCGCCCGAAGGCGATGCGGTTGGCGCAGCGTCCGACGCTCTTGCCTGCGGCGGCTCCGTCGAAGAAGTATCCTTCGGGATGCTTGTAGCCCAGCACGACGTCATCGAAATGACCTTTGCGGTCGGGCATCTTCACGGAGACGATGGCGGCTCCGAAATTCGAAATCTGCACCTCGGCTCCCGAGCCGTTGCGCATGGTATAGAGGATGATTGCCTCACCTTCGGGGGTCATGCCCCACACGTTTTGTTCGATCTCTACCATAGGTTATTGCGTAGTTTTGAAGTTGTTGCAACCTGTTGTGGGCGTCCGACGGCTTTCGCGACGCCCTTTGCCTGCTCCTCCCCGGCTATTCGGCGGCGGGGAGCACTTCGAGAATGCGGTCGATGCGGCGCAGACACTCATCCTTTCCGATGAATGCCGTGACGTCGTACATCCCGGGGCCCTTGCCGGCGCCCACGAGCGCCAGCCGCAGCGAGTTCATCACCTGGCCCATGCCGTAGCCCTTCTCCTCGATCCAGGCGTGAACCACCTCCTCGGTGTGCTCCTTCGAGAAGTCGTCGATCGACGCCAGCACCTCGCGGACCTCACGCAGAATGCGCGGGTTGTCGCCCTTCCAGTATTTGCGGGTCTGCTTCTCCTCATAGGAGTCGGGCGCCACGAAGAAGAACGACGTGAGGTCCCACAGATCGGTGATGAGCTGCGCACGCTCCTTCATGATGCCGGCGGCTTCTCCGGCCCGTTCGTCCGATACCTCGATGCCGTGTTCGCGCAGGATCGGCTGATAGACGGCGGCGAGTTCCGCATTCGTTTTGTGATGCATGTACTGGGCGTTGAACCAGCGGGCCTTGTCGGGCTGGAAGCGTGCGCCCGATTTCGAGACGCGCTCGAGCGAGAAGTTGTCGATCAGCTCCTGCATCGAGAAGATCTCCTGCTCGGTGCCGGGATTCCAACCCAGCAGCGCCAGCATGTTGATGAATGCCTCGGGGAAGTAGCCGTCCTCGCGGTATCCGCGGGCCGTTTCGCCCGTTTTGGGCGACTTCCAGAAGAGCGGGAAGACGGGGAATCCCATCTTGTCGCCGTCGCGCTTCGAGAGCTTTCCGCCGCCCGTGGGTTTGAGCAGCAGCGGGAGGTGTGCGAAGGCCGGCTGGGACTCCTTCCAGCCGAAAGCTTCGTAGAGCAGGTAGTGCAGCGGCAGCGAGGGGAGCCACTCCTCGCCGCGGATGACGTGCGAGACCTCCATCAGGTGGTCGTCGACGATGTTTGCCAGGTGATAGGTGGGCAGGGCGTCGGCCGACTTGTAGAGCACTTTGTCGTCGAGCGTCGAGGTGTTGACCTCCACGTGTCCGCGGATCAGGTCGTCCATCTCCACGAGCCGGTTCTCGGGCATCTTGAAGCGGATGACCCACTGGTCGCCGCGATCGATGCGGGCGCGGACCTCTTCGGCCGGCAGAGCGAGCGATGTGGCCAGCTTTTCGCGCACGGCGTAGTTGTATGCGAAGGCCTCGCCGCGCGCCTCGGCCTCATGGCGCAGGGCTTCGAGCTCCTCGGCCGTATCAAAGGCGTAGTAGGCCCATCCGGCCTCGACGAGCTGCAGGGCATATTTGAGATAGATTTCGCGCCGTTCGCTCTGACGATAGGGGGCATGGGGTCCTCCGACGCCGACACCCTCGTCAATCTGGATGCCGCACCACTTGAGCGACTCGAGAATATACTCTTCGGCTCCGGGGACGAATCGCTGCGAGTCGGTATCCTCGATGCGGAGGATCATCGTGCCCTTGTGCTGACGGGCGAAAAGGTAGTTGTACAAAGCCGTGCGGACGCCGCCGATGTGCAGCGGTCCGGTGGGGCTGGGTGCGAAGCGCACCCGAACAGGTCTTTCCATCGAAACTGTATTTTATCGTATTTCTTCTTGGATCGTAGGGTGTAGATTATTTCACCCGGTACTCGATGCGCATGGTGATGCGGGCTTTCTTGTGGCGCGAGGCGGTGTTGAACGATCCTCCGGCCGAGAACTCCTCGTTGGTGTTTGCTCCGGTGATCTGGAAGACGCCCATGCGTGCCGACGCCACGCGTCCGATCTTTGCTCCGGCGTTTGCGGCGATCTTTTCGGCGCGCATCCGCGCATCGGCCGAGGCCGTCTCGATAAGTCCCATCTTCACGTCATCGAGTTTCGTATAGTAGTAGTCCGGGGCGTAAGCCTCGATCGAGACGCCCTGGGCGATGAGCGCCGATATTTCGCGCGAGATGTTCTCTACGCGCTCCACGTCGGTCGATTCCACGGTGAACCGCTGCCGCAGACTGTATCCCGAGAACCGTTGCCCGGCCCAGTTCCCGTTTGCGTTGTAGACCGGGTCGAAGACCTTGTCGACGTTCACGAATTCGAAGACTACGGCCTCTTCGGGCAGCCCCTTTTCGGTGAGGAACTCCTGCACCTTGCTTTTGGCGCGCTCGATCTGGGCATATCCTGCGGCAACATCCTTAGCTTCGGCTGTGATGGCTGCCGACCAAACGATGAGGTCGGAGGAGAATTCGGTCTCTCCGAGGCCCGTTACCACGACGGTATCCTGTGCCCGGTATTTGTAGGTGTAGGCGCGCGCGAGCACGAAGGCGCAGACGACGGCGGCAACGGCCACCCAGATGTACTTGGCGTTTTTCATGACTTTATGGTTTTAAAGGTTCCGTTTCCGGTCACGGATGCTGCATGGGGTCAGGCATTGAACATGGGGTCAGACGTTGAAGAGGAAGTGCATGATGTCGCCGTCCTGGACGACGTAATCCTTGCCTTCGATGCCGATCTTTCCGGCGTCGCGACAAGCCTTCTCCGAACCGAGCGTGACGTAGTCGTCGTACTTGATGACCTCGGCGCGGATGAATCCCTTTTCGAAGTCCGTGTGGATGATACCGGCGGTCTGGGGGGCCTTCATGCCGCGGGAGTAGGTCCAAGCGCGGGTTTCGTCGGCTCCCGTAGTGAAGAAGGTCTCGAGGTTGAGCAGTCGGTAGGCGGACTTGATCAGACGGGCCACGCCGGACTCCTCCAGTCCGAGGTCCTCGAGGAACATCTGACGCTCCTCGTAGCTTTCGAGTTCGGCGATATCGGCCTCGGTCGCCGCGGCGATAATGAGCATCTCGGCCTTCTCGTCGGCAATGGCCGCACGCACGGCCTCGGTATAGGCGTTGCCGCTCACGGCGCTCTTCTCATCGACATTGCAGACGTAGAGCACCGGTTTGTCGGTCAGCAGGTTGAGGTCTGCAACCAGCTTACGGTCCTCCTTGTCGAGCTCCACGGTGCGGGCCGAGCGACCCTGCTCGAGGACCGATTTGTACTGCAGAAGGAGCTCCACGGCGCGTTTGGCATTCTTGTCGCCGCCCGAAGTTGCCTGCTTCTGAGTCTTGGCGAGCCGGTTCTCTACCGTTTCGAGATCCTTCAGCTGCAGCTCGGTGTCGATGATTCCCTTGTCGCGCACCGGGTCGATCGACCCGTCGACATGGGTGATGTTCCCGTTGTCGAAGCAGCGCAGCACGTGAATGATGGCATTCGTGTTGCGGATGTTTCCGAGGAACTTGTTGCCCAGGCCCTCGCCCTTCGAGGCGCCCTTGACCAGCCCGGCGATGTCGACGATCTCGATCGTCGTGGGAATCACGCGCTTGGGATGGTCGATCTCGGCCAGACGCACGAGCCGCTGGTCGGGAACGGTGATGACCCCCACGTTGGGTTCGATCGTACAGAAGGGGAAATTGGCTGCCTGGGCCTTGGCGTTCGACAGGCAGTTGAAGAGGGTCGATTTGCCGACATTCGGCAGACCGACTATGCCGCATTGTAAAGCCATTCGATAAGCTGTTTGACGTTTAGACGTTTTTTCCGCGCGGGATGCAATGACGCTCTGACCCGGCCGGGGGCGTTGTTACGCTGCGGCATGGGGGAGGCGTATCGCTTCGCTGCGGAATATTTCGCACAAAGATAATACTTTTCTTTGAGATCGCCCGTTTTGAAGATTGAATTTCGGCTTTCGGCTCTTTAGAGGGGTAAATTCTTGTCCGGTTGTTTTGCCGGATGGCGGTTTATCGTTATCTTTGGAGGTCGAAAATACACGATACGATGAACAGGAAAGAAATTCGCCGTGAGATAGATAAACTTGCCGAACTGGTCGGCGGCTGGGACTCTTCCGCCGAGGTGCCGGCCCTGGAGCGCGATCTGGCGTTGGAACAGTTGCGACGCCTCTACGAGCTGATCCGCTTTTGTCCGATTGCGGCAGCGCCCGCATCCGAAACGTCCGGGGCGACGGTATTGCCTGCCGAACCCTCGACGCCTGCCGAGTCCCCGACACCGGCGTCCGATCGGGCCGAGGTTCCCGCTCCCGAGGTGCCGATGCCGACGTCGGAGGATCTTGAGAGCTCCGCAGTTCCGGACGTGGTGGATTTGAGTGAACTGCTCAGCCTGAGTGCGGAGCCAGCCGCGGCGGAGACGCCGGCTGCGGAGGAGCCCCCGCATCCCGAAACGACAGCGGCTTTGCCGGTAGAACAACCTGCCGCAGAGACTCCGATGCCTGCCGTGGCTCCGACTCCTGCACCGGAACCTTCTGTTCCGACCGCGGGCGCTGAAACACCGACTCCTGCGCCGGAGTCTTCTGCTTCGACTACGGTTGCCGAAACTCCGCTTTCCGTACCCGAGCCGTCAACCCCGATGCCGTCTGCCGGGATTCCGACGCCTGCCGAAACAACTTCCCCGGCACCTTCCCATGCGGAACCTGTGGTGCCGCGATTCGTCTCCGAGACCGATGCCGCTCCTGCCGGAATCTCTGCGCCGAGCGCTCCGATACCCTCCCCCAAGGCTCCCAAGGCTCCCAAGGCTCCCGAGGCTCCCGAGGCTCCCGAGACATCTGCAACATCTGCAACACCTGTATCGCCCGCTCCGGCAGCTTCCTCCGAGACGTCTGTCGCCGAGACCGCGACACCCGATGTCGATGCGCCTCACGAATCCAGATCCGCGAAGACCGCTCCCACGTTATTCGGCATGGAGGAGACCACGCGCCATCGCCATAAACAGCGCGTCATCATGTCACTGTACGATACGCCAGCCGAGCCGACGGCCCCGGTTCGGGAGGGCGCTTCGCTCCGCAGCGACGCATCACGCACCTCCTCCTCGCCCATGACCTTTGGTCTGGATCTGTCCGACGGAGGCGAGCCCTCTGCAACGCAGGAGGAGACCAGGCCTGCCGCTTCTGCAACCTCCGGATATGCCGGACCGCACCACACGGCCGCAGAGCCCCATGCCGCGGAGCCGACTCCGGGGACGGTCCTGGGTGAAGTGATTAACCACGACGTGCAGACCCTGGCCGATACGCTTGCACGCCCCCGGGATGTGGCGTCGGAGCTGCGGCGCCAGGAGCCTGTCGGCGACCTGCGCCGGGCCATCGGCATCAACGACAAGTTCCTGCTGATCCGCGATCTGTTCAACGGCGACGACAAGGCCTACGAACAGGCCATTGACAGCCTGAACGGCTGCGCGGATCTCGACGACTGCATGATCTACATTGCCGAACACTATGCGTGGAACCCCGATTCCGACGGTGCGCGGTTGCTGATGGAGCTGCTCGAACGAAAATTCTCCTGATCGCCCATGTCCCGACTCTATATCGTTCCCACGCCGATCGGAAATCTGGACGACATCACGCTGCGCGCCATCAACGTGCTGCGCAGCGTGGACTTCATTCTGGCCGAGGATACGCGCACGACCTCCATCCTGCTGCGGCACCTGGGTATCGAGAAGCGCCTCCATGCGCACCACAAATTCAACGAACATGCCACCGTGCGGATGGTCGCCGAGGCGATCGCGTCGGGCCAAAGCGCGGCGCTGGTTTCGGATGCCGGGACCCCCGGGATCTCCGATCCGGGTTTTTTGCTCGTGCGCACGTGCGTCGAGGCGGGTATCGAGGTGGAGACGCTTCCCGGAGCTACGGCGCTGATCCCCGCTCTGGTCCAGAGCGGATTTCCGTGCGACCGTTTCTGCTTCGAGGGATTCCTACCGCAGAAGAAGGGCCGCAACAAACAGCTGCAGCGTCTCTCCGACGAGGAGCGTACGATGATCTTCTATGAATCGCCCTTCCGGGTGGTGAAGTGCCTCGAACAGTTTGCCGAGGTGTTCGGTCCTGACCGCCCGATCTCGGTCTCCCGGGAGTTGACCAAGAAATTCGAGGAGACCGTGCGCGGAACGATTGCCGAGGTGCTGGAGCACTTCCGTACGACAGAGCCGCGCGGGGAGTTTGTCCTGGTGGTCGCCGGGCGGCCCAAGGTACGCTCCCGACGCGAGGAGGCGGATTCCGACCCTGCGGAACGTTGACTGCCTCTGCTCCGGGTCCCCGTTGTCAAGTAAGAAAAGTAGAGAGGAAAAAAGATGAAGAATACCACAGATCCGGAATACTCCGGGACTTCCGGACCGGAAGATGCAACTGCCGCTTCGCAATCCACGACTCCGCGCGAGGGGGTGCGCTCCTCGTTCAGCGTATGGCTCCGGGAAGTGGGGGAGTATCTGAAGGATCGCTTCAGCCTGGAGGATGACAAAGCGCAGCGCGACGAGGTTGTCGCCAATATCGCCAAGGGAGTGGAGTTCCGGGGCGTGAACCTCTGGGTGCTGATCTTTGCCACGATGATCGCCTCCCTGGGCCTGAATGTCAACTCGGCGGCGGTGATTATCGGCGCCATGCTCGTTTCGCCCATCATGGGACCGATCATGGGTATCGGACTGTCGCTGGGCATCAACGATTTTGAGTTGTTGAAGAAGTCTCTTCGGAACTTCGTGCTGATGTTCATTGTCGCCATTATCACCTCGACGATCTACTTCTTCATTTCACCGCTCTCGTCGAACAGCAGCGAGCTGCTGGCGCGCACCACGCCGACGACCTACGACGTACTGATCGCTCTCTTCGGCGGCCTGGCGGGCATCGTGGCCCAGACGCGCCAGGACCGTACGTCGACCGTGATTCCGGGTGTGGCTATCGCCACGGCGCTGATCCCGCCTCTCTGTACGGCAGGTTTCGGAATAGCCACCGGACAGCTGCGCTTCTTTCTCGGAGCCTTCTACCTCTTCTTCATCAATTCGGTGTTCATCGCTTTGGCAACCTACGTGATGGTACGTTTTCTGAAGTACGAGAAGAAGGTTTTCATCGACAAGGTCCGCGAGCGCAACGTCAAACGTCTGATGATGGCCATCACGCTGGTGACCTTTGTTCCGAGCGTGGTGATCGGATTCCATATGGTGCAGGTGTCGCTGTTCGAGTCTTCGGCCGACAAATACGTGTCCCAGGTGTTCAATTTCCCGCATACGCGCGTCATCGAGTGCAACAAACGCTATGCGCACGGCCGGCATCCTTCGCAGATCGAACTGCTGCTGCTGGGCGAGCCGCTGGGTGAGGAGGTTGTTGAGAATGCCCGCAGCCAGCTGGAACGCTTCGGTCTAACCGATACGGAGCTGATCGTGCGGCAGGCAAGTGGCGAGGAACGTATCGACGTGGCGTCGTTGCAGCAGAGTTACGGAGAGCTGCTCGAGGAGAAGAACCGCCGCATCGGGGAGATGAGTTCCCTGCTGCAGCGCTATCGGGTGACGAACGTCGAGGTGGATGACATTTCGCGCGAGATGGGCGCCATGATGGACAACATCCGCACGGTGTCGCTGACCAAGGGTATCACGTACGATGTCGCGGGGACTCCTGGCGACACGACGCTTGTCTGCGTGGTCACGCCGCGCGATTCGCTGCGCGCCATTGATCGGGAGACACTGATCCGCTGGCTGCGCGTACGGACGCATGTCGACAATGTAAAACTCTTCGTGGAACCCTGATTCGCAGACTATGACCGCGACAAAACAACCCCGTTTGACTCCTCTTCAGCGCATCTGGCTGGAGTTGATGTGGCAGCTGGCACGGCTGTTTGCTGTTTTGCCCTATTGGTTCAAATACTATGTGGTGGAGAGCCTGTTGTTCGTGCTGCTCTGCTACTGCCTTCGTTACCGGATGAAGGTCGTGAAGCGGAACCTGCGCAACTCTTTCCCCGAGAAAAGTGATCGGGAGCTTGCCGTCCTGCGCCGGAAATTCTACTGGACGCTTGCCGAAGTATTTGTCGATACGATCGACCTGGCGCACATGACCCCGGCCAAGGGTCGGCGGATCCTGAAGGTGAAGGGACTCGACGAACACCTCAAACACATCGACGGACGTGACTGGATTGCCATGACGGCCCATTTCGGATGCTGGGAATACTGCTCGTTCTGGGGCCTTTACGTACCTTCGCAGATTGTCGTGGCGGTGTATCATCCTCTTGAAAGCCGCATTGCCGAGGCCTTTTACCTGCGTTTGCGCAACAGGGAGTACGCCGCAACCGTTCCGATGCGCGAAAGTCTTCGTTTCTACCTGCGCAACCGGGAGAGCGGGGTAGCGGGACGCCGGATGGTGATGGGACTCATCGCGGACCAGAATCCTCCGAAACGTCCCGACAGCCATTGGTTCCGTTTTCTGAATCAGGATACGATCTTCTTTGACGGAGGCGAGAAACTGGCTCTTCGGTGCCACCTTCCGGTCTACTTCGTAAAGATGGATCGCCTGCGCCGCGGCCGTTACGAGATGTCGTTCGAGAAGATCTACGACGGCGAGGAGGCGGTTGCCGACAATGTCATCACGGAGCGTTACGTACGTATTCTGGAGTCCGAGATCCGGCGGCGGCCCGAACTTTGGATGTGGTCGCACAAGCGCTGGAAATACAAACGCAATGTCAACGGTTAAGATCATCATACTCAACTGGAACGGTACGGACCACCTGCGACGGTTCCTTCCGTCGGTCGTGGCGGCGGCTCCCGCGGATGTCGAGGTCATTGTTGCCGACAACGGTTCGACGGACGATTCGGTGGCGATGCTCGGTGCCGAGTTTCCCACGGTAACGATTCTCCGCATGGACCGCAACTACGGCTTTGCGGGGGGCTATAACCGGGCTCTGCAACATGTCGAGGCCGACTACTACCTGTTGCTGAATTCCGATATCGAGACACCTGCGGGTTGGCTGCAGCCGCTCGTCGACTGCCTTGACCGCAATCCCGATGTTGCGGTCGTCTCGCCGAAGTTGCTCTCCTCGGAGGCACGCGGAATGTTCGAGTATGCCGGAGCCTCGGGCGGATACCTCGATATCCTGGGTTATCCCTTCTGCCGGGGCCGTATTCTGAAATGCGTGGAGGTGGATCGGGGCCAGTACGACGACGAACGGGATGTCTTCTGGGTGAGCGGTGCGGCATTCTGCTGCCGGGCCGATGTTTTTCATGCTTTGGGAGGCTTCGACGACGACTTTTTCGCCCACATGGAGGAGATCGATCTCTGCTGGCGGATGCAGCTGGCGGGATACCGGGTACGGGTGGTTCCGCAGAGCAAGGTCTACCACCTGGGAGGCGGAACGCTCCAGACCGACTCTCCGACAAAGGTTTTCTACAACCACCGCAACAACCTGGCGATGCTCTACAAGTGCTCTACGTCGGGACAGCGGCTGCTGGTCTCCGTGGCACGGCCGGTGCTGGATCTGCTGGCGGCCCTGTCATACCTTGTGCAGGGACGTGCGGACAACTTCCGGGCGGTGTTCCGTGCCTACCGGGACTTTTTTGCGTGGCATCCGATGCTGTCGAAGAAGCGACGGACGATCCGATCGTCGCGTACGTCCGAAACGCGGCACATCTACCGCGGTTCGATCGTTGCGCGGTACATGTTCGGCCGGCGGACGTTCGGTCGGCTGATGTGACGTGACGTGTTGCGGTGCGAGGAGATGAAGTGAGGCGATGGAACGTGATGCGGCGTGACGTGTAAGGGAATGAACGGAGAGGAAAAGGAAATGATCGGCGGATTCCGGATCGGAGCGACGCCGCTGTTGAGCCGCGAGAATCCGACTTCAAACCTCGCGCATCGAATTTTGGGCTTTGAGCCTTGAGGAACTCTCGATAACAAAGCGGAAGCGCGGAGAATCGTTATGGATTTTCCGCGCTTCCGCTTTGTTGGTTCACGGAGAGGGTTACCATTGAGCAATCCAGGCCGTGCACCAGCCTCCGGCCAGTTCGGCAAGCAGATAGCAGACAATGTAGCTGACTACGGCTTTCCATCCCTTGAGGTTGGCGGCAACGGCATAGCCGCGGTAGCTCCACAGATAAAACCATATGAGGCAAATTAGGGCAGCGAACCCGAAGCCGATCAACCCGATCGGAAGGTTTGCGGCGAGTTGCTCGGGCGCGGTTTCTGCCAACTGCAGGGCGGCTGTGCGCAACGACGCCAGGGCTCCGAGGAGCAGCACCGGGAGCAGGGCGATGCGCGCGAGGAGCTGGTTTCCGTAGAGATCGACCGGGCGGATGCGCGATTTCGACAGCAGACGGGCCGCCAGGTAGAGCAGGGTCGACAACACGATCCATGCGGCGAGGATCTGACACAGGACCTGCAGGAAGGAGAGCTCGCCGTACCCGGTCGAGACGATGCCGCGCGAGGTTTCGCCGCCGAGCCGGTTGACGAGCGCCGCGGCGAGGAGCCCGAGGATGCCGACGGCGAGGGTTCGCTCGCCTGAATAGTAGTTGAACGGATCAACGATCTTCTTGAGCGTTTTCATGTTGCATGAGGGTATTGAGGTGTTCGATGATTTCGTCGAGGCGGTTTCTGACGGTGGGGTAGCTGAGTTCCTGCCGTGCGGCCATCTCCTTGAGCGATCCGCTGCAGCGGACGAATTCGAGGATAAACTGCTGTTCGGCGGGGGGCAGGAGCAGGAAGACGGGGAGTTGGAATCGGCCCTCGATGCGGGTGGGGCATCGGGAACAGGCGAGGGTTTGCACGAAGAGTTGGGCGTCGCACGCCGGACAACGGGTAGGGAGACGTTGGGCAATCGGTTGTTCTTTCATGGTCTGTAGGTGTAATGTTCGTTTTTCGAATACAAAGTTAAATTATAATTTAATAAAATCAAATATATATTTAATTTTATTTATTCTTTAGTTCGTTTTTTTGCAGTAACTCCCGTTTTGACCATCTGCAAAAAAAGAGACGCATCTTCAACCCATTGAGGTTTGAAGATGCGTCTCTTTGGTGAATGGGGGTTCCGTCAACGGACGGGCAACTCCCGCTCTTTTCGAACGATTTCTCTCGACCGTCTCTCTCGACGTCACTCTCGAGCGACCCTCCTTGGCCCCCTCCGAACGGGGATCACTTGTTGATCTTGGCCCAGGAGTCTTTGAGGGTGACGGTGCGGTTGAAGACCAGATGCTCGGGCGTCGAGTCGGTGTCGGGACAGAAGTATCCCACGCGCTCGAACTGCACGGCCTGTCCTACGGGAATGTCGCGCAGCGACGGCTCCAGGTATCCCGTGATCTTGACCATCGACTCGGGGTTGAGGTTGTCCTCCCAGGTCTGCCCCTCCTCCACGTCGTCGGGATTCTCCTTGGTGAAGAGGGGGTTGAAGAGGCGGATTTCGGCCTCCACGGCATCCTTGGCCGAGACCCAGTGGATGACGCCCTTCACGCGGCGGCCGTCGCTCGACGAGCCGTTTCCGGACATCGGGTCGTACGAGCATCGCAATTCCGTGATGTTGCCTTCGGCATCCTTCACGACCTCCTCGCACTTGATCAGATAGGAGTAGCGCAGGCGCACCTCGCCGCCGGGCTGCAGGCGGAAGAACTTCTTGGGGGGATTCTCCATGAAGTCGTCGCGCTCGATGTAGATGATCCGCGAGAAGGGCACCTGACGCGTTCCGGCAGCCTCGTCCTCGGGGTTGTTCACGGCTGTGAACATCTCGGTTTTTCCTTCGGGATAGTTCGTGATGGTCACCTTCAGCGGATTCAGGACGGCCATGCGTCGCTCGGCAACCTTGTTCAGATCCTCCCGCACGCAGTATTCGAGCTTGGCGAGGTCGATGACGTTGTCACGCTTCGCCACGCCGACCATCTCGGCGAAGTTGCGTACCGAGGCCGGGGTGTATCCCTTGCGGCGCAGGGCGCAGATCGTCGGCATGCGGGGGTCGTCCCAACCCATCACGGCGCCCTCCTGCACAAGTTTCAGCAGGCGGCGCTTCGACATGAGCGTGTAGGTAAGATTCAACCGGGCGAATTCGTACTGGTGCGAAGGGAAGATGCCCAGTGCCTGTATGAACCAGTCGTACAACGGACGGTGCACGTCGAACTCCAGCGTGCAGATCGAGTGGGTGACATGCTCGATCGAGTCGCTCTGTCCGTGGGCATAGTCATACATCGGGTAGATGCACCACTTGTTGCCCGTGCGGTGGTGTTCGGCGTGTATGATGCGGTACATGATCGGGTCGCGGAAGAGCATGTTGGGGTGTGCCATGTCGATCTTTGCACGCAGGACCTTCGCGCCGTCGGGGAACTCTCCGGCCTTCATGCGCTGGAACAGGTCGAGGTTCTCCTCGACGGAGCGGTCGCGCCACGGCGAGGGGGTGCCGGGCTCCGAAACCGTTCCGCGGTTTTCGCGGATCTGCTCCTGGGTCTGGTCGTCGACGTATGCCAATCCCTTCTTGATGAGCTCGATGGCCCATTCGTAGAGCTGGTCGAAGTAGTCCGAGGCGTAGCGCTCCAGGGCCCAGTCGAATCCCAGCCAGTGGATATCGCGTTTGATCGAATCGACATACTCGACATCCTCCTTGACAGGGTTCGTGTCGTCGAACCGCAGGTTGCACTTGCCGCCGTATTTCTTGGCCAGTCCGAAGTTGATGCAGATACTCTTGGCGTGACCGATGTGGAGGTATCCGTTGGGTTCGGGCGGGAAGCGGGTCTGAATATGCGTTTCGCCTTTGGCGATCGACTCTTCGATGATCTCCTCGAGGAAGTTCAGCGATTTCTCGCGTGTTTCATTGGTTTCGCTTGCCATATTTCTTTTCCTTATTTATATGCTGTGTGCAGTTGTGGTATGCTTGTCGTGTGGATCAATAGCCGGCGGGACCGTGATGGTGCCCGGGAGCATTGTGCACCTCTCCGTGGTGGGCCGGGAGGCGGCGTTTGGGGCCTATTCCGAAGGCTTTCTGAATGTCTACGGAGAGTTGTACGACCTGCTGCGTGCCGAGTCCCGTACCGTCGTAGTGGAAGACCATGCCGGCCTCGACGTGCATCGTGTCGTGGAAGAATTTCCGGTCGTAACCTACCCACGTGCGGTTGTAGATGTGCTCGGTGGTGGCGTAGAAGGCTTCTCCGGCGTAGAGCCCGTCCTGCCCGTAGGTAAGTCCCGTCGCGGGGTTGGCGATGGCGTTGCGCAGGGGCTGGAGATTCTCACCCAGATAGAGGTTGTTCTCGATCTTTACGCCCCAGCGCGAAATCGTGAGGTCGATCTGTGCGCCGCAGGGTTTTTTCCACTCGTAGTCGACGCTGCGGCCGCGCTGCGGGGCGAAGAGAAATCCTGCGCGGATGTCAAAATCCAGGTATGCCTCGAACTGCCATCCGACATAGGGGTTCACGAGCAGGTTGTCGGTCACGTTTTCGTTGAGTTTCGATCCTGCGAAGTGGAACATCGAGAAGGCGTATCCGAGGTAGAATCCGGGACGGGTGGTGAAGCGACCTCCCGAGATGATGCGGAACATCTCGCGCGAGGCCTCGGAGTACATGCCCTCCCAGTCCACGGCCATTTCGACGTAGGTCTCTTCGCGCTGCGTCGAACGGTACTGTCCCATGAAACCCGAGAGGCGGTTGTGGTAGAAGCGCACGGAGTCGCTGAAGAATGCCGCGGAGTACTCCCCGAGGAGCTCCTTGCGGTCGAAGATACCGGCGTTGGCCTGTACGTTGCGCGTGCGGAACTGATAATACATCAACGGCTTGACATCACTCAGGAATCGGTCTCCCTGGGGGTTGTACTGGCCGAAGTTCTGGAGCATGTCGACGCCGAACACGAGGCTGTTCTTCGCCATCCAGGCGACGCCCACGCGCGGCGAGAGGCGGGCGCTGAAGAGCGTCTGCGATTCGTTGAAGGTGTTGTTGGCGTATTCGCGGTTGTCGAAGCGCGTGGCGAAGTCGGCTCCGACGATCAGTTCCTGAGCCTTCAGGCTGCCTCCGGCGATGAGGAGGGCGCAGACCAGGGTCAAGATTCTCTTCAAAGACATAATCGGTTTGATTTGAGGCTTCAAAAATAGGCAAAATATTTTTATTTGATTACATTTGGCCTCCGAAAACATTCAAACAGACCCTCTATGCGAAAAATTCCCAACGAAGAGCTCGGGCGTCCCACGGCCGAGGAGTTTGCCGCGCGGGAGAAGCTGCCCGTCACGGTTGTTCTGGACAACGTACGCTCGGCGCAGAATGTCGGGGCGTTTTTCCGTACGTCCGATGCCTTTGCCGTGGAGCGCATGGCCTTGTGCGGCATCACGGCGACGCCACCCTCGCGCGAGATCCACAAGACGGCGCTGGGTGCCGAGCAGACCGTGCCGTGGGAGCACTTCGACTCGACGTGCGCCTGCCTCGACGCGCTGCATGCCGAGGGGTATACGGTGCTTGCCGTCGAGCAGGTCGAGGGGTCGACGATGCTCGATGCCTTCCGCCCCGCGGAGGGTGCGAAGTACGCCCTTGTCTTCGGCAACGAGGTCGACGGGGTGAGCCAGGAGGCGGTCGACCGTTGCGACGGGGCGCTGGAGATTCCCCAGGCGGGTACCAAACATTCGCTCAATGTCTCCGTGTCGGGGGGTGTCGTGCTGTGGAGTTTTTTTTGCCAAATTTATCCAAAGCGTTATCTTTGCCGCGTTGAAAACCTCAAAAACTGAAAAAATGTCCGTAGAAAGTACAGTCCGGGCGGTCACGACCTACCGCCTGACGGAGATGAAGCAACGGGGCGAGAAGATCGCCATGCTGACCTCGTATGACTATTCGATGGCGAAGATCGTTGATGCTGCGGGTATCGACGTGATTCTCGTGGGCGACTCGGCGGCCAACGTCATGGCCGGCTACGAGACGACGCTTCCCATCACGCTCGATATGATGATCTATCATGCCCGCTCGGTGGTCCGGGCGGTTAACCGTGCGCTGGTTGTCGTCGACCTTCCGTTCGGCACCTACCAGGGCAACTCGAAGGTGGCCCTCGACTCGGCGATCCGCATCATGAAGGAGACCGAGGCCGACGCCGTGAAGATCGAAGGCGGGGAGGAGATCCTCGAATCGGTGCAGCGCATCCTTTCGGCCGGCATTCCCGTCATGGGACACCTGGGCCTCACGCCGCAGTCGATCCACAAGTTCGGGACCTACGCCGTTCGAGCCAAGGAGGAGGCCGAGGCGGAGAAACTGGTGCACGACGCCCACCTGCTGAGCGATGCCGGCTGCTTCGGCATCGTGCTGGAGAAGATTCCCGCGGCTCTTGCCACGCGTGTGACGCAGGAGATTCCCACGCCGACGATCGGTATCGGGGCGGGTCCCGGCTGCGACGGACAGGTACTGGTGATCCACGACATGCTGGGCATCAACAAGGGTTTCTCGCCGCGTTTTCTGCGCCGCTATGCCGACCTGCACACGGTGATGACCGAGGCGGTCGGGCAGTACGTGCAGGACGTGAAGTCGTGCGATTTTCCCAACGAGAAGGAGCAGTATTGACCCTTCCTCGACAAACCGACGGAGAGATCCGCCGCGCAAAACAACGCCCCGGCTGCATACGGCAGCCGGGGCGTTTGCTCGTCCGACGATCGACCGCTCGCTCTCCGCGATCCGAGCGGTCGACCGTCTCAGCCCGGTTACTTCAATAATTCGGCCAGCCGCTCGGAGAATCCCGGACGTTCGCCGACAAACACCTCGACAATACGCCCTTCGGGGTCGATGAGGATCTTGGTGGGATAGGCGCCGATGCCGTAGAGGTTGTCGATCACCTCGGCCGGACGCTTCTCTCGCGTGTCGAGGAGGTTGATCCAGGGGAGTTGGTGCTGTTCGACGGCCTTGAGCCAATTTTCGCGTGAGTCGGTGCAGTCGATGCCGACGACTTCGAGTTTGTCCTTGTACTTTTCGTAGCACTTCTTCAGCTCGGGGAATCCCTTGATGCACCAGACGCACCACGATCCCCAGAAGTCGAGCACGACATACTTGCCGCGCAGCGATGCGAGCGACACCTCACGCCCCTGGGTGTCGGGGAGCGAAAAGTCGGGGGCTTCGGCGCCGGCCTTGATTCGCTCGGCGGCCTCACGGCGTACGCGCGCTCCTTCCAGCTGGAGCCCGATCTGCTCGATCATGGGGCGGAGGATCGAGTTGCGGACTTCGGGCCGGAGACTGTCGAAATAGCGCTCGGCCGTGGCTTCCCCACTCTGGAACAGCACAAATGCCGCGGTCGGACGGTCGAGGTGTGCGGCGATGAACTCTTCGTTGGCCTGTTGTGCACGTTGGACGCTGGCGTGGTAGGCCTGCTGGAGACTGTCGCCGGCGGGTTTTCCCCGCAGGCGGATCATGGCGGCCTGCGCGCGTCCCATCTCCGCGCCCACGGGGTTCCACGCATTGGCATACTGCGCCATGTCGCCGACAAGCTCCGATCCCCGGACGGCGTTTACCTCCAGCCATCCGTTCCGGGCCACGAACTCGAGATCGAGCGGTTGGCGGGGTTCGGCAATGAAGGTGAAGGAGCCTCCGGCAAGCGGATAGCCGGCTTCGGAGAACTCTCTCGGCATGAGGATGCAGACCGTCGGCTCCGAGACGTCGAGGTCGACGGCGAAGCGGCGCTCCTCGTCGAGAATCAGGGTGTCGGTGCGGATGTCGGGCTCGGCCGTGAAATCGACATACTGCGCGAGGGACCGCGACTGGAGGATGACGGTGTCGTTTTTCGCACCGATGAAGGTCGCCACGATCGTGTGGCGGGGCCCGCAGGCCGTGGCACAGAGTGCGGCGATCGGGATCAGCAACGTTTTCGGATTCATACGCATACGGGTTTGTTCGGTTGTTTCTGAAACAAAGATAGAAAAAAAGCCTTTCCGCCAAGGCGCTCCACAATCCTCGTCCATTACCAGACGATGCGCACCGCCACCCCGTCGGGATCATTCTCGAAGCGGAGCAGACACGTGCGGGACGCCTCGTCCCAACACCCGTCGGCCGCAACGGCCTTTCCGCCGACGAGAATCTCCTTCGGAGCCTCGGGCAGGAGGATGCGCATGACGTTGGTGGTATTCACGGGGCTCTTCGCCACGAAAGCGAAGGAGCGCTTTCCGTGCTGCTCGTCATACGTGCGGCAGGCGGCTGCCAACACCTGCGCCTTGCGGGGGTGCTTCACGCGGTCGAGGTTGAGGTATAACCCCTGCTCACCCGGCCGGATCACACACTCACGACAAAACGGAAGCTCCGGGTCGTACAGGTCAATCCGCCGGCCTTCGAGACGCACCGGTTCGTCGTTCACGCTCTCGTCCATGACGGCCACCAGATCGTACGGGCCGCGTTCGAGACGGAAGTTGTTCTTGAAGACAAGCTCCCCGCCGCGTGCCGCCCCTTCGTAGAGCCGCTTCACGGCCTCGATGAGCGGCGCGTCGCCGCCCTTTGCGAGTACGAACTCCTTCGGATCGGCGCGCAGGATGCAGACCGTGCCCTTCCCGCAACGGTGCTCCCCGGCAGCCGGCGAAGCGCCGATTCCCAACAGCTCGAAGAGATGGTCCGATGGGGCGGCATAGCCGTTCCCCTGCTGGTTCCACCACTCGCTCACGCGCTGGAACGGATCGTCGTCGCGTCCGCAGTAGACGAGTACGCCGCCTTTGCGGACCCATTCGGCCAAATGCGCATGCGCCTCGGCCTCGAGCGGCTTCATATTGGCATAGGTCATCAGCAGAAGCTTCGTCTCGGCCAGCGCCTCGGGGTAGGCGAGGTTTTCGAGATGGACGGTCTTCACGGGCACTCCGCGCTTGAGCAGCGGCAGTGCCAGCCCGTAGAAGTTCGCCAGCTGCGGATCCTCATACCCTTCGTGGGTCGGGAATCGCTGGAACATCAGCGAATTGGCCATCAGAACGCTGATTCCCGCACTCCCAGAGAGTCGCGTGTCGGTGGCCGGCATGCTGTTCAACGTGTTGATCATCACCTGCATCTGTGTGGAGTAGTGGTGTGGGATGCGCTCCTTACGGTCGCTGTCGGGACTTGTGCGATACAACCCCTCGTAGATGCGTTCGGGCCACGGCATCACCTCGTAATCGGCAATGTTCGGATAGAGCAGCTGCGCGGTGAAGGTTGCCTGGTAGTTGCGCTTGTAGTCGGCCCAGTCGCGGGCGCGGTCTTCGATGGGATCCGTCAGGAAGAACATCTTGCGACCCGTCGGGGCGGTCATCGACTCCATCGATCCATATTCGAGATAGGCCGTTTCGAAGACCCGCTCGCGCAGCCGCCCGTCGTAATAGTTCGGCTCGCGCGAGGTCCCGGTCCACACCTGGGCGATGTATCCGTCGACGCACGGGAGCGAGGCGAGACTCGCCTCGGGGCTGACGATCTGCCATTGCGAATAGTTGACCAGCGAATGCGTCGGGACGTAGCACTTTACCTCCATTCCCTTCGAACGTCCGTACTCCTTGGCATAGGTGAAGACTTCGCGCAGGGCGTTGTAGTAGAGGTGGTACTTGAGCTTGTTGGCCAGATAGGTGTTTTCGGGCGATTCGTGCTGCGGACGCCAGTCGAATCCGTAGAACTTCCTCCATTCGCGCTTGAATGCTTCGCTGTATCCGGCGCGGGCCCAGAACTCGGGCTCCTCCATGAATATGGCGTCGATTCCGGCGTCGATGACGCGCTTCACATGTTGCTCCTTGAGGTAGGAGAGGTAGTTGTCCGACGGGACGATGTAGGGTACCAGATGCCCGTGCCAGATGGTATCTCCGCTGCGTTCGACCTGCCCCTCGTCGAGATGCGGCCGGCCATCCCATTCGCCGGTGAAATAGTCCTCGTATTCACCCCAGGCAATTCCGGTCATGAAATGAACGGTGTATCCGCGCTCGCGCCACGAGCGAACGCGTTCCTCGAAGTTTCGGTTTCCCTCGCTGTCCGAGGGGTTGCCGCCGACACCGTAGACCATGACGGCATCTGCGCGGTTGTCGATCGTGGGCCTCCATTCGCGGGAGGTCTGAAAGGTTGTTTTGACATCACGGTCGCTACGACCGTTTTGGGCCGTCGCCGGGACGCAGAGCATTGCTCCCGCGAGGCCCAGCAGGGCAAGACAGGGTTTCTTCATATGTATTGTTCGAGTGTAGGGTTCAGTGTTCGGTACAAAAATAATCAATAGGAACGGATTTGGTGCCCGAAAGGATCCGAAAAGTTCATCTTTCGGGACTCCGAGGCGCCGGCGGAGCGTATATTTTTTCCGGAGAAAATCGGGATAACTCTTTCGTATTCCAAGAATAATGCTTAATTTTGCGAGCAACAAAAATCCACGTTCATTATGTCTTTTATCAATGAAAGGGTTCAGCCCGAAGGACTTACGTTCGACGATGTGCTGCTCGTACCCGCCTATTCGGAAGTGTTGCCGC
>CALUMQ010000020.1 GCA_944321765.1 uncultured Alistipes sp.
CCGAAACCTCCTTCATCTCGCCCTCGACCATCAGGATGTTGTCGATCGTACCGGCGACCATGATGTCGAGGTCGCACTCGGGCATCTCCGAGAAGTTGGGGTTGATGGCGTACTGTCCGTTCTTGCGTACGACGCGTACCTCCGAGATGGGACCTCCGAAGGGGATGTCCGACACGGCGAGGGCTGCCGAAGCCGCGAGACCCGCGAGGGCATCGGGCTGAATGTCCTTGTCCGCGGAGATGAGGTTTACGGTGACGTATACCTCGGCGTGGAAGTCTGCGGGGAAGAGGGGGCGGAGCGCGCGGTCGATGAGTCGGGCGACGAGGATTTCACTGTCGTTGGCCTTTCCTTCGCGCTTCATGAAGCCTCCGGGGTAACGTCCGCAGGCGGCATACTTCTCCTTGTATTCGACCTGCAGGGGCATGAAGTCGGTGTCGGGTTTTGCATCCTTGGCGGCCACGACGGTACCGAGGAGCATCGTGTCGCCCATCTTGACGACCACGGCGCCGTCGGCCTGCTTGGCCAGTTTGCCCGTTTCGATCTCGATCTGGCGGCCGTCGGCCAGGGTGATGATCTTGCGGACTGCGTTGTACAGCTTCTTTTCTTCCATAAAATTTTTACCTATGATGTTTTCGTTTGTTTGTCGCAAGAAAATGAAGGCAGATCCCTCACGGGAAATGCCCTCATTCTTTCCTCGGGATTACTTGCGGAGGTTGAGCGTCTTGACGATGGCGCGGTAGCGCTCGATGTCGACCTCCTTGAGGTACTCCAGCAACTGGCGGCGCTTGCCGACCAGACGGAGCAGTGCCCGCTGGGTTCCGAAGTCGTGCCGGTTGTTCTTGAGGTGTTCAGTAAGGTGGCTGATACGGTAGGAAAACAACGCGATCTGGCTCTCGGGCGAACCCGTGTCGGTGTTAGACTTGCCGTACTTGCCGAAAAGCTCCTGCTTTTTCTCAGCTGTTAAATAAGCCATTTTGTTGAGTTTATTTAAGTTCCACTCTACGACGCATCCCCCTTACCGTGGATAACGCCAGAGCGTTTGGCAAAGGTACAAAATAATTGACAATTGGGTGTTAAATTTCAAAAATTATTACCTTTGGAGGGTGAAAAATAGCGAGATCTCGCGGAAAATCGTATTTTTGTGACGGAACGAATGCATTTTATGGGAATGAAAAACCTCTGCGGAGTGTTAGCGGCGGCGGCCATCGTGCTGAGCGGCTGCACGAAATCGCCGGCCTATACGGAGGTCGACGGCGTGATGCTGGGCACGACGCTCCACGTCGTAGCCGACGTTAAAAACACCTCGACGCAGGAGCTCTACGCCGCGATCATGGATCTGGACCGGGAGGCCAAGGCCTCGATGTCGATCTTCGACGAACATTCGCTGCTGAGCCGTCTGAACCGCAACGAGACGGATAGCGTCGACCGGCACATCGCCTTCAACCTGCGGCTGGCCGACAGCATCGGGGCGCTGAGCGACGGACGCTACGACGTGACGGTCAAGCCGCTCGTCGAGGCGTGGGGCTTTGCGGGCCGGGAGGCGGAAGCCCACCCGAACATCGATTCGATCCTCACCTTCGTGGGACGCGACAAGGTGCACCTCGAGGGCAACCGCCTGGTGAAGGATGATCCGCGCGTGCAGCTGGACTTCAACTCCGTGGCCAAGGGTTATACGGTGGATCTGCTGGCCGCACTGGTCGAGCGCTACGGCGCCGAGAACTACATCGTCGACATCGGCGGGGAGGTTCGCTGCCGGGGCGTCAACCGCCAGGGCAATCCGTGGCGTATCGGCGTGGAGACCCCCTTCGACGGGAACATGACCGACGGGGAGTACCTCCAGAAGCGGATCCAGCTTCGCGACGGCGCGCTGGCCACCTCGGGCAACTACCGCCGCTACTACCTCGACGCTTCGGGCAACAAGGTGGCCCATACGATCGATCCGCGAACGGGCCGGAGCGTTCTTTCGCGGCTGTTGTCGGTGACCGTTGCGGCGCCCACGTGCGCCGAGGCCGACGCCCTGGGGACGATGTTCCTGGCCATGGGTGCCGACGATGCCCTGGCTGCCGCCGAGCGGATGCCCGGGGTGAAGGTCTATTTCATTCTTGCCGGCGAGGGCGACACCTACGAAGAGTATCTTTCCCCCGCCATGAAACCCCTGGTCATGCCCTGAGGGGGCTGCGGCCGGACACCAACGACCGAATCACGCATGAAAAGAGCAGTTTTTCTCTATAACGTCCAGTCGGGCAAGGGCCATATCGCCCGCAATGTCGAGCGCATCTGCTCGATCTTCGCCGAGAACGGCTATACCACCACGCCGCAGCTGATCGACTTCGCCCGTAACCCCTTCGAGGGAAACGAGACGATCGACCTGATGGTGGTCGCCGGCGGCGACGGAACGCTCAACTTCGCACTCAACGCCATGAAGGCCAAGGGTCTGGATATTCCTCTGGGAGTGATTCCGGCCGGTACGGCGAATGACTTCGCCGGCGTGCTCGGCATGTCGCGCGACCCGCTCGAAGCGGCGCGCCAGATCGCCACGGGAAGCATCGAGCGGGTCGACTGCGGACGGGTCAACGGACTCTATTTCGTCAATGTCTTCTCGTTCGGGATCTTCACGACCACCTCGCAGCGCACGTCCGACGAGCGCAAGCATCGCATCGGGAAGCTGGCCTACCTGATCGAGGGAATCAAGGAGGTGCGGTCGGTGCACGGCGTGCCGCTGGAGATCGACGCCGACGGCGAGTGCTTCGATCTGAAATCCCTCATCGTGCTGATCTTCAACGGACGCACGGCCGGAGGTTTCCACCTTACGCGCCGGGCGTCGATCAAGGACGGGAAGTTCGACTGCATCTTTCTCGAAAAGAAAAACCTTTTTCACTCGACCCTTGCCATGGGGCGCTACCTCATGGGCGGGAACCCGAAGATTGTCCGGCAGCTGCAGGCCCGCACGATCGACATCCACTCGACGGTCGACGAACCGACCGACGTCGACGGACAGCGCGGGGCGCAGTTCCCGCTGCATATCGAGTGCCTGGCGGGGGCGCTTCAGATCCAGTGCGCGAACGCCGAGTAAACATACGGGGAAATCATCGCCTGAAGATTTGGAAGTTCTCGGATAATTCGTATTTTTGTCTGAAAAACCAATCTTTTATGGCGGATACTGGCAGAACGATACGCGGCACGGGCCGGGAAAGCCTTCACAAAGTCTCCATCTCCCGCATCAAGAAGGAGATGAGCGACGTGTCCTATCTCTCGGACGATCTGGTCATCACGACACTCACGGCCGATAAGAACACGACGGCCAACTATCCCACGACGATCGACGGCTTTACGGTGATCATCATGATGTCGGGCGAGGCGACGGTTTCGATCGACATGAACACCTATTCGGTGCGTCCGAACAACATCGTCTTCTTCAACCCCGACTCGATCATCCGTACGGTGAAGTGTTCGTCGAATGCGGCGGCCTACCTGCTGGCCTTCTCGAAGTCGTTTGTCAACGAGGTTCAGATCGACCTGTCGACGTCGCTACCGATCTACATGCGTTTCGGCAAGGCTCCGGTGCTGGAGGTCACGCAGCAGGATGTCGACGAGATCCGCCAGCTGTTCCAGCTTATCAAGACGATGCTTCGCAGCGACAAGGAGCGCTATCGTCACGAGATCATCCGCACGCTCTTCACCACGGCGTTCTACATCATCACGGACATCAACCAGCGGGAACAGCCCGGGGAGCAGAAGCAGGGGCGCTGCGAGGTGCTGTTCAACGAATTCATGTCTTTGCTGCAGCAGTACAACAAGCAGGAGCGCAACGTGAGCTTCTACGCCCGCCAGCTGAACATCACGCCGAAATACCTCTCGTCGGTGGTCAAGGAGGTGAGCGGGAAGACGGCGGCGCGGTGGATCGACGAGTCGGTGATTCTGGAGGCAAAGGCGCTGCTGAAGTACTCGGGGATGAGTATCCAGGAGATCGCCTACCACCTGAACTTCTCCACGCAGTCGTTTTTCGGCAAGTATTTCAAGCAGCACACCGGCACCTCTCCCTCGCGCTACAAACGCAAGGGGTGACAGGGCCCGGAGATCCGACCATCCTATATATGAAAGGCATCGTCCACACTCTGCGGGCGATGCCTTTCATCTTTAATGATTCTTCTCCTTTTCGAGGTAGCGGCGGTATTCGACCGGCGTCACCTTGATGAACTGCGGAACGTACTGCTCCCAGTCGTCGAGCATGCGCTGCCCGATGGCGCTGTTCGTGTGACGGACGTGCGCCGTGATCAGCTGCCGCAACTCTTCGCGGTCGGCGTCATTGTCCAGCAGCGTGAGTTCGATCATCTCCATGTTGCAGTAGTAGTCGAAGTTGCTCCGGGGGTTCCAGACGTAGGCGATGCCGCCGCTCATGCCCGCGGCGAAGTTGCACCCGGTTCTTCCGAGCACGACGACACGTCCTCCGGTCATGTACTCGCATCCGTGGTCCCCGACCCCCTCGACGACCGCCGTGGCGCCGCTGTTGCGCACGCAGAAACGCTCTCCGACGCGTCCGTTGATGTAGGCCTCGCCGCCCGTGGCTCCGTAGAGGAGCGTGTTGCCGGCGATGACGTTCCCCTCCGCCGCGAAGCGCGCCCCGACGGGCGGCACGACGGTGATGGTTCCACCCGAGAGGCCCTTTCCGAGGTAGTCGTTGGCATCCCCTTCGAGTCGGAACGTAACGCCCGGACAGAGGAATGCTCCGAAGCTCTGCCCGGCGCTTCCCTGGAAGGTCAGCGTCAGGGCTCCGTCAGGCAGCCCCGCGCTGCCGCAGCGCAGGGTGATGTGGCCGCTGAGCATCGCTCCGACACTGCGGTCGGTGTTGGCGATCGGGAAGCTGCGGGCAATGGCCTTTGGCTGTTCGAGGAAGCGGTCGGCCAGCGGGAGGAGCTGCCTGTCGAGCACCTCGCCCAGGGCGTGCTCCTGCGGGGTGCTGAAGCGGATCTCGGCATCCCCCTCGGGTCGGAAGAGGAGCCTCCGCAGGTCGAGTTTCGACGCCGCGGATCCTGCGGGCATCTCGCGCTGCCGCAGCAGGTCGCTGCGTCCGACGAGATCGTCCAGACTGCGGTATCCCATCTGCGCCATGCGTCGCCGGAGGTCTTCGGCCAGCAGCCGCAGGTAGTTGATCAGGTGCTCGGGCTTCCCGACGAAGCGCTTGCGCAGTTCGGCATCCTGGGTTGCCACGCCCATCGGACAGGTGTTGGTGTGGCACTTGCGCAGCATGCGGCATCCGAGGGCGACCAGCGCGGCGGTTCCGAATCCGTACTCCTCGGCGCCGAGCAGGGCGCATATCAGCACGTCGCGCGAACACTTCAGCTGACCGTCGGCCTGCAGCCGCACGCGGTTGCGCAGCCGGTTGCGGACGAGCGTCTGCTGCATCTCCGCCAGACCGATCTCGACCGGCACGCCGGCATATTTCATCGAGTCGGCGGGGCTGGCGCCCGTTCCACCGTCGCATCCGCTGATGAGGATCTTGTCGGCCTTGGCCTTGGCAACGCCCGCAGCGATGGTTCCCACGCCGCTTTCGGCCACGAGTTTCACGCTGATGGCCGCCCGGGGATTCACGTTCTTGAGGTCGAAGATCAGCTGTGCAAGGTCCTCGATCGAGTAGATGTCGTGGTGGGGCGGGGGCGAGATGAGCGTGATGCCGGGGATCGAGTGCCGCGTGCGGGCGATCATCTCGTCGACCTTGAATCCCGGGAGCTGGCCGCCCTCGCCGGGCTTGGCGCCCTGGGCGACCTTGATCTGAATTTCGTCGGCGTTGACCAGGTACTCGGCATCCACGCCGAAGCGTCCCGAGGCCACCTGCTTCACGGCGCTGCGCAACGAGGTGCCGTCCTCGAGCGGCGTGTTGCGGGCCGGGTCCTCACCCCCTTCGCCCGTGTTGCTCTGACCGCCGATGCGGTTCATGGCCGCGGCAATCGTCTCGTGCACCTCGCGGCTGATGGCTCCGAACGACATGGCCTCGACGACGAAGCGGCGCATGATCGCCTCCGCGGGCTCAACCTCCTCCACGGCGATCGGCTTCCGGTCGCTGTGGATTTCGAGCATGTCGCGCAGGAAGAGCGGCGTTTCGGCGTGCTCGGCGTGCCGCGTGAACTCGGCAAACTGTTCGGGATCTCCCGAGCGTGCGGCGGCCTGCAGCGAGAGGACCGTGGCAGGATTCCACCCGTGCCGTTCGCCGTCGCGCCGGTAGGCGTATCTTCCGATGTTTTCGAGCGGCTCCTCGGCTGCGCCCGGGGCAAATCCCTGCGCATGCATCGTTGTGACCTGACGGGCCACCTCCTCCAGCCCGATGCCGCCGATCGACGAGACTCCGCCGCCCATGTACTTGTCCAGCAGCTCCTTTCCGACGCCAAGGGGCTCGAACAGTGCGGCGCCTCGGTAACTGCGGATGGTCGAGATGCCCATCTTCGACATGATCTTCAGCATGCCCTTGTCGATGGCCTTGATGTAGTGCCGTTCGGCGCCTTCGAAGTCGAGCGGCAGGGATCCCCCGGCGGTCATCTCCTTCAGGATGGCAAAGGCCATGTAGGGATTCACGCCGCTGGCGCCATAGCCCATCAGCAGGGCGACATGCATCGTTTCGCACACCTCGCCGCTTTCGACGATCACGGCGATCTGCGAACGCTTGCGCCGGGCGATGAGGTAGTGGTGCACGGCCGACATGGCCAGCAGCGAGGGGATGGCGGCATGTCGGGCATCCACGCCGCGATCGCTCAGAATCAGGTAATTGTATCCGTCATCCACGGCGCGTTCGGCGGCGCGGCACAACGTGTCGAGACTCTCTTCGAGGGCCTTTCCGTTGCCCTTTGCCGGGAAGAGCATCTGTAGGGTGATCGTGCGGAAGCCCTTGTACTCCAGGTGGCGGAGGATATCGAGGTCGCGGTCCGAGATGATCGGCGACGACATCATCACCACCTTGCACAACTCGGGCGAGGGCTTGAGGATGTTCTTGCGCACGGCGCCGATGTAACTGGTCAGCGACATCACCAGCTCCTCGCGGATGGAGTCCATCGGGGGGTTGGTGACCTGCGCGAACTGCTGTCGGAAGAAGTTGAAGAACCGCTGGGGCTTCTGCGAGAGGATGGCGATCGGCGTGTCGTCGCCCATCGACACCACGGGGCCGGCCGAGGCCTTGGCCATCGGCACGATGATGCGGTCGATCTCCTCGCGGTCGTACCCGAATGCCCGCAGCTTCTGCCCGTAGTCGGGGACGCTGTGCGTGACGCTGCGACCGCTGGTGATGCGGCTCAGGACGATGCGGTTGTCGTGCAGCCACTCGTCGTAGGGGTGCTCTTCGGCCAGACGGCTCTTGATCTCCGCGTCGGTGAAGATCTGCCCCTGCTCGGTGTCGACCATGAGGATCTTGCCCGGTTCGAGACGTCCCTTCGAGGCGATGTTTGCGGCCGGGATATCCAGGACGCCCGTCTCCGAGGCGATGACCATCAGCCCGTCGTGCGTGATCAGATAGCGTGCCGGGCGCAGTCCGTTGCGGTCGAGCATGCCGCCGGCGTAGCGGCCGTCGGAGAAGATGATCGCCGCGGGACCGTCCCACGGGGCCATGAAGATCGAGTGGTATTCGTAGAAGCTCTTGAGTTTTTTCGACAGCGGGTTCTTCTCGTTGAAGCTCTCCGGGACGAGCATCGCCAGGGCATGGGGCAGTGACATCCCGGCGCGCATGAAGAACTCAAGGGCGTTGTCCAGCGAGGCGCTGTCGCTCATCCCGGGCTGGATGATCGGGCCGATTCCCTCCTTGGGATCTCCCGCCAGATCGGGGTGAAGCACCGCCTGACGGGTCCCCATCCAGAGACGGTTTCCGCGAATGGTGTTGATCTCGCCGTTGTGCCCGAGGAGTCGGAACGGCTGGGCGAGGCTCCACGTCGGGAAGGTGTTGGTCGAGAAGCGCGAGTGCACCAGTGCAATGGCGCTCGAGAAGTAGGGGCTCTGCAGATCGGTGAAGTAGTGGCGCAGCTGGCGCGACGAGAGCATGCCCTTGTAGACGATCGTGCGGGTCGAGAGGCTGGCGATGTAGCAGCTCTGCTTGTCGCGGATGGGGGCGTCGGCGAGCTTGAGCTCGATGCGCTTGCGGATCGTGTAGAGCAGCCCTTCGAGACGCTGCCGGTCGTCGCATCCG
The DNA here is from genome assembly GCA_944321765.1 of uncultured Alistipes sp. Taxonomy (GTDB): domain Bacteria; phylum Bacteroidota; class Bacteroidia; order Bacteroidales; family Rikenellaceae; genus Alistipes. The sequence goes on from CALUMQ010000020.1 coordinate 8,162, forward strand.
GTGATGAAGATCTGCCGGAAGCAGGGCTCCGTGGCTGCCGCGTCGGCTCCGAGGATGCTGCTGTTGACGGGGACGTCGCGCGACGCCATCAGATTGAGCTCCTGCTCCTCGATGGCTTCGATGATCAGCCGCATGAAGCGGCGTTTGTCCTCGTCGTCGCGGGGCAGGAAGACCATGCCCACGCCGTAGCGGCCCTTTTCGGGCACGGGGATTCCGTTCAGAAGGATGAACTCGTGGGGAATCTGCACGAGGATGCCGGCGCCGTCGCCGGTTTTGTTGTCGGCGCCTTCGGCGCCGCGGTGCGCCATGTGCTCCAGGACGCAGAGTCCCTGTTCCACGACCGAATGGTACTTGTTTCCGTTGATGTTGACGACGAGTCCGACCCCGCAGGCATCGTGCTCGTACTCCGGGCGGTAGAGACCGCCGTCGGGCAAAGCATGGGGATTCTTCATAGGGCAACCAGATCTAACCGCTACAAATATAAATATTTTTGAAAAATATCCTGAGCTGCGGGGTGAATCTTTTGCAATTTTTTTAATAACTCGCCGCCCTGCGGCCCGCCCGCTGCCGCACTCATTCCCTGTTTCTCCGGCAAAAAAACGGGCCCTTCCCTTCGGAAGGACCCGTTCTGTCAAGCGTGATTCCGCCTCGTGCCGCTACTTGCGGGCGGCCTTGGCCGCAACGGCCTTGTCCAGCTCGATGATGAAGTCCGAGAGGACGTTCATGTAGTTGATGAAGGCGTCGTAGGCCGAGTCGTAGGGGTTGAAGTAGGAGTGCACGTCGCCGTCCGAGAGCCACTTCGTCGCCATGTAGTAGAAGTGGTCCGAGGTCTGCATGAAGCTCCATACGTAGTCGAAGTCGGGGCTCTTGAGCGCCTTGACCTTCTCCTTCTGGGCGTAGAGCTTCGAGAAGGCCTCGTTCTGGAGTTCGTTTCCGAGCCATGCGGTGATGTCGCGCTCCTCGTCGGCCCACGACATCACGTGCGGGCAGTGGAGCACCGATACCGGCTGATGCTTCTTGGCGGTCTCGGTCACGGTGGCAAACTCGAGTTCGCCCTTCTTGGAGAGCACCGCCTTGGGCAGCGCCCGCATGAACTCGAAGATGCCGGTGTCGGCCGTCTGGTGCTCGCCGAAGGTCTCGTAATCCATGAAGAGGTTGATGACCTCACCCGGCGTGTCGCTCGAGGAGAGCCACTGCACGTACTTGTCGGCCGTCAGCGGCCACTGGTCCCAACTGTGGTTCGAGAAGCGGAAGGCGATGTCGTCCGAAAGCTTGTAGTTGCGCAGCAGCAGGCGCAGCTTCTGGTCGATGGGGTTGGCATACACGTAGTTGGGCGACTTCCATCCCAGGACGTGCTTGGCCCCCTCGGCCAGCATCGTGCGGAATCCCATGCCGGCGACCATGGCTCCGATATCGTCCGAATAGATCAGCTCGGTGTTGCGGAATGCCGTGGGCTTTACGCCGAACTCCTTCTTGATGAGGTTCACGTGGAGCTTCACCTGCTCGGTAAAGTCCTCCTTCGAGGCCAGTGATGCCAGCGAGTGGGAGTAGGTCTCGGCCAGGAACTCCACGCATCCCGTTGCGGCGAGCTCCTTGAACGACTCGAGCACTTCGGGGGCGTAGGCGCGCATCTGCTCGATGGCGATGCCGGTGATCGAGAACGAACAGCGGAACTTGCCCTTGTTCTCCTTGATGAGCTTGAGCAGCAGGGCGTTCATCGGGAGGTAGCACTGCCGGGCGACCTTCTGCATGATCGAGCGGTTGAGCAGGTCGTCCAGGTAGTTATGATCTTTGCCCATGTTGAAGAATCGGTATTTCTTCAGACGCCAGGGCTGATGAACCTGAAAATATAAACAAACGGTTTTCATGAGGGAGCTATTTTGATTGTTTCTTGTTCTCTTCGATGACGGCTTCGTATATCGATTTGATTTTGGCGGCGGCGTCGTTCCACTTGAGGTTCGTGACCTCCTCGAGGCCCTTCTTTGCGAACATGCTTGCCAGGGCGGGGTATTCGATCAGGGCGTAGATGGCGTCCGCAAGGGCATCGACATCCCAGTAGTCGACCTTGACGGCGTAGTCGAGGACCTCGGCCACACCGCTCTGCTTGGAGATGATGACCGGGACGTTCGACCGCATGGCCTCGAGAGGCGAGATGCCGAACGGTTCCGAAACCGAAGGCATGACGTAGACGTCCGACAGCTGGAACATCTTGTGCACGTCCTCCCCGCGGAGGAATCCGGTGAAGTGGAAGCGGTCGGCGATGCCGAGACGCGCGACGCGGCGGATGACGTGGTTCATCATGTCGCCGGATCCCGCCATGACGAAGCGCACGTTGGGCACGCGCTTGAGGACCTTGGCGGCGGCCTCCACGAAGTAGTCGGGGCCTTTCTGATAGGTGATGCGCCCGAGGAATGTGACGATCTTGTCCTTGACGCCGCGCTCGGGGGCCTGGGAGTTCTCCTCGGCGAAGCGCACGGCGTTGTGCACCGTCACGACCTTTTCGGGAGGGATCCCGTATCGGTTGATGACGATGTTGCGCGTGAGGTTCGACACGGCGATGACACGGTCCGCGGCCTGCATGCCGGCCCGCTCGATGGCGTAGACCTGGGTGTTGATGTTCTCGCCGCTGCGGTCGAACTCCGTGGCGTGCATGTGTACGACGAGGGGTTTTCCCGAGACGCGTTTGGCGGCGATTCCGGCGTAGTAGGTGAGCCAGTCGTGGGCGTGGATCACGTCGAACTGCCCCTCGAGGTCGCGGGCCACCTGCGCGGCGACCACGGCATAGCGGGCGACCTCCTCCATGAGGTTTGCGCCGTATTTTCCCGAGAAGGTGTAGCGTTGTTTCCAGGCGTCGGTGGTCGACCAGGTCCGCTGCCCCGTTTTGACATACTGCTCGTGATAGGTGTCATACTCTTCGGGGGAGATGTAGGGCACCATGTTGGAGTCGATGTGTATGAACGACATCTTTTCCAGCACGTCGTCGGCACTGCTGCCCGTGGCGCCGTACATGGCCTCGACGTCGCTGGCATTCACCACATGGATGAATCGCTGGTCTTCGTCTCCGTAGGCGTGGGGAACGATGAACGTGACGTCGACACCGTTTCGAGCCAGTCCGCGGGTCATGCCGTAGCAGGCCGTGCCCAGTCCTCCGGCAATATGGGGTGGAAATTCCCATCCGAACATTAAAACTCTCATAATTTATGTCTTGTTGTTTTGTATTATTCCGTTCGGCCTGTACCGGGATCCGGAACTTTTGAGTCCCTCCCGGTCTCCTCATTCATCCGCTGCCTTGAGCGGTCTCCACACCTTTCAGACAAACCTCTCCCAAATATCCTTCGTGCTCCCGAAGCTATCCTGTCGTGCTCCCAATCCGCTCATCCTGCCTCCTCCGGTTCGTGGAACGCCTTCGTGCACTTGTCGACCTTCGTCGTTGTCTGTTGTATCTTTCCCCTGGGGAACCCGGGCCTTCCGGGTTTTATTTTGTCGTTGTCTTCTTCGCAACAGCCTTGCGGGCCGTTGTTTTTGTTGTTTTTGTCGTCTTTGTTGTTTTTGAAACTTTTGTCGCCTTTGTGGTTTGAGCCGCCTTTGCCGTTTCCGTGGCAGACTGCTTCTTGTCGGCAGTCTTTGCCGCGGAGGATTTTTTCGCGGATTTCTTGGCGGGCGCCGAGGCTCTGTAAAGCTCGGTCAGGTGCAGAATGTCCAGCACCGCGGCGACGCTCCACGCCTGCGAAATGGCTCCGCGCGGCGTGTAGGGGGGATCGGCGTCGAACAGCTCGCCGATGGATCCGATTCCGTAGGTCTGAATCTCCTCCTCGAATCCGTCGAGAATCTCCTGGGCCTGGGGCAGGAACGCCTCCTTGTCGAAGTCGAAGCAAGCGCGGACGTAGAAGGCAAGGATCCAGGGCCATACGGAACCGTTCTTTCCGGCGAAGTCGCGCTCGGCGGGTGACCCTTCCTGCGTCCCTTTGTACATCGGGTTGCGGGGCGAGAGCGTCCGCAGCCCCTTGGGGGTCAGCAGGTGCTGGCGCACGGTCCGGATGACGTCGATCTGCGTCTGCTCGTCGGCGATCTTGTAGGGCAGACCGCAGGCGATGATCATGTTGGGGCGGATGAAGTCGTTGGCCCCCTCGGCGCCTACGTAATCGGCCAGATAGCCTTCGGGCAGCCGGAAGAGTTCATTGAACGCCGCTGCGCTCTTTGCGGGCAGCTTCTCCCACTCCTTCACGAACTTCTTGTCGCCGTTCTCGGCGGCCAGCCGGAGCGTGTAGCAGACGGCGTTGTACCAGAGGGCGTTGATCTCCACCTGGTATCCGTTTCTCGGGGTAACGGCCTTTCCGTCGATGCGGGAGTTCATCCATGTGAGGGGAGCCTCCTCGGACGAGGCCCATACGAGACCGTTGTCGTTGAGGATCACGCATCCCCCGATGCCCTTCTTATACGATTCGAGAAGCTGCTTCATGACCTCTCCGTAGCGTTTCCACACCTCGGCGCCGCCGATCTGGCTCTCCAGCTGCTGGAGCGTCCAGAAGAACCACAGCGGCGTATCGGCCTCGACGGCCGCCGAGAAGCTTCCGGAGAACATGCCGTCCTGCATGGCGCGCACCTGGGTGTCGAGGGCATCGAAGCAATCCTCCTTGTGATTCTGCCAGAGGGTGATTCCCGGCAGCGCGATGAAGGTCTGCCGGCCGTCGACTCCGTGCCAGGGGTATCCGGCGATGACCTCCGTACGGTTTCCGGGGCGGCGGATCAGGAACTGCCGGGCCGAATGTTCGAGACAGCTTACGAAGTCCACCTTGTGGGTGCGACGGGCGATCGAGGCGTTGAACATCTCCTCGATGGTCTTTGTCGAGCCCATCTCGTCGAGCGAGGCGGAGAAGATGATGCTTTCGCCCTTCTTGAGCTCCGTCTCGAAGTATCCCGTGGTCATGAGGTCCTCGTGGCCCTCGTATCCGCGGGCGATATCCTGGAGGTATTCGAAGTTGTAGTACCAGTCGGGAGCCGGCACGAACTCCGTGTCGGGCTTGCTCGTCTGGAGGTAGAGCCAGGGGAAGGAGCCGTAGAGACGGCATTTCACGCCGTTGACGGCGGGATAGGAGTGCCCGTCGGCCTCCATGTTGGCGTGCGTGAGGGCGTGCTTGTCGCGGAATGCGAGGAACGGCCGCAGGCGCAGACGCGTCTCGGAGTGTGCGTCGACCAGCGTGTAGCGGATCATGAGTTGGGTCCTTTTGTGGATCCAGAGCATCTCCTTCTTGAGGATCACGCCGCCCACGCGGTAGGTGATCGTGGGGGTGGGGGTGTACTCGAAGTCGGTGATGTACTTGTGTCCCCGGGGGTCGTAGGCTCCCTGGTAGCGGTGCAGGGCCAGGTTGAACGTCTGGTCATGCTGGATGATCGTCTCGTCGAGGGCCGACAGCAGCAGATAGGTGCGGTCGCTGTCGTCGATCGGCGCCACGATGAGTCCGTGGTAGCGTCGCGTGTTGCAGCATACGATGGTCGTACTCATGTACCCGCCGATACGGTCGGTGGCGAGCATTTCGCGCTGGAGGGAGTACTCCAGGTTGCCCAGTTCGTTCTTGTCGAAAGTTAATGCTGACATATGTTGAAGAAATACGGTTCGTCCTTATAAAGATAATCAGAATTTCGGATAAAAGCAAGTCCTATATCTGAAAATCACCATATTCCCGGAGATCTGTCCCAACCTGTTCGGACCTCTACGCCCACTTTACGAGGGCGAAGTCCATGCGGTGGGGCAGATGCGGGTTGTTGGGGTAGATGCGCAGCGCGACGTCGAACGTTCCGGCCTCGTCGGGGGTGTAGTCCAGGGCGTAGGTTACCTGACGCCCCTCGACGTGGATCTGTTCCAGCGGAATGGTCCGGGTGACGTTGACGCTCTGTCCGCCGACGATCTGCCGGGCGAGGACCATCTCGACGCCGATGTCTTCGGGGTGGAGATTGGCGATGTCGACCGTGACGGCGAAGTGGTACTTCTCGCCGACGTAGACGGCCTCCTTGTCGATCTTCACGCGCTGCACGTCGACGACGCGGACGCTGTCCCATGCTGCGGAGACCTTGCGTTTCCAGGCGGCGATCTCGCGGGCCAGGAGGTACGAATTCTCACACAGTTCGCGTTTGCGTGCGGCGAGCTTGTTGTAGAAGCGCTCCTCGTAGTCGGCGAGCATGCGGTTGGTGGTGAAGTTGGAGGCGATTTCGGCCACGCAGCGTTTGATCGACGACACCCACTCGTGGGGTACACCGTCCATGTCGCGTTCGTAATACTTCGGGGCGATCTGCTCCTCGATGGTGTTGTAGATCATCTCGGCGTCGAGTTCGTCCTGGAAGTGCTGATCGGTGAATGTGCGCTCCATCGGGAGAGCCCATCCGGCGCCCTCCTTGTACCCTTCGACCCACCAGCCGTCGAGCACCGAGAACTGCAGCACGCCGTTCATCACGCACTTTTCGCCCGACGTACCCGATGCCTCGAGCGGTCGGGTCGGGGTGTTGAGCCATACGTCGACGCCCTGGACCATGCGGCGTGCGAGCTCCATGTCGTAGTTCTGCAGGAAGAGGATCTTGCCCACGAACTGCGGCATGGCCGACACCTCGACGATGCGTTTGATGAGGTCCTGGCCGGGTTTGTCGTTGGGGTGCGCCTTTCCGGCGAAGATGAACTGCACGGGGCGCTCCTTGTTGTTGACGATGGCCGAGAGTCGGTCGAGGTTCGTGAAGAGCAGGTAGGCGCGCTTGTAGGTTGCGAACCGTCGTGCGAAGCCGATGGTCAGCACGTCGGGCTTGATGCTCTCGATGATGCGGAGCATCTGTGCCGGGGAGTCGAGGCGCACCTTCTTCGGGTCGCTGTAATGCTTGCGGATGTGTCGTATAAGCTTGTTTTTCAGCTTCATGCGTTCATCCCACAGCTCGGCGTCGGGGATGTTGTGCACCTTCTGCCAGGCCGGGATGTCGTAGACATGCCCTTCGAATCCGTCGGCGAAGTAGCGGGCGTAGAGACGTCGTAGCGAGGTGGCGATCCACGTCGGGAAGTGTACGCCGTTGGTGACGTATCCGATGTGGAGCTCGTTCTTGAAGTATCCGGGCCACATGTTTCCCAGAATCTCCTTCGACACCTCGCCGTGGAGCCACGACACGCCGTTGACCTCCTGCGAGAGGTTGCAGGCGAGCACCGACATCGAGAACTTCTCGTTCGGATCGTTGGGGTTCGTCTTGCCGAGGTTGATGTACTGCTCCCAGGTGATGCCCAGCACGTCGGGGTAGTGCGACATGTACTGACGGATCATCGACTCGGGGAAGGCATCGTGGCCGGCCGGCACGGGGGTGTGGGTCGTGAAGAGCGACGAGCTGCGCACGACCTCCATGGCCTCGGAGAAGGTGAGCTTGCGGTGGTTCACCAGGTCGCGGATGCGCTCGATGCCGATGAATGCGGCGTGTCCCTCGTTGCAGTGGTATACGTCCTGCTGAATGCCCATGCGGCGCAGGGCGCGGATGCCGCCGATGCCGAGGAGGATCTCCTGCTTGAGACGGTTCTCCCAGTCGCCGCCGTAGAGGTAGTAGGTTACCTGACGATCCTCTTCGAGGTTGTCCTCGATGTCGGCGTCGAGCAGGTAGAGGTCCGTGCGACCCACCTGGCACTTCCAGACGCGTGCCGAGAGCGTGCGTCCGGGGAATGCGATGGTGATGGTGAGCCAGTTCCCGACCTCGTCACGCACGGGCGAGATGGGGAGCTTGTAGAAGTTCTGGGCCTCGTAGGTAGCCTCCTGGGCGCCCTGGGCCGAGAGACGCTGCGTGAAGTATCCGTAGCGGTAGAGCAGACCCACGGCGACCATCGGGACATTCTTGTCCGAGGCCTCCTTGAGGTAGTCGCCGGCCAGGATGCCCAGACCTCCGGAGTAGATCTTCAGCGACGAGTGCAGTCCGTACTCCATCGAGAAGTAGGCGATCTTCGTGGCCTTGGGGTCGGGTTTCTCGTTCATGTACTCCTGGAACTGCTTGTAGACGGAGTCGAGGGCCGCCAGGAAGACGGAGTCGTGTTCGAGCTCCTTGAGTCGTTCGACGCTGAGCTTGTCGAGGAAGGCGATCGGGTTGTGTTCGCATTCGCTCCAGAGTGCGGGGTCGATACCTTCGAACAGGTCGCGGGCCTCGACGTTCCAGCTCCACCAGAGGTTTCGCGAGAGCTCCTCGAGGGCGTGCAGCCGCTTGGGAAGGGTCTTGTCGATGATCATACGGTTCCAGTTGGGCTTCTCGACGAAGAGCTGCTGGCGCACGAAGTTGATCTGTTCGGTCTTGGCGCCTCCGTCGAGTGCCGTGCGGTTGGTGCGTACGATGGCGCCCTCGACAGCCTCCGAATAGGCCTGTTCGTAGGCCGCGAAGAGGTGCTCCCAAAGCGCCGTGAGGGATATTTCGTAGGCCGAGGTGCGGATCTCCCCGACATGCTTCTCCTCGAGCTGGCTGAAGCGCAGCAGGGCGTCGGCGATCTTCTCCTCGACCTCGCGGACGTTGTAGTCGTCGCGGTGGATCACCTCCACACCGGCGTGCTCACGCTGCTTGTCGACCCAGAGTCCGAAACCTGCGAGAGTCGTGGTGATGGTCGGGACGGAGAACGCCACGGACTCCAGGGGGGTGTATCCCCAGGGTTCGTAGTAGGAGGGGAATGCCGTGATGTCCATGCCGACGAGCAGTTCGTAGTAATCCTTGTTGAAGATTCCGTCGGCACGGTTGAGGTAGGTCGGCACGAAGATCACCTTGACCTTCGAACCGGGCTGCGTGAGGATGCTTCCGCTGAGGGCCTGCACGATGGAGTCGTTGGCCTGATACTCGAGGATATGGGTCGAGTATTTGTACTGTGCGGGGTCGATGGGCTTCGAGGGATCGGCCAGATGGGCCTGCAGGTCGGGACGCGGTCCGCGGTTTGCGGCCGGGACGGTGATGTATGCCAGCACCTCGCGCTGCAGGCGGTCCGAGGCGGCGAGCTTCTTGAGCGACTCGATGAATACGTCGATGCCCTTGTTGCGGAATTCGTAGCGGCCGCTGGTTCCGACGATGAGCGGATCGGCCGAGAACTTCTCGCCGAGGCATGCCTCGGCTACGGAGATCATGGCGTGGCGGGCTTCGTCACGCTTGGTGTAGTATTCGTCTCCGGCCCATACGAAGTCGTTTTCGAATCCGTTGGGGGTGATTCCGTCGGGTTCGCGGCCGAGGAGGTACTTGCATTCGTTGGCGGTGATGTCGCTCACCGTGAGGAAGCAGTCGAGGTACGTGGCGGCCATCTTCTCGATGGAGTGCTTGGCCACGACGTTGAAGCGCCGTGCCAGCTCGTCGGGGTTGAACTTCGTCAGGTCGTTGTAGAGGGCCAGGCCGTTTCCGGCGATGCAGCGTCCGAGGACGGTGGCGTGGGTGGTGAATACCGTGGCCACATAGGGTGAGTGGTTGCGCAGGTAGAGGCCTCCGGCGGCGGTCATCCACTCGTGGAAGTGTGCGGCGACGCGCTGCGTGGGTTTGCAGAAGGTCTCGACGTAGGAGGCGATCACCACGCCCGTGGCCCACCCGAAGAGCACGGGTTCGATGTAGTCCCACTGTCCGGAGATGGAGTCCACGTGATAGGATTCCCAGAGGCTTTTGAGGATTTCGTCCTTGCGGGGGATGAGCGACGAGAAGTCGATCAGGACGACTTTGGGTTCGCCCTTTATTTTCCAGTGCCCCACGCGGATGCGGATGCCCTCGTTGTAGAGGCTCTGACGCCAGGATTTGAGCAGCGAGGGGTCCTCCTCGAATTCGGGGTTGACGCCTTCGTGCGAGAGATCGGGGCCGAGCAGCAGGTAGTTGTCGGCGAATTTGCGGACAACGGTCTGTGCTTTTGTCGAGATGACGGTGTGGATTCCGCCGACTTTGTTGCATACTTCCCAGCTCACCTCGAAGAGGAAGTCGGGTGTGTGTTTGGTAGTGGCCATAGTTATAATTTGCTGTTCAGAATCACGAAAAGAGTTAAAGATGCCGCAAAGGTAACACTTATATTTATAATTGTCAACCGGGGCGGGCGTTAATAAAAATATTTAATAATAACTTAACATTTCTATGTTTCACCTGGTTGCGCTCTCCTCCTGCGTTTCGAAAAGCGACTCGATCACGGTATCCGAGATCAGCATCCGTTCGGGCGGAATTGCCAGGTGTCCGGCTTGTTCGACGAGTGTGCGGTCGCTTTGCCAGCGGACGGCCTCGCGGAGGACCCTTTCGCGGCGTTCCGGACCGAACATCCGTTCGAGCTCCGCGAGATCGATCCCTTCGATCGTGCGCAGCCGTGTCATGACGTATTCGTTGAATCGGTCGCTCTCGGAGAGCGTTTCGGCCTCGGACGGAGCTCCGGTAATGTATCCTTCGATCGAGGCGGCGTTCCAGTGGCGTTCGCGCCCGTCGAAGGAGTGGGCCGCAGGACCTATGCCGAGGTATTTCACTCCGTGCCAGTAGGATGCGTTGTGGAGGGCGCGGAATCCCGGGAGCGCGAAGTTCGACACCTCGTAGTGCTCGTACCCCGCGCGGGTGAGGGTGTCGTGAACCAGGGCATACTCCACCTCGCTGACCGACTCCTCCACGGGCCGGAACTCCCCGCGGGCGGCCCGGCGACCGAAGGCCGTGTCGGGTTCGACGGTCAAATGGTATGCCGAAACGTGGGGAATGCGGAGCCGGATCAGCGTTTCGAGCGACTGCCGCAGGGTGTCGGCGCCGAATCCCGGGACGCCGAAGATCAGGTCGGCGGTGATGTTCCCAAACCCGGCCGTACGTGCCGCTTCGAGGGCGCGGAGGGCCTGCGAGGCGGTGTGCCGGCGGTTCATCAGTCGCAGACAGTCGTCGTCGAACGACTGTACGCCGATCGAGAGGCGGTTGATGCCGATCTCGCGCAGCGCCTCCAGATATGCGGGCGTGAGGTCGTCGGGATTGGCTTCGAGGGTGCTCTCCGCGACGTCGGAGCAGTCGAAGAGCTCTGCGGCGTGGCGCATCAGTGCGGCGAGCGCCCGGGGTTGGCAGAGCGAAGGGGTTCCGCCGCCGAAGTAGAGGGTCCGCACGGCCTCGCCGCCGAGGTAGTCGCGCCGGGCGTCGAGTTCGCGGTGCATGGCCTCCAGCAGGTCGTCCATGCGCCGCAGGTCGACGCTCTTGAAGAAGTCGCAGTAGGCGCAGACGCGCTTGCAGAAGGGTATGTGGAAGTAGATTCCGGCCATGTTCGCAAATGGATGTTTATCAAAGATACTAAAAATGTCGGGATTCCGTTCTCTTAAATGATGGACGTAGTGATGGACGGATGCCGGACCGCACCCGGGAGTCCGGAGCCTCCGTTCGGAGCGGAGCCGTTGCGTGCAACGGCGAAGCGGGGTGTCGCTGAGGATTTTCGCGACGTCGCCTTCCCCTTCGGAAGGTGTGCCGTCTCCCCCTTCGAAAGGAGTACCGGCAAACCTCGGGAAAGAGACCGGCGCTCCCCTCCGACGGCCCATGCGCCTATCACAGAAACGAATAGCGGCATAGGGAAAAATAATAAAGAATTTTTGGAATTTAGACTGTTAATTTTTTCACAATTATGAAAGTTTTTCTACCTTTGTGCCGTCAAAGCGTAAGGAGATGCCTCCCTGAAGAGGGCCTCCGGCGCGACGCCCCGACCGTCCGGCGTGCGGCAGGGCGGAAGAGTTGAGAAACGAGGATTTTTTAAACAATACGATTATGGACAAAATGGATCTGAGAAAGTACGGGATCACCGGCGTGACCGAGATCGTGTACAACCCCTCCTACGACGAACTGTTCCGTGAGGAGACCAAGAAGGGCCTTCGTGGCTTCGAGAAGGGTCAGCTGACCGACATGGGCGCCGTGAACGTCATGACGGGCGTTTACACGGGCCGTTCGCCCAAGGACAAGTTCTTCGTCATGGACGAGACCACCAAGGATACGATCTGGTGGACCTCCGACGCCTACAAGAACGACAACAAGCCCGTGACGAAGGCTGCCTGGAAGGAGCTGAAGAAGATCGCTTCGCAGGAGCTCTCGGGCAAGAAGCTCTACGTGGTGGATACCTTCTGCGGCGCCAACGAGAACAGCCGTCTGAAGATCCGCTTCATCATGGAGGTGGCCTGGCAGGCACACTTCGTGAAGAACATGTTCATCCGTCCGACGGACGAGGAGCTGGAGAACTACGGCGAGCCCGATTTCGTGGTGCTCAACGCTTCGAAGGCCAAGGTTAAGAACTACAAGAAGCTGGGTCTGAATTCGGAGACGGCCGTAGTCTTCAACCTCACGGAGAAGATGCAGGTGATCATCAACACGTGGTACGGCGGCGAGATGAAGAAGGGAATGTTCTCGTACATGAACTACCTGCTGCCGCTGAAGGGCATCGCCTCGATGCACTGCTCGGCCAATACGAACGAGAAGGGCGAGACGGCCATCTTCTTCGGACTGTCGGGCACGGGCAAGACGACCCTTTCGACCGATCCGAAGCGTCAGCTCATCGGTGACGACGAGCACGGCTGGGACGACGACGGCGTCTTCAACTTCGAGGGCGGCTGCTACGCCAAGGTTATCAACCTCTCGAAGGAGAACGAGCCCGACATCTGGAACGCCATCCGCCGCAACGCGCTGCTGGAGAACGTGACGGTCGACAAGAAGGGCGCCATCGACTTCGCCGACAAGTCGGTTACGGAGAACACGCGTGTGTCGTACCCGATCTTCCACATCAAGAACATCGTAAAACCGGTTTCGAAGGCTCCGGCCGCCAAGAAGGTGATCTTCCTTTCGGCCGATGCATTCGGCGTGCTGCCTCCCGTCTCGATTCTGACTCCGGAGCAGACGAAGTACTACTTCCTCTCGGGCTTCACGGCCAAGCTGGCCGGTACGGAGCGCGGCATCACGGAGCCTACGCCGACCTTCTCGGCCTGCTTCGGCGCAGCCTTCCTGTCGCTGCACCCCACGAAGTACGGTCAGGAGCTTGTAAAGCGTATGCAGCAGTCGGGCGCTACGGCCTACCTGGTGAACACGGGCTGGAACGGCACCGGCAAGCGTATCTCGATCAAGGATACGCGTGGCATCATCGACGCCATCCTCGACGGATCGATCGACAAGGCTCCCACGAAGACGCTTCCGATCTTCGACTTCAAGGTGCCGACCGAGCTTCCGGGCGTAGACTCGAAGATCCTCGATCCGCGCGACACCTATTCGAACCCCGAGGAGTGGAACACGAAGGCTCAGGACCTCGCAGGCCGCTTCATCAAGAACTTCGTGAAGTTCACGGGCAACGAGGAGGGCAAGAGCCTGGTAGCTGCCGGTCCGAAGCTCTAATGTGCTGACACGAGCGGCTTCGGCCGCCGAACATACGAAAAATCCCGATCGTCGCAGGACGGTCGGGATTTTTTAGTTTTGCGGGTTTGTTTTTTAGTTTCGCGGGTTGCAACTCCACGGATTACGACTCCACGGGCTGTTCGGAGGGCAGGCACCTCCTTCCTCTTCGCTCCTCTCTTCCTTCTCTTTTCGGTCTCTCAGGCGCCTCTTCCTCGGGCTGCCTCTCCCTCACCCGCTTCGTGGCCTGTCAGTGCCTGGGCTGGAAGATGCGGTAGCCGATCGATACGCCGATCTTGTTGGGATACCACTCCGAGGATCCGTTGAACGGATCGGGGTAGTAGGGCTGTTGGGGACGGTGGGGATACATGTCGATCTCCCCCGAGAAGGAGTATCCGTTGTAGTGGCTGTCCATCCAGGCCCATCCGAAAAAGGCGTCGACGAGCCAGCGTTCGCGGAACCGGTGCTCGTATCCGACACAGAGTCCGACCATCATGCCGTATCCCTTGCAGTAACGGTCTTCGAACTTCAGTCTCCAGTTCTCGATGTAGGGCTTCGACATGTCGAAGGCCATCATGCCGAGGTTGGCTGCGAGGTACCATCCGTCGTTGTGCTGGCGGAAGTAGCGGCGGTATTCGCCCATGAAGATGGCGAAGCACATGTGTTTGCCCTTGATCGACTTCCAGGGCGAAACGACGATGTCGGTCTGGAGGGTGGATTTGGGGGAGATGGCGCACTCGACGGCGGGATTCACGACCCCCAGCAGTGCATAGGGGATGTTGAGCTTGATGTATCCCTGGGCCGAGGCGCTCTCCGTAAGCAGCGCCGTCGCGGCGAGCAGGGCAAGGCCTGTGAGGCGGATGATTTTGCGGATCATGGCGGGTTTTGTCGGGTTAACGGTATCGGGGTGAGGCTGCAATGAATGACGGGCGGAATCTCGCGACTCCGCCCGTTTCTCGTGCGTGTCGACCGCGCGCTATACGGTCATGATCTCCTTCTCCTTCTTGGCCAGCGCCTCGTCGAGCATCTTGGTGAATTTCTCGAGAACCTTCTGTGTCTGGGTCTCGCCGTCCTTCGACTCGTCCTCGGGCATGCCCTCCTTCTGGGCCTTCTTGAAGGCCTCGACGGCGTCACGCCGGGCGTTTCGCAGGCTGATGCGGGCGGTTTCGGCCTCCGAGCGCACCTGCTTGACCAGATTCTTGCGGCGCTCCTCCGTGAGGGGCGGGATTGTCAGACGGATCGTCTCGCCGTTGTTCGAGGGTGTCAGACCGATATTAGCGTCGAGAATGGCCTTCTCGATGGGGCGGAGCATCTTCTTGTCCCAGGGTTGGATGAGGATCGTCCGGGCGTCGGGCACGGTGACGCTGGCGGTTCCCGAGACGGGGACTTGCGAACCGAAGTAGTCGACCATCACGCCGTTCAACACGTTGGGCGAGGCTTTCCCCGCGCGGATGTTCAGCAACTCCTCTTCGAGGTGGTCGATAGCCTTCTGCATGCGTTCCGAGGCTTCGTTGAGAATGGTTTTGGTATCCATGGAATCTATTTTATATGTTGTTATGTCGGTCAGATATCAGATATTGGTCCGGTGTCGGTCTTTCAGCGGGTCTTTCAGCGGGCGTTCCTTCCTGTTGCCCCTTCCTGTTGCCCCTTCCTGTTGCCCCCTTCCTGCTGTTCTCCTCTTTCTCTCTTTTTTTCTCTCTCTTCTTCTTCTCTTGTTCTTCCTGCTGCACTGGCCCCCCCCCTCCGCGGATTACTCTGCCTTGTCGAGGGCCTCTTCGATGGCCTGGATCAACTCCTGAAACTCCTTGTCGTCGTAGCCGATGCTGGCCAGGAGGATCTTTCCGTCGGGACCGATGAGGAAGTTCCGGGGAATGAAGTTCGAGGCGTAGCGGTCATAGATCACGCGTGTGGAGTCGATTCCCATGGGGAAGGTGTATCCGGTCTTCTGGCGGAAGGCGGCGACAGCTTCGTGCGACTCTTCGCGCGAGACGGGCAGGAAGACGAAGGGACGTCCGGCAAATCGGTCGATGATCTCCTTCTGCACGTGGGTGAGCTCCTCGCGGCAGGGCGGGCACCACGTGGCCCAGAAGTTGAGCAACACGACCTTTCCGCGGAGTTGTTCGAGCGAGACTTCGGAGCCGTCGAACATCGTGACGGTGAATGCCGGGGCGGTGTCGCCGACCTTGACGAGCGTGGTTGCCTCCTCCTCGGTCGACGCACCCTGTCGGGCGTTGCGGTTTCCGCAGCCCGGAAGGAGCAGGATGACGAGCAGGATGATGACGATCAGCGCCAGCATCACCCACAGGGATTTGTTGCTCTTTTTCGTGGCCATGGCATCAGGGTTTTACGAGGGTTCCTATGCGTTTTCCGGCGAGTACCTGTCCGAGGTTCCCGGGGGTGTCCATGTCGAAGACGATGATCGGCATGGAGTTTTCGCGGCAGAGCGTGAAGGCCGTGAGGTCCATGATGCGGAGCCGCCGGTCGAGCACTTCGTCGAAGGATATTTCGTCGAACTTCCTGGCCGAGGAATCCTTCTCGGGGTCGGCCGTGTAGACACCGTCGACGCGCGTGCCCTTGAGCAGGACGTCGGCTTCGATCTCGATGGCCCGCAGGGCCGATGCCGAGTCGGTGGTGAAATAGGGATTCGAGGTTCCGCCGCCGATGATGACCACATACCCGGCTTCGAGGTATTCGAGGGCCCGGGCCTTGGCGTAGTATTCGCCGATGGGCTCCATGCGCACGGAGGTGAGCACCTTGCAGCGCACGCCGTTGTCCTCGAGAGCCGACTGCAGCGCCAGGGAGTTGATGATCGTGGCGAGCATGCCCATCTGGTCACCCTTGACGCGGTCGAAGCCCTTCTTGGCCCCGGAGAGTCCGCGGAAGATGTTGCCGCCGCCGATGACGATGCCGATCTGCGTGCCGGATTCCGCGGCCGCCTTGATCTGCTCGGCGTAGGATTGCAGGACGGCGGGCGAGAGCCCGAAATTCTCGTTTCCCTGGAGCGATTCGCCGCTCAGTTTCAAAAGTATGCGTTTGAAGTTCTTCATGACTGTGCTGTTCCTGTAGTGCGAAGATAGGAAAATTTTCGAAAAAAGTCCTATTTAATTCGTATCTTTGTAATATGGTGCAGCAAGAATATAAACTGCTTGAACGGGTTTCTTCTCCCGCCGATCTGAAAAAACTCTCGCTGGAGGAGTTGCGCCGTTATTGCGACGAGCTGCGTCGCTACATCATCGACGAGTGCTCGGTCAATCCGGGCCATCTGGCGTCGAGCCTGGGGACCGTGGAGCTTACGGCAGCCCTTCATTACGTCTTCGACGCCCCCGACGACAAGATCGTCTGGGACGTCGGCCACCAGACCTATGCCCACAAGATCATCACCGGACGTCGCGAGGCGTTCCACACGAAGCGGCAACTGGGGGGCATCAGCGGTTTTCCGCGGATGTCCGAGAGTCCGTATGACGCCTTTGGCGGCGGCCACGCCTCGGTCTCCATCTCGGCGGCGTTCGGCATGGCCAAGGCTGCCGAGATGCGGGGTGAACATCGGCAGGTGGTGGCGGTGATCGGCGACGGTTCGATGACCGGCGGCCTGGCGTTCGAGGGGCTGAACAACGCCGGAGCGTCGAAGGGCACCAACCTGCTGGTGATTCTCAACGATAACCACATGGCCATCGACCAGGCGACGGGCGCGTTGAAGAACTACCTGCTGCGCATCTCCACCTCGGAACACTACAACCGCCTGAAGCAGCGCCTCTGGCGTCTCATGTCGCACACGCCGCGACTGCTGCGGTTGTGCCAGAAGGCGGGGAATGCCGTCAAGCAGGGACTGCTGAACAACAGCAACCTCTTCGAGAGCCTCAATTTCCGCTACTTCGGCCCGGTCGACGGCCACGATCTCAAGTCGTTGGTCTGCACGCTGCGGGCGCTTCACGACATTCCGGGGCCGAAGCTGCTCCACGTCATGACGGTGAAGGGCAAGGGGTACCTCCCGGCCGAACACGACCAGTCGGTGTGGCACGCTCCGGGGCGTTTCAATCCCGATACGGGCGAACGCCTCGGCACGCCGAGTCCCGTGGCGCGCTATCAGGATGTTTTCGGCGAGACGCTGCTCGATCTGGCGCGCCTCGACGCCCGGGTGGTGGGGGTGACGCCCGCCATGCCGACGGGGTGCTCGATGAATATCCTCATGCATGCGATGCCCGACCGCTGTTTCGACGTGGGCATTGCCGAGGGGCATGCCGTGACCTTCTCGGCGGGACTGGCCGCCGCGGGGATGGTTCCCTTCTGCAACATCTATTCGACCTTCATGCAGCGGGCCTACGACAACGTGATCCACGACGTGGCGATCCAGGATCTTCCGGTGGTGATGTGCCTCGATCGGGGCGGGTTGGTCGGCGAGGACGGCGTGACGCACCACGGGGTCTTCGACCTGGCGGCCTTCGGCACCGTGCCGGGGCTGACGATCGCCGCGCCGATGAACGAACTCGAACTGCGCAACATGATGTTTACGGCCCTGCACTACGGCCATCCCTTCATGATCCGCTATCCGCGCGGCAGCGGCGAGGGTGTGGCGTGGCGCGGTGCGACCTTCGCGGCGCTTCCTGTCGGACGGGGCCGCTGCCTGCGTGAGGGGCAGGACGTGGCGCTGGTGACGATCGGTACGGCGGGCAATGCCGCGGCCCGGGCCGCGGCGCGGCTGGCTGCCGAGGGGATCCAGGTCGCCCACTACGACCTGCGCTATGCAAAGCCGCTCGACGAAGAGCTGCTCGATGAGGTGGGGCGCCGCTTCCGGCGGGTGGTCACCGTCGAGGACGGCAGCCTGCGCGGAGGAGTCGGTGAGGCGGTCGTCGCCTTCTTCAACGACCGCGGATACGACGTGCATGTCGACCGGCTGGGCATCGGCGATCATTGGGTCGAGCATGGCACCCCGGCGCAGCTGCAGGCACTGTGCGGATTCGACGAGGAGTCGATTCTGCAGACGCTCCGGAAGGCCCTCGACGCGGTAGCCGGCCCGCAGACGCACTCCTGCGGAGCATAACCCATTCCCGGGGATCCGCCGTTTTTTAGGCCTTGCGACCTTCGGGACTCCTTTTGCGCCGTTTTGTGCCGCCCGCCGCGCGGCCGCCGCATTCCCTGCGGCATGGAATCTGCAGCGACGACCGAAAAACGTACATCGTGAAAACACTGCTGATTCTTTTGGTATGCCTCCTGCTGTTGATGGGGGGCGTGGCGATTGCGAAGGCGCGAGCGCCGCAATCGTCGCAATCGATTGACCGGACGCCGGTCCGGAAGTTCGACCTGGCCCGCTACATGGGTACGTGGTATGAGATTGCCCGCTTCGACCATAAGTTCGAACGGGGACTTGAAGCGGTGCAGACGACCTATACGCTTGAGCCAGACAACCGGGTGAAGGTCGAAAACAGCGGCTACGATGTCCGCAAGGGGCGTCGGAGCGTCGCCGTGGGCAAGGGGCGTGCGACGGATATTCCGGGACGCCTGCGGGTTTCGTTCTTCTGGATCTTCTACTCCGACTACAACGTGCTGGAGCTGGGGCCCGACTACGGCTGGGCACTGGTGGGCAGCAGCTCCCCGAAGTACCTCTGGATTCTCTCCCGCACGCCGACGCTGCCCCAGGAGACGCTCGACGAGATTCTGCATCTTGCGCGTCAACGCGGCTACGATACCGAGGGGCTGATCTATGTCGACCAGTCGTTGTGAGGCGATGAAGACGACAGAGCCCGATGGCCGGTCGCAGGTCTTGAAAAAATAAGGCACCGTTGAAGGTGCCTTTTTCCGTTGTGCGTTACCCGAGGGTGAAGAGCCACCGGTCGCCGCGGCTCTCCGCGGCGTCGTAGCGGAATCCCTCCCATTCGAAGGCCTTCAGCTGTTCGGGCTCCGCAATCCGGTTGCGCAGCAGGTAGCGTGTCATCGCTCCGCGGCACATCTTCGTGTAGACGACCACCGTGCGGAGTCTTCCGCCCTCGCGGATGCGGAACTCGGGCGTGATGATGCGCACCTCGCGCTGAAGCCTCCGCCAGTCGAAGAGGCGCTTCATCTCCGCACTGGCCAGATTCACCAGCACGCCGTCATCTTCCCGGACGGCATCGAGCAGCGGCTCGGTGAGATGCCCGGGCCAGAGTTCGAACGGCGTGCGCTCCTCCCCCGGAATCGGGACGTTGCCTTCGAGCCGATAGGGCTGTATGGCGTCGAGGGGCCTCAGCAGCCCATATAGAAACGAGGTGATGTGCAGATGCCGCTGTGCGAATTCGAAATCCTCGTCGGAGAAGCTCTCCGGGTCGATGTAGCGGAAGACGACGCCCGTGTAGGAGACGATGGCGGCGGCCGCTTCGGATCCGTGGTCGTGGAACCGGGCGTAGCGACGCCGGTTCTCGGCGGCGAGCGTGCGGTTTACGTGCAGCAGTCCGGCCAGATCGTCGGCCGACAGCGCCGCCAGACGTGCAGCGAGCGTACGGGCCACCTCGCCAAAGGCCGGAGCCGTCGTGCGCGGCGTGGGGCACGCGGGGTGCTCCGACATGGTCTTGGCGCAGGAGATGAGCAGTTGCATGGCGGCGTGCAGGTTGTCAGGCGACCGAACAGGAGATGCCGAGCGCCTCGACGCGTGCGGCAATGCGCTGCAGCTCTTCGCGGGAGACCTTTTCGAGGGTCGGACACGGGGTGTCGCGGTCGAGCGAGTAGACCATCACCTGCCGCGGACGGATCTCCTCCACCAGGCGGAGCCATGCCGAGACCTCCTCTTCGGTGGTGTTGTCGATCGGCGCGCCGTTGCACTCCCCGCGCAGGAACATTGTCTGGAGAATCATGCGTCCCTCGAAGCGCTTCATCCGCTCGACGATCGCCCGCACCGAGTAGTCGGGATTCTGCGGGTTGTCGATCCGGCGGACCGTTGCGTCGAATGCCGAGTCCAGCTTCAGAATGTTGTTGTCCACGCGCAGCAGCGCCCGGAAGACCTCTTCGCGATGGATCTGCGTGGCGTTCGACAGCACGGAGACCTTCGCTGCCGGGCAGAGCGCGTCGCGCAGGGCCAGCGTGTCGTCGATCACGGCCCCGAACTCCGGGTGCAGCGTCGGTTCGCCGTTTCCGGCGAAGGTGATCACGTCGGGCGGCGTTCCGGCCTCGGACATGCGTCGCAGCGCCTCGCCGAGGTGCGTGCGCACCTCCTCGCGGGCGTTGAAGCGGCGCCCTCCGGGGTGCTCGGCATTCCAGCCGCATTCGCAGTAGATGCAGTCGAACGAACAGAGCTTCGATTCGGTGGGCAGGAGATTGACGCCCAGCGAGAGACCCAGCCGCCGCGAGTGCACCGGGCCATAGATGATGTCGTGATAGAGTGCAGTCATAGGGCAAAGATACGAAATAGTTTTACTATATTTACAAAAATTTTTCGCGCATGAAAACACGTTTCGGACTCCTTCCGCGCGTGGTGCTGGCCATCCTGGCGGGCATCGGCTGCGGATTCTTCCTGCCCGACTGGGTGACGCGCATCGCCCTGACGTTCAATGCCATCTTTGGACAGTTCCTGAACTTCGTCATCCCGCTGCTGATTCTCGGACTCGTGGCCCCGGGCATTGCCGATTTGGGACGCAGCGCCGGGCGGCTGCTGGCGTTGACGGCGGCGCTGGCCTACGCCTTCACGCTCATTTCGGGCTTCGGAACCTACTTCGCCGGACGCGCCCTCTTCCCGTGGCTGCTCGAAGGGGCCTCCACGACACTTCCCGAATCCACTACGGCGCTCACGCCCTACTTTACGGTCGAGATGCCGCCCGTCATGGGGGTGATGTCGGCGCTGATCCTCGCCTTCGTGCTGGGGCTCGGCATGGCCTACGTCCATTCGGTGACGCTCAAGGGGGCGATGGACGATTTCAAGCGGATCATCGACCTGGTGATCGGCCGCGTCATCATCCCGCTGCTACCGTTCTACATCTTCGGCATCTTCCTCTCGATCACGCAGTCGGGGCAGGTGGCCGGCATTCTCGAGGTCTTCATCAAACTGATCGTCGTGATCTTCTTCCTGACGATTCTCCTGCTGCTCTTCCAGTTCTCGATAGCGGGACTCGTGGCGCGCAAGAATCCGCTGCACATGCTGCGCGTCATGCTGACGGCCTACCTCACGGCGCTGGGCACGCAGTCGTCGGCCGCGACGATTCCCGTGACACTGGCCCAGACGCAGCGCCTGGGCGTGCGTCCCGAACTGGCGTCGTTCGTCGTGCCGCTCTGCGCGACGATTCACCTCTCGGGGTCGATGATGAAGATCACGGCCTGCGCCCTTGCCGTCTCGATGATGGCGGGTCTGCAGCTTCCGGCAGGGTCCTTCGCAGGGTTCATCCTGCTGCTTGCCGTGACGATGGTCGCCGCCCCCGGCGTCCCGGGCGGCGCGATCATGGCGGCCCTCGGATTGCTGGAGACGATGCTGGGCTTCGACGAGACGCTCTGCGGACTGATGATCGCCACCTACATCGCCATGGACAGCTTCGGCACGGCCACCAACGTCACGGGCGACGGCGCCGTGGCGGTGATTGTCGACGCTATCGACCGTCGGGGCGGGCCGCGGGGTGGAAAATAGGTATAAATACGTATCTGCGGGGAGTAAAAAACGTCTACTTTTGACTGCCCATTCCGTTCTTTTGACCTTTTCGTTCATTCGAACGGTGCGAAGACGACATTTTACTTAATTAACATACAGATATGGTTGATATTTTCGCACGCCTGGAGAAAAACGCCGGAGGCCCCATCGGTCAGTACATGGCTTACGCTCACGGCTATTATGCATTCCCGAAACTCGAGGGCGAGATCGGTCCCCACATGAAATTCCGCGGTAAGGAGATGCTCAACTGGAGCCTGAACAACTACCTCGGACTGGCCAATCACCCCGAGGTCCGCAAGGCCGACGCCGAAGGCGCCGCACAGTTCGGTATGGCTGCCCCGATGGGTGCCCGCATGATGAGCGGTCAGACCAAGTATCACGAACAGCTCGAACGGGAGCTGGCCGCATTCGTCGGCAAGGAGGATGCCTTCCTGCTCAACTTCGGTTATCAGGGTATGCTCTCGATCATCGACTGCCTGCTGACGCCGCGTGACGTGGTGGTCTACGATGCCGAGGCGCACGCCTGCATCATCGACGGTCTGCGTCTGCACAAGGGCAAGCGCTTCGTCTTCGGTCACAACGACATGGAGTCGCTCCGCCTGCAGCTCCACCATGCCACCGAACTGGCCAACGAGCAGAACGGCGGCGTGCTGGTCGTTACCGAAGGCGTGTTCGGCATGAAGGGCGATCTGGGCAAACTCGATGAAATCGTCGCCCTGAAGAAGGACTTCCAGTTCCGCCTGCTGGTCGACGATGCCCACGGCTTCGGTACGATGGGTGAGGGCGGCCGCGGTACGGCTTCGCACTTCGGTGTGGTCGACGGTGTGGACGTGCTGTTCAACACCTTTGCCAAGTCGATGGCCGGTATCGGCGCCTTTGTCTGCGGTCCGCGCTGGCTGATCAACCTGTTCCGTTACAACATGCGCTCGCAACTCTACGCCAAGTCGCTGCCGATGCCGATGGTGATCGGTGCGCTGAAGCGTCTGGACCTGATCCGCAACCATCCGGAGTTCCAGCAGAAGCTGTGGGAGATTGTTCGCGCCCTGCAGAGCAGCCTGAAGGAGAACGGTTTCGATATCGGTGTGACCAACTCGCCCGTAACGCCGGTCTTCCTGAAGGGTGGTGTTCCGGAGGCCACGAATCTGGTCGTAGACCTGCGTGAGAATCACGGTATCTTCTGCTCGATGGTGATCTATCCGGTGATCCCGAAGGGCGAAATCATTCTTCGCGTGATCCCGACGGCCGCTCATACGCTGGAGGATGTCAAGGAGACGATCGAGGCCTTCAAGGCAGTCCGGAGCAAGCTCGAGAGCGGTTATTACGCATCGCTTCCGATCCCGATGAAAGCCGACGAAGGTTTCAAGGTTCGCTAGCGTTTAAGCAAACAGCGAGCATATCCCCGTCCCGTGAGGGTCGGGGATATTTGTTTTTTTGCAAAAATGAGACGGAAAATTTTGCAGAATCAAAAAAAGCGCTTATATTTGCAATCCCAAACGACAAGTATTGGGGTTTACGAATGCGGAAATAGCTCAGTTGGTAGAGCGCAACCTTGCCAAGGTTGAGGTCGCGGGTCCGAGTCCCGTTTTCCGCTCCAGAGGGGGCCAGAAAGAAACCCCGATAGAAAGCAAAAAGCCTTGTA
>CALUMQ010000021.1 GCA_944321765.1 uncultured Alistipes sp.
CAGTTCACCTACGAGGATGACCTGGGCATGCACTTCATGCACACGGAGACCTTCGAGGAGATCATCATCGACAAGAACCTGATCAACAACTACGACCTGATGGCCGACGGTCAGATTGTCGAGGTGATGTTCCACACGGAGAAGGAGATGGTTCTTTCGGCCGAGCTTCCCCCGATCGTGGATATGGAGGTGACCTACACGGAGCCGGGCGTGAAGGGCGATACGGCCTCGACGAACTCGCTGAAGCCCGCCACGGTGAATACGGGCGCCACGATCCGCGTGCCGCTGTTCATCAACACGGGCGACAAGATCCGCGTCGACACCCGTACGCGCGAATACTACGAGCGCATCAAGTAGAACTTTTTCCGCGAAGAGAAACAAGGGCTCCGACCATGTTTTGGTCGGGGCCCTTGTGTCATTATTCAACCTTGTCGTCCTGTCCGCGGATCATCGCAGTCTTTAGTGAGGCATGCCGGTGGATGGCCTCCTCGAGATCCTATCACGGCTCGATTTGTTCGAGCGTGACAGGATTGAATAGCCCCGAAGGTTGCAGGGGGGAGTCTGGACGCCAGGGATTGTTGTAGGTCCAGGTGCCGCGTTCCGCCTCGGGCAGGCGGCTGTCCCCGATCAGCCGGTTCACCCACGTATTGACTACCACGATGGAAAGGTCGTTTTCTCCCGTGTGTACGAAATCCGAGATATCGAGGCGGTAGGGCGCCGTCCAGATGCCTCCGGCGTAGGCTCCGTTGACGTATACTTTGGCCATTACACCTACTTCCCCCGTATGGAGATACAGCCTTCGGGAGAGCTCCTTCCGGTTGAGGTGGAAGGATGTTTCGTAGGTGATCTCTCCCGAGAAGTAGCGGATGGAGTCGTTCCCGGAGAGACTCAGGTCGTTCAGATGCTCCGTCACGAGGGGAGCTGCCGGACCCCTTCGCCCCTTCTGGAAGGTTATGCTCCACGGTCCGTCGAGAGCCCGGATCGGGACGTATTGCGGAAAGTTCGCCGATTCGGCTCTTCGTGCTGTGCGGCTCTTCGCGGCGCTGAAGACGACAAAAAGGCTTTGCGAAGGCTCCAGAACCATCGGCACGGAGGTCCGTGTTCCGTCGTCCGAGAACTCCGGCAGCACACGGATCTCTCCCGTCACGGCATCCCAAGCCTCGGGTACGGCTCCCGAGACGCGGAATGTTCCGGTGAAGGCAATGCGTTCGGGGGACTGGTTGGTCAGGAAATAGATCTGCCGGTCGGCGGCATCGCGGTGTCCGAAGAGCACCGGGACATCGTCGCCCACCTCGCAGTCGGGCAGACAGCGGACATATGCGAGAGCCTCCTCCATGGTCATGCCGCAGAGCACGGCGCCCTTTCCGTAGCGGGCGGCCTTTACCGTGTGTCCGTCGATTCCTTTCCAGAGAGCCGCGGACATCTCGCGGACCCGACGGTCGGCTGCAGGGTAGTTCTCGAGGCTCGGCGAACGCTGCGGAGCGGGTCCCAGAAGTGTGCCGCCCTCACGGACGAGTTGCTGTAGTTTGGCCAGCAGCTCGGGACGCATGGTCGCAAGGCGGGGCAGTACAAGAATCCGGTATCGGGTTCCGTGGGGCAGCGTCCACAATCCATCCTTTACGGTTGCGTCGTTCAGCAGCACCTCGGCGTTGATGTAGTCGAACTGATAGCCTTTCGGCAGCGCGGGATCGGTGATGCCGGTCATTTTCGGAGTGTCCTCGCCGATGAAATAGGCAACGTCGGCGACGTTGAGTCCCTGCTGAAGCATGAAGTTGACCCGTTTGAGGTAGGTCGTAAAGAGGTCGATGTGTGAGAACCAGGTGTTGTTCCGGTTGAATTCGGTTCCGAACCAGGCGTTCATACCCGGGGTCTCGTCTCCGGGTTGCGAAATGTAGACGTGCAGCAACGTGTTGTTGATTCCTTCGGAGAAAAACCGGTCACCACGGGCCTTCATCGTTGCCGGACAACGACCGAAGTCGTTTCCCGCGGAGGTAAAGGATTCTGCCGAGACCCGGTTTTTGCCGTAGATATGGGCGCACGAGGAGGCCGCGCGGTTTTCGATGTCCCCCAGTGATCCTTCGCCCCAGAACTCTCCGCTCACCTCGTCCGATTGCCCTCCGTATTGGAGAAACTCCCCGGGGAATCCCCAGTGCCCGTAGTTTTCGAGCCACAGCCGCAGTCCGTACTTGTGGGCGATCTCCCGCAGTCCGCCGATGTGCGCATGGGCCAATTTGTCGGCGACCATGCGGCGCATATCCCACAGGAAACGGTCGGAAAGCTCCTGACTTCCCACCACCGTGCCGTCGTAGACGGGCAGGAACGGCAGGGGATCGTATCCGTACCGGGCGGTGAAATCCTCGAAGAAGGAGTCCGTGAAGTTCTGCCCGCCCTTTTCGTAGCTGTCTGCCACGATGACGCGGAAGGTTCTTCGATCCTCGGGGGGAATGCGTCGGAGCACCTCCCCGATGAAGGCGTCGAAGTGTTGCTGGAGGTATGCCGAAGTCATCTTGTCAACCTCCAGTCCGGTGCCTTCGGGATCGGCCGGGGAGTTCTGGATGCCCGTCGGACGCATGCCGAGCCGCTGGACGATCCATTGTCCGGCGGGAGCGTTCCACACGAATCGGTCACCATGGAGGTATTGCGTGATGTCGATTACCGACGCGGGGTCGACGGCCAGAGCGGCGTTGTCCAGCGTCGGTTGCCGACGCCATTGGTATTCGTTCCAGTAGGGCAGGGGTGTCTGAAACATCTTGGCGAGGGCCTTTTCGGCAAAACGCTCCACGCGGGGAGCCGACGAGAGAACTACTTCGCTGAATCCCGTGCCTGCTCCGGCGCCACGGACCGCCAGACGGAAATGGCGTCCCGTTACTTTTTCCACACTGATCGAGACCGGGGCGTAGGGATCGAATCCCACCTCGATGCTGGGGTTCGAACGGTCGATGTCGAACGAGGCTGCCGTCCGGTACCCTCCGTCAGCCTGTTCCACCTGCACCTCGACGGAGGCGCGCAGCGGTCGGGGTGCGGGCCATACGGTGATGTTGCGCAGGTTGAGTTCGGCCTCGGAGACGAAGTCGAGGATAACCTCGGCCGATCCGTCAAACAGCGTCGAGGTCGAGAGATCCCCGTCAATGAGATTCTGCGGATGATCTGCGCCTTGGGAGGCGCTCACCCGGGTATCGGAGTCCGTCAGGCTTCTTGTCGCAGGCTTCGGCAGCGGGTAGGCGATGACCCGTACGTCCTGGAAGTCGTCGGCGGGCTTCGGAAGCGACACCTCGACCTCTCCGCCTCCCGCGATCCGGGTCTTGACGGAGGTGAGGTAACGCATGGCCTGTCCGGGCTCGATCCACGGACCTCCGGCCTGGCTCCAGCCTGGACAGTTGAACATTCCGATTTCAATGTCCAGTTCGGAGGCCCGTTTCAGCGCGGCATGGGTCACCTCCCACCATTCGTCCGTGAAGAGTTTTACGGGCCGGTAGGGGGTTTCCATGGGGCCGAGACCGATGTTGCCGATAAATGCCCGGTTGATTCCGGCGCGTTTCATCGCTTCGAGATCCTTGACCACCCCTTCCCGGGAGACGTTTCCCGAAAGCCAGTACCAGTAGATCGAGGTTTGGATCGTGTCGGGCGGGGAGACGAAACCCTCGGCCATGGATGCCTGGGGTGTGTTTTCCGGTTTCCCGGGTGAGGAGATGCCGCAGAGCGGCGCCAGTGCCAGCGGCAGGGTCAGCATGACTCCGGAGAGACGAAAAAGAGGCTTCATTTCGGAAAAAGGGTTTTGGTTCGGGGGTTCAGTTTCGGTGCATCCTTCCTGATGCAGGCGTTTCCGGCGTATCCTTCAGGAAGAGCTGCCCGGAGCGCTCATTTCGCGCTCCGAAGCCGGAGCGTGTGGATCCCGGCGTCGAGCCGGATGATCCGTTCGCCTTCGATCCCTTCGGGCAGGCGGAGTGTGGCGGAGGTGTTCGCGGGAATCTCGACGTGGTAGACGATGTTGCGTCCCTTGCGCTCCCACCGCGAGACGATGCGTCCGTAGGGCGATTCGTGCACGGCCTCGAACGACTCGGGTCCCACGAAGTTGGGCTCCAGGCGTATGTGCTTGAATCCCGGCGCTTCGGGGTCGGGCAGGATGCCCCCCAGCCCCTTGAAGAACCATCCGCCGATCTCGCCGAACATCATGTGGTTGTCCGAGATGTCGCGCGTGGCTTCGAGGTTCCAGTTTTCGAGAAGCGTCGTCGCGCCGTTGACGATCCACCATCCCCACGACGGGTAGGTGTCCTGCACGGCCACGCGGTAGGCGGTCCTGGCGTGTCCGTTGCGGCTCAGGGCGTTGAGGATCGCCTTGGCGCCGAGGACCCCGACGTCGAGGTGGTAGTCCGCTTCGGCGACCCGGCGTGCAAGGTTGTCGGCCACCTTGGCCGTCATGTCGTCGGGCACGACGCCCCAGAAGAGCGGGACGCTCAGCTCGGTCTGCGTGCCGCTGGCGTAGAGGCCCGTCTCGCGGTCGAGGTACTTGTCGTTGATCGCCGTGCGGATCTTCCGGGCCAGGGCCTCATAGTGCCGCTGATCGGCGGTGTGGCCGAAGAGCGCCGCGGCGCGTGCGAGGATCGTGGCGTCGACGAAGAAGTAGACCGACGAGGTGAGTTCGAGCGACGACTGCGACCGCACGGGCACCCAGTCTCCGCGGCCCCAGGAGGTCAGCCCCGAAGGGCTCCGGCGATCCACGTAGTCGACATAGCGCTTGATGTTTTCGTAGCAATCCTCCAGCGGTTTCGTGTCTCCGTAGAAGAGGTAGAGGTTCCAGGGAATGAGGGCGATGGTGCTCGTCCAGTCGAGCCCGTTGGCCGTTCCGTAGCCCCAGCCGCCCGTAGGGATGATGTCGGGCAGCACGCCGTTGGGCTGCTGCTCGTCGCGGTGGTCGGCCATCCACTTCTCGTAGACGGTGATGGCGTCGAAGTTGTAGAGGGCGGTCTCGATGGCCAGGTGTCCGTCGCCGGTCCAGCCGTTCTTCTCCCGCTGCGGGCAGTCGGTGGGATAGCCCATCAGGTTGGAGAGGTACGACATGTTGGAGGCCCTCCAGAGGCGTTCGATCAGAGGCTCCGACGAACGCAGACTCCCCACGGGGCGCACGTCGCTGTGCTGGAAGAGGGCCACGAGGTTCTCCTCGGTCAGCTCCACGGGACGGTCGGCCACGACTTCGACGTAGCGGAATCCCTTGTAATTGAAGCGCGCCATGAATTCCAGCGAGTCCTTGCCGAGGGTCACGACGTCGGTCTGGAAGAGATCCTCCGGGTCGAAGGGCCGGAAATAGACGTCGATGTTCGACAGATCGGCGTGTCCGTCCTTGCCGAGCCGCTCGGAGTGGATCAGCCGCAGCTGCATCCCTTCGGGCCCTGCGATGCGCAGGCGGGTGACGCCGGCCATGTTCTGCCCGAAGTCGTAGAGATACGTGCGTTCGTCGAGCCTCCGCAGCGCCACGGCGCGGTACTCGGCGGTCTGGCGGATCGGCACGGCCTGCTGTGCGCTCACGCACGGCGACGGGGCGCTGCGGTACCCCACGCCGCCCCAGGCCGAGTCGTCGAAGCCGGGCATGTCCCACCCCTTCTGCTCGAGCCGTGCGTCGTAGTGCTCCGAGGTGTAGATGCTGTTGAAGCGCAGGGGCCCCTCCGCGCACTTCCAGTCCAGATCCGTGCAGACAACCTCCTGTGTCCCGTCCTCGTAGGTGATGTGCAGGTCGAGGCAGAAGGTCGGACGGTTGCGCCAGGGGGCGTTGTGGAAGTTCCACACGGCCCCCGACTGATGGTTGTACCATCCGTTGCCGAGCAGCACGCCCACGGCGTTCGCTCCCCGGCGGAGCTGCCGCGTGACGTCGTACGTGACGTAGAGGTTGCGACGGTCGAAGCGCGTGTAGAGCGGATCGAGCCGGTGGTCGCCGATGCGATGTCCGTTGATGGAGAGTTCGTAGAGCCCTCCGACGGCGATGTAGGCGCGGGCCGCGGCGACGGGTTTCTTCACCTCGAACTCCTTGCGGAAGTAGGGCGCGGGTTTGTGGTTGCGGTCGTTGTAGTCGCTGATCCAGCACCCCTGCCAGTTGCCGGTCTCCATCATGCCGGTTTCGAACGCCGCGACGGGCGAATCGAACGCCGCACTGTCGAAGTCCCAGAGCGTGACGCGCCAGAAGTAGCGGGTGAAGGGTTCGAGCGCCGGGCCGCCGTAGCGGACCAGCATGGCGTCGGAACCGATGCGTCCCGAATCCCACAGGGCGCCTTCGCCGTGCGCCACGGCCGCGGAGTCGGTGCCGACAATCACGCGGAAAGCCGTCTGCCGGGCCCCTTCGCGCGAATCCTCCATGCGCCAGCTCAGGCGCGGCGCCGGGGCGTCGATCCCCAGCGGATCGGTCAGATGCTCGCACTGCAGGCCTGCCGGTGCCGCGGCCTCCCGGGCCCGGAGGCCGGAGACCGCAAGCAGGCAGACGAGCGAGAGAAAGAGTCGTGTCATGGTCAGAAAAGTCGTTTATGCGTGGTTAGCGGAGGTTGCCCGATACGGTGAGCCGGGCACTGAAGTCATACGTTCCCGAGCCCACCTCGTAACGGGTCCAGCCGCCCTCGGTGCCGAGACAGCGGATCTCCCGGCTGCGGTCGACGGCACGCCCGCCCTCGCGGACCGATGCAGGGTCGTCGGTGGGCAGCCAGATCACGGCACGGGTGTTGGCCGGAAGGGTGACTCTCCAGCTGAACTGTCCGTCGTGCGTGTTCCAGGCGCTGCGGATCTCGCCGCGCGGCGAGTGGAACGAGGCGTCGACACGCTCCAGCCCCTCGACGGGCCGGGGTCGCATCTCCAGCTGCCGGAAGGCCAGGGAGCCCGGGGCGTTGGCGATTCCCGCAAGGTCTTCGTAGTACCACAGCAGCAGGTCGCCGAGCAGCATGACGTGGTTGCCCGAGTTCATGGCCGGATCCGCCGTGTCGCCGTTCCACAGCTCCCAGATCGTCGTGGCGCCCTTCTTGACCATGTATCCCCAGCCGGGGTATTCGGGGGTCGTCGCCAGGCGGAAGGCGATGTCGCCGCGTCCGCGGTGTGTCAGCTCTTGCATCAGGTAGCGGATGCCGACCAGTCCGGTGTTGACGTGGTATCCGTCGGCGGCGATGCGTGCCACGATGTGGTCGAAGACCTTCGCTTCGCACTCCGCGGGCACGAGTCCGCAGACGAGCGACAGCAGGTTGGCCGTCACGGTGTTGTTGGCATAGTACCCCTCTGCGGCGTTGTAGAACTTCCGGTTGTAGGCCGTGCGGATCTCATCGGCCAGCGTGCGGTATTCCTCGACATCCTCCGGGTGTCCTGCGAGCTGCGCGAAGCGCGCCATGACCCGCAGCAGGTCGTAGTAGGTGGCCGAGGAGAGCAGCGATCCGTCGGTGCGGCGTGCGGGATCCTGCGAGTGGATCAGTTCGGGCGACTCGGGCGGCATGCACCAGTCCCCGTAGGTGTCCTGCACCACCAGTCCGTCGACCATTCCCTGGCGCACCTGCTCCATCCATCGCTTCATCGAGGGGTAGTGGCGGAGGATCGGCTCGACGTCTCCGAAGCGGTCGTAGAGCATCTCGGCGATGAGGAAGTAGGCGCTGGGCCACGTCACGTCACCGTTGTAGAGCGGCCAGTAGTTGGGTGCGACGTCGGAGATCCGTCCGTCGGGCAACTGCGTCTCCTCGATATCCTGCAGCCACTTGGCGTAGAGCAGGTGGTTGTCGAAGAGGAAGCTTTCGCCCGCGGCTCCCGTCGCGCGGTCGCCGAGCCATCCCATGCGCTCGTCGCGCTGCGGACAGTCGGTCGGCATGCCGCGGTAGTTGCCGCGGATGCCCCAGTAGGCGTTGCGGTGGATGCGGCAGAGCATCGAGTCCGAACACTCGAAGCGGCCGGTCGTTGCCATGCGGTCGTAGATGACCTCGCCGAGGAAGTCGTCGAGGGTCGGTTCGCCGGGATATCCCGTGACCTCGACGTAGCGGAATCCGTGGTAGGTGAAGGTCGGGCTCCACCACCGCTTCTTTCCGCCGTCGGGGATGTAGCGATCGGTGACCTGCGCCAGGCGCAGGTTGTCGAGGTAGAGCGAGCCGTCGGGCCTCAGGGTCTCGGCAAAGCGCAGCTTCACCGTGTCGCCGGCCTCCCCCTTGATGCGCATGGCGAGCCATCCGACCATGTTCTGACCCATGTCGAGGATGTAGCTCCCCGCGGCGGTGCGGGTGATGCCTTTCGGACGGATGCGCTCCATGATCCGGATGTTGGGGTTGCGCTGCACCTCAAGGCGTCCGGCCGGGGCTGCCACCTCTTCGACGGCCGTCCAGGCGGTGTCGGCATATCCCGGGCTGCTCCACCCCGGCATCTCCTTGCGGGCGTCGTACTCCTCGCCGTCGTATTCGTTGTTGGCGCGGATCGGGCCGTCGGCCGTCACGCGCCACGAGGTGTCGCTGACGATCCGCTGATGCGTTCCGTCGGCGTATTCGATATCCAGCTGCAGCAGCAGCTTCGGAAATCCGAAGTAGCGGCAGCCGGGGTTGCGCATGCTGAAGTAGCGGCCGTTGCCGAGGATCACGCCGAGGGCGTTGTCGCCGGCCGCGAGCTGGCCGGTCACGTCGAAGACGTTGTAACGCACCGACTTGTCGTAATCGGTGGGCGTCGGAGCCAGCACCTGGTCACCGATGCGCTGTCCGTTGATGTAGGCCTCGTAGAGTCCCAGTCCGCAGATGTGAAGCATCGCCCGGCGCACCTCTCCGCGCAGCGGAAACTCCTTGCGCAGGTAGCGGGCCGCCAGGCGCGTATCGCCCTCGGTGCGCTCGCCCTCGAACGCACGGTCGAGGCCGATCCACCGGGCGCTCCACTCCTTCTCGGAGGTGAAACCCATCGTCCAGCGGGCCGTCGGCGACCATTTGCTGCGTCCCTTGTTGGTCTGTACCTGCACCTTCCAGAAGCACTCCTCGTGGGTGCCCAGCGCCGCACCCGCATAGGGAATGGCGAGCGTCTCGTCGGACGGAACCCACCCGGAGTCCCACAGATCGCCCTTCCCGGCGTCGAGCAGCCGCTCCGACGAGGCGACCAGAATGCGGTAGGCCGTCTGCTCGACGCCCCGACGTTCGGAGGCGATCTCCCAGCTCAGACGCGGTGCCGCGGAGGTGATTCCCACGGGATTTTCGAGCATTTCACACTTCAGCGCCTGCACCGTTGTCGGGGATTTCCCGACGGCAGGCGCAGCCAGCAGCACGGCGGCCGCCAGCCAGATGATAAACAGCGGTTTTTTCATATTGTCAAGTTCGTTAGGTTACGTATGTTTGCAGACGTCGGCGGAGCGCCCGGCTCGCCCGTCCCGGAGGATTCGCTGCGGCCGGCTCCTCTCAGATCAGAGTCCGAAGGCCTCCTTGAGTTCGTCCATCTGGGCGTCGGTCATCCCCTCGGGCGCGAAGCCCATGGCGCATGCCGAGCGGTAGATCTGCGCCGACTTCGAGAGGACGTCGATCTGGTCGAAGGCCTCCATGACGTCGGGCCCCACGGCACAGACGCCGTGCTTCTCCCACAGCACCACGTCGTATTCGGCAAGCTGACGGACCGTGGCCCGGGCCAGCTCCACGGACGAAGGCATGGCGTAGGGAACGATCCCCAGCCCCTTGGGACAGAAGGCCCGCGTCTCGGGAATCATCGCCCAGAGGAGCTTCGTCAGCACGTCCTTTTCGAGAAACGCCCGGTGGTGGCTCATGGCCACCAGGTCGATCGGGTGGGTATGGATGGCCGCCGTGTAGCCGTTTCCGGCGGCGAGCATCTGCTCGTGCATGGCCAGATGCGAGGCCAGTTCGGAGGTCGGACGCACGGGGGCGTCGGCCACAATCTCGTACGAGGCTCCGTCGTCGAGGATGCGGATCACCGAGCCGTTCTCCATCGGGCGGCGAGCCAGGTCGCGCATCCGGCGGTTCGTCCCCTTGCAGAAGAAGTAGCACCCCTTCAGCCGGGGCAGCGTCATGCCGAAGGGAATCGGATCGCCGAGGGGCGGCAGGCGGCGGACCGCTTCGTCGATGCAGGCCGTGACGTTGACCGTGATGTTGCCGCCGTTGCGCTCGGCCCACCCCTTTTGCCAGAGGTATCCGGCCACTTCGGCAACCTCTTCGACCCGGCGGGCCAGTTCCGGACGGTTTTCGAGTATGGATTTCATGAATGGCAGTTTATTGGATAGGATTTATTGGAACAAAGATGGGAAAAATATCGAGAAAAGCAGCAGCGCGAGGCCTGCAGCGAGGGTCATCAGCGTGCGGGCGCTGCATCCGCGCCACTCCTTGAGCAGAATGCCCCAGAGGTTCGAGAAGATGACGTTCAGCGACATGAGGATGCTCCACGAGAAGGCCGTGAGCACGGGTGATCCGGTGAGGAAGCTCTTGCCCATCTCCAGCCCGAAGAACTGCGAGTACCACAGTCCTCCGGCCAGGGCGCAGAAGAGCAGGTTGTTGATCCACGTGCGGCCCGGCGTCCAGAGATACTCCCCGGCGGAGCGGTTGCGCACGTTCTGGTAGATGCAGTAGACGGCGTTGGTGACCCATCCTCCGAGGGTCACAAGGAGGATAACCGGGAGTCCCGCGACGAGCGGTGCGGCGCCCCGGGCTGCCGCGGCCTCCTTGATCGGCGTGCCGGCGTCGAGCCCCAGGGCGAAGCAGGCGCTCATCACGCCGGCCAGCAGCGCGACAGAGAGACCCTTTGTCAGGGCGAAGTCGCGGATGGCGGCATGCTTCTGCGCGTCGTTCATCGAGGCGGAGCGCAGTGATCCGGCGTATCCGATCACGGCGATGCCGGCCAGCGTGATGCACACGCCCAGCAGCAGGATGAGCCCCGTGCCGTGAAGCAGGTCCGTTCCGGCGAAGAGCGCCGGGAGCAGCGTGCCGAATGCCGAGCAGGTTCCGAGCGAGATCGACTGCCCGAGCGCCACGCCGAGGTAGCGCATCGAGAGTCCGAAGGTGAGGCCTCCGACGCCCCACAGTGCGCCGTAGAGGATGGCTTTGGCGGCGCCTCCCGCCGTCAGCAGCTCCCGAAGCGTGGAGCCTTCGGGCACGGCGGCCAGGGCCCCGAGCAGCGGGAAGATGAGCCAGGCGAAGATGCCCTGCATGAGCCAGAAGTTCTCCCAGCTCCACCCCTTCACGCGGTTGATGGGCACGTAGGAGCTCGACTGTCCGAACGATCCGACGGCGATAATGAGCAAACCGATGAGCGTCTCCATGGCACTATCGGCGTTTCGAGGTCACGTCGCGTTCGTACTGCTGGACCTCGGCGATGAACGCCTCGCCGACCGGCACGTCGTTGCGCAGGCAGAACTCGTCCCAGACGGCGTTCCACGGCAGCGCCTTCGACTCTTCGAGCAGCGCGAGGCGTTCGAATCCCCGCCCGGCGGCTTCGTGGGAGCGCAGCGTGGCGAGCGGTTCGAGCAGCGCCTGCATCAGACACTTCTGCGTGGCCCGCGATCCGACGACGTAGGCGCCGATGCGGTTGATCGAGGCGTCGAAGTAGTCGAGGCCGATGTGCACGCGGTCGAGGGCGTTGCAGCGCACGATCTCCTTGCAGAGTTCGAGCGTGTCGTCGTTGAGGATCGTCACGTGGTCCGAGTCCCAGCGCACGGGGCGCGAGACGTGGAGCATCACCTCCGGGAGGAAGAGCAGCAGCGACGAGATCTTGTCGGCCACCGACTCCGTGGGGTGGAAGTGCCCCGTGTCGAGGGTGACGATCTTCTGCCGCGAGACGCCGTAGCCGATGTAGAAGTCGTTCGACCCCACGGTGTAGCTCTCCAGCCCGATGCCGAAGACCTTCGACTCGATGCAGTCCTTCATGTGGGTGTACTCCGTTTCGAAGATCCGGTCCAGCGAGTCGCGCAGCAGCTCGCGGTACATCATGCGGTTGACCGTGAGATCCTTCGATCCGTCGTGTATCCAGATATTCATGATCGAGGGGTCGCCCTGCGCCCGGCCCATCTCCTCGGCGATGGCGCGGCAGCGGCGCGTGTGCTCGATCCAGAAGTCGCGGATCGCCGGGTCGGGATTCGCCAGCGAGAGGTCGCCCGACTTCGGGTGCGAGAACGACGTGGAGTTGAAGTCCAGCTTCATGTCGTTCTCCTTCGCCCAGTCGATCCATCCGCGGAAGTGGCGCGGTTCGATCCGGTCGCGGTCGACCGCCTCGCCGCCGAATTCGCCGTAGATGGCGTGGAGGTTCAGGCGGTGTTTTCCGGGAATGAGCGATGCGGCCTTGACGATGTCCTGGCGCAGCTCCCCGACGTTGCGCGCCTTGCCGGGGTAGTTGCCCGTGGCCTGGATGCCTCCCGTGAGTTCGCCGCCGCGGTTTTCGAAGCCCGTGACGTCGTCGGCCTGCCAGCAGTGGAGCGACAGCGAAATGCGTTGCAGCGCTTCGAGCGCCCGCTCCGTATCCACGCCGATCTCCGCGTAGCGCTCCTGCGCGATGGCGTATGCCTTTTCGATAAGTTCCGTTTTCATAAGGGTCGGTTTATAGATTTGGTAAGTATGTCGTCGTTTCGATCGAGCGGCGGATGTAGCGCCGCATCTCCTCCAGCGAGGCGACCAGACCGGCGGCCCGCGCCTGCATCATGATGTTGCCCAGCGCCGTGGCCTCGTCGGGACCCGCCACGACGGGCACACCGACGGCATCGGCCGTCATCTGGTTCAGCAGCCCGTTGCGAGCTCCGCCGCCGATGACGTGGAGCCGTTCGATCGGGAAGGGCGCCAGCCCCCGCAGCGTGTCGAGCACCGAGGCGTATTTCGCCGCCAGGGAGTCGAAGATCAGACGCATCATCGCGGCGTCGTCTGCCGGGACGGGCACGGCGTGCGCGGCGCACCACGTGCGGATGGCCTGCGGCATGTCGGTCGGCGCCGCGAACTCCGCGGCATCGGGGTCGACAACCGCCCCCGAAGGAGCCGTCTCCCGGGTCATGCGCACGATCTCCTCGTAGGAGTAGTCCCGGTTCTCCCGCCTCCAGGCCTCGCGGCACTGTTCGAGCAGCCACATGCCGGTGATGTTCTTCAGCAGCCGCACGGTGCCGTCCACGCCGCCCTCGTTGGTGAAGTTGCAGGCGGCGGTCTGCGGGGTGATCATCGGCTCGCGGATCTCGACGCCCATGAGCGACCAGGTTCCCGACGAGAGGTAGGCGAAGCGTTCGTTCTCGGCCGGGACGGCGGCAACGGCCGAGGCGGTGTCGTGCCCCGCGACGGCGACAACCTCCACCTGCGGCAGTCCGCACGCTGCGGCCACCTCGCGGCGCAGCGTGCCGATCCGGTGCCCGGGCATGACGATGGGCGGGAAGAGTTCGGGCGAGAGCCCCATGCCTTCGAGCAGACGGGCTTCGATTCGTTTCGTGCGGGGATTCAGCAGCTGGGAGGTCGAGGCGATGGTATATTCGGTGACCATCTCCCCGGTGAGCAGGTACGACAGCGCGTCGGGCATGAAGAGCAGCCGGCGGGCGGCCCGGAGTGCCGAGCATCCTTCGCGTTGGAGGGCGTAGAGCTGGTAGAGCGAGTTGAAATCCATGACCTGGATTCCCGTGGCGGCATAGACCTCGTCACGGGGAAGCACCCCGGCGAAGTAGGCCTCGGGAACGCCGCGCGTGAAGGGATCGCGGTAGGCGCGGGGCAGACCGAGGATTTCGCCGTCGGATCCCACGCAGGCGAAATCCACGCCCCAGGTGTCGATGCCCAGTGACGTGATCGGCAGGTGCCGGCGTCCGGCGAGCTCCAGTCCGTGGAGAATCTCTTCGTAGAGCGTGTAGATATTCCAGTAGTATCGTTCGCCGATGCGGAGCAGCCGGTTCGGGAAGCGGTGCAGCACTTCGAGGGTGATGCCGTGGTCGGAGAGCGCAGCCAGAATGACGCGGCCGCTCGTTGCTCCCAGGTCGACGCCGATGAAATAGCGTTCCATGGTCATGAAGTTTTGGGTTGGTATACAAAGCTACGGAATCTTTTACGTATCTTTGTTGATGGATTTGACAAACTCCATATAGATTTGACACTATGGAAGACCGTCCGAAGAGCATCCTGCACTACCTGCCCGTATCGTCGCGCGACGAACAGTGGGGCGTCGTCTGCACCACGGCCGGGCACCAGCACGTTCCGCCCGGAACGCCCTATCCCGTGTCGCAACATCCTGAATCATATCTGTTTTACAAGGGAAGCGGACGCACGCTGAACGAGTACCAGCTGGTCTACATCACCGCCGGACGGGGGCGCTTCGAGTCGGCCTCGTGCCCGTTGCAGGAGGTCGGGGCCGGGACCATGCTGCTGCTCTTTCCCAACGAATGGCACTCCTATTCGCCCGACCCCGAGGTGGGGTGGACCGAGTGGTGGGTCGGATTCCGCGGCGCCTATGTCGGCCACCTGGAGCAGCAGGGATT
Source organism: uncultured Alistipes sp. (assembly GCA_944321765.1). Classification (GTDB taxonomy): domain Bacteria; phylum Bacteroidota; class Bacteroidia; order Bacteroidales; family Rikenellaceae; genus Alistipes. The sequence continues at coordinate 14,402 of CALUMQ010000021.1, forward strand.
CCTCACGCGGCAGCACCCGCTCTTCCGCATCGGATGCAGCGGCGGCATCGAACGGTGTTACCGCGAGATCATCACCACGGTCGAGGAGGAGCGTGTGGGATTCCAGCCCCTGATCTCGAGCATCGTGCTCCATATCCTCGGCTCCACGCTCTTCAAGCACAGCAACCTGCTCTATTCGGACAACCCGGTCGTGGAGAAGATCAACCGCGCGAAGACGATCATGCGGACCCATGTCGGCCGGGAGCTCTCCCCCGAGCAAATCGCCCGCGACGTGGAGATGGGCTATACGTGGTTCCGCCGCGCTTTCCGCCGCTACGTGGGAATGGCTCCGGCGCAGTACCAGCAGGCCCTGCGTCAGAACAAGGCCCGGGAGCTGCTCACCACGACGACGCTCAGCATCTCGGAGATCGCCTATGAGCTGGGATTCGAGAGCGCGAGCGCCTTTTCGCTCTTCTTCCGCCTGCGCGAGCGGCTCAGCCCCACGCAGTACCGGGCGCGTTTCCGCGGCGAGAGGGAGTGACCGCCCGACTCTCCGGCATACATGCGAAAGGGGACCGAATCCGTTCGGTCCCCTTTCGCTCGTGCGGGATGGCGTCATCCGCCCGTTGCGGCGCTCTGTTATCTTGCGCTGTTACTGGCGGCTTACATCCCCGGAGTCTCGAACTCCTGCATGACGGCCTCCATCTTGCGGCGGATCTCCGCCGTGCAGAGGTTCCCGATGCTCCCTTCGTGGGTGTGGTGCACCTCGCGCGTGGGACGGTACTCGCCCCGCTGTACGGCCATGCCGACCTGCCGGTAGGCCTCGCGGAACGGCACGCCCTGCAGCACCAGCCGGTTGACATCCTCGACGGTGAAGAGGTAGTCGTATTTGCGGTCGTCGAGGATGTGTTCGTTCACCCGCACGTGCGCGAGCATGAAGTCGCACATCCCGAGCGTGCGCTTGATCTCCTCGATGGCCGGGAAGAGGATGTCCTTCATCAGCTGCAGGTCGCGGTGGTAACCCACCGGGAGGTTTGTCGTCAGCAGGGCGATCTCGTTCGGCACGGCCTGCAGGCGGTTGCAGCGTCCGCGCATGATCTCGAAGACATCGGGATTCTTCTTGTGGGGCATGATGCTCGATCCGGTCGTGAGCTCGTCGGGCAGGGAGATGAATCCGAAGTTCTGGCTCATGAACAGGCAGGCGTCCATGGCCAGGCGTCCGATCGTTGCGGCAATGGCGGCAATGGCGGCGGCCGCCGCGCGTTCGCTCTTGCCGCGGCTCATCTGTGCGGCCACGACGTTGTAGTGCAGCGTCTCGAAGTGGAGCAGCCGCGTGGTCATCGTGCGGTCCAGCGGAAACGACGATCCGTAACCGGCGGCCGATCCCAGGGGATTCTGGTTGGCGATGTGCCACGCCGCGGCCACCAGGCGCATGTCGTCGACCAATGTCTCGGCGTAGGCGCCGAACCAGAGCCCGAACGACGAGGGCATGGCGATCTGCAGGTGCGTGTATCCGGGCATGAGAACCTCCTTGTAGCGTTCGCTGAGCTCCTGCAGCCGGTCGAACACGGCTTTGGTCCTTTCGGCGATCTGCCGCAGCTCGTCGCGCAGGAAGAGCTTCAGGTCCACGAGCACCTGGTCGTTGCGCGAGCGTCCCGAGTGGATTTTCTTTCCGGCGTCGCCCAGCCGTCGGGTGAGCATCAGCTCGACCTGCGAATGGACATCCTCCGTGTCGGGTTCGATCTCGAAGCGTCCGGCCTCGATCTCCGCGGCAATCTCCTTCAGTCCGGCGGTGAGGCTCTTCAGCTCTTCGGCCGAGAGCAGCCCGATCTTTTCAAGCATGGCGATGTGGGCCAGCGACCCTTCGACGTCGTAGCGGGCCAGGCGCAGGTCCAGTTCGCGGTCCTGGCCGACGGTATATTCTTCGATCATTTTGTCGGGTTCGAAACCCTTGTCCCAAAGTTTGGTCGTGCTCATGCGTAGAGTTTGGCTAATTGTTCGATGTATTGTTCGTAAATTCCGAGGGCCTGGTCGATCTCGTCGACAAGGACATACTCGTCGGCCGAGTGGGAGCGCGACGACTCCCCGGGGCCCATCTTCAGCGACGGGAAGGGCATCAGCGTGCGGTCGGAGGTTGTCGGGGAGACGAACGTCCGACGTCCGACGGCGCGTGCGGCCTGCACGAGCGGATGCTCCTCGCCGACCGCCGCGGCGCGGATGCGCGTCGAGCGGGGTATGGCTTCCGATTGGAGGGCGGCGCGCAGGATGTCGACCGTCTGCTCGTTCGTATAGGCGTCGGTCGTGCGCACGTCGACGACGAAGCGGCACACATCGGGCACGACGTTGTGCTGCGTGCCGGCCTCGATCTGCGTCACGGCGATGCCGATGGGTCCCAACAGCGGGGATTCGCGCTCGAAGCGGAATCCGCGCAGCCGGGCAATGTCGTCCAGCGCAATGTAGAGGGCGTTGATCCCCTCTCCGCGGGCGGCGTGTCCGCTGCGGCCGCGGGCCGTGCAGTCCAGCACGACCAGTCCGCGTTCGCCCGTGGCGGCCTGCATCCCCGTGGGTTCGCCCACGAGGGCCATGTCAATCTTTCCGAGGGCAGGCACCAGCGCCCGCATGCCGTGCTCGCCCATGCACTCCTCCTCGGCCGAGATGGCCACGACGAGGTTGAAGGGCAGCTTCCGGCGGCGGAACGTGAGGAAGGTCTCCGTGAGCGCGACGACCGAGGCTCCGGCGTCGTTGCTGCCGAGCCCGTAGAGACGTCCCTCCTCCAGCGTCGGGGCAAACGGGTCCCGGGTGTACGATGCGGCGGGCCGCACGGTGTCGTGGTGCGAATTGAGCAGCAGCGTCGGACGTGCCGGATCGAAGCCTTCGGAGCGCGCCCAGACGTTGTTGTAGAGCCGCTTGGGGACGGCGCCGTGTGCGGCGAGAAAGCGCTCGACGAGATCGGCCGTGCGCGCTTCGTCGCGCGAAAGGGAGGGCGTGCGGATCAGCGCCTGCAGCAGTTCGACGGCTTCCTGGGTTCGTGGGTCCATATCTGCGTTTCGGGATTTCGGATCGTGGGTGCCTTATTGCCGGATGACGGTGCCGATGCCGTTTGCCAGCCCCTTCGAGCTGCGGATCGTGACGCTCCGCACGCCCTCGCCGACGGCCTTCAGGGCATTCTCGACCTTCGGGATCATTCCCTTGCTGACCGTGCCGTCGGCCTTCAGCCGGGCGTAGCTCTCGGCCGTGATCTCCGGGATCACCGACCCCTCGTCCTCCGGATCGCGCAGCACCCCGGCCTTCTCGAAGCAGAAGACCAGATCGGTCGGGGCGATGGCGGCGGCTCCGAGGGCTACGGCCGAGGCGACGCTGTCGGCGTTGCAGTTGAGCAGCGTGCCGTGTCCGTCGTGCATGATGGCCGAGAAGACAGGCACCAGCCCGCCTTCGAGCAGGCGGCGCAGCAGCTCCGAGTCGACGCGCTCGATGTCGCCGACAAATCCGTAGTCGATCGGCTGCGGAGCGCGGCGGCGGGCGGTGACGGCATTTCCGTCGGCTCCCGACAGTCCGATGGCATTGCAGCCGGCGGCCTGCAGTCCGGCGACGATCTGCTTGTTGATGAGTCCGGCGTAGACCATCGTCACCACGTCGAGCGTCCCCTTGTCGGTGATCCGCCGTCCGTCGACCATCTGCACCTTGAGCTCCAGCCGTTCGGCCATGCGCGTGGCGAGCTTCCCGCCGCCGTGGACGAGGATCCTCGGACCCTCGATGGCGGCAAATTCCGTGAGGAATGCCTTCAGCGCTTCGGGATTGTCGATGACGTTCCCGCCGATCTTGACGACCTTGATTGCGTTCATTGCAGCCCCTCCAGCAGACGTTTGAGAACCACCTGGGCCGAGATCTCACGGTTTGCGGCCTCGGGAATCACCAGCGACTGCGGCGACTCGATCACCTCGTCGGTGACGATCATGTTGCGGCGCACGGGGAGGCAGTGCATGAAGAAGGCGTTGTTCGTCAGGGCCATCTTCTCCGTGTCGACCGTCCACGCGCGGTCGCGCGAAAGGACCTTTCCGTAGTTCGGGTCGGCGTAGGCGGCCCAGTTCTTGGCGTAGACGAAGTCGGCGCCTTCGAGCGCCTTGCGCTGGTCGTACTCCACGCGGGCGTGGCCGACGAACTTCGGGTCGAGCTCATACCCTTCGGGATGGGTGATGACGAAGTCGTAGCCGGCGGCGTTCATCCACTCGGCAAAGGAGTTCGGAACGGCCTGCGGCAGGGCGTTGGGGTGCGGGGCCCAGGTCATGACGACCTTCGGACGCTCCGTGCGCTTGTGCTCCTCGATGGTGATCAGGTCGGCGAAGCTCTGCAGCGGGTGGCGCGTGGCGGCCTCCATCGAGAAGACCGGACGTCCCGAGTAGCGGATGAACTGCTCCAGTACGCGCTCCTCGTAATCCTCGGCCTTGTCGCGGAAGCGGGCGAACGACCGCACGCCGATCACGTCGCAGTACGATCCCATGACGGGGATGGCTTCGAGCAGGTGCTCGGCCTTGTCGCCGTCCATCACCACGCCGCGTTCGGTTTCGAGTTTCCAGGCCCCCTGGTTGACGTCGAGGACCATGACGTTCATGCCGAGGTTCATGGCGGCCTTCTGGGTCGAGAGACGCGTGCGGAGGCTCGAGTTGAAGAAGAGCATCAGCAGCGTGCGGTTGCGGCCCAGTCCGGTGAACTGGAAGCGGTCGCGCTTGATCTCCAGCGCCTCGGCAACGGCGGCCTTCAGGTCGCCGATATCCTGTACACAGGTGAATTTTTTCATCTTGGGGGTTATTTTTCGTGCAACGTTTGGTGGAACGCCTCCAGGAACCGGTCGGCCAGCTCGTGCGTGAGGCACAGCGCCGGCAGCAGCCGTACGACCGTGGCGCCGGCGCCTCCCGTGAAGATGTGCTTCCCGAAGAGCAGTTTTTTGCGCAGCTCCGGGCCCGAGCCGTCGACCTCGAGGCCGATCATCAGTCCGCGGCCGCGGACCTCCTTCAGCCGATCGAAGCGGCGCAGTTCGTCGAGCAGGTAGCCGCCCACCTCGGCGGCATTCTCCACGAGATGGTCGCGTTCGAGGACCTTGAGTACGGCGATGGCTGCGGCGCAGGCCAGGTGGTTTCCCCCGAAGGTGGTGCCGAGCATGCCGGGCCGCGCCTCGAAGTGCGGGGCGATCAGCACGCCGCCGATCGGGAATCCGTTGGCCATTCCCTTGGCCGTGGTGATCAGGTCGGGGCGGATGCCCGACTGCTGGTGGGCGAAGAAGCGCCCCGTGCGGCCGTATCCCGACTGTATCTCGTCGAGAATGAGCTGTGTGCCGCTCTCCGTGGCCGCCTCGCGCAGTCCGCGGAGGAAGTCGTCCGTCGGGCAGTGGATGCCCGAGACGCCCTGGATGCCCTCGATGATGACGGCCGCGAATTCCCGCGTGGCGAGCTTCTCGCGGGCCGCCGCGAGGTCGTTCAGCGGCGTGAACTCCACGTTGGGCGTGCGGTTGAAGGGCGACGTGATGGCCGGATTGTCCGTCACGGCCACGGCGCCCGACGTGCGTCCGTGGAAGGCCTTGGCGATGGCCAGGACCTTGCTGCGCCCGGTGTGGAACGACGCCAGCTTCAGGGCGTTCTCGTTGGCCTCGGCCCCCGAGTTGCAGAGGAAGAGCCGGTAGTCGTCATACCCCGAGATGCGCCCGAGGCGTGCGGCGAGCTCCCGCTGCAGGGAGTTCTCGACCGAATTGGAGTAGAATCCGAGTTTTGCGACCTGCTCCGAGATGGCCCGTACGTAGTCGGGCTGTGCGTGTCCGATCGAGATCACGGCGTGTCCGCCGTAGAGATCGATGTATTCGGTGCCGGCGGCGTCGTAGACGAAGCACCCCTTGCCCCGTACCGGTTCGATCGGATAGAGTGAATATACGTTGAAGAGTTCCATGGTATGCTTGTGTTTTATGGCCGCGACGGGGCATTCCTGTGGGACGGGCTCCCCGGTGCCGACGGGACACCCGCACGCGGCCGGTCTTCGCCCTGCGGCGGAATCGGACGATGTCGCGAAGCAGCGTCGGACGATGTCGCGAGACATCGTCAGAAGGTGCCTCGCGACGCCATCAGAAGGCGCTGGCCTTGAGCCGCAGCCCTTCGCGTTCGTCGAGGCCGAACATCAGGTTCATGTTCTGCACGGCCTGTCCCGAGGCGCCCTTCAGCAGGTTGTCGATCACCGAGACGATGTGCAGCTTCGACCCGTGCCGGGCCACCTGTACCAGCGCCTTGTTGGTGTTGACCACCTGCTTGAGGTCCACGGCACGCTCCGTGACGTGCGTGAAGGCGGCTCCGGCGTAGTAGTCGGCATAGAGCTTCCGCGCAGCCTCCTCCTCCAGCGGGCACGTCGTGTAGACGCTCGCCAGGATGCCCCGCGTGAAGTCGCCGCGCATCGGCACGAAGTTGATCTCCTCGTCGAAGCCGGGCTCCAGCAGCCGCAGGTTGCGGCCGATTTCGAGCAGGTGCTGGTGCGTGAAGGCCTTGTAGACCGAGAGGTTCGAGGCCCGCCAGCTGAAGTGGGTCGTGGCCGAGGGCTTCACCCCGGCGCCGGTCGATCCCGTGACGGCCGTCACGTGCACCTCGTCCTCCAACAGCCCGGCGGCGGCCAGCGGCAGCAGCGCCAGCTGGATCGCCGTGGCGAAGCACCCGGGGTTGGCGACCCGCCGGGCCTGGCGGATGCGCTCGCGGTTCATCTCCGGCAGCCCGTAGACAAAGCCTTCCGACTCGTCGCGGAAATCCTGCGCGAGGTCGATGATCCGCAACCCTTCGGGCAGCGTCTGTTCAGCCAGCCACGTGCGGCTCTGCCCGTGGGCCGAGCAGAGGAACACGACGTCGGCCTGTGCGAGGTCGTACTCCGCGCAGAAGCGCATCGACGTCTCGCCCTCCAGCCCCGCGTGGACCTCCGTGAGGAGGTTCCCGGCGTTCGACGTGCTGTGGACAAACGCGATCTCCGTCTGCGGGTGGTTGACCAGCAGCCGGATCAGCTCTCCGGCCGTGTAGCCGGCGCCTCCGATGATTCCCGCGCGGATCATTTCTGCTTCTTTTCGTTGCGTTTCTGCACGTTGTAGTAGATCTTGATCTGGTTGCCGAGGATCTTCGTGAAGCCCTTCACGTCGTCGGCCGTCCAGGCCTTGTTGACCTCGCCGTACTCGCCGAAGTCGGTCTTCATCAGATCGTAGGTCGAATCGACGCCCACGAGCGTGTAGTTCCGCGGACGGAGGATCAGCTCGACGGTACCCGTGACGTTGCGCTGCGACGAGAGGAGCATCGCCTCGATGTCGCGCATCACCGGCTCGAGGTACTGCGCCTCGTGGAGGAACATGCCGTACCACGTGGCCACCTGGTCCTTCCAGTAGATCTGCCACTTGGTCAGCGTGTGTTTTTCGAGCATCTTGTGGGCGGCGATGATGAGCATCGGCGCGGCGGCCTCGAAGCCCACGCGTCCCTTGATGCCGATGATCGTGTCACCGATGTGCATGTCGCGGCCGATTCCGAACTTCGAGCCGATGGCCTCCACGGCGCGGATGGCCTCGACCTTGTCGGCGTAGGGCTTGCCGTTCACGGCCGAGAGTTCGCCCTTCTCGAACGAGAGTTTCAGGTGCTCCTCGCCCTCGGCGGTAATCTGGCTCGGATAGGCCTCCTCGGGCAGCGTCTGCTCCGAGTGGAGCGTCTCCTTGCCGCCGATCGAGGTGCCCCAGAGCCCCTTGTTGATCGAGTACTCCATCTTCTTGTAGTCGGCCGTGATGCCGTGCTTGCGCAGGTAGTCGATCTCGTACTCGCGCGTGAGGGTCATGTCACGCGTCGGGGTGATGATCTCGATCCCCGGGGCGAGGATCTGGAACGTGAGGTCGAAACGCACCTGGTCGTTGCCGGCGCCCGTCGAGCCGTGAGCCACGGCATCGGCGCCGATCTGCTTGGCGTATTCGATGATGGCGATGGCCTGGAAGATACGCTCGGAGCTTACCGAAATGGGGTAGGTGCCGTTGCGCAGGATGTTGCCGAAGACCATGTAGCGGATGCTCTTCTCGTAGTACTCCTGCTCGATGTCGAGCGTTACGTGCTTCACGGCGCCGAGCTCCATGGCGCGCTTCTCGATGCGCTCGAGCTCCTCCTTCGAGAAGCCTCCCGTGTTGGCGATGGCCGTGTAGACATCGTACCCCTTCTCCTCGGAGAGGTACTTCACGCAGAACGAGGTGTCCAGACCTCCGCTGAACGCCAGAACGACTTTTTTCTTGCTTTCCATGGTGCTATGTGATTTTTGTTATTTCAGGTGAAAGATCTTTTTGAACTTGTTTTTGATGAACATGACGTACGGGGCCAGGCGCGACTGCTTCTTGGGCGGCTCCTTGGCCGGATCGTACAGCATTCCCGTGCAGAGGCACATGCGGCGGTTGTTGCGCTGGAGAATGTCGTAGTTGCAGCATCCCTCGCAGCCCTTCCAGAACTCCTCGTCCTCGGTGAGTTCGGAGAAGGTCACCGGGACGTAACCCATGCGGGAGTTCAGCTTCATGACCGGCAGGGAGGTGGTGATACTGAATAGCTTCGCATACGGAAATCGTCGTCGGGCCAGCTCGAAGGTTCGTCGTTTGATCTGCTCGGCGAGTCCCATGTGGCGGTACTCGGGATCAACGATCAGTCCGGAGGTTGCGACGAAGTCGCCGTGCCCCCAACATTCGATGTAGCTGAATCCGACCAGTCTGTCTCCGTCCAGCGCCACGACGGCCTTGCCATCGGTCATTTTTGCGGCGATATATTCGGGCGTGCGCTTGGCGATGCCCGTTCCCCGCTGCAATGCGGACTCGTAGATCAGCTGGCAGATACGCGGAGCGTAGTGCGCGTGCGACGAGTCGGCAAATACGACGCTGATAGTCTTGCTATTCATTGTATCGGAAAGATGTGGGTAAATGGAAAAATAAAAATGTTTGGATGTTTGATATGTTTGGGAATCAGTTGATTCGGTAGGCTCGCTGCACGCCCTTGATCCGCAGGATCTGATGGATCAGCGTGTCGACGACGCCCGCGCCGGGCACCTCGACCGAGACCGTGCCGGCGATGCATCCGTTGCCGGCGGCGGCGAAGTTGATCGTGCGGATGTTGAGCTTCAGGTCGCGGATGATCACCTCGGTGATGTGGTTGGCCATGCCCGTGGTGTCGGCCGCGATGATGCGGATCGTGACGCGGAACGCCCCTTCGGCCGATTGGCGCCAGCGCGCCTCGATGACCCGGTAGGGGTAGTTTTCGCGCATGCGCCGGGCATTGGGGCAGTCGGTGCGGTGGATCGTGATGCCCGAGTTGATGGTCACGAATCCGAAGACTTCGTCCCCCTTGATCGGGTTGCAGCACTTGGCCAGCTTGTACTGGATCTTCGAGATGTCGTCGTCGATGATCAGGGTATCCTGCGACGTCGGGGTCTCGCGCGGCGTGTTGCTGTGCAGTGCGGCCTTCTGCCGCTCGATCTCCGCGGCTGCCGCACGGCGCTCCTCGGCGGCTTCGCCCGAGAGGTGGCGGGTCAGCAGCTCCTTGATGGTTCCGAAGTCGAGCTTCTGCGTGGCGATCAGTCCGTAGATCTCGCTGCCCAGGCGCAGCTTGAAGTGCCGGGCGAGGTAGGCCACGGCCTCGTCGATCGAGATGGCCATCTTCCAGTTCTTGAGCTTGCGCTCCAGCTCCTCGCGCCCCATGCGCGTATGTTTGGCCTGCTCCTCGCGCAGGAACGACTTGATCTTGTTGCGCGCCTTCGAGGTGACGACGAACGAGAGCCAGTCCGATTTCGGCGTCTGGTTCTTCTGCGTCTGGATCTCCACGATATCGCCGTTGTGCAGCGGCTCGCGGATCGACGCGGCGCGGTTGTTCACCTTGCCGCCCACGCACGTTGCGCCGAGCGACGTATGGATGTCGAAGGCGAAGTCGAGCAGCGTGGCCCCTTCGGGCAGCTTGCGCAGGTCGCCGTTCGGGGTGAAGACGAAGATCTCCCCCGAGGCGGGCTTGGCGTCGAAGCGCTGCGCCAGCGAGTGGGTGGTGTCCTCCATCAGCTCGCGCAGGCGGCTCAGCCACATCTCGCTCGTCTGGGCCCCCTGTCCGACGCCCTTGTAGCGCCAGTGTGCGGCGATACCGCGCTCGGCGACCTCATCCATGCGCTCGGTGCGGATCTGCACCTCGACCCAGCGGCCCTCGGCCGAGACAGTCGTGTGCAGCGACTCGTATCCGTTCGACTTGGGGATCGAGATCCAGTCGCGCATGCGGTTGGGGTTGGGCGTATAGAAGTCCGTGACCACCGAATAGACGGTCCAGCAGAGGGGTTTCTCCTGCTCGGGCGCACAGTCGATGATGATGCGGATGGCGAAGATGTCGTAGACTCCTTCGAAGGGCACGTGCTGCTTCTGCATCTTGTTCCAGATCGAGAAGATCGACTTCGTGCGGCTCTTGATATGGTACTTGATGCCGAGGCGGTTGAGGCGCTGCTCGATGGGCACGAGGAAGCGTGCGATGAAGGCCTTTCGCTCCTCGGCGCTCTCCTCGAGTTTGGTGACGATGTGCTCGTAGTCCTTCGGTTCGAGGTACTTCAGGGCGATGTCCTCCAGCTCGCTCTTGATCGAGTAGAGGCCCAGCTTGTGGGCGATCTGTGCGTAGAGGTTCATCGACTCCCAGCTCTTCTTGCGCCACTTCTCGTGGGGAAACATCTCCAGCGAGCGCATCACTTCGAGCCGGTCGGCCAGCTTGATGAGGATCACGCGCGGATCCTCGGAGTAGCTGACGATCAGGTCGCGGAAGTTGTCGGCCTGCTCCTTGGCCACCTTGAGCTTGAGCTCCGAGATGTTCGACAGACCCATGGTGATGCCCACGACCTGTTCGCCGAAGCGGTTGCGGATATCGGCCGTGAGGGCAAGGAACTCCTCGGCGGGGAGCTGCTTGTGGGCGATTCGCACCACGTCGTGAAGGATCGACGAGAGGGTGGAGTTGCGTCCGAGCCCCACTTCGGAGATCACGATCTCGGCGACGGCCACACCATGCCCGATAAGCGGCGAACCGTCGTAGCGCGTGAGCGATCCGAGTTTGGCTTCGGCATACTCCAGCGCTTCATCGACCAGACGTTGCGTCTGCTCCGAGAAGTTCGTACGCACGAGCGTACGGAGATTTTCGTAGCGTGAAAAGTCCATTTTGCCTAACCAGATAACCGTTGAGGGCAAAGATATGAAAAAAAATTATAAATTTGTCCTCGTAAACGCTCCGAAGTGCGATGAAACGGAAAAAGAGTCCCTATTTGCCGACCCTGGGCGAAGAGATCGCCAATTCGGTCTCCCACGGTGTGATGGCGCTGCTGGCGCTGCTGGCCCTTCCGTTTGCGGCGGTGTGGGCCTACGTGCATGATCCCGACGGTGTTGTGGCGGCGGTTTCGGTCTCGATCTTCGTGGTCTCGATCTTTCTGATGTTCCTGGCTTCGACGCTCTACCACTCGATGAATCCGGCCTCGCGCCACAAGGAGGTGTTCCACATCCTGGACCACATCTTCATCTACGTGGCCATCGCCGGAAGCTATACGCCCATTGCGCTCTCGGTGATCGGCGGCTGGCAGGGAATCTTCATCACCGTGCTGCAGTGGGCGATGGTGCTTTTCGGGGTCTTCTACAAGTCGCTGTCGCGGCGGTCGATCCCGGCGGTGAGTCTGACCATCTACCTCGTGATGGGGTGGACGATCGTCTTCTTCCTGCCTCTCTTCATCCGCCACGCCACGCCGGCGCTGCTGTGGCTGATCGCCGCGGGCGGCGTGCTCTATACCGCGGGGGCGTGGGTCTATGCCCGCAAGGGGTTCCGCTACCACCACCTGGTGTGGCACCTGCTGATCAACCTCGCCGTCGTCTGCCACTTCATCGGCATCGTCTTCTATCTCTACTGAACTGACGTTTTACGGACTTTGCATCCCGGAGCGATCCGGGATCATCAATGCTTGTATACCACGTAGATGTGATCCTCGGGAAGCGCATGGAGCCGCCGCTCCTCCTCGGTGAGCGAGGCGGCGTAGTCGATGTCGGCGGCCTCGAATCCCGCCTCGCGCAGCCGGTCGGCATAGTCCCGTCCGTAGATGCGCCGGTGGTCGTACTGCCCGAAGATTCGCGTGCGCTCCGCCGGATCGGTGATCGAGTCGTCCTCGTAGGTGTGCTCGTAGGTGCTGTCGACGGGCGAGAGGACAATGCCCCAGCCGCCGGGCTTCAGAATGCGGTGCAGCTCGCGCAGTGCCCGCCGGTCGTCGGCTACATGTTCGAGAATGTGGTTGCAGAGCACCACCTCCACCGAGTTGTCGGGGAGCGGAATCTGCTGCACGTCGAAGTGCAGGTCGGCCAGCGGGCTTTCGAGATCGGCCGTCAGATACTGCCCCGGGTGCGCCTGGAAGTGGGGCTTCAGGTGGCGCATGATGCAGACCTCCGGGGCGATGTGCAGCGTGCGCGGGAAGGCCGTCAGCAGGTCGGTCTCGCGCGTCAGATAGAGCCACAGCAGACGGTGACGCTCCAGCGAGAGACACTTGGGACACAGGGCGTTGGGCCGCGAATGCACGTAGCCGTAGGGGAGGAATTTCCGGTACCTGGCTCCGCACACCGGACACGCCACGCCGCGCCCCTTGTAGAGGAGCCCCGCGACGGGTACCATCCATCCGGCCAGGCGCTGCAGCACCGGCCGCGGAATGTGGTTCAGCGCCCAGCGTATCAGCCGTTTCATGCCTCGAGGATTTTGTTCACCTCCTCCTCGGCCCGGCGGAGCCGCTCCTTGCACGCCGCGATGAGCTCCGTGGCGCGCCGCACCTCGGCGGCGAGGCTGTCTACGTCCATCTCTTCGTTGCGGAAGCGTCCGATGATGCGTTCGATCTCGGCAATCGCTTCGGCGTAACCCGGTTCGTCGATCTTCTTTTTTGCTGCCATATCTGCGGTTATTTTGCTTCTGCGGAGAATTGTCCGTCGGCGACCTCGATCGTCAGCGGCTGTCCCGGACGCACGGCGCGTGCCGAGACCACGGCGCGTCCCTGGCTGCGCACGACGGCGAAGCCCATGCGGAGGATTTCGTGCGGCGAGCGGCTGGCGACCACCTCGCCGAGGGCTTCGAGCCGCTGCCGCTGCTGCTTGAGGAAGACCTCCGCGGCGCTGCGGAACGCTTCGTCGCGGGCCTTGAGCTCCACGCCGCGCTGCCGGAGCAGCGCCTGTGCGAGGTGCCGCACGCTGCCGGCGAACTCCTCAAGCCGCAACTGTTCGGTGCGTGCGAGGCGCAGCACACCGTCGTGAAGCTGCAGGGCCGCGGCGTCGAGCCATCCGTCGACCGTCTCCATGCGCTCGACGAGCCATCCGGCGACAGCCGTCGGGGTTTTCAGTGCCGTGTGCGCCACCATGTCGGCGACACTTGTATCCTTGTCGTGGCCGATGCCCGTCACCACGGGCAGCGGAAACTGTGCGATGTGGGCGCAGAGCCGGTAGGCGTTGAAGCAGTTCAGGTCGCTGCGCGACCCTCCACCGCGGATCATCACCACGGCGTCGAACTCTTCGGCGTGCTCCGCAATGGTGCACAGGGCCTCGATGATCGACTCCTCGGCGGCGGCTCCCTGCATGTAGGCCTCGAACAACGTGAGGTCGAAGCGGTAGGGGCTGCGCGCGAGCTCCTTGAGGAAGTCCTGATACCCCGCGGCCTGGGCGCTCGAAACAATGGCAACGCGCTGCACGACGGCCGGCATCGGCACCTCGCGGTTCATCTCCCAGACGCCCTCCTGCTGCAGCTGCGCGATGGTCTGCTGCCGCTGCCGCTCCATGTCGCCCAGCGTGTACGAAGGGTCGATGTCGGTGATCTGGAGTGAGAAGCCGTATATTTCGTGATAGGTGACCAGCACCTTGGCCAGGATGCGGATTCCGGCGTCGAGCCGCTGGCCCGTCTCGGCCTCGAAGTAGCCCGCTATGCGGGCGTAGTGCGAGCGCCAGATCACGGCCCGGGCCTGGGCCGTCGGCACGCCGTTGTCGCCGCCCTTCTCGACGAGCTCCAGGTAGCAGTGCCCCGAGCGGTTGAGCTTGATCTCTGCGATCTCGGCACTCACCCACAAGGGGAGTGCAAACTGCCCTTCGAGCACCTGTTTGATGCGCAGCTGCAGCTCGCGCAGCGTGATGTATCGTTCGTCGGGTGTCATCCGAGCAGCAGTCCGATGGTCAGCAGCGCTCCGAAGAGCATGATGTTGCGGGCCGTTTCGCCCAGACAGATGTTCAGGGCGTCGCCGTGGTCGATGCGCACCATCTTGCGCCATGTGGCGATGTGCGCCGCGAGGTATACGAGCGGCAGCAGCGCGGCCCACGCGCGTCCTGCGGCGAGCAGCGAGAGACACAGCGCGACGGCTGCGAGCCCCAGGGCGAGGTATCCCCAGCGGCCGAAGGCGGCTCCGAAGCAGACGACCACCGTGCGCTTGTGGCAGCGGGCATCCTCCTCGCGATCGCGGAAGTTGTTGACCATCAGCATGGTGTCGATGACCAGTCCGCAGGCAGCCGCTGCGACGGTGACCTCCCAGTCCCACGAGCCCGTCTGGACGTAGTAGCTCAGACCCACGGGAATGAGTCCGAAGAAGAGGATGACGGCCACGTCGCCCAGCCCGTGATAGGCCAGGGGCCACGGTCCGGCGGTGTAGAAGTAGGCGAAGAGCAGGCAGGCCGCACCTACGGCGACGAGCTCCCAGCCGCCCCAGGCAAGCGTGTCGTGGCGCACGGCCCAGGCCAGAATGCCGAGTCCCGCGGCGCAGGAGGCGACGGTGAAGGCGGCGATGCCGGCTTTCATGGTCCCGAGGGTGATGTACCCCTTGGCAAAGGCGCGGTCGGGGCCCAGGCGGTCGGGCTGGTCGGCCCCCTTGAGATAGTCCCAGAGGTCGTTGACCAGATTGGCCGTGCACTGCATCAGCACGGCGAAGAGCAGGCACAGCAGGGCCGGAAGAGCGTGGAAGGCTCCGTCGGTCCAGGCGAGGGCCGAGGCGACGAGAATCAGGATGACCGAGTTGCCCAGGCTGTAGGGGCGTACGGCGACGATCCAGGCGGCAAGGGAGTTTGTTTTCATGCTTCGAAGGATTTCGGGATTTGTCGATTCTTGCATGGCGCCACGCTGCGGCGCCTCCGGGGTGCTTTGGGGATCAGTATACCAGCTCTACGCGACGGGGCATCGGCCGGCCTTCGGGCAGCTGGACGTGCAGGACGCCTTCGCTGGCCAGGGGCTTGCCGCCCTTTTGGGCCGGGGTCCACAGCGGGGCCTCCTCGACGGCCTTCAGCACGCGGCGTTTGAGTCGGTTGTCGGTTGCTTCGAGTGTTTCGTCGACGATCGTGCGGCCGTCGGGCGCCACCGTATAGCGCAGCACGACGCGGGCCACGGGCTCGTCGTCGTCCCACCGCACCTGGCGGGCGATGTAGCGGTCGAAGGTCGTGGTGTCGGAGAATCGGGCGGGCTGGTCGTAGCGCAGCGTGATGAGCATCACGCCGTTCGAGGCCTTCTCGCCGTAGCGGGCTATGGTCTCCTCGTCGGCCGGCAGCGTCTCGATGTGTTCGATCTCCTCGGGAGGGATCGAGTCGATGTCGCTCCGCTCGACGCCGTTGACCAGATAGAGCGGCTTCTGACTCCGGGCCGGAAGGGCCGCCGCGAGCAGGACCGCCGCGAGCAGTGCAAACACTTTCTTCATAGCCAAAACCTCTGTTTCGTTTCCTTCCAAACGGACGTTACGGGCCCGATATTGCCCGGGATGCTACAATTCGCTCTCCTTCAGCCGCTCGGCATTCTCGGCAACGATCAGATGGTCGATGCAGTCCTGGATGTCGCCGTCCATGAAGGCCGCGAGGTTGTAGATCGTGTAGTTGATGCGGTGGTCGGTGATGCGTCCCTGCGGGTAGTTGTAGGTGCGGATCTTGGCCGAGCGGTCGCCCGTCGAGACCATCGTCTTGCGTTTCGAGGCTATTTCGTCGAGGTATTTCGAGTATTCGAGGTTGAAGACGCGCGTGCGCAGCTCCTCGAAGGCCTTGTCGAAGTTCTTCAGCTGCGACTTCTGGTCCTGGCACTGCACGACGATGCCCGTGGGGATGTGCGTCAGGCGGATGGCCGAGTAGGTCGTGTTGACCGACTGCCCGCCGGGTCCCGAGGCGCAGAAGATATCCTTGCGGATGTCGTTCATCGAGATCTCGACGTCGAACTCCTCGGCTTCGGGGAGCACGGCCACCGATGCTGCCGAGGTGTGGACGCGTCCCTGGGTCTCGGTCTGCGGCACGCGCTGCACGCGGTGCACGCCCGATTCGTACTTGAGCGTTCCGTAGACGTTCTGCCCGGTGACCTTCATCACCACCTCCTTGTAGCCGCCGGCGGCACCCTCCGAGGCGGAGGTGATTTCGTATTTCCACCCCTTCGACTCGATGTACTTGGTGTACATGCGCAGGAGGTCTCCGGCGAAGATCGCCGCCTCGTCGCCTCCCGTGCCGCCGCGGATCTCCACGATGGCATTCTTCGAGTCCTGCGGATCCTTCGGGATGAGCAGCAGCTTGATCTCCTCCTCGAGTTGCGAGACCTGCGGTTCCAGTTCGGTGATCATCTCCCGGGCCATTTCGCGCAGCTCCTCGTCCTTGTCGTTGGCGTAGGTGTCCTTCGCCTCGGCGAGATTCGCGAGGACCGTGCGGTAGCGCTCCGAGGTCTCGATGATCGGTTCGAGCTCCTTGTACTCCTTGTTGAGCTGCACGAACTGCTTCACGTCGGCGATCACTTCGGGGTCGGTGAGCTTCTGTCCGATCTCCTCGTACTTGAGCTTCAGCCCGTCGAGACGGGTGAGTATGGTGTTGTCTGCCATAAGAAAATGTATCGTATCCTGTTCAGCGTACAAAGATACGATACATTCTCAAGATTTAAAAATTACGGCTGAAAAAACGGAAATCCCTCCGCTTGCCGGCCGGCGCGGATCAGAAGAGCTGGTATTCGAGGGTCACCGTTTCGAGTGAACCTTCGGAGTCCAAAGTATAGTTCGTTGCATACATTCGGATATAGACCTCTTCTCCTGTTTCTGTCGTAAGCATGATGACGTATCCGCAGCCGGGCTGGAATGGTGCATAGGCCATGCTGTATCTGTTGATCCCGCCGCTTTTCCATGAGTGAACGGAGCTGTTCGTCAATATATTACTCTTATAGGAGTCGGTTATATCCTTTATTGATGATATGTCGAGCAGTTGAATGATTCCGGCTTTTTCTGATATATAACCATTGAGAATATTGAATTGCCCATTTTTCCTTGGGTAATATTTTAGACGAAATTCTCCTGCTTCTGTTGCAAGACGATAACGTACATTGAAGTCTTCGTATATGATATTACCTTCTAGCTCCTGTCTGTAATAGCGATAAGCATCACTATACGTAAAATTGTTGTAAGAGGCCGTATTGGTAAATGATCGCTGCTTAAGGTTTTGTGTGGCTATGTAATCCGTATTGCTTCCACTGTTGCCTCCATTTTCGCTGTTGCCTCCGTTCTCTTCCCCGTCATCCGAGGAGCATGCGGCAAGGGCAAATGCTAAGGCGATACCGCAAAGGACGAAAAGAAATTTTTTCATGACTGGCGATTTTAAGAGTGATACCGGGATCCCCGCGGGCGATTGGACTGCTGTAGAGGTTGACGGACATGAAAAAAGCGTGGGACCCAACCCCGAATCCTACTCTTGGGTATCGCCAAACACCCTGCCACTGGATATACGAGTAAAGCCCACGCAAAAAGCGTGAGCGCAAATTCCGTTCTCCGTGGTGATAAAATTTGGCGATTTTAAGAGTAGAGAATGAAAGTTCCGCTTTTTATGTCTTGCGCACGTGGCGCCGTCTGATTGGGTATGGGCTTATCTCATAGGCAAGGACGGGTTGTTGGATAGACAAATATACGCAATATTCACGAAATGTCAATAATCCTGTCGCGATTGGGACGTTGATCGCTCCAAAGCCTTCTCTGTCGTGTTTCCCGCACCGTTGTCACCGGAGACGTCCGAGCCAGTCGAGCACCGCCCGCTGCCAGGCGGCCTTGTAGCGGAAGCCCTCGCCGATGCCCCATCCGTGGCCCCCTTCGGGATAGATGTGCATCGACGCCTCGATGCCGTGCTCCTTCAGGGCGTTGTAGTAGCGCGTGCTGCTGACGGGGGGAACGGTCGTGTCGTCGTCCGAGAGCAACAGCAGCGCCGGCGGCGTCTGCTCCGTCACGCGGTTCTCCAGCGAGTAGCGGGCATCGGTCTCGGCCGAGCGGTTCGCCTTGCCCACGAGCAGGTCGAACGATCCCTGATGTCCGGGATGGGCCGTGATGACCGGGTAGAAGAGCAGCGAGAAGTCGGGGCGCACGGCTCCCATCGTCGAGGCCATCGCCGCGAGGTGTCCGCCGGCCGAGAAGCCCGCAATGCCTACCTGGCGGCAGACGTAGGCCTCGGCGCCCGGGGCGTCGCCGCGCAGCAGGCGCAGCGCCTGTTCGGCATCCTCGAGCGGCACCTCCGGGTGTCCGTTGGGCATGCGGTACTTGAGCACCGCCGCCGTGATGCCGTTTGCGGCGAGCCACTGCGCCACCTCGTATCCTTCATAGTCGAAGGCCAGCACCGCGTAACCGCCGCCCGGGCAGATGACCACCCCCTGTCCGGTGGCTTTCGCCGTGTCGGCCGGGTAGATGTAGAGCTCGGCAACCGAGATGTTGGCGGGGCGGCAGGGCGCCACCTCCTCTTCGGGCGTGGTGATGCCGTTGCTGTGGGGCGCCGAGGCGTTGTCCCAGAGGCGGATCGTGGCGGCCTGCCCGTAATCCTGGGCCGCCAGGGAGGATACTGTCATGCTCATAAGCAGGAAAATCGTTGAAAACAGCAGGCTTCGGTTCATAAGGGTTCGTGGTTTTTGGAAATGTCCCCGCCGAAGCGGGGACCGGGTGTTTTCGATCGGGAGCGGGGTTGTGTGACGCGGCGGCGTGCGCCGGGTCCTGCCCGTCGGGAGTCGTCGGGGCACGGAGACCGCACGTCCGGAATCAGATCACGATGTTGATGATCTTGCCCGGCACGACGATCACCTTCTTCGGCGTCTTGCCCTCGACCCACTTCTGTGCCTCGGGTGCCTTGACGATGTCGGCCTGGATCTCCGCGGGGGTCATCGACGTGGCGTACTCCTTCTTGAAGCGCAGCTTGCCGTTGACCGAGACGGGGTATTCGAACGAACTCTGCACGAGGTGCTTCGCGTCGTAGACCGGGTATTGCGCGTCGCATACCGAACCGCTCTTGCCCAGGGCCTCCCACAGCTCCTCGGCGATGTGCGGAGCGAACGGTGCGAGGAGCACGGTCAGCGGTTCGAGAATGGCGCGCTTCGAGCAGTCGCCCAGCTCGTTGAGGCAGATCATGAAGGCTGCCACCGAGGTGTTGAACGAGAAGTTTTCGATATCCTCGGTGACCTTCTTGATCGTCTTGTGCAGCGTGCGCAGCTCCTTCTCGGTAGGCTCGTCGTCGGTGACGCAGAACTTCCCGTCGCGGTCGAAGAAGAGCCGCCAGAAGCGGCGCAGGAACTTGTGCACGCCGTCGATGCCGTTCGTGTCCCAGGGCTTCGACTGTTCGAGCGGTCCGAGGAACATCTCGTACATGCGCAGCGTGTCGGCGCCGTAGGTCTCGACGATGTAGTCGGGGTTCACGACGTTGTACATCGACTTCGACATCTTCTCGATGGCCCATCCGCAGATGTACTTGCCGTCTTCGAGAATGAACTCCGCGTCGTGGAACTCCGGGCGCCAGGCGCGGAAGGCCTCGAGGTCGAGCACGTCGTTGCGGACGATGTTCACGTCGACGTGGATCTCCTGCGTCTCGTACTGGTCGCGCAGCCCCAGCGATACGAACTTGTTGGTCCCCACGACGCGGTAGACGAAGTTCGAGCGGCCCTGGATCATGCCCTGGTTGACGAGCTTCTTGAAGGGCTCCTCCTCGCAGACGACACCCAGGTCGTAGAGGAACATGTTCCAGAAGCGCGAGTACATGAGGTGTCCCGTGGCGTGCTCGATGCCGCCGACGTAGAGATCGACGTTGCGCCAGTACTCGTCGGCCTCACGGCGCACGAGCGCCTTGTCGTTGTGCGGGTCCATGTAGCGCAGGTAGTAGGCCGACGATCCGGCGAATCCGGGCATGGTCGACAGCTCGTAGGGATACCCCTCGGGCGTGGTCCATCCCTTGACGCGGGCCAGGGGCGGTTCGCCCTGCTCGGTGGGTCCGAAATTCTCGATCGGAGGCAGCTCCAGCGGGAGTTTGTCCTCCGCGAGCGGGTAGGCCGTGTCGTCCTTGTAGTAGATCGGGAAGGGCTCGCCCCAGTAGCGCTGGCGCGAGAAGATGGCGTCGCGCAGACGGTAGTTGACTAGCTTCTTGCCCAATCCGCGTCGCTCAACCTCCTTGAACATCACCCCGATTGCCTCTTTTACATCCATGCCGTTGAGGAAATCCGAGTTGATCAGTTTGCCCGACTTGGCGTCGTACGACTCCTTCTCGATGTCACCGCCCTCGACCACCGGGATGATCTCCAGCCCGAAGTGGCGGGCAAAGGCGTAGTCGCGCGAGTCGTGGGCCGGCACCGCCATGATGGCACCGGTTCCGTAGCCGGCCAGCACATAGTCCGAGATGTAGATCGGAATGGCCCGTCCGGTGAAGGGGTTGACGGCATAGGATCCCGTCGCCACGCCGCTCACGCGCTTCGTGTCGGCGATGCGGTCGCGCTCCGAGCGCTTCTTCGTCTGCCGGAGGTACTCCTCGACGGCTGCGCGGTTCTCGGGCGTGGTCAGCTCGCCGACCCACTCGTGCTCGGGGGCGATGACCATGAAGGTCACGCCGAAGATCGTGTCGGGACGCGTGGTGAAGATCTCCAGCTTCTTGTCCGAGCCCTGGATGTCGAAGAAGACCTGTGCACCCTCCGAACGTCCGATCCAGTTGCGCTGGATCTCCTTGAGCGAGTCGCTCCACTGGAGCTTGTCCAGTCCGTCGAGCATGCGCTGGGCGTAGGCCGTCACGCGCAGCAGCCACTGCTTCATGCGCTTCTGCTCGACCGGATAGCCGCCGCGCACCGAAAGTCCGTCGTGTACCTCGTCGTTGGCCAGCACCGTTCCGAGTTTCGGACACCAGTTGACCATCGTGTCGGCGCGGAATGCCAGGCGGTAGTTCTGCAGCACCTGCTCGCGGCGCTTCTCGTCCCACGAGTTCCACTCGTCGGCCGTGAAGTGCAGCTCCTGCGTCGAGGCCGCGTCGAGTCCTTCGGTACCCGACCTGGCAAAGGCCGCCACGAGCTCCTCGATGGGGCGCGCCTGCTGGCGGCGGTTGTCGTAGTAGTGGGAGAACATCTTGAGGAAGGCCCACTGCGTCCACTTGTAATAGGAGGGGTCGCACGTGCGCACCTCGCGGTCCCAGTCGAACGAGAATCCGATCTTGTCCAGCTGCTCGCGGTAGCGGGCGATGTTCTGCTCGGTCGTCACGGCGGGGTGCTGGCCCGTCTGGATGGCATACTGCTCGGCGGGCAGTCCGAAGGCGTCATACCCCATCGGGTGCAGGACGTTGAAGCCCTTCAGACGCTTGTAGCGCGAATAGATGTCCGAGGCGATGTATCCGAGCGGGTGGCCGACGTGCAGGCCGGCGCCCGACGGATAGGGGAACATGTCCAGCACGTAGAATTTCGGACGCGAGGGGTCCGTTTCGACGTGATAGGTTTTGTTGTCGCGCCAGCGCTGCTGCCACTTGGGCTCGATCTCCTTGAAATTGTACTCCATATCTCGTAAGGGTTTGTTTCCGGTTTTTCGGGCAAAAATACGAAAAGTTTTTCAGATTGAGCCCTCTTTTTCGATTCTTTCGGGCCGGTCGGGCGGGCGGATTTCGAAGGGCGGCGCGCGATGACCCAAAGAAGGGATGCGTGGGGCCTCCGGAGGTTCTTCGGGTTTTGCGGCAGGAGCGCCACGGGCCGGATTCAAAACGGTGAACAATAACCGGTTGCAGAATTGGTTATAAGGTAAATGATATAGTTTCTGGAAAATCATAAGCAGAAAGAATAGGAAATCCCCGAAAACCCTGAAAAATGGCGAAAAAAGATGTGCTTATATATTGAATTTCCAAAAAAATGCGTACCTTTGCAGTCCATTTTGGACAATGGAGATAGAATTTTTAACACTTTAAAGGACAGTTTAACATGCCAACTATTCAACAGTTAGTGAGAAACGGCCGTGTTGCGCTGGAGGACAAGTCGAAGTCTCCCGCACTGGCAGCGTGTCCCCAGCGTCGAGGCGTCTGCACCCGTGTGTACACGACGACCCCGAAGAAGCCTAACTCGGCTATGCGTAAGGTGGCGCGTGTGAGATTGACCAACGGCAAGGAGGTCAACGCCTATATCCCCGGAGAAGGCCACAACCTGCAGGAGCACTCGATCGTGCTGGTGCGCGGCGGCCGTGTGAAGGACCTCCCCGGTGTACGTTATCACCTCGTGCGCGGTGCGCTCGACTCGGCAGGCGTCGACGGACGTCGTCAGCGTCGCTCGAAGTACGGAGCCAAGCGACCCAAGGCCGGGAAATAATCAACCAAGGAAATCTATTTAACTACATTCGATAGCAATGAGAAAAGCTAAGCCAAGAAAGCGAATTCTACTTCCGGATCCGAAGTTCGGAGACGTGGCCGTGACCCGTTTCGTGAACAACCTCATGCTGGATGGTAAGAAGAGTATTGCCTACTCGA
>CALUMQ010000022.1 GCA_944321765.1 uncultured Alistipes sp.
AAAGAGTAGGATATACGGTAATGAAAGGTTTATACGGTCTCGACCGTTCTTCTTCAACAACCTAACACTTTATCTATCAAAAACTTATAAAATAACGCTTATAAGTTTCAAAAAAGCCCCCTTCCTTGCGAGGATTGCTCTTTTATTTTGTGGTATGTTATTGAGGCTTTCGGGTCACAAACGAACGATTTCAGTCGGCTCGGCGGCGCTGGCCTGCACTGACTGCAAGGTATCGCGCCCTATTTATCGATGTGCCCGATAACCCGGGCCGGAACCCCGCCGACGATTGTATCGGCTGCAACGTCCTTCGTCACAACGGCCCCGGCGGCAATCACCGCATTGTCGCCGACCGTCACGCCCCGCAGAATCGTGGCATGCGATCCCACCCAGACATTGCGCCCCAGGACGATGGGTGCCGGATAGGTGATGTGGCGTTTCTCGGGAGCAAGGCCGTGGTCGAGCGTTGCAAAAACCACGTCATGACCGATGAAACATCCGTCGCCGAGCGTAACGCCGCCCTGATCCTGAAAGTGGCAGCAGGCGTTGATGAAGACATGTTCTCCGACATGGATATTTTTGCCGAAATCGGTGTAGAAGGGAGGAAAAACCCGCAGCGTGGGACTCACCTTCCGGCCGAAGAGTTGCGACAGCAGGGCGCGGATCTCCTCCTGCGTGTGATAGGTATTGTTCAGCTCACAGGTGATGCGGCGCGCCTCGTCGCTCATCGCATCCAAAACATGTTGTGTCTCCTCCGTATCGAACGGCCGGCGTTCCCGGGCCAGTTCCAAAAACTCTTGCAGTGTCATGCTATTCGGTTAAATTGGTTTCGATAGGCCGCGTTCTCGCGGTCGGGCAAAGATCGCGCTTCTTCGGCAATATTCGTATAACCGTCTTTCGGGAAAAACTACCCGAATTCCGGAATCAACGCTCCGAAGTCCATGTGGGAATGCTTGTCGGAATCTTCCGCTTTCTATTTTTGCGGGGAGGAGATGACGCGCAGCACAAATTTCAAGCACACGGGACGTGCCGTCTCGATCCGTGTGCCGGTATCGGTCAGTGCTCCCGATACGGAATCCCGGGCGTATAGCTGGATTTCGTTGCTGTCGCGGCACGCCACGAGCAGGTAGCGTCCGTCGGGTGTGATGACGAAATTCCGCGGATGGGATCCTGTAGGGCAGTAGCCTACTTTCGTCAGGGTACCGTCGTGGTCATCGATACGGAAGATGGCTACGCCGTCGCCCTGCAGTCGGTTGGAGGCATAGAGGTAGCGTCCGTCGGGCGAGACGTGGATGTCGGCGCTGCCGCGGGCCTGCAGCGTGTCGGCGCAAAGCGTCTGCACATGGGTCAACGTCCCGGCGTCGTATGCAAAGGCATGCACCTCGCCGGAGAGTTCGCCCAGCAGGTAGGCATGGTGTCCGTCGGGCGCAAAGTCCAGATGGCGGGGCCCGGTACCTGCCGGCAACTCGATGTCGAAGGCTGCCGAGGTGTCGAGCAGCGGAAGCTCCCGATCCGGCTGCGGGGTACAGAGCGGGAAACAGTGGATACGGTCCGTGCCGAGGTCATTGGCCAGCAGCAGGCGGTTGTCGGGTGTGAAGGTGACGCAATGCAGGTGAGGCTGCTCCTGGCGTTCGGGATCGGGGCCGTGGCCCGAGAAATCGATCGTCGAACCGGGTTGCAGGCATCCCTGCGCATCGAGCGGGAAGAGTGTGATGTTGGCTCCCATATAGTTGGCTGTCAGCACGTAGTCCTCCTCGGGACTCAACGTGATGTAGCAGGGGGCGGCACCGTGGGTAGGCCGGGTGTTGACAAGCGTCAACCGTCCCGTAGTTATGTCGAATGAAAGGGTATGTGCACAGGAGGTCGAGTCGTTCTCCTCGCCTACGGCATAGACCTTCGTCCCGTCGCGTGAAACGGTCAGATAGGAGGGGTTGGAGAGTCCCCGCAGGCCGCTGACGTAACGGCTGTTGCCACTCTCTGGATCAAAGGCATAGACCTTGATACCCTCCTCCTGCACCGGGGCATAGCTGCCCACAAGCAGGTAGCACGTATCCGCCGTCGACGCGGTGGCGGAGTTCCGACGTGTGGCGTTGCAGCCGCACAGAAACAGTAGAACAATGAGGGCCGTGGCAAGCGGTGTGCGGAAAGAGGCGGAGAGTCGGTTCATGGACAGGATCGTTTGAGCGTGGGTGCACGTTATTTGCGGAAGATGAAGTAGACTGCGAGAATCAGACAGAGAAATCCCGCGAGGTGGTTCCAGCGCAGCGAATCGGAGCGCATGAACACCAGCGCAAAGACCGTGAAGACCGAGAGCGACACCACCTCCTGGATGACCTTCAGCTCCCAAATCGAGAAGGGCCCTCCGAATTCGGCGCTGCCGATACGGTTGGCCGGGACCTGGAAACAATACTCGAAGAGGGCGATAAGCCAACTGATCAGCACGATGGCATAGAGTCCGAAGCGTTGGAGATGCGACTTGAACGCGATATGACCGTACCATGCCAGGGTCATGAAGGCATTCGATACGATGAGCAGAAGGATGGTGGCAAGACCGCGAAACATAAATTATCGGTAATTTTTGGTTTGAACGGCTGCAAAATTAGACATTTTTTCGAAACGATGTTCCAGCGCGAATGCAAAAATCAGCCCGTGTATGTGCTGGTAACTGAGTCGAATCGGGCATCGGGCATCGGGCATCGGGCATCGGACGGAGCCGTCGATACTTTGTTACTTATCGGCCCGGAGAGGTGCGGCGTCGGTGTCTATTGTGTCGGGATGTGATGTCGACGTCGCACACGGTGGCAAAAAAGCCCCCGCATGAGTCTTACGCCAACAGCGCTGCGTACAGCTTCGGATCGGCGAAGTCGGCGTATGTGTCGACGATCAAATCGGCCGACGTCTCCCGTTCGAGGATCTCGCGCGGCAGGGTAGTCACCAGTGCAACGACACGTCCGGCTCCGGCACGTCGCGCCGCCTCGATGCCCGCCTTGGCATCCTCCACGACGACGCACTCGGCCGGGGAGAGATGCAGTGCCGCGGCTGCCTTGAGGTAGATCTCCGGATCGGGCTTGCAGTGTGAAACCATGTCTCCCGAGATCTGTGCTTCGAAATAGGAGCGGATGCCGCACCGGTCCAGGACAAAATCGACATTGGCCTTGCATCCCGACGACCCCACGGCGCAGCGGATGCCCTCCCGACGCAGTCGTTCGAGAAGCTCCTTCAAACCGTCCACCGGACGAATATCGGGTGCATAGATCTCTCGGTAGATGGCCTCCTTCTCGTCGGCAAGGGCCGCCAGCCCCCGCTGACGGATCACCTCCTCGGGCATCACCAGACGCATGATATCGTCATTGCCCATGCCGAAGCCTCCGCTCAGCCGCTCACGCCAGCCCGTCACGCCGTAGCGTCCGCAAAAGATCTCGAAAGCCCGGATATGCGCCGCGGTATTGTCCACCAGCGTACCGTCCATGTCGAACAAAAGTGCCTGTTTCATTCCTGTCAGTTTTCAACGGGGCAAAGATACGATTTTCCGCCGAACGTCCCGGCGAAAAGCAGCAGAAAAAGAGCCCCGCACGACTTTTTCCCGGCGAGCGTTGGCATTTTTGAATTACCTTTGCGGCGGGAACGGGCGCCGCGAGGGGCGCTCTACCGTCATGAAACGTTTGCAATAGAGGAGAAAAGATGGCACACGCAAAAATCGACAAAACGAATGCCGCACGGCTGCTCGACCGTGCCAAGATAGCCTATGAACTCGTACCTTACCAGGTTGACGAGGAGCATCTCGCGGCCACGCACGTAGCCGAGCAGCTGGGCGAAGCAATCGAAAGCGTTTTCAAGACCCTCGTGCTGAAGGGCGACCGCACGGGATACTTCGTCTGTGTGGTGCCGGGCGACCATGAGGTCGACCTGAAGGCCGCAGCCCGGGTCTCGGGGAACAAGAAGGTCGATCTGATTCCGATGAAGGAGCTGCTTCCCGTCACGGGATACATCCGCGGAGGCTGCTCGCCGATCGGCATGAAGAAACCCTTCCCGACCTACATTCACCAGTCGGTGCTCGATGAGCCGCACATCTACGTCAGCGCGGGCGTGCGGGGGCTCCAGCTGCGTATCGCCCCCGCCGATCTGATCGCCTACGTCCACGCTACGGTCGCCGATATCAGCCACAAGGCCTGAGTCTGTCTACTCCCAGAAGCGGAAGAAGTGGTGCACGGGGCCATGCCCGTGGCCGATTTCGTAGGCGGCACCTGCTTCGATGGCCGCTGCGATGTACTCCTTGGCCTTTGTCGCCGCGTCGTTGAGCGTACAGCCCTGCGCCAGGAAGGCCGCCAGCGCCGACGAGAGCGTGCAACCCGTTCCATGCGTGTTGCGGGTTGCCAGGCGGCGCGAGCGCAGCGGCAGAATCTCATCCGTCTCGGCATTGTAAAAGATATCGACGAGCTCCTCATCATTGAGGTGCCCGGCCTTCAGAAAGACCGAAACACCGCCGCCGTTGTGCGAAAGTTCCCGGGCCGCATCGGGCAATGTGCGCTGATCGTCGAGCTTCCGACCCAGCAGCAGTTCGGCTTCGGGAATGTTGGGCGTGATGACCCTTGCCGCGGGGATCAGTTCGTCGCGCAGCGTTGCCACGGCCTCCTTCTGCAGCAGCGCATCGCCCGACGTGGCCACCATCACCGGATCGAGGACGATGTTGCGCAGGGCATAGGGGGCCAGCGTGTCGCGCACGGCGCGGATCAACTCCGAGGAGTGCAGCATGCCGATCTTCACGGCATCGGTGCCGATGTCGTCCAGCACCGAGCGGATCTGCCCGGTGACGAACTCTACCGGAACGGGATGAACACCCGTCACGCCGACGGTATTTTCGTCAACGACGGCCACGATGGCCGACGTGCCGAAGCATCCGCAGGCCGAAAAGGTCTTCAGGTCGGCCTGAATGCCTGCCCCGCCGCTCGGATCGCTGCCGGCAATGGTCAGGGCTCGCTTGTAGTGTTTCTTGAGGTTTGATGTCATATCTTCCACTTTTCCAGATTCCAGGCACTATCCCAGAACAACCATTCCATCCGGGTGCAGCGCACGAAAATATCGGTCATGCTGCAGCGGGTCTCTTCGCCGGCTGCCGCGGCCAGATCGTCGCAGATCCGTGCGGCGCGCTCCGCAGCCGCGACAAACGCCGGATCGGCATAGGTCTCGATCCACGGCCGGTAGGGATTTTTGCGGATGGCCTCCTCAGCACCGCTCCTCAGTCGGGCATGGATCGTTTCGCCGACGCGCTGGTAGACCACGAAGCAGGGAAGTACGGCCGCCGCCTCGACCTCGACGGGCGCCAGGGCCTGAGCGTCGAGCAGCGAGGTGTAGAGCAGGCACGCAGGGGAGATCTCCGCCGAGGAAGGGAGATCTCCGCCGAGGAACTGCGCGTGCAGCGCCCGTTCGACTTCAATGCCGTCGAGTGCGAAGTGCAGAAAAGCCTCCGTATGCTCTTTTTTCGTCAGGCGTGCGGCAACATGGGCCAGCCGCCGGGCATAACCGTCCAGATAGAGGGCGTCCTGCCGGATGTAGAAGCGGAAGCGCTCGGCGGAAAGTGTTCCGTCGGCAAGCGCCCCGACAAACGGATGTTCGAGAATCTTTTCGTAGACCGGGAGAGCTGCCTCCCAAGCCTCGGTGCTCCAGGGTTTCATCATGGCGGCACTTTCAGCGTTTATAGGCGGTAACGGCCACGTAGTCACCCTTGCCGTAGCCCGGCTGCGGCTGCTCCTCCTCGACATTCGAATAGAGCGGGTGGGCGGTAAGCGTCTGTGCAAAGGTCAGGTCGCGGAAACCGGCCGCTTCGAGCAGCGACACCTTCTCGGCCGTCGTGCGCCAGGCTGCCGCCTTGACCAGTTCGATCGGGTAGGGATCGGGCGGGTAGCAACCCTCAAGCAGCGGATGGTCCCACGTGCCGAGCGCCTTGGCCAGGTTGTAGAGAATGCCGTAGGAGCTCTCCTTCGGCACGTCGATCAGAATGATGCGTCCGCCCGTCGGAAGCGCGTCGTAGGCCTTGCGCACCACGCCGGCAAGATCGCCGATGTAGCTCGGCGTGCCGTTGAAGAGCAGCGTATCGTACGTTTCGTGGCCGAAGTCGGCCTCTTCGGCCGTGGCGAGAGTCACCTTCAGGCCCCGTTTGCGTGCAATTTCGGCCATACCCGTCGAGGGTTCGATGCCGTCGGTGATGGTAATGCCGTACTCCTCGCGGAGAATCTTCTCGAAAAGACCGCTCCCGCATCCCACCGAGAGCACCCGGCCGGCGTCGCGAAGCGTCGAGGCCACGAGGTTGACCTCCGAATAGAGTACGTTGCGGTTGTCGAGAAACCAGGCATCGTAGGCCGATGCGTACTGGTCGAAACTTTTTCCCATAATTTTATCAGAATTCGATGATTTCGGTATGTAATGTCAGCAGGTCGATGGTCAGCAGGCGTCCGTCGAGCGGCTCGCCGAAGCCGACGATCCATTTGATGGATTCCGACGCTTCGAGGGCTCCTACGACTCCCGGAACGGGGCCCAGAACGCCCGCCGTGGCGCGCGGAAGGCGGCACAGTGTTTCCCGGTCGGGGTATAGGTCCGCATAGCGGCGTCCGCGGCGTCCGTTCATCAGTGCCACCTGCCCGTGGAAAGCTCCGATCGAACCGTAGACCCACGGGCGGCCGGCGGCCGTGCAGGCATCGTCGAGCAGATAGCGTGTCGGGTAGTTGTCGCAGCAGTCGACCACCAGGTCATAGGCGGCAACCAGCGAACGGGCGTTTGCCTCGGTCAGCCCCTCGGGGTAGAGGTCGAAGCAAATGGCCGACGAAAGGCCCGCAAGCCGATCCCGGGCGGCCGAGGTCTTCGGATCGCCGAGCTGCGCCTCGGTGTAGAGCGTCTGACGCGGGAGGTTGCTCGCCGATACGGTGTCGGGATCGGCAAGCCCGAGGCGCCCGATACCCGCGCCGGCAAGGTAGGGCGCGACGGCCGAGCCGAGCCCTCCCAGTCCGACGATCAGCACCGAAGCCTCCGCAAGCCGTCGCTGGCCCTCCGGTCCGATCTCCGGGAGCATCGTCTGCCGGGCATAGCGTTCGTCGCAGGGATTCATCGGTCGAAGATCTTGTCCCAGTCCTTCCATACGACCTCGTATCCCTCGCGTCGGATGTCCGACTCGACCTCGGCCGGCGTGCGTTCGTCGCTGACGACGAACTGTTCGAGCGAGGTGGGGTAGACCCGGTAGCCTCCCGGGTCGGTCTTCGATCCGGCGCTCAGCGACGTGGCGCCGAGTGTGGCGATGTGGTTGCGGAACTCCGCCCGCTCACGCGTCGAGAACGAGATGTCGACATCGTGGTCGAAGATCCGGAAGGCGAAGGTCACCTGTGCCAACTCCCGGTCGCTCATCACCACGTTGGGCTGGAAATGACCCTCGGAGGGGCGCATGCGCGGGAAGTTGACGCTGTAACGCGTCTTCCAGTAGTGTTTGCGCAGGTACTGCAGGTGCAGGGCCATCATCGTGATGTCGGTGCGCCACTCCTCCAGTCCGATCAGCACACCCATGCCGATCTTGTGAACCCCGGCCTGGCCCATGCGGTCAAAGCCGTTGACGCGCCACTCGAACTTCGACTTCATGCCCGCCGGGTGGTAGATGTTATAGTTCTTGCGGTTGTAGGTCTCCTGGAAGCATACCACGCCGTTCATCCCCGCATGGGTCAGGCGTTCGTAATCCTCGGCCGAGAGCGGCATCACCTCGATCGTAAGGTTGTTGAACCACGGACGGCAGGTGTGCAACGCCTCCTCGATGTAGTCGACGCCCGCGGCCCGGGGATTCTCGCCCGTAACCAGCAGCAGGTTCTCGAACGGCCCGAGTTCCCGGATCGCACGACACTCCTCGGCAATCTGCTCCTGAGTGAGGATCACCCGCGGAATGGCATTGTGACGGTTGAAGCCGCAGTAGACGCACGAATTGGTGCACGAATTGGTGATGTACATCGGGATATACATCGAAATAGTCTTTCCGAAGCGCTCCTGCGTATAACGGCGGCTCAGGCGCGCCATAGGCTCCAGATAGGCCGCCGCCGCAGGCGAGATGAGCGCCATGAAGTCGTCGAGCGTGAGGTGCTCACGGCCCAGGGCACGCTCAACGTCGGCCGCCGTTTTCGAGAGAATACGTTCGGTGGTATCCTCCCAGTCGTAATTGGCTAATACCTCTGAAAACATGACCTTCGCGGATTTAATCGAGGAACGACGTCAGCGGGCTGCTCGCTTCGGCGAACTGTGCCTGGGCTCCCAGTCCCGATTCATAGGCTTCACGACCCGCTTCGACGGCCCGGGCAAAGGCTCGCGCCATGCGCACGGGATCTCCCGCCACGGCAATGGCCGTATTGACCAGCACGGCATCGGCACCCATCTCCATGGCAGCGGCGGCGTGCGACGGAGCTCCCAGTCCGGCATCGACGACCACCGGGACGTTGCTCTGCTCGATGATGATCTCCAGCATTTCACGCGTCACAAGGCCCTTGTTCGTGCCGATCGGCGCAGCCAGGGGCATCACCGTAGCAGCTCCGGCCTCTTCGAGTCGTTTGCACAGCACCGGATCAGCCTGGATATAGGGCAACACGACGAATCCCATCTTGACGAGCTGCTCCGTAGCGCGAAGCGTCTCCACGGGATCGGGCAGCAGGTACTTCGGATCGGGGTGGATCTCCAGCTTGATGAAGTTCGTACCAAAAGCCTCGCGGGCCAGCTGTGCCGCCAGCACCGCCTCCTCGGCATCGCGTACGCCCGACGTGTTGGGCAGCAGCTGAATGCCCGGACGACGGACATGCGCCAGCATGTCGTCCTGGGGATTCTGCATGTCGATACGTTTCATTGCCACGGTAACCATCTCGCTCTCCGAGGCAATAAGAGCCTGGGACATCAACTCGTTGGAGCTGAATTTCCCCGTGCCCACGAACAAACGCGAACGGAACGTCCGTCCGCCGATAACCAATTCACTCATTGTCTTCTATGATTTGGAATTTGCTATGATATCAATAATTTTACGCGTCTCGGCCGCAGGATCGGCTGCCCCGAGAAGAGCTCCCGAAAGAGCAATGCCCGAGGCTCCCGTCGCGAGAATCGCCGCGACATCCGCGGCCGTAATACCTCCGATGGCCACCACCGGAAGCGTAATCCCCGCCGCACGGCACCGCTCGAAGATCGCACGGTAGCCCTCCACTCCGAGAATCGGGCTCAGGTTCCGTTTGGTTTCGGTGAAGCGGAAGGGACCCAGACCGATGTAGTCGGCACCGGCAGCTGCTGCCCGGGCGATATCCTCGAAGGTGTTGGCCGTGGCTCCGACAATCCGGTCGGGACCGAGCATGCGCCGGACTTCGCAGACCGGAAGATCGTTCTTGCCCACGTGCACACCGTCGGCGCCGAGCTCGGAGACAAGATGCACACGGTCATCGAGCAGGAATGTCGCTCCACAGGCGCGGCACAGACCTCCGACTTCGCGTCCCACGCGCAGAAACTCCTCGTCCGAAGCTCCCTTCATGCGCAGCTGCACCCAGCGGCAGCCGCCTTCCAGCACGGCCTGTGTGCCGGTTACCTCGTCGTAGCGGTCGTTTGTATGTGTAATAAACTGAAGCATGTCCTTCATTTATATCTTTCGGTAGTTTTGCAAATCGTGCAGCGTGCGTCGGAGTCCCTGCGTGGAGGTGTCTTGCCAAATACATCCCAGCAGCGCCGCACCGCCGAATCCATAGGCCCGGACCTGCGGCAGCAGATCGGGACGCACGCCACCCAATGCCCAGACCCGCGGCCCGAGAAGTCCCTGCGCCGCAGCATCACGAAGCACCGCCACGGAAAAGGCCGCGCGGTAACCGCTTTTCGAGATGCTGTCGAATATCGGACTCAGAAAGAGATAATCCACCCCGCGGCAGGCAGACACCTCATCCAACGAGTGGCACGAGCGGCTCACCATTCCCCGAAACACAGCCGGCGGCTCGGGATTCCGACGGTTCAGATGCACACCGCCCAGCCCGTACTCGACGGCCAGCGACAGGTTGTCGTGCAGTGTCAGACGAGGATAGAGCGTTGCGGGCAGCGACTCGATGAGGTGTCGAAGATCCGCCTCAGTGGCCCCGGGCTTGCGCAGATGCACACGGTCGATTCCCTCCCCCAGAAGCCGGGGAATGATCTCCGTCTCGTCGGGACGGAACTCCGGATCGGTGATAACGGCCAGGCGCATGCTCATCCGCCGCAGACGGCCCGGATAACCGTAATCTTTGCCCCCTCCTCCAGTTGCGTGGCCGACCATGCGGCCCGTGGCACCACCCGGTTGTTCACTGCGGCAGCCGTCCCTTCGGGAGCAATCTGCTGCGAACGGAGCAACTCCTCGAGTGTCGTGGCTTCAGCGACCTCGACAGGCTTTCGATTGACAAATACTTCCATGAAAAACCGTATTAAAAAAAGAGGTGAGCGCTCCGCGCATCATACGATACGGTCTATGAACAAGTCCTTTCGGCGGCACTGCCCGCATCAAGTTCATAGGGTATGATCTCAGCCCGATCGTGCATCACGCGACGTGGGCACCCCTCTTGTGTTTGTTGCAGGCAAAGATAAGAAAAAAATCGTTCGCACATACTCCTGGATGAAAAAATCGCGACCGAGGTGTTGCAAATTAAAAATAAATCCGTACATTTGCACCACCAAAACGGGAACAATATCCCTTTGGCACGGGAGAATCCGTAGCTCAGCAGGTAGAGCACAACACTTTTAATGTTGGGGTCCTGGGTTCGAGCCCCAGCGGGTTCAC
>CALUMQ010000023.1 GCA_944321765.1 uncultured Alistipes sp.
GGGACACCCCCTACGGGGTGCCGCCCTTCGACCGGATCGCTCCGGAACACTTCCTGCCCGCACTGGAACGGGGCATGTCGCTGCACGACGCCGAGATCGACGCCATCACGTCGAACAACGACGAACCCACGTTCGAAAACGTCATCCTCGCCTTCGACCATTCGGGGCGGATGCTCGATCAGGTGCGCCTGATCTTCGAGATGATCTGCGCTGCGGAGAATACGCCCGAACTCGAAGCCGTACAGGAAAAGGTGGCCCCGCTGCTGGCGGCCCATGCCGACCGGATCCTGCTCAACGAGCCGCTTTTCGAACGGGTTCGGGCGCTCTACGACCGCCGCGAAGCCCTCGATCTCGATGCCGAGCAGATGCGGCTGCTGGAAAAGACCTACCGTGCATTCGTGCGGGCCGGGGCGCTGCTCGACAGGGAGCAGAAGGACCGTTTGAAGCAGATCAACGAGGAGTTGTCGCTCGCCGCCGTGAAGTTCGGGAACAACATCCGGGCCGAAAACAACGACTACGTGCTGATGCTCACTCCGGCCGACCTCGACGGACTGCCGGCGGGCGTGCGCGACCAGGCCCGCGAAAAGGCCGCACAGCTGGGCAAGAAGGATCAGTATGCCTTCACGCTCCACAAGCCCAGCCTGATCCCCTTCCTGACCTACTCCTCGAAACGCGAACTGCGCGAAGAGATCTATACGGCCTATCTGAACCGCTGCAACCGCGGCAACGAGTATGACAACAAGGAACTGATCAACGATTTCATCCGTCTGCGTACGGAGAAGGCGCACCTGCTCGGATACCCCTCCTACGCCGCCTATGTCGTGGACGACGAGATGGCCGGCACGACCGATGCCGTCTATGCGCTGCTCGACGAGATCTGGACCCCGGCTCTCGACCGTGCCAAGGGGGAGCTTGCCGAGATGGAGGAGCTTTTCCGCAAGGATGTTCCCGAGGGTGAGTTCGCATCGTGGGACTGGTGGTATTACGCCGAGAAGCTCCGCAAGCAGAAATATGCCCTCGACGAGGAGATGCTGCGTCCCTATTTTGCGCTGGAAAATGTCCAGAACGGGATCTTCTTCCTGGCCAACCGCCTCTACGGGATCACCTTCCGGCCCGTTGTGGTGCCGCTGTACCACCCTGAGGCCGTTGCCTACGAGGTGCTCGACGCCGACGAGTCGCATCTCGGGATCCTCTATTTCGACTATTTCCCCCGCGATGGAAAGAGCCAGGGCGCCTGGTGCGGGAACTACGTCGAGCAGACCTACGATGAGGAGGGGAACCGTGTGGCTCCCGTGGTGTCGGTGGTCTGCAACTTCACCCGGCCGACGGCCAACACCCCCGCACTGCTCACCCTCGACGAGGCCGAAACCCTTTTCCACGAGTTCGGACACGCCCTGCACTTCCTCTTCCATGACGTGAAGTACCGCGGACTGTCGGAGGTCGAGGGCGATTTCGTCGAACTTCCCTCGCAGCTCATGGAGAACTGGGCCTTCCATCCCGAGGTGCTGAAACAGTACGCCGTGCACTACCGCTCCGACGAACTGATCCCCAAATACCTGGTCGACAAGCTCCGCAACAGCGAACTCTTCAACCAGGGCTTCATGACCACGGAACTCATCGCCGCGTCGCTCTCCGACATGGACATCCATTCCATGACCGAATACGAACCGTTCGATCCCATGGCTTTCGAGCGCGAGGCTCTCTTCGGGAAACGGGGGCTGATCCCGCAGATCGAACCGCGTTACCGCTATCCCTACTTCTCGCACATCTTCGACGGCGGCTATTCGGCGGGATACTACTTCTATACGTGGGCCGAGGTGCTCGACAAGGATGTCTTCGAGGCGTTCCGCGAGAGCGGCGACCTCTTCAACAAGCGCATTGCCGACGATTTCCGCCGCAAGATCCTTGCCCGGGGCGGTTCTGCCGACGGCATGACCCTCTACCGCGACTTCCGCGGAAAGGAGCCCGACAAGCGTCCCATGCTCCGCGCCCGGGGTCTCTGGACCGATCCTGTGCCCGCCGATTCGCTCTCCGGAGCGCCGGAAGTTCGAACCACGGCCGAGCCGGAGCGGTGATCGCCCCAATCCGAAAGAAGAAACCGAATCCACAGACCCGTTTATGAAAAAAGCAATTCTCATCATGGCAATTTCCGCAATGGCGGCCGGCTGTGCCGACCACTCGGTGCCCAAGGCACAACTGCCCGAGCTCGACCTTTCGAATCCGCTGCTGGCACCCTGCGATCCCCCGCATGCCACGCCGCCCTTCTCGAAAATCGAACTCCGGCACTATGAACCGGCCTTCGATGCGGCCATCGCCTGTTCGCGGGCCGAGGTGAAGGCGATCGTCGAGAATCCCGCGAAACCCACTTTCGGCAATACGATCGTGGCGCTTGAACGCAGCGGCGCCCTGCTCGCCCGTATCGAGAACCTCTTCTTCAACCTGCTCGAAGCCGATACCTCCGAGGAGATGCAGCAGATCGCCCTGCGCGTGCAGCCCAAACTCACCGAACTGGCCAACGACATCTCGCTCGACACGCTGCTTTTCGAACGGGTGAAACGGGTCTATGAACATCCCGGGCGTCTCAATAAGGAGGACCGGATGCTGTTGGAAAAGACCTACAAGGGCTTTGCCCGCAAAGGCGCCGACCTCTCCGCCGCCGACAAGGAACTCTACCGCACCTGTTCGTCGGAGCTTGCGTCGCTGACCCTGCGGTTCGGACAGAACGCGTTGTCTGCGACCAATGCCTTCACGCTTCACATCACCGATCCGAAGGTCGTGGCCGAACTGCCCGGATTCGTGAAGGAGGGTATGGCCGCCGAGGCGGCTGCCCGCGGGGAGAAGGG
This sequence comes from uncultured Alistipes sp., assembly GCA_944321765.1. GTDB lineage: Bacteria > Bacteroidota > Bacteroidia > Bacteroidales > Rikenellaceae > Alistipes. Next base: position 2,844 of record CALUMQ010000023.1, read on the forward strand.
GTGGACGGTGACACTCCAATACCCGAGCCTGCAACCCTTCATGACCTACTCCTCGAACCGGGAACTCAAAGAGAAACTCTGGCGGGCCAACGCCTCGCGTGCCCTGGGCGGGGAGTTCGACAATACGGAGATCATCCGCGGCATCGTCAACACGCGTCTGCGGATCGCCCGTCTGTTGGGATACGATTGCTATGCCGACTATGTATTGGCGGACCGGATGGCCGGGAGTACGCAGGCCGTCATGCAGTTCCTCGGCGAGCTGCTCTCCGCGACGAAATCCTGGGCCGATGCCGATTATCGGACGGTGGGCGAATATGCCGCGTCGCTCGGTTTCGAGGGCCCGCTGATGCCCTGGGACTGGGCCTTCTACTCCGAAAAATACAAGCAGGAGAAATATGCGCTGAATGACGAACTGGTGAAGCCGTATCTCGAATTGGAGAACGTCAAGAAGGGGGTCTTCCTGCTGGCCGGCAAACTCTACGGACTGCACTTCACGCCCAACCGGGAGATCGAGGTCTACCATCCTGACGTGACGGCCTACGACGTGACGGACCGTGACGGCACGTTCCTCGCGGTGCTCTATCTCGACTTCTTCCCGCGGGCCTCGAAACGCTCGGGGGCGTGGATGACCGAGTTCCGCTGTGCGAAATGCGTGGACGGGGTGGAGACCCGCCCGCTGATATCGCTGGTGATGAACTTCACCAAACCGACCTCCACGACGCCTTCGCTGCTCACCTTCGACGAACTGGAAACGTTCCTCCACGAGTTTGGACACGCCCTGGACGGCATGTTGGGCAAAGGCAAGTACGAGTCGCTGACCGGGACGAGCGTATACCGCGATTTCGTGGAGCTTCCGTCGCAGATCATGGAGAACTGGGCCACCGAGAAGGAGTGCCTCGACCTGTGGGCCGAACACTATGAGACGGGCGAGAAGATCCCCGCCGAAATTGTTGACCGTATCGTTGCCGCGCAGAACTACCTGGCGGCCTATCTGAACGTGCGGCAGCTGTCGTTCGGCATGACCGACATGGCCTGGCATACCATTGAGAAGCCCTTTGAGGGGGATGTCGAGGAGTTCGAGGTAGAGTCGATGGCTCCGGCGCAGGTGCTGCCCGTGGTGAAGGGCACGGCCATGGCGACCTCCTTCGGGCACATCTTCTCGGGCGGATATGCCGCGGGCTACTACGGCTACAAGTGGGCCGAGGTGCTGGAGGCCGATGCCTTCTCGCTCTTCAAGGAGAAGGGGATCTTCAACCGTGAGGTGGCGACGTCGTTCCGCCGGAATATTCTCGAGAAGGGCGGCACGGAGCCCCCGATGGAGCTTTACGTACGCTTCCGCGGTCACGAGCCGCAGACCGTGGCGCTGATCGACAAGATTCTCTTCGTCAAGTAGCGCGACGGCCGTTTCTGAATCTCCGGAGCCCTGCAGCCGCGTGCGGTTGCGGGGCTCCGGCCGTTTGGCCGGCGTGTGGCGACGGAGGGGGATACGTGCTTCGAGTGGAGAAAGACATGTTGGCGGGCCGTCCCCGGGCCGTCCCGGAAAAGGACAACAAAAAAACCGCTCCGAAAATCGGAGCGGTTTGTTGAGCTACCTGGATTCGAACCAAGAATAACAGGACCAGAATCTGTTGTGTTACCATTACACCATAGCTCAATGACGTTTTGGTGATGCAAAAGTAGAGTTTATTTTTGCAATTGCAAAGAATTTTCCGAAAAAAATTTCTTATTTTTGTTTTCACACCGCCCGACAAAGGGCGTAAACCTGTTCATACTACTTAAATGTCAACGAATTATGGGTGTTAAGTTCCGGCTTGTCATCATGAACTTCCTCCAGTTTGCCGTCTGGGGTTCCTATCTGGTATGTATCGGCAATTTCCTGGGCCGCGTGGGACTGGGCGAATATATCTCGTGGTTTTATGTGGCGCAGGGCGTGGTGTCGATCTTCATGCCGGCCATCATCGGAGCCATTGCCGACAAATTCGTCGAGCCGCAGCGGCTGCTGGGCGTCTCGCACCTCACCGCTGCCCTGTTCATGCTGCTGGCCGCCTGGTTCGGATACCAGGCCACGCTGCAGACCCTGGCGGGCGTGGCAACCTCCATCGCCCCCATCTTCACGGCCTACTGCCTGAGCGTGGCCTTCTACATGCCGACCATCGCCCTGTCGAACACCGTGGCCTTCGCCATCCTCAAGAACCGCGGATACGACACTGTGAAGGATTTCCCGCCGATCCGGGTCTTCGGAACCGTGGGATTCATCGCCGCCATGTGGTTCGTCAACTTCGTGGGATTCGGCGGCAGCGGCGTCCAGACGACGCAGGGGGAGGCCGCCGCACAGCTCGTGCCGATGGCCGCACAGTTTACCTACATGCAGCTGGTCGTGTGCGGTGCGCTGGGCATTCTCCTCGGACTCTATGCCTTTACGCTTCCCCGCTGTCCGCTCGACCGCTCGGCGGCCCGGGAGCACAAGTCTCTGGCCCAACGCCTCGGACTGGACGCCTTCGTGCTCTTCAAGCAGCGGAAGATGGCCCTCTTCTTCCTCTTCTCCATGCTGCTGGGCGTCTCGCTGCAGATCACCAACGGATATGCCACCCCCTATATCAACAGCTTCGCCGCGACGTCGAAGAGCTGGTTTGCCGAGAACCCCACGCTGCTGGTCTCCGTGTCGCAGGTCTCCGAGGCGCTGTGCATTCTGCTGATCCCCTTCTGCCTCAAACGCTTCGGCATCAAGATCGTGATGCTCATGGCGATGTTCGCCTGGGTGCTGCGCTTCGGATTCTTCGGCCTCGGCACGACCGAGAGCGCTGCGGGCATCACGCTGCTCTTCCTCTCGTGCATCGTCTACGGCGTGGCGTTCGACTTCTTCAATGTCTCGGGAGCGCTCTTCGTCGAGCAGGAGGCCGCGAAACCCATGCAGGCCAGTGCCCAGGGACTCTTCATGCTGATGACAAACGGCATCGGAGCGTCGGTCGGCACGTGGATCGCCGGCAAGGTCGTTTCGCACTACTGTGACTGGGAGGGCGGCTATCTGGTTGCCCGGGAGGGTGTTAGCGGAGGCTGGCCCGCCACGTGGTACGTCTTTGCCGCCTATGCGCTGGTCGTGGCTGTCACCTTTGCCCTGGTTTTCCGTTACAAACACCGCCCCGAGCAGCTCGGAAGCGTCAACCATTGATTCCGGAATGAAGATCACCGTTCGAAACTGCTGCGTGCGCTGCGGACGCTGCGTGCGCGTCTGCCCGTCGCAGATCTTCGCCCGCGAAGAGCCCGGAGGAGCGATAGTGCTGCATAAACCCGAAAACTGCATCGTCTGCGGCCACTGCGTCGCGGCCTGTCCCGCGGGCGCGATCGATCATGAGTGCTTCCCGCCGGAGCGGGTGCACGCCTTCGATCGGCAGGCGCTCCCCTCGCCCGAGCAGCTGGAGCTGCTGCTGGCCGCGCGTCGTTCGAACCGCGCGCTGTCGCAGCGTCCCGTGCCGCAGGAGTGGCTCGATCGGATCGTCGCGGCGGCCGACCGCGCTCCCACGGCCAGCAACGCCCGCGAACTGGGATATACGCTGGTGATCGACCCGTCGCTGCTGCGGCAGGTTTCCGAATATACGCTGGGGGTCTTCCGGCGGCTGGAGCGGATGCTCACGCATCCGTTGGTGCGTCCGTGGCTGAAGCCGCTTCTGCCTCGCGTGTATCGGTACGTTCCGGTCTTTGTACGCCTGCGGCGCGACTATGCCGAGGGGCGCGACCGGATTCTGCGCGGCGCCACGGCTCTGCTCTTCATCCATGCGCCGAAGGATAACCGCTTTGCCGCGGAGGATGCCAACCTCGCCTGTCAGAATGCCGCGCTCATGGCCGAGTCGCTGGGCGTGAGCCAGATCTATATGGGCTTTGTGCTGACGGCCGTGAGAGAGGATCGTCACAAGCGGTTGAACCGGATGCTGGGGCTCGAGGAGCGGAGGATCTGTGCGATTCTGGCCCTCGGGATGCCCGAGTTTCACTATCCGAACTACATCGACCGCACGCCGGCCGGGGTGCGCAGGCTCTGAACCGCGGAGTCCGCAGCCGCCTCGGGTTGCCGTCGGAGCTCCGGAGCCCGCGGAACAGAAAAGGGAACGCCTTTGGGCGTTCCCTTTTTCGGTAATCGGTAAGGCGTTTTGCGGATGCCGCGGTCCGGATCCTGCCGGCCCCGTCAATAGAGGTTGTCGTACATCGACTGCGACTTGTCGTACTTGAGGTCCGAGAGCGATGCGGCCTTCACTCCGATGTTGAAACTCCACGAACGGTGGAATCCGAAGGGAATCCACGAGAAGGACATCTGCCAGCAGTGCAGGTCGCGCGTGATGGAGATCGACGACGTCGTGAGCTTGTTGGTCTTGATGTCGTAACCGCCCTGGAAGGTGATACCCGTCTTGGGCGTGACGTTGAGCGAGCCATTGAATCCGATCGTCTGCGTGATGTTCTTCTTGTAGCCCGTCGTTCCGTTGTTGGTGTAGGAGATCGAGTAGTTCACCGCGTAGTTGAATCCGAAGTTCCACGGCAGCGAGAAGTCGTAGTATGTCTGCGCCATGTATTGCCTTCGCAGGACGGGATCCATCTGTCCGTAGGGGTCGTAGAAGGGGTTCTGGTACTCCGGAGGTATCGACGTGATGTCGTTGATGGCCGTCTGGCTGCGGTCCTCGCGTGACTTGAATGTGTAGCCGAAGGACCATCCCGTCGAGGTGACGCGTCCCGGGAAGAAGAGCTTGTCGTAACGTTTTCCTTCGGGGGTGACGCGATAGGGGTCGAGCGTGATCGAGAGGTTGATGCCGAAGTTCTTGAAGATCGTCGTGCGGAACGACACCGGAATGGTCGACAGACGCATGGAGTCGGCCAGGAAGTTGTACGATCCGCTGATACGCAGCTCGTCGATAAGCTTGATCTTTTCGACCGTATCGCGCTTCATGACCTTCATTTCGAGGTTCTGCGACAGGGAGAAGTTCATCGACATCGAGCGCCCCGACGACGGTACGCCGTAGGCGTTGACGGCATAGGGCGAATAGGTGGTCGTGTTGCCCAGGGAGTCGGTCTGCCGGGTGAGGAAGTAGCCGTATTTCGGGTCGCCGAAGTCCGGGGCGTAGGAGAATCCGAAGGTCGGGGTTATCGTGTGGCGGATGGCCTGGATCTTGCGGTCGCGGCGCTTCTTGGTGAAGTCGTACATGCCGTAGAGGGTCGTGGAGGCCGAGACGCTGAAGTTGTAGTTGTACAGACGGTAGAATCCGTACTGCGAGGGAAGGGTGTCGGTCTTGTTCGTGACGGGATTCCACTGGTACTCCTGCTTCTTGAAGTACCACTTCTCGGTGTAGTTGGCCGAGGGGGAGATATTGATATAGTTGAACAGGTTGAACGACGCCGAGACGGGAATCGAGTGTTCGATGCCGTTTTTCATGTTGTCGAGCGTCTTCTTGGAGAAGATCTCCGACTCGGTCGTGGTCACCATGTTGGTCATCTTGCCCGTGTACTGCATCGAGATCTTCTCGTACCACCGCTCCTTGCCCACGCGGTTCTTGCTCTTGAAGGGGTAGATGCGCGAGACGTTGAAGACCACCGTCGGGAGTGTCACGGAGATCGACTTGTTCTGCGAGTTCTGCGACACGGCCATGTTGGCCGAGAGCGAGAAGGGCGTTCCGGCCCAGTTCTTCGTATAGGCGATCGACGAGTTGGTCTGCGTCGAGAGAATGTCGTTGAGGTTCGTGGCCGAATACTTGTTGTAACCGCTCGTGGCGAAGTTCACCGAGGCGGAGAAGGTCGATCCCGGGTTGGCCTTGGGATCCTGGGAGTGCGACCACTGGATGCGGAAGTTGTTCTGCTTGATGTAGTCGGGTTCGCCCTTCTCTCCGGTCTTGATGTTGGAGTACTGGACGTTGAAACTTCCGCTGTATTTGTATCGCTTGATGTAGCGCGAAGCGGCCGAGGCCTCCCACGACCCGAGGGTGTAGATACCTCCGCGCACGGCCAGATCCGCATGTTCGCCCAGGGTGAAGTAATATCCCAGGTCGCGGAGGTAGAAGCCCTTGAGCGACTCCTCGCCGTAGGTGGGCATCAGCAGACCCGATTTCGGCCCCATGTTGATGGGGAAGAATCCTTCGGGAATGCCCGGGAAGTAGATCGGCACGTCTTCCATGACCAGGTAGGCGTAACCCGTGATGACCTTCTTGCCCGGAATGACCTTCGCCTTGGTCATCGCCAGGTAGAAGTGCGGGTGGTCGGTCTGCTCGCACGTGGTGTACATGCCGTCCTCGATGTTGATCGTGTTGTCCTTCATCTTCTTCACGCTGCCGCCCACGAGCCATCCGTCGCCCTGCTGTGTGGCCACGCCCTTGATCTTGGCCTTTTCGGTGTCGAGGTTGTAGGTGATGGTGTCCATCTGGTAGGAGGCCGAGCCGTCGGAGAACTCCGGCTTGGTGATGATCGCCTTGCCGTCGAGCGAGTCGGGCTTTCCGTAGGCATAGATCAGCTTCGAATCCATGTCGATGCGCATGAAGTCGGCCTTGAGGTTGTTGTTCTGGTAGGTGACGTCGCCTTCGTTGTAGATGTACACGAGTTTGTTGCGGACGTCGTATACCAGCGAGTCGGTGCTCTTGCCCGAGATCGGGTCGTCGAGCATTCCCCTGGCCGGGCGCGGACGCCGTGCGGTGTCGGCCGGAAGGGTGTCGGCGGCCTGCGCCGAGGCGATCGAGTCGCTCTTGAAGGCGATCAGTGTGTCGATCTGTGCCGAGAAGAGGGAGTCACGCTCCGCCTGAGGCAGGCGGTTGAAGGCTTCGGCGCGCCGTGCCTCCTCGCGGGCCTGGCGGCGTGCCTCGCGGCGCGAACGGGGGCTGGAGGCCTCGGGGGTATTGGAGGTGCTGGGTGTTTCGGAAATTTGGGGACTCGATGCATCCGGGAGCACCGTATCGGTCGAATCGGCGGCCTCGGCAGCATCGGTTGCGTCGGCGGCCCGGGCGGTTTCGGACTGAGGCGGGATCGTTGCGGGGCGGAGGCTGTCCGTCGCTGCGGGAACGCTTGCCGAACCCGGTGTCGGCCGTCGGTCGGCGTCGGAGAGCCGGGCTGCCGTACGCCCTTCAGCCGCGCGAGCTTCGGTGGAACGGCTTTCAACGGCCTCTCCTGTGCGTCCGTTCGGCTGCACGTCCGTCTGCCCGTCCGGCTGGCGGAGGGGGGCGTTATCTCCCTTGACGACGGGTTGACCATCGGTCGGCGCGGAAACTCCGTCGGATCCGGGTGCCACAACACTGCTGCCGATGGAACGGGAATCGGATGCCGGAGCATTGAATCCCGCACGGGGCGCACATCCGCCCAGCAGGGTCTGGGCGAACAGCATGACGACCGCCGCCGAGGAGAGGTATTTTGCCCGAAATCTATTCAATGTTATCCAAAATCCCAAAAAAAAACGTACCTTTGCCGACAAGTCGGCAAAACACTCAGGAAAACACTTCGGGCTCGTTGCGGAGCCTCACATCGGAAGGGTTTGCGGAGTGTCTCAAGCGCGACAAAGATAGGTAAAAAATTATAGAAAGCTCACACTTGCACCATTAAATATGCGCACACGACTTTTGCTTCTGACGGTTTTCGCCGCGGCACTCTTCTGGACGAACGGTGCTGTCGCGCAAAATATTGCACACGGGGTCAAGGTTGTGGTGATCGACGCCGGGCACGGCGGGAAGTATCCCGGAGCCCATTACGGAGGGGTTTACGAGAAGGATCTGACCCTGAAGGTGGCCCTCAAGCTGGGAAAGTTCATCGAGGAGGGGATGCCGGGCGTGAAGGTGGTCTATACGCGCAAGAGCGACAAGGCGCTGGGGGATGATCTGGCTGCGGACCTTCAGGCGCGAGCCGACATTGCCAACAACGCCGGCGGCGACCTCTTCATCTCGATCCATGCCAATGCCGCACCCAAAGCCACGGGGGTGAAGGGTACCGAGACGCTCATCATGGGTGAGTCGACCAAGGAGCAGCGCTACAACGAAAATGCCCTCTACGAGAGCAACCGCGAGGATCTGATCGACATGTCGGACGAGCGGACGGCGGCCATCGTGCGGGCCTATATCCAGAACCTGCAGTTCACCTACGGGGAGTACAGCAAGGCCATTGCGCGCTGCATCCAGGACAGCTACGTCAAGGCGGGGCGCAATTCGCGCGGCGTGAAGCCCCAGCTGCTGCGGGTGCTCTATGCCACGGACATGCCGAGTGCGCTGACCGAGATCGGCTTCATGACCAATGCCCAGGAGCTGGCCTACATGAAGTCGGACAAGGGGCAGACCGAGATCGCGCGGTCGATCTATAAGGCGGTGCGGAGCTATTCGGACTTTGTGTTGAAGGCGCGTACGGCCGGAGAGACGCATGCCGCGGGACAGACGCCGCCGCGCGGCGCGGAATCCGCCGCGGAGCCTGATGTGAAGGAGTCCGGCAAGGATTCTGCAGCGGAGACTGCTGAAAAATCGTCGACGGCGGAGGCGGCAGAGAAGGCTCCGAAGGCGGAGAAAACGGAGAAGGCCGACGGCCGGAGTTCCTCGAAGGAGAAGTCGGCTGTCGCTGGGGAATCGAAGGATGCGTCAACCTCCGGAGCGGCGAAGCGCTCCTCGGCGAAGACCTTCTACGCCATTCAGGTGATGGCGTCGTCGAAACCCGTGCCGCTGAACTCCTCCCAGTTCGGCGCCTACCGCGGGAAGGTGGCCCAGTATACCTCGGAGGGGCGTTTCCCCTACAAATACTGCGTGGGCGAATATACGGATCGTGCTGCGGCGCAGCGGAGACTTGCGGAGGTCCGCAGGCACTTTTCCGAAGCCTTTGTGGTCTGCTGCCGCGGAGGAAGGATCGTCAACGAGTGAGCGAAATCGAAAAAAATCTGCAATATGAAAAGAGAAGCCAAAATCGGAATTTTCGCCGTGGTCATGCTGATTGCGGCCTGGGCCGGCATCCGGTTTCTGAAAGGATTCGACATCTTCAGCCGCAATGCGGTCTATTATGCCGCCTACGACCAGGTCGGAGGGGTGCAGACAGCCTCGCCGATCATGGTCAAGGGGGTGAAGATCGGGACGGTGACCGGGATCTCGCTTGATCCCCAGCGCAGTGACAACGTCGTGCTGCAGTTTACCGTCAAGCGGCAGTTCCGCATTCCGGTCGACTCCGAGGCCAAGATCTTCAGCAACGGTCTGATGGGCGGCAAGGCGATCGAGATTGTTCTCGGCAGCGCCGACACCTACCTGGAAAAGGGCGATACGCTGCGGTCGCTGCGCGAACGCGACCTGATGGATGTCGCCGGCTCGGAGCTGGAGTTCTTCAAACAGGAGTTCTCGCGCATCACCGGCAACCTCTCGCGCACGCTGGAGAATGTCAACCGCCTGCTTGAGGCCAACGCCTCGAATGTCGACGGAACGCTGCAGCATCTGAATGCCATGTCGGGCGACATGGCCGAGATCGTCCGTACCGAAAAGCTGCATCTGCAGCAGGCCGTCGAGGGTCTTTCGCAGTTCTCGGCGATGCTCGGCGAGAACGCTCCGCGCGTGGACAGCATTGTCGGCAACCTGAACCGTATCTCGGGCGAGTTGGCCGATGCCGACTTCGCCCGGCGTCTGTCGGAGGCCGTGGGCCAGGTAAATGGCCTGCTGAGTCAGCTGCAGGAGGGTGAGGGAACTCTCGGCAAGCTGCTCAACGATTCGGCGCTGTATGACTCGCTGACCGTGGCCAGCGGCAATCTGGCCTCGCTGCTGGCCGATCTGGAGCGTTATCCGGGACGGTACGTGCACTTCTCGCTCTTCGGGCGCAGCCCCGAGAAGATGCAGGCCAAGGCCGAGCGTCAGGCCGCCAAGGCGGCAGCCCGCGCCGAACGGGATTCGCTCAAGCGGGCGAAATAGGTGCGGATGCGGCGCCCCGTCCGGCCTGCGTCCGGGGACGGCCCGTTGCCTGCAGGTGGCGGGCCGCTTGATGTCCGGGACGAGGCATGTGCCGGGCGCACGGCTCTGTCCGACGGCCGGCAGAGTATTGAGATGATACGACATAGCTGAAGATTTCAGATGATTTATCCAGCCTCTTTTGAGCAAAAAATAGGCTTCGACCGCGTGCGTGAACAGGTCGGGGCGCTCTGTACGATGCGTGCGGCCCGTGAGCGGATCGCCTCCGAGGGCTTCTCGACCTCGCCGCGCGAAATCGAACGCCGCCTGGCCCTGGCCGACGAGATGCGTCAGGTCCTCGACATGGAGCGCGACTTCCCGGGCGGCGAATATCCCGATGTCGATCAGATCGTGGCCAAACTGCGTGTCGAGGGATCGTTCCTCGACGTGGCGGAGGTGGCGACGCTGCGCCGGGCGCTTGCGGCCATCGGCGGCATCGTGGCCTTCATCCTTTCGCGCCAGCTGCGCTATCCGACGCTCTATGCCCGTACGCGGGGCGTGGCGGCCTTTCCCGAGATCGTGCGGCGTATCGACGCGATCCTCGACGAGTTCGGCAACGTGAGGGACAACGCCTCCGTGGAGCTGCTGCAGATCCGCCGCTCGATCCGCGAGCACGAGGGACAGGCGGCCAAACGCCTGCAGGCGGTGCTGGCCTCGGCCAAGGGGGCGGGAATCGTCGAGGCCGATGCGCAGATCTCGATCCGTGACGGGCGGGCGGTGATTCCCGTCTCGGCGTCGAACAAGCGCAAGCTCAACGGATTCATTCACGACGAATCGGCCACGGGCAAGACCTTCTACGTCGAGCCGGTCGAGGTGGTGGAGTTGAACAACGAGCTGCGCGAACTGGAGTATGCCGAGCGGCGCGAAGTGGTGCGGATTCTCACCGAATTTACCGAGACGATCCGTCCCGACGCGGCGCTGATCGCCGATTCGGGCGAATACCTGGCCGAGGTGGACATGCTCCGTGCCAAGGGACGCTGGGCCTCGGAGAACGGCGCCGTGCGCCCGATTCTCTCGACCGACGACCGCCTGGTGCTCAAGAACGCCCGCCATCCGCTGCTGCAGCAGACGCTGCGCGCCGCGGGACGCGAGGTGGTGCCCCTTGACCTGCAGCTGGACCGTCACAAGCATATTCTCGTCATCTCGGGACCCAACGCCGGCGGCAAGTCCGTCTGTCTGAAGACCACCGGCATCGTGCAGTACATGTTCCAGTGCGGATTTCTGGTCCCGACGTCGGAGGTTTCGGAACTGCCGGTCTTCGAGAGTCTCTTCATCGACATCGGCGACGAGCAGTCGATCGACAACGACCTGTCGACCTATTCGTCGCACCTGCTGAACATGAAGCACATGCTTGCCGGGGCATCGGACCGTGCGCTGGTGCTCATCGACGAGTTCGGATCGGGTACCGAGCCGATCATCGGCGGGGCCATTGCCGAGGCGATTCTCGAGCGGCTGCTCGAAAAGGGGTGCTACGGCGTCATCACCACGCACTACGCCAATATCAAGTATTATGCGTCGAACACCGAAGGGATTGCCAACGGCGCGATGATGTTCGACGTGCAGCAGATCCGTCCGTTGTTCCGGCTGGAGATGGGCAAGCCGGGCAGTTCGTTTGCCGTGGAGATCGCGCGCAAGATCGGGCTTCCGGAGGATATCATCCGCCGGGCGAGCGAAAAGGCGGGCTCGGACCACATCAATCTGGAGAAACAGCTGCGCGAGATTGCGCGCGACAAGCACTACTGGGAGCAGAAGCGCGACCGCATCCGCCTCACGGACCGCAAGGTCGAGGAGCTGGAGCGCACCTACGCCGGACAGCTGGAGAAGATCCGCGCCGAGCGGCAGGAGATTCTGAAGAGGGCCAAGCAGGAGGCGCAGCAGATGATTGCCGACGCCAACCGTCAGATCGAGAATACGATCCGCACGATCCGCGAGGCGCAGGCCGAGAAGGAGTTCACGCGTCTGGCGCGCCGTGAGCTGGATGAATTCCGCGAGATGGTCGAGCAACAGGCCGACACGTCGGAGCGCGAAGCCGAGGTGACGCGCGAGATCGAGCGCATCGAACGGCGGCGTCAGCGGCGCGAGGAGCGCAAGGCGCGTCGGGGCGAACAGCCGGCTGCCGCGGCGCCCGAGCCGCCGAAGCCCCGCGAGGTGGAGGTCGGCTCGAAGGTGCGCATGGCCGGGCAGGAGATGGTCGGCGTGGTGCAGTCGCTGAAGGGCAACCGCGCGCAGGTGGCCTTCGGGCAGATCCTTACCACGGTCGACAAGGCGCGGCTCACGGTGGTGTCGAACAACGAGTTCCGCGAGGCAACGCGCCCGACGACGGCCCGCACGGTCGTGGCGGCCGACATCTCGGCGCGCAAGCTCAACTTCAAGGACCACATCGACGTGCGCGGCATGCGTGCCGCCGAGGCGCTGGATGCCGTGCAGTCGTTCATCGACGATGCGCTGATGGTCGGCGTGGGGTCGGTGTCGATCCTCCACGGCAAGGGCACCGGAGCCCTGAAGGAGGAGATCCGCCGCTACCTCCGTACGGTTCCCGAAGTGGCGTCGGCCGTCGACGAACATGCCGACCGCGGCGGTGCGGGCATTACGGTCGTGACTTTCGACTTGTCGTAATCCCGTCCGGGTTGCGACGAAGATTCCTGAGATATGCATTACAGACTTTCACAGATTGCCGCCGTCGTGGGCGGCAAGTTTGCGGGCGAGGACCTCGACGTGGAGTCGGTGGTCACCGACAGCCGTTCGCTGAGTTGCGAGCTGGGCAGCCACCCGCTTTTCGTGGCCATGGCCGGAGCCAACCACGATTCGCACGATTTCGTCGGGCAGATGTATGCCCGCGGGGTGCGGGCCTTTCTGACAGAACGCCGGTGTGATCTGCCGGCGGATTGCGGATGTGTGGTGGTCGAGCATGCGATCACCGCGCTGCAGAACCTCGCGGCCTACCACCGGGCCCACTTCCGGGGAACGGTCGTCGGCATCACGGGCTCGAACGGCAAGACCGTCATCAAGGAGTGGATTGCCGAGGAGCTGCCCGCCGGGATGAAGTGCTACCGCTCGCCCAAAAGCTACAACTCGCAGCTGGGTGTGCCGCTCTCGGTGCTGATGATCGAGGGCGACGAGCAGCTGGCGTTGATCGAGGCGGGCATTTCGCAGCCCGGGGAGATGGCACGTCTGGAGCGGGTGATCCGTCCCGACGTGGTGGTCTTCACCTCGATCGGCGATGCGCACCAGGAGCATTTCCTGAATATCGAGCAGAAGTGCGACGAGAAGATGATTCTGGCGCGCAGTGCCCGGACGATCATCTACCACAGCTACTACCAGCCCCTCGGGCGGATGATTGCCCAGCGCTTTGCCGGGCGGCGGCTTTTCGATGCCGCGGCGATGCCCGAGCCCTCCGAAACGCTGATCGGCAACGAGGCTTCGCGCCGCAACGCGCAGCTTATCGAGGCCTTCTGCCGGGCGATGGGTTATGCGGCTCCGGCCTTTACCTCGGCCCCGCAGGTGGCCATGCGCCTCGAGGTGAAGGACGGCATCAACGGTTCGGTGCTGATCAACGACGCCTACAACCTCGACCTCAATTCGCTGGCCCTGGCCCTCGACTACCTGCACAACGTGGCGCTCACGCGGCGGCGGACGCTCATTCTGTCGGACATTGCCCAGAGCGGCCTTTCGGACGACGAACTCTATGGCCGTGTGGCGGGTATGGTTGCCCGGGCACACATCGACACCCTCATCGGCATCGGCCCGAAGCTGAAACGCTATGCTGCGCTCTTCGGGTGCGACAAGGCCTTCTACGCCTCGACCGACGAATGTATCGCGCGGCTCGGACGTGAGGCCGTGGCCGGGCGCGCCGTGCTGCTGAAGGGCGCCCGGGAGTATCGCTTCGAGAAGCTGGCCCACGCCCTCTCGCTGAAGAGTCATACGACGGTGCTGGAGGTCGATCTCGACGCCATGATCCACAATCTCAACTATTTCCGTTCGAAGCTGAATCCCCGTACGCGCCTTGTGGCAATGGTCAAGGCGGGGTCGTACGGCACCGGGGACTTCGAGGTGGCGCAGATGCTCCAGCATCAGGGCGTCGACTACCTGGCCGTTGCCTTTGCCGACGAAGGGGTGCTGCTGCGCGAGCGGGGGATCACGATGCCGATCGTGGTGCTCAACGCCGATGCCGACAGCTTCGACCTGATGATCTCGAACCGCCTGGAACCCGAGATCTACAGCTTCCGTTCGCTCGACGACTTTGCGGCAGCCGTGGAGCATGCCGGCGAAACGCGCTATCCGATCCACCTGAAGCTCGATACCGGCATGCACCGCCTGGGATTCATGGAGGGGGAGATCGACCGGCTGTGCGCTGTGTTGCCGAACTATCCGTCGGTGAAGGTTGCGACGATCTTCTCGCACCTGAATTGCGCCGACATGCCCGAGGAGGATGCCTACACGCGTGCACAGATCGCCCGCTACGACCGCATGAGCAGTGCCATTGCCGCGTCGCTGCCCTATCCGGTCATCCGCCACACGGCCAACTCCGCGGCCATCGAACGCTTCCCCGAGGCGCAGTTCGACATGTGCCGCCTCGGACTGGGACTTTACGGCTTCGGCTGGGAGCACAACCCGGCGCTGCGTCCCGTCTCGACGCTCCGTACGCGCATTGTGCAGATCAAGCACCTGGAGGCGGGTGACACCGTGGGCTACGGACGCGCCGGGCGGCTGACGCGCCCGACCGTTACGGCCACCGTGCCGATCGGCTATGCCGACGGACTGGACCGTCATCTGGGGTGCGGCCGCTGGGCGATGCGTGTGGCCGGACAGCCGGCACCGATCGTCGGGCGCGTCTGCATGGACAGCTGCATGATCGACATCACCGATATCCCGGGCGTTGCGGAGGGCGACGAGGCCGTGGTCTTTTCGCCGGAGCCGGGCAACGACCTCGAGACGATGGCCCGCGTGCTCGATACGATCCCCTACGAGATCATGACCTCGGTGTCGGGACGTGTGAAACGCATCTATCTCAAGGAGTAACCTCTCGACAAACTTTTTTTCGGATGGCATACGGAACGCTCTACCTGATTCCCTGTCCGATTTCGGACGAAACGGCACCCTGGGAGGTGCTTCCCGCGGCGAACCGCACGGTGATGGACGCCCTGGACTACTTCATCGTCGAGAATACCCGCACGGCGCGGCGGTTCCTTTCGAAGGCGGGTGTTATGCGTCCCATCGAGACGCTGGAGTTCCGCGAACTGAACGAACACACCGTCGCCGGGCGAGAGGTCGAGGAGCTGGTGGCTCCGCTGCTCGAAGGCCGCTCGGCCGGGGTGATCTCCGAAGCCGGGGTGCCGGGCGTCGCCGACCCCGGGGCGCTGGTCGTCGAGGCGTGTCACCGCCACGGCATCCGTGTCGTGCCGCTCGTGGGGCCCTCGTCCATCATTCTGGCGGTGATGGCGTCGGGGCTCAACGGGCAGTCGTTTGCCTTCAACGGCTACCTGCCTGTCAAGCCGTCCGAACGCGCCCGGGTCATCCGGATGTTCGAACGCCGCGCTGCGTCCGAGGGGCAGTCGCAGCTCTTCATCGAGGCGCCGTACCGCAACGTGAAGCTTCTGGAACAACTCTTGCAGACGCTCGCCCCGGCCACGCGGCTGACCGTCGCCGTCGACCTCACGGCCCCCGGCGAGCGCATCGTGACCCGTACGGTGGGGGAGTGGCGTCGCGGCCCGCTGCCCGAAATCAACAAACATCCGGCGATTTTCATCATTGGATAACCCCCTCGCGGCGGTTGGTATGCAATTTGTTCCAATAGCGGATAAAGAAAACAAAAAATATCCAGATATGAAAAAGAAAAACGTTTATAATGAGGAGGTTGCCGATAAGGAGCAAGTAGCTTCCGACGAAGCCGGAAAGAGTCGGTCCGAGGCTGCGGGTGACAATCTGTCAGACGACACGGCGGCTGCTGCTGACACAATGGCAGATTCTGCGCAGAGCTCCTCCGGGGAGCCTGCCGCCGAGGCGAAGGCGGATGTGAAACAGGCCGTCGAGGAGGCTGTAGCCGAGTGGAAGGACAAGTACCTCCGCCTGCAGGCCGAATTCGACAACTACCGCAAGCGTACGCTGCGCGAGAAGATGGATCTCGTGCAGACCGGCGGTCGCGACGTGCTGCTGGCGATGCTTCCCGTGAGGGACGACGTGCAGCGCGCCGTGACGGCGATGGAGAAGAGCGACGACGTGGAGGCTTTGCGCCAGGGCGTGTTGCTCATCGCACAGAAGTTTACCGAGGCCCTGCGTCAGAAGGGCGTCACGGAGATGGATCTCAAGGACAAGGATTTTGATGCCGACGAGGCGGAGGCCGTTGCGCGGTTCGCCGCCGGCGAGGAGCTGAAAGGCAAGGTCATCGATGTCGTGCAGACGGGTTACATGCTGGGCGACAAGGTGCTGCGTTTCGCAAAGGTTGTTGTAGGAGAGTAATGCCATGGCAGAGAAAAGGGATTATTACGAGGTGCTGGGCGTCGCGAAGAACGCCAACGCCGATGAAATAAAGAAGGCCTACCGCAAGGCGGCCATCAAGTATCACCCGGACAAGAATCCCGGGGACAAGGAGGCCGAGGAGAAGTTCAAGGAGGCTGCCGAGGCCTACGACGTGTTGTCGAACCCCGAAAAGCGTGCCCGTTACGACCAGTTCGGGCATGCCGGCATGAGCGGCGCCGCAGGAGGCGGAGCCGGTGGCTACGGAGGCTTCAGCGGCGGAGGGTTCTCGATGGAGGATATCTTCTCGCAGTTCGGCGATATCTTCGGAGGTCACTTCGGAGGCGGATTCCGCTCGTCGGGATCCGGCGCCGCGTCGCGGACCAATCGCGGATCGGACATTCGCGTGCGCGTGCGTCTGACGCTGCAGGAGATCGCCAACGGCGTGACGAAGAAGCTCAAGATCAACAAGACCGTTGCGTGCGACCAGTGCGGCGGCACGGGGGCCAAGGATGCCAACTCCTATGCCACGTGTTCGACCTGCAAGGGCGCGGGATATGTCACGCGTGTGGAGAATACCTTCTTCGGACGCATGCAGACCCAGGGCGTATGTCCTACGTGCGGCGGTACGGGCAAGGTGATTACCGCGACGTGCGACAAGTGCAAGGGTGAAGGAACCCTGCGCGGTCAGGAGGTCGTGGAGATCAAGATCCCGGCCGGCGTGGGCGAGGGCATGGTGCTGACGGTCACCGGAAAGGGCAATGCCGCCCGTCGCGGAGGCGTGAACGGCGATCTGCAGGTGGTTATCGAGGAGGAGCCGAACGAAGAGCTGGTGCGCGACGGCAACGACCTGATCCACAACCTCAACATCACCGTGACGACGGCTCTTCTGGGCGGTACGGTCGAGGTGCCGACGGTCGACGGCCGTGCGAAGATCAAGATCGCTCCGGGAACGCACGCCGGCAAGGTGCTGCGTCTGGCCGGCAAGGGCCTTCCCGAGGTCAACGGCTATGGCCGCGGAGACGAGTTGATCGTTGTCGACATCACCATTCCGTCGAAGCTCTCCTCCGAGGAGAAGCGGCTGGTCGAGCAGCTGGCGGCGCAGCCGTCGTTCCAGCGGGCCGAGTCGACCAAGAACCAGAACATTTTCGAACGCATGAAGAGCTTCTTCCGGTAGGCCGCGTGCGGGCCTTTCCGTGAAGGAGTCAAGGAGTGCTTCATTCATGCCGGCTGCCGTCCGCCTGTGCGGGCGGCAGCCGTGTCGTGTGTATAAAATCCTGCGGATGGGGAACAATATATTCCCGAAGAATTCGTATCTTTACCAACAAAAACAGAACACCTCCATGGGCTTCTTTACCCCCTACAAGAAACACGCGAACCGTTTCAACTACGTTCCGCGTTATTACGACCCCGAGAAGGAGGCACGCGAGCAGCGTCGCGCCGAGCTGCGCGGCGAACGTGCCGAGGATGGCGAACGCGAGTATCAGCCGGGGCAGTACATCCGTACGCAGCGCGAGGCCCGTGCGGCACGGCGCCGGAGTTCGGACGACCAGGGCCGTACGCGCGTGCTGAAGATGGTCGTCGCGGCGGTTCTCATGCTGCTGTTCATCTACCTGCTCTATCCGCGGCTGGCCGATGCCGTGCTGCGCGCCCGGCAGGGACGTGTGGCTCCGGATGTCGAGAAGCAGTTCGAGGAGTTCAACCCGTATGCCCCGATCGTGGTGGTTCCCAACGACTACCAGGAGGGAGACGAAATTCCGGAACACTACGAATAGATGGCTGACAGAATCCGACTTTTACCCGAGGTTGTAGCCAATCAGATTGCGGCCGGCGAGGTGGTCAACCGTCCGTCGTCGGTGGTCAAGGAGATGATGGAGAATTCGCTCGATGCCGGGGCGACCTCCATCAAGGTGAACTTCCGCGACGGCGGCAAGGAGCTGATTCAGATCGTTGACAACGGCTGCGGCATGTCGCCCATCGACGCGCGCATGGCCTTCGACCGACACGCCACGAGCAAGATCGGCGCCGTCGAGGATATCTACGCCCTGCATACGTTCGGATTCCGCGGTGAGGCCCTGGCTTCGATCGCCGCGGTGGCGCAGGTCGAGCTGCGCACGCGTCAGGAGGGGGACGAGATGGGCACACTGACCGAGATCAACGGCGGTCAGTTTGTCGGACAGCAGGCGGTGATGTGTCCCGTGGGTTCGCAGTTCTTCGTGCGCAACCTCTTCTACAACGTCCCGGCGCGCCGGCGTTTCCTCGACAAGAGCACCACGTCGTCGACGCAGATCAAGACCGAATTCCAGCGCGTGGCGCTCTGCAATCCGCAGGTGGCCTTCGAACTCTATGCCAACGATGCCCCGGTCTGCACGCTGCAGGCTTCGTCGCTGGCCGGGCGTATCGTCGACGTCGTGGGGCGGCACATCAAACAGAATCTGCTGGAGGTCTCGGCCGACACTTCGATTGCCCGCATTGCCGGGTATATCGGGCGTCCCGCGGCCTCGAAGAAGCGCAATACGGAGCAGTACCTTTTTGTCAACGGACGCTATTTCCGAAGCGCCTACTTCCAGAGTGCCATCCTGAAGGCCTACGAGAAGCTTATTCCGGAGAACAGTCAGCCGTCGTATTTCCTCTACCTGGGGGTCGATCCCTCGCGCATCGACGTCAACGTTCATCCGCAGAAGACCGAGGTGCGCTTTGCCGACGAGGAGGCCGTGTGGCAGATCCTTCACGCCGCCGTGCGGGAGACGCTTGCCAAGACGGGCGCCGTGCCGCTGATGGATTTCGACCGCAGTGACACGATGGAGATTCCCGTACTGCAGCGCGGGGCCGTTTACGATGAACCCGCCTCGACCTCGAACCGCGACTACAACCCCTTCCGCGAGGAGTACATTGACCCTTCGGCGCCCGATCCGAATGTCGACTTCACGGGATTCGACGTTCCGTATGTCGCTGTGGAGGATGCCGCAGGGCGTCCGGCCGGAGGGGCGCGAGGCGCAGCTCCCATGCACGGAGCGGTTCGCGAAACGGACGATGCGCTTCACCGCCGCGAGGCGGCACACGCCCTGCCGCCGGATCCTGAGGAGGAGTCCGGCAGCGGGAGTACCGATGAGACCGAGGAGATCGCCTCCGCGGGATTCGGCACGGATTCCTTCGGAAGTCCCTCCGGAGCTGCTGCCGGCGGTGATTCCGACTACGAGGAGTTCGAGTCGGGCAGTGACTTCGAGATCGTCTCCCCGGGATTCGGGGAGGAGAGCCGTCTGGATTTCTCCGATCAGGAGACGGCTCCCTCGCAGCAGCAGCTTGCCATGGAGGAGCCTGCGGAGTTTACGGATCCGCTGCCGCTGGCGGGAGGATATGTCGCCGCCCTGCTTTCGGGACGCTTCGTCGTGGTGGACGTGCGGAGAGCCCGGGAGCGGATCTTCTATGAGGAGTACCTGCGCATGCTGGGCAGCGGCAGCTCCGTGAGTGAACAGCTGCTCTTCCCGGAACGGCTGGAGCTCTCGACCGACGAGTATGCCTCGCTGGAGGAGCATGCCGTGGAAATCGCCGCGCTGGGATTCGATCTGGAGATGTGCGGCGGAGGCGTTGTCGAGGTGAAGGGTACCCCGGCCGATGTCCCGGCCGAGGAGATGGATCAGTTGCTCTTCAATCTCCTGCAGGCCTTCGACGTGCCCGTGTCGCTGGCCGACGTGCGGCGTGAACGGGTCGCCGAGGCCATGGCGCGTGCGGCCTGCCGCGGTGCCGGCCGGAAGCTGACACGCGAAGAGGCTGCGGCACTGCTCGAACAACTCTCGGCAACGGGACACTACAGCTACTCTCCCTCGGGAAAGCCCATCCTGGCGGAGATTACGGCAGAAGATTTGCGCGCCAAGTTGGGATAGTCCGGCGAAAAAACATACCTTTGTGAAAATTTCGACTTTATGAATTCGTATTTTCAGACCCCTCCGGTGGTCAAGAATCTGATCATCATCAACGCTCTGGTCTACATGGCCACGGCTTTGCTGCCCATCGGCCCGCGGATCATGGAGTTCTGCGCGCTGTCGCTGGGTACGCCCTATTTCCATACCTACCAGTTCGTCACCTACATGTTCCTCCACGGAGGCTTCGAACATATCTTCTTCAACATGTTCGCCCTGTGGATGTTCGGACGCACGCTCGAATACGAACTCGGCTCGCGGCGCTTCCTGATCTTCTACATGGTCTGCGGTATCGGCGCGGCTCTGATTCAGTACCTGACGGCCCTGGCCTTCGGCGAACTGCCGCTGGTGCTGGTCGGTGCCTCGGGGGCCGTCATGGGACTGTTGCTGGCCTTCGGTGTCATGCATCCCAATGCGGTCATCATGCTGCTCTTCCCTCCCATTCCGCTGAAAGCCAAATGGTTCGTCATTGTTTACGGAGTGCTTGAACTCTTCCTCGGCTGGCGGGGTGTGGGCAATGTGGCTCACTTCGCCCACGTCGGCGGCATGCTGTGGGGCTTTCTGCTGCTCCATTGGTGGCGCCGTACGGGAAAGATCCGTTTCTAAAGACTGAAAGATGTCCGACGTTTATCATAGCGAATTCGAACGCCCGGAGGAGAAGCACCGTCGGGGAGGATTGTTCAGACGTCTCTTCGACCTGTTGCTGACGCTGATCTCCGTTGTGGTTGTCGTTGTGCTGTTTCTTACCTACCTGGTTCCTTATGTCAATCCGGGACGGGTATGGTTCTTCCCCGTGCTGGGACTCGCGGCCCCCGCCGTCTACGTGTGCGCCGTCGTGCTGACGCTCTACTGGATCATCCGCTGGAGGTGGCTGCGTGCCGGGACGATGCTGGTGCTGGTTGTCGTGGGACTCTTCAAGGTCTCGCTCTTCTGGCATCCGGAGATTCGCCGCACCTACGAAGAGCCCGACTACGGGCGTAATACGATCAAGGTGATCTCCTACAACGTCCGCGGCTTCTACGATGCGGAGAGCGGCCGCAGCAGCGTGGACAGCATCCTGATGCTCATCAACCGCGAGGAGCCCGACATCATCTGCCTGCAGGAGTTCAATGCGCGCCTTGCCGAGCGTTCGGAGGCCTTCTCGCTGCTCGACGAGACGTACGAACGCGCTACCTACGGATTGCAGGCTGACGATCCCGATGCGCGCGAGGCGCCGCTTGCCGTGTTGAGCAAGTTCCGGATCCTGCGCTCGGGCGTGGTGCTGACTCCGAAGTCGTCGGTATGGGTCGATCTGTTGCTCGACGAGGATACCGTGCGGGTGTTCAACAACCACCTCCACTCAACGGCCATCAACGCTTCGGACAACGAATTTATCACTTCGCACCGCTTCCTTTTGGATACGGCGCGCGAGACGAAGATCCGCAGCATCGTCACGCGCCTGCGCGAGAACAGCGTGCTGAGGGCCGCGCAGGTCGACAGCATTGCCGAGGCAAAGGCCCGGACCACGACGCCGATGCTCGTGTGCGGGGACTTCAACGATACCCCCATGTCGTATGTTTACCGCGTGATGGCGGACGATCTGCAGGATGCCTTTCGCACGAACGGATCGGGGTATTCGCATACCTACCGGGGCTTTTTCAATACGCTGCGCATTGACTACGTCCTCGCCTCGAAGGATTTCGAGATCCTCTCCTACGAAACGCTTCCGGTCGAGTATTCGGACCATCATCCCGTGGTGGTGCGGCTGCGCAAGCGTCCGTAATCGAGTCGGCGGACCTCCTTTCGGTCCGCAGGGTGTTGACGGATCCGCAAAAAGTCGTTACCTTTGTTGAACTGCCGGGGAGGGCTGCTTCCCGACGTCGAACCTCAAACAAGTCAGAAACCATGATTTTAGATTCATTGAACAACCGTGCGCTCTACTACGGCGTGAGCCCGCGCATGCAGAAGGCTTTCGATCTGATTGTTGCGACCGACTGGGCGTCGCTCGAACCCGGCACTCACGAACTCGACGGCCGGGAGATCTATGCCAACGTGATGGATATCGATCTGAAGCAGAGGTCGGATGCCAAACTGGAGATTCACGACCGCTACATCGACATCCAGGTATTGATCTCCGGGGATCCGGAGTCGTTCGGATGGAGCGAGCGCCGGGCGCTGAAGAAACCGCTGGGGGATTTCGATACCGAGAAGGACATTCAGTTCTTCGACGATGTGCCCCAAACCTACTACACGCTGCTCCCCGGGCAGTTTACGGTGCTCTTCCCCGACGACGGACATGCCCCGATGGTCGGCGAGGGGCACGTGCGCAAGATCATCGTCAAGGTGCTGCGGTAACTGCGGAAGGTTCCGCGCGGAATACGACAAACCCCGGAAATCCGTTTCCGGGGTTTGTCGTATTTTGGATGGCCGGGTGCCGGGTGCCGGAGCATCGTCTTCCGGACCGTTTCCCGTGCGGGTTTTTAGGCTGCCATGGCCGGACGCGAGGGGCGGTTGTGCAACCCGATGCGGATGCTGGCCCAGGAGCAGAGGGCGCAGACGACAAAGACCGTTCCCGTGGAGAGCAGCGTGTCGCCCATGCCGACCAGCGGGGAGACGAGCCCTCCGAAGGCGAAGCAGACGGCTCCGAGCAGCGCCGAGGCCGTTCCGGCATGCTCCCGGGCGGCATCCATGGCCAGGGCCGTGGAGGAGGTGAAGGTGAGTCCCATGGCAAAGAGCAGCGCGAAGAGCAGGCTCTCATAGATCCAGAAGTTGCATCCCAGTGCCAGCGCCGCAGCTTCGGCCAGGGCGAGGAGCAGCATGCCGATGCATCCGGTTGCGGTGCTCTGTTCGGGACGGCGGAAGCGCACCGAGAGGGCCGCGGCGCTTCCGATCGCTATGGCGTTGATCGCAAAGCAGATGCTGAACTGGAAGGCCGAAAATCCGTAATGTTCCTGCACGATGAAGGGTGAGGAGGCGATATTGGCGAAGAGGACTCCCTGGGCGAATCCGAGCTGGAGCACGTAGGCACGGTACCGACGGTTGCGGAGCACCGTTCCGAAGCTGTGCAGCAGATCGCTCCAGGCCACTGCGCTGCGGCGCTCGATCGGAAGAGTTTCGCGCAGGCGGTAGCCGCCGCAGAGCAGCAGAACTCCCAGTCCAAGGAGAATGCAGAAGATCCCCTGCCATCCGATGGCGTCGCAGAAGGCACCTCCGACAATGGGGGCTGCAACGGGAGCCACGCCGTTGACGGCGCCGATGAGGGCCAGCATGCGTGTCAGCTCCACACCCGAGAACCGGTCGGTGGCCACCGACCGGGCAATGACGATGCCTCCGGCACCTGCAATGCCCTGAAGCAGCCGCAGGGCGATGAATTGGCGGATATCGGTGACGAAGATGCAGAGGAGCGTCGAGCCGATGAAGAGCCACAGGGCGGAGAGCAGCGGCATGCGGCGTCCGAATTTGTCGCTCAGCGGTCCGAAGAGCAGTTGTCCGACCGCCAGACCGATCATGCTGGTTGTCAGGCCCAGCTGTACCATCGAGGAGGTCGTATGAAAATAATCCGCCATGTGGGGCAGGGTCGGAAGATACATGTCCGTCACAAAGGGGCCGAATGCCGTGAGCATGCCCAGCAGGACGAGCAGGAACGATTTGCTGTTATTCATAATGTCGTATTTGCGCTGCAAAAATACGGAGGATCTTCCCCTTGGTGTTGGTCGTTTGTTCAGGGGTTTTGTCGCTTTTCGGAACTGCTCCTGCGCCCCGAGTCCCCGGTTTCCGCCCGGCCGTCGTCCTGTCGAGATCCATGCTGCGGACGAAACGCCGCACGCCCCGGAATCGAAAGACTCCGGGGCGTGTGACGTTGTTCGCTTCGGCGGTTCGCTATTTGCCGATTCCCAGGTAGCGGAATCCTGCCGCCAGGGCCTCCTGCTTGTCGAAGATGTTGCGTCCGTCGATGATCGCATTGCCGCGCATCTCGCTGCGCAGCAGCGTCCAGTCAGGCATGCGGAACTCCTTCCATTCGGTCAGCAGCACCAGCGCGTCGGCTCCCTTCGTGGCGTCGTATTTCGAGCGTTCGTAGCGGATTTCACGTCCGGCCATGCGTCGGCGGCATTCGTCCATCGCCACCGGGTCGTAGACGCTCACCGCGGCGCCGGCTTCGAGCAGCTGGTCGATCACCACCAGAGCCGGAGCCTCGCGCATGTCGTCGGTCTCGGGCTTGAACGACAAACCCCAGATGGCGATCTTCCGTCCGCGAAGCTCTCCCTCCAGCGCCAGACGCAGCTTCTCGACGACGATGCTTTTCTGCGCCTCGTTGACCCGTTCGACGGCCTCGATTACCTGCATGGCGTAACCGTATTCGCGGCCCGTATGCGCCAGGGCCTTCACATCCTTCGGGAAGCAGGAGCCTCCGTAGCCGCAACCGGGGTAGAGGAACTTCGTGCCGATGCGGGCGTCGGAGCCGATGCCCTTGCGCACCATCTCCACGTCGGCACCCACGCGGTCGCAGAGGTTGGCGATGTCGTTCATGAACGAGATGCGCGTGGCCAGCATGGCGTTGGCGGCATATTTGGTCATCTCGGCCGAGGAAATGTCCATGAAGAGCACCCGGAAGTTGTTGATCAGGAAGGGACGGTAGAGTTTGGCCATCAGTTCGCGGGCACGGTCGCTGTCGACGCCGACGACCACTCGGTCTGGCGACATGAAGTCCTTGATGGCATTCCCCTCCTTGAGAAACTCCGGATTCGAGGCGACGTCGAACGGCACTTCGCAGCCGCGGCGTGCAAGCTCCTCCTCGATGACGGCCCTTACCTTGCGGGCCGTACCCACCGGAACGGTGCTCTTGGTCACCAGTACGGTGTATTTGTTGATGTGGCGTCCGAAGGTCCGGGCCACCTCCAGCACGTACTTCAGGTCGGCCGAACCGTCCTCGTCGGGAGGGGTTCCCACGGCCGAGAAGACCACCTCGACGCTGTCGAGGCACTCCCGCAGGTCGGTGGTGAAGTGCAGACGCCCCGCCTCGACGTTGCGGCGAACGAGTTCGTCGAGTCCCGGTTCATAAATGGGGATCTTTCCGGCGTTGAGTGCCTCGATCTTCTTCGTGTCGGTATCGACGCACGTGATGTCAAGCCCCATCTCGGCGAAGCACGTTCCCGAGACGAGTCCTACATATCCGGTTCCTACGATGGCGATTTTCATCCTCTTTATCTTTTCGGTCCTTGGTCGGTACACCGGCATCCACCCCCCTCCCTTGGGGGGCGGTGCCGGGCGTGTCGCAGATTACGCTTCACATTCGCCTTTCCCGGCGACACGGGCGGCCAGTCGGTGGCACGCCTCGTACTGGCTTTCGGAGAATCCCTGCTTCATCTCGATCGGAGGGCAGACGGGCTCCCACTTCATCCGCTGGACGAATTCGCCCATCTGCCGCACGGCGGCTCCGGCCCAGCAGAACGATCCGAAGAATCCGAATCGGCGCGAAGGAATGTTGCGGGCAGCGAGACGTTCGAGCAGTTCGGCGACGGGCGGGAAGAGTCCTCCGTTGTAGGTCGGGCTGCCCACGAGCAGCGTGTCGAAGCGGAAGATGTCGCGCAGGACAACCGAGGGATCGGTGTAGGAGAGATTGTAGACGCGGATCGGATGCACGCCCTGATCGGCCAGTTCACGGGCGATGCGCTCGGCCATCTGTCCCGTGTTGCCGTACATCGAGGCGTAGGCCACGACTACACCCGGTTCGCCCTCGTAGCGGCTCAACCGGTCGTAGGTGTCCATCACGCGGTCGATCTGCTGCTGCCATACGGGGCCGTGCGTCGGACAGATCGTCTCCACGGGCAGTGTGCGGACCTTTTGCAGGGCTTTCTGCACGGGAACGCCGTATTTGCCCACGATGCAGGCGTAATAGCGGCGCATTTCATCCCAGAAGTGCTCGGTCTCGAGCTGTGAATCGGTAATGCCTCCGTCGAGGGCCCCGAAGGTTCCGAAGGCGTCGCCGGAGAAGATTGCGCGACGCTCGGGGCACCACGTGGCCATCGTTTCGGGCCAGTGGACCATCGGAATGAGGTGGAACGAGAGGCTCAGACCTCCCAGATCGAGCCGATCCCCCTCCTTGACTTCGAACGTGCGGTCGTCGATGCCGTAGAATCCCTTCACCATCTGCAGCGTCTTGGCATTCCCGACGATCTGCAATTCGGGGTAGAGTCGCCGCAGGGCGACGATCGACGACGAATGGTCGGGCTCCATATGGTTGACCACCAGGTAGTCGATCTTGCGCTCGCCGATGATTTCGCGGATGTTGGCCTCGAGCTGGCTGCCGTATGAGGCTTCGACGGTGTCGATGAGGGCGATCTTCTCGCCGACGACCAGATAGGCGTTGTACGAAACGCCGTAGGGAAGCGACCAAAGTCCTTCGAAACGGGTCGTCGTGCGGTCGTTCACGCCGACGTAGTGAATTCCTGGAAGGATTTCCGTAATGTTCATGGTTCGAAACGTTTATTGACGGGCGGAATGTGGATGGGATGCTGCGGCTTCCGTCATCCTCCGTGCGCCGTATCGTTTGACGGATAGATTGTTTTGTTTGCCGCAAAGATAGCCTTTTTTTGTGGATCGTCCCACTGCGCGCAAAAAAATATGCGGGATCCGGAGATCCCGCATATCTGAATGGCGGATTGTTACTTGTTGATGAGAATCGGCGGGGCCAGCGGCACGAACTGCTCCGGAGCACGGGTTGCCCGGGTGTTGTCGCTTTTGACCTTGTCGTTGGCCAGGAAGGAGCTCATGCTGAAGGTCGTTCCCGAGGCCCGGCAGATACGGCGGACGATGGCCTCGCGCGAAGGGGCGTTGTAGTAGGCGCGGTTGTCCTCCATGCAGCTGATGTACTCCGGGCGCCATACACCCAATCCGTAGAGACAGGCACCCTCGTAGAGACCTACCGCTTCGTATCCCGAAGTGGAGAAGTACTGCTTCCAGTGCACCTGCGAACGGTCGTTGGTCAGCGAGATGTTGTAGCCGTAGTAGGGGTCTATCGCCCTCCACTGGGTAATCTGCTCCTTTTCGCTTTCGGGTAGCGAAGAGTTGTAGTAACGATACTCGTCGAGCAGCCGTCCGAAGCCGTGGCCGCCGCCCTCGTGCGAGACGACGGCACCGAAGCTCGGGCCCGCCGGACACATCGACACGGAGCGTCCGGTGCTCTCCATCAGACATGTTCCGGCGTAGACGTTGAGGTTGATGAGCAGCAGTACCGTCGTGTTGCGGAGCACCTCGTCGGTCACTCCCGGAACATTCAGCGCATAGGAGAAGACTCTATCGTAGTTGCACGACGTTCCGGTGCTGTTGCCACCCTCGAGGGTGGCATTGAATGCCGTGTTGCGGGTCTGGGCCTTGCATCCCGACATGTCCTTCAGCACGGTGGCGCCGCGCTCCTGGGAGTAGACCGCCACGGTCGAAATGCGGAAGTAGTTGCGGTAGGTCGTGAACGGCTCGACGCCGAAGAAGGCCTCGATGGCCTGCTCGACATGCTGGTCAAAGGTCCCGCCCGCCACATAGTCGTCGGCAATGTATCCGTCACCCATGATGACCAGTTGAACAGGCATCGGGGCTCCGGCCGTTTCGGTCTGCCAACGGGTGATCTCTCCGTCGGCATAGGCTCCCCCTTCTCCGGTCGTGAAGCTCCGCGTAACGCTCTCGGTCTTGCCTCCGAAGGCGTCCGACGCCTCGACTTTCCAGATGTAGGCCGTGTTTTTGTTCAGCAGGTTCTGCAGTTTGATACTCGTCTCCGACGTCGTGGCCGTGGTCCACGAGGTGCCGTTGTTGCCTGAAACCATCAGTTTGTAGGTCAGCTCGTCCCCGTCGGGATCGGTGGCTGCACGCCATTGGAACGTCGCATTGACCATCACATCGGCCGCATTCTCTTCGGGCGAGAGCAGCTCGGGAGCCTCCGGTGCCGTATTGGGCATCGACTGGCTCACGGTGAGCATCGAGAAGGTGTTGCCGTAGTTGAGCGTCAGCAGCTGCTTGCTGCGCGGCGTGCGGTCGGTGAAGGGCTTGGGCGTAAAGGTGACCCGGGTTGCTCCGCTGGTTCCGCTTTTCGGCGAAATCTCCAGCCACGAGGCCTTTTCGGGAATGACGATCTCCCAGTCGTATTTCGTCGTGATGGTGGCCTCGATCGGTGTGCCGTCACTGTCAAACTCAAAGGTGTACTGGCTGATGTTGAAGTCGACACCCTCCTGCGTCACCTTGATCTCCTTCTTCAGATCTGCGGCGGTGAATTGAATGGTGCCGGAGCGTTCGAGTCCCTCGTTGCTTTCGGGGGTGACGCTGACGGTCGTGTTGCCGCTTCCCGTGCTCGGCGAAAGCGTGAGCCACTCGGGAGCCGTCGCCGTCCATTCGAGGTTGGAGTTTACCGTGACGGAGGCGGCTCTGCCGTCGGCAGTGAACGTCAGCTCCTCGACCGAAACGTTCAGCACGTTGGCGTCGTCGGATTTGCTGCACGACGCGGCGCCCAGAATCAGCAGCGTCCACATCGTGACGTACGTCGTGTAAAGGATCTTTTTCATGTCAGTCGAAATCGGCTATTGGTTGGTATGGTCGGTGGATGTCTTCTCGCTCCGGGTCTCCACCGGAAGATGCTTGACCAGCGCGTCGCACAACTCCTGCAGCGCCTTGGTCTTCATCAGCAGCGAGTCGAAAACGTTGCGCTGAACGACGACGTAGCGTTCGTCGGCACGCTGGCGGAGCAGTTCGTACTCCTGGCGCGAGATCGTAATCAGCGAGTCGTTCCGGCTGCTCTCTGCTCCGGCACCCCGTGAGGCGGCGCATTGCCCGAACAGCAGAGGCGTCGAGAACAAAACGATGGCTGTCAGAGCCTTGATGCGTGGTTTCATAAGCGTTGCTTTATGGACGACAAAGCCTTCCCGCCGGCAGCGGGAAGGTTTTGTCGTTTGGTGTTGTTGGTAGTTGTCCAGGGACTATTTTCTGGAAAATCCGCCCAGCGGCGTCGAGAGAGCCTTGTAGACCTGAGCCTTGCTCGGAGCCTTGGCCGTTCCTGTCATCTCATCCTCCGGAACAAACGTCATCTTGCCGTCCGTGATGAAGTCGTAGGGGGCTACGTAAGCTCCGCTTGCACTCTCGTTGATGCTGTATTCGAAATAGGAGATATCGGTCAGGTATCCGTTCTCATCGAAGGTCGCCGTGATCGGCTCCCTTCCCGAGGCGCCTCCGCCCCAGAATACCATGAAGTATTGGCCTTCGGGGTCGTAGTCGTAGAATCCCATGCTGAATGCGGATCCGTTGTAGAGCGATCCGTTGTAGAGGAATCTTCCGTCGAATACGATCTGGTTGGTTGAATAGTCCACGGTACCCACGAGATCCGGCATGGCAAAGCCTCCGAACCAGCCGAACCAGTCGGCGTGGAGAACGTATTCACCACCTGCGTACGCTTCGAGGTAGGATACAAAAGGCGTGCCGCTGTCGGGATTCACCACAGCGTTGCCGCCGCTCGTGTAGCTGATCAGGTAGTATCCGGATTTGATCTCAACCTGGTAGTTCGAGTAGCGCAGGGCGTCGGTGCTTACCGTAAGGGCGGCCGATTCGTTGGCCCAGGCGTCGAAGAAGGCACCCTGGACAAACTGCACGTCGAATGCTCCCGAGGGAACTTTCGGAAGAGCTACCTTTACCGTCCGCATGTCGGACTCCAGCGTGAAGGAGCTGTTGAGGTACATGATTCCCGTCGACTCCTTGTAGACGACCTGTACGCTGTTGCTCTTTCCGTTGTCGTAGACGTCGAACGGGAAGACAAGCGTGATGGTCGCCGTTGGCTGGTTGAAGTCATCCTCATCGGTCTGGGCGACGAAGTAGCTGCTCTCGATCGGGAAATCGACGTTTTCATCGTCCCAGCCGATACCGACGTAGTCGAACTTGTTGTTGTCCCAGCCCGAATTGATGGCGGCAGCCTTGTTGCCCGAGGCATCTTCGAAGAGGCCTTCGGTGATGTTGACGATGTATCCTGCGCCGTTTGCGGGTTTCGGGCAGACGATCGTGGCCACATTCCCTTCGGTGGTGATGTTCTCGCCCGGGATGGCTACCGGCTCAAGCATCTCGCCGAGGCCCCATTGAATGTAGGTTACCGTGGCGCTTCCGCTCGTCCCGACCTTGACCGGCTCCGAGTAGGTGATCGTTACCGTGTTGCCGCTGGGTTCAAACGATTGTGCCACGGGGGCAATGGTGTCGTCGACATGTACGTCGAGCGATACGACCTTACCGAGCAGACCGGTCGACGTAATGGCCGCTGCAAAGATCTGATAGGTCGTGGCAGACTTGCACGCAACGGTGACGTTCTGCGAGGCAGCATCCGACACGTTGAAAGCTCCGGTCTGATAGGCTCCGCTCACCTCGTCGATGACGATGTCGTGGGCAATCGGGGCGGTGTTTCCCTCACCCTCAAACACGGCATAGGCATACTGCGAGGCACCCTCCGATGCGGCGATCGTGAAGGAGAATTCCGCATCGGTGACCGTTCCGGCGGTCAGCGTGACCGTCGGTTTCGGCTTGTTCTGGTTCTGCGTGCTCAACTCGTCGTCGGTGCATCCGATGAAGAGTCCGGCTGCGGCGATGAACATCGCAAGATATTTGATATTTTTCATAATCGCTGTTTGTTAATTTTCGTTGATGCAACTATTTGCGGGTCAGAACAATCTGCAGATCCTGTCCCCAGACGTATCCGGAGTATTCGCCGTCGCCGTAGATCATGGGCGCAAGTCCGTACGTGGGTGTGAACGTTATCTGCGTGCACTCTTCGTTCCAGGAGCCCGGGATGGACATGTTCGTGTAGAGCTTGTCTTCGAACAGGATACCCGTAACGACCTTCGTCGAGCCAAAGCCCAGACCGAACGGGTCGCCCTGAATGTCGAACATCGTTTCGCCTCCGGCAATCGAGCATACGCCGGCTTCGCCGTCATAATCGATGTACCATACGATCGGGCTGCCTCCGATGGAGGAACTTCCATTGTATCCGACGCAAACCAGACGTTTGTCCGCATTTTGGGCCACTTCCTCGTCCGTCAGACCTCCGCTGATCGAGAACGTGAATGTAACGGCACTGCCATCGCCTGCATTTACTGCGGAGTAGGTCCAGTCGCCCCAAAGCTTCTCATAGGGGTTGTTGTCGTTGTCGGCGATCTCGACGCGCGTCGATGCGTTGGCGATCGTGGCGCCCGAGGCCGAGGTGATGGTCAGCGTTATGAAGCGCGAGTCGTTGATCTCGTCGTTGTCGATCAGCTGGAACTCGACGTAGGCCGGAGCCTTCTCGTTGCCGACGTATTTCAGACCGGTGAGCTGGGTGAAGAGAGCCACCTCGTCGAGCGTCACCTCCGTACCCTCGATCTGAGCCTCCACGTTGAACGTGATGGGATACTCTTTGGGTTCTCCGGTGAACTGTACGGGAATCTTCACCAGACCCGCGCTCTCCTTGTAGGAGTAGTTTGCCTGCGCGAATCCGATGGTGGCGTCGCCTGCTCCCTTGGCGGAGTCGTCGTCGCACGAGGTCGTCAACCCCGAGATGCAGAGCAACGCTGCGGTGAAGAGGGAATATTTCAATATTTTCATGATTGATCTTCGAATTTAAGGGTTAACCGACTAATTGTTCGTGTAGGCAGGATTCTGTTCGATCTGCGGGTTGGCCTGAACCTCATCGGTCGGGATGGGCCACAGGA
>CALUMQ010000024.1 GCA_944321765.1 uncultured Alistipes sp.
TGGCCGACGGATACTTCGTCCTGCCCTACACCATCGGCGACTACCTCTCGCACAAGATCCAGGCCCCGAAGGTGAAGACCGACACCAAGGCCTTCGACGAGGCCGAGAAGGGCGTGCGCGAGAAGATTGCCAAGCTGCTCTCGATCAACGGCAAGCAGTCCGTTGACGACATCCACAAGAAGCTCGGACACATCATGTGGGAGAACGTCGGAATGGCCCGTACGAAGGAGTCGCTCGAAAAGGCCATCACCGAGATCCAGGCCCTTCGCAAGGAGTTCTGGAAGGATGTGAAGGTCGTAGGCCGCGAGAACGACTTCAACGTCGAGCTCGAAAAGGCCCTGCGTCTGGCCGACTTCCTCGAACTGGGCGAGCTGATGGCCCGCGACGCTCTTCTTCGCGAGGAGTCGTGCGGCGGACACTTCCGTGTGGAGCATCAGACCGAAGAGGGCGAGGCCAAGCGTGATGACGAGCACTTCGCATATGCCGCCGTCTGGGAGTACAAGGGTATGGACCAGGTTCCGGAGATGACCAAGGAGCCGCTGAACTTCGAGTTCGTACACCCCGCACAGCGCAACTACAAGGACTAAGGCTTTTTTTGACGTTGAACTTTAATATCTGAAAAACATGAATTTTACATTGAAGATATGGCGTCAAAAAGACGCTAAATCCAAGGGAGCGTTCGAAACCTACAAGGTGTCCAACATCTCGGAAGACACCTCGTTCCTCGAGATGCTCGACATCCTGAACAACGACCTCGTACACCAGGGCAAGGAGCCCGTGGCCTTCGACCACGACTGCCGCGAGGGTATCTGCGGCATGTGCTCGCTGCACATCGACGGCCAGGCCCACGGCCCCAGCCAGGGCGCCACGACCTGCCAGATCTACATGCGCAAGTTCAAGGACGGCGCAACGATCACCGTTGAACCGTGGCGTTCGGCAGCCTTCCCCGTCATCAAGGACCTCGTGGTGAACCGCTCGGCCTACGACCAGATTCTCCAGGCCGGAGGCTTCATCTCGGTGCGCACGAACTCGGTGCCCGATGCCAATGCCATTCTGATCCCGAAGGAGGATGCCGACGAGGCCATGGATGCCGCCGCCTGCATCGGCTGCGGAGCCTGCGCCGCCACGTGCAAGAACGGTTCGGCCATGCTCTTCGTCGCTGCCCGCGTATCGTCGCTGGCCAAGCTGCCCCAGGGCCGCGTGGAGGCTGCACGGCGCGCCAAGGCGATGGTTGCCAAGATGGACGAGCTGGGATTCGGAAACTGCACCAACACGGGAGCCTGCCAGGCCGAGTGCCCGAAGCAGATTTCGATTACGCACATCGCCCGACTCAACCGCGAGTTCCTCTCGGCGAAGTTCAAAGACTGATTTTTCTTTTGCTCAGTATTTTTCAGCGCGAAGGCCCGGAGTTCAGACTCCGGGCCTTCGCCATTCACGCTCCACGCTCCATCCGCCCCCCTCGGTCCGTCAGCACTTCTTGCGGATCTCCGTACGGCGGATCTTGCCGCTGATGGTCTTGGGCAGCGAATCGACGAACTCCACGACACGCGGATACTTGTAGGGAGCCGTGACACGTTTCACATGATCCTGCAGCTCCTTGACCAGCGCGGCATCGGCCCGGTCGCGATACGCGGCCGAAAGCACGATCGTCGCCTTGACGACCTGACCGCGAATCTCGTCCGGAACGCCCGTAATGGCACACTCGACGACGGCCGGATGGGTCATCAGCGCACTCTCAACCTCAAACGGTCCGATGCGGTAGCCCGAACTCTTGATCACGTCGTCGGCGCGTCCCACAAACCAGTAGTAGCCGTCCTCGTCGCGCCATGCCACGTCGCCCGTATAGTAGATGCCGTCATGCCAGGCCTCGTGCGTGAGGGCCTCGTTGCGGTAGTAACCCTTGAACAGGCCGAGCGGTTTGCCGCCATCGGTGCGGATGACGATCTGGCCCTGCTCGCCATCCTCGGCCGAACGTCCGTCGGGCGTCAGCAGGTCGATGTGGTACTGCGGATTGGGCACTCCCATGCTGCCGGGTTTCGAGGCCATCCACGGGAAGGTGGCCAACGTCAGCGTCGTCTCGGTCTGTCCGAAGCCCTCCATCAGGCGGATGCCCGTCAGACGAAGGAAGGTATCGTAGACAGCGCCGTTGAGCGCTTCGCCGGCCGTCGTGCAGTATTCGAGCGACGAGAGGTCGTACTTCGTGAGGTCCTCGCGGATCAGGAACCGATAGATCGTCGGGGGCGCGCACAACGAGGTGATATGATACTGCTCGATCTTGTGCAGGATATCGGCCGGAGTGAACTTCTCGTGATCGTAGACAAAGACCGTGGCCCCCGCGAGCCACTGCCCGTAAAGTTTGCCCCACGCCGCCTTGGCCCATCCCGTATCGGCAATCGTCAGGTGGAGGCTCCCCTCGTGGAGGTTGTGCCACAGCAGTCCGGTGGTGATGTGTCCCAGCGGATAGGTGAAGTCGTGAGCCACCATCTTCGGCTCTCCGGTGGTGCCCGACGTGAAGTACATCATCATGATGTCGTCGTTGGTATTCACCCCCTCGGGGCGTTCGAACGGCGCCGCCGAGGCGATGCCGCGGTGGAAATCGAGGAATCCTTCGGGAACCTCGGGACCCGCGCTGATGAGGATCTTCGTCGTGGGGCTCTCGGGCATGGCCGCCGTGATATGGTCCGTGATTACGGACTCGCCCGCGGCAACGATCGCCTTGATCGAGGCCATGTTGCAGCGGTAGACGATATCCTTTTTGGTGAGCAGGTGCGTGGCGGGAATCACCACGGCCCCCAGCTTGTGCAGTGCCAGGATCGAGAACCAGAACTCGTAGCGCCGCTTGAGAATCAGCATCACGGCGTCACCCTTGCCGATGCCGAGGCTGCGGAACCACGACGCCGTACGGTCGCTCTCGCGCTTGATGTCGGCAAAGGTGAAGCGGTGCACCTCGTCGTGGTCGTTGGTCCACAGCATGGCCAGCTTGTCGGGCTGCTCCGCGGCATAGGCATCGACCACGTCGTAGGCGAAGTTGAAGTTTTCGGGAACCCGGATGTGAAGGTTCCGGATGAAATCCTCCTGCGAGGTGAAGGAGGTCTGAGTCAAGAATCGTTCTACCATAAGCCTACATGATGATTGCGAGGAACCGAACCTTCCGGCCGTCGAGGGCCTTCATGCCGTGGGGCAGCGAGGAGTCGAAATAGAGGCTGTCGCCGACATTGAGAATGATCTCCTTGCCGTTGAGACCGATGAGCAGGCGCCCCTCGAGGACGTAGTTCATCTCCTGACCGGCGTGCGCGTTCAGGTGCATGGGCACATCGTCGGACGTGGGCTCGACGGTCACGATGAAGGGGTCGATGCGCCGGTCGCGGAATCCCGAGGCCAGCGCCTCGTATTTGTAGGCCTTCTGGCGCTCGACCGACACGCCCTTGTCGGCGCGCGTAATGAAATAGGCATTCATCCTGGGCTCTTCGCCGAACATCAGCACATCGAGGCTGATGCCGTAGCGGCGGGCGATGGACTGCAGGACATTGACCGAGATATCGCTCTCGGCACGCTCCATGGCCCGATAGGTCTCAAGGGGGATGCGGCAGCTGTCGGCCACCTCCTGCTCCGAGAGTTCGAGGGCGTCGCGCAGTCCGCGCAAACGGGTCGCAATCGACCGGATGGGATCGTCACACATGGTTCGGATTGTTATTTTTGAGTTACTAAACGATGATTATTCAAAGCGCCGCGCAAGTCGAAAGTAACAAATCGGAAGCAAACAGCCTGGAAGAGGTTTACAATCGACAGTTTGGACGCTGACAACAACTTGGCAGTAAAGATAATAAAAAACCTCAGGAATAGCAACCCCCTGCGGCAATTCCCCGCAACGGAAAGCATACTTATATATTATAAGCAGGGTTTCAACCCCCTCTGAAAGGCCTCCGGAGGGATCCGAGACAGGTAAAACGGCATCTGGAGCATGGAAATTGACCCTGGAAATTATTTTTTCACTACGGATTTTGATTTTTCGACAAGAAACCCTATATTTGTACCGCATGAAGCCTTGCAACCCATGACGATTTTTACCCATATCCATCATCACCACCACCACTTCTCCAAGGGGTAGGCGATCCTGTATATGGTATTATGACGAATATACGAAGCTCATCCCCCTTGCGGATGGGCTTTTTTCGTGCCTGTGACGCAGCGGGTGAGCAGCAAAAACACACAAAACACTCTTACCAACATGCTGAAAATAGCGATTCAGGCCAAGGGCCGCCTCAACGAACAAAGCATCGACATGCTCGCCGAAGCGGGCATCCGCGTCGCCGAAAGCAAGCGCAAACTCATCTCCCGGGCCGAGGGATTCCCGCTCCAGGTGCTCTACCTGCGCGACGACGACATTCCGCAGGCCGTCTCGATGGGTGTTGCCGACCTGGGCATCGTCGGGATGAACGAGGTGGCCGAAAAGGGATACGACGTCGACGAAGTCATGCGCCTCGGATTCGGGGAGTGCCGGATCTCGCTCGCCGTGCCCAACACGGTCGACTACCCGGGTCTGGAGTTCTTCAACGGAAAACGCGTGGCAACCTCCTATCCCAAAATTCTCGCGCGCTACTTCGCCGGGCAGGGAATCCGCGCCGAGATCCACACCATCGAAGGGTCGGTCGAGATAGCTCCGGCCGTGGGCATGGCCGATGCCATCTTCGACATCGTCTCGTCGGGGGGCACGCTCATCTCCAACGGACTGGTCGAGGTCGAGAAGGTCTTCCAGTCGGAAGCCGTGCTCATCGCCACGAAGACGCTCGGCGAGGCGGCCCGCCAGGAGCTCGGGCAGCTGACCTTCCGCTTCCGCTCGATCCTCGAAAGCCGCGGCATGAAATACGTGCTGATGAATCTTCCGAAGGAGCGGCTCGACGAAGCCATCCGCATTCTTCCGGGCATGCGCAGCCCGACGGTGCTGCCGCTGGCCCAGGAGGGGTGGTGCTCGATCCACGCCGTCATCTCCGAGGAGCAGCTCTGGGAGCGCATCGAACGGCTGAAGGCCATCGGCGCCGAAGGAATTCTGGTCCTGGCCCTCGAAAACATGATCCGCTGATTCCCCTACACGCACCATCGACATGGAAACACTGAAAATATACAACGAGCCCGAACGGGCCGAATGGAGATCGCTCACCGAACGCTTCACACGCGCCGAGGAGGAGATCACGCAACAGGTCGCGGCGATTCTCGCCGAGGTGAAGAGGGGCGGCGACCGCGCCCTGCGGGAGATCACGCGTCGGATCGAAGGGCGCGAAGCGTCCGTCTTTGAGATCTCCGCCGAAGAGCGGCGTGCCGCCGCCGGACGCATTCCCGAGGCGTTGAAAGAGGCGCTGGCCGCGGCACGGGCCAACATCGAGGCATTCCACCGGGCACAACTGCCCCGGGAGGTGCGCGTCGAACCGATGCCGGGTGTCGTGTGCGTCCAGCGGGCGCTGCCCATCCGCCGCGTGGGGCTCTACATTCCCGGCGGCAAGGCGCCGCTCTTCTCCACGGTGCTAATGCTGGCCGTGCCCGCACGGGTGGCCGGATGCCGCGAGGTGATTCTCTGCACTCCGGCCTCGCGCGACGGCGAGGTGTCCCCCGAAATTCTCTATGCTGCCGATCTGTGCGGCGTCGACCGCATCTTTGCCGTGGGCGGGGCGCAGGCCGTGGCAGCCATGGCCTACGGCACGGAGAGCATTCCGCGCGTGGAGAAGATCTTCGGCCCCGGGAACCGCTACGTAACGAAGGCCAAACAGCTGGTCGGAGCCAACGACGTGGCCGTCGACCTGCCGGCCGGACCCTCCGAGGTGCTTGTCCTGGCCGATGACACGGCTTCGCCCGCCGCGGCGGCCGCCGACCTGCTCTCGCAGGCCGAGCACGGCGCCGACAGCCAGGCGGTGCTGGTCTGCGCCTCGATGGAGTTTGCCCGCGAGGTGCAGCGTGCGGTCAGCGAGCAGCTGAAGGTGCGCCGCCGCGGGGAGATCATCCGCGAAGCGCTTGAACACAGCCGTATCCTCGTATTCGCCGAACGCGACACACGCATCGACTTTGCAAATGCCTATGCTCCGGAGCACCTGATCCTCGCCATGGAGCGTCCGTGGGAGGCCGCCGCCGGGATCACGGCCGCGGGAAGCGTCTTCGTGGGAGCCTGGTCGCCCGAGAGCGCCGGGGACTATGCTTCGGGGACCAACCACACGCTGCCCACGGGCGGCTGGGCCCGGGCCTACAGCGGGGTGAACACCGATTCGTTCCTGCGCAAGATCACCTACCAGGAGCTCACACGTGAAGGTCTCGCGCGCCTGGCCCCGACGATCGTGGCGATGGCCGAGGCCGAAGGGCTCGACGCACACGCCGCCGCCGTCCGCATCCGACTCGAAAACGATCCGTCATGAAACGTCTCGAAGAACTTGTACGCCCGAACATATGGGCGTTGAAACCCTACTCCACGGCCCGCGACGAATACGCCGGCGGGGAGATCTCGACGTGGCTCGACGCCAACGAGAGCCCCTACGACAACGGACTGAACCGCTACCCCGACCCGCACCAGCGGGAGCTGAAGCAGCGGATCGCCCGCATGAAGGGCGTGCGCGAGAGACAGGTATTTCTCGGTAACGGCAGCGACGAGGCCATAGACCTCCCCTACCGGATCTTCTGCATGCCGGGGCGCGACAACGCCGTGTCGATCGCCCCGACCTACGGCATGTACCGCGTGGCGGCCGACATCAACGACGTCGAGATGCGCGAGGTGCCGCTCGGCAACGACTTCGCGCTGCCGGTCGACGCCCTGCTGGCCGCCTGCGACGAACGCACGAAGCTGCTGTGGATCTGCTCGCCGAACAATCCCACGGGAAACGCCTTCCCCGCGGCGGAGATCGAACGGCTCGTGCGCGCGTTCGACGGCATGGTCATTCTGGACGAGGCCTACATCGACTTCGCCGACGGGCCGGGATTCCTCCCGCGGCTCGACGAATTCCCGAATCTCATCATCCTGCAGACCTTCTCCAAGGCGTGGGGCATGGCGGGCGTGCGTCTCGGCATGGCCTTTGCCGCGGAGCCCGTCGCCGAACTGATGGCCCGCGTGAAGTACCCCTACAACATCAACTGTCTGGCGCAGGCGACCGTTGCCGAACGCCTCGCGACCGACATCTCCGCACAGGTGGCCGAAATCCG
Organism: uncultured Alistipes sp.; assembly: GCA_944321765.1. Classification (GTDB taxonomy): domain Bacteria; phylum Bacteroidota; class Bacteroidia; order Bacteroidales; family Rikenellaceae; genus Alistipes. Next base: position 7,177 of record CALUMQ010000024.1, read on the forward strand.
CGCCGAGCGCCGGCGCATGGCCGGGGCCCTTGCCGCATGCGGGGCCATCGAGCGGGTCTACCCCTCGGATGCCAACTTTCTGCTCGTGCGCACGCCGGCTCCCGACCGGCTCTACGACGCGCTGATTGCGGCCGGGGTCATCGTCCGCAACCGTTCGCGCGTGAGGGGCTGCGAGGGGTGTCTGCGCATCACGATCGGCCGCCCGGAGGAGAACGACCGCATGTTACGAACCGTAGAAAATTTCCGCCCATGAAAAAAGCCCTCTTCATCGACCGCGACGGAACGATCATCGCGGAACCCGCCGACGAACAGATCGACAGCCTCGAAAAGCTGGCGTTCGTTCCCGGCGCCATCTCGGGGCTGAAGGTCCTTGCGGGGTTGGATTTCGAGCTGGTGCTGGCCACGAACCAGGACGGGCTGGGCACGGCATCGTTCCCCGAGGAGACCTTCTGGCCGGCCCACAACAAGATGCTCGCGACGCTCCGCGGAGAAGGGGTCTCCTTCGACGACGAGCTCATCGACCGCACCTTCGAGCGCGACAATGCCCCGACGCGCAAACCCCGCACGGGGATGTTTTCCCGATACCTGGACGGCACCTATGATTTGGCCGGCAGCTACGTCATCGGCGACCGCGCGACCGACATCCTGCTGGCCCGCAACCTCGGGACGCGGGGCATCCTGCTCCGCCCGGCGGACGAAGGGCAACGGATGCTCGAAGAGGCCGGAGCCGCCGATGCCTGCGCCCTGGTGACCGACTCGTGGGAGGAGGTCGCCGAATTCATCCGCCGCGGCGAGCGGCGTGTGGAGGTGCGGCGCGAGACGCGCGAGACGCAGATCCGCGTGCGTCTCGACCTCGACGGACGCGGCGACTTCAACGACCGCATCTCGACGGGCCTGCGCTTTCTGGACCACATGCTCTCGCAAATCGCCCACCACGGCGGCGTGGCCCTCGAGGTCGAGGCGCACGGCGATCTGGACATCGACGAACACCACACGATGGAGGATGTGGCCATCACGCTGGGCGAGGCGATCGACCGCGCCCTGGGCTCGAAGGCCGGCATTGCCCGCTACGGATTCGCCCTGCCGATGGACGACTGCCGTGCGCTGGTGCTGCTAGACTTCGGCGGGAGAATCGACTTCGAATGGGAGGTCGAGTTCCGCCGCGAGCGGGTCGGCGACGTCCCCACGGAGATGTTCCGCCACTTCTTCCACTCGCTGTGCTGCGCCGCGCGGTGCAACCTCCAGATCGCGGCCCGCGGCGAGAACGACCACCACAAGGCCGAAGCCATCTTCAAGGCCTTCGCCCGGGCGCTGCGCATGGCCGTGGCGCGGCAAGGTTTCGGATACGACATACCCAGCAGCAAAGGAGTCCTATGATAGCCGTTGTCGATTATGCCACGGGCAACCTGCGATCGGTTGCCAACGCCCTGCACCGTGCCGGGGCGGAGTTCACACTCACGGCCGACCCCGCCCTTCTGCGCGCGGCCGACCGGGTCATTCTGCCGGGCGTCGGCGAGGCGTCGAGCGCCATGGCGAAGCTCCGCGAGCGGGAGCTCGACGGGGTGATCCCCACGCTGACCTGCCCCGTGCTGGGCATCTGCATCGGCATGCAGCTGATGTGCCTTACGAGCGAAGAGGGAGACGCCCGCTGCATGGGCATCTTCCCGACGCACGTCCGGCGGCTGCGGGGAGGAGCATCGGAAGAGGGGCCGCTGAAGGTTCCCCATGTGGGATGGGATACCATCGAGGGGTTGCGGACGCCGCTCTTCGATGGGCTGCACGAAGGGAGCTTCGTCTACTACGTGCACTCCTTCGCGGCCGAAACGTGTCCGGCCACCATCGCCACGACCCGTTACGGAGAGTCGTTCAGCGCAGCCCTCGGCCGGCGGAACTTCTACGGCGTGCAGTTTCATCCCGAGAAGAGCGGCGCCACCGGGGCCGCGATCATTCGCAATTTTCTAAATCTACATCCATGAACATCACCATTATCCCCGCTACAGACCTGATCGGCGGAGAGTGCGTACGCCTCACGCAGGGCGACTACGCCAGCCGCCGGACCTACTTCCGCGATCCGCTCGAAGCCGCCCTGCGCTTCGAGGAGGCGGGCATCCGCCGCCTGCACATGGTCGACCTCGACGGAGCGAAGGCCTCCGAACCGCGGAACCTAAAGGTGCTGGAACGCGTGGCGACACGCACGTCGCTCGAGGTGCAATACGGCGGCGGCATCAAGAGCCGCGCAGCACTCGGCAGCGTCTTCGATGCCGGGGCACGGCGGGCCATCTGCGGCAGCGTGGCGGTGCGTCAGCCGGATGCATTTGCCGAATGGCTCGCGGAATTCGGTCCGGAGCGGCTGATCCTCGGCGCCGATCTGCGCGACGGGAAGGTCGCCATCCAGGGGTGGCTCGAGGAGTCCGCGCTAACGGGCGCCGAACTCATCGGCGATTTCGCCGCCCGGGGCCTCACGCAGGCCATCTGCACCGACATCTCGCGCGACGGCATGCTTTGCGGACCCTCGGTGGCCCTCTACACCGCACTGCAACGGCAGTTTCCCGCCGTGGAGATCACCGTCAGCGGCGGCATCTCGTCGATGGACGACCTGCGGGAACTCGACAGGCAGGGATTGCGCAGCGTCATCGTCGGCAAGGCGCTTTACGAAGGACGTATCACCCTCAAAGAGATCGAACAATGCTTGCAAAACGCATAATCCCCTGCCTTGACATCCGCGACGGACAGACCGTCAAAGGAATCCATTTCGAGGAGCTGCGGAGGGTCGGCGACCCCGTGGAGCTGGGGGCGAAGTACGCCGCCGAGGGGGCCGACGAGCTGGTCTACCTCGACATCAGCGCCACGCAGGAGGGGCGCCGGACCTTTACAGATCTGGTCACGCGCATCGCCGCCCGCATCGACATTCCGTTCACCGTCGGCGGCGGCATCGCCTCGGTCGACGACGCCGGGCGGCTGCTCGACGCCGGGGCCGACAAGGTGACGGTCAACAGCGCCGCCGTGCGCGATCCGTCGCTGATCGACGCCATCGCCGCGAAGTACGGGTCGCAGTTCGTCGTGGCGGCGATCGACGCCCGCACGGTCGACGGCCGCTGGGTCGTGACGACCCACGGAGGACGCCGCCCCACCGAACGGGAGCTCTTCACCTGGGCCCGGGAGGCCGTCGACCGCGGAGCCGGAGAGATCCTCTTCACCTCGATGGACCACGACGGTACGAAGAACGGCTATCCGTGCGAGACCTTTGCACGGCTGGCGGAACTCCCCGTGCCGATCATCGCCTCGGGAGGCGCCGGGACGGTGGACCACATTGCCGAGGTGCTCACGGCGGGACGCGCCGACGCGGCGCTGGCCGCCAGCATCTTCCACTACAACGAAACTCCCATCCCGACGCTGAAACAGGCCTTGCGGGAGCGCGGAATCCCCGTCCGCCTCTGACGGCGTGAAACCACGACAGCAAACAAACGACAAAATACGAAAACCATGAAAATTTCAGGAAAACCCTTCTCGGAACTCGACACCGCAAAACTGCCCGACGGTCTGGTGCCCGCCGTCATTCAGGATGCCCTCACGCTTCAGGTGCTGATGCTGGGCTACATGAACCGTGAAGCCTATGAAAAGAGCCTCGCCGAGGGACGTGTCACGTTCTACAGCCGCTCGCGCAAGTGCCTCTGGACGAAGGGCGAGACCAGCGGCCACTGGCTCGACATCGTCTCGGTGGCCGCCGACTGCGACAACGACACGCTGCTCATACGCGTGATTCCCCACGGCCCGACGTGCCACACGGGATCGAAGACATGCTTCGGGGAGGCCGTACCCGAGACCGAGGGCTTCATCCGCTACCTGCAGAGCGTCATCCAGGGACGGCATGCCGAGATGCCCGAAGGCTCCTACACTTCGAAACTCTTCACGCGCGGGGTGAACAAGATTGCCCAGAAGGTCGGCGAGGAGGCCGTCGAGACGGTTATCGAGGCCGTGGCTGGCAACCGCGACGCCATGATCTACGAGGCTTCGGACCTCATTTACCACCTGCTCGTGCTGCTCGAAGCCACGGGATGCACGATCGCCGACCTCGAAAAGGAGCTCGCCCGGCGGCACTCCTGAGCCAACCGCCGCTCCCCGGACCGGCCGCAGGCTCTTCCACGACCGACTGCCATCCAGCACGACGCAAGCCCTTGCAACCCATCTGCGGCGCGGCGCCATTTGTAAAAGACACCAAAATGACGGAGTCCCCTTACGTCAAGGGCGAATCCGTCATTTTTTTCGTTCTCAGCTGTTTTTCGCCGTGTTTTTTTGCTACCGTCGAGCGCATTCCACAAAAATTTAAGCTATATTTGTAAATCCGGGTCACCGATGCCTGACAGCCGGCAAATTCACACCGCCGGAACTGCCAGCATCGTCCGCGCGGAGATACCTCCGCAAGCCCCGGACCAGCCGACGAACAACTCAAAACCATCAATAATCATGAACCTCAACACCTCCCGACACAAGCTTCAGGTTCTTCTGGGAACCGGACTTCTCGCCGTCGGACTCTGCGCCTGCGGACCCCGACCCAACACCCTGACCGATGCCGAAATCGCCGACGGATGGCAGCTGCTCTTCGACGGCGAAAGCCTCGACCAGTGGAAAGACTACAACGGCGATTCGCTCACGATGCCCTGGCACGTGGTCGACGGATGCATCCAGGCCGCCGGCGACGGCAGCGACCTCTCGGGGTATATCGTCACCAAGAAACAGTACGAAAACTTCATCCTCGACTGGGACTGGAAACTATCCTACGGAGGCAACAGCGGCATGCTCTACCACGTGGTCGAGGATCCCTACTTCCAGGTGCCCTACATCACCGGTCCGGAGTACCAGCTCATCGACAACGAGGGCTGGGAGGAGCGCAACGCCCCGACGAAGCTTGAAGAGTGGCAGCGTCTGGGCGTCGACTACGCCATGCACCTGCCCAACCCCGACTCGATGTTCGTCAACCCGCAGGGCGAGTGGAACAACTCGCGCATCGTCTGCGACAACGGGCACATCGAGCATTGGCTCAACGGACACAAGATCCTCGAATTCGAGGCCTACACCGACGACTGGTTCGCGCGCAAGAACAGCGGCAAGTGGGAGATGGCTCCCGAATACGGACTGGCTCACCGGGGCGTCATCTGCCTCCAGGACCATGGCGATCCCGCATCGTTCCGCAATCTGAAGATCAAGGAACTCCCGCGCAAGGCCGGACGCGAAGTCGTGCTCTTCAACGGACAGGACCTCACGGGCTGGGAGGCCTACGGCACGGAGAAGTGGTACGTCGACAAGGAGGGCAACATGGTCTGCGAAAGCGGTCCCGACAAGCAGTACGGCTACCTCGCCACGCGCGAATACTACGACGATTTCGACCTTACGCTGGAGTTCAAGCAGCTGGCCAACGGCAACTCGGGCGTCTTCTTCCGCTCGTTCGTCGAGCCGCCCGTAAAGGTTCACGGCTGGCAGTGCGAAGTTGCCCCCAAGGGATTCGACACGGCCGGCATCTATGAATCCTACGGCCGCGGATGGCTCGTGCAGATCCCCGACGAGAAGGAGTCGATCCTCAAGGAGGGCGAGTGGAACACGCTGCGCCTGCGCGTCGAGGGCGACCACGTGCAGACCTGGCTCAACGGCGAGGAGATGGTCGACATCACCGACGCCAAGATCGGCGCCGCCCAGGGCCGCATCGCCCTGCAGATCCACGACGGAGGAGGCATCAAGGTCCTCTGGCGCAACATCCGTCTGACCACCCTGTAACGGACCCGAAACCCGAAGAACGAGAGATATGACAACGCGAAGAAACTTTCTCAAGACGCTGGGCGGCCTGACGCTGCTGACGATCGTGCCGCGCAGCGTGCTCGGCGGCCCGAAGCACATCGCCCCGAGCGACCAGCTTACCAAAGGAATCATCGGCGTGGGCGGCATCGGCCGCAGCAGCTACCACTTCACCAGCGACAAGGCCTGCCGTCTGGTGGCCATCTGCGACGTCGACCGCAACCACCTGCAGAGTGCCCTGGAGATGGGCAAGAAGAAGTTCGGAGAGACGCTGCAGACCTACCACAACTACCGCGACCTGATCAACGACCCGAATGTCGACGTGGTGCACATCGCCACCCCACCCCACTGGCACGCCATAATGTCGGTCGAGGCGGCCAAGGCCGGGAAGGACATCTGGTGCGAGAAACCCATGACGCGCACCATCGGCGAAGGCAAGCGCGTGGTGGAGGCCGTGCGTCAGAACGGACGCATCTTCCGCCTCAACACCTGGTTCCGCTTCACCGATACCTTCTACGGACTGGGCACGACGGTCGAGCCGCTGAAGAAGCTCGTCGACAGCGGACTGCTCGGATGGCCGCTGAAGGTGACCATCTCGGGATCGACCGGCTTCACATGGAAATTCTTCTGGGTGGGCAAGGAGAACCTCAAGCCCGAGCCGGTTCCCGCCGAACTGGACTACGACCTGTGGCTGGGACCCGCCCCCTACAAACCCTACAACAGCCACCGCGTACACCAGACCTTCCGCGGCTACTGGGACTACGACGGAGGCGGTCTGACGGACATGGGACAGCACTACATGGACCCGGTACAGTACCTGCTGGGCAAGGACAACACCTCGCCCGTGAAGATCGAGGTCGACGCCCCGCAGCAGCATCCCGACGCCGTGGGCATCTGGCACAAGATCGTCTACACCTACGACGACGGCTGCCAGATCATCCTCGAAGGCGAGGGCTTCGAGTCCCCGGGCAAGACGCCCTACATCGAAGGACCGCTGGGCAAGGTCTACAAAGGGTTCGAGTGCACGATTCCCAACGTGATGGAGAAGATCGCCGAGCTGCCCGATCCCGAGCCGCAGAACACCGACTTCATCCGTTGCATCCACAACCGCGAACGCTTCGCCCTGAACGAGGAGAACGGACACCGCAGTTCGACGCTCGTGAACCTGGGCGCCTGCGCCGTGCGGCTGAACCGCACGCTGCACTTCGATCCCGAGAAGCAGCTCTTCATCGGCGACGATGCCGCCAACCGCCTCATCGACCAGCCGATGCGCAGCCCGTGGAAAATCTGACAACCCTCTAACCCGACAAAACGATGAAAAAAATTCTATATCTGTTGCTGCTCTTCCTGCTGCCCGTGACCGCCGGGGCGCAGGATGCCCGCCAGCGGAGCTCCGAGACGATCGTGGCCGACTGTCTGGCACAACTTCCGGCCGAAGACTCCGCGTCGCTCGACGCCGTGATGCAGGAGCTCGCGGCCACGGGTGCCCGCGGTGTGGAGATGATGGCCGGGATGCTCGTTCCGGCCGCAGAAGGGAAAAACGCCACGGTGGAGTACGCCCTGAGCGGCGTGGTGAACTACGCCACGGCCCAGGGGCACGAAGCGCTGCTCGACGGCATTCGCCAGGGGCTGGAAAGCGCCCTGAAGAGCTGCACCGACAAACCCAACCAGGCCTTCCTGCTCTCGCTGCTGCAACTCTGCTCGACCGAGAAGCAGATACCCCTGCTGGTCGAGTACACCCACGATGACTACCTGGCCGACGCCGCCGTCCGCTGCCTGATCGTGACACCCTCCGCAGAGGCGACGATCGTTTCGCTGATGCAGGAGGCCGGAAAGCCCTCGGCGCTGCTGGCCTACGCCGCCTCGAAGCGCCCGAGCGAGGGAGCCGAGGATATTCTCCTCGCGTGGCTCACCGACTACCAGACCGACGATGTGACGAAAGAGGCGATCTACAACGCCCTGGCCGCATGCGGCACGTCGAAATCGATGAAGACGCTCGCCGCAGCCGCCAAGGCCGCAGACTACGCCTTTGCGCCGAGTGACGCCACGAGCGCCTACCTGCGGCTGGTTGAGCGGCTGGCGCTGGAGGGAGACAAGAAAGCCCTCGCAACGGCCAAGTCGCTGCTGAAGGCCGAACGGCAAAACGTCCGTACAACGGCACTCGACATCGTGCTGCGCACCGATGCCGCCAAACGGACGTCGTACATCCTTGCAGCGCTGAAGGATCCCAGCCGCGAATATCGCTGCGCGGCCCTGCATCTGGCCGACGCCTTTGCCGACGATGCACTCTACGCCGCCATCGGCGAGAAGATGAAGTCGTTCGACGACGTGACCCGCACCGATGTGGTGAACTGGTTCGGAAGCCGTCACGCCGTGTCGCAAAGCCCGGTTATCGTGGCAGCCATCGGCTCGGAGAACGAGGAGCTGGCCCTTGCAGCCATCCGTGCCGCAGGGAAGATCGGCGGCGAAGAGGCGCTCACGGCGCTGATCGCTCAGCTCGACGGTCCTCACGGATCCCAGGCCGAGGCAGCCATTGCCGCCTTCAACGGCAATGCCAACGACGCCCTTGCCGCAGCGCTCGACGGCACGCCGGCCACACAGGCCCGGGTGCTGAAGCTCGCCGCGGCACGCCGCATCACGCTGGCGGCGGACAAGGCCTTCGAACTGCTCGACGCACAGGATGCCGACGTGCAGAATGCCGCCTACGAAGCCCTCGCGGGCGTCACGTCGCCGGTAGACTTCGGACGTCTGTGCGACCGCCTCGACAGCGCTCCGCAAGGACGTGTCGCGGCGCTGCAGAACGGACTTCGGAATGCCCTGCGGGAGGTGGAGGCCGACGAGCAGTACCGGCTCGTAGCCCATCGCATCGCCTCGGCCCCGGACGCCACACGCTACTACCCGCTGCTGGCACAGGCTGCCACGCGTCCGGCCATCGACGCCCTGCTGGCGGCAACGAACCGCGAAGCCGCCTTCGCCGCTCTGCTGACGCTCGACAATCCGGAGATGATCGACGTACTGTATGACCTTGCCCGGGAGAATGCCGCCTGGAAAGATGCCGCCATCTCGCGCTTCGCCGACTTCGTGGCGGCGGCTCCCGCCGACCGACAGGTCGAATACTACGCCCGGGGACTTGAGACCGGTCCGTCGGAGGCCGTGCAGAACAAACTGCTCCGCGCCCTGGCCAACACCGCCTCCCTGCCGGCCATCACCGTCGCTGCACCCTACCTCGAGCGTCCGGCAACGGCCGAAGCCGCCGCCTACGTCGTGAAGACCGTCGCGGCGAAGAACCCCGGCATGGGCGGAGAGACCGTCGTTGCAGCCCTTGAAAAGGCTCAGGAGATCTACACCGGACTCTCGAAGTCGGATCCCGACGCCGGATACGCCGTTGACGAAATCAAGGGGCTGCTGGCCAAATATGCCGCCGTGCCGCGCTTCGAGCTCCCGGCCGAGGAGGCCGCCCAGGGCTTCGAGGTACTGTTCGACGGACTCTCGCTCGAGAAGTGGACGGGCAACAAGACCAACTATGTTCCGGTCGACGGCACGATCTATGTCACCGCCCAGTACGGAGGCAGCGGAAATCTCTACACCGTCAAGGAGTACGGCGATTTCATCCTGCGCTTCGAGTTCGCCTTCGACCGCGAGGGAGTCAACAACGGCATCGGCATCCGCACGCCGATGGGCGTCGACGCCGCCTACTACGGCATGGAGATCCAGGTGCTCGACCACGACGCCCCGATCTACAAGGACCTGCACGTCTACCAGCAGCACGGTTCGGTCTACGGCGTCATCCCGGCCAAGCGGGTGAAGTTCCCGCCGCTGGGCACCTGGAACGTCGAGGAGATCCGTGCCGTGGGTGACCGCATCACCGTAACGGTCAACGGCGAGGTGATTCTCGACGGAAACATCCGCCAGGCCTGCAAGGGCCACAATGTGGCACCCAACGGCTCGGAGAAGAATCCCTATACGGTGGACCACCGCAACCATCCGGGACTCTTCAACAAGAGCGGACACATCGGACTGCTGGGCCACGGCCCGGGCATCAAGTTCCGCAACATCCGCATCAAGGAGCTGTAACGGCCGCACGGGGCTGCTGAGCCCCGGACGCCACGATACACCCGCATGAGAACCTCTTCCGGCCGGCAGCGCCTGCTGCCCGTCGGAAGAGGTATCCGCATAACGACACAGCGCAAGCCGAAGAGTTAGAACCATGAGCAACAACACCGCGCCCCGTCCGATCACCATCGTAGCCATCGGAGCCGGGAACCGCACCAACAAGTACCTCGAATATGCCGTCCGTCATCCCGAACGGCTGCAACTGGTCGGCGTCGTCGAACTGAACGACATCCGCCGCCGCGCCGTGGCCGAGAAGTTCGGTCTCACGCCGGAGCAGTGCTTTACGGATTACGACCTGTTTTTCGAACACCCCATTCCGGCCGACGCCATTCTGATCGGCACCCCCGAGAACCGTCACTTCGACCCCTGCATGAAGGCCATCGAGGCGGGCTACCACGTGCTGCTGGAGAAGCCCATTGCACAGACGCTTCCCGAATGCTGCCGCATTGCTGAAGCCGCCCGCCGCAAAGGGGTGATCGTCGGCGTCTGCCACGTTCTGAGATACCACCCCTACTTCGTCAAGATCAAGGAGCTGGTCGAGTCGGGCGAGTTGGGCGAGATCATCTCCATCAGCCATCTGACGGCCGTGGGACTCGATCGTGCAACTCACGGATTCGTGAGGGGCATGTGGAGCTGTGAGGAGAATGCCAATCCGATGCTGATCTCCAAATGCTGCCACGACATCGACTTCCTGCTGTGGCTCACCGAGGCCCGCTGCCGGAAGATCTCCTCATTCGGATCGCTGCGATGGTTCCGCCGCGAAAATGCCCCCGCGGGAAGCACGGCCCGATGCATCGACTGTCCGCTCGAACCCCAATGCCCCTATTCGGCCGTCGATCTCTACGCCGTGCGTCACGACTGGGTCTCGAACTTCGACATCCCCGACGGATGGACGCTCGACGAGGTGATCCAGCGGGAGCTTCGCGAAGGCCGCTACGGACGCTGCGTATTCCGGTGCGACAACGACGTCGTCGACCATCAGATCATCTCCATGGAGATGGAGAACGAGATCACGATCTCCTTCTCGATGGATGCCTTTACGCTCGGCGACCAGCGCGAAACGCACATCCGCCTGACACATGGCGAAATCGACGGCGACGAACGTACGCTGCGCGTACAGACCTTCCGCGGGCACAAGGAGCGGATCTACGACTTCTCGTCGATCCTCGGCACACCCTTCCATGCGGGAGCCGATCTGAATCTGATCGAGGAGTTCGTCGAGGTGCTCTCGCATCCCGAGCGACACCTGCGCACGACCATCGACCATTCGGTGGAGAGCCACCGCATCTGTTTCGAGGCCGAGCGCAGCCGCCACACCGGGCAGACGATCCTGCTGGACCGCACGCCGGCCCTCGGCGACAAATAGCCTCGGGCCGACAGACCGGAGGACGGAAGGACGGGAGCGGCCCGGGCAGGGACGGCCGACGTGCGAGCTGAGTTATTTTGTGCGGTTTCCCGATCGGGGAACCGCAAATTTTTCATACCTTTGTGTAGCAAAACCAACAAGACAGATTTATGGAATTCGAAGGAACGGTATTCAAGATAATGCCCGTCACGAAGGGAACCTCGGCACGCGGCGAATGGCAGCGCCAGGACGTCGTGTTCGAGATGAACGAAGGGTCGTTCACGCGGAAGATCTGCGTCACGTTTTTCAACCGCCCCGACGACGTGGCGCGGCTGAAGGAGGGTGCGACCTACACGGTTTCGGTGAATGTCGAATCGCGCGAGTACAACGGACGCTGGTACACCGACGTCCGTGCCTGGCGCATCCAGCCCAAGCAGGAGACGCCCGCTGCGCCCCCGATGCCCGACATGCCGCCGCTCGGCGAGGAGCCTTCCTACGCCTCGACGCCGGCCGAGACGGCCGATGACCTGCCGTTCTGAGGTCGTCGACGGTCGTCCAGAACACAAGCCGACTCCGGATCCTCTTTGCGAGGTTCGGGGTCGGCTTTTTCATGCACCGTGCGAAGGGGGGGGGTCTCCAGATAGAAAAAAAAGCGGCCGGAGTATTTGACACTCCGGCCGCAGCCTTCATACGGCGTCGGCTTCGCGCCGAACGCCTCTATTTCAACATTGTCTCGGTCCGATTATTTGGCAGGAGCAACCTCCGCAGCACCGGCCGTTGCCGTCGAGTCGGCAGGCGTCGGCTCTACATAGGGAGTTACGTCCACAAGCTCCACTTCGAACTCCAGCGCCTCGTTCGGGCCGATCACACGGCCGGCGCCGTTCGAGCCGTAAGCGAGTTCGGCCGGGATCCACAGCGTGATCTTTCCGCCCTTGCCCACAAGCTGCATGCCCTCGGTCCAGCCGGGAATTACACGGTTGAGCGGGAACTCCACGGGTTTGTCACCCTCCTTGAGGTTGCCCTTCTCGTCGAACATGTCAGGACGCTGTTTGCGGAACATCTCCTGCTGCTCCTTCGTGCGGTTGGCAAAGATCGACGTATCGAAGATCTTGCCGTTGCGCGTGCGACCCGTGTAGTGAACCTTCACCACGTCGCGCGGATTCTTGGCCATCACGGTCGTATCGCCCATGTCGGTCACCTTGTAGAGCAGTCCCGACTCGGTCTTCTTCACGCCCGACTTCTTCTCGATGCCGGCGAGCCACTCCTTCGAAGCGGCGGCATTCTCGGCCGGAAGCTTCACCATGAAGTAGTACTGCAGATACTGGTTGACCTCATCCTCGGTCATCTTGGCCTCATTGTCGCGGACATTCTGCATGGCCTCGCAGATCCACACCAGCTGAACGGGCATACCGCTCTGCACCAGGTTGTAGCCGATATCGTTACCGAATGCGTAGGAGATCTGCTCTCGCTCCTCCTCGGACTCGAACATCGCAGCATCGGCGGCCGGGTATTCCACCTTGGTGGAGTCGCCCTGAGCCAGACGTACGCTGTCGGCCTGGGCACGCTTCTCGGCGATCTCACGGGCACGGGCGCTGCGCTTCGACATGAAATAGTCGCGAAGCAGGTCGAGCGAGGCATTATGATCCTGCGAAGCCTTGCCCAGAGCACCCTCCTTGACGGCCTTCGTCATCACGTCGAAATCGAACGGAATATCCTTCATGTCATAACCGATCCCGTAGCCGATGTTGGCTCCGAGAGCATACGACAGCGAGTCGAAGTCCGAAAGACTTCCCATCTGTACGCCTCCCTTGTTTCCTCCGCAGGAGGCGAGCATGGCAGCACCCGCAAGTGCTGCGACGAAAAAGAGTTTTTTCATGATTCTGTTGACTATGTTTAATGTACCTTCTATTCGTTCGCGCAAAGATATAAAATTTTTACGAACGAAATCATTCCGAAAGGGTTAATTCCTCGGCAAGTGCATTTTTTGACCCGGTGGAAGCGTCGGACGAAGCCGTAGCCATGGTGTGCGAGGAGAAAAAAATCGGGACGCACCCGAAGGCACCTCCCGAGGTGGCGGATCCGCCGTGCGAAGTGTCGGATCTCCTAACGCAACCGGCGAGCCGAGAACTTGTCAACGTCGACGAGTTCGATTTCGTAATACAGCGTGGTGTTCGGAGCGATCTTCAGCGTCGGGTCCCCCGCGGAGCCGTAGGCCGCCGACGAGGGGATCCAAGCCTTGATGCGCCCTCCGCGACCGATCAGCCGCAGGCTCTCCTGAACCCCCTCGCGCAGGTCGCGAAGCATCGAATGCACCGTATCGCCGCGCTCGTAGGAGGAGGTGATCTCCTCGCCCGAACTCGTGCGGATCACCCAGCGCAGCGACACGCTGTCGCGGTCCGACGTGGGAATGAGGTTCTGGTCGCCGACATCGTCGACCGTATAGGTGACTCCCGACGACGTGCGGGCATACGAACGGTTCGACTTGGCGATGTCGGCCAGGAACTGCTCCTCGTAGGCCCGGGCCTTCTCCGGAAGGGCGTAGTTCATGTAGCTCAGGAAATAGGTCTCGGCCTCGTCGAGGCTCATCTTCGGCGTTCCGGCGACAACCTCCCGGATTCCCTCGCACACGGCATCGACATGGATCGTCGAATCCATGCGCAGGAGGTTCAGCCCGATGTTCATGCCGATGACATAGGCCACCGAATCGAGGTCGTTTTTCAGTTTTACGCCTCCGCCCGACTTTTTCGAGCAGGAGCCGACCAGCAGCAGGGTCGGACACAGGACAAAGAGAAGTTTTTTCATGGTCAAGATTTCTGTCGATTCCGCGACAGGAGCAGAATCAGAAGACTTCCGAGAATGGCCGCAGCCGTGGATCCCATCAGGATGGCGATCTTGCCCCGGTCGATCAGGTCCAGATCCGTGTAGGCCAGGGCATCGACGAAGAGCGACATCGTGAAACCGATACCGCCCAGACACGCCACGGCCAGAAGCATGCGCCATGTGGCGCCCTCGGGCATCTCGGCAAGCCCCGAACGCACGGCGCCCCAGCTGGCCAGAAAGATACCCAGCGGCTTGCCGATCAGCAGGCCGAAGAAGACGCCCATGCCGACCGAGCCGATCTCGGGTGAATAGTGGAAGATGTTCAGGTATTCGAGCGAGCCGATCTCGACCCCGGCGTTGGTCAGCGCGAAGATCGGCATGATGAGGAAGTTGACGTATGGTGTGAGGGCGTGTTCGAGACGGTCGCTCATCCCCACGGAGTTGGCCGTCAGATCGTGCATGCGGCGCAGGTAGAAACGCTGCAGTTCGTTGGGAAAGGGCTCGTCGGACTCGGCACGCAGCATCAGTGTTTTGAGCCATCGCATCTTGTGGGTGTAGTACTCCTTGCTGTAGCGGGGCTCCATGGGGATGAGCAGCGCCATGGCGACACCCGAGATCGTCGAATGGACCCCGGAGTAGTAGAAGAGTCCCCACACGACAACGGCCGGCACCACGTAGTAGAAGAGGCGCTTCTCGCCCATCTGCTTCATGAAGTAGACGCACAGCATGATGACCAGCGCAATGAGCAGGAACTCGATCCGGACCTTTCCGCCGTAGAAGAGTGCGATGACGAGAATCGCCCCCAGGTCATCGGCTACGGCGAGCGCCGTAAGGAAGATCTTGAGCGACACCGGAACCCGGTTGCCGAGCATCGAGAGGATGCCGATGGCAAAGGCAATGTCGGTGGCCGTGGGGATTCCCCAGCCGTTGGCCGCGGCGGTTCCATGGTTGAACACCGTGAAGATGATCGCCGGAGCCAGCATGCCGCCGGCCGCCGCCAGCACCGGAAGAATCGCCTTGCGCATCGTGGAGAGCTGCCCGCTGACAATCTCGCGCTTGATCTCCAGCCCGATGGCGAAGAAGAAGACCACCATCAGACCGTCGTTGACGAACTTCTCGACGGTCATTCCGCGCGGAAACACCCAGTTGATCAAGCCGTCGGGCGAATGGATCATCAGTGAAAGGTCGGTTTCGAGCAGATGGTGGTAATAGAGTTTCGTGGCCGGGAGATTGGCCAGCAGCATCGCGATGATGACGCAAAGCAGCAGGATAATACCTCCGGCCCACGGAGTCTCGAAGAAATTACGGCCCTTCAGGCCGATCATGTGGCGGTTGCGTACCCAGCGGTACATGGAAAAAAGTCGCATGTGCACTGATTTAGTTGTTGGTTCCGGCATCCGACAGCAGCGTCTGCCCGCAGAGCTTCCACAAGACCCGTGCCCCGGTGATGGCATCGATCCGGTCATCCTGCGAAGGGCAGACCTCCACCATGTCGAAGCCGATGATCCGGCGCGACGAGCGCACGAGCGTTGCCAGGAGCCAAACCGCCTGGTTGAAGGTCAATCCTCCGCTGACGGGCGTTCCGGTATGGGGGCAGTTCTCGAACGTCAGGGCGTCGATATCGAAACTTACGTAGACCTGCTCGGGCAGGGCGTCGACGATCCGCCGGCACTGGGCGTCCCACGTCTCGCCGCGGAAAGCCGCCGTGCAGAGCGCCAGGTCGTCGAACGTGGTGATCCGTCCGTCAGAGGCCGCCAGCGCAGCCTCCGCCTCGCTGAAGTCCCGCACGCCGACCTGGACGATACGCCCGACCTGCGGCACGTCGCGCAGGACGTTGTACATGATCGAGGCGTGGGAGAAGGCAAAGCCCTCGTAGGCGTCGCGCAGGTCGCAGTGGGCGTCGAGATGCAGGATGCCAAACGATTTGTGGCGCCGCGCCAGGGCGCGGATCAATCCATAGGGCGTCGAGTGATCCCCGCCGACGAGCCCCACGAGCTTCCCGGCGTCGAGCCAGCGTGCCGCCTGGGCTTCGATATTGGCATTCATCGCCGCACATCCTTCGTTCACGCGGCGCACCCGGCGCTCGACATAATCGTCGTCGGGACTTCCGCCCCCTTCGAGGTGGTCGATGACCCGCTCGGCATCCGAGCGCAGGCGCTGCGACTGTTCGAGCAGCGCATAGTCGATGTCGGCCGTGGCGATTCCGCGCCGCCAGGCTCCCGGAGCCAGCGGATCGTGAAAATCGAGCTGCGTCGACGCCTCGATGATGGCATCGGGGGCGTAGGCCGTGCCTGCACCGTAGGAGACCGTCACGTCCCACGGCGCCGAGATCAGCACCAGACGGGCCGTCTCCGTGTCGAACGGAAGTCCGAAATAGGAACCGTTGTCCACGCCGACGCCGTCGGGATCGAAGGTTTTCTGTTCCATGTCGTAAATATCTGTTCCTCAAATGCAAACGATCCAACAACGACCCGATCGGCAGAGACAACAACGTCCCGCCGCGCCCCGGGTCCGGAGAAGCGTCTGCACGTTACAAATTCGAACACAAAGGTATGAAAATTTTATTTTTTCCCTATATTTGCCCGCAGGAAAGCTTCAGTCGGAATAACATTCATCCGAAAACCACGAAAACCTCCCTTGTCATGAAAATCGTCATCGACAGTGCCATACCCTATATAGAAGGTGTGCTGGAACCCTTCGCCGAGGTGGTATACCGACCCGGAAAGGCGATCTGCGCGGACGACGTGCGCGAGGCCGACGCACTGGTCATCCGCACGCGCACGCGCTGCGACGCGCAACTGCTCGAACACTCCCGTGTGCGGATGATCGCCACGGCCACCATCGGATTCGACCACATCGACCTTCCGTGGTGTGCCGAACGGGGCATCGAGGTCGCGACAGCTGCCGGATGCAACGCCCGGGGCGTCCTGCAATGGATCGCCGCCGTGCTCGACTTCCTGGCGTGCCGCGAAGGATGGCATCCCGCGCAGAAGACGCTGGGCATCGTCGGCGTGGGACATGTCGGGTCGCTGGTCAAGGCCTATGCCGAGGCGTGGGGATTCCGCGTCGTATGCTGCGACCCGCCGCGCGAAGCCCGCGAGCGATGCGGATTCCTCCCGCTGGAGGAGGTGGCGCGGCAGGCCGACCTGCTGACCTTCCATACGCCGCTCGACGACACGACACGACACATGGGCTGCAGCGCGCTGTTCGCGACGATGAAGCCCCACGCCGTGGTGATCAACTCCTCGCGGGGCGAGGTGGTCGACGCCCAGGCGCTCTACGACAGCGGACTTTCGTGCGTGCTCGACGTCTGGGAGCATGAACCGAACCTGCATCCCGGACTGCTCGAACGGACGCTGCTGGCCACGCCCCACATCGCCGGATACTCACAGCAGGGCAAGGCCAACGCCACGGCCATGTCCGTTGCGGCGCTCGCCCGTCATTTCGACCTTCCCCTCGGAGGGTGGTACCCCCCGCAGGTCGAACCCTCGGCGCCGCGTCCCATCTCATGGCAGGAGCTCTCGGGCACGATCCGCGACGTCTACGACATCGAGGCCGAAAGCCGCCGGCTGAAGAGCCATCCCGGAGATTTCGAGTCCCTGCGCGACCATTACGCCTACCGAAAGGAATATTTTTAGCGAATTCGCTCTTTTTTAATTACCTTTGGGGCGAATTTTTCGAATGAAATGTATAGCAGGATCATAAAACCCATCCTTTTCGCACTCTCCATCGAACGGGCCCACCGCGTGGTAATGATCCTCCTGCGCATCATCGGAATCATCCCCGGCGGGCGGTGGATGCTGCGCAAATGCTGCGCGGTGAAGCATCCCGCCCTCGAACGCGAAGTCTTCGGCATCCGCTTCCCCAATCCCGTGGGACTCGCCGCAGGATTCGACCGCAACGGCGAAGCGCTGCGCGAAATCGCCGCCCTGGGATTCGGATTCATCGAGATCGGCACCGTCACGCCCCGCCCCCAGGCGGGAAATCCGCGTCCGCGCGTCTTCCGGCTCCAGAAGGACAACGCCATCATCAACCGCATCGGGGTGGCAAACCGCGGTCTGGAAGCCACCATCCGGCAACTCCGACGCCCCCATCCGGGCGTCATCGTCGGATGCAGCATCGGCAAGAATGCCGCCACACCTCCCGAAGAGGCGCCCTACGACTACCTGAAGCTCTTCCGCAATCTCTATCAGTATGCGGACTATTTTACCGTGAACATCAACTGCGACAATGCCTTCCGCGAGGAGTGGCACCACGCGCGCGAATACATTCTTCAGATCCTCAACCCGCTGTTCGACTTCCGCCGCGGGCAGAACCAATACCGTCCGGTGATGCTGAAGATCTCGCCCGACATGCCCGACGAGGTGATCGACCGGATCACCGACATCCTGCTCGAAACGCCCCTCGACGGCATCGTCGCCACGAACGGAACCCTCAGCCGGGAGGGTCTTCACACGAGCCGCACGTCGCTGACAAAGATCGGCAGCGGCCGGTTGAGCGGCGCTCCGCTGACACATCGGGCCGTCGAGATCGTGCGGCGGATCCACACGCGGGTGAACGGCGCCTATCCGATCATCGGCGTGGGCGGACTGATGACGCCGGACGACGTGCGGGCGATGCTCGACGCCGGAGCCGACCTCGTGCAGCTCTACACCGGCTACATCTACAACGGTCCCGGCATGGTGAAGGAGGTGTGCCGGGCACTGATCGACGACGCCCAGCGCGCCGAAGCGGCTCAACAGGCCGCCGAAACAGCTGCCGCGAAGGTTGCCGAAATGACCACCGAAGAAAACGCTCCGGCCGATTCCCGACCGACGACCGCGGACAAATCCGCCGCGACTCATCACGTACAGTAAAAACAGGCTTTTCATGAAAGCATCGATCATTACCATTGGCGACGAAATCCTCATCGGGCAGATCGTCGACACCAACTCGGTATCCATAGCCCGACACCTCAACTCCGCGGGTATCGTTGTCCGCGAACGCCTCTCGATAGGCGACGACCGCCGGCAGATCATCCAAGCCGTCGAGTGGGCCCTGAAGAACTACGAGGTGACGATCCTCACCGGAGGCCTCGGCCCCACGAAGGACGACATCACGAAGAAGACCCTTGCCGAACTGTTCCAGTGCGACATGCGCTACGACCAGCAGGTGGCCGAGCACGTTGAGAAGATGCTCACGGCACGCGGCATCGAGTTCAACGACCTGAACCGTTCGCAGGCCATGGTGCCGACCGCCTGCACGGTGCTGTTCAACGCCCACGGCACGGCCCCCGGCATGTGGTTCGAGCGCAACGGACATGTCGTGGTATCGCTTCCCGGCGTGCCCTACGAGATGGAGCACCTCATGCAGGACAAGGTGATGCCGATGCTGAAGTCCCACTTCTCGCTGCGGCAGATCGTCCACCGCACGATGATCACCGCAGGACTTCCCGAGTCGATGCTCGCCAAACGCATCGAGAAGTGGGAGAACGCCCTGCCGCCCTACCTCAAACTCGCCTATCTGCCCAACCCCGGAGCCGTGCGGCTGCGGCTGTCGGCCTACGAAGTCGAGGGAGAGAGCGTCGCCCGGGAGATCGACCGGCAGTTCGAGGCGCTGCGCAAGATCATCCCCCACAACGTCATCGGATTCGAAACGGCCTCGATGCAGGAGCTCGTACACGGACTCCTCACCAAACGCCACCTGACCCTGGCTACGGCCGAAAGCTGCACGGGAGGCTCGATCGCGGCCCGTTTCACGGCGCTGCCCGGCGCCTCGGCCTATTTCCGCTGCGGCGTGGTGGCCTACAGCAACGACGCGAAGGTCGACATACTCGGCGTGCACGCCGACGACATTGCACAATACGGAGCCGTAAGCGAGCAGGTGGCCCGCCAGATGGCCGAAGGGGCCCGTCGCGTTGCCGGAGCCGATTACGCCATTGCCACCACGGGTATTGCCGGCCCCACGGGAGGTACGGCCGAGAAGCCCGTGGGCACGGTATGGATCGCCGTGGCCACACCCGAGCGCACGGTTGCCCAGGTGCGGCAGTGCGGCACCGACCGCGGACAGGTCATCGACCGCGCCAGCGCCTTTGCCATCAGCCTGCTGCGCGACTGTCTGAACGGAGAATAGGCGGCAGCCGCCCCGGGCGGGAGGGCGAGTGTAGGACGGGAGCAGGAGAAGGAGAAGGAGAAGGAGAAGGAGAGGCAAAGGACAAAAGCAGAACGGGAGCCGCGCCGGAGAAAAACGGGAAGAGGGAACGCCGGGGAGCGGGTGTGCGGATCTGCGGAGACCGACACATATCGGAAACATCCCGCCGGACACCGACTCCCGGAGGACAAAAAGTCGTGAAA
Organism: uncultured Alistipes sp.; assembly: GCA_944321765.1. GTDB lineage: Bacteria > Bacteroidota > Bacteroidia > Bacteroidales > Rikenellaceae > Alistipes. Next base: position 27,574 of record CALUMQ010000024.1, read on the forward strand.
ACCTTTGCTATTTGACGAAAAGGTCGTATATTTGCACTCCCTTAAAAGGGTTTTAACGAAAAAATTTTATAACCGAAAATGAAAGTTTGCGAAATCACAGGCAAGGTGGCAGTGGTGGGCAACAATGTCTCGCACTCGCACCTGAAGACCAAACGCAAATTCAGCCCCAATCTGAAAACCAAGCGTTTCTGGTCTGAGCAGGAGGGCCGCTGGATTACCCTGAAGGTATCGGCCGCCGGAATGAAAACCATCAACAAGAAAGGGCTCGCAGTGGCTCTGCGCGAGGCTGCCGCTCCCAAAAGCGTGTACTAAAATCATCGAGTAACAAATGGCAAAGAAAGGCAACAGAGTTCAGGTCATCCTCGAATGCACCGAACAGAAAGAGAGCGGCGTTGCGGGAATGTCCCGTTACATCACCACCAAGAACAAGAAGAATACCCCCGAGCGTCTGGAGCGTAAGAAGTACAATCCCTTCCTCAAGCGGGTTACCGTTCACCGTGAAATCAAATAGTAGAGAAGCCCTATGGCAAAGAAAGTAGTCGCAACACTGAAAACCGGCACGGGTAAGCAATTCACCAAGTGCATCAAGATGGTCAAGTCGGAAAAAACCGGTGCCTACATGTTCAAGGAGAGCATCGTTCCCAACGACCAGGTAAAGGATTTCTTCGCTGAAGAGAAGAAATAAGTATTTAAGAGCATCTCTTAAATACAAAGGGCATTCCCTCCGGGAAATGCCCTTTGTGTTTTTCCACCACGGCCCCGACGGGGAGTTTTCCGGAAGAATATGCCAAACGAAGCGGCGCCTCCCCGAGAAGAGACGCCGCCAGGAAAAAGGAATACCGTTTCGGTGCCGGAGGAATCAGAACTTGTGCACGGCACGCACGAGGAACTTGTTGTATTTCGGAATCTCCACGATATAGGGCGGTTCGGGACTCATGTGCGAGGTATAGGCCTCCTTTTCGTTCTTCTCGGTCGACGAGAAGTAGTAGACCATCTTGTCCATACGCTTGCCGCCGGCATCCTTCAATGCGTTGTTGAACTTGTTGCGGGCCTTGCGGTTGTTCAGCGTACGGACTCCTCCATTGTAATTGTGCCCGATGTTCAGCATCTCGTCGATCGACGGAAGATACCATCCCTCGCCCTTCTCCCGGCACCACTTGAAGGCCGGGAAATCATCCCACGAGAGTCCGTGCTCGGCGATGTATCGCTCCACGATCTCCATGTTGGCCATGCCGTCGGTGCGATTCTCGGCGCCAACCACAAACAGGTTGGGCTTGCGGGAGATATTCCACGGAAGATAGATCTGATCAAGCGAGATGATCAATCCGTGCTGCTTGTCCTCCGACAACACGCAGACGACCCCCTTCAGACCGTTCTCGTCATACAACTCCCCGATCTCGTACTCCTTGAGCACGTAACGGCCCTGAGGCGTTTGGACCTCGGAACGCGGAGCCGAGGTTTCGGGAGTCGTGGCGGGAGCTTCGGAATAGAACTCCTTCTCTCCGTTGGCATACTGAATGTAATGGATTTCGGCGACGGGCAGCACGTAGGTCGGGCCGTCGGGATTCGAGAAGCGCTTGTAACGCACGGCGTCGGGCGACACCTCGAGTACCGAGGCTTCGATCTTCGAGGCATCGGTCTTCACGATCAGATCCTGCGCTGCAGCCGCAGCGATGCCGCAGCACACGGCAAAAATCAAGCAAATAAACTTTTTCATCCTTTACGCAAAAAATTGAATCTTCCCGGCGGTACTTCGGGTTAGTTCAAAGACCGTAACAGCGGGTTATTACGCAAAGATAACGTTTTTCCGGAGAATCTTGTTGTCTTTTCAACCCCGTTCGACGAAAAAATATCCGGATCAGAGACTATCGACACGCTCCGGCCGCTCTCCGATGCCCGGGATGGCAGGTCAAGGAATCCTGCCGCAGGATCCGCGTCCGGATGGACATCCGGTTCAGGGGAGCCATTCGATCCGGAAACGGTAGCGCATGCTCCCCTCCCACCACATGGAGAAGTTCGTTCCCCAAAGGTTGTTGTAAAGGCAGAAATGTACGCCCTGCCTCCAATCGGGATACGACGGGGAGTAATTCAGCGCATTGCGCTCACCCACACTGACAAGCAATGCATCCGGGGAGGTTATCCTAAACGTACCCTTCCGGGTGATGAGATCCACGTATCCATCCACGCCATGCATCTGCCGGTTCCCGCCCGGCACGACATCCAGCAGATCAACCCGGGATCCCGTCTTCTCGGCAACCAGCCCCACCAGCTCCTCGGGCTGAAACGACACCCAATAGGCCTCGGGCAGACGATTGGCCGGTTTTCCGAGCAGATCGACCGTATACTCCGCACTCCGGCCGTCGGGAGCGATCACCCATTCGGTCTGGACCTCGGGAAGCACCCGGGCATCCACCCGTGCATCGGCCGGGAAACGCATCCGGCAGCGGATGCGCCGGCCGCCATTCCAGCGGGTCGATTCACATCCGTCTACCCGAGCCTCCACCACGGCACTGCGTGCCGAACTCTTCTCCAGGCCCGGTTTTCCGTTATCTTCCAGCGCCCACTGAACCCGACTGGTCAGATAACGCTCCTGAAACCGCAGATAGTCCTCGTTCGAGAAGCTCTGATAGGCAATAGCCCCCATCCGACCGCGAACTCCCCTGTACGCGAATGCATAACATCCTCCGGCATCCACTCCCCGGACCTTTTTCCGGAAGGAGGCAGCGTACCTCTCGGGAACGCCGATCCCCGACAGGGCCTCAACGGCCTCCGAGCGGAGAGGCTCCGGCAACAGCGCCACAGCCTTGTCGATATTCTCATCCAACTCCCGCCAGGAGCGCTCCATAAAGAGGAATTCGGGTTGAGTACGCGCCTGCCGGAAAGCATCGAGATCGTATTTGTCCCAGTTCCTCAGGAAGGTCTTCACGTCGGCGCCCCACGTATGTTCGGCGATCATGCCGAGCCGGACGGCAAAATCCACGGCAAGATCGCCCGCGGGATCGAGACGTCCTTCGTCGATCCACCGTGCATAGAGGCGTCCGAGCTCCCGGAACCGTGCCATGCGCAGCGGCGCACTCCCGTATCCGTAGATCCAGGTATCGCCGATTTCGGAGGTCACCACCGGAAGCCTGTCACGCATCGTTTCGAGCACCTCGGCCACCTCATTGAGCGAGGCCGCCAGGATCTGCGCCCGCGGATAGCGGTCGTGCAGCGACGCATAGATCTCCCGCACCTGCTCGACCGTATGCGGGCCGTGGTTGTCTCCCGTAAGATTGATCGACACGGCCGTCCGGCCGTCGGGCAGAAGCTGCGTATCGCCATAGGAGCCCTGGTACATCAGCAGAATCTCGCGTCCCGACGGATCCCGCCAGCGGCAGACCGGAGGCACCTCGGGAACGCTGACGGCCGGATTGGTCCCCACATGCAGAAAGCGGATTCCGGCATCGGCCAGCAAGGGAACGATGCTGCGCGTATGTCCGGGGACGTCGGTCATCTTCACGGCCACCGTCCGCTTGCCGAAACGCTCGTCGAGGCGGTGCGAAAGGCCCAGCAACCCGCTGAACAGCGCTCCGCCCGCCGCCTCCGACTCCACGGTGTAGGGCATGCCGTTCCACACGATATCGCCGCGGCGGATGGCCGACTCCAGATCGGCGACCTCCTCTGCGGAGGCCTGCTTCAGATAGGCATCGATCAGCCACGCACCGGTCGTCCACACATAACGCTCTTCGCCGCCCGCAGCCCGGAGCTGCTGTGCCACCTCGATCGCTTTGGGAATGTAGGATGTCAGATAACGCTGCTCGACATTCGAGCTCAAATCGGTAAAGCCGATGTCGAGATGAGTCTTGAAAACAACGTAGACACGCTCCACCGCCGGATCGGGAGCCGGCCGGGCCCCGCCCGCAGAGAGCGAAAACAGCGAGAGGATCAGTAGCAGCAGTTTTTTCATGGTTTTACAGCATCAGACGGGTACAAAGTATCACAGCCGCGGATCAACCACGCCAATCGGGTTCGGAGGCCCCACAGGCGCCGACTCCTCCCCGGCCGCCTGCAAAGAGCATGGAGGGGAGGTTTCGCACCTCCGGCACCGGACGCATTGCATTGGAAGGAGCCGGAACCGGATTTCAGCGCATCGGGCGTTTATGAACGGATGTAAGCCTTGATCGTCGCACACGATGCCCCCTTCTCAACGGGCCGTATCGTATAGGCACCGACCGAGGCGGGGATAATGAAGGTCTCGGCATAGTGGACCGTAAAAGGCGCAAAGGCATTCACCGGACTCTCGACCACGACGGCCTCACCCTCGACCAGGTTGAGAACCTGCACTCCGTCGCGGGCCTCGTGCAACACCGGCTCCGTAAACCAGTGACGACGGGTCTCGATGAACTCCGCCTCGTGAAGCCCGGTGCGCTCCTCCCGCCACCCTTCGCCCGAGGCGATCGGCTCGAAGCAGTTGCAGTGATGGCGCAGAATCTCCTGCGTGTCGCGACTCCAGTTGATTACGTGCGAGGCGTGTCCGATGTTGATCGGGCGCGGCTTTCCGTCGAGTCCCAGGCGCCCCCAATCCCACATCTTGAAGGTGAAGATATTGGGCGTTGCGCTGATCTCCAGCACCATGGCTCCGGATCCCGAACAATGGATCGTTCCCGAAGGAATCAAATAGTGGTCGTGCTTGTGTGCCGGGAACCGATTGACGTAACGCTCGGCATCAAAGGGAACGCCCTCATCCTGGGCCCGATGGAGGTCGGCAATCATCTGTTGTGGGTCAATGCCCTGTTTTACACCCAGGTAGACACACGCTCCGGGCTCCGCATCCAACAGGTAGTAACTCTCGTCCTGCGTATAGCGCAAGCCGAACGTATGGCGAATATACTCCTCGGTGGGATGCACCTGCAGGCTGAGGTTCCCGCCGCCGATGGTATCCAGGAAATCGAAACGGATCGGGAAACTTTCGCCGAACCGCTGGCGGTTGGAGGCTCCGAGCAGCTCCTCGGGACGAAGGTAGACCAGATTTTGCGCCGGCATCTCGAAGCGCTCCCCGTCGATGCTCAGCAGGAGGCTGTTCTCCTCCGGGACGCAGTCGAAGCACCACCCGAAATTGACCCGGGAGCGATCCAGATCACAAACCTCCTTCATCCACTGTCCACCCCACGGTGCCGGGTCGAAGAACGGCACGACGCGGAAAGGCCGATGAACGGTGCGCTCGATGCCCTGCATGAAGGTCTCGGCGGCAATCATCAGCGGATGTCCCGGATGGTGCGTGTCGATCCAATAGTCGACGCGGTGGTAAAGGCTCTTCTTGTGATTGTCCAGCAGCGGCCAGTCGTTGAAATACCCGCGCTTGTACTGCCGGGCGGGGCTCTCCTGCGAGTTGTCGACGCCCACACCGTGGATGGAGTGCGCACGGAATCGGCGCTGAATCTCCCACCGGGCCATGTCGGCATAAAGGGTCAGGTCGGCATTCGGCGCCACAAGACCGGCTCCGTATCCATAGACGATCACACGTCCGCTACGGTTGCGGATCCGCTCCCGGGCCTCTTTCAGACGTCCGGGGTCGAAATAATCGGCCAGTGCGAGCGGCGAAAGGTATCCGAAGAGCTCGTCGTCGGTCACGTAAGGATCGGTCAGGGCTCGCAGATAGGCCTCGTCGTGAAACAGACTCTCGGTACGGATGATCTCGGCCTCGGGCCGGATTGCGGCAAGTGCCGCGGTCAACTCTTCATCGTAAACGCCATGGTAGGTATCGAACACAAGCAAGGCATCTTCGCGGGAGGTGCGGCAGGCAATTTCATCGCCGATCTCCTTCCAACCCCGCCAGATGGGGCCTTCGACCTCCGTGGCCGGGAGCTTGTCGTAATTCGAGCGGGCAAATCGATTTTCGTTCATAGAATAGGAAGAAACGTTTTTATATGTGCAAACATAATACTTTTTTTTGAATTAACAATGCTTTTCCCGACATTAAACAGACTGAACATAATGGAGAAAAAGCAAAATTTCCCAAGGACCCCGCCCCTGTACCGGAAGGTCATTCCGACCCTGCATGCCTCAGTCGCCAGAGGCGTTTCGCCGGTAACAGTCGGGGGCCGGAGCGGGTCCCATCTCCAACACCAGCGTTCCGCCGCGAACAATCTCCGCAAACGGAATGCGGGGCTCTTCGAGACGTTTTCCATTCAGCGTGGCCCGCTGCACATAGACATTCTCAGGGGAATTGTTCCGCGCCTCGATCGTAAAGGTACGCCCCGGATAATAGTCCGGATCGAGATGAATCGTGATTTTGTCGAACAGCGGACTTCCCAACTCCACCTTCGGATCGACGGAGCAGCCGCCGTCCATCTCGAACAGCCCCATGGCACTCATCACGTACCAGGCCCCGAGCTGCCCCTCGTCCTCGTCGCCCTCCCAGCCGTGGAACGGGGTGGCACCGTAGAATCCGTCGAGAATCTCCCGGGCCCAGCGTTGTGCAAGCCAGGGTTTTCCCGAATAGTTGAAAAGGTAGGGCGTACACATGTTCACCTCATTGCCGTGGTTGATGTAGAACTCGGCCGTCTGCCCCATCGTCCGGTCGAAAACGTGCGCGGCGAAGCGATGCTTCCGGGACTTCTCGAAGCCCTCCTCCAGACGGCGGTTGAACTCCTCGCGTCCCACAAGCTCCACCAATCCGGCCATGTCGTGCGGCACATACCACGAATATTGCCAGCTGTTCCCTTCGATGAACCCGGCATTCGAGAAGCGGTCAAAGGAGGGATCCCACCGCCCGGCCGTATCCCGTTGCACGACATATTTCAGATCGGGGTGAAAGACATTCCGGTAGTTTTTTGACCGCGCTTCCAAACGGCGCGCCTCTTTCCGGTCTCCGACGGCCTTCGCCATCTGAGCAACGCACCAGTCGTCGAAGGCATAGTCGAGGGTTTTCGACACAACACCATACTCCCGGGGCATGTAGCCATACCGCTCGTAAATATCGAGCAGCGGGTTTCCGGCACTTCCCCCTCCCGGATGGGCGGCTCCGGGCACGGTGACATTCTTATGAACCGCCTCATAGACTGCCTCCTTATCCTTGCGGATACCCTTCTGGCAGGCGGCCACCATCAACGCCGTTTCGTGCGAACCCTCCATGATCCCCGAATACTCCAGACCCGTGGGACCCTTGCAGGTCCACCCCGTCCAGCGGAACATCTCGAGCTGGGTCGTTACCCAGTTGTCCACGATCCGGGGCGAGAGCAACGACCAGAGTCCGTTGAGATTCCAGTAGGTATTCCAGAAGGCGTCGCCTCCGTACATGGCTCCGGATTCGACCTTGCGCAGGTGCTCCCCGGCATCGATATAGCTGCCGTCGACATCGCTCCAGGTCTGTTTGCCCGCATACGCACGGTAGAGGTTCGTGTAGAATTTCACACGGTCCGTCTCCCGACCGCCCTCGATCTCCACACGTCCCAGAAGCTCATTCCAGCACTCCCGGGCCGCCGCAGCCGTCCGGTCGAAATCGTAATCCAGCGGAGCGAGTTCGGTCTCCATGTTGAGCCGCGCCTGGCCGACGCTCACGAGCGAAAGCCCCGTACAGACGGTAACGGGCTCCTGATCACGGGTGGAGAAAACGGCATACACGCCGATATCCCCCTTGCCGGCGATCGCATGCAACGACTCCTCGATGCGCCCCTCGTTCCACCCTCCGAGGCGATCGACGGGACGACTGAACCGGATCACGAAATGCAACCGATACTCGTTCCACCCGCTCCACGGCCCGGACTGGCAGTCGGCATACCCTTCGAGTTCGGTATCGCTGACCTGCTCGATCCGGGCATCGCGGACGCTGAAGCCGTAGTCCCACTCCGTGGGGAACTGCAGATCGACGAGAATCCGCGACTCCGGACACTCCGGAAAGGTATAACGATGCACCCCGCAATGGGTTGTAGCCGTCAGTTCGGCCCGCACCGAAGCATCGTACAGATATACGGAGTAGTAACCCGGTGAAGCCGTCTCGGTCTGCTTGAGGATGCGGGAGTGATAGCCCGCATTGGCTCCCTGATAGGGGGCGTCCGGCGAGGGGTTGACAACCACCAGATCACCCGTCGACGGCATGATCGTCAGGCCTCCCATGGTCCACGCATGGAGATGGCTGAATCCCGACACGTTGTGAATCGAATATTCATAGCCGCCCATCCAGACATCCCCCTGGTTGTCGGGCCCCAGCTGTACCATTCCGAAGGGAACCTGCGCATAGGGACCCAACATCCAGCGGGAATTCGAGGTGCCGACAAAGAGATCAACATAATCGACGGGTTGCCGGGCCAGAAGGGGCTCAGTGATCAAACACGCAAACAGGAGGAGCAAATTCAGGCATCGTGGCTTCATATCATGTATCGCTATTTAACTATATGTACGTACAAATATCGTCATTTTTATTTGAAAATAAAACCTTTTCGACTATTTTTGTTTGTCCAACCGACAAATTATCCTCCACCTATATTCTTTTATTATGAAAAGAGAACTTCTCCGCACACTGCTGGCAGCCGGATTCGGCTTTCTGCTCCTCACTGCGGCATCTGCATCGGCACAGGTATCGTTCGGCCACGCCGAAAAATTCTGCGATGCGTGGCTGTTCGAACTGAAAGACGATTCCACAGCCCTCGATCCCTCCCTGAACGACAGCAACTGGCAACAGGTAAGACTGCCCCACGACTGGTCGATCAAGCAACCGCTCTCGCCGTCACTGGCAAGCTGCACGGGATACCTTCCCGGAGGAATCGGATGGTACCGCAAGCACTTTACCGTCCACGACTCCGCAGCCCGGCACTATATCTACTTTGAAGGCATATACAACCGCAGCAAGGTCTATCTGAACGGGCATCTGCTCGGAGAGCGTCCGAACGGATACATATCCTTTCTTTACGACATGACACCCTATCTGAAAGAGGGGGACAACGTCCTGGCCGTACGGGTGGATCACAGCCGCCATGCGGATTCGCGCTGGTACACCGGATCGGGCATCTATCGCGACGTGTGGATTATCGGGGCTCCGGAGACGCACCTGGCACCTTGGGGAACCTCCTATCAATGCGAGAAACTCACCGACAACAGTGCCGAACTCCGCGTGGATTTTGCCGTCGAAACACACGCCACACCAGCCTCACGGCTCGAAGTGGCCGCCGAACTTCGCGACGCATCGGGAAGAAGGGTGGCGGCGGCCAAAAGCCGCATACGCGACGTTGTCCCGGCCGATGGATCCGCCGGCGGATTCATCAGGATGCACCTTCAGAAGCCGTACCGCTGGGATATCGAGAATCCCTACCTGTATCGGCTGAAGGTCTCGCTGCTCTGCGATGGAGAAGCCATCGACAGTTGCGACATCCGCGCCGGACTGCGTACCCTGACCTTCGACCCCGACCGAGGCTTTGCGCTGAACGGCCGCTGGATGAAGGTCAAGGGGGTCTGCCTGCATCACGATGCCGGCGTATTGGGCGCCGCCGTTCCCCCCGAGGTGTGGCGCCGCCGGCTGGAGAACCTCAAGGATATCGGAGTCAACGCCATACGCATGAGCCACAATCCCCAGGCCCCGATCGTCTACGATCTCTGCGACGAGCTGGGACTGCTCGTCATGGACGAGGCCTCGGACGAGTGGGAATACCCGAAACGCAAATGGATCGAAGGATGGAACGTCGGCACCCCGGGATATGAGGGCAGTTACGACTTTTTCGACGAATGGATCGAGCGCGACATCACGGATATGGTACGCCGCGACCGCAACCACCCGTCGATCTTTCTCTGGTCGATCGGCAACGAGGTCGACTATCCGAACGATCCCTATTCGCATCCGGTGCTCGACGGATCGAAGATCAGCCAACCGATGTTCGGAGGATTCAATCCGCAGGCCCCCCGCGCCGAACGTCTCGGGGAGATTGCCCGCCGACTGGCGGCATGTGTACGAAGCGTCGACACCTCAAGACCGGTCACGGGGGCCCTGGCCGGCGTCGTAATGACCAACGAAACTGATTATCCCGAGGCGATCGACGTCGTAGGGTACAACTACACGGAAGAGCGCTACGACATGGACCACCGCACCTATCCCCACCGCATCATATACGGCAGCGAGAATCGCCCGGACATCGACGCATGGCGCGCCGTCGAGAAGCGGGATTTCATCTTCGGACAATTTATCTGGACCGGGACAGACTATCTCGGAGAGTCGGGACGATGGCCTTCCCGGGGATTTTACACCGGGCTGCTCGATCTGGGAAGCTTCCGCAAACCCCGCGGATGGTTTCGCGCAGCACTCTGGAGCGACAAGCCGGTAACCTACATCGGCACCTACCCCGCCGGCGACTACCTCTCGGTCGATGCCTGGGACGACTGGAACTACGAAAAGGGCGATACAATCCGTGTCGTCTGCTACACGAACGCCCCTCAGGCCCGGCTGCTGCTCAACGGACGGGAAGCGGGTGCCATGAAGCCCTATGACCCGGAAACGGGAATCATCCACTGGGATATTCCCTACGCCCCGGGGGAGTTGCGGGCCGAAGGGTGCAATGCCGCGGGAGAGGTCGTATCATCCTACACCATCAGGAGCTCGGGACGCCCCTATGCCCTGCGCGTAACGGCCGATCGGACACAATTGCCGAAAGAGCGCGCCACGGCCCATCTGATCGTCGAAGTCATTGACGAACAGGGTGTCTGCGTGAAGCTGGGAGACAATGGAATCACCTGCACCATAGAGGGTCCGGCAGAACTGCTCGGCCTCGAAGGCTCGAACAACAGCGACATGAGTGACTACACCGACAATCGGCACAGAGCCTACCGGGGGCGGCTGCTCGCCTATGTCCAAACAATAGGGCAAAAGGGGCCCGTCACCGTCCGGTTCTCCTCGCCGCTGCTGAAAGGAGCGACAGTCCAGTTGGAGGCCGAATAGCATAAAACGCTATTTATCAGATAACTGTATTATCCCGACAATCATTTGCATCTGAAGATCTTTTGTTTCATAAACTCGTAAAAATCAATCATAAAGCATAGCATCAGGCAGCAAACATGTCCATTGTTGCTAATTTTTATTCAAATAATTGCATTTTTAAAATTCTATTTTTATATTTGCAGACGGATGCATGTTTGAACAAACAGACGTATTTCAGACAAATCTCTAACCTAATAAATTCACCATGAATAGTCTGTACCAAAAAGCCGCTCGATTCTTGTGGGACAAAACGGGCGGAACCGTTAGAAAATGTGCGACTATCCTGTTATCGGTATCGCTCCTGCCGATAACGGCCGTCGCCGAAAGTTCCGATTTCCAAGGGGGGGGGTTGATGCCCCAGACGGCAACCGCTGCGCCCCAGCAGGACAAATCCGTATCGGGTACGGTCCGCAACACCGCAGGGGATCCGCTCGTCGGAGTGGCCGTGACGGTCGTCGGTGGATCGCAGGGCGTAACCACCGATGCCTCGGGAAACTACCGGATCGAGGGTGTCAAGGCCAACAATGAACTGGAATTCAGCTTCCTCGGCATGCTCTCGCACAAGGAGAAGATCGGCACACGCACGACGATCGACGTCACGATGAGCGAGGATATGATCGGTCTTGAGGATGTCGTCGTGACGGGATACACCGCCATGAAACGTAAGGACATCACGGGATCCGTCGCCTCGGTATCGGCCGAACAGATCGCACGCATCCCCGCCTATGACCTTACGACGAGTCTGGTCGGTGTCCCGGGTATCCGCGTCGACGGCGGTTCGATCCGCATCCGCGGTACGCGGTCGACCAACGCCGGCAATGACCCGCTGATCGTCCTCGACGGAATCCCATATGACGAGACGCTGACCTCCATCAACCCCGGCGACATCGAGTCGATCGACATTCTGAAGGATGCCTCCTCGACGGCCATCTACGGTGCAAAGGGTGCCAACGGCGTTATCCTCATCACCACGAAGCAGGCCAAGAAGGGCGAGACCAAGGTGACCTATGACGGATTCTTCGGCGTGGGCGTCAACAACTGGGGAACGCTCGACGTGATGAACGCCGACGAATACATCGCCTTCCAGCGGGAGGCCAGCCGCGCAGCCGGCGTATGGAGTTCTCCCGAAGACGACAGCAAGGCATTCTTCGGAGCCGAAATCGCCAACATGGGCAAGATGGACACCGACTGGATGGGCAGCTACTTCAACCAGAAACGTCTCTGGCACAGCCATACGCTGACCATCGCCTCGGGCAGCGAAAAGACCCAGTACAAGATCTCCTTCAACTACAAGAACAACGAGGAGCGTTACAAGGGTGACCACCGCGACTACTTCTACCTGACCACGGACCTCACGCATCAGGTGCTTCCGTTCCTGAAGGTCGGCATCTCGAACCGTGCCTACTACAACATCAACAACTCCATGCCCGACATGTTCGACACCTTCCTGCACATGTCGCCGCTGACCCCGGTCTACAACGAGGACGGATCCTACAACGAATACCCCTTCGGCGACCCCTTCGTCAAGAACCCCTACATGAACGAGACCGACGGAGCCTACAAGGACAAGACCGAGGAGTGGAAGCTCTACATGCGCTTCTTCGCCCAGATCGACCTCTACAAAGGACTCACCTTCAACACGAACTTCGCCTACACCCCGGCCTTCTCGTCGCGCGGATACTACTACGATGACCGGAGCGTCGGATACACCGACGAACGCAACGTGGCCGGCATGCACAACAACCGCAAGGCAGACTGGGTATGGAATAACATTCTGAACTACAAGGGCAACTTCGGCAAACACGCCATCGACGTCTCGGCCATCTTCGAGATGCAGAACCGCCAGACGGTAAACTCCTCGATGTCGGGCAAGGACCAGGAGTCCCCGGCCTACCTGTGGTACAACATGAGCCGCCTCACGGATTCGAAGTCGATCAGTTCGGGATTCATCCGCAACCAGATGGTTTCCGCCATCGGACGTCTGCAGTACACCTATGACGACCGCTACATCGTCACGGCCTCGTTCCGCGAGGATGGAGCCTCGCAGCTCTCGCCCGGCAACAAGTGGGCATTCTTCCCCTCGGCAGCCGTTGCATGGCGCATCTCCGAGGAGAACTTCATCAAGGACAACGCCGACTGGATCACGAACCTCAAGCTGCGTGCAAGCTACGGTATGACCGGTAACTACTCGATCGCGGCATACGCCACCCTCGGAACCCTCTTCGGACGTTACGCCAACTTCGGATTCGGCGGTGACACGCACCTCCCGGGTCTGGAGCCCTCGACGCGCCCGACGCCCGATCTGGGATGGGAGCGCAACAAGATGCTCGACATCGGTCTGGACTTCGGATTTCTGAACGGCCGCATCTACGGTACGGTCGAGTACTACGACTCGAAGAGCTACGACCTGCTCTACCTGAAGGTGCTGCCCTACACGACGGGCTTCAACCAAGCCTGGACCAACATCGGCGACACCCGCAACCGCGGTTGGGAGGCATCGCTGTCGACCGTGCCCATTCAGAAGAAGGACTTCACGCTCAATGTCAACCTCTCCTACTACCGCAACAAGGAGGAGCTGGTACGTCTGCAGGATCCCAACATGAAGCAGGACCTGAACAACAACCTCTTCGTGGGATATCCCGTCAACGGCGTACACTACGACTACAAGCAGGTGGGCATCTGGCAGGAGAACGAAGCGGATCTGGCCGCCATCTACGGACAGAAGCCCGGTGAGGTCAAGGTGGCCGATCTGGACGGAAACGGCGTGATCGACGGAAACGACCGCACGATCCTCGGAACGACGCGTCCCGACTGGGTCGGAGGACTGCAGATCAGCGGCCGCTGGAAGAATCTCGACTTCTCGGTCGATGTCTACGGCGAGTTCGGCTCCCTGGCTTATGACGGCCGCAGCACGGGCGGCTGGGCCAGCGAACTGGGACGCTGGAACACCTACAAGATCGACTACTGGACGCCCGAGCACCCGACCAACCGCTACCCGCGCCCCGTCGAAGGGCAGGCGATCAAGTACCTCAGCGCCGCAGGATACTACGACAACAGCTACGTGAACATCCGCAACATTACGATCGGCTATACGCTGCCCTCTTCGTGGATGGGACGCATCGTCAAGAACACGCGCTTCTACTTCACGATGAACGATCCGTGGGGCTACAGCCAGTTCCGCGCCCAGGGCGGTATCTCCTGGTGGGAATCCTACTACATCTTCGGCGCCAGCGTACAGTTCTAATTCTAAAAAACCAAGATCATGAAAAAGATAATAACGATCCTGCTCTCTGCCGCAGCGCTCGTCGGCACCACCGGCTGCGAGAGTTTTCTGGAAGAGGAGTCCTACGGATCGACAACGGACCTGTTCAACGAGGAGAACGGACTGAAGGCCTTCGTCAACCTCTCCTACACGAAAATCAACAACCTTTACGGAGGCGACGGATTGTGGCCGCTGATGACCGAGCTGGGAACGGACCTCTTCCTGCGCGGCAAGAACCAGGGTGACACCGGACTGACCGACTACTACGGACTCGACGCCAACAACGGCAACGTCTCGGCGATCTGGAACCACTGCTACAAGGCTCTGGCCAACATCAACATGTTCATGGAGACGATCGACTCGACACCGTTTGCCGACGAATCCGAGAAGCTGCAGTGCAAGGCCGAGATGCTCGTCATGCGCTCGATGTTCCTCTGGATCATCACCGAGACGTGGGGCGACAGCTACCTGCCGCGCACGACCGACGAGACCGAAGGCATGGAGGCCCGCCGCTCCTCGCGCGAAGATTTCTACAAGGAGATCATCGGAGGACTTGAGCAGGTGGTCAAGGAGGGCATGCTCGCCGACGAGCGCACCTCCGAAGCCGGACGCATCGACATGCCCACGGCCAAGGCGTTCCTGGCCCGCATGTACCTCTACAACGAGCAGTTCGAAGAGGCTGCCGAAATGGCCTCCGAGGTGATCGACGGTCCCTACGGATTCGAGTTGTGCCCCTCGCTGAAGGACCTTTGGGCCGACGACAAGACCAACGACGAGTTCATCTGGACGACGAACTTCACCAACGACGAATCCTACTCGCAGAGCAACTTCTACTGGCAGTGGTACGCCATGTACATCGACCGCTTCCCCGGGGTGCAGACCATGCTCGGATGGACCGGTTACGGCGGCTGCCAGGCCATTCCGTCGCTCTACTACATCGACAACTTCAACCGTGAGGCCGACCTGCGCTGGCGCGACCTGCACCAGTGGGTATGGTACTACAACGACCCGGCCGACGACCGTTCGGCATTCCCCGACAACCAGTGGCGCGAGTACATCGACACGGCGCTCTACTGCTGCCCCGACGTGCTGCCCGAGTCTGAACGCCAGCGCATGAAGAGCTGCTACACCTTCTTCGACCGCAACGACATGTACGATTCGAAAGGCATTCCGCAGGATCGCTGGACATTCATCGGCATGACGAAGTTCTACGACCACACGCGTCCGGGCAACATGTCGACGCTCTCCGACCGTTCGTACCCCGTGATGCGTCTGGGCGAGCTCTACCTGATCCGTGCCGAGGCCAACATCCGCAAGGCCAATCCCGATCTGAAGGCTGCCGCACAGGACATCATGACCCTGCGCGAGCGCGCCATCCGACAGGATTCCGACGACCCGCAGCAGAACAAGGCATGGCGCGACGCCATGACCGTCACGGCCGCCGACATGGACGTGGACTTCATTCTCGAGGAGCGCGCCCGGGAGCTGGCCGGCGAATGGCAGCGGTGGCTCGACCTCAAGCGTCTGGGCAAACTCGTCGAGCGCGTGAAGCTCTACAATCCCGACGCGGCGGAGAATATCGAGGAGTACCACGTCGTACGCCCGATTCCGCAATCGCAGTTCGACGGCATGCCCGACTGGACGACGCTGGGACAGAACGAAGGATACAATTAACCGTTAACCGCAAAACGGGCAATCCACATATAAACCAACACGAAACATGAAAACGATAGTCAAGATATGGACGCTCCTCGTCTGCTGCACGGGCCTGCTGCTCGCCTCGTGCAACGACGATGAGATCTCGGATGCAAAACAGGCGCTGATAAGCCTCATCCGCGAAGCCGAGACGCTGATTCTCGAAACAGAAGAGGGCACCAACGAGGGCGACATCGCCCCGGGGTCGAAGAAGATTCTCCAGGCACGTATCGACCAGGCCTACTACATCATGAACAACACCGACCGCGACGAGGGATACGTCAACGCCGGCAAACAGCTCGAGGAGGCCATGGCAGCCTTCAATGCCAACATCGTAAAGGCCGGCATCCCGCGCTTCGGCCTCGGCTCGAAGATGAATCTCGGCGCCTCGGCCGACTGGGGGCTCGAGGATGCCTTCACCATCGAGATGAAGGTCCGCTACACGGAATTCGCTTCGGGAGACCAGTCGATCATCTCCAACGAAGCCGGCAGCGGAGGCTTCATGATCCGCAACAACGGCAATCAGCTCCAGTTCTACATCTACGATGCCGACATCAACAACTGGAACGGCGGAGGCTGCTGCA
This sequence comes from uncultured Alistipes sp., assembly GCA_944321765.1. Classification (GTDB taxonomy): domain Bacteria; phylum Bacteroidota; class Bacteroidia; order Bacteroidales; family Rikenellaceae; genus Alistipes. The sequence goes on from CALUMQ010000024.1 coordinate 44,054, forward strand.
CCATCGAGCTAAACAGGTGGTACCATATCGCCGCCACCTACCAAGCCGGCGGAAAGATGGTCTTCTACCTCGACGGCGAACAGGTCAGCTCGGTCAACTGCGGCACGCTGGCCACGTCGGCCTCCGATCTCCAGCTGGGAACTTCGCCCTACTATACGGACCGCTACATGCGCGGCGACATCCAGTACGTGTCGATCTGGGAGGACGCCCGCACGGCCAGCGAAGTGGCGGCCGACACAGCCTGCGACTTCGACGGCACCGAAGAGGGGCTGATGGCTTACTGGCCGCTGACGCTCAACGTCGGTACGGATATCACCGACCAGACCGGCAACCACGTGGCAGCGATGACGGATGTCACCTGGATGGATGCTGAATAAACCCTTCTGACTCAAACCCAAACCTACACGCGACATGACTTACCGCAAACTGGCCCTGCTCGCCACGCTTCTGAGCACGATATGGATCGCCCGCGGGGCGAATCCATATCCTGCCCGGGTGTGGGAGATCGGGAAAAGCGACGGATCCTCCGCCGAGTTTGCCCTCGACGACGCCGGATACCGGGCATTTTCGGAGCGCTTCCCGTCGGGCATCGCGCTCTACACCGTCGGGCGCAACACCGCATCAGACGTTCCCTTTGTCATCCCCGGGCCCGACGACGCCTGGGCCGGCAACGTCCGGGGAGGCGTGCTTGTCCGCTTCGCCGTCAAGCAGGCCGACCCCGCAACATCGCTGCGTCTGACACTCGACTATGTCGAGGTGCACAGCTCCTCGGCCCCGAAGATCGAGGTTACGCTCAACGACTTCCGTACCGAGATCCAGACTCCGGCAGGTGCCAACCAGGATTATCTCGATACGCGCAGCACCCCCTCGCGGGGTCTTCGCTCAACGATAGAGATCCCGGCCGGCGTGCTCCACACGGGAGACAACATTCTCTCGATACGCTCCACGGCAGGCAGCTGGATGGTTCTCGATGACATGCGCCTGGAGGCTTCGGCCGCCGTGGCGACGACCCCGGCAAAGGGCGGAACGACGCTCTTCTCGGCGGAGTCCGAACCGGCGCTCATCTACGGCAGGACTCACGACGAACTGCTCCACCCCGTGACGCTGAATATCGCCAACTGGGAGAGCAAGGTTCGCAAAGTCGCCTGGAGCTATGACGGCAAGCCGGGCGGCGAGGTGCGCCTTGCCCCGGGCATGAACCGCCTGCAGGTGGGCATTCCGCAGGGATACGACGACAAGGAGGTGACCTTCGCCGTCGGCACGTCGGGCAACCGGCAGACGGCCGGCACGCGGATCCGTCCGGCCGAGCAATGGACGATCTACCTGGTTCAGCACACCCATACCGATATCGGCTACACGAAGCCGCAGACGGAGATTCTGACCGAGCACCTGCGATACATCGACTACGCGCTGGAGTATTGTGAAGCCACGGAGGAGTATCCCGACGACGCGAAGTTCCGCTGGACGTGCGAGGCGTCGTGGGCCGTCCGCGAATGGCTGCGGGTCCGTCCCCAGGAGCAGATCGACAAGTTCCTGCACTTTGTGAAGAACGGACAGATCGAGGTGACCGCCATGTTCTTCAACATGTCGGAACTCTCGGGCGAAAACGCCTACAAGACCTTTCTGGAGCCCGTCTCCACGTTCCATGAGCTGGGAATTCCCGTCGTGACGGCCATGCAGGACGACGTGAACGGCGTGGCATGGTGTCTGGCCGACTACCTGCCCGCGATCGGGGTCAAGTATCTGACCATGGGATCCAACGGGCATCGGGCCCTGATCCCCTTCGACCGTCCGACGCTCTACCGGTGGGAGTCTCCTTCGGGAAAGAGCCTGCTGTCGTTCCGCGCCGACCACTACAACACGGCCAACTTCTGGGGCATCGACCGCGGTGACATGGAGGGAGTCCGCAACGGCGTCTTCTCCTACATCCGCTCGCTGCGGGCCCGGGGGTATGATTTTCCGCTCGTCACGGCCCAATACTCGGGCTATTTCACAGACAATTCGCCTCCGTCGATGAAGGAGTGCGCCCTGATCCGCGACTGGAATGCACACTATGCGTGGCCGAAGCTGCGCAGCGCCACGGTGCACGAATTCCTGGAACAGATCGATACGAAATACGCAGACCGGCTGCCCGTCTATCGCGCCGCCTACCCCGACTGGTGGACCGACGGATTCGGCTCGGCAGCCCGCGAAACGGCCGCATCGCGCAAGACCCAGTCCGACATGACGACCATCGGCGGCATGCTCTCGATGGCAGCGCTCTCGGGCGACGAAGGAATTCCGGGGACCCACGACGAAACGCGCCGCATCCATGAGAACCTGCTCTTCTACGACGAGCACACGTTCGGTGCCACCGAGAGCATCAGCGATCCGCTGTGCGAGAACTCCCAGGTGCAGTGGGCCGAAAAGGGCTCCTATGTCTGGGAGGCGCTCAAAAGCGCCCAGATGCTCTACGAAGCCTCGGCAGGACGTCTGCAGCAGAACCTGCACCGCTCGATGCGCCCGACGGTGACCTTCTTCAACCCGATGGGTGAAGAGCGTTCGGCCCTGACGACCGTCTACATCGATTTCGAACTCATTCCCCAGGACCGGGCCTTCCGGCTGGTGGACGAACAGGGAAACACCCTGCGGGTACAGCCGCTCCGCTCGCGCCGCGAAGGACGCTACTACGCCATCTGGGCCGAGCGGATCCCCGCCATGGGCTACAAGACCTATGAAATCGTTCTGGACGAAGGCAAGGCTCCGGAGCCCCAGCCCTTCGAGATCGCGGACAACACGATCGAAAACGACTTCTACCGGATGAGCTTCGATCCCGAATCGGGAGGCATCCGCTCGCTGCAGGACAAGGAGCTGGGACTCGAACTGGTCGACACCGAAGCCGACTGGCGGTTGGGAGACTTCATCTACGAATCGCTCGAAGGTGACCGCCACCAGATGGAGCGCAAGGTCTTCGAGAAGTTCCACCGCTCGGGACTGCGCAACGTCCGCTTCACGGGAGCCCGGAAGGGTGTCATCTACACGTCGGTCACCCTCCGCGGCGAGGCCGACGGCTGCGAACCCGACTTCGGGGTGCGCATCGAGGTGCGGCTCTACAACGACATCAAACGCATCGAGTTCCACTACGCGGCCAAACGTCTTCCCGAAACCGATCCTTCGGGACTCTACGTGGCCTTCCCCTTCGCGCTGGACAACGGACGCCTGGCCTTCGACGTCCCGGGAGGAGTGGTCTACGCCGGAGAGAATCAGATTCCGGGATCGTCGGCTTCGTGGAACACCGTTCAGAACTTTGCTTCGGTGCGCAACGGGCAGGCACAGATCCTCGTGAGCTGCGACGCCATTCCCCTCTTCATGATGGGAGAGCTGCTCAACGACCCGTACCGCCAGCCCCGCGAATACACCAAGCCGCACCTCTTCTCGTGGGTGACGAACAACTACTGGACGACCAACTTCCGGGCCTCGCAGGAGGGTGAGCTCAACTGGAATTACGCGCTGACCTCCACGTCCGACACCTCCAACGCCGAAGCCTCGGCATTCGGATGGGGCAACCGCATTCCGCTCTATGCCCGCGTCATGCCGGCCGCCCGCACGGCGAACGACAGGGCCTGGTCGAAGTCGTTCCTGCGAACGGGATGCGATCACGTGCTGATGACATCGTGCACGCCGTCAATCGCCGAACCCGGGAGCGTGATGATCAACCTGCGCGAGACGGACGGACGCCAGGCTACCCTGACCCTGCTCGACGCCAACGGACAGCCGCTCGCCTTCGAACGGGTCAACGTGCTGGACGAAGTACAGGGAGAAAAAGTGACGTCTCTGTCCCTCGGGGCATACGAAAACGTCTTCGTACGCGTTCATCCGTAAAAGAATTCGATCAAAAAGATCCGACAACAGTGAAAGCCGGGGGAGGTTCTCTTCCCCCGGCTTTCAAATTACGAATCGGCGAAGAGCGCCGAACCATCCGGAGTCAACCATGAAAAAACTGCTTTTTCTGCTCGCCGCGTGCACCGCAATGGCCTGCGACAAGGCGCCGCGACCCATCGACTGCGTCGATCCCAACCTGGGATCCGTCCACAGCCGCTGGTTCTTTTACACCCCGGCATCCGAACCCTTCGGACTGGCCAAGCAAGGGCCCTCGACCAACGGCAGCTACACGAGTCCCGACGGCTGGGAGGCCGTCGGGTACGAGGACATGCACACCTCGATCGAAGGATTTCCCTGCCTGCATGAGTTCCAGATCGGCGGGGTGATGCTGATGCCCACCGTAGGAGGGCTCCAGACGGTTCCCGGACGACTGGAGGATCCCGACGAAGGATTCCGCTCACGCTTCGACAAGGCCGACGAAGTCGCCCGACCGGGATACTATGCCGTACGTCTGAAGGATTACGACATCCGCGTCGAGCTGACCTCGACCACCCGCGTGGCCTTTCAGCGTTACACGTTCCCGGCTTCGGATGAGTCGAACATTCTCTTCGATATCGGCAATGCCATCGGGGAGAGCGGTCCGGTGGTGGATGCCGGTGTCAGGGTGCTCGATCCGCAGCGGATCGAAGGATACGCCGTCTACCAGCCGCTCTACGCACGGAAATATCAGCCCGGAGCGACGATCAGTGTCTATTTTTATGCCGAAGTAAGCCGCCCGGCCGACGGATGGAGGCTCTACCGCCGCGGCGAGGAGCCCTTCGAGGGAGACGAACTGCACGGCACCGGAGCCGGAGCAGCGCTGCGCTATACGACCCGTGCGCAGGAGCAGATCGAGGTCCGCATAGGGCTCTCCTACACCTCGATCAAGAATGCCCGGGCCAACCTGCAGGGCGAAGCCGACGGATTGGATTTCGACGATGTGCGCAAACGCACGCAGGCCAAGTGGAGCAAAAGTCTCGGACGCATCCGGGTCGAAGGCGGCAGCGAGGCCGCACGCACGAAGTTCTACACGGGGCTCTACCACGCCCTGCTGGGGCGCGGTATTGCCAGCGACATCAACGGAGCCTATCCCCACAACGACGGGAGCATCGGCCAGATTCCGACCGACGGGAAGGGCAGGCCGCTCTTCTGCCACTACAACACCGATGCGGTGTGGGGTGCCTACTGGGACCTGGCCCTGCTGTGGGAGTTGGCCTACCCGGACTACTACAATGATTTCATTCGCAGTCAGTTGCTCGTCTACGAGGATACCGGGTGGCTCGGCGACGGCATCGCCTGCAGCAAGTTCGTCTCGGGCGTGGGCACCAACATGATGAGCGTCATAATGGCCGGAGCCTATCAGAACGGAATCCGGGACTTCGACGTCGAGAAGGCCTACAGGGCCGCTCTGCGCAACGAACTCGACGGAGAGTATCGGCCGGCAGGTGCAGGGAAAGAGGATATCCCGGCATTCATGAGATTCGGCTACGTGCCCTTCGACGACGGATCGCAACCCTTCTGCGGAACAAAGGGTTCGGCATACGGCGCCTCCCACACGCTCGAATACTCGTTCAGCGCCTACGCCGTGGCACAGTGGGCCAAGGCCCTCGGGCGCGACGGAGACTACGAACAGCTCACAAGGCTCTCCAGGGGTTGGGAGCGGCTCTTCGATCCCGACCTGAGGATGATCCGCCCGCGGCGCGCCGACGGAGCGTTTCTCGAAAACTTCGATCCGCTGGAATCCTGGCGGGGTTTTCAGGAGGGGAACGCCGTACAGTATACCTACTTCGTGCCCGGAGACCCCGACGAACTGATCAGGCGTATCGGTTCCGAGGCATTCTCCGCACGTCTGGATTCGATCTTCACCGTGGCCCGGGCCGCGGTATTCGGCGGCGGCAAGGTAGTCAATGCCTTCTCGGGGGTTCAAAGTCCCTACAACCACGGCAACCAACCCAGCCTGCACATCTCCTGGTTGTTCAACTACGCACACAAACCCTGGCTGACGCAGAAGTGGACCCGGCTGATCTGCGACGAGTTCTACGGCACCGATGCCGAACACGGTTACGGATACGGGCAGGACGAGGACCAGGGACAGCTCGGCGCCTGGTACGTGATGGCCGCCATGGGGCTCTTCGACGTGCAGGGCGGCACCAGCCTGCGCCCGACCTTCCAGATCGGCAGTCCGCAGTTCGACCGCATTACGATCCGCAACGACCGCGGGGAACGCTTCACGATCGAAACCGAAGGAAACGGTCCGCAGGCCTGCTACGTACAGTCGGCCACGCTCAACGGCAAACCGCTCGACAACTGCTGGTTCTTCCGCGATGAAATGACCGACGGAGGCACCCTGCGTCTGAAGATGGGTCCGCAGCCCAATGAACAATGGGGTGCAAAACAATCGCCCAGCTACTCGAAATAGCCGCCCGACGCCATACCCTCACCTCTGCTTCCTCACGCCTTTTCACCGGGAAATGCGCGTGAGGGAGTTTTATTTGCCGGGACCTTCATTTTTTCCTATCTTTGTCCCCAAAGACAACTCTACACGGTATGGCATTCTTCGATATTTTCAGGAAAAAACAGAATACCCCTCCCAGCGAGGAGCAGATCCGAAAGGAGCAGCAGGAGCTCAACGCAGGACTTGAAAAGACCAAGTCGGGGCTCTTCGCAAAGCTCGCACGCGCCGTGGCGGGACGCACGACCGTCGACGCCGACGTACTCGACGATCTCGAAGAGGTGCTCATCACCTCGGACGTCGGCGTGGAGACCACCGTGAAGATCATCCGCCGCATCGAGGAGCGCGTGGCGCGCGACAAATACATGAACGCCTCGGAGCTGCAGTCCATTCTGCGCGAGGAGGTTGCCGCGCTGCTCGAGGAGGCCCACGGATCGGCCGGGCACTTCGGACTCGACGCCCGCGAAGGGGAGCCCTACGTGGTGATGGTCGTGGGTGTCAACGGCGCCGGAAAGACCACCACCATCGGCAAGCTCGCCGCACAGCTCACCAAGGCCGGACGCAAGGTATGGATCGGCGCCGCCGACACGTTCCGCGCCGCGGCCATCGACCAGCTGCAGGTATGGGCCGACCGCGCCGGTGCGACGATGATCCGCCAGCAGATGGGTTCCGACCCTGCGTCGGTGGCCTTCGACACGCTCACCTCGGCCAAGGCCAACGGCGCCGACGTGGTGCTGATCGACACCGCCGGGCGTCTGCACAACAAGATCAACCTGATGAACGAGCTGACGAAGATCCGCAACGTCATGGGCAAGGTGATCCCCGGAGCTCCCCACGAGGTGATGCTCGTGCTGGACGGCTCGACCGGGCAGAACGCCTTCGAGCAGGCGCGGCAGTTCACGCAGGCCACGCAGGTGACGTCGCTCGCCATCACGAAGCTCGACGGAACGGCCAAGGGAGGCGTAGTGATCGGCATCAGCGACCAGTTCCGCATTCCGGTACGCTACATCGGGATCGGCGAGGGGATCGACCAGCTGAAGATCTTCGACCGCCGGGAGTTTGTCAATGCACTATTCGGAGATGAAAAAAATTAACGTCATCACGCTCGGCTGTTCAAAGAACACCGTCGATTCGGAGCACCTCATGGCGCGCCTTGCGGCGGCCGGTTACGAAGTGCTCTTCGACAGCGACCGCACGGATGCCAAGGTCGTCGTGATCAACACCTGCGGATTCATCGGCGACGCCAAGCAGGAGTCCATCGAGATGATCCTTCGCGCGGCGGAGGCCAGGAAAGCCGGAAAGATCGAACGGCTGTTTGTCATCGGCTGTCTCTCGGAGCGTTACGCCGACGAGCTGCGCACGGAGATTCCCGAAGTCGACGAATACTTCGGGGCGCGCACGTGGGACGGCATCATCCGCGCACTCGGCGCCTCGGAGGATCCGGCCCTGGCCACCGAACGCCATCTGACCACTCCGAAGCACTACGCCTACCTGAAGATCTCCGAAGGCTGCAACTGGAAGTGCGGCTACTGCGCCATCCCGCTCATCCGCGGCGAGCACCGCTCCGTACCGATGGAGGAGCTGGAGGAGGAGGCCCGCAAGCTGGCGGCCCGGGGCGTGCGCGAGCTGATGGTCATCGCCCAGGACACGACCTATTATGGAATAGACCTCTACGGGCGGCGGTGCCTGGCCGAACTGCTGCGCCGCCTGTGCCGCATCGACGGCATCGAGTGGATCCGGCTCCACTACGCCTACCCCACGGCCTTCCCCGAGGAGGTGATCGAGGTGATGGCCGCGGAGCCGAAGATCTGCAAATACCTCGACATCCCCTTCCAGCACATCTCCGACGCACAGCTGGCGGCGATGCACCGCCGTCATACGAAGGCCGAAGCCCTGGCGCTCATCGACAAGTTGCGCCGGGCAATCCCCGGTCTGGCGCTGCGCACCACCCTGCTGGTGGGCTATCCGGGCGAGACGGAAGCCGATTTCGGCGAACTGCTCGACTTCGTGCGCGAGGTGCGCTTCGAGCGGCTCGGGGTCTTCGCCTACTCCGAGGAGGAGGGGACCTATTCGGCCCGCGAGCTGCACGACGACGTCCCGGAGGCGGTCAAGCAGCAGCGTGTGGAGCGCATCATGGCGTTGCAGAACGAGATCTCGCTCGACAACAACCGCCGCCGCGAGGGTCGCACGGAGCGTATCATCGTCGATTCCCGACAGGGCGATTTCTATGTCGGGCGCTCGCAGTACGACTCCCCCGAGGTGGACCAGGAGATCCTCATCCCTGCCGCGGCCCGGCGGTTGCTCCGCGGGCACTTCTACGATGTGCGGATCACCTCTGCAGCCGACTACGACCTCTATGGCGAGGTTGTGGACAAAGCAAAATAAATTTCGCCTTTTTTGCTTTTTGGTATTTTTTTCGTACCTTTGAAATGTAAACCGGATTTCTCCGCAGGAAATGGTCGACAAAAGTGTCATAACGAACCTCGAAACCCGGGTCGGACAACTCATAGACGACCACCGCAGACTGTCGGAACTTTGTTCGGAACTCTCGGCCCAATGCGACGCGCTGCGTGCGGAAAAACGCACGCTTGAAGAGCGCGTGAAGGCGTTGGACAACGAGGTTGCACGGATGCAGCTCACCGAGGGGCTCGCCGGAGGAGGCCGGAACAGGGATAAAGCGCGGGCGCGCGTCAACCGTCTTATGCGGGAGGTGGACAAATGCATCGCGTTGCTGGGACGTCAGACGGAGACCTTTGCGAAAAAGAATACACCCCGGGAGACGGAAGGCCGCATGGACCCGAGTCCTGCAGCGGCTGCACCCGAAAAATAGAAATACAGCATGGCCAAGCAGCAAGCGATAACGCTGAAGGTGGCGGGAAAAAGCTACCAGTTTACCATCGAAAGCGGTAAGGAAGAGGCCTATCGCCTGGCTGAACGGGAGGTGAACAACTTCCTCGCGGCGATCAAGAAGCGGAATTTCGAGAACTGGACTGATCGGGATTACCTGTCGATTACCGCCCTGCAGTTTGCCATAGCCAACGTCACGGCCCGCCAGAGTCGCGAAGCCGATGACGACGACCTTCGTCGGTTGGAACAGCTGGGATCCGAGATCGATTCCTACCTCAACAACCCCCGCGAATAGAACCGCCCGCCGAGAGAGGGGCCACAAAGAGAGAGGCGCCAGGGAAAGAGCGGAGAGAGCAGAGAGCAGGGAGGGCCACGAAGATGGACGCTGAGAAGCGAGAGGGCGCTGCCCTGACCTCGAATCGGAAGCCGGGATGCATGGGAGATCCTGCATCTCGGAAAAACAACCCTCCGGACCGGGGAACAAAGATAGCGGTCACAACGCGCCGCAATGTTCTTTAACATACGAAAATCTACCCGCATAGATTCCTTACAAGCTTTGCGAAACTGAACACTTTTTAAATTGGGGCAACTCAAGACGCTTCAAAATCAGGCCTTACTACCCTTCGGGGGAGTGCGTTCCGATGCACCGTTGGAAGATTGCGATTGTCGGAGCCCCCACACATGACTAATCTTGCAGATTCGTCAAACAAGGCTAAGGAATCCTATGCGGTTTTTTTTTGGCTACACGTATTACTTATATTATTAACAAACAAAAAACAGTATCAGAATAAATGTATACCACCATTTTAGTGGCCTGCATCTCCGCCGTGGCGGCCGTGGCGATCTATGCCGTCGTCACGAACATGATTGCCAAGACCTCGATCCGCAAGCGGCGTGAGGCGGCGATCAAGGAGGCTGAAGCCGAAGGCGAGATGATCAAGAAGGAGCGGATCCTCCAGGCCAAAGAGAAATTCATACAGCTCAAGAGCGAATACGACCGCCAGGTCAACGAACGCAACCAGAAACTCGCCCAGAGCGAACAGCGGGCCAAGCAGATCGAGCAGAACCTCCAGAACAAGGAGCGCGACCTCGAAAACCGCATCCGCGAAAACGACCGGCTCAAGGAGCAGGTACAGAACCAGATGCAGCTGCTCGAGCACAAGAAGGAGGAGATCGAGCAGGTGCGGCGTGAACAGAACGTCCGCCTGGAACAGATCTCCGGCATGAGTTCCGAGGATGCCAAGAACATCCTGATCGAGAACATGAAGGCCGAGGCCAAGACCGAAGCCGCCGCCTACGTCAACGAAACCATCGAGGAGGCCAAGATGACCGCCACGAAGGAGGCCAAGCGGATCATCGTGGCATCGATTCAACGCGTAGCGACCGAAACGGCCATCGAGAATGCCGTGACGGTCTTCAACATCGAGAGCGACGAGGTCAAGGGACGCATCATCGGACGCGAGGGACGCAACATCCGCGCGCTGGAGGCCGCAACGGGCATCGAGATCATCGTCGACGACACCCCCGAGGCGATCATTCTCTCGGGATTCGACCCCGTGCGTCGTGAAATCGCGCGTCTGGCGCTGCATCAACTCGTTACCGACGGACGCATCCACCCCGCGCGCATCGAGGAGGTCGTTGCCAAGGTCCAGAAGCAGATCGAGGAGGAGATCGTCGAGGTCGGCAAACGGACGGCCATCGACCTGGGTATCCACGGGCTGCATCCCGAGCTGATCCGTCTGATCGGCAAGATGAAATACCGTTCGTCCTACGGCCAGAACCTGCTGCAGCACGCCCGCGAAACGGCCAACCTCGCAGGCATCATGGCCTCCGAACTGGGTCTCAACCCCAAGATCGCACGACGCGCAGGACTGCTCCACGATATTGGCAAGGTGCCCGACGACGAGCCCGAACTGCCGCATGCCATCATCGGCATGAAACTCGCCGAGAAGTACAAAGAGAAGCCCGAGGTATGCAACGCCATCGGCGCCCACCACGACGAGGTGGAGATGACTTCGCTCATCGCCCCGATCATCCAAGCCTGCGACGCCATCTCGGGAGCCCGTCCGGGAGCCCGCCGCGAGGTGGTCGAGAGCTACATCAAGCGTCTGAAGGAGATGGAGGACATCGCCCTGTCGTACCCCGGCGTGGTGAAGACCTATGCCATCCAGGCCGGTCGAGAGCTGCGTGTGATCGTCGGCTCCGACAAGCTTTCGGACCAGGAGTCGGAGAACCTCTCGCACGAAATCGCCAAGAAGATCCAGGACGAGATGACCTATCCCGGACAGGTGAAGATCACGGTTATCCGCGAAACCCGGGCCGTCTCGTACGCAAAATAGCACTCCAATACACCTCTTACGGAAAGATCCCTTCCGCCGTGTCAACGGAAGGGATCTTTCCTTTACAATGCCTCAACAACATCCATCCATGCATTCCGAGCCGTCCATCAATCCCGAATTGAAAGAGTATGTCGAACGGGAGATCCTCCCCCGCTATGAGCACTTCGACGCCGCACACCGCACGGATCATGTCCGTACGGTCATTGAGCAGAGTATGGCGCTGGCCCGGAGTTACGAGGTCAATCCCGACATGGTCTACGCCATTGCGGCCTACCACGACACGGGGCTGGCCTTCGGCCGCGAACGCCACCACCTCGACGCGGGGCGCATCCTCGCCGAGGACGCCACGCTGCGCCGCTGGTTTACCGAAGAGGAGATCGCCACGATGCGCGAGGCGGTGGAGGACCACCGCGCCTCATCGGGCCACGAACCCCGCACGATCTACGGACGCATCGTCGCCGAGGCCGACCGGGTAATCGATCCCGAGACGATTCTCCGACGCACGGTACAATACAGCCTGGCCAACTACCCCACGTTTGACCGCGAGGAGCACTACGCCCGCTGCGTCGCCCACCTGGAGGAGAAATACGCCGAGGGCGGGTACCTGCGCCTCTGGATCGCCGCGTCGGAGAATGCCCGGCGGCTGGAGGAGCTGCGGACGATCATCCGCGACCGGGAAGCGCTGCGAAGGCTCTTCGACCGGCTCTTCGACGAGGAGTCGAATCGGTAGGGACTACGCTCTGAGGGATCGGACAACAAAATCCCCGGCACCACGATCAAAAGGTGCCGGGGATTTTTATACGCACAGCGGCGGAAGTCGCGCCGTCGCCCGTTACTCCACGCCGTGGGGGAAGTACTTCATGTACTGCACGCGCTGGTAGAAGTCACCCTCGGAGGATCCGTAATCCATCCGTCCGCGGAAGGAGGCGAGCGTATCGAAGCCGTGACGCCCGGCCCACTCGTCGACGAAGCGGTTGATGGCGCCGATCACCTCGTAGCCGTGGTAGTGGATGGCCGAGCAGACCTGCACGGCCGAAGCGCCGCACAGCAGCGCCTTGACGGCTGCAGTGCCGTCGTGCACGCCCGTCGACACGGCCACATCCAGCTGCGGAAGCGCATGCGAGCAGAGTGCCGTGCTGCGCAGCACGTTGCGAAGCTCTCCGGGCTGGCTGAAGGGGTCGCCGTTGACGAAGGCGATCTTTTCAATGTCGATGTCCGGTTCGAAGAAGCGGTTGTAGAGCACAACGCCCCGCGCTCCGCGGGCCAGCAGGGCATCACCCAGCGACAGAACGTTCGTCAGACGCTGCGGGAGCTTCACCGAGACGGGGATCGTCACGGCCGCTACCACCTTGCGCACGATGTCGGCATAGTGCTGCTCAAGCTCCTGCGCCGGGGTCCGGCGGTCGGTGGGCAGCAGAAAGACGTTCAACTCCAGGGCTGCCGCTCCGGCCTGCTGCATCGAGGTGGCATAGTCGATCCAGGCATCTCCGGTCCCCATGCAGTTGATGCTGCCGATGACGGGGATGCCGGTTGCGGCGGCTGCGCGAAGCAGTTCGAGCAGTTCGCCCTTGTAGGCGTCGCCGAGGTAGCGCTCGAGGTACTCGCCGGCATCGCCGTAACCCTCCATCCTCTCCATCGAGGCCGCCTGACGGAAGATCTGCTCCTCGAAAATCGACTTCAGCACCACGGCACCCGCACCGGCCGCCGCACAACGCTCGATGTTCGACAGCGTGGAGGTATAGGGGGAGCTCCCGACCACAACGGGGCTCGAAAGGTCCAATCCGAGATAGGTTGCTTTCATAGGATATTGTCGGAATTTTTCGGTAAAACGCTTAGACGAAGGGGATCTTCACCACTTCGGCCCGCACCGGCTTCTCGCGGATGATGACGGCAATCTGCGTGCCGGGTTTCGCGTAGGCCGTCTTCACGTATCCCAGAGCCACGCCGCACTTCAGGCAGGGCGACATCGTGCCGGAGGTCACGTGGCCGATCTCCTCGCCGTCGGGCGAAGCCAGCTTGTAGCCGTGGCGCGGAATACCGCGCTCGACCATCTTCAGGCCCACGAGCCTGCGCTCCACGCCCTCGGTCTTCTGGCGCTCCAGAAGCGGACGGTCGATGAAATCCTTGCCCTCGACGAACTTCGTGATCCACCCCAGGCCCGCCTCCAGCGGCGAGGTCGTGTCGTCGATATCGTTTCCGTAGAGGCAGAAGCCCTTTTCGAGGCGCAGCGTGTCGCGGGCCCCGAGGCCGATGTTCTTCAGTCCATACTCGGCGCCGGCCTCCCAGAGCGCCTTCCACAGACGGTCGGCATCCTCGTTGGCCACGTAGATCTCGCAGCCGCCCGCTCCGGTATAGCCCGTGATCGAGAGGATGGCGTCGCATCCGGCAACCTTCATCTTGCGGAACGTGTAGTACTCCATCTGCTCGACAGGTTCGTCGCACATCTTCTGCACGATCTTCATGGCCTGCGGGCCCTGAACCGCCAGCTGGCAGATCTCGTCCGAGGCGTTGTAAAGCTCCTTGCCCGAGCCGGCCTGCATGCCGAACTCCTCACGGCCGACCGTGCAGATGTGCACCCAGTCCTTGTCGACGTTGGCGGCATTGACGCACAGCATGTAGGTCTCGGCGTCGATGCGGTAGACCAGGATGTCGTCGACGATGCCGCCCCGGCCGTTGGGCATGCAGGAGTACTGCACCTTGCCGTCGTAAAGTTTCGCCACGTCGTTGGTGGTGATGCGCTGCAGCAGCGCCAGGGCCTTGGGTCCCTTGACCCAGATCTCGCCCATGTGGCTTACGTCGAAGACCCCCGCGCCGTTGCGGACGGTCATGTGTTCATCGTTGATGCCCGTGAACTCGATGGGCATGTTGTACCCCGCGAACTCGGCCATCTTGGCGCCCGCGGCGATGTGGTACTTGGTGAATGCGGTAGTTTTCATGGATGGTATGTGTGTATTTTTCGATGTTACACGATTACTCGCGGCGCTTCACGCCCAGACGCGGACAGCGGTGGAACTCCTTCTCCCGGTCGAACAGGTAGCGGTAGGTGGTGTGGATCTTGTTGCGCGTGGCGCAGACGTAGGTCTCGATCATGCGGTTCATCACCGGATTGAAGTCCCCGATCCACGCCAGCTCCATCGACTTGTATTCGTTCTTGGTCATCTCCAGGAATTCGTAGTACTTCACCATGATGGCCGACTCGACGCCCTTGCCGTGGAACTCCGGGGCGATGCCGAAGATGATGCCGAAGATGCGGTCGCACGACTTGCGGACCTTCAGGTCCCACATCAGGCGCAGCTTCTGCCACAGTCCGAACTTGCCGTGGAACTTGCCGATCAGCCGGTTCAGGTCGGGGACCGTGATGAAGAAGCCGATGGGCTCCTCGTTGTAGTAGGCGAAGAAGATGATGCGCGGGTCGATGATCGGCTTCATCTCGTGAACCATCTCCAGAGCCTCCTCCTGCGTCATGGGCTTCACGCCCGAGAAGAGCGCCCACGCCTTGTTGTAGATCACGCGGAAATTCTCGGCGGCCTCCTCGAGGTTGTTCATGTCGATGTTCTCGACGTGGTAGCCGGCATCCAGGCGCGCCGCACGCGCGAAGATCTGCTTGTTGGCCTCCGAAGCGTTGACCCGCCAGATGTAGCTGTACTGGTTGAAGTAGTTGCGGAATCCGTAATTCTCGAACAGATCCTTGTAGTAGGGCGGGTTGTAGGGATTCTTGTAGAGCGGCTGGAACTCGTAGCCCTCGACGAGCAGTCCCCACCAGTCGCGGCGCTGTCCGAAGTTCACAGGACCGTCCATCGCCTCCATGCCGCGGCTCGAAAGCCACATCCGCGCGGCGTCGAAGAGCATGTCGGCCACCTGCTGGTCGTCGATCGACTCGAAGAATCCGCAGCCGCCCGTGGGCTGCTCCTCGATGGCGGCCTTCTCACGGTTGTAGAAGGCCGCGATACGTCCGCGCACCTTGCCGTTGCGGTCGCGCACGACCCAGCGGATCGCCTCTCCGTCGGCAAAGAGTTCATTCTTCGAAGGGTCGAAGACCGCCTGTACGTCGACATCCAGCGGACACACCCAGTTGCGGTTGCCTTTGTATATCGTCTTGGGGAAATCGAGCCACTCGCGCTCCAGAGCCGGAGTAGTGACCTCCTGCAAAACATACTTGTCGCTATTCATGCTTGAATTATTTTGGTTGCCAAACACAAAGGTAACTATTTTTTCCGTATTTTTGTTCTCGGACCAAAATTCCGGCACCCTCCATGAACAGCAATCTCGAACAATACCTCTCCGACGAGGGAAAAGTCCCCTACCGGTTCATGAAATACCGCATCCACAAGATTCTGCTTGTGTGCTGCAGCTACGACGGATACATCCTCGAGGAGGACGGGCACATCGAGTCGCAGATCAACCAGGAGTACATCGACCTCAACATGTCGAACCCCCCGTCGCTCACGCGCGTGAGCTCCACGGCCGAGGCGCTCGACGCCCTGGCCCGCGACGACTCCTACGACTTCATCCTCACGATGTACAACGTCGGCGAACCCGATGTCTTCCACTTTGCGAAGATCGTCAAGGAGCGGCATCCCAACACCCCCGTGGCGCTGCTCACCTCCTTTTCGAAGGACATCTACCGCCGCATCGAGGAGCAGGACCACTCGGGTCTCGACTACATCTTCTCGTGGCACGGAAACACGGAGCTCATCATCGGCATCATCAAGCTCATCGAGGACAAGATGAATGCCGACGAGGACATTCTCGAAGGGGGCGTGCAGGCCATTCTGCTCGTCGAGGACTCGATACGCTTCTATTCGACCTACCTCCCGGAGCTCTACAAGCTGATCCTGCTGCAGAACACCGAGTTTCTCAAGGACGCCTTCAACGAGCAGCAGCAGGTGCTGCGCAAACGCGCGCGGCCGAAGATCCTCCTGGCCCGCAGCTACGAGGAGGCCGCAGGGCTCTACGAACGCTACAAGAAGAATCTGCTGGGCGTGATCTCCGACGTGGGATTCGTGCTCCACGCGGGCGAAAGCTCCGAGCGGGAGAAGAGCGACGCCGGCATCGACCTCTGCCGCCGCATCCGCGAGGACAATCCGCTGATGCCCGTGCTGCTGCAGTCGTCGCAGACCTCCTTCGAGCAGCAGGCCCGGGAGCTCGGGGCGGGATTCATCGCCAAGAACTCCAAGACGCTCCTTTCGCAGCTGCGCGACTACATCTCCAAGGAGTTCGCCTTCGGGGATTTCGTCTTCAAGGATCCCGAAACGGGCGCCGAGATCGGACGGGCCAAGGACCTCACGCAGATGCAGCAGATGATCGCCACGATCCCCGACGACGCCTTCGAATACCACACCTCGCAGAACCATCTCTCGAAATGGCTCTATTCGCGGGGACTCTTTCCGCTGGCCGCCTCGATCCGCCGCTACAACAAGAGCCACTTCACGTCGGTCGAGGAGCACCGGCGCGTGCTGGTGAACCTGATCCGCGACTACCGCACGCTGCTCGGGCAGGGTGTCGTGGCGCGCTTCGACCCCGAGACCTACTCCGACGCCGTGGCCTTCGCCCGCATCGGCGAAGGGTCGCTCGGCGGAAAGGCCCGCGGCCTGGCCTTCATGAACTCGATGCTCATCAAGCACCGCCAGTACGACAAGCACCGCAACGTGCGGATCATGATCCCGCGCTCGGTGGTCATCGCCACGGGATACTTCGACCAGTTCATCGCCCAGAACGGTCTGCAATACCTCCTCACGCAGGATCTTCCCGACGAAGAGATCCTCTCGGAGTTCGTCGCCTCGACCATCCCGCTGCAGCTGCAGCAGGATCTGAAGGCCTACATCCGCACCGTGCACACGCCGCTGGCCGTGCGTTCGTCGTCGAAGCTCGAGGATTCGCACTACCAGCCCTTCGCCGGCATCTACTCCACCTACATGATCCCCTACACGGACAACGAGGACCAGATGCTGCGTCTGCTGCTGCGCGCCGTCAAAAGCGTCTACGCCTCGGTCTACTTCGCGGCGTCGAGGGCCTACATCGCCACGTCGCAGAACCTCATCTCGGAGGAGAAGATGGCCGTCATCATCCAGGAGGTGTGCGGCACGGAGCAGAACGGGCTCTTCTTCCCCACCTGCTCGGGGGTCGCACGCTCGATCAACTACTACCCCATCGGTGACGAGGAGCCCGCGGACGGCGTCTGCAACGTGGCCATGGGACTGGGCAAGCTGGTCGTCGACGGAGGACGCACGCTGCGCTTCTCACCCCGCTATCCGCAGAAGGTGCTCCAGACCTCGACGCCCGAACTGGCGCTGCGCGACACGCAGACCGAGGTGCTGGCGCTGAGCCTGCGTCCCGAGGAGTTCCGCACGTCGATCGACGACGCGGTGAACCTGCACCGGCTGAGCCTGCAGGAGATCGGCGACTACCGCAACTCGAAATACGTCTGCTCGGTATGGGACCGCGAGAACGAGCGCATCTCGGACAGTCCGTTCGACCGGGGACGGAAGGTCATAACATTTAACAACATACTGAAGTACAACACCTTCCCGCTGGCGGAGATCATCGCCGACATCCTCGCGATGGGTGCCGAGGAGATGCGCTGCCCGGTGGAGGTGGAGTTTGCCGTGAACATGGACGTCGCCCCGGGAAGCAAGCAGATCTTCAACCTGCTGCAGGTGCGCCCGATCATCGACAACCAGGACAACCGGGCCCTCGACTGGAGCACGGTCGACACCTCGCAGGCGCTGATCTACGGCGAGCAGGCCCTCGGCATCGGGCAGATGGCCGACATCGCGGACATCATCTATGTGAAGACCGACGCCTTCGATTCGCTCGCCACGGAGAAGATCGCCGACGAGCTGCTTGCGCTGAACAACCGCATGCGCGACGAAGGGCGTGCGTACATCCTCGTAGGCCCCGGACGCTGGGGATCTTCGGATCCCTTTCTGGGGGTTCCGGTGCGCTGGAACCACATCTCCGAGGCAAAGGTCATCGTCGAGTGCGGCATCGCCCGCTTCGACGTCGAACCCTCGCAGGGCACGCACTTCTTCCAGAATGTCACCTCGCTGGGCGTCGGATACCTGACAATCAACCCCTTCCGCGGCGACGGCATCTTCCGCGAGGAGGAGCTCAATGCCCGGGAGGCGCTCTACGACGGAACCTATCTGCGGCAGGTGCGCTTCGAGCATCCGCTGTGGGTCTGCATCGACGGGCGTTCGAACAAGGGCATGGTGTGCGAAGAGCCTGTCGACACGGCGGAAGGGCATGAACCGGAGGGCGAGTTCCGCCACCCCTCCGGGGAGACTTTGCCGCCCGATGAGAGATCGGCATAAAATTTCCGAGAAAAAGTTACAACCCATAAGAAATATTTCTATATTTGTGTGGAAATGAAAAATCCGGCAACACATCGGGTGTGAAATCCGGAACAAGGGCGCAAGCCGAAATCGTTGGAAGAACCAACCTTTCAAAACTTCAATAATTATGAATGTCAACAAACTGATGGCAGACCTCGAGCGGAAGCATCCCGGCGAGAGCGAATACCTGCAAGCCGTGCGTGAGGTGCTGATGACCGTGGAGGAGACCTACAACCAGCATCCGGAGTTCGAGGCCAACCGCATCGCGGAGCGTATCGTGGAACCCGACCGCATCTTCACCTTCAAGGTGGTATGGGTCGACGACAAGGGCGAGGTACAGGTGAATACCGGCTACCGCATCCAGTTCAACAACGCCATCGGCCCCTACAAGGGCGGGTTGCGCTTCCATCCCTCGGTGAACCCCTCGATTCTGAAGTTCCTGGGATTCGAGCAGATCTTCAAGAACGCCCTCACGACACTGCCCATGGGCGGTGCCAAGGGAGGTTCGGACTTCAACCCCAAGGGCAAGTCGGACCGCGAGGTCATGCGTTTCTGCCAGGCCTTCATGACCGAGCTGTGGCGCCACATCGGTCCCGAGACCGACGTCCCGGCCGGTGACATCGGCGTCGGAGGCCGCGAAATCGGCTACCTCTACGGCATGTACCGCAAGCTGGCCCGCGAAAATACGGGCGTGCTGACCGGCAAGGGCATGACCTACGGAGGCTCGCTCATCCGTCCCGAGGCCACGGGATTCGGCGCCGTCTATTTCCTGCGCCAGATGCTTCAGAAGGCCGGGATGGACATTCAGGGGCAGACGATCGCCATCTCGGGATTCGGCAACGTCGCCTGGGGTGCCGCAACCAAAGCCACGGAGCTCGGCGCCAAGGTCGTAACCATCTCGGGACCCGACGGATACGTCTATGATCCCGACGGACTCGATGCCGAGAAGATCGCCTACATGCTGGAGCTGCGCGCCTCGAACAACGACGTCGTGGAGCCCTACGTGAAGAAGTTCCCCGGCGCGAAGTTCTTCGCAGGACGCAAGCCCTGGGAGGTCAAGGTCGATATCGCCATGCCGTGCGCCACGCAGAACGAGCTCGACGGCGAAGATGCCAAGAAGCTGCTGGCCAACGGTGTGAAGGTCGTTGCCGAGGTTTCGAACATGGGCTGCCGCCCGGAGGCCATCGACGCCTTCCTTGCGGCGAAGATCCCCTACGGCCCGGGCAAGGCGGTCAACGCCGGCGGCGTGGCCACCTCGGGACTCGAAATGACGCAGAACGCCCAGAAGCTCAACTGGACGGCCGAGGAGGTCGATGCCAAGCTGCATCAGATCATGTCGTCGATCCACCATGCCTGCCTGGAGTACGGCACCGAGGCCGACGGATACATCAACTACATGAAGGGCGCCAACATCGCCGGATTCATGAAGGTCGCCAAGTCGATGGTCGAGCAGGGCATTATCTGATGCCCCGCCGCCCAAGGCGGCAACACAAGACACATGCGGGAGATGCCCGGGCACTGCCGCAACAACGGACGACAGGTCGGAAAATCCGACCTGTCGTTTTTTTACCCGGCAAGGACCGCAGAGCCCTTGCAAAAGACGAATCCTCGCGGCCGAACGGCGCTCCCGGGCATGGAAGTTGCAGATTCGTTCCAAAAGAGGTACCTTTGCCCCGAGTTATTCAAGAAATACAAACGCCCGGGGAGGAGCCCGGACCCGATCCGCCCTCCCGCAAGGGACCAAACAGCCTTTAAACACATGAAGTTGATACTCAGCGACAAGAAACTCGGAATCTCGCGACCCGACAATCCCGGGATCGAGATCATCGACCTCTCCGCACTGAAGATCGCCAACTGCGTAGGATGCTTCGGCTGCTGGACCCGGACCCCGGGACGGTGCGTCATTCGCGATGACGCCACCCGGGTCTATCCGCTCATTGCCCGAAGCGATACGTTGCTCTACGTGAGCCGCATCCGGTACGGAGGCTACGACAGTGTGATGAAGACCATGCTCGAACGCGCCATTCCGATCCAGCAGGCCTTCATCCGCCTCTACAAGGGTGAGACACACCACCTGCAGCGCGCCGTGGAGCCGAAACACGCCACCATCATCGCCTACGGAGCCACCTCCGAGGAGGAGAAGCGGCTCTTCGAGCAGCTCGTCGCCCGGAACGCCTGCAACATGAATTTTGTGAGCCACAGGATCCTCTTCGTCGAGGAGTCCGAGCTCGACGTCACGGTAACCAATGTCTTGAAAGAATGGGAAAGATCCTGATCCTGAACGGCAGCCCCCGGGCGCCCCACTCGAACTCGAAGCGTTATGCCGGGCTCTTTACAAAGCACTGCCCGGTTGAGTGCACCTATGCCAATCTCACGAAAAGGAACCACGCCGAACTCCGATCCCGGATGGACGACTGTTCGGACCTGCTGCTCGTCTTTCCGCTGTATGCCGACGCCCTGCCGGTCGGACTGCTGAACTTTCTGAAGTTTCTGGAGGCCAATCCTCCGGTCCGGAAGCCCGTCGTCTCCGTACTGATCAACTGCGGATTCCTCGAATACCGGCAGAATGAAACTGCCGTACGGATGGTGCGTCTCTTCTGCCGCCAAAACGGATACGAATTCGGCTCGGTGCTGATGCTGGGCGGCGGCGAAGCCATTCTCGACACACCCTTCCGCTTCGTGGCCGCGCGCAAGATCGGAAAACTGGCCCGGGCCGTAGCTGCCGGACGCCGGATCGAACTGCACGCCACGATGCCCGTGACGAAGCGGATGTTCATCTGGGCCTCGACCCGCTACTGGGTCGGCTACGGCGCAAAATTCGGCGTAACCAAGGAACAGATGCAGACTCCGGAGATCGAATCCTGATCCGTCGTAGCGGGTGCACGACCCGCCTCACACGACAAGGACCGCCACACGGGCGGTCCTTTTTCTGTTTTCTGTCCGAAGATTTCCCGCCTTCCGAAGACCGGCACATCGTCGCCATAGCGCCATCCGCAGCCGGGATTACCCCGGGGCCTCGGGCGGAATCCGCCGAAAAGGTTCGTGCGAAAAAATCCGAGGTTCATCATCAAAGTCCTCCGGATCGTTGAATTTATTTGCAGCAACTCCCTGACCTCGATATATTTGCATCCGTCAACCATTAAAAAACGATGAAAGGCATGAAACGAATCACAAACCGAGTGGGTGCCGCCGTGCTGGCTCTCCTTACCCTGGCAAGCGTTGCCTGCAACAAGAATGACAAAAAAGAGAGTGATCCGAACCTCACGCTGCAGAACGTGACGGGACAATACGTCGGGACCTTCGACTTCACCCCGGCCCCCAGCGCCATCAACCCCAACCCGCAACCCGAGACGGGCATTGACATATCCTTCGAGGTGACCCCGTCCGGAGCGGTGCACTTCCCCGAATTCCCCGCAGCGACACTGGTCAAGGCGCTGATGGGCGAGGGAGCCGATGCGCTCATCTCGGCGCTGGGCACAATCTCCTACGATGCAACGCTCGGCACGCCGACGGCCGATGCCTCGAAGCTTTCGGCGCCGCTCGCCACTCCGGTACTGCGCATCGAGATCGCAGCGCTGCAGATGGTCGTACTGGTCACGATCGAGGCTCCCGAACAGTTCTCCTACACGAAGTCGGGCGAAGCGACCTTCACGCTCAAGACCACGAAGTGTCAGTTGGGTGAGGGCGAAATGGCCGGCGAGCCGTTCGACCTGGTCAACACGCTGAAGTTCACGGCTAAGAAGCAATAAACAGACGAAACGTCATTCGGTCAGACAACAAAGAGGGCTGCCCCGTCGGGGCAGCCCTCTTTTCGTCATAACATCCGGGACCGCATCGGACGCCGGGCGCATGGCCGACGCCGCATGCGACAACCCGGGCCGTATTACAGACGCGCCTTGATGGCCTTCGAAGCCTCCTCGTAACCGGGCTTCTCCAGCAGCGCGAACATGTTCTTCTTGTAGGCCTCGACACCCGGCTGGTCGAAGGGATTCACGCCCAGCAGGTAGCCGCTGATGCCGCACGCCTTCTCGAAGAAGTAGAGCAGCGAGCCGAGCACCTCGGCCGAGATCTCCGGGATCTCCACACGCAGGTTGGGAACGCCTCCGTCGACATGAGCCAACTGCACACCCAGTTCGGCCATGCGGTTGACCTGCGAAATGCGCTTCCCGGCCAGGTAGTTCAGTCCGTCGAGGTTCTCGGCATCCGCCTCGATGACGACTTCGGCCGCGGGCTTCACCACCGAGATGATCGTCTCGAAGAGCGTGCGCTCGCCCTGCTGGATGTACTGGCCCATGGAGTGCAGGTCGGCCGTCAGCGTGACGCTTGCCGGGAAGATGCCCTTGCCGTCCTTGCCCTCGCTCTCGCCGTAGAGCTGCTTCCACCACTCGTTGATGTACTGCAGTTTCGGCTCATAGGATCCGAGGATTTCGATCTTCTTGCCCGAAGCATAGAGGGCGTTGCGCACCGTGGCATAGATGGCCGAGGGGTTCTCGTCGAAGGCTACACCCTCCGAGGTGGCCTTCTCCATCTCCTGCGCACCGCGCACCAGTGCGGCGATGTCGACACCGGCCACGGCCAGCGGCAGCAGTCCTACGGGAGTCAGCACCGAGAAGCGTCCGCCCACGTCGTCGGGAATGACGAACGTCGGATAACCCTCCTGCGTAGCCAGCGTCTTCAGTGCTCCGCGCGCCTTGTCGGTTACGGCCACGATACGCTCGGCAGCCTCCTGCTTGCCGTAACGCTTCTCGATCTCGGCCTTGATCAGACGGAAGGCGATGGCCGGCTCGGTCGTCGTGCCCGACTTGGAGATCACGATCGCGGCGATCGAATGCTCCTTCAGGGCATCGAAGAGTTCGGCGGTGTAGTCCTCCGAGATATTCTGTCCGGCAAAGATCACCGTGGGGTTCTTCTGCTCCTTGTGCAGCAGTTTGAACGGATCGCTCATCGCCTCAAGCACGGCCTTGGCGCCGAGGTACGAGCCTCCGATACCGATGCAGACCACCACGTCGGCCTTGGCGCGCAGCTTGGCGGCCTGAGCCTCAATCGTGCGGATCTGCTCGCCGGAGATCGACGACGGCAGGTGCACCCATCCCAGAAAATCGTTCCCCGCACCCTTGCCCGAATGCAGCAGGGCGTTGGCGGCCAGGGCTTTCTCTTTCATCTCGGCGGTAATCTCGATACCGCTCTTGGCGATGTCCAGTTTCACGTTTTTCATCATATCTTTGTCAAATGAGTTTGGTTGTCAGTTGCTGCATCTCCCGGCGGGCCGAGGCTCCCTCGTAGAGCACCCGGTAGACCATCTCCGCGATGGGCATCTCGATGCGATGGCGCAGGTTGATGTGGCGAATGCACTCCGCGGCGAAGTAGCCTTCGGCCACCATCGTCATCTCGTTGAGCGCGCTCTTCACCGTGCATCCGTGGCCGATGAGCAGTCCCAGACGGCGGTTGCGGCTGTAGGTCGAGTAGCAGGTCACCAGCAGGTCGCCCAGGTAAGCCGAGACCTGCGTGTTGCGCTCCGACGGGTAGCTCTCCTCCAGGAAACGCGTCATCTCCCCGGCGGCATTGGCTATGAGCACCGCCAGGAAGTTGTCCCCGTAGCCCAGCCCCACGGCAAGGCCCACGGCAAGGGCGTAGATGTTCTTGAGAATGGCGGCATATTCGATGCCATAGATGTCGGACGAATAGCTCAGGCGGATGTTTCCGGCTGAAAACTTCTCGCCGATCACACGGGCGTTGTCGGGATCGGTGCAGACGACCGTCAGGTAGGAGAGCTTCCCGCGCGACACCTCCTCGGCATGCGAGGGACCCGAGAAGAGTCCGATCTGTCCGAAGGAGAGCCCGTAGCGGTCGCGGACATACTCCGCGACGGTCTGGTATTCGCCGGGGACGATACCCTTGATGGCCGAGACGACGAACTTGTCGGCAAGCGGCACGGTGAGCGGCGCCAGAAACTCCTTGAGATAGGCCGAAGGGGTGGCGAGGATCACAATGTCGGCATCGCGGATCACGGCGTCGAGATCGCCCGAGGGGGCGATGCGCGTGCGGTCGAACTCCACGTCGCTCAGGTAGCGCGGATTGCGGCCTTCGCGCAGAAGCGTTTCGAGCACCTCGGGATTGCGGACATACCACCCTACGCGCTCCTCACCCGCCGCAAGCAGCCCTGCGATGGCCGTGGCCCAGCTTCCATGACCGATGACGGCACAACGGGCCGCGGGATCTATTCTGTGTTCCATTCCGGAGAGAATCATTTTTCGCACGACAAATGTAAATAAAAAAATCCTAAAAAAATACAGAAAGTTCCGGGGCTTTTTGCTACCTTTGTCCGGATATGTGGCCTTACGCACCGAATGCCGCCGGGTCACGTCGTCATTTCATTGAAAATAAACAACTTCACGAAATAGAACCGCTGGGTGTAAGATTATGGGACTTTTTTCTTTGACACAGGAACTGGCCATCGACCTCGGAACGGCCAACACACTGATCATCTACAACGGCAAGGTCGTCGTCGACGAACCTTCGATCGTGGCTCTCGACGTCCACACCAACAAGCTCGTCGCCATCGGTCACCAGGCCCATCAGATGCACGAGCGCACCAATCCGAACATCAAGACCATCCGCCCGCTCAAGGACGGCGTGATCGCCGACTTCAACGCCACGGAACTCATGCTCCGCGGCATGATCAAGAAGGTGAAGACCTCCGGAAGCCTCTTCGCCCCCTCGCTGCGCATGGTCATCTGCATCCCCTCGGGATCGACCAACGTCGAGATCCGCGCCGTGCGCGACTCGGCCGAACACGCCGGAGGCCGCGAGGTCTACATGATCTACGAACCGATGGCCGCCGCCCTGGGCGCAGGCCTCGACGTCGAGGCCCCCGAAGGCAACATGGTCATCGACATCGGCGGCGGAACGTCGGAGATCGCCTGCATCTCGCTCGGCGGCATCGTCTGCTCGGAGTCGATCAACATCGCCGGTGACGTCTTCACCAACGACATCCAGAGCTACGTCCGCCAGCAGCACAACATCCGCATCGGCGAACGCACGGCCGAAGCCATCAAGTGCGCCATCGGTGCGGCAGTCTCCGATCTGGAGCAGGAGCCCGAAGACTTCGTCGTCACGGGCCCCAACATGCTCACGGCCCTTCCCCAGACCGTCTCGCTCTCCTACAGCGAGATCGCCTACGCCCTGGAGAAGTCGCTCGCCAAGGTCGACGCCGCCCTGATGAAGGTCCTCGAATCGATGCCCCCCGAGCTGTATGCCGACATCGTGAAGAACGGCATCTACCTGGCCGGCGGCGGCGCCCTGATCAAGGGACTCGACCGACGCCTCAACCAGCGCACCGGCATTCCGTTCCACATCGCCGAGGACCCGCTCCGCGCCATCGCCCGCGGCACGGGCATCGCCCTGAAGAACATCAACCGGTTCTCGTTCCTGATGAAATAACACGCCCGGAAACGATACACGCCGGATTGCGGAGTCCGCTCCGCAGTCCCAATCAAGACAGCAACCTTGCACAAGCTCTTTGAGTTCATACGCAGCGTCTACGTCGCGGTCCTCTTCATCGTCCTGGAGCTCGTCGCCGTCAGCTACTACGCCCGCTCCACGTACTACACCGAGGCCCGGCTGCTCACCCGTTCGAACCAGCTCATCGGAGGGGTGCACACCCTCTTTGCGGGGGTGCGCCACTACTTCTCGCTCGGACACGAGAACCGCCTGCTCGCCGAGCGCCTCGCACGCCTCGAAGAGCGCCTCGCGCAGTACGAGGAGGCCTCCACCGACGAACGGCTGGCCGGCTACCTGCAGGATATCGGCGAGTCGAAATACCGATTCTCCACGGCCTGCGTCGTGGCCAATACGGTCAACCGCGCCGAGAACCTCATCACCCTCGACCGCGGACGCATCGACAGCATCGTTCCGGAGATGGGTGTCCTCTCGCCCGACGGCGCCATGGTCGGATATGTCGTCGACTGTTCGGACCGCTATGCCGTGGCCATGTCGGTGCTCAACACCTCGTTCCGTGCCAGCGGCCGGATCGTCGGCAGCGACTACTACGGCTCGATCTACTGGGACGGCCGCGACCAGAACGTGGTAACTCTGGGCGACGTATCGAAATACGCCGACCCGCAGCCCGGGCAGGAGGTCGTCACGACGGGCTTCTCCCAATACTTCCCGGCCGACGTACTCATCGGCTGGGTCGAGAGCGCCGAGCTGAACGAAACCCGTACGGCCTATACCGTCCGCGTGCGCCTCGCCGCGGAGATCTCGCGGCTGAACGAGGTCATCCTGGTGGAAAACCGCGACCTGTACGAGATCCGCGACCTCCAGCAGAGCGACCAGATCGAACAACATACCCGTCCCGAATAGCATGTACCGAATTCTTTCATACGTTGGGCTCCTGGTCGTCACGGTGTTGCTGCAGGTATTCCTCTTCGACAACCTCGCGATCAGCATCTACCTCAATCCCCTCGTCTACATCGCCTTCATCGCCCTGCTGCCCCTCGACACACCCCCCGTGGCACTACTCGGCGCAGGACTCTCGCTGGGCGTGATCATGGACTACGCCATGGGCACCGCCGGAATCAATACCATCGCCACGCTGCTCATCGCCTTCCTGCGCCCGACGCTGGTCAACCTCCTCTACGGACACGACAACGCCCGCGAGGGCGGCATCCCCTCGGCGGCACGCATGGGCAACCGCACCTTCGTACACTACCTGCTGCTGCTGACACTTCTCCACCATACGGTCTTCTTCCTGCTTGAGGCGCTTTCGTGGAGCCGTCTCCCGCTCACCGTGCTGCGCATTCTTCTCAGCACGGCGCTCTCGACGCTTCTCATCTGGATCATCGCCCGCATTTTCAACACCAAACTTCCCTCACGCGTATGACAGGTTCCGAAGGATTCATCCGCATGCGCACGCTGCAGGTCGTCGTGCTGATTATCTTCGCGGTGATCATCGGACGCCTGGCCTATCTGCAGCTCATCGACAACCGCTATACGGAGCTTGCCGAAGCCAACGTCCTGCGGCACGTCGTGCAGTACCCGCCGCGCGGCGAGGTGCTCGACCGCAACGGCGAATATCTGGTGCAGAGCCGCGAGTGCTACGACCTGATGGTCATCTACAGCGACATCGACAAGCGCGGATTCGACACGGCCCGCATGTGCAGCATCCTGGGGCTGACACCCGAGAAGATCCGCCGCGAGCTGGCCAACGCCCGCATGCGTCCGCGCGCCCCGCGTCTGGTGACGAGCTACATCTCGAAGGAGGACAAACTGCGCTTCGACGAGTGCAACTTCCGCGGATTCTACACCGTCTACCGCACCGTGCGCCAGTATCCGCGGCAGGTGGGCGGCAACCTGCTGGGATACGTCGGCGAGGTGAACGACAACTACCTCAAACGCCATCCCGACTACAAGATCGGCGACTACGTGGGCATGAACGGCGTGGAGTCGGCCTACGAACCCGAGCTTCGCGGACGCAAGGGGGTGAAGATCCAGGAGATCGACACCCACGGAGCCATCAAGGGCTCCTACATGAACGGACTCTACGACTCGCTGCCCGAACCGGGACGCTGCCTGACGAGCACGATCGATATCCGGCTGCAGCTGCTGGGCGAGGAGCTCATGCGCGGCAAGGTAGGGGCGGCGGTGGCCATCGAGCCCTCGACGGGCGAGATTCTGATGATGGTCTCCTCGCCGACGTACGATCCCGATGAACTGGTGGGCCGCGAGCGGGGCAACAACTACATGAAGATGCTCTACAACAAGCGGCAGCCGTTGTTCAACCGCGCCGTGAAGGCCAAATATCCCCCGGGCTCGACCTTCAAGCTCGTGCAGGGGCTTATCGGGTTGCAGGAGGGCGTTCTGCGGCCGACGGACCTGCACGTCTGCCACGAGGGATACCAGGCCGGACGTCTGAAAATGGCCTGCCACGCGCACGCCTCGCCGCTCGACCTGCGTTTTGCCGTGGCCACATCGTGCAACGCCTATTTCTGTTATGTCTTCCGCGACATCCTCGACAACCCGAAGTACGGCAACGTCAAGGAGGGTTACGACGTCTGGCGGGAGTATGTCGAGAGCTTCGGATTCGGACGCAAGCTCGGCTCGGACTTCCTCGACGAGGGAAACGGATACGTCCCCGACCGCGCCTTCTACGACCGTCAGTACCGCGGGTCGTGGAACTCGCTGACGGTGCTTTCGCTCTCGATCGGGCAGGACGCCCTGGGCTGCACGCCGCTGCAGCTGGCCAATCTCGCCTGCATCGTCGCAAACCGCGGCTACTACTACATCCCGCACATCGTCAAGAAGATCGAAGGCCGCGACTCGATCGACCGCCGCTTCTACGAACGCCACTACACGAAGGTCGATCCGAAGCATTTCGAACCGATCGTCGACGGCATGTGGCGGGGCGTGAACGTCGGAGGCACCTCGACGATGGCGCGCCTCGACGGATGGGACGTCTGCGGCAAGACCGGTACGGCCCAGAACCCCCGCGGCCGTGACCACTCGACCTTCCTGTCATTCGCCCCGAAGGATAACCCGAAGATCGCCATTTCGGTCTACGTCGAGAACGGCGGATTCGGCGCCTCGGCCGCCCTGCCGATTGCCAGTCTGCTCGAGGAGTACTACCTGACCGACACGATCCGCCGCCCGGCGCTGCTCGAATACGTCAAGAACATGAAAATCTATTATCCCGCCTATGACCGCTAACCGACGCAACGGAATCTTCTACGGCGTGGATCGCTGGGCCGTGCTTCTCTACGTGCTGATCGTCATCGCAGGATGGATCTCGATCACCGCAGCGTCGTACGACGAGGAGACGTCGAGTCTCTTCTCCTTCTCGCACTTCTACATGAAGCAGCTGATGTGGATCGGCATCGCCTGGGTCACGGCCCTCGTGGTGCTGCTGCTCGACGAGCACTTCTACCACAAGTTCGCCTACCCGGCCTACTTCGTCGGACTGGCGCTGCTCGTGGCGGCGCTGCTCTTCGGCCGGGAGGTCAACGGCGCCAAGGCGTGGTTCGAATTCGGATCCGTGCGCGTGCAGCCCGTGGAGTTTGCCAAGATCGCCACGGCCCTGGCTCTGGCCCGCGTCATGAGCGGCTACTCCTTCTCGATAAACCGCGCCGGAGACCTCATGCGCGTTGCCCTGGTGATCTGCATCCCGCTGCTGATCATCATCCTGCAGAACGACACCGGCTCGGGCATCGTCCTCGGGTCGTTCCTCTTCGTGCTCTACCGCGAAGGGCTGAACAAATGGCTCTGTATCCCCATCCTGCTCATCGCCGCACTCTTCATCGTCTCGTTCCTCCTCTCGCCGATGACGCTGCTGGTGGCGGTCATCCTGGTCTGCGTCCTCTCCGAAGCGATGATGAACGGACACTGGCGTTCGCGGATCATCTTCCTGGCCGCCATAGCCCTGGCGAGCATCCTCCTCTGCGCCGCCGCGGCGCTGATCGCCCCCGGAAAGTTAGACCTCTACCACAGCCTGCTGATCGTGAGCCTGCTGTCGGTCGTCGGCGTCTCGGTCTACGCCTACCGCTCGAACCTGCGCAACATCTTCATCCTGGTCTGCTTCTTCGTCGGATCGATGATCTTCCTGCCCACCACCGACTACATCTTCAATTCGATCCTCAAGGAGCACCAGCAGAACCGTATCAAGAGCTACCTCGGGCTGCTGGACGACCCCCGCAACCTCGACTACAACGTCAATCAGTCGAAAATCGCCATCGGCTCGGGAGGTTTCTGGGGCAAGGGATTTCTCCAGGGCACGCAGATCAAGTACGGATTCGTCCCCGAACGTCACACCGACTTCATCTTCTGCACGGTGGGCGAGGAGTGGGGATTCGTCGGTGCCGTCGTGGTGCTGACGCTGCTCTGTCTGCTCATCCTGCGACTGATGCGCATGGGCGAACGGCAACAGGAGCCCTTCGGGCGCATCTACTGTTACTGCGTGGCGGCGATTCTGCTCTTCCACGTCCTGGTCAACGTGGGCATGACCATCGGACTGATGCCCGTCATGGGCATTCCGCTGCCCTTCATGAGCTACGGAGGATCGTCGCTCATCGCCTTCACGATTCTCCTGTTCATCGCCATACGTCTCGACGCCTCGACCCGACAATTCTCACCCGACAGATACTGACCCCCGATAACACCGCACACACGACATAAAACAAACTACTGGCATGATCGAATACAACCCCGAAGGACTGACCCCCTCAGCGGTCGAAGAGAGCCGCCGCACGAACGGCACCAACGTCATCACCCCGCCGAAGGACGATTCGGCCTGGAAACTGCTCCTGGAGAAGTTCCGCGACCCGATTATCCGCATTCTGCTGCTGGCCGCCGCGCTGTCGCTGGCCATCGGCTGCATCCACGGCGACTTCACCGAATCGATCGGCATCATCTGCGCCATCATTCTGGCCACCTGCGTGGGATTTGCCTTCGAATGGGACGCCCGGCGGCGGTTCCGGCGTCTGAACCGCGTCAACGACGACATTCCGGTGAAGGTGATGCGCGGCGGACACATCGGCGAGATTCCGCGCCGCGACGTCGTGGTGGGCGATGTCGTCTACATCGAAAGCGGCGAGACGGTCCCGGCCGACGGCGAGCTGGTAGAGGCCATCTCGTTGAAGATCAACGAATCGACACTCACCGGAGAGCCCGAGGTGGACAAGACCGTCGATCCGGAGCACTTCGATGCCGAAGCGACCTATCCGTCGAACGCCGTGCTGCGCGGCACGACCGTCGCCGACGGATACGGCGTGATGGTCGTCACGGCCGTCGGCGACCGCACCGAGGCGGGGCGTGTCACCGAACAGTCGACCGTCGCCCACGACGAACCGACACCCCTCGACCGACAGCTCACACGCCTTTCGCAACTCATCGGGCGCGTGGGAATCATCCTTTCGGCACTGATCTTCTGCGTCATGCTCGGCAAGGCGGTCTTCGCCGGCGATCTGCTCCAGCAGGAGTGGACGACCATTTTCCAGCGCGTGCTGCACGTCTTCATGCTCTCGGTAGCCATCATTGTGATGGCCGTTCCCGAAGGGCTGCCGATGTCGATCACCCTTTCGCTGGCCATGTCGATGCGCCGGATGCTCAAGACCAACAACCTCGTGCGGAAGATGCACGCCTGCGAAACGATGGGCGCCGTAACGGTGATCTGCACCGACAAGACCGGAACGCTCACCCAGAACCGCATGCACGTCGAGGGACTGGAACGTTACGACACACTTTCCGAGCAGGAGTTTGCCGAGATCATCGCCCTGAACTCCACGGCCTTTCTCGATGCCGAAGGGCACATCCTCGGCAATCCGACCGAAGGGGCGCTGCTCGAATGGATGCGCAGCCGCGGCGAGGATTACGAGGTGCTGCGCGCCGGTGCGAAGATCGTCAACCGCCTGACCTTCTCGACCGAACGCAAATACATGGCCACGATCATCGAGAGCGGCATCTCGGGACGGCGCCTGCTCTGCGTCAAGGGCGCCCCGGAGATCGTACGGGCGATGTGCATCGAAGATGGCCGCGGCGAGGAGATCGCGACTCGTCTGCGCGACTTCCAGAACCACGCCATGCGCACGCTGGCCGTGGCCTGGCGCGAGACGGATGCCGACGACTGCCTGGAGGCCGTGCGCGCAGGCGGGCTGCACTTCGCGGCCGTGGCGGCCATCGCCGATCCGGTGCGCGAGGATGTTCCGGCCGCCGTGGCGTCGTGCCTCAACGCCGGAATTGCCATCAAGATCGTTACGGGAGACACCCCCGCCACGGCGCGCGAAATCGCCCGGCAGATCGGACTGTGGAACGATGCGACCGACGGAGACCGCAACCAGATCACCGGTGTGGAGTTCGCCGCGCTGAGCGACGAGGAGCTGCTCGGACGCGTCGGCGAGCTGAAGATCATGTCGCGCGCCCGGCCTCTGGACAAGCAGCGCCTCGTGCGCCTGCTCCAGCAGCGGGGCGAGGTGGTCGCCGTGACGGGCGACGGCACGAACGACGCCCCGGCGCTGAACTTCGCCAACGTGGGGCTCTCGATGGGTTCGGGGACCTCGGTGGCCAAGGATGCCTCGGACATCACGCTGCTCGACGACTCCTTCGCGTCGATCGCCACGGCCGTCATGTGGGGCCGCTCGCTCTACCGCAACATCCAGCGCTTCGTACTCTTTCAGCTGACGATCAACTTCGCGGCCATCGTCATCTGCTTCGTCGGGGCGCTGTTCGAATCGGAGATGCCCCTCACCGTCGTGCAGATCCTCTGGGTCAACATCATCATGGATACGCTGGCCGCCATGGCCATGGCTTCGCTGCCGCCCAGCCGCGAAGTGATGCGCGACAAGCCGCGGCGCCGCGACGAATTCATCATCACGCCCGCCATGGCGCGCACGCTCTTTACGTGCGGCGGCGTGATGATCGTCCTGCTGCTCGGCATGCTCTTCCGGTGGAGCGACCCCTCGGGGCGCCTGCCGCTCCTCGAGCAGACGCTCTTCTTCTCGACGTTCGTCTTCCTGCAATTCTGGAACATGTTCAATGCCAAGGGCTTCGAGACTCGGCACTCGGCCTTCACCCATCTGCGCGGATGCCGCGAATTCTTCCTCATCCTGGCCATCATCGCCATCGGGCAGATCGTGATCGTCTCGTTCGGCGGCGAGGTCTTCCGCACACAGCCCCTGGCGTGGAGCGACTGGCTCAAGGTCATCGCCGGCACGTCACTGCTGGCCATCGGCGGCGAGATCGTCCGCGCCATCGGGCGCAAATCCAAACACGACAAAGCGGCATGCTGAAGAGGTTGCTGATACTTCCGTTGATGCTGGCTGCATGGTGCCTCGACGCAGCGGCACAACCCTCCGATACGCTCGACCTGAGTGCCGGCGCGCGCTTCCGACGCCACATCGACCGGGTATCGTCGACCAAATCCTACCGCATGCTCTTCATCGGAGCGCCGCTGATTGCCGGAGGTGTCATCATGCAGAGTTACGACGCCGATTTCCGACGCCTGCGCAACGGGTATGCCTCGTCGTTCCACCAGTCGTACGACGACTGGCTGCAGTACGCTCCTGCCGCGGCGATGCTGGGCCTCAAGGCCGCAGGCGTCAAGAGCCGCAGTTCGTGGGGCCGCATGCTGGTGTCGGACGCCTTCTCCGCAGGATTGATGGCCATTGCCGTCAATTCGCTGAAGTACTCCTGCCGCGTCATACGCCCCGACGGATCGCAGCGAAACTCCTTCCCTTCGGGACACACCGCCACGGCATTCATGACCGCCACGATGCTCCACAAGGAGTACGGACACCGCAGCCCGTGGTACAGCATCGGCGGCTACGTGGCCGCTACGGCCACCGGCATCACCCGACAGCTCAACAACCGCCACTGGATGAGCGACATCATGGTCGGCGCCGGCATCGGCATCCTCGCCACGGAGTTCGGATACTACCTCGCCGATCTGATCTTCAAGGAGAAGGGGCTCTTCGTTCCGGACAGTTACGACATCGTGTACGACCGCTACCGCAAGCCGTCGTTCATCTCCTTTGCCCTGGCGACTTCGGTCGCCGCAGGGAGTTACAGGCCCTACTCGGACATGAAGACCGAACTGCTTGCAGGCCCCACGGTCGGAGTTCAGGGCGCCTGGTTCGCCTCGCCCTACTGGGGTATCGGCGGACGTGTGTCGTGCTCGAACCTCCGCGTGAAGGTCAACGGCGTGGCCGAAAAGGACAACATGGAGTTCGTGTCGCTCTACGCAGGCCCCTACTTCTCCTATCCGCTCTCGATACGCTGGCAGCTGGGATCGAAGCTTGCCGCGGGATACGAAATCTACAAACCGTGCGACACGCACGTGCGGCCGATAGATGGGAAGAGCGGCTTCTCGTTCGGAACGGGACTCTCGGCCACCTACCTGGTCATGCAGAATCTCGGCGTACGCTTCGGCACCGATTACGACTGCGCGCCGCCGCTGGGCGAGTCGTCTGGGCGGCTGCACAAGCTGACCTTTACGCTGGAGATCGCCGCGGTTTTCTGATCCGACAGCCGCAGGACGGACGGCACGAAACGCTCCTTTTCTGCCGACCGTCTCCAGCGTCCGGCCACCTCCCTCTCCCGACATGGCTCGACATGGATTGACAAAAATCCCGGAATGTCCGATCGGACATTCCGGGATTTGACTTCTTGTGCGGAAGCCTCTCCGCAAACGGATGAAAACTACTCCTCCTCGGACTCGGGCTCCTTCATCGTGTGGTAAACGTTCACCACATCGTCATCCTCCTCAAGCTTCTCGACGAGTTTCTCCACCGACTCGCGACCCTCGGCATCGAGCTCCTTCGTATCGGTCGGAATGCGTACGGACTCTCCCGAGACAATCTCGAAGCCCTTGTCGTCGAGCCACTTCTGAATGGCGCCGAACGACTCGTAGGGGGCATAGACCGTGATGCCGTCCTCCTCGGGATAGAACTCGTCGACGCCCAGGTCGATCATCTCAAGCTCCAGCTCCTCGGGATCGGCTCCTGCCGCCGGGTGGAACTTGAAGACGCACTTGTGCTCGAAGAGGAATCCCACCGATCCGCTGTTGCCCAGCGTACCGCCGCACTTGTTGAAGTACATGCGCACGTTGGCCACCGTACGGTTGGTGTTGTCCGTGGCGGTCTCCACCAGGAAGGCGATGCCGTGAGGGCCGTATCCCTCGTAAATAACCTCCTTATAATCGGTTGCGTCCTTCTCGGTAGCCCGCTTGATCGCACGCTCGATATTCTCCTTGGGCATGTTCTCGGACTTGGCGTTCTGGATCAGAATGCGCAGACGCGTATTGCCCGACGGATCGGCACCCCCGGCTTTGACGGCGATTTCGATCTCCTTACCCAATTTGGTGAATGTGCGGGCCATGTGGCCCCAACGCTTCAGCTTACGTGCTTTGCGGTATTCAAAGGCTCTTCCCATAAATGACAGTTTTTTCTTTCGTGGTGCAAAGATAGTAAATTCGGAATTAAAAACTAAATTTGCACCCGAGAAAACCGCACAGTTATGGAAATCAAAAGTCGTTTCGACCATTTCAACATCAATGTCACCGACCTCGAGCGCAGCATCGCCTTCTACGACAAGGCGCTCGGGTTGAAGGAGATTGGCCGCCAGCAGGCTGCCGACGGATCGTTCACGCTGGTATTCCTCGGCGACGGAGTGTCGCCCTTCCACCTCGAACTCACGTGGTTGCGCGACCACGCCGCAACGCCTTACGAACTGGGCGAGAACGAAAGCCACCTGTGCCTGCGCGTGGCGGGCGACTACGACGCCATCCGCGAATACCACCGCTCGATGGGCTGCGTCTGCTTCGAGAACCACGACATGGGACTCTACTTCATCAACGACCCCGACGATTACTGGATCGAGGTGCTGCCGATGAAGAGATAGACCGACCGCAAATCACGACGATCATGCAGAAGAGAGACAACGGGCGGAACGCCGCGTCGGAGCGTCGCGACACCGCCGACCGGAATCCGAAAGCCGTCCGCAACGACGCCGCCCTGCAGCAGGAAGTCGAGCGTACGGTCGAGGTGCTGCGCCAGGGCGGCATCATCCTCTACCCCACCGACACGGTCTGGGGGCTGGGGTGCGACGCCACGAATGCCGAAGCCGTGGAGCGCATCTACCGCCTCAAGCGGAGCGAGAACAAGAAGTCGATGCTCGTACTGTGCGCCTCGGCCGACATGGTCGTACGCTACGTCGACAAGGCCCCGGCCATCGCCTTCGAGGTGATGGAGCTGGCCACGTCGCCCCTGACGGCCATTCTCCCCGGCGCCGTGGGCCTCGCCCCGAACCTCATTCCCGACGAGGGGACGCTCGGCGTGCGGATCCCCGACCACGAGTTCTGCCGCCGCATGCTCCGGGCCTTCGGCAAACCCATCGTCTCGACGTCGGCCAACATCTCGGGCGAGGCGACACCCGCCGGACTGCAGGAGGTGACGCGCGAGATTGTCGACGGCGTGGACTTCGTCGTCAATCCCCGTTTCGAAGGGCGTCCGACCCGCAAGGCGTCGTCGATCATCGCCTTCGGCGAGGGCGGCGAGGTGAAGGTCATCCGCAAGTAACCGACTCCGACACCCCACGAACATGGCCCGGACCCTCGAAACACCCATTCAGATCCGCTTCTCGGACATCGACGCCTTCCAGCACGTGAACAACGTCTCGCAGCAGATGTATTTCGACATCGGCAAGACGCAATACTACCGGGAGATACTCGGCGGGACGGACGTACTGCTCGGACAGCTGCGCATGGTTGCGGTCTCAACGGCATCCTCCTACCGGGGACAGATCCGCATGAACGACGCCGTGCGCGTAACGACCACCTGCGAGCGGATCGGCACCAAGAGCATGACGCTCTTCCAGGAGCTGAAGGTCGGCGACGAGGTTCGCAGCGAGAGCCGTTCGGTCCTGGTGGCCTTCGATTTCGAGCGGCAGGAGAGCGTTCCCGTTCCGGATGCCTGGCGGGAGCGGATGCTCGCGGAGTAGGACCGAGAAGCAGGATCGCGGAACGGGATCGCAAAGCAGGATCGCGGAACGGGAGAAAAGCACTCGAAAAGGAGTTGTCGGAGACAGAAAAAAGGTATCCGAGAAGAGTTCACGGGAGAAAAAGATTTGGAATGCATGAAAAAAGTACTACATTTGTTCCGAATCTGAAAAACAAGCCCATGAACCGAACGCGCTGCCGACTCTCTCCGCTGTCCCCGCTTTTCTCACTCTTGATACCGATGCTGCTGGCGCTGCCCGCACTTCCCTGCGACGCCCGCACCAACCGATCGGCTGCGGAGCCGTCCGTACAG
This sequence comes from uncultured Alistipes sp., assembly GCA_944321765.1. GTDB lineage: Bacteria > Bacteroidota > Bacteroidia > Bacteroidales > Rikenellaceae > Alistipes. Next base: position 81,717 of record CALUMQ010000024.1, read on the forward strand.
CCGACTCTCGAAGACGGGACACCCTGTTCCGACAACGGATTCCTGCCGGGGAGCGGCTCCGTCGATACGTTCCGCCCCGCAAACGCAGGCTCAACATCCTCAACCGCCTCAGGCCTGTCCGTCCCGTTCGGCGCTTCGGCCCTTTCTGCCTCTTCTGCCGCCTCTGCCCGCCGCGGATTCGATCCGTGGCAAAGCACGGACGAAATCACCCTCTCCATAGGCATGTTCATGCCAACCCGGGGCGAAGAGGGCGGAGCTCAGGAGAGCTATCGGCTCGACTACGCCTCCTTCGGATACAACAACCTCGGATACCGCGTCGGAGCGCTCTTCACCCCTCAACTGCGAGGCATCGAAGGCTGCCTCGGCATCCCGGTGCAGTTCGTCTGGAGGTCCCGGCTCCGGGGACGCGAACGCTGGGCCGAGAACTGGCCCGAAGCCGCCGCCTCGACCATCGAGAATCGCGGCAACCCGCTGCCGGGCCTGCTCCTCATCCTGCTGCCGCAGCGCGTCGAGTTCGGCGGCGGTGTAACCCCGGGCTGGATCTTCGGGAAGGAGGACATCCACTCCTCGCGCACCCCCGCGGTCAACGACGGCAAATGGTACGACGAGGGTATCCTCCGCCACCACCCCTTCACGCTCTCCATCGACGCGGAGATGCGGCTCACCTACCGCATCTGGCGCTTCACGCTCTCCGTTGCACCCGGCATTCATTACTACATCACCGACAACTTCCGCACCTACACGTCGTTCTCCGACCGGCGCGTCGATCCCGGACGCTGGTATTTCAGCCTCTACGGAGGGTTGGGATTCATGTTCTGATTTTCCGGGGGGGGGCAACGGCTTCGTCCCCCATCTTCGGCCCGACGCCGATTCCTCTTCGATTCTTCGCCGACCGGACTTCAATCCCCCTTCAAACGGAGCCGCCGGGACGGGGAAGCAGGCACCTCGTGCGGAGCGTCACTTCGACACCGGCTCCAGGCCGTGTTCGGCCGCCAGACGCTCCATCAGCGCATGGGCCGCATCGTATTCGTTGGGAATCTCGCCGTCGAGAATGGCATTCTTGATCCGCTCCTTGATCTCGCCGATCACCCGGCACGGACCGATGCCGTAGGTCTGCATGATGATCTCACCCGTAATCGGCGGCTGGAAGTTGCGGATGCGGTCGCGCTCTTCGAGATCCTTCATCTTGCGCCGCACCAGCTCGAAATTGGCCAGGTAACGCTTCACCTTGGCGTCGTTGGCCGAGGTGATGTCGGCCTCGCACAGCGTCATCAGGGCCTCCACGTCGTCGCCCGCCTCGAACAACAGCCGCCGTACGGCCGAATCGGTCACCAGATCCTCCGAGAGGATGATCGGCCGCAGGTGGAGGAAGACGAGTTTCTGCACGAACTTCATGTGTTCGTTGAGCGGCAGCTTCAGCCGCCGGAAGATCTCCGGGACCATCTTCGACCCGAGTGTCTCGTGTCCGTGGAACGTCCACCCCACACGGGGATCATAGGCCTTGGTCAGCGGTTTGGCAATGTCGTGCAGCAGCGCCGCCCAGCGCAGCCACAGATCCTGCGAACGGCGCGCCACGTTGTCCAGCACCTTGAGCGTGTGGACGAAGTTGTCCTTGTGGGCGTGCTGGCCGCGGCGCTCGACCCCCTTCAGGCGGTGCAGCTCGGGGAAGATGCGTTCGAGCAGCCCGGTCATTTCGAGCAGCTCGAAGCCCATCGACGGCACGGGCGAAAGCACGATCTTGTTCATCTCCACGATGATGCGTTCGCGCGAAACGATGCGGATGCGCTCGGCGTTGCGGACGATGGCGTCGAACGTCGCGGGCTCGATCGTAAAGCCCAGCTGCGCGGCGAAACGCACGGCCCGCATCATGCGCAGCGGGTCGTCGGAGAAGGTGATGTCGGGGTCGCACGGCGTACGGATGATGCACTCCTCGAGGTCCGACATGCCGTCGAACGGATCGACCAGCTCGCCGAACGTCGCGGCGTTGAGCGACCACGCCATGGCGTTGATCGTGAAGTCCCGCCGCCGCTGGTCGTCTTCGAGTGTCCCGGCCTCGACCTGCGGCTTGCGCGAGTCGCGCGTGTAGGACTCCTTCCGCGCCCCGACGAATTCGACCTCGATGCCCCCGGCGCGGACCATCGCCGTGCCGAAGGTCTTGAAGACCGAGACCTTCGAATGCACCTCGCGGCCCAAAGCCTCGGCAAGGGCGATGCCGCTGCCGACAACCACCACGTCGATGTCGGTCGACGGACGCCGCAGATAGTAGTCACGGACGTATCCGCCCACGACGAATGCCCGCACGCCCTGCTCGTCGGCCAGGCGCGAAATGCGGCGGAAGATGGGATCGGACAGCGGTGCGGGGGTCACTTCACGTAGGGTTTGATGGTGTCACGCCAGACCAGATACCCCGCACCCATCAGGTGCAGGCCGTCGTTCGTATAGCGCTTGTCGAGGCGCCCCTTGTCATCGGCCAGAGCTCCCCACACATTGAGATAGGTCACTCCCTTCTCGTCGCACAGCGCTTCGAGAAGTTTGTTCGTGGGGACGATCTCTCCGCCATGGGCGTAGTGATCGGGATACTTCGAGAAGTCGTCGCCGTTGACCGGCAGGATGCTCTGCACGTAGATCTTCGTCCACTTCGATTCGGTCTGGAAACGGTCGATCAGCCGTGCAACGTCGGCAACGACCTGCTCCGGGGTCATGCCGCCCGCCAGGTCGTTGATCCCGATCATCAGGAAGAGCTTCCGCGGGTGTCCCGCGATAATGGGATCGAGCCGTTCGAGCAGCCACGCCGTACGGTCGGCACGGATGCCGCGGTTCTTGACGTGGCGGTTGTCGAAGAGTTCGCTCCACTCGCATCCGTCGGTGATGCTGTTCCCCAGAAAGACGATGTCGCTCGAACAGATCGGCAGCACCTCGAAGAGCGAACTGCGCTGATAGTGGTATTCGCCCTGGGCGAAAGCGCCGCCTGAGAGCACCAGCGCGGCGAGAAGAGTCACGAAACGTTTCATGGCGTACGGAAAGATTTACAGAATCAGTTCGCGCCGGTAGAGCTGCACGGTGTTCTCCAGTCCGTAGTAGAGCGCGTCGCAGATCAGCGCATGGCCGATCGACGTCTCGTCGAGCCACGGAATCCGCGTGACGAAATAGTGGAGGTTCACCAGCGAAAGGTCGTGTCCGGCGTTGAGTCCCAGCCCCTGGCGGCGGGCCTCCTCGGCAGCCGCGACGTAGGGGGCGACGGCCTGCTCGGGGCTTGTCGGGTATTCGCGGGCGTAAGCTTCGGTATAGAGCTCCACGCGGTCGGCGCCGCACGCCTTCGCCCCGGCCACCATCGCGGGCTGCGGGTCGACGAAGATCGAGACCCGGATGCCGGCAGCATGGAACCGCGCGGTGACGTCGGTCAGGAAGGCCCGGTTGGCCAGCGTATCCCACCCGGCGTTCGACGTCACGGCGTCGGGAGCGTCGGGCACGAGCGTCACCTGTGCCGGAACGACCTCCGTCACCAGATCGATGAAGCTCGGAATGGGGTTGCCCTCGACGTTGAGTTCGGTCGTCAGCACCCGCTTCAGCGCCCGCACGTCATCGTAACGGATGTGGCGCGCGTCGGGACGCGGATGCACCGTGATGCCGTCGGCGCCGAAACGCTCGATGTCCTGCGCCGCACGCACCACGTCGGGAAGATTGCCGCCGCGGGAGTTGCGCACCACGGCGATCTTATTGATGTTTACGCTCAACTTTGTCATAAAATCCTTATCTTTGTTGCGGTCTGCCCGAGCGATGCGCGACACGCCGCATACGGACGAGGATCGCGCAGGTCGCTACGGCGTGGTAAAGTTACGTATTTTTTCGAAACTCCGCCGATGAAAGTTCTACTTTTTTCCCGTCCGCAGGTGGCTCACACCGCGGAGGAGATCCGACAGTTGTTCGAAGCCTTCGGGCTCTTCGGATTCGATTATGCCGTCAACGAGGAGTTTGTCCCCGTTATCCGGGAGCTGACCGGCATGGAGCTTCCGGCCGACAGGATCTACGGTCACCGCACGGGCGAACAACCCGCCGGGACGGTCATGGTCTGCTACGGCGGCGACGGAACGCTGCTCGACGGAGTGCAGCGCCTCGACGGCGCCCCGATTCCGGTGCTGGGCATCAACGCCGGGCATCTGGGATTCCTCACCAGCGCCCCGAACAAGGGGCTGGAGACGATCTTCCGCGAAATTGCCTCCGGAGCGATCTCCACCGAGCCCCGGACGATGCTGCGCGTCGAGGGCGACTTCCCGTCGCGTCCCGACTCGCTGCTGGCCCTCAACGAATTCGCCGTGCAGCGCCACAGCGCCGGAATGATCTCCGTGGAGGCCTACGTCGACAACCAGATGGTCGCCACCTACCACGGCGACGGCGTCATCGTCTCGACCCCCACCGGCTCGACGGCCTATTCGCTCAGCGCCGGAGGGCCCGTCGTGGCTCCGGCATGCCAGTGCCTGATCATCTCGCCCCTGGCCCCGCACAACCTCACGATGCGCCCGGTGGTGATTCCCGACACGAGCGTCATCACGCTGCGCGTCGACATGCGCCGCTCGGACGCCTTCGTCACCCTCGACAACCGCACCTACCCCCTCTCGCGCAGCGCGACGTTTACCGTCCGGCGGGCCAAACAGACGGTTTTTCTTGCCGTTCCGCACAATATATCGTTTTACGACACGTTACGCAATAAGATGATGTGGGGAATCGACATCCGCAGTTGATCCCGCGACTTTAAAATTGCAAATTCCGCCCGAAATATAGAATTTTTACCTATATTTGTGCCCTATATGAGCGATCAGAAACGCATACCTCAACACGTCGCCATCATCATGGACGGCAACGGCCGCTGGGCCGAAATGCGTGGCAAGGAGCGCAGCGAAGGCCATATCGCCGGGGTAGAACCCGTGCGGCGTTCGCTGCGGGCCGCCGTGCGTCACGGGGTGAAGTTCCTGACGCTCTACGCCTTCTCGACCGAGAACTGGGGACGCCCCACCGCCGAGGTCGATGCCCTGATGGAGCTCTTCTGCCAAAGCGTGGTCAACGAAACGCCCGAGCTCGTCCGCCAGGGTGTCGAGATCCGCATGATCGGTGACCGCTCGCGCTTCTCGCCGAAGGTGCAGGAGCACCTCGCGCGGGCCGAACGGCAAACCGCCAGGGGAGAGACCCTGACGCTGATCCTCGCGCTCAACTACTCCTCGCGCGACGAAATCACGCGCGCCGTGCGGCACATCGCCCGACAGGCGGCCGACGGAGCCATCGTCCCGGAGCAGATCGACGAACGGACCATCTGCGAAGCGCTCGATACGGCGGCGTTCCCCGACCCCGACCTGATCATCCGCACCAGCGGCGAGCAGCGTCTGAGCAACTTCCTGCTCTGGCAGGCCTCCTACGCCGAACTGTGGTTCCCCGAGGTGCTGTGGCCCGATTTTACCGAGGAGGATTTCGACCGCGCCATGGAGGAGTATGCCCGCCGCGACCGCCGCTTCGGGCTGGTAAGTAAATGAAGTACAGATTAGACTTGTTATAGATGAACTATTCCGGTAAGATATTCACGGCAGCCGCAGCCCTCGTGCTGTGCTACGCGAATATATTCGCCCAGGAGCCCGAGGCCCAGGATTCGACGGCCGCTCCCAAACCCGCATTTCCCGCAGACGCCCCGATGTTCAAGGCCTCGGAGACCCCGAAGCGCTACTACATCCGCGACATTCAGATCCACGGGGTCAAGTTCCTCAATCCGGAGATTCTCAAATCCTCCTCGGGACTCATCGAAGGGGATTCGATCTATCTGCCCAGCGACTTCATCTCCAACGCCATTTCGCGTCTGTGGAGCCAGCGGGTCTTCTCCGACGTGAAGATCGGCGCCGACATCGACGGCGACAGCCTCGACCTGGAGGTCTTCCTCGAGGAGCGTCCACGCGTCTACAGCTGGAAATTCGAGGGCATTTCCAAGGGCAAGCAGAAGGATCTGCTCGAGAAACTCAAGCTCAAGCGGGGCAGCGAACTCTCGGACTACGTCATCGACAAGAACAAGAAACTCATCAAGAACTACTGGGCCGAGAAGGGATTCCGCAACACGGAGGTCGACGTACGCATCGACAACGACACCCTGCGCCCGGGCCACGCCGTGGATGTCACCTTCCTGATCGACCGCAAGGAGCGTGTCAAGATCGGGGCGATCAACTTCTCGGGCAACGAGCAGTTCACCGACAAACGGCTGCGCCGCACCTTCAAGAAGACACACCAGAAATCGCTCAACTTCTTCAAGAGCACGAAACTCAACGAGTCGGACTATGAGGCCGACAAGGAGCTGCTGATCGACTTCTACAACTCGAAGGGATACCGCAACGCCAACATCGTGCGCGACTCGATCTACGCGATCAACTCCAAGCGGATCGGCATCGACATCGATGTCTCCGAAGGCAACAAGTACTACATCCGCGACGTGTCATGGGTCGGCAACTCGGTCTACACGACCGAGAACCTGCAAAGCATGTTCGGCGTCAAGAAGGGCGATACCTACGACAAGAAGTCGATGTACAAGCGCCTGGGTATCGGCAAGGAGGCCAACCCCGAAGAGATGTCCGTCTCGTCGCTCTACCAGAACGAGGGATACCTCATGTCGCAGATCGACCCCGCCGAGACGATCATCGGCGCCGACTCGATCGACATCGAGGTGAAGATCTTCGAGGGCAAGCAGTTTACCATCAACGAGGTGGGAATCTCGGGCAACCAGCGTGTCGACGACGAGGTGATCCGCCGCGAAATCTATACCCGTCCGGGCGAGCTCTACAACCGCTCGCTGCTCATGCAGACCATCCGTACGCTCGGATCGATGGGCCATTTCAACGCCGAGACCATCATGCCCGACATCCAGCCGGTGTCGAACGAACTGGTCGACGTCAACTGGCCGCTGGAGGAGACCGCCTCGGACCAGTTCAACATCGCCGGTGGCTGGGGCTCGGGAACCTTCGTAGGGTCCGTGGGCATCACGCTCAACAACCTTTCGGTCAAGAATTTCTTCAAGAAGGGCGCCTGGCGTCCCTACCCCATGGGACAGAACCAGCGGCTCTCGATCTCGGCCCAGACCAACGGTACCTACTACAAGGCCTTTGCCTTCAGTTTCACCGATCCCTGGCTCGGAGGCCGCAAGCCCAACTCGTTCACCGTCTCGGCGCACATCTCCGAGCAGAACAACGCCTACTACTTCTACCAGACCGCCACGCAGTACTTCCGCACCTACGGAGTGGCCGCCGGTCTGGGCAAGCGTCTCAACTGGCCCGACCCCTACTTCACCTTCTATGCCGAGGCAAGCTATGAACGCTACTCGCTCAAGGACTGGTCTACGTTCGTGATGACGAACGGCGCCGCGAACCTTCTCTCGCTCAGACTCGTGCTCTCGCGCAACTCCGTCGATCAGCCCATCTATCCGCGCCGCGGTTCGGAGTTCACCGCCTCGGTGCAGGCCACGCTCCCCTATTCGCTCTGGGACGGCAAGGACTACAAACGCCTCGGAGAGATTGCCGACGGTTCGGGTTACACCTCCGCCCAGCAGGAGATCGCCAACCAGGAGCGCTACCGCTGGGTAGAGTTCCACAAGTGGCAGTTCAAGGCGCAGTGGTTCCAGGGCTTCCTGAAGAACTCGAACCTCGTGCTGATGCTCAAGGCCGAGATGGGCTACCTGGGCAGCTACAACAAATACAAGGTCTCGCCCTTCGAACGCTATGAGGTCGGCGGCGACGGCATGTCGGGATACAACATCTACGGTATCGACATCATCGGCATGCGCGGTTACGAGGACGGCGCCCTCGACCCCTCGAACAACTATTCCCGCGGATACAACAAGTACACCGCCGAGCTGCGTTATCCCGTGATTCTGAAACCCTCGTCGCAGATCTACGTCCTCGGATTCCTCGAGGGCGGTAACGCCTTCAACTCGTGGAAGGACTTCTCTCCCTTCAAGATCAAGCGTGCGGCAGGTTTCGGCGTGCGGCTCTACCTCCCGGTAGTGGGTATGCTCGGCATCGACTGGGGTTACGGATTCGATCCCCCCGCCAACTCCACGACCAAGAGCGGCAGCCAGTTCCACTTCGTTCTCGGACAGCAGTTCTGACGTCCGGGCAACCGAGGAGGGGAGGGGCCGTGACCGAGGAGGGGAGGGGCCGTGACCGAGAGGGGGCGTGACCGAGGGGCGGCAACCCGAGGGGGCGGCAACCGAAGAGAGTCTGGTGCTCTGGGCCGACAAGCCGACAAGCCGACAAGCAGGCCAAATGAAGAGGAGGTGTCCGGAAAGATGTCTGTCCGAACTTCCCGGAGCCCTGTGGGAGAGGATTGATTTCTCCCTCTCGTGGCAATAAATTTGGAAGAAAAGAGTTATATTTACAAAACCATTTCCCGGAAACGGGTCCATGGAGAAGTAAAACTAAAAAAACATCAGTACCATGAAACGGTTGATTTTGCTTGCAGCCCTTCTGCTGACGGCCGGAGCCATCTCCGCGCAGAACTACATAATCGTCAACAGCGAAAAGGTCTTCAAATCGCTCGATACCTATAACACGGCCATCTCCTCGCTCGATGAACTGGCCAAACAGTATCAATCCGAGGTGGACGCCAAGTTCGAGGCAATCGAGAAACTCTACAATACCTATCAGAGCCAGAAGGCATCGCTCTCGGCGTCATCCCGTCAGGCGCGCGAAAACGAGATCCTCTCCAAGGAGAAAGAGGCTCAGGAGTATCAGGAGAGCCTCTTCGGACAGGAGGGCGAGCTGATGAAGAAACGCCTCGAGCTGATCCAGCCGATCCAGAAACAGGTCTTCGACACCATCGAGGCCTACGCCAAGGAGGTTGGAGCCGACCTGGTGATCGACTCGTCGAACAACCCCACGCTGCTCTACACCAACCCCGCCATCGAACGCACCCAGCAGGTGATCGACGCCCTGAAGCAGTGATTCCACGCCACGAAACATCAAAATATTAACTGTAAATATCTACCACTCTGTTATGATGAAAAAAACTCTCAAGTTGGCCCTCGCAGCCGTATTGATGCTGGGGTCCTCGTCGCTGTTCGCACAGAAGTTCGGACGCATCAACACTCAGGAGATCATCATGTCGATGCCTGAGACCAAGACGATGCAGACCAACATGGAAGCCTTCGGGAAAGAGCTTCAGGACAACATCGAGACCATGAACGTGGAGTTCAACACCAAGTTCCAGGATTACCAGAAGAACCTCAACACCTATACGGATACCGTCCGTGAGATGAAGGAGCGGGAGCTGCAGGATCTGCAGGGCCGCATCCGGGAGTTCCAGGAGCGTGCACAGCAGGACTACCAGAAGAAGTCCGACGAACTCCTCTCCCCGATTATCCAGAAGGCCAAGGAGGCTATCGACAAGGTTTCGGTGGCCGGAGGTTACATGTTCGTCTTCGACACCTCGACCGGTTCGCTGGCCTATTTCAACGAGACGACGCTGACCGATATCGCACCGGAGGTGAAGAAGGAGCTCGGAATCACCGATACGCCCGAAGCCGCCGCAGCGACGACCACTCCCGCCGCTGCTGAATAAGGCAACGTCTGCAGCCTACGGCTCTGCCGCGTAAAAGCAATGCATCCGGAGCGCCGATCCCGTTGGGACCGGCGCTCCGTGCGTTCCGGGAGGGGCTGAAGGGCCGGAGGGGCCGGAGAAACTGAAGGGACTGAAGGGCTGGAAGGGCTGGAGCGACACAAAGAAGCTGCGATCCCGGGACGGCAGGACGGAGACTTCGATAAGGGGTTAAAATTGTTCAAATCCTCCGTATATCAGACCTCCCAGACAATAAATCGAGTCAAAAATCCGATCTTTGTAAAAGAATCAAGATCGGGAGATTTCCGGTCCAAACGTTTCGAACAATGACTCCGAACGACAACAGCAACAGCAATACCGAACCATCCATCAACGACTTCTCGCTCGGCGACCTGATGCGGATGGCCGGCGATACACCGGGATCGGGTCTGACGGACGAATGCATCGTCGCCACGACCGATTCACGCATGCAGGCCTTCCGGTTCCCCTGCCGCATCGATGCCTACATCATCGGTGTGGGAACCGAAGGCGAAACTCGTCAAACGTTCAATCTCAAGGAGTACCGGCTGCACAAGGATTCGATGTTCATCTTTCCGCCGAGGAACATCCTGCACCAGAAGCAGGGCGGAGAAGATTTCAAGGCTCATCTTATCATTCTGAGCACGCAGCTCATCCGGCGTATGCACATCGACACGAAGAAACTGATTCCCCTGCTGCTGAAGTTCTCGGCACACCCGTGTCTGGAGCTGACGTCCGCAGAGAGTCTGTCCATCCGCAACTACATCTCGACAATCGAGAACGAGCTGAAGGCCCCGAAGACGGAATTTACCGACGGCATCATCGAAGGGCTGATCTCCGCCTTGTTCTACAAGGTTGGGACCATCCTGCAAAACTACCTCGCCATACATCCCGAGGAGGAGCTTCCGGTTCAGAACCGCACCGAAGAGTACTTCCGTCGCTTCATGGCGCTGCTCAGCGAGCACTACCTTCACGAACGCAGCGTGGGATTCTATGCCCGCCAGCTCTGCATCACCCCGAAGTACCTCACTACGATGATCAAACAGATCAGTGGAAAATCAGCCTCGGAGTGGATCGACAGCTACGTCATTCTCGAAGCCAAGACGCTGCTCAAGTATTCGCACAAGAGTATTCAGGAGATCGCCTACTACCTGAATTTCCCCAATCAGTCGTTTTTCGGCAGTTACTTCAAGCGCAACACAGGCATGTCGCCGTCGCAATACAAGGCGGCCCGCTGAGGCAACGGAAGCATCAGAACGGATAGCCGACGCCGAAGTTGAGCGCCGTATTCTTCCACTTGAAGTTGTGAATCCACCGCTCCCCGGCCGGTTGATTGGGGTTGTGGAGCTGAATACCCCAGTCGAGGCGCAGCACGGCAAACTTGATGTCCAGGCGCAGGCCCAGTCCCGTATTGAAACCCAGCTGCTTATAGAAGTTGTTGAAGAAGAAGACCGCATCGTCGGAGTACTCCGCCGGATTGCGGCGTATGTACCAGATGTTTCCCAGATCGAAGAACGTCGCTCCGTGGACAATGCCCCAGAGCGGGAAGCGCAACTCAAGGTTTGCTTCGAGCTTCACGTCGCCGGTCTGGATGGGATAGACGCTGCGCGGATCGGGGACAGAGCCCTGCCCCAGCGTACGCGGAGCCCAGCCGCGCATGCCGTTGCTGCCGCCGCAGTAGAACTGCCGGTCGAAGGGTACCGACGTGGAGTTGCCGTAGGCCATCGCCACACCGCCATAGAGGTGACCGACCAGCGCTGTGGCATCCCCGAGCATGATCTTGCGGCTGATGCTCAAATCCGTACGGAAATACTGCGAATACTGGATGCCGAAGATCGTGTAGTAGTCCTTGCCGGAGGCCGGGGCAAAGAAGAGATGCTCGACGGCATCGATCAGGTTGCCGGCGGTCTCGAAATTGAAACGTACGTTGGTCGCATTGCCGCCGAAGTTCTTCCGCTGGTTGTTGAAGCTGTACCCGAACGACAGTCCACCGACAAACTGGGTGCGGAAACTCTCCAGCAGGTAGCGGTTGGCCGTCAGCTCGCCGTCGACGGTCAGGAACGATTCGTCGAGATTCTCCACGTCGATGACGTTGATGTCGACGGGGCGCAGCGAAAAGGTCGAATAGCGGTGGTTGGTCCACATGTAGTCGATCCCGGCGCTCGACAACGTCCGGTTGTAATAGGGACGGTCCTGGAAGTTGACCGAGAGTTCGAACTTCGTGCGCGGCTGATTGACCGAGTGACGCCCCACGTGCCACGGGAGCAGGAAGCGCGGGAAAGTCAGCCCCGTCGTAACGCCGAACTCCGTGGCCCGCTTCTTCTTGGCATCCGGGGCCTTCATGAATTCGTAGCCGGCCGTAAAGGAGACATCGAACGCTTCGGCTCCGCGGAAGATGTTGCGGTTCTGGTACCCCACGGTGGCCTTCAGTCCATAGAAGGTCGAGGTGGTGCTCCCCTCGAGGTCGACCTTGATGCTCTGGCGGAGGGTCGGCGTGCAGAAGATGTTGCAGCGCAGGTACCCCTCGCGCGTATAGATCGACTGCTGCGTTGAGTCGGCCTCAGCCCCGATGTAGGAGACGAAGTTCGAACTGTCCGCCTTCATGGGCAGCTCCTCGAAGGAGATGCGGGCGCTCTTGAAATAGCCCAACGACATGAGGTTGTTGTACGTACGGTCGACCCGCGAAGCGTTGTAGACGTAGTTGGGATAGAGCGGTACGGTCTGCCGCAGGACCGAAGGCCGCAGATCGGGCTTCTTCTCGTAGATGACATTCAGCCCCCGGTAGTGGATCGTGTCGAGGCGCGAACGCCAGCCGCTGTCGCGTTGCTCGGCGGCAGGATCATAATCGGGGAAGATGTTGATCCCGTCGATACGGTAGACCATGTTGTTGTCCAGCACGGCGCGGCCCCGTTCGTCATACCCCGAGAGGTACTGGTTGACGATCAGCTGCAGATCGACCTGTTCGTCGCCGCCCAGCGTATCGGCCTCATAGAAGATGTTGTTGACCGAGAAGTTGTAGTATCCGCGATCCTTGAGGTAGGAGGTGATGCGCTCGCGCTCGGCATCGAGTACGGCGATGTTGAACACATCGCCGCGGTGCAGCAGCGTATGCACCGTATCGGGCAGGACGATCTGTTCGAGGAACCGGTCGCGGAAGGCATAGGAGATCGAGTCGATGCGGTAAGGACGCCCCTGTCGCGTGCGGAAGGTCACCGTGGCACGCTTGCGCCGCGAGGTGGTATCGACCTCGAAGGTCGCCGCGGAATTGAAGAAACCCCGCGAATCCATGTAGACCTTGAGGTTCTGCACGCTCTTCTGCGTGAGCCCCAGGTCCAGCAGCACGGGAGCCTCCCCCACCTTGCGTTTCCATTCGTTCCACCGGTTCTCCTTCGACGAATCGGCGTGTTCATAAAGCCAGACATAGAAGTTCGTCCCCAGGAAGCGTTTGTTGGGACTCTGGCGCACGTATTTTTCGAGTTCATAGGCCCGGATACGCTCCTTGCGGGGCGTTGACTTGTCATCCTCGATCCGAACCCTGCGCAACAGGTACTCTCCCTCGGGAATCCGACGCGTGACGTTGCAGGCCGAGCACAAAAGGCTCAGCAAGGCCGTACAACACAATATGCGGCGAACTCCACGCACGGGGATCTGCGGTGTCACTGGTTGAAGAATCCCTTTTCCCTGAGCAGCTCGAAATAGGAGCGCGAGAAGGCCAGGCTGTCGTCGCGCACGTAGCGGCGGTCGGTAAACACCCGGGCCAGATTGGGCAGTCCGTTCTCCTCGAGCAGCTGCTTGGTCAGCGCCGACTCTTCGCGCTCGGCCCACAGTTCGTCGATCTCCGCAGCCGTGTAATCGGTATACTTCTCGTAGTGGACAACGGCCTCAAGCGGCAGACGGTCGGTCAGTCCGGGAGTCTCGGCCGGGTAGCCCATCACGATGGTCGTCACGGGAATGACCCCTTTGGGGAGTGTCAGGATCCGCGCGATATCCCCGGCCGTATAGAGGGTCGTACCGAGGTAGCAGATCCCCAGTCCGTGCATTTCGGCCTCGACGCAGAGATTCTGCGCCGCCAGCAGGGCGTCGGTCACGGCATTGAGGAACCATCCGAAGTTGTCGTAGGCGGGATCGGCCTCGCGCTGCCGGCACCACATCGAGAAGCGGTGGACATCGGCGCAGACCGTCACCACACACGGAGCTTCGGTGACCATCGGCTGGTTGAAGTGGCAGGGCGCCAACTGCTCGCGCAGCGCCTTGTCGCGGGTCACGATGAGCGAGTAGAGCTGCATGTTGCCGCACGTCGAGGCGCGCACCGCAGCTTCAAGACATTCGCGGAGCAGCTCCTCGGGGATCGGTTCAGGCCGGAATTTACGTATCGAACGATGCTTGAACAGCACACTTTTCATGGAATCGGAATTTTTTAATGGCAGAAAAAAATCCTCCGCGGCAACTTTTCGGGAATGCCGGACGGATATTTTTCACAAAAGTAGCAAAACTTTTAGAAGTTTTACTATTTTTGTCTTTACATAACAAGCGGAAAATGCGCACGGCATTTGCAAAATACGAGGGTGCTGGCAACGACTTCATCCTGATCGACAACCGTGAGGAGGGCTTTACTCCCGACGCGGCGCTGATCGCCCGGTTGTGCGACCGCCACTTCGGCATCGGGGCCGACGGGCTGATGACCCTTTCGCGCAACGCCGAGATCGACTGTTCGATGCGCTACTACAACGCCGACGGATCGCTGGGCGAGATGTGCGGAAACGGCGCACGCTGCTTTGCGCTCTTTGCCGAGCACCTCGGCATCGGCGGGGAGACGAAGTTCTTCGACGCCACCGACGGGCTCCACATCGCCCGCATCCGCCGCACGAAGGGTGCCGCGGGGGAGATCGAGCTCGGCATGATCGCCGTACGCGAGATCCGCGAGGGCGACGGATGGTGGTTCCTCAACACGGGCGTTCCCCACTACGTGGAGTTCGTCGAGGATCTCGACGCGGTGGACGTCTGCACGCGCGGACGGCAGATCCGCTACGACCTCGAACGCTTCCCCCAGGGGACGAACGTCAACTTCGTGCAGCCGCTCGGCGCGGGCGAAATCCGCATGCGCACCTACGAACGCGGCGTGGAGAACGAGACGCTGGCCTGCGGAACCGGCGCCACGGCCGCAGCCATCGTCACAGCCTTCGTCCGGCAGCCCGGAACGACGCGCTTTCGCGTACACGTCCCCGGAGGCCAACTCACGGTGCGCTTTTCACACGAACCCGCCACCACGATCTTTACCGACATCCATCTGACAGGCCCCGCACGCCGCGTCTTCAATGGAGAGTTCGATACCGAGAACTTTTAACGTTTTTCCCAACCTTTTTCCACCCTTTCCTTCCCATGAAAACACAAAAGGGAATCCGCGAACACGACACGGATGAACTTCGCAAGGCCAAGCGCCTCGAACCGATACGCAAAAGCGGCAAGGAACGTCATGCCCTCTACACGCGCTATGCCGAGGAGGACGACGAAGAAGACTACCTTCCCGCGCGCCGCGAATCCGCCTACGACTACCTCGACGACGAGGAGGAAGAGGCTTAAATTCCGAAATTCATGATCGAAAAATTCATCATGGCAGGCCCCACGGCCCTGCATGTCTGCGACTCCCAGCAGGGGGAACACTGCATCGTGCTGCTGCACGGATACCTCGAATCGATGCTCGTATGGAGCGACTTCGTACCGCTGCTCTACAAGCAGGCGCGCGTCGTTACGCTCGACCTCCCGGGGCACGGCATCTCGGTGGTCACCGGCGAGGTGCACACGATGGAGTTCCTGGCCGACACGGTGGCCGAGGCGCTTAAGGCGCTGGGCATCGAACGCTGCACGCTCGTCGGACACTCGATGGGCGGCTATGTGGCCCTGGCCTTCTGCGAACGTCACCCCGAGATGCTCGACGGCGTGGTGCTGCTCAGCTCGACCCCCAACCCCGACACGGCGGAGAAGGCCGAGAACCGGCGGCGCGAAATCGCCCTGGTGAAGGCCGGGCGGAAGGAGCTGCTGGCACGGGTGGCCCCTGCGGCGGGATTCGCCGAGGAGAACCGCGAACGGATGAAGGATGCGATCGAGGATCTGACCGAACAGGTCTTCATCACCGAGGATGACGGGATCGTGGCGCTGCTCAACGGCATGATCCAGCGCAAGGATCAGAACGAGATGCTGCGGAAGACGAAGATTCCGGTACTCTTCATCCTCGGGCGCAAGGACAACTACATTCCGCCGGAGGTGGCCGAGAAGATGGTTGCCGCGCATCCCGAGGCGCGGGTTGTCTGGCTCGAGAACTCCGGGCACATGGGATTCCTCGAGGAGCCCGAGGCCACGGCTGCTGCACTTCTGGACTTCGCCGGCGTGAAGGCCGCGGAGGCTTCGGACGCGAAACCGCAGACGATGGAAACAGCCGAAGAGACGGCAAAGGCGGCAACATCCGACCCGGCGGAGGCTCACAACGAGTAACCGGCGTTCCGGGGATGGGCACGGAGGGCGCAGAGGGGCGAGAGTAGTGCAGAGGTGCAGAGGTGCAGAGGGGGCTCAGAGGGACGCAGAGAGGCTCAGAAGACGCTCAGAAGACGCTCAGAAGGATACTTTCCCCGAATCTCTGAAAAAGATCCATCCGACAAGAAAGAGCGGCGGAGGAGTTTTGCAGAAAACTCCTCCGCCGCTCTTTACTATTCCGGAGCAGAGGCGTGCCGTCTACCCGAAAGCAGAACCTCTCGCCGCCTACTCGGCCCGGAAGGTCTTCGTCTGCACATCGCGGCTGTTCGGACCTACCATCACCTGGAATTCACCCGGATCATAGCCGTATTCGAGTTGCGAATTGTAGTATTTCAACGCTTCGGAAGTCAATGTAAAGGTCACCTCGCGGCTCTCGCCCCGCTTCAGAAAGATGCGCTGAAAACCCTTCAGCTCCTTGACCGGACGCGCAATGTCGGCATAACGGTCATGGATGTAGAGCTGGACAATCTCCGCAGCATCATACGCTCCGGTATTGGTCACCGGAACCCGGACCTCCAGCGTCCCGCCCTCGGGCATCGTCTCCGCGCTGAGCGTCATCTCCCCATATTCGAACGTCGTGTAGCTCAGTCCGTATCCGAACGGATAGAGCCCGTCGTTGCGGCAGTCGATGTAGTTGCTCTGGAAGCGGTCGAAGGCATCGGGATTCCCGTCCGGACGCCCGGTTCGCACCTGACTGTAATAGAGCGGCAGCTGCCCCACCGAACGCGGGAAGGTCGTCGTCAGCTTGCCCGACGGTACGACACGTCCGAAGAGCACGTCCGCCACGGCATCCCCCGTCTCGCTGCCTGCAAACCAGACATTGAGAATGGCCGGGATGTTGGCCGACTCCCAGGTCAGATCGAGCGGCCGGCCCGTAAAGAGCAGCAGCACGATCGGTTTTCCCGTGGCCTGCAGCGCCTTGAGCAGATCCCGCTGCGCATCGGGGATCCGGATGTCGGTCCGCGAGGCCGACTCGCCGCTCATCTCCGAGCTCTCGCCCACCGCCGCCACGATCACATCGCTCTCGGCGGCCACCTGCAGGGCCTCTTCGAGCAGCTGCCGGTTGTCACCCCGCTGCAGCGGACGCGTTCCCACGGCCCCGCGCTCCAGCTGTTCGTCGTAGTAGATGTTGCTGCCCTTGGCATAGACGACCTCCGCTTGGTTGCCCACCGCGGCGCGCAATCCTTCGAGCAGCGTTCCGTGACGCTCGGGATCGCACGTGCTGCACCACATGCCGCACATGTTGTTGCGGGCGTCGCCCAGCGGACCGATCAGCGCAATGCGCCCCTGACGCTTCAGCGGGAGCATGCCGTCGTCGTTCTTCAGCAGAACGAAGGTCTCCGTAGCGATCCGACGCGCCTCGGCACGATGCTCTTCGGTGAAGAGCTCCTTGCGGGCACGCTCCGGACGGCAGTATTTGTAGGGGTCGTCAAAGAGACCCAGCCGATACTTCATCTCCAGCACCCGGCGGCACGCCTCATCGATGCGCGCCTCGGTTACCTTCCCTTCGCGGAGCGACTCCTCCAGCGTATTGAGGAATCCGCCCGAGACCATATCCATGTCGGTCCCGGCGTTCAACGCCCTTACGGAGGCCTCCTTCAGCGGAGCCACACCGTGCGTATCCATCTCGCCGATCGAGTTGTAGTCGGTCACCAGCAGCCCCTCGAAGCCCATCTCGTCACGCAGCAGATCGGTGAGCAGCCACCTGTTTGCCGTTGCGGGAACGCCGTCCACGGTATTGAACGAACTCATCACCGCTCCGGCTCCGGCCCGCACCGCCGCGCGATAGGGTGCCATGTATTCGTTGTACATGCGGATGCGGCTCATGTCGGCAATGTTGTAGTCGCGACCGGACTCCGACGCGCCATAAAATGCAAAATGCTTGACACAGGTCATGATGTGACGCTCGGAGTTCCGCAGGTCGTCGCCCTGATAACCGCGCACGTAGGCCTCGGCAAGCACGGCGCCCAGGTAGGGGTCTTCGCCGTTTCCCTCGGCGATACGTCCCCAGCGGGCATCCCGCGCGATGTCGACCATCGGGCTGAAGGTCCAGCAGATGCCGTCGGCACTCGCCTCGGCCGCGGCAATCTCCGCGGCACGCTCCACCACCTCGGGATCCCAACTGCACGACATGGCCAGCGGAATCGGGAAGACGGTCTTGTAGCCATGAATCACATCCATGCCCACGACCAACGGGATCTTCAGCTCCGTCTCCTCGACGGCCACCCGCTGCAGCTCACGGATCTTCTCGACGCCCAGGACATTGAAAAATCCGCCGATCTTCTGCAGACGGATCGATTCGGCCAACGGACTGCACTGTACAGGGCCCGTTACCAGGTCGCCGCCCGAGGGAAGATTGAGCTGTCCCAACTTCTCCTGGAGTGTCATGCGATTCATCAACCCGGAGATGAAGCGATCCATCTCGGCATTGCCGAAATGATTGCCGATCTGTGCGGAAGCTGAACACATACAGGTAATGGCGGACATTGCCAGCCAATGTTTGATTCTTATCTTCATATCAAAAAAAGTTCATGTTTTGAGCTCTCCGACCACCGATGCCGGATGCGGGTTCCGTACCTTTGGATCGGCAACAATCCGTCCCGGTGCACGGTTTCGTCCCGCAGGAGATCGGCATCTTCGGTCTCGCTACCGCCTCAACGGATTGGCGGCAACACCTTCATTTGTAATAACGATCGGCAGGATCCGGCCCTGCTCGTCGAAATGCATCTCGTCGATGCACACTACGCGGTCGTTCGGATCCGTACTTCCGACCGGATGCCGATGGTAAACGCAGTAATAGCGGCCCGAACGGGGTTCAAAGATCACCGAGTGGTGTCCGGCGCCGGTCCCGATGGCAGGATCCGACTGCAGGACCACGCCGATACGCTTGAACGGACCCAACGGATTGTCGGCAATGGCATATGCCACACGGTAGTTGTCGGCACCCCAGTCACCCTCCGACCACATAAAGTAGTAGCGGCCGTCGCGGATGAAGAGGAACGGACCTTCGACATAATCTTCGGGCGTCACCTCGCGGAAGAGCGATCCGTCCTCGAAGGGGACAAAACCCGTAAAGTCATCGCGGAGCTTCCCGACATTGCAATGGCGCCACCCGCCGTAATAGAGGTAACAGGTGCCGTCCTGATCGCGGAAGACGAACTGGTCGATGGGTTGCGCCCCGTTGATAATGCGGTCGATCAACGGTTTGCCCAGCAGATCCTTGTAGGGGCCCTGCGGCCGTTTGGCAACGGCAACGCCGATACCGCCCTCTCCGTCCCGATGGATATCGTTGGCTCCGAAGAAGAAGTAGTACTTCCGCCCCTTCTTCAGAATGGCCGGAGCCCACATCGCCCGCCGGGCCCACTTCACCTCCGCCGTGTCGATGATACGTTCGTGGCGGGTCCACGTCACCAGATCCGGAGACGAGAAGGCGTCGAACGACACCTGCTCGTCAAAAGGTTCCGAACAGGTGGGGAATATCCAGTATCGGTCACCGAAGATGGCTCCTTCGGGATCGGCATACCGCCCCGGGAAAACAGGATTTCCCGCAGCGGAAGAGCCGGAAGATCCGGCAACGTGCGTCTGTGCGGAGCATACGCCCAGACTGGCGCACACAAGCCATAGGGACAGCAGGCTTTTCATCATAAGGGGTGTCGAATCAATTTTGAGAGGTCAGAGTCTCTGTTCGAAGCACTCCGCGCCATGCGACGCGGAGCTCCGAAGACTTGGGTTTGGGTTTGAGGTTTAGGAGTCGGGGCAGCTCGAAAAGGATCCGAGACCCGGATTCGGCCGACGTGTGCCCGGGTCCGCCACGGAGTGCAGGCGTTGCGGGTTTGTCCGCGACACCTGCATCCGGCGGATCGAGCGGCAGGTCGTTCCGAATTTATTTGATGATGGGAGCCAGCGACTTGGACGAGAGGACCCCGTTATCCTTCACATAGGGCCACTGGTCTTCGTCCCAGAGCAGCTGCTCAAGCATGACATAACGACCACGGTCAGCTTCGGCCTTGACGTATCCGTGGAGGATCATCCACGCCTGACCCGCATCGTCCTGCTGGATGATGGAGTTGTGGCCCGTTCCCACGAAGTTGCCATCACCCGAGATAAGAATCTCGTGCCGGTTGTCGAGCATCCGCCCGCCATCCTTGTCCACATAGGGGCCGAAGAGACTCTTCGAACGTCCCACGACCGTCTGATAGGTACTGTTGGCACCCTCGCAGCACGAACCGATCGAGGCAAAGAGGTAATACCAGTCCCCGCGTTTGTAGATGCAGGTTCCTTCGTAGGCATTGCCGGCCACCTGCTGCTTGAAGACCGGCGTACCGTCGTTGTTATACTTCACGCGCAGTCCGTCATCGGTCAACTCGACAACATAGATTCCGAAGAAGCTGCCCCAGAAGAGATACTTCTTGCCGTTCTCCTCGAAGTAGAACTGGTCGATGGAGTTCTCCACACCCAGCCCCAGGGCATCGATCACCTGACCCTGATCGGTGAACGGTCCCAGCGGGCTGTCGGACGTAGCCACACCCACTTCACTGTTCCAGTGATTGCCCCAGATAGCCCAGGAGTAGTAGAGTGTATATTTGCCGTTGATATAGCGGATCTCGGGAGCCCAGAGGCTGTGATTCCCCTTCCATGTCGGACGCGTGGCATCCGTGAAGACCGTATTCTTGAAGGTCCAGTTCACCAGGTCCTTCGACTGATAAATCGGCATGTTGTAGGTATCCTCCGTTCCATAGAGATAGTAGTAACCGTCCTGGGCCCGGATCACCGTCGGATCGGGGACACTCGTCCGGATGATGGGATTCGTATAGAAAGTCTTCCCGACAACCAGATGCCCCACCGTAGTATCGTACTCGATACCCTGCTCGGCGGGACCGTCGACCTGAAAGAACAGCACGTAGGATCCCGTGCCCATGGCCGCCTTGTTGAAGGTGATGGCGGCACTCGAGGTGCGATCCCCGGCGTCGTAATGCGCCGAGCCCACCGTATAGGCCTCGGCCGGCAGCAGTTCATAACCGGTTCCGTGTGCATTGTTGTACTCCTCGAGGAGTGCAGCGGCATTTTCGGGAACCTTGAACGTATAATCGAGTGTTCCGGTACTCTCCGCAGCGGAAGATCCGCGCATCAGTCGCGTGGCAACCTGGGTAACGGTCGATTCATCCTCGACATAGACCGTTCCGTAATCCGCCGAGAGCAGCTGCAGCGACGGAATGTAGAGCGAAACCGTGAAGAGCACCTCGCTGCGGATACTCTCGACAGAAGCATCGGAACTCGTCAGACGCAGCGGCAGGACATATTTGGTCGATGTACCTATCGTCTTCTGGAGTTCCCGGCTCCTGAACGTTACGGAGACATCGGCAGAGGTCTTTCCCCCGGCCACGCTTTCGATCGACGAAAGCGTATAGGTACTGGCCGGAAGCATGAGATAATCGGTGCCTTTCTGCTCGTTGTAGGCGGTCAGCTCTTCGTCCGTCCACGGAGCGAGCACAAAGGAGAGATCCGATGCGGCGGTCTTACCCCCGACACACTGCACCTGCAGATCCTGCACGAAATCGGTCGACAGATCCTTGATCGACACGCCCAGAATACCCGTCTTGGAGAGCTGCAGTACAACCTCTCCCGACGAGTCGCCACCTCCGTCCCCGGGCTCTCCGCCCGAAGGAGTTGTGCCATTATCATCGTTTCCACAGCACACGGCAGCCAGGAAAAGGAACATGGTAAAGAAATAGAACGTAGGTTTTTTCATCTTCTTATTTTATTAATCTGGTTCATCAGCTCATCGGATTTGTGAGAGACGCGGATAACGTGAATGCACGTTATGCAAATCCCGTTATCCGCGCTCATAAGGCCAATCAAGGGCCAATCCTTTTCGGACAGATCCCGTTATTCAACGGTCGTGTCATCCCCGGTTCCTTCGCCGTCGCCGGAATCACTGCCCTCGACGTAAGGTTCGCCGTCAACTTCAGCCACAACCTTCACATACAACTCGCCGACACCAGCATACTGCAGGCTGTTGTCATGTCCCTCATTACCCTCGGGCAGCGGTTCGCGGCCCACGAATTTCAGGAAGCGGCCCTTCGAGGCCCCCGTCGTACGAGCACCGTTGAGATCGGCAATCGACCAGAACTCGTCCGTCGTACGCTCCGTACTGATCGTGCAGACATGCACCCAGTTGTTCTCGTTCACGGCACTGTAGTTCAGAGCAGGGCCCCCCTCACGCATCGAGGTAAACTTGAACTCCGGATCATTCGAGATATAAATGTCCGCGGTCTTGGTCTGCGCCCACTGGATCTGTGCACGGTGCTGCATACCCACCTCGGAGACATAATATTCGCGTCCCATGTCGACGACGAACGTCGGATAGTCACGGTTTCCGGCAATGAAGATATAATCGTCGCTCAGGAAACGGCGGGAACCCTCGCTGAACATGTCGCCCACGCCGTTCTGCTCCTTGTAGGTCATGAACTCCAGCCCGTAGTCGCACCAGTCGTTTCCACGACCGTGATCGTTCCACCAGGTATCCTGGCCGTCCCACCACTGATACCACGAAGCCCAGAAGGTTTCAGTGTTGCCATCCAGAATATTGGTGATGATACCGTCGCTGTTCCACACGCCCATATCGCTGTTGCAGAATACAATGCGCCAGTCGCTACGGTCTACCTTATCGGAGGAGGTGTAGACATGCTCGGGGTTGGTGACAACAATGGCTACAGTATCATATTTTAATTGAACAGATTCAGCACTGAGCCGTTGCGGAAGAATCGGAAGGACATAACTGCCCTCGGCCAACAGCTCCATGCCTTCGGGACGCCGATCGAGGCTGACCGTACCAGCACACTGGCTCTCGCCGGCAGCCCCTTCGATCTGCGAGAAACTGTAATAGCCCTCCGGCAGGAACGTGTAATTCGTACCATGTGCGGCATTGAAATCGCTCAGCCACTGGGCGTTGTCCACCGCAGCACGCATCGAGAAGACCTGAGCGGTAGCGTTGGGCACCACAAAACCCTTGTCGTAGATACTGGCCTCGAGAGTTACCTCCGTCCTCATTTTGTCCATTGCAATCGCAATCTCCGGATCGGAAGTTATGCTCATCTGAGGATAGGAGAGCTCGGCCACATAAACCACCTGGTCAGAACTTCCCGAATTATCGGACATCTTCAGCGGCAGACAGTAGCTGTCAGCACTCTCAAGCTGCGTCAGAAGATGCGTATAGAGCCTGTCCGGATAGATCGTCAGCGAAACACTCTTCTGGGACTCGGATGCCGTAAACGAAACGGACGAACTCTCCAGCAGATAGGCATCCTCGGGCATGAGCCGGTAAGAGGTATTCCACTGCTGGTTGTAGGCATCCATCTCCTCCTGCGAGAAGACCGAGAAATTCACCGATCCAGCCGACTGGCTGCGGTTCACGACGTTTACGCTTACCTGAGCCTCGGCCTGCTCGTAGTCCAACGACAGGGCAATACAGCCACTCGTCCCGAACTGCACGTGACCGCCGGCCGGATCGTCATCGTTGCAGGCCGCAGCAAGAAGCACACTGACGCCTACCATACACGACAATAAAAATCTATTGTATTTCATTGCATTCAAGAATATTAAATATTAACGACAGGAAGAAAGATGAAGAATGAACGTATTGTCGCAATGTCGGTTGACACACCGCCCATTCTTCATCTTCATCATTTTTAATACTACCACTGAATAGCCTGATCACGATCAGGAATCAACGTGTTGATTCGACGCTCCATCGTATAATTGCCCGATGCACTGTAATTGATCAGAATCGGTTCGCCGTTCTTGTCAATATGGTCGGTAAAGTTATTATACGAATAGGTCATGTTCAGCGTCGTGTACTCGTGTACGATGTTCGCATCGGTCGCATCTTCCTGGGAGCTGGTCGTATAGGTGCACTCGCCGGCTGCAAAATTCATTTCGTTGTTCGGATCTGCAGGTGTGACGGTCAACGTTCCGTCCGGATTGAACTTCACGTTTACCTTGTACTTCTCGCGCTCGATGTAATCCTCGCTCACGACGCCTGCATAGAAGAAGCAGGTCGTCTCGTCCACCACATAGAACGTACGGCTCGAAACCGTCGTAGGATCGGTACCCTCGATCGAAACGTTCATGGTCGTAGCTCCGTAGGTTCCCGAATAGTCGTTGAACGGCATCACACGCAGAAACGCCTTGCGATAGTGCTTGCGATAATTGGGAAGGTACGTGTGTCCGGCATCCTCCTCGACCGTCAGCGGAAGCACCCACTTGTAACGCAGGTCGAGGCCCGTAAAGTTGAACTCGATGTCGAAGAGTCCGACACTTTGGCCCGACGGGATGTGGCACAATCCGGTGGCATAACCGCTCGTGCTCTCCTCGGCAGGGTTCACGAAGCGGTAGAACTCCTCGGGAAGCAATTTGTAATACAGATCCTCGCGAAGCTTGTAACGCTCCTCGTTCATCGAGGCCAGGGTATCCGGGTCCACGGAGATCCGGATATTCAGATTCTCCTCATTAGCGGTAGATCCGCCGATGATCACCGGCAGATTGTAGATCGTCTTTCCATCAGGCTCGTAACGCATATAGACATTGGTCGTTCCTTCGCTGTTCATCACGGCCTTAAGTCCCACGACATGGGTATAAACCTCCTCATTGAACTCGTTGTTGCACGCGCCCAGCAGGAACCCCATCGCCACGAAGGCATATGTTACATATTTTTTCATTGCAGTTCGTTTGTTTAGATTATTCAAAGGTCGTCCAGCCCGGGTTCTGGGTCATGCGGATATTGCGCTGAAGCTCAATGTGCTGAATGGGCCAGAAATACATACGGCGGTTGAACGTCGTGGGAATGTCGTAGAGAATGGTGTTCTGGTGGAACACGTCACGATACTCGACGCTCATCATCGGGTCGCAACCATAGACGGGCTCCGACTCCTCCTTGGCAGCGATCTTCCAGCGGCGTACATCGAAGTAACGGCTGTTCTCGGCAAAGAACTCCACCATGCGCTCATGTCTTACGCGATCGCGGAAGGTACCGGCATCGGCATACACCCCATCGTCGTAATCGGGCAGTCCGGCACGCACGCGGATGGGACGAATAGCACGGTGCAGCTCCTGGGGATCACGCGAGACGCTGTAAACCTGCGAACCGTCCCACGAAGGGATGCTGTACGTCGAGGTCAGCTCGTTCAGAGCCTCGGCATACCACAGCAGCACGTCAGCGTAGCGGATACCTACAACCCATTTCCACTTGTTGGATCCCTTGGCATTGTCATCGAACGTATCGTCCTGGCTGATGTACTTCATCACACCGATACCCGTACGCAGCCAACGGTCGGTCGTTCCGCTGTACCCGTTGCGCTCGCCGCGGTAATTGAAGACCTGCTGCTTGCCGTAGCCGCTGACCGTAGCCGAGGTTACGTCATAATAGACACCGTTGTAGGCACACGAAGCGTAGAAACGGGGCTCTCGCTTGGTATAACGCTTGTGCACGCCGATACCCTTTTTCGTATAACCCGTACCGTAACCGCCCAGTTCGGGATAGAGATGCTGCTCCATCTCCGCCTCTGTCACATAACCCTGCAGTTCAGGATTATCCTCGTCAAACGGAGTTCCGTCGTTCATCTCGTAGGCATCACACATCTTGCCGGTCATGAAGTGGCAGTTGTAACCGCCCGAAATCAGCGGCATATTGTGGCGGGCGAGGTCAGTCCGCACATCGGTGTTCTGTCCCAGGGTGAAAATCAACTCCTCGTTGTTGATCAGGATGATATCGCCATTGAACAGCGTCTGGTACGAACGCATCGGATCGATATCCTGCCAGCCCTGCGGGAACGGCTGATCGGAGTAGCCCTCACGATAGGGAGGCTCCACCGTGGGAGGGACACCGTCGGTTCCCGTCTCACGCTTCTTCTCCGTATGAAGCCGATACTTGCCCAGTTCGATCACATCGCGGGCTGCGGCGGCGGCACGCGCCCACTTCTCCTCGTTGTAGGTCTGCGACATCAGCATATTCCCCTGGTCATCCACCAGGTCGGTGAAGGTCTCCGTAGGATCACCGTCACTCGGACCGCCGGGGTTGTTGATCGGGCTGGCGCCGTAAAGCAGCACCTTGGCACGCGCCGCGAGCGCCGCGCCACGCGTCGGACGCACGATGTTACGTCCGTCACGATCGAGCGGGAGCTCGGAAGCGGCAATCTCCAGCTCCTTGACAATGTAGTCCACCACTTCGTCATAGGACTCCCGGGGCAGAGACAGTTCCTCATAGCTGAGGTTGAAGTCCATCACGCCATCATCGGGAATGATGGGAATGGGGCCGTACTTCTGCAGCAGTTTCCAATAGGCGTAAGCACGCACGAAACGCGCCTGACCGCGATAGTCGACGATCTGCTCGGGGGTCAGCTCCTTGTTGAGATGAATATAGTGGATCATGATGCTCGCCTGACGAACACCGAACCACCCTTCGGTCCATTGATTCTGACGGAAGTTCTCGTCATACTCCGCATAACGGAACTGCTTGTACTCGAGGTTGCGGTCGCCGTAACCGAAGCAGTCGTCGAAAATGGTGATGCACCAGTCCTTTCCATGATAATCGGCACTGTAGCCGTTCAGGGCGACAAATGCCTGGGCCAGCCAGCTGTCCGTGTGGTCCTTGCTCTCAAAGACCTTCTCAATTGTCAGGTTATTGCCGTTTACCTTGCCCTCGACATCCAGATACGAGCAAGAGGGAATGCTTGCTCCTGCGGCGAGGACAAAGGCGGCAGATGCGATATATTTTATGCTTTTCATACGAAACAGGATTGATTTGTTACAACTTGATGGTCACACCGATCGTCACCGATTTGGTCAACGGGTACTGCTGACCGTTGGAGCTGCCCATCTCGGGATCCCAGAGTTTGAAATCGGAGAACGTCAACAGGTTCTGGCCCACCAGATAGAAACGCACGTTCTCCATATGGATCAGACGCGTGATTTTCTTGGGCAGCGTGTAGCCGATCTCCAGCGTCTTCAGACGCAGGTACGACATGTCGCGCAACCAGAACGACGAAGCCTGGTAGTTGTTGGCATTGCCTCCGTAGCTCAGACGCGGATACTTGGCGTTGGGATTGGGGTTGTCGAGTGTCCAGTAGTTGCCATCGACATCAGAGAGGATGTTACCCCAGTCGCCGTCGATAAAGGGATAGACACTGCTGCCGTTGATGAACAGCGAACTCTTGCCGGCGCCCTGGAAGTGAACGTTGAAGTCAAAGCCCTTCCAGATGGCCGAGATACCGAATCCGTAGATCAGGCCCGGAACCGAGGTCGTACCGACAGGAACCTGGTCATTGCCGTCGATCACACCGTCGGCGTTGATATCCTTGTACTTGATATCACCCGGCATGGGGTTCCACGACTGCTGGGGGCTGTTGCGGATGTCGTCATAATCCTTGAACAGGCCCTGGGCAATGTAACCGCGGTTCTGGTTGACGCGATATCCCTCCCAGTAGGTATACGGGTAGTTACTGCGCAGGGGATCGCCCTTGAGGTGCTTGTTGCGGCTGTATGTAAAGTTGCCTCGAACGGTCAGGTTGACCTGTCCCAACTGCTGGGTAAGGGCGGCATTACCGTCGACACCCTTCGAGAGCACCGAGCCGACATTCGAGTAGGGAATGCGGTCCCACAGACCGATGATGGCCGGAATATTCTGACGGCTCATGTAGATACCGTCGCGCTGCTCGTGGAAGTAGTCCACCGTACCGGTGATGCGGTTGCCCCACAGCGCGAAGTCGAGTCCCAGGTCATGCTTCGTGGCGATCTCCCACGTCACCTCCGGAGAGGAGAGCGTGCTGTAACGCAGACCGTCGACACGGTAATCGTTGTAGTAGTCACCGTAGTTGAAGCCCGTGGTTCCGGTCATGAACTGCTCGAGGTAAGGGAACCGATAGCTGCCCAAGTCGTCGTTACCGACCTTACCGTAGGAGTAACGCACCTTGAACATGTTGAACCACGACGACATGCTCTTCTTGATGAACGGCTCTTCGGCAATGTTCCAGGCTACGGAGTATGCGGGGAAGAAACCGAACTGATGACCCGGAGCGAAGTTCTCCGAACCGTTGTAACCGAAGTTGAAGTCGAAGAAGTAGCGCGATCTCCAACCGTAGGTGACACGACCCGCAAGACCCTGGTGCTTGCGCGGCAGCCAGTTGTAACCGCTCGCATCGGTGGTATTGGTCGTCTGGTCCTGAGTGTAACGCAGGATGGCACCCACGTGGTGGTCTCCGAACGTACGGTCATACGACAGGGTAGCCTCGACGAACTCCTTGCGGTTACCCGAGCCGCTCGCCTCCTGGAACATCAGAGCCTCGTCGGAGATCTTGTTGTAGACGATCTCGCCGTTGGTGTCGCGCATGCGCTCGGCACGCCACTGCTCGGGCCACTGTCTGTGTCCGCGGTAGTTGTAGTTGTAGGTATCGAATCCGAAACGACCGTTGAAGTTCAGTCCCTGGGTAATGAAATCGAGTTTCTGGTTCAGCGTAACGTTGGTCTGGATGACGTTCTGCCAGTTCTCCATATAACCGGTCTGCGTGATCAGCACATAGGGATTCGTACGGTTACCGGTGCCGTAGGCCGGCATGCGGCCGTCCTCATACACCATCGGGATAGAGATCGGGTTGCTGCCGATGAGCGAGTTCCAGATATCACCGCCGCCGAATCCCGGTTCGTTCTGCTTCGAGAGCCAGCCCGACACGCCGATGCTCACGAGCGTGGTCTTCGTCACGTCGATATCGACGTTCATACGGTAGTTCCAGCGCTGGTAGTTGGCGTTGGTATCGTAGTCCTTCAGCGCCTCATCGGTGCGGTACATACCGTCATCGTTGACGTAGCTGGCCGACACAAAGTAGCGGGCCGTATTACCACCGCCGCTGATATCGAGGTTGGCACGGTAGCTCATGGCACCGTTTTTCAACAGTTTGCCCATCCAGTCTACATTCGGGTAGAGGTAGGGATCGAGGCCCGACTTGAAGAGGAAGAGTTCGTTGTCGGTAAAGATCCTCTGCTGCGAGCGGGTCTCGCGCGCCTCGTTCATCATCGAGGCATAGGTGAAGCCGTCAACGAATTCGGGAGTATAGGTCCGGGTATTGTACGAGGATTCGACCTTGACGTTGATGTTCACCTTGCCGGGTTTACCGCGCTTGGTGGTGATCAGCACGACGCCATTGGCACCGCGGCTACCGTAGATGGCCGTTGCCGAGGCATCCTTCAGCACGGAGAACGACTCGATATCCTCGACGTTGAGCGAATTGAGGTCTCGCTCGAAGCCGTCGACCAGAATCAGCGCGCTGCTGCCGGCTCCGAAGGTGGAGATTCCGCGGATCCAGAACTCCGAAATGTTCTGACCGGGCTGACCGGAGGTCTGACGGGCGATAATACCCGGAACCACACCGGCCAAAGCATTCGAGAGGCTCGAAGTCGGAACTTTCAGATCTTCGACATCCACCGTTGAGATAGCTCCGGTCACGGTAACCTTCTTCTGTACACCCGTTCCGGTAACGACCACATCCTCGATGCTTTCGGCCGACTCCTTGAGTTTGACGTTGACCGTCGTCATGTTCTCCTTGACAAGTACTTCCGAAGAGTCATAACCGACGTAAGAGAACACCAGCGTAGAGTATGGAGTAATGTCGATCATGTAATCGCCGTTGATGTCGGTGGTAACACCCAGGCCGGCCACATCCTTGACATAAACGCTGGCGCCGACCAGAGGCATGTTCTTGCTGTCAACCACACGACCTCTCACCTTCATGGATTGTTCCTGTGCGGATACGCCGGACAGGGATCCTGTCAGGAACAGTATCATCGCTAATATATATTTCTTCATAGTAGGTTGTTCTGTAGTTTATCGGTAGCTTATTGGACGGTAATCGTACGGATACGATGGTTTCCGGCGTCAGAGATATAGAATGTCTGGGTAGATTCGCAATAAGTGATTCCCTCGGGCCAGCTGAACTGGGCCACCTGACGCAGGTCTCCGTCGATGTATCCGTCGACGTTTCCGGTAGTCGACACACTTCCTCGTCCGGCATAGGTGCTGACAGCACCCGTAGGCGTCACCTTGTGGATGCAATGGTTAGCACTTCCTGCAATGTAATAATCGTAACAATCCTGAGGAGCAGCGCCCGAAGCGGCATAATCCTCATTATAGACGAATACGCCCTGACGGGGGCCATTGAAAAAGTTACCCAGACCTACACCTTCGCCATATCCGGCACCACTTCCGACAAAAGGCAGCGGGTTGGTCGGACGTTTACCCTCACGATCATAAGTCGCCTTGAACACATAATTATTCTGGCGCGATGTACCCATCATGTAATCGCCCGTAGGAACGAACGAAATACTCTGGAACCACTGTCCGGTAGCTGCGATCGACGCAACATACTCTCCGAGATCATACATCTGCGTCGACTCGTTCCATTCCGGGCGGTGGAGTTTGGCGTTGGTACCGATCACACAGAAGAGCGTTCCTTCGACCGGGTCCGTGAAGACGCAGTTGCAGTCCTTGCCGCGCATGATCAGGTGTGCCACCTTGAAGTCCTCCTCCCGTTTGAGCAGGAACATGGCAGGGCCGTCGTCATTCGACTGATTGTTGTTCACGAACATCGTGTCGGCTGTCACACTCCATGCGATACTGTTGACCTGATTCCATCCCGAAGCCGTGGCAATCAGACTCTCGACGGTCTCATTGGCAACATTGATCCGACGCAGCTGCGAAGCGCTCTGCTCGAACATGTAGAGAACGTTGGGATCCTTGGGGTCGGTATAGATCAGACCGGGCTGGGTGAAACCGGCCTCCTCGAAGGTTCCGTCCTTGTAGGCAGCGTTACCCTCGCTGTCGACAACGCCGCAAAGCGTACCGACCACCGTGTTATAAATATAGGTAAACCGCTGATCGAAAGAGTGAGAAACACTGTTCTCGTGAGCGGCGTCCCAGATGGTGACCTCCACATAGCCCTGGTCCGCACGGGCCGGAACAATGCAGTAGATCTCCTTGTTGTTGGCGCGGATCACCTTTGCCGTCTGCCCGCCGATCTTCACGTCGATCAGATCCGGATCGGTGCCGAAGTTGTCGCCGTAAATGAACATGGTCGTTCGAACGCCTCCCTCGGTAGGAGTAAAACTGGTAAAAGAGACTTTCGAGTTCGGATCCGATGCATACGATGGCGGAACGTCGAGTTCCACATGCGCGTCATCGCATCCACCCAACCCCATTGAACACAAGAGAGCGAGCAAAACAAACCCGCCTCTTTTCTTAACAGAGTAAAGTTTTTTCATTGAGCGGTAATTTAAGTTAGTATTAGTTTGGTTCGTTACAAGTACAAGAGATGGGCATACCGCACCCAACATTTTGCAATTAAAAATAATCAAAAAAACCCGGTCTAAGATTGATAAAACAGTACTTGTGAGAACTTATTAAAACATAAATACATGACTAACAATAATATAATATATTTAACACAGCCAAAAAGATGAGATTTGTTGGAAAACATTTAGAGCTGAAACAGTAGCTTCATCAACCTCTGCAGATGAAAAAGCGCTCGTAAGGCGACAGCCGGAGAGGCCAGAGAGCGGAAACGACGAACCTGATCTCCGAAATTAAATCCGACAGAAAAAAAAGCAATGTTCAATCCTTCATGAAGGCATTGAACTCTTCCTTTGAGACCTTGAGCCGGCTGTTGATTTTTGCCCGGTAGTTGTAGATCGTATTGATGGAGCAGCGGAGGAAACGGGCGATATCCTTATAGTCGGTCACGCCCAGCTTGATCAGGGCATAGATCCGGATCTCCGTCGTCAACAGTTCATTCTCCTTGCAGACGATCTGTTTATCGTCCTGCAGCATTCGGTTGAACGAGGCGACAAAGTCGGGGAAGATGTCCAGGAACGTACGATCGAAGGTTACATACAGATCATTGAGTTTCTGTTCGAACTCGTTGCCGGAAGTTGCCAGCTCCAGGGCCTCCTGCGTATCGCCCCGCATGATCGCCTTCCTGATACGGCGCCGATACTCGTCCATATCGTTTATGTAGACGAAACACTGCTGGATGAAGTAGGCCAGGTATTTCTCCTTGATCGTATTGGCCTGTTGCAGTTTTTCATTGCTCTCCTGCAACCGTTCGTTCACATCCTTGATCTCTTCGTTATACTGGCTCAACAATCCGTTGGAGCTGTTCAGATCATTCCGCACCTTGGAGATCCGCTCCAGCTGCAGGAAGATGAACACCAGCGATACCAGCAGAAAGAGTACAAGAACAGAGATACAGATCGTGTAGATCATCAAGGTATGCTGACGCGCCAGGATCATCTTTTTATAGGCCTCCTCCGCGAGATTGAGCAGCGGAAGGTTGGATACATACCTTAATTTACTGCCAAAGCCGTTGTACTGGCGCCACGAAAAGGCAATATAACGATAGGCTCGCTCCACATCACCCTGCTCAAGCAACCAGGCGCTGACCAGCGGAAGGGCGCCATGATCCTTCGTATTGGAACGCAGATCGGCCGTTGCCGCCCGCACATAATAGCACATGGCCTCCTCCATCTCTCCGGCCTTCTCGTATTCCGTTCCGATAATGTAAGCGATCAGGGCATAGGTACGCTCCGAACTGGAGTAGGAGTTCAAATGGTACAGGCACATCTGTCGATTCCCCGCCCCGAAAAGCGAATCGATACGCGTATACCAATAATCGTCGCGCGCCGAGGAACGCTCGACCATCTGCAGCGAATCCGTATAGGCAAGGCGCAGACGGGCATAATCAGCCTTCAGCTGGACATCACGGGTCTCGGCGCCCATCTCCTTGAATACCTTGCGTTTGGCTTCGTAATAGACCTCCTTGTAGTTGTCGGGGATCTTCGAGAAATCGATCTCCTGCAACTGCGACATCGACTCCAGATACATTCCCATGCAGGCATAGTACCACCCCAGTCGAACCTTATTTTCGATAGCCCAGCGATCCTTGTGGTGAGCCTCCGCCCACTTGATGTTGCGGTTCATGTAGCTGCGGGTGGAATCGGCCGAAAAATAATAATAGCCCTGGATAAGCTTCTCGCCCATGAGGTACTTCTCCAGTGAATCATCATCAATCTGGCTGTATTTGCGCCGCAAGCTATCCAGGGATTCGATTTTTTTCTGTTCAAGCTGAGGATAGGCGTCGATCTCACGATCGAGGACCGTCAGAAGCGAGTCGAGTTGCGAATTTCTGCCATAGAGCAGAAGCGGGAAAAGGGCTGTTCCCAAAAGACAAATCAGATATTTGCAACCCGTCTTCATAAACCAGTCTAACAGTCTAA
The DNA here is from genome assembly GCA_944321765.1 of uncultured Alistipes sp. GTDB lineage: Bacteria > Bacteroidota > Bacteroidia > Bacteroidales > Rikenellaceae > Alistipes. The sequence goes on from CALUMQ010000024.1 coordinate 115,152, forward strand.
AGATTCCCGATGCAAAGATAGGGAATTCTGCGGAACGAACAAAATTCGCATTTCAAAGACGATACGGCGCAGGATCGGAGAAGAATCCGGAGAGATTTCGGTCTTTCAACAGTACGAGGAATCGAGGCCGTGCCGTGTCGGAACGGCAGGCCGGGAAGAATTGCCGGGAAAGATTCCGCGAGCGGGAGAGAGTCTCTGATGGCTCCACAAGCCGGAACAAGGGGCGCCGGGGAGAGTCCGAGACAGATATAAATACAATAAAAAAGGTCAGACCCAAATGGAT